>NZ_JAGEMO020000001.1 GCF_017921975.2 Hymenobacter terricola
CCGGGCCACCCTGCTCAACGCCCTGGGCCAGGTGGTGCGGGAACAAGCCCTGACCAACGCCGCCGAACAAACCCTGCCCACCCGCGGCCTGCCCACCGGCGTCTACACCCTGCGCGTGGCCCGCGCCGGCCAGCTCCTCACCCGCAAAGTCGTCCTCGAATAACCTCCTGCGCATTTTTTCAACAAAAAGAGCCGGCAATTGCCGGCTCTTTTTGTTAGCGGTTATTCCCGAATTATTCCACTACCAACTTGCGGGTGGCGGTGCCCGTGGGGCCGTCGGCCTGCACCAGGTAGCTGCCAGAACGCAGCGCCGAAAGGTCCAGCGTGGCGGTGGTGCTGGCGGGGCGCACGGTGAGCACGGGCCGGCCCAACAGGTCGCGCACGGTGAGGCGGACGTTGGGCGCGGGCAGCTGCACGGTGGCCTGGCGGCGGGCCGGATTCGGGAATAAATCAAATGAAAAGGCGGCGGCCGCGCGCGTGGCGCTGGCCACGTAGGCCCGGTTTTCGAGCACCAGAATCTGGTCATCGGTGGCCGAAGGCGTGCCCCGCCCGTCCTGGTTGCTGGTACCGATGTACACCTTGCCCTGCGGCGACACGCAGATGGCCCGCAGTCGTCCAAATGCGGTCAGGAAATCGGTGCGGGAAGGAATGGTGAGGCCGGCGGCGTCCAGGGTGAGCTGGGTGAGCTTGTGGTCTTTGAGCACCACCAGCGGCAGGCTGCCGCGCCAGCCGGGAATGGCGGGGTGGTCGTAGTACGTGATGCCGGCCGGGGCAATGGTGGGCGTCCAGGTGGTGAGGGGCTCGCGCACGTTGTTGGCGGTGCAGAAGGTGGCCTCGGCGGGCAAGTCGCAGTAGCCTTCCACGTTGGGCCAGCCGTAGTTGCGGCCGGCCTCAATCTTGTTGATTTCGTCGTCGTTGTTGGGGCCGTGCTCCGAGCTGTAGATGCGGCCGTTGGGCAGATGCACCAGGCCCTGCGGGTTGCGGTGGCCGAAAGTATAGACCGGGTTGCCGGTAATGGGGTTGTTGGCCGGCATGCTGCCGTCGAGGTTCAGGCGCAGAATTTTGCCGTTAAGGGCAGCCGTGTTCTGGGCCTGGGGCTGCAGTTGGGCATCGCCGGTGCTCATCAGCAGCGTGCCATCGGCGAGCACGAGCAGGCGCGAACCGCTGTGCGAGGTGGTGGCATCAATGCCGCCCAGCAGCACCAGCGGCGCCGTGAGCGTGCCCGCCGTAGCCGAATACGTGTAGCGCACCAGTTTCTCCTTGAGGGCGCCCGCGTCGGTGTAGTTGTACACCACGTACACGTAGGGCGAGGTGGCAAACTGCGGGTGCAGCGCCAGGCCCAGCAGGCCACTTTCGCCGGTGGGCGTCACGTCGGGCAGCGTGAGCAGGGGCAGCACCTGCCCGGTGGCGGGGTTCACCCGGCTGATGCGGCCGAAGCGCTCAGTCATCCAGAGGAAGTTGTCGGGGCCCCACACCAGTTCCCACACGGTGTTCAGGTTGGTGGCCAGGGCTGAGGCTGTAACCGTGGTGGTGCCCACCGGGAAGGTGGTCAGGGCGGGGGCCTGGGCGCAGGCCGCGAGGGGTAATCCCGCGGCCCAGAAGACCAGCGTGGCGTGGCGTAGAATTTTCATGGCGATAGGCAACGGGGTTAGAAGGAGGAATTTTACTGCTCAAAATCATTAAGTTAACGAAATCGCGGCCTGACCGGATGCCTTATTCCCGGCGCACGGCCCTTTTTGTAGCTTGCGGGCGCATTCCAAATCCCCTTTTCATGTCTGATTTCTTCACCGCCACCCACCCCGCCGGCTACACCCTCAGCACCGACCCGGCCCGGCTCGACGTGGCCGCCGTTCACCGCTGGCTGAGCGAGGACTCGTACTGGGCCCGGCACATTCCGCGGGCCACCGTGGAGCGCGCCATCGCCAATTCCCTCAATTTCGGCCTCTACGCCCCCGATGGCCGGCAAGCCGGTTTCGCCCGCGTGGTCACGGACCGGGCCACGTTCGCCTGGCTCTGCGACGTGTTTGTGCTGCCCGAGCACCGGGGCCACGGCCTCGCCAAGTGGCTGGTGAAGCAGATGCTGGCCCACCCCGACCTGCAAAACCTGCGCCGCCACCTGCTGGCCACCTTCGACGCCCACACCCTCTACCAACGCTTCGGCTACGAGCCCCTGGACCGCCCCGACCGCTGGCTCGAAATCAAGCACCCGAACCCGTACCCCGCGCCGTGATAATTGCTACTTCGCCGGGCTGGTCCACTTACTGTCTCTGATTCGAAAGCGCCACGGCAGCCCCGCCGCTTCCGCCCCGGCGTATTCCAGCCCCACGCGGGCGCTGGCCGTTATTCCTTCCGGCGCGATGGCTTCGCCGTGGTCCTCAAACCAAATTACATCGCCCGCCACTGACAGGCCAGTGAGGGCGGGCGTGATGCCCAGGGCCTGGCTCAGTACGCCGGGGCCGGCCGTGAGGGCCCGTTTGGCCGCCGGCAGCCCGCGCCGGCGCAGCATTTCATCAAGGCCAATGGTGGGCTCCACGGCCCGAATCAGGACCGCATCGGGATGCCCGGCGTCGTGGGTCGTGATGTTGAACAGCGCGTGGCGGTTGTAGACGGTGTAGATGTAGGCGTGGCCGCCGGGCAGGTGCAAGCCCTGGGCCTGGTGCCGCTTGCGCTGCAGGTGCAGGGTTAGGGAATGGTCGCCTTCGTGCCGGTACGCTTCCGTTTCCACGATGCGCCCGGCGGTGAGCACGCCGTCGATGTGCGTGCAGAGGTGCTTGCCCAGCAGGTCGCAGGCAATTTGCAGGGGGTCGGGCCCCTGGAAGAAGGTGGCGGGTAGTTTGGCAGGTTTCATCGATAATCAGCGGACGCGGTACAGCAGCCCAATGCTCAGCAGCCAGTGGTTCGGGGACCACGGCGGCGTAGCGGTGGGCTGCTCGTTCACGCGCAGGCTTACGTCGGGACTGGCCAAATCGATGGTGGCCGAGCGGCGGGTGAGGAAGAAACCGCTGGTTTCTGCTACCTCCAGCTGGGTGCGGGTGCTCAGGGGCAGCAGGTAGCCCAGGTCAGCCACCAGCTCTATTTTGTGGCTCAGCTCCAGGCCCAGGCCCAGGGTGGGCAGCACGGCATCACTCACGGATTGCACGTGCAGCATCAACTCATCGGCGGCGAGGTGGGTGCCATCTACCCGCAGCCCGGCATCGGGGTTGCCGAAAGTGCCCAGGTTGCGGCCCACCGTTTGGCGACTGAAAGCCAGGCCCGCCCGCCCGTACAGCGGCCGGTGGCGCGGCAGCAGGTTGCGCTGATAGCTCAGCCCGGCCTCCCAGCCATCGCCGCTGAACTGCCGGTACACACTCCGGGTAGCCAGGCGCACGACCAATTCCCGAGTCAATTCGAACTGGTATTCCGCGCTCGAAAAAACCGTAAGGTCCTGCGCCGCTACATCGGAAGTACCCTGCGCCCGGAAGCCATAGCCCGCCGGCGCATAGCCCAACGCGAGGTGCGCGGCGGGCACCGTCAGCGGCCAGGCCCCCACCGCAGCGCCGTACCGAAAGCGGCTGAAAAACTTCCCCAGCGGGCTTTCGCTGGCCGGCTCGTCCGGGGCCGGGCTCCCCGACGGGGGCCGGAACAGCGAGTCGGCCCGCTGCTGGCGCTGCTGGTCGAGCAGGGCTTTTTGCACGGCTTCGGGCGGCAGCAGCGTGGTGTGGCCCTGCCAGAAGGACGAATCATACGGCACGGTGTTGTGCAGAAACACGTCGTTGTACTGCGCCCGCTCGGTGTAGCTCAGCGGCGGGGCCTGGGCCGTGTCGATGGCCGTGGTCAGAAATTCGCCAAAGTAATTCAGCGGCGGGCCAATTAACTTGACTTTGGTCTGCCACCACACGGTTTTCAGGTGCCAGCGGCCGGCGTAGGGCTGGTAGGTTACGCGCAGGGCCCGGTAGTCGGCCGGGTTGGTCGAATTCCTGAGGCCGGCGGTGGTGTAATGCCACTCGGCCCCCAGAAACGTGTAGGAGTCCTGGTCGATGTACATCCGGCCCGCAAAATCGGCGCGGTGGTTGCCGGCCCGGGGCGCGAACGTGACGACGTACACCGGCCGGTCCTGGTAGGTGCTGCCGGGGGCCAGCCGGTAGTCGTAGTCCCGGAAATGCTTCGGGGCAATGAACTGCGCACGCCGGTGCACAAAGTCGCCCATGTGCACAATGAACGGCCCACCCGCCCAGTCAATCTTCACCAGCTGCTTATCGGAGCGCAAATCCACCCGGCGCGACTGCCGAATCTGGACTTCGCCACTCTCGACGCGCTGCTGGTAAGGCACCTTGAACACCGTCAGCAGCCCCTCCACCAGGTAGCGCGGCCGGCCCTCCGCGTCGTTGTCCGACTCGCGGTAGAAGCCCGTGAGCTGCGTGGGCCGCGTGGGGTAGTTGCGCGGAATGCGCGCCACGGCCTCCCGCACAATGCCCTCCACCGAAGCCGTTACCCGCACCTCACCCAGCGCCGCCGGGCTGATTTGCAGCTCGATGCGCAGCTCTGGCCCCGGCAGTGGCGGCAGCGCCTGCGCGTATTTGCGGTAGCCCAGCAGCGCCACTTCCAGCCGGGCCTGCTGGAATTCGGCCGGGATGCCCAGGGCGAAACGTCCGTCCTCGTTCGTGCTCGTGCCGATGCGGTTATCGGCCACGCCCACCTGCGCATTCGGGATGGGCTGATGGGTTTCGGCATCAATGACCCGGCCGCGCAGCAAAATGGGGCCCTGCGCAAGCGCCGGCCCCATTGGAAGTGTCAACCAAAGCAAAAAAATGCAGCGCGCTATAACCGTCATCACTTCACAACGCCGCTCCATCGGTTTTCCATATTAGCCGGCCACCGGCACCAGCTTCTCCAGCAGATACTCGGCAATCTGCACGGCGTTGGTGGCGGCGCCTTTGCGCAGGTTGTCGGCCACAATCCACATGTTGAGCGTCTTGGGCTGGGTTTCATCGCGGCGCAGGCGGCCCACCAGCACGGCATCTTTGCCGTGGCTGTCTTTGGGCATGGGGTAGGTATTGGTTGAAGGGTCATCCACCAGCTCCACACCGGCCGTATTGGCGAGGATTTCCCGCACGTCGGCCAGGTCAAATTCCTTCTCAAACTCCACGTTCACGGCTTCGGAATGGCCGCCCATCACCGGAATGCGCACGCAGGTGGCCGTGACGCGGATGCCCTCGTCGCCCATGATTTTCCTGGTCTCGTTCACCATTTTCAGCTCCTCCTTCGTGTAGCCATTGGGTTCGAACACGTCGATGTGCGGCAGCACGTTCAGGTCGATGGGGTGCGGATAGGCGGGGTTGCTGGCCGTGTGGCCGGCGCGCTCCTCCATGAGCTGGTCCACGGCTTTTTTGCCGGTACCGGTCACGCTCTGGTAGGTACTCACCACGATGCGGCGCACCTTATAAGCCTTGTGCAACTCATTCAGCGCCACCACCATCTGGATGGTCGAGCAGTTCGGATTGGCGATGATTTTATCGTCGGCCGTGAGGGTGTCAGCATTCAGCTCGGGCACCACCAGCTTCTTGGTGGGGTCCATGCGCCAGGCCGAGGAATTGTCGATAACGGTGGTACCCACGGCGGCAAAGCGCGGCGCGTGCTCCTTGCTCACCGAGCCGCCGGCCGAGAAAATGGCAATATCGGGCCGGGCCGCAATGGCGTCGTCCATGCTCACCACCGGGTATTTTTTACCCTCAAATTCAACCAGTTGCCCCACCGATTTGGCCGAGGCCACAGGCAGTAATTCAGTTAGCGGAAACTGGCGCTCAGCCAGCACTTTCAGCACTTCGGTGCCCACCAGGCCGGTGGCGCCCACAATAGCAAGTTTCATGAGAATAAGTAATTGACAAACGGCCTCCTGGCGGCCGTCAAAAGCAAATATCGATAACAAAGCAGCAAATACGTCGGGTACCCCACGGGACTAATCCTGAATAAACGGGCAACCGCCGCAGATACCACGCCTGCTTCGCCTTGCCACGCCAACTCTTTTTGAATAGCACACTCATTCAATTCAACCGGTTGACTTAGGCGGAATTATTCTATAATCAGAAGCCATTGGGAATTTTATTTTATTGCATTTTATTTTTAAATCGTTTATAATCCTAAATTTATCAAGTATAAATCAATTTAGGATTTTTCAGGATTAACCATCTTTAATTATCACAAAAATTGCCGTATTTAATGTATTTTTTTATGATTATATTCTGTATAAGTTTGTGCTTATAATTTATTCTTACAAATTGTTATGAACTCCAAACTTATACTTTTCTTCTTTTTAGCGCTTTCGATACCAAAAATTGTTTTCGCTAATAATTACTACTTAAGCAATAACGGCAATGATGCCAACCCAGGCACTTCCCCAGCACAAGCCTGGCGGACTACGGCCCGGGTTAGCGCAACCCATTTCCAGGCGGGCGACCAGGTGCTACTCGCCGGAGGGCAGGTTTTTACGGGTGGAATTTGGGTGCGCGGCAATAGCCAGGGCACTGCCATTCAGCCCATTGTCTTCAGGTCTTATGGTTCGGGGAAGGCCACCATTCAAAGCAACGACTCCTATGGGTTCTACGCTCACAACGCGGCCGGCATCGAGGTGCGGCAGTTGGCTTTCGTAGGTTCGGGCCGGCTTACCAACCAGAGTTCGGGCGTTATTTTCTACCTCGACTCTGCGAACGCACACTTGCAGCATCTGCGGGTCGATAGCGTGGAGGTGAGCGGCTACCGGGACGCGGGCCTGTCGGTGGGCAGCTGGAACGACGCGAGTGGGTACGACGACGTGCGCATCACCAACAGCCAGCTACACGCCAACGGCGAAGCGGGGCTCAAATCGTATGCTTTTTACCCTTTGCAGGGCTATGCGCACCACAATTGGTACGTTGGCAATTGCACGTCTTACGACAATTCGGGGCAGACCACCGTTACTACCACGCACACCGGCAATGGCATTGTACTGGCGGGGATTGACGGGGCCGTGGTGGAAAAGTGCACCGCCTACCACAATGGCTGGCTGAACGCCAATCCGGCGGGCGGCCCGGTGGGCATTTGGGGCTGGAGCTGCAACAACCTTGTGATTCAGCAGTGCGAATCCTTTGGCAATCAGTCGGGTACCACAAAGGATGGCGGGGGATTCGACCTTGACGGCGGCTGCACCAATTCGGTGATGCAGTACAACTATTCGCACGATAACCAGGGGCCCGGCTACCTGTTGGCGCAGTTTCCGGGGGCGCCGGCGATGCACGACCTCACCGTGCGCTACAACATCAGCCAAAACGATGCACGCGGGTACGGGCAGGGTGCCATCGAACTGTGGTCGTCGGGGGCCAACGGGGGCATTGTTCGGGCCAATATTTATAACAACTCGGTTTACCTGAGCCAGCCCGCCGACGGCTCTTCGCCGAAAGCGGTGTACATGGCCAGCGGCGACATTACCGGCATTACGCTGCGCAACAACATCTTCCAAACGAGTGCCGGCCTGACGGTACTTGCCAGCCAGGCCACCACCGGGCTGCGCCTGGAGGGCAACTGCTACTGGAGCACCAGCGGGGCGCTGAACCTGGACTGGAATGGCACTTCCTATAATACGCTGGCGGCCTGGCGGACCGGCACGGGGCAAGAAACGCTTAACTCGGGCACCCGCACCACGGGCTTTTGCGCCGACCCGCACCTTGTGGCAGCAGCCACGGGCGCGGCCCCGCTCAGCAGTGCACTGGCCGGGTACAATCCGGTTCCGGCATCGGCCGTGGTTGGAGTTGGCCTTAATCTGGCAGCCGAATTCAGCCTCGACCCCGGGCAACGCGACTTCTTTGGCAATCCCACGCCCGCGGCCAGCACGACGGGCAATGTGGGAGCATCGGAAGCCCGGGGCGTGCTGGCCACCCTGCCCGGCGTTGGCAACGGGCTTGCTGGCGTTGCCTGGTGCCAGGTGTACCCCACCGTGGTACATGGCGAAATTCATGTGGTAGCCGAAGCGCCGTCGTCATTCGCGCCGGCACAGGCCGTCGAGCTGCAGCTGTTTGACATGCTGGGCCGCCAGTGCCGCCGCTGGACCCAGCCCAGCGGCCTGTTGCGGGCCGGCGGCCTCACGCTGCCAGTAGCGGGCTTGCCAACCGGGCAGTATGTGCTGCGCGTGCAAAATGGTACGCAGCAGCTGCGTCAGTCGCTGCTGGTAGCGGCCGAATAAGCTGCTGCCTTCGGCGCGGGCCGCACCAGTACGGGAATGTTGGCCGTTGCAACGCTGCCATGCCCATCAAAAACGCGCACGTACACCCGGTAGGCCCCCGGCCGGCTGGGCATACGAATAATGGCCTGCCGGCCCGCAACCTTTACCACGCAGCCCGGCACGGGCTCCAGCGGCGTGGCTACTTCTTTGATTTCGGCGCCGGGCCGCATTTCGGGCAACACTTCCCAACGGGCCGTCAGGGAGTCACCTTCGGGGTCGGTCACGCGCACCACGGCCGGGTAGCGCTGGCCCGCCCGCAGCGTCACTTCATTGGCCGCCGCTTGGCCGGCCAGCCGCAGCTCGGTCAGGTGGGGGCTGCGATTGGCGGGATAGTGCTTTCGCCACAACAAGTGCATCTCGTCAACCGATTCGGTTTTTTCACCGGACGGCTCGAATAAGCTGAACCAGGTAGGCGTGTATTCAAATTTTGAGCCCCAATAAAACAAGTAGCTCCCCAAACAGCGGTTGGAGTCGGCCTGAATAACCTGCCGGTATCGGCTGCTGATGAACTCCGCTTTGCCAGCACTGGTCTGCTCTTCGGGGGCTTTCCAGAATGTTGAGTCCGTTTCCCAGAAGCCTTTGCCGCCATATTCGGTCACGATGTAGGGGCGTTTCCAGCCACTTTTTTGTACCCGCTGGGGCAAATCAAGCAGTCGGCCGTAGGAATTTACCGACATAATATCTACTTCAGGGGCCAGCTGCTGCAGTTGAGCACCTTGGAAAATCAAATCGCCATCGCCCAGGGATATGGTGACGGGATGGTAGGGGTCCAGTTCGTGAATCATTCGGGCAATGGCGTTCACGGACTTAAACAGCCGCGGCCCGGACGTGGTCAGCTCTACTTCGTTGCCCACATTCCACATCAGCAGCGCCGGATGGTAGCGGTAGCGCAGCACCTGCTGCCGCAGGCGCTGTAGCTGCGCCTGCACCATTCCGGGGTCGTAGTAGCTGAAGTAGCTGCTCTCCGGCTCCAGCCACAGGCCCAGCATGATGGTTACGCCCCGGTGCTGGGCTTCGTCCAGGAGCGGGGTAGCGTAGTCGACGCTCCACAGCCGAGCAGAATTGCCGCCGGCCTCCTGCAATTGGGCAAACCGCTGCAAACCGCCACCGCCACGTATAAAATAGGGCTTCCCCCCGCGGAGCAGCTGGAAGCCGTGCGCTGTTTTCTGCACCCTCACCGCGACTACTTCCTTGGGCAGCCCGACCCGGGAGGCCGCCCGGCCATCGGCGCCCGCAGGCGTTTGGTCGCAGCCCGTGAGCAACGCGCCTCCCCAGCCAGCCAATAGCACCCACTTTACTACGGCGGCCGCTGCTTGCCAGGCAGCCGTGCCAAGGGTAGTTGCAGCGTTGGATAATTCCTGAGGGTAATTCTTCATGTATGCTTTTTGTGCAGATGGGTTCGGTAGAATTCAATTAGCATCGTGGCCTTTCACAATACCATTGGCATAACAGCGGCGCCAAGATTTACGGCACTTTTACACTAATTAGTTTTATTTTTTTATTACAAATCTACAGACGGGCTTGGCGGAAATTAAACCTAGCTACGCTATCACCAGCGCCAATAGTGGCAAATACCACTAGTGCAATTTTTCAATAACGGATGTGGCTTTTCAAACCAATATCCAGATTGTTGCGTTATTTTTATGGTAATTCAGTAATTTGTTCTACTATCAGCCTGTGCTTTACCCCGGTTTATGACCCCGATATCCACTCCTACTCCCATTGCTATCAGGCTTAGTGAGGCACCAAAATCATCTTATCGACTGCACTTTCGCAAAGTAGCAGGCCTTACCGCTATGCGGTGGCTTGTGGTGGCCGGAGGGTTGTGCTTACTCAATTTTTTGTGGTGGTTTTTCACGACGTTGCGCATGGGCTACGCGCCGCTTTTCTGGATGCTGGCAGTTTCGCTGGGCTTCAAAATGCTGCGCATGGTTCACGAATGGGGACACTACATACAGGTGCGGGAGCCCGTGCCCCCCGCCTATGTACCCGCCCAGCACCGCGTGGATGTGCTGACGACGGCCTGCCCGGGCGAACCCCACGCCATGATTATCCGGACGCTGGAAGCGATGCAGGCCATCCGGTACCCGCACACGAGCTACTTGTGCGACGAAGGCGACGACCCGGTGCTCCGGGCCGCGTGCGCCCGCCTGGGGGTGGTGCACGTTACGCGTCAGGTAAAAATCAATGCCAAAGCCGGCAACATCAACAACGCACTGCGCCAGGCCACGGGCGACATGTGCGTGGTGCTGGACCCCGACCACGTGCCCACGCCCGATTTCCTGGACCAGGTAATGCCCTACTTTGAGGATGAGCGGGTGGGATTTGTGCAGGTGGTGCAGGCCTACGGCAACCAGCAGGAAAGCCTGGTAGCCCGAGGGGCCGCTGAGCAGACTTACCACTTCTACGGCCCGCTGATGATGGGCATGAACGGCTACGGCACCGTGCAGGCCATTGGGGCCAATTGCACGTTTCGCCGCGCGGCCCTGGATTCCATCGGCGGGCACGCGGCGGGGCTTACAGAAGACATGCACACGGCCATGCTGCTGCACGCCGCGGGCTGGCAGTCGGTGTACGTGCCCAAAGTGGTGAGCCGGGGATTGGTACCGTCCTCGCTGGTGGCCTTTTATTCGCAGCAGCTCAAATGGTCGCGGGGCGCTTTCGACCTCTTGTTCCGGGTGTATCCCAAGGTATGCGGGCGCTTTACCTGGGCCCAGCGCATCCATTATCTGCTGCTGCCGCTGTATTTCTTCTCGGGGGTGGTGGCCCTGATTGACCTGACGCTGCCGGTGCTCTCGCTTTCACTCAGCCAATTTCCCTGGATGGTGAAGCTGGAGGATTTGGCCCTGCACGCGGTCCCCCTGGCTGGCATGTCGCTGCTTATTCGCTGCTACGCTCAGCGCTGGTTGCGCGAGCCTGGCGAGGGCGGCTTGCACTTAGCCGGCGGCTTTTTGCGCATTGGCTCGTGGTGGGTGTACACGCTGGGGTTCGTCTATGCGGTAATAGGCAAGCGCGTAGCTTACCTGCCCACGCCAAAGGAGGGCCGCTGGGAAAACGAATGGCTCCTGACCCTGCCCAACCTGGCCCTGGCAGCGATGCTGCTGGCGGCCTGCAAGTACGGCCGGCTAACCGCCTACAGCCATTACACCAACATCATGGTGGTTCTGGCCTTGGGGAATGTCGCTATTATGCTGGCGGCTACGGTTATGGGGCAGCACAAGGCAGTGCGTAACTTCATCAGCGACATGGCAACCTGGCCATTCCGCTGGCTGGTGCTGCGCTTGCACCGGCTGGCGGCAGCCATCACAATGATGCTGGTTCCGCGTTTGCGCCGCTTCAGCCAGGTTGTGGCCTTTAGTGGCCTGGCCACGATGGGCACTTTTTACTATGTACAGGAAGATGCACTGGTGCGCATCCCGCCCAAATGGCTGCTCACCGGCGACCAGACCGTGCACATTGGGCAGGAAATCCCTTCTGCCATTCACCACAACGCCGGGAGTGTTTTTGCGGGGCTGTGGGCCGGGCCATCGGCCACTCCGGCGGGTTGCGACATCGCCGCCCTTGCCATTCCAACGCCTGGCCCCGCATCGCAATTGCCTGCGCTGGTAACCAATATTGCCAGGCAGCACCAAGTGCCGCTGCTGAGCTGGACGGTGAACGCCGAGCACATCCAACAAAAAAATTACTGGCAATCCGTGGCCCGGCAAGTAGGAAAAGTGCCCGGCCCGGTGCTGTTGCGGCCTGTTCTGAATGCCCCTACTGCCATGAGTTCCCGCCTGGCCTGGCAGCAAATGGTGAAGGCTTTCCGGCGGGAGCACGTGACGAACGCCGTGTGGGTCTGGACGCCTGAAACGACCGATTCCCTGCTGCAAAAATTCCCGGGCATTGCGTATACCGACTGGGTGGCCAGCCCGGTACAAGGCACCGATGGCACCGCGCACTACCCAACGCTGCGGGCTCAGCTAGCCAGGGACCTGACCTTGCACCAAGTGCCGGTATTGCTCCTGGCCCCCACTCCCGAAGACAGCCCGGTGAGCGTGGCCAATGACCTGGCCTGGAAATACCCGGAGGTGAAAGCCGTGGTGTTCCCGGCTGCCACACCGCCCACTTTCCCCAACCGCGCCAGCTCGAACGTCCTGTTCAGCACCCGGTAGTCGGGTTTGTCAGGCCCGCTAGCTACTTTTCTAGCCGGCGAATTTATTTTGTTGCGACCGGATGGGACGGGCCTACGACCCAAAGCATGGCATTGCCCCCGTGGGCAACGACTGGCTTTGAGTCATTTTTTTGCTGTTCCAAATACCCCCTTTTTTCTTTATAAACAGCTGTATGCGCCAACGGCAATGGGGTTGTAGAGCAGCCGAAGCAGTAGTATCATTAATAAGGGCTTACATTGGGCACAGCTAATACCAGCCTGCTACTCAATGAAGCATCTATTACTACTGTTTTTCTTTTTGCCCTTCCTGGCCTCGGCTCAGCTGGCCGAGAATTTCACCGACGGCAACTTCACCGCCAATCCCGCCTGGGCCGGCGACGCGGCCAGCTTCCAGGTACTCACGCAGCAGCTGCAAAGCAACGGCGCGGCCGTGACCGGCACCCAGATTGCCCTCAGCACGCCCTGCCAGGCCAGCACCGGCACGGTGTGGGAATTCTGGGCCAACCTGCGCTTCGCCACCAGCTCCGGCAACCTTGCCGATATCTGGCTGATGGCCTCGCAAACCGACCTCAAAAACACCAGCAACACGGGCTATTTCGTGCGCCTCGGCGGCACCGCCGATGAGGTGAGTCTGTTCCGTAAAGACTCGACCCGCACCGCCGTGCTCGTGATTGATGGCCTTGATGGCACCCTGGCCAGCACCACCAATAACCTGGTGCGCGTGCGGGTGACGCGTACCACCGCCAACCGCTGGACCCTGGAACGCGACCTCACCGGGGCCCGCGCCTTCGTGGCCGAAGCCGCCCAGCCCATTGATGCCACCTACCAGCGCAGCAACAACTTCGGCGTGTCGCTGCTCTATTCTTCGGCCAACAACCGGGGCTATTCCTTCGATGACTTTGCCGTGACCGATGCCACCGCACCGCTCCTGGTCCGCGCCGTACCCGTCGATTCACGCCGGCTCGATGTCGCTTTCAACGAAGCTGTGGCCCCCACCAGCGCCACGTTGCTGGCCAACTACCGCCTGCAAAGCGGCGCCGTACCCACGGCGGCCCAAATTCTGCCCAATAATTCGGCCGTGGTACGCCTCACCTTTGGCGCCGATTTCGTGACGTCAAACGTGCTGGAAGTCCGCGGCGTAGCCGACCTCTTTGGCAACGTGGCCGCCGGGCCCCTGCCGGCGGTTTTTGCCGGGCCGCCGGTGGCCCCGCAGGTGGGCGATTTGCTCATCACCGAAATTTTCGCCGATGAAACGCCGCAAGTAGGGTTGCCACTGTCGGAATACCTGGAAATTTATAACCGCAGCCCTACCAAAGTGCTGAGCCTGGGCGGCGTGCGCCTGGGCAAAACCAGCACCGCCACCTTCGCCGTGTTTGCCGATACCGCCCGGCTGCTGCCCGGCCAGTATGCCGTGGTGTGCGGCAGCACGCGGATAAGCCAGTTTGTGCAGCCCGGCATCAAGGTGTACGGGCCCACCAATTTCCCATCCCTGAGCAATGGCGGCGATGATTTGGTGCTGCGCGGACGCGATGGCCGCACGCTGTTCGAAGTCAATTATTCGGACACCTGGTACGGCGACGCGCGCAAGAAAGACGGCGGCTGGAGCCTGGAAATGATTGACGCGAACAACTACTGCGCCGGGGCCGACAACTGGACCGCCAGCACCGACGCCAGCGGCGGCACGCCCGGCAAGGCCAATTCCGTGCGCGCCGCCCACCCCGATGCCCTTGCTCCCGCCCTGCTCCGCGCCGTGGCCCTGAACGCCACCACCGTGCGGGCTTACTTTTCCGAGAAGCTCGACAGCACCTCGGCCGCCATCATCAGCCGCTACGTGCTCAATCCGGCCCTGGCCGTGGTGCGTGCCGCGCCGGTCGCGCCCGATTTCCGACAGGTTGATTTGACGCTGGGCTCGGCGCTGCTGGCCAGCCGCCCCACCACCCTGGCCGTGCAAACGGCCACCGACTGCGCCGGCAACGCCAGCGGCGTCCTGCAGTCGGCCACCTTCGCCCTGCCCGAGGCGGCCGCGAACGGCGATGTGGTGTTCAATGAATTGCTATTCAACCCCCGCGTGGGCGCGGTGCGGTTTGCCGAAATCCTGAACCGCAGCACCAAGTTCATCGACCTGCAGGGCTGGCAGATTGGGAATCTCAAGCCCGATGGCAGCGTCGATGCCGACGTGCTCAGCACCGGGCCGCTGGTGCTGGCGCCGGGCCAGCTGCTGGCCTTCAGCACCAGCACCAGCATTATTCAAGCCCAGTACTCCACCAGCAGCGACCCCGCCAACCTGGTGCAGCTGAGCAGCTTTCCCACCTTTCCGGACGTGAGCACGGCGTTGCTGTTCACTGGCAACGGCATTGAAATCGACCGATTTGCCTACAGCAAGGACATGCACCTGAGCCTGCTATCCACGCAGGACGGCGTTTCGCTGGAGCGCATTCGGGCGGCGGGCCCCAGCACGGGCAGCAACTTCCACTCGGCGGCCGGCGCGGTGGGCTACGCCACGCCTGGCCGGCCCAACTCGCAGGCGCAGGACACGCCCGGCGGCAATCAGGAGCTGACCGTAGAGCCTGAAGTCTTCACGCCCGACGACGACGGCCAGCAGGATTTTGCCACCCTCACCTACCACCTCGACCAGCCCGGCTACGCCGCCACCGTGACGGTGTACGACGCCCTGGGCCGCCTCACCCGCCGCCTTGTGCGCAACGAAACGGTGCCTGTCAACGGCCTCGTGCAGTGGGACGGCATCGACGACAAGGGCCACAAGGCTTCGGTGGGCTACTATATTCTACTGGTCGAGCTGTTCCGGCCCAGCAGCGGCGAGAAGCACGAATACAAAAAAACGGTGGTGCTGGGCGCCCGGTTTTAAGGCTGTGCTTAACGGGAAATAAAAGACCGTCATGTCGAGCGCAGCCGAAACAGCTTGCCTGTGGTGGCAACTCAACCGTTCGACGGTCTTGATTACTGCTGCACGCGAGATGCCTCGGCTGCGCTCGACATGACGGTCCGGGTTGGGCTTGCCTTCTTTCCTGTTAAACCCCAGCCCTGCATCCGCGTCTTAAGGGGCATGAATAGCAACCAGCAACTTCAGCACCTCTACTGGCGCGCCGGCTTCGGGCCGCGCCCGCAAGATGTGGTCGCCGGCCTCAGCCCGCGCAAAGCCCTGCGCCAGCTGCTACACGATTCCGCTGCGTACGAGCCATTGGTGGGCCGCGACCTGAACTACGCCGACCCGCAGGGCATGGTGATGACGGACCCGGCCTCGACCAAAAACAACCCAGTGCCCAATGGCATGGTCACCATGCCCGACCAGCCCGCGCCTCCCGGGACGCCGGCCGCCCCCGTACCGGCCATGCGCCCACGCGCGGCCTTCAGGGGCGGCACCATTGCGGCGGGCGTGCCCCGCCTGCGCCGCGCCGACCTCACGCCCGAGCAGCGCAAAATGCAGAACGAAGGCATCCGCGACGCGTTCAACAACATGAGCACGGCCTGGATGGACCGCATGGCCACCTCACCCGCCCAACTGCGCGAGAAAATGACGCTGTTCTGGCACGGGCACTTTGCCTGCCGCGTGCGCCAGCCCGATGCCGCCCTCAGCCTGCACAACACCACCCGGCAGTACGCGCTGGGCAAGTTTCCGGACTTGCTGCTGGCCGTGAGCCAGGAGCCGGCCATGCTCCAATTCCTCAACAACCAGCAGAACCGCAAGGAGCACCCCAACGAAAACTTTGCCCGTGAGGTGATGGAGCTGTTCACCCTGGGCCGCGGCAACTACACCGAGCAAGACGTGAAGGAAGGCGCCCGCGCCTTCACCGGTTGGGGGTACGACTACCAGAACAACTTCAAATTCCGGGAGCGGGAGCACGACACCGGTTCCAAAACCTTTCTGGGCAGCACCGGTAATTTCACGGGCGAAGACGCGCTGAAACGCATTTTGGAGCAGCCCGCCGCCGCCACGTTTCTGACTACCAAAATCTACCGCTTTTTCGTGAATGATGTGCCCAATCCGGCGCACATCGAGCCACTGGCCAGCGCTTTCCGCAAGAGCGGCTACGACATCGCCGACCTGATGGAGCGCCTGTTTTCGGCCGACTGGTTTTACGAGCCGGCCAACGTGGGCACACACATTAAGTCGCCGGTGGAGCTGCTGGCGGGCATTCGCCGCACGCTCAACGTCAAAATCGACAACGAGCAGCCGCTGCTGGGCTACCAGCGGGCCCTGGGCCAAAACCTGTTTCAGCCGCCCAACGTGGCCGGCTGGCCCGGCGGCCGTAACTGGATTGATTCGTCGTCCTTGCTGCTGCGCTTGCAGTTGCCCTCCATCCTGTTCAAAAACGCCGAGTTCGCGGTGGCGCTCAAGCAGGACGAAAACGACATTGCCCCCAACCAAACCAAGGCCGAGCGCACCGTGCGGCCCGGCGCGGGCGCCCACCTGCCGCTGGCCCCGCTGCAACAGCTGCTCGGGGCAACCCCCACCATCCAGCAGCCCAAAAAGCTGAGTGAATTCCTGCTGCAAACGCCAATCCGGCCCGAGAACCTGCAGCTGGTGCAGCAGGCCGCTCAGCAAAAAGAGCCCGCCGAGGTGCTCCGTGCCACGCTGGTCAGCCTGCTGAGCCTGCCCGAATACCAGCTGGCGTAAATATATAACCGTGAATAAAAAGCACGTCATGCTTTGCTGCGCGCTGCATGACGTTCAGGATTATTTACCACCCTCGCCCACCCAATCAAAACCATGGCCTCCACCCGACGCGAATTCCTCCGCACTTCCGCTTTGGCCAGCACTTTGCTGCTGGTGCCCAAGTTCCTGCACGCCCTCGACCGGGGGCCGGGCCTGGCCCGCCTGAGCGATGCCACCGGCGCGCGCCGCCTCATTGTGGTGCAGCTCAGTGGTGGCAATGATGGTTTGAATACCGTTATCCCCTACAAAAACGACCTGTACTACAAGGCCCGGCCCACGCTTGGCCTCAAGGAAACCGACGGCATTCTGGCCCTGGAGAAGGACCTGGGCCTGCACCCCGCGCTCAAAGGCTTGAAAAGCCTGTATGACCAGGGCCACTTGGCCGTGCTCAACTCGGTGGGCTACCCCAACCCCGACCGCTCCCACTTCCGCTCGATGGACATCTGGCAGTCCGGTTCGGGCTCCGACCAGGTGGTGAGCACCGGCTGGCTGGGCCGCTACCTCGACTCGAATTGCCCGGATTGCCAGCGGCCCTACAACGCCCTCGAAATCGACGACACGCTAAGCCTGGCCATGAAGGGCAGCCAGCGCAAAGGCCTGGCCCTCAAGAATCCGGACAAATTCCACCAAATCACCCAGAACCGGTTTCTGTCGAAGGTGAGCAAGGAAACTACGCCGGAGCACCAGGACCAGGTCGACTACCTGTACAAGACGCTGGCCGAAACCGCGTCGTCGGCCGACTACCTGTACGACAAGTCAAAAATCTACAAGTCGACGGTGGCCTACCCGAACTCCGACTTCGGCAAGAACCTGAAAACCACCGCCGAGCTGATTAATTCCGGTGTGGAATCGCGGGTGTACTACCTGGCTCTGTCCGGTTTCGATACCCACGTGCGGCAGCATGAGCAGCAGCAGCGCCTGTTCACCGACCTTGGCGACGGCTTAGCCGCGCTGGCTGATGACTTGAAAAAGAACAACCAGTGGGACAACACGCTGGTGGTGGTGTTCAGCGAGTTCGGCCGGCGCGTGGGCCAGAACGCCAGCAACGGCACCGACCACGGCACGGCCAACAACGTGTTTCTGGCCGGCGGCGCCCTCCAGAAAAAAGGCGTGATAAACGACGCCCCCGACCTCGTGAACCTCGACCAGGGCGACCTGCGCCACCAGGTCGACTTCCGCAGCATCTATGCCAACGTGCTCAAAGACTGGCTCGGGGCCGATGACACGGCCATTCTAGGCACCGGCTTCGAGCGGATGAATTTCATTTAACAGGTAGCAAGTAACAGTTAAATGACTACAACGGCACGTTGAATCCGAACGCCCAAATAGCCTGGATGGAGCCAAAAACGTGGGTAGCCCGGCCCACCCGGTCATCGCCGAGGTAGGTGTTGGTGTAGTCGGCGAAGGCGCCCTGAATGTCGGTTTGCAGGAAGAAATAGCGCAGAACATCGGCTTTCAGACCCACGCTGCCGCCCGCCACGAAGCCGTGGTAGTGGAACGGGCCTTCCTGGTGGTTGCCGAGCACGGTGGAAATGGTGTAGGAAATCATCGGTCCCGCGCCCACCTTGCCCACGGCGCTCACTTTGAAGAGGTGCCGGTCCCAGAGCACCTGGTGCTTCACCAGGTTCACCATGAGGTAGTTGTTGCCGTTGGTGTGCTGCAGGTGCACAAAATCGGGCGTTACCAGCGTGTCCTTGTCAATGTAGTGCCCCCGAATATTGCCTTGCACGTGAATCACTTGGTTGTCATCGACCACGTACTTGAGGTGGTTCCAGCTCACTTCGATGCCCAGGTTGTGCTTGTCGTGAAACAGGTAGCCCAGCGTCATGTCGTACTGCGGGATGGTCCAGGAATTGAACCGCCAGAAATCCTTAAAATCAGGCTTATCGCTGGCGTGGGCGTGCAGAAAGGTGAAATCGTAGTTGTCGGTGGTTGTGTTTTTGAAGCGAATATCGCTGCGGCTGTACCAGTCGCGGTTGTAGCCCCAGCTGAAATAGATGCTGCCGTGCGGCTTCAACTCGGGTGGAATGGGAGCCGTGGACGGCACGGGAGCAGCGATGGGGTCGATAACCGGAACTATGGGCTGGGCAAATGCCGCCCCGGCAAGGCCTAAGGCCAGGCCCGACAACAATAGAAAAAATCTCATTGAAACTGAATAAGGAACCTAGAAGATACCCGCGGCTATAAAAAGTGCGCGAAGATAAGTCGCAAGTCGGCGAATTGTTTGGCTTACCAAGCAGAACAATGCGGCGGCCCTACCAGCCGGCTGGCCCAAAGCAGTGGCTACAAACCGCAGGAAAAGGCTTGTGCAGTAGCTTGCGCATAAAATCCACTATTCTTCTGCCCACTTGAAAAACCCACTCCTCGCAGTGGCCGCCGCGGCTGCGGTCTTCCTGGCCTCGCTCGCCCCGGTCCACGCCCAAACGCCCGCGGCCGGAGCCTACACCGGCCCCCGCTACCCCGGCGGCCCCGATTCGCTGCGGGCCTTGGTGTACCGCAGCACCCAGCTGGCCATGCCGGGCCTGACAGGGCTGGCCGTGGTGCAGTTCGAATTAAAGGAGGGCCGCCAACCCGGCAATTTCAAGCTATTGGGGCCCGACCAACCGAAAAACTCGGCCCTGGGCAAAGCAACGCTGGCTGCGTTGGGATACCTCCAGGCCCAGATGCCCGCCTGGCAACCCGACCCGGCAACGAAGTCGGGCAAAAAATCAACGGTGGTGCTTTCCCTCCGTTTTGGTATGCCAAAAGGTGCACAGCCCTACGCCGACCAGGAACCGTCCTTTTCGTACCTGGCAGACCTGCCTACGACTGATTCCAACCATAGCTCAGAAGCAGCGGTCAACTTCGCTCCTGCTACGTATCGCAGTTTGGCCAACTATATCCAGCGACAGGTTCGGTATCCGGCCGATGCCCTGCGTAGCCATCAGGAAGGCCGGGTGAACGTCTATTTCGAAGTAGCCGAAAATGGGGCTATCGAGCATCTTGTAATCGTAAGCTCCGCAGGCAATGCCCTCGATGCCGAAGTGTTGAGCGTGGTCATGAGCCTCCGAGCCGCAACCAAACCGGCGATGCTGCAAGGCCTGCCGGCACGCATATATTACGTGTTGCCCATCACTTTCAAGATGATTTAATTCAGCACCTACCGCCCAAACACCGCCTCGGCCAGCGCCAGCACCGCCCGGCGCGTTTCCGTCGGCTGTTCCAGGTACGAGAGGTGGCCGCTGTGCTCCAGAAACAGGGCCGCGCCCACGGGCGGCAGCGCGGCCTGGCGCACGGCGTCGTCGAAATGCACGGCTACGTCGTGCTTGCCGGCCACCGTCAGCACCGGAAAAGTGGCGCTGCTGAGCACCTTGGTGCGCTCGGGGCGGGCGGCCATGCCGCGCAGGGCCCCGGTGATGGTAGTGGCGAGGGTCGCCTTCCCGATTTCTTCCAGCAGGCCGCGGGCTTCGGTCAGCTTGTCGCGGTTGGTGGGAGCGAAGAGCGGGCGCACGAAGGATTCCATGAACTTGGCCACGCCGTGGCGCTCCACGAAGCTGATATTTTTCTCGCGGTTCTGGCGCTTCTCGTCGGTGTCGGCCAGGGCCGTGGAGTTGATGAGGGCCAGGCCGGCCACGCGCTGGGGCCAGCGTTCGGCCAGGGCCAGGGCCACGTAGCCGCCCATGCTGTGGCAGACAAGCAGCACGGGGTCGGGGCAGCCTTTTTGGTTGAGGTACTCGATGACGTAGCGGGCCTGGGCCTCCATCGAAAAATCGGCCACGGGGGCTACGTTGGTGCCGTGGCCGGGCAGGTTGGGCGCCAGCAGCCGGTAGCCGTCGGGGAAGGCGCGGGTGAAATCGGTCCACACTTCGCGGCTTTCGGCGAAGCCGTGTAGGAAAACGATGGTGGGGGGAGGGGACGGAGCAGCCATGGCCACAAAAGTAACAGAGTCTGCAACGCGGCTTCGCGGGCACGCCCTTTATTTCGGTCGGGCCCAAGCGGCGTGGCCCAGCCCCAGCCGTCGCCCAATCAGGTGTGGTGAACCCGGCTCCGCTGTAGTTTTTTCGCGGCCGAGTTGGTTTCCGGCGACTCATCGATGCCGCTGCGCAACGAGGAGGCCCGCACGAACAGCTGCGGCTGCAACACCACCTGCCGCTGCGAAAACGGCGTTCCCTCGGCCTCCACCAGCTCCGTAAACAGGCGGAAGGCGGCCTGGCCCATTTCCTCGCAGCGCTGGTCCACGGAGGTAAGGTTGGGCTCGGCCACCAGCGTGAGGGCTTCGTTGCTGAACCCCGCCAGGGCCACATCCTGCGGCACGCGCAGGCCGCGGCTTTTCAGCAGTTGCAGCGCGCCCAGGTTGGCCGAGTCGCCGGCCGAAAACACGGCATCGGGTGGCTGGGGCAGGGCCAGGAGCCGGGCCATGCTTTCCTGGCCGCCTTCCACGGTCATGTCGCACTCAATAATCAGGCTTTCGTCGGGGGCGATGCCGTGGCTCAAAAGCGCATCCAGATAGCCCTGGCGGCGGTTTTTGTAGATGTTCAGGTGCTGCGTGCCGGCAAAGTGGGCAATGCGGCGGCAGCCCTGCTCCAGCAGGTGCCGGGTGGCCTGGTAGCCGCCGGCGTGGTCGTTCAGCACCACGGCGTTCACGTCGTCGCCGTCCAGCATCCGGTCGAAAAACACCAGCGGCACGCCGTGCTTCTTCACCTTTTCAAAGTGCCGGAAATCCATGGTAGTGCGCGAAACCGACACCAGAATGCCGGCCACCTGCGCACTGAGCAGGGTTTCCAGGTTTTTGCGCTCGTGGGCCACGTCTTCGCTCGACTGGCAGATGATGACGCTGTAGCCTGCCTTGCTGGCCGCCGTTTCGATGCCGTGCACCACCGAGGCAAAAAAGCGCCCCTCGATGTAGGGCACAATCACGCCCAGCAGCTTGCTTTTGCCCTTGCGCAGGGCTGCCGCCAGGTGGTTGGGCTGGTAGTTGAGCTTTTTGGCCAGCTTGAGCACGGCCTGTTTCGTGGCGGGCCCGATGCTGTGGTGGTCGCTCAGGGCCCGCGAAATCGTGGTCATGGACACGCCCAGCTCCCGGGCCAAATCGGCCATGGAAACGGGGCTGCCGGCCGGGTTTGGTTCTTTGGGTGAAGTACGGCGGGAGGCCATGGGAATTGGGCAAAAGATGCAATGTGGTACGTAAAGCTACTGCGACTTAGCAGGAAGCATTTCCTGGCGAGGCATTCTAGCGCAGGGCTTATTCCGGACAATGGCAGTTAGCACTGCGATTTTACCCATCGTATTCAGGAAAAGAAGACACAATATAAAAATTATTTACGCAAACGATTGTGAAACGCTATAACTTTACCAGCCCAGTATGTAGAGATACAACCCAACCGGTATTACACAATCGTTAATGCACGTCAGCCCATGGCCATGACCAAGCTGTTTTCCTTTTTGCTGCTGCTGTGCAGCCTGGGCGCCGCCGCCCAAACTATGCCCGCCGGCGCCGTGCCGCTGGGCGCCGTGCCGGCCCACGACCCGGTCATGATTCGGCAGGACGGCACGTATTACCTGTTCTGCACCGGCATGGGCATCGCCGTCTGGTCGTCGAAGGACCGCAAAACCTGGCAGGCCGAAAAGCCGGTGTTTGCCGCGCCGCCGGCCTGGGCGGTGGCGGCCATCCCCGGCTTCAAGGGCCATATCTGGGCCCCGGATATTTCCTTTGCCAATGGCCAGTACAGCCTGTTTTATTCGGTGTCGGCGTTTGGCAAAAACACGTCGTGCATCGGGCTGGCCACTACTAAAACGCTGAATCCGGCCTCGCCCGATTTCAAGTGGACGGACCACGGCCGGGTTATCCAGTCGGTGCCGGGGCGCGATATGTGGAACGCCATCGACCCCAACCTGGCCCGCGACGCGGCCGGCGCGCCGTGGCTGGCTTTCGGCTCGTTCTGGAACGGCATCAAGCTGGTGAAGCTGCGGCCCGACCTGCTGGCGCCCGCCGAGCCCGAGCAGTGGCGCACCATCGCCCACCGCCCGCGCGACCCCAAGCTGAACGACTTGCTGCCCGGCGATGGAGCCATCGAAGGCCCGTTCATCTTCCAGAAAGGCAGTTTTTATTACCTCTTCACCTCCTTCGACTACTGCTGCCGCGGGCCCCAAAGCACGTACAAAATGATGGTGGGCCGCGCGGCCGCCATCACCGGGCCTTACGTGGACCAGGCCGGCGTGGCCCTGGACCAGGGCGGCGGCACGCTGGTGCTGGCCGGCGACAAAAACTGGTACGGCGTGGGCCACAACGCCGTCTGCACGTTTGATAAGGCGGACTACCTTGTTTTCCACGGCTACGACGCGGCCGACCGCGGCCGCCCCAAGCTGCGCATCGAGAAGCTGGCCTGGGACAAAGACGGCTGGCCAACCGTGGCCGCGCCTTAACCGTTGTAGCATTGCCGCAAGGCCGAAATTTTTTACCCCCGCTTGCGCAATTCCCCGGGTCTTGATTGAACAACAACGCGGTTCTTTCCGGACCTTTGGCGCACTAACCCAACCGCACCTGTATGAACGCACTCCTTGGAATCCGCCAGTTTGACCAGAGCCTCTGGCTAGACTTTATTAGCCGTCCGATTCTGATTGACGGCAAGTTGCAGCACCGCATCACCGACGAAGCCCTGCGCGGCGTGACGTCGAACCCGGCCATTTTTGCCAAGTCCATCGGCGATACAGCCGACTATGATTCGGCCATCAAGGCGCTGGCTTTGCAGGGCAAAACCACCGACGAAATCTACACCAGCCTGGCCGTGGCCGACGTGCAGGCCGCCACCGACCTGTTCCGGCCGCTCTATGACAGCGCCGAAGGCAGCGACGGCTACGTGAGCCTGGAAGTATCGCCCGAACTGGTGAACGACACCGAGGGCACCGTTGAGGAAGGCCTGCGCCTGTGGCACACGGTGGACCGCCCCAATGTGATGATAAAAGTGCCGGCCACGCTGGAGGGTCTGCCCGCCATCCGCCGCCTCATTTCGGAGGGCGTGAACGTGAACGTGACGCTGATTTTTGGTCTGGAGCGCTACCGCCTCGTGGCCGACGCCTTTCTGGCGGGCCTGGAGGACCGGGTGAAGGCCGGCAAATCGCTGGCCCGCATCGACTCGGTGGCCAGCTTCTTCCTCAGCCGCATTGATGTGCTGATTGACCCGATGCTGGAAAAAATTGCGGCCGAAGGCGGCGAAAACGGCGAGCTGGCGCAAAGCCTGGTGGGCGAAGTGGCCCTGGCCAGCGCCAAGCAGGCCTACCAGATGTATAAGGAGATTTTCGCGGGCCCGCGCTGGGAAGCCCTCAAAGCCAAAGGCGCCGAAACCCAGCGCCTGCTGTGGGCCAGCACCGGCAACAAAAACCCGAAGTACGACAACCTGAAATACGTCAACGGCCTCATCGGTCCGAAAACGGTGAACACCGTGCCGGTCGAAACCCTCGACCTGTTTGGCAAGGAAGGCACCGCCGCCGTTACCCTCGAAGACGGCCTCGACAAGGTGAAAGAAGTGCTGGCCGGCCTGCCCAAGCTGGGCCTGAACCTGGACGAGTTGACGCAACATCTGGAGGAAGACGGGGCCAAGAAATTCAAGGAGCCCTTCGCCAAGCTGCTGGAATCCATCGAGAAGAAGCGCACGCTGGCCGTGGCCGACACCGTGGACGATGCCAAAATGGAGCTGGGCCAGTACCAGGCCGCCGTCGATGCCAAGATTCAAGAGCTGAAAGCCCAGGATTTCGTGACCGGATTCTGGAATAAACAAGCCGATTTGTGGGTGCAGGACGCCGCCGGGCAGGACAGCATCCGCAGCTTCATGGGCTGGCTGCGCGTGGCCGAGACCATGGTGGGCGCGGTGACCGAAATCGAGCAATTCGTGCACTCGGTGAAAGCTGCCGGCTTCAAGCACGTCGTGGTGATGGGCATGGGCGGCAGCACCATGGCCCCGATTGTGTTCAAGTCCTCGTTCCCGCAGGGCGACGGTGGCCTGCCCATTTCGGTGCTCGACACCACCGACCCCGGCACGGTGCGCGCCATCGAAGCCTCGATTCCGCTGGCGGATACGCTGTTCATCGTGGCCAGCAAATCGGGCACCACGGCCGAGCCGCTGGCATTCGGCGACTATTTCTACGCCAAGGTGAAGGAAATCAAGGGCGAGAACGCCGGCGAAAATTTCGTGGCCATTACCGACCCCGGCTCCAAGTTCGTGACCGACGCCACGGCCGCCAAGTACCGCCACATCTTCCTGAACTTCCCCGAAGTGGGCGGCCGCTTCTCGGCCCTCACCTACTTCGGCCTGGTGCCGGCGGCCCTCTACGGCCTGCCCATCGGCGAGATTCTGGAACGCGCCATTTTGATGATGCGCGCCTGTGGGGCCTACGGCCCGACTGATAAAAACCCCGGCCTGGAATTCGGCGCGGCGCTGGGCGTGCTCGCCCAGCAGGGCCACGACAAGCTGACCATCGTAGTGCCCGACGCCCTGCACGACCTGGGCCTGTGGCTGGAACAGCTCATCGCCGAAAGCACCGGCAAGGAAGGCAAGGGCATTTTGCCCGTGGCCGGCGAGCCGCTGGGCGACCCGGGCATCTACGGCGCGGACCGCGTGTTTGTGTACGTGGGCTTCAAGAACCAAGCCGACGAGGCCAACGCCAGCAAGCTGGAAGCCCTGAAGCAGGCCGGCCATCCGGTCATCACGCTGCTGATGAACGGTGCCTTCGACCTCGGCCAGGAGTTCTTCCGCTGGGAGATGGCCACGGCCGTGGCCGGCGCGGTGTTCGGCATCAACCCCTTCGACCAGCCCAACGTGCAGGCCGCCAAAACGGCTACCGATAAGCTGATGAAGGCCGTGGAAGCCGATGGCAAACTGCCTGAAGGCGACCAGCCCGCCGCCAGCGAAAACGGCGTGGACTACTACACCACCGCCCACGGCGAAGGCGCGGCCGGCGTGCTGAAGGCCTTTTTCGCCCAGGCCAGGCCCGGCAACTTTATGTGTCTGCAAGCCTACCTCACCGAGACGCCCGCTGTGAGCGCCAGCCTGCTGGAGCTGCGCCAGCGCGTGCAACAGGCGCTGCACATTGCCACCACGTCGGGCTACGGGCCGCGCTTCCTGCACAGCACCGGCCAGTACCACAAGGGCGGCCCGAATACCGGTCTGTTCGTGCAGTTTACCGATGATAATCCGCAGGATTTGGCTCTCCCCGGCCGCTCCTACACCTTCGGCACCTTCAAGAATGCCCAGGCCCTGGGCGACTTGCAGGCCCTGCACGACAACGGCCGCCGCACCCTGCGCGTGAACCTCGGCAACGACGCCGAGGCGGGGCTGAAGACGCTGCTGGCGGCGCTGGAGCTGAAGTAGCCTGTTTAGGGAGTTCTTCCAGCACGTCATGCTGAGCGGAGCCGAAGCATCTCTGCCGTGTAAGTAATTAGGTTTACTGTTGCGGTAGAGATGCTTCGGCTCCGCTCAGCATGACGTTCTTTTTTGCTCCTTTGCCCCCTTTCTAACGAGCAAACCCACCATCTCAAACCTGTATTTTATGCCCCAATTACACAATCGTTTGTGCGGCGTTCTGGCGCTACTCAGCGTCTCCTCTGCGGCGCTGGCCCAAACTGTGCCCGCGCCCACTCCCACCCCAGCCGGCAACCCCATCATCCGGGCCAAATTCACGGCCGACCCCAGCGCCATGGTGCAGAAGGGCACCGTGTATCTCTACACCGGCCACGACGAGGCCCCCGCCCGCCAGGAGCGCTACGTGATGCACGAGTGGCTGTGCTTTTCCTCGACCGATATGGTGAACTGGACCGAGCACCCGGTACCGCTCAAGGTGTCGGATTTTGCCTGGGCCAAGGACGATGCCTGGGCTTCGCAGGTGATTGCGCGCAACGGCAAGTTCTACTGGTACGCGGCCGTGGAGCACGGCAGCATCCACGGCAAAGCCATCGGCGTGGCGGTGGCGGACAGCCCGACCGGGCCGTTTAAGGACGCACGGGGCTCGGCGCTGATTACGCCCGATTCGACGCCCGACGACAAAATCAGCTGGGCCGATATCGACCCGACGGTTTTCATCGACAGCAAGGGCCAGGGCTACCTGTTCTGGGGCAATACCACCTGCTACTACGCCAAGCTCAAGTCCAGCATGACGGAGCTGGACGGCCCCATCCAAACCGTAAAAGGGCTGCCACGCTACACCGAGGCCCCGTGGGTGCACGAGCACAACGGCTGGTACTACCTGAGCTACGCCTCGGAGTTCCCCGAAAAAATAGTGTACGCCATGAGCCGCAGCCTCGAAGGGCCGTGGGAATACAAGGGCATTCTGAACGAGCTGGCCGGCAATTCCAACACCAACCACCAGGCCATCATCGACTTCAAAGGCCAGTCCTACTTCATCTACCACAACGGCGGCGCCAACGCCGACGGCGGCAGCTTCCACCGCTCGGTGTGCATCGACAACCTGTATTACAACAAGGACGGCACCATGAAGCGCGTGGTGATGACCACGGAAGGCGTGCAGGCGGCGAAGTAGAGACGCAACTATGCGTCTCTACAGCGTTTTGACGTCAGCTACCAGCTCAGCCGCAACAGCGACACGCCCTGGCGCGGCAGCGTGAAATGCAGCACGGCCTGGCCGTTTTTGGTCGTCACCGGGCTTGGTAAATTCAGCAATGCCAGTTGCCCGGCCTGCTCCAGGGTGGTACGCTGAGCGGCCGTGGGCTGCGCGGGCGAGCCCATCAGTTGCCAGGCGGTGCAGGAGTTGCTGTGGTCGTGGTCGATGCGGAAGTGCTGCAATTCAGGGCTGGCGGCGGGCAGGCCTTGCAGGGTGATTTCAACGTCGCTGGCAGCGGCCGGCAGGTCGTCATTCTGGTAGTTCCAGACCAGCACGGCGGCGGTGTGGGCCCTGACATCGACGGTGGCCAGGGCGCTGATGTCGGCGCGCTGGGTCTGGGCCTGGTCGTGGATATCGGCCTGGGTGAGGGCCGTGGCGTTGGTGACGGCCACGCGCCGGCCGCCCATCTGGCCCAACATGCGGAATACGTTGAGCACGGGCTTGTCGACGCCGTTGGTGGCGAGGTCGCGGAAGCCGGCAAACCAGGGCTGGTCCTCGAACTCGAACGACCAGCTTACGGCGCCTTCCAGGTTCACCTGGTAGCGGTCGGCCAGCTCGTAGAGGCGGGCGTAGGCCGCAGCCGTGTAGCTGGAGTACATGGTGCCGTTGCGGTAGGCGTTTTCGGGGTTGGTTTGCATGCCGCAGGCAGCGCAGCCTTCCGGGTCGCACTCGCCGATGATGACGGGCAACTTGCTGAACTGCGGGAACGAGGCCACGATTTTGAAGCCTTCGGTGATGTCGTCGAGCTGCACGCCCATGTTCATGCGGACGTGGCCGTTCACCACTTTGGGCGCGCCCTTGGCGTGGAAGGAGATGAAATCGAGCCGGGTGCCGGTTTTGCCAGTCACGTAGTTTTTACCGGTGGCGCAGTGCTGCAGGAAGCCGCGCAGGTAGTCGGCGGCCTTGTCCCAGCGCGGGCCGGTGGTTTCGGGGCCGCCGAGGATGGCGGCGGGCAGGGCGCGGTGCACGGCGGCTTCGGAGTAGTCGTAGAGCTGGTTATACTCCTCGGGCGTGCCCTTCCAGTAGCTGATGTTGGGCTCGTTCCAGAGCTCCCAGCGCCAGGTTTTCACTTCGGCGGCGCCGTAGCGGGCCACGCTGTGCTGCACCCATTGGTACACCAGCTCGCCCCACTTCTGGTAGTCCCTGGGCGGGTAGGCCCAGCCGGTATAAATCGATTCGTAGGGCTGACCGGGCTTCCAGTAGTGGCGGTAGGGCGCGGGGTGCGTCGACAGGGCCTCGGGCATGAAACCCAGCTGGGCAATGGGCTTCATGTGCCGCTTGATGTAGGCATCGAAAATCTGGTCCACGATTTTCCAGTTGTACACCGGCTGGCCGTTTTTGTCCTCGGTGTAGGCGTTGGTCGAGCCCCATTTCAGCGCCGCGATGCCGTCGCCGGTCGTCAGCATGTTGTGAGCCCGCACATACACCGGGCCGGGGCTGAGGGCAGCCAGCTCAGTGAGCAGCTTCTGGCCGTCCTTCATGGTGGTGTAGTTCGGCTCATCGTAGCCGAAATAGGCCCACAGCGGCTGCATAGGGCCTTTCGGCTTTGCAAAATCCACGGTGATGGCCACGGGCGCGGTTTGGGCTGTCGCGTTGGCAATGGGACCCACAAAAGCCAGCAGAAGCGCGCCGAACAGCGCTAAGCAGCCCCTTGTGATTGGGAAGGAAAGGCGTGGCATAGCGCGCGGGATTGACAAGGCGGGAGGATTGGGTAAAGCTACTCGCCCGGCCAGCAACAAAACCGTCGATAAACCGCAAAAAAAGAAGTCCCGACGGGCGAGTCGGGACTTCTTACAAACCACAGCCGGGCTGGGGCTATTCCTTCACCAGGCGCTTGGCGAACTGCTGGCCCTCGGCGCCGCGCACCAGCACGATGTAGGTGCCGTTGGCCATCGATTGCAAATCGAGGGCGCTGATGCTGCCGCCGTCGCCGGTGGTTTTCAGCACTTCGCGGCCCACGTTGTCGAGCACGCGCACCTGGTAGGTGCCGGCGGGCAGCCCGCTCAGATCGAGGCTGGTGGTGGCGGTGGCGGGGTTCGGAAACAGGGCGATGGTGCCCGTGGCCTTGCCGAAGCGCACGGTTTGCACTGGCGAGAAGCTGTCCGTTTCGTCGCGGTCCACCTGGTGCAGGCGGTAGTACACCAGGCCGGGGGCTTTCGGGCCGATGTTGGCATCGGTGTAGCCGTAGGTGGTGGCGGCGGTGCTGTTGCCCTGGCCGGCCACGCGGCCCAGGTTGGTGAACGTGTGGCCGTCGAAGCTGCGCTGCACGTCGAAATAGGCATTGTTGCGCTCGCTGGCCGTGCGCCAGGTCAGCCGGGCATCCACGGCGCGCACCACTTGGGCAGTGAAGCTGACCAACTCCACCGGCAGGGGGCGGTTGTCAATGGGCATCGAGTAGGTGGCCGTGTTGTTGCTGCCCGCGCCGCTGTCGTCGGTGGCCGAGTAAGTGAACGAGCCCGTGCCCACGAAACCGGCGACGGGGTCAAAATACAGCTGGTTGGCCTGCGCCACCGGAATTACCTGCCCCGGAATAACGGGCGCGCTGTTGAAGTACAGAATGCCGGCGGCCAGGGCCGGCAGGGTCTGTATCGTGAACGAATCCAGGGACGGGCCCGCCGTTACAGTAGCGCTTAGCGGCAGAATGTTAACCGAAGGAGCCGTATTGCTAATCGTGCCGGTGGTCACGTTGTTGGCCACCAGGCCCTTGGCACAAGTGCCAAAATACAGGTCATCAAGGCCAAAGTCGTTGCCGCCGGTTTGCTTGTTCACGTCGCGAATCTCAAGGACGGCCGTGGTGTTGCTGCCCGAAAACCACAGGTCCGCGATGCGGACGTAACTGGTCGTGGCGCCAAGCGTGGTCACCGTCGAGGTCGATTTGCCGTTGATGACAAAGCCGAGCTGGGCCGGGCTAATTGGGTTGATGCCGTTGGCGTAGGCCGAGAAGCTGTAGTAGGTATTGGCCCGCACCGTGACGGTTTGCTGGTACACCACCGACAGGTTCTGCGAGCCGTTCACAATCATGAAGTTGTCGCCGGTACCGAGGCGCCCCGTGCCCGTGAAGCTGGGGTGGTAGCTGGCGGCGTCGTTGCCCACCGAGTAGAAGGCTTCGGGCACCAGCTCGTTGTTGCGGGCCGGGTCGTCGGCCACGTACCCGTAGCTGGACGTGAAGCCCGTGTTGCCGGCCGTGAAGCTGGGGTTGGCCAGCAGGTTGGTGCCCGTGCCGATGGTGCAGACCAGGTTGGCATCGTACACGTTCAGGCTCACCGTTGCAATGTTGGAGCAGGCCGGGGTAGATGTCGGCACGCACACCTGGTACGTGAAGCTGTCGGGGCCCAGGTAGCCGCTGGTGGGCGTGTAGCTGTAGCTGCCGTCGGCATTGAAAGTCAAGGCGCCTTGAGTTGGTCCGGTGAGCAATGTGGCAGTGAAGCCACTGTTGGCCAGGTTGCCGGGGTTGGCATCGTTGAGAATAACGTTGCCCGACTTGGTGGCATTGCCGGGCACCTCGTTGCTGTCGTCGTTGGTCACAAAGAAGTTGCCCGGTGTCACGGTCACGCCCAGCGTAAACTGGTCGGTGGCGGCGTTAGCGCCCTGGTTGGTGCTCGTGCCCACGGTGCTCACCAGCGAATTTGCGCCCTGCGTGGCGGGCGAAGTAAAGCCGAAGGTATAGGTGTTCGTGGTGCCGCTGTTCAGCACCGACACCGTTCCAAAGTTGATGGTGTTGGTGGCGCTATTGTACGAAGCCGTGGCTGGCAGCGCGGCTTGCCGGGCGGCGGTCATGCTGGCGCCGGTGGGCAGGCGCACCGTCTGGGTTACCTGCGTGGCGGCCTGCGGGCCGTTGTTGGTGAACGTGACCGTGAACGTGCCCGACGACACGCCCGCGCCCAGCGTGGTGGGCCCGCTCAAATAAGTCGTCACGTCGGCCACCGGGCCCACCACCGGAATGGTGTACGTGGCCGGCAGGTTGGAAGCAATGCCGGCATTGTTCACCGCGAAGAAGAGGAAGGTGGCGTTGCCGGAAAAAGCCGGAGCGGGGTCGAAGTTGAGCGTGGCGGCTTCGGCGGCCGTCAGGACCTGGCCCACAGTTACGGGGTCAACGTCCACGTACAGAACGCCGCTGGCAGCCGGGGGCAGGCTGCTCACCACGTAGCCCGTGACCGTGCCGCCGGCATTGGGGTCGGTGCCGGCCAGCGCCAGAATGGCCGTGGGGCCGTTGGTGCTCGGCATGGCCGGCGCGTTGGTAACGGCGGTAGCCACGGGCGGCAGGGCGCTGGGCCCGGCGCACAGCGCGGCATTGGGCACAATGCGGCGGCTAATGCCCGTGCCGGCCGTGCTGCTGTATTCCAGGAGGAGTGTATTGCCGCCAACGCTTTCGCCGTAGTACACCAGAATATTGTGCAGGCCCGCCGAAAGCGTCACCGTGGCCTGCACCGTGTTCGGGCCGTGCGCGCCGCCGTTGTTGATGGTGGCGTTGGCCGTGGTTGGGGCGAAAGCCACCCCGTCGAGCCACAGGTACGAAGCATCGTCGGAGGTCAGGTAGAAGATGTAGGCGCCGGCCGTCGGGATGTACACGCTGCCGCGGTGCCGGGTCGAAAACAGGTCCGGGTCGGTGGCGCTGGCCCCAACCGTTGCAGGCGGGATAATCGGGCCCCAGCCGTCAGCGGCCGTGGTGGTGCTGGTGGCAAAGTTCAGCTGCGGGTCGATGCGCGTCAGGCCCGAGGCAGTGCTGCCGAAAAAGGCTAAGTTGTCGTTGAAATAGCCGGGGTAATAATCAGCCGACAAGCCGCTCGACGAAGGCCCGCCGCCATACGCCGGGCCGCAGCCCGTGGGAGCGGCCGGGGCCACCAGCGGAAGGGTGTACGTGGCCGTGTTGGCGCTGAAGTTGCCGTTGCTGTCGGTCGCGCCGTAGGTAAACGTTACGTTCTGGGTAGTGCTGCCCGCCGGCGAGTAGTACAGCTGGCTGGCCTGCGCGGTGGTCAGGACCTGGCCAACCGCTAGGGCGCTGCCCGTGCTGCCAATGCGCAGCGCACCCACCGTGGGCACCGAAATGAGCGTGAAAGCCGCCACCGTGGCGCCGGCCGGCCCGGCAATGGTGGCGCTCAGCGGGCTGATGGCCGTGGCATTGATGGTAGCCGACGTGCTGATGCTGGCCGTGGTCACGGGGTTCACCGTGAGCTGGGCGTTGGCCACCAGCGCCGTCAGGGACACGTCATCAAGGCCGAAGGCGTTGCCGTTGCCATCCAGGTTCAGGTCGCGCAGCCGCAGCGTAAGCTGCGTGCCGGCGCCGGGGTTCACCGTCACGGTATTGAGCTGCCAGTTGCCGCCGTCGGTGGGGTTGGTGAACGCCGGACCAACGTCCACGCCGTTGGCCGACACCTGAATGCTGGCCTTGCTCGGGGGGTAAGCATTCAGCAGCCAGAACGAGAATTTATAGGGCTGGTTGGCTTGCAGGCCCGTCAAGGTTTGCTCCCACGCGATGATGGGCGTGGTGGCCGCATTCACTATCATGTACGGGCCGGTGCCGGTGGTGTGGTCGCCGTAGCTGGCCGGGAAGGTTGGGTTGAAAGCCCGGTTATCGGTCCCGATGGTGTACGAGCCCGCGCCGGGGTCGGTGCCGGGCGGCGTCACGTAGAGATAGGCGGAGGTGAAGCCGGTGTTGCCGGCCCCAAAGCTGGGGTTGGCTACCAAATTTTGGGCCGCGGCAGGGGCACCAATGAGCAGCGCAGCCAGCAGCAGCACCCAAAGGTGGTAGAATACACGTTGTGTCATAATGGGGAGAAGAATGAGATGGATATGGATGTGGAAGCCGCTTCACCTGAAACCGAAAGGCAATACTTGTTAAGTTTATATTACCAATAGCAGCTTGGTTAGGCGCGAAAACGCTTAGCAGCTCATTTTGTATAAGTATTATACAAGGTAATAAGCTGATTTAATACAAAGTAAGTCAAGAACGGCTAATCACAAACTCGTTGCACATTCCAGCGAGCAGATTAACGGCATCAGGTGTATATGATAAAAATCCAAAATCAACGCATTAGCTAATAACAAAACTGCTCTGTCCTACCGCCGCATATTTCCCTCTATCAGCCCAGAACAGCCTTCTGGAGTCTGTGCATTGCAGGCAAGCCCCGCAGCAGTGCCCTGTGGCGCTGCGCTGAATGGTTACCCCGCTCAGAAGCTGCCCGGCCAAACGCGCGGGCATAGCAATGCCCTTCGGCCCGGTCAAAGCGAAACCGGGCCAAAGGGCACAACAAACAACTTCTGGAGCTGCTACTTCGGCAGCGTTACTTCCGTGGCGGGCGGCTGGCTGAGCAGGTCCACATCGGTGATGCGCTCGGGGAACCAGACGGTCATTTCGCCCTTGCCGCGGTTGGCCCAGGCGTAGTACGGGATGGCCGTGAGCGTCTGGGGCACGGTGCGAATGGCGGTGGCGCTGGCGTCCACTTCCACGGCGGGCACCTGGGCCGTCAGGGTCATCACGCCGTTCAGCAAACCGGGCTGGTAGGTGGCGGTGAAGGCCGTATTAGCCGGCACAATGAGGTTGCTGGTTTTGCCCTTGTTGTCCGTCCACTCGGCGCAATAGATGACCGGGCCGCGCTGCAAGGCCACTTTGCCGAGGTCGTCTTTCACCTTGGCGTTGGCCAGCACGCGGCGTACTTCCATGGGCAAAGTCAGGTCGATTACGTCGCCTTTATGCCATTTGCGGGCCAGCACGGCGTAGCCGTTGCGCAGGGTGTAGGCCACCGGCTTGCCGTTGATTTTGAGCGTGGCCGCCTGGCCGGACGGCGCGGCAAACGTGTACAGATTCGAGGGCATGGCCTCGTTGCGGGCCCAGCCGGGGATGCGCACCAGCATGGTGAAATCGGTAGCAGTAGCGGGGTTCACGGTGAATTTCAGGCCGCCGTCCCAGGGGTAATTGTTCTGCTGGGTGATGCTGACTTTCTGTTTGCCGATGCTCAAATCGGTGCGGCCGCTCACGAAGAGGTTGACGTACAAATCCTGGTCCTTCCGGGCGTAGACGTAGCCGGGCAGCGCGGGCATGAGCCGGGCCAGGTTGGTGGGGCAGCACGAGCATTCAAACCAGCCCGCCCGCGCCGGCTCGGTTTGCGGGAAGCTGGCGCTGCTCTTAATCTGCATGGCGTTCGAGTAGAAAAAAGTCTTGCCGTCGAGGCCCACGCCGGAAATCAGGCCGTTGTAGAGCACCTTTTCCATCACGTCCACATACTTCGCATCGCCGTGGAGCTGGAACATGCGCTGGTTCCAGTACACGTCGGCCACCGAGGCGCAGGTTTCGTTGTAGGCCGTGGCGTTGGGCAACTCGTAGTTGGCCCCAAACCGCTCGCCGCCGGGCACCGCGCCGGTGCCGCCCGTCACGTAAAACTTCTTGGCCACCAGGTTATTCCAGATGGTATCCACGGCGGTCAGCATTTTTTTATCGCCGGTGAGGGCGGCCACGTCCGCCATTGCGGAATACAGGTATTCGGCGCGCACGGCGTGGCCTTCGGCTTCGTTCTGGGCGTACACGGGCTTGTCGTCCTGCCAGTAGGAGCCATTTCTGAAGGGGTCGCGGCTCTTGGCATCGTAGCCGGCGTACTTGCCGCGGGCCTCGATGAAAAACTTCGCCGTGCTCAGGTACTCGGGCTTGCCCGTGACGCGGTAGAGCTTCACGAGGCCCATTTCCACGATTTCGTGGCCGGGCGCGACGGTGCGCTTGCCGGGGCCGAAAACGGCGCACACCAGGTCAGCATTTTTGAGCGCGATATTGAGCAAGGTTTTCTTGCCGGTGGCTTCGTAGTGCGCCACGGCCGACTCGTAGAGATGGCCGGAATTGTAGAGCTCGTGGCTCATCTCGCGCTCGTTCACCCAGCGCTCGGGGCCGGACCACGGGTGCGGGTGCGCGGGGTCGATGGTGCGGGCGGTGTAGAGGTAGCCGTCGGGCTCCTGGGCCGCGCCCACCTTCGCAATCAGCCCGTCGATGTAGGCCTCCAGCTTGGCATCGGGGTACACGCTCAGCGAGTACGACGCGCCTTCGATGGTCTTGTAAATGTCGGTGTCATCGAAGGGAAAGGTGGTGGCAAACTTGCCGCTGTGGGCCGCCGCCATCTCGAAGTTTTTCACCCGGTTGGTGGCTTCGCACCGGGCGAAGGAGGCCGGAATGGTGACGTCGGTGTTAATTTTCAGGCGCGGCAGCCAGAAGCTGTCCGTCAGCTTCACCTTGGTGAAAGGGACGGCCTGGATGGGGTAATCGCTGCGTTGCTGGGCCGGGGCGGGCAGAGCGCTGCTCACGCCCAACACCAGCATAACATTCTTCAAATACGCCATGGCTGTCATTATTTTCTGGTAGTTGAAATCCGGTACAGGCCCGCGCCGTGTCGCCGAATATAAGGCGCAAATTCTCCCGTCAATTTACCCAAATCCCGGCCCGTCCACAGGTCCTGCACGGTAGCCCCGGTCGTAATTCCCAGCTCCTTCAGCGGCACCGGCACGCGCACCGAATCAGCGGGCGCGGGCTGGAACGGGCTTTTGGTGAAGACCAGGAAATTGAGGGTGCCGCCGGCGTTCTGGGCCGCTCCGGCCTGGTCGAGGCCCACCGAGGTAGTGAAGCGCGTGTAGCCGGCCGGTAGGTCGTACTCAATGATGGAGTTGGCGTGCGTGCCGATGCCGGTTTCGTATTTCCGGCCCGCCACCAGCAGCGGCGCGCCCGATACGCTTTTGTCCACCGTCGGCTTGCCCCAGCCGGCGCCGGCGCTGCGCCATGGCAGCGTGGTGAGCGGCACTACTTTTTCGCGACTGCTAAGGGTGGGGTCCAGCCAGTCGGCGTGGTCCCAGGCGGTGCCGTCGCCGCCGTTGCGCACGTTCAGGTAGAGCTTGGTGGCGCCGGTGATGTTGACCTCGGCAGTCTGACTTGATGTTTGACGATTTATCAGCCCACTAGCCCAGGCAGCGGCGCTTTCGGGCACCAGTTCCTGGTCCTGGGCGTTGAAAAGAGCCAGAAATTTGTCGCCGGTGGCGGGGTCGTCGGCGGTCCAGGCCACAAGGTCGCCGTGGCGGAAAAGCTGGCGGTTGCAGATGCTGTGGCGGTTCACGGCCAGCACGTTTTTGTTGGTCAATAAAGCCAGCGTGGCGGCGCTGGTGCTGGGCAGGTCGCCGCCGAACATCAGCGGGGAGCGGAAGATGCTCCAGAGCGTCATCAGCGTGCGCTGCTCGTCGGGGTTGAAGCGGGTTTGGCGGTCGTCGCCCCGCTCGGCGCGGATGCCCAGGCGGCCCAGCGGCAGCATGTCCGCATCGGGAAAAGCACCGGGCTGGATGTAGGGCGCCCAGCGGTTGCAGACCTCGAAATGCTCCTTCAGCTGCTCCCAGCTATCCCAGAAGTCGCCCACGGTGCGCCACATATTGGCGTGGGCCGCCACGTGCGCGGCTTCCGCAATCGGCGTTTCGCCGGGCGAGGTGCTGAATACAATCCGGCGGCCCGACTTGTCAATGGCCCGCCGAATCATCTCGACTTCCGGCTTATGGTAAGGCTCCGAAAGGTCATCGACTTTCACGAAATCCAGCCCCCACGAGGCGTAGAGCTTGAACAGCGAATCGTAGTATTCCTGCGCGCCGGGACCGGCTTTCACGGTGTACATATCGTGCAGCCAGCGGGCCTGGCCCTCCTTCGAGTAAATGTCGGCCGCCGTGAGCTTGGTGCCGAGGATGGGCAGCCGGCGCTGCACCGCCATCACCGGCACGCCGCGCATGATGTGAATGCCAAATTTCAGCCCCTTCGCGTGCAGATAGTCAGCCAGCGGCTTGAAGCCCTTGCCGCCCGCCGCCGATGGAAACCGGTTCACCGCCGGGATGAAGCGGCCATAAGCATCAAGGTTGAAATCGGGGTTTTTCTCGTTGTAGCCGTGGGCCGTGTCGTTGCCCACGTACCAGCGAATATCCACCACCACGTACTCCCAGCCGCTGCTTTTGAGGTTTTTGGCCATATAGTCGGCATTAGCCTTCACCTCGGCTTCGGCCACGGTGGGGCCGTAGCAGTCCCAGCTGTTCCAGCCCATGGGCGGCGTGGCGGCCCACCGGTGGAAGTCGGTTTGGGGGGCGGCTTTTTGGGCCAAGGCGGGGCCGGCCGTTACGCACAGCAACCCCACCAGCACCGATTTATGTAGTTTATTCATAGCAAAACGAAGCAGCCAGGCAGCGCCGAAACTACAGCGTGAGCAGCTTACGCGTGGCCACACCGTCGGCCGTGGCAATGCGCACCACGTACGCGCCCGCGCAGCAAACGCCCTTGTTATAGAACAGGTAGTAGTAGCCGCCGTGCGGCATCATGTACGAAGCCTCGTTTTCGCAGTAGGGGCTGGCGCCGGCCACGTTTTTGAGCACGGAATTGCCGGTGCGCTTGCCGGTGGCAGAGTCAATCCGGGCCATCCAGATGCCGGTGAGATGCGAGCCGAAGGTCATCCAGTAGTTGCCGTTGGCGCCGGCAAACACGTCGGGGTCGATGCAACCATAGGCCGTGCTGTTGTCGGAATACACCACCATGCCCTGGTCGGTCCAGGTGGCGAGGTCGGGGCTGGTGGCCACGCCGATGGCGCTGGCCCGTCCGCCCAGCGAGCAGGAGTAGTACATGTAGTAGCGCCCGTTCATAAACACGCACTCCGGGGCCCAGAAATTGCCGCCGAAACCGGGCACGTAGGTATTCACCCAGCCCGGAAAGCTGCCGGCCGCAAACACGGTGGGCGCCGCCGTCCAGTTCACCAAATCGGTGCTGATGATGTGGTAAATCTGGTTGCCCGTGGTCCAGACGTGGTACACGCCGTTGCGCTTCACGATGGTGGACGGGTCGTGCGCGCCCCAGGCCCCTTGCAAGGCCCGCGCCGGCGTCAGCGAGCCCACCAGCAGCGCCAGCGCCAGCAGCCGGCCGGCCCAGCGGGCAGGCTTAAAGTCCCGGCCCGGCCGCTGCGCCAAAGCGGCAATAGAACGGGTTACCACGGAAGTAAAAGCATTATCCATGAGCTATTTCTGATTCAAACTGAAAACCAATACAATGCACTAACACAAACGATTGTGTTAAGCCACCCCAAAAAGGGGAACAGCCGGCCACTCCCTCCTGCTTAGCGCCTGGCTTTCACCCGCAACACCGTGAAGGAATTGGGGGCCAGCGTGTAGCTCACCGCCGAGCCGGCCACGGGAAACGTCGAGTCCTGCGGCGTCAGCTTCCTGGGTTCCTGCAGGCTGTTCTGGGTGTCCAAATCGGCGCTGGCCATGGTTTGGGCGCGGCCGGTTTTGGCCACGCCTTTGGCCCCGGCCAGGTTGATTTTTACGGCGCGGGGCGCGGGGGAGTAGTTCACCAGCTTCACCACGATGTCGCCGGCCGCATCGTCGGCCACGGCGCTGGCGAAGAGGTTGTCGCTGCCGTTTTTGGCGTTGCCGGGCAGCTGCACGGGCAGCATGATGGTGCCCTTGTTCTGGCTGAAAAGCTGCTGCACGTAATAATCTACCGTGCCATAGGAGCTCAGGTTATCGAACCAAATCAGGTTCGGGGTCCACTGCCAGGCATCGACGTGGGCCAGCATGGGCGCGTAGGAGGCCATGGCCACCACGTCGGCGTTGCGCTCCAGGCCGGTCATAAACGCGGCTTCCGAGATGGCGCAATCCCAGGTGTTCTTGTTGTCGGGGCTGGCGATGGCCACGCTTTGGGCGGCGTACTCACCGGCGAAAATTTTGGAGCCGGTGCGGGGGTAATTGTCGTAGCGGCCCACATTCTGGCGGAACCAGTCGGGCTTGGCATAGTAGTGCTCGTCGATGTACTCGGCCTTCAGCCCGCGCAGCTTCAGCGTGGCTTTGTCGAACAGCTCGCCGGACGGGGACGGCCCGGCGCTGCTCACAATCTGCATGTTGGGGTACTTCGCCTTCAGCGCCCTGGCAAACGGCTCGTAGCGCTCCAGGTACTGCTGCCCCCACTGCTCGTTGCCAATGCCAATCATCTTGAGGTTGAAGGGTGCGGGATGGCCCATGGCCACGCGCCTGGCGCCCCAGGGGCTGCTGGCCGGGCCGTTGGCAAATTCCACGAGGTCCAGTGCGTCCTGGATGAAGGTGTCGAGCGTGGGCTCGTCGCCCGCTCCGGCCGCGTTCGGGCCCTTGGCCGCGCTGCTAATCGGGGCCAGCTCGGCCGAGTTGAACTGGCAGGCCATGCCCACGTTCAGAATCGGCAGGGGCTCGGCCCCAATGTCCTCCGAAAGCTGGAAATATTCGAAGAAGCCCAGCCCGAACGACTGGTAGTAATCAGGCGTATAGCGGTGCTTGAACTCCTTGTTCCAGCGGTTAATCATGGGCTTGCGCGCGGCCACGTCGCCAATGGTTTCCTTCCACTGGTAGCGGTTGTCGAGCGTGATGCCCTCCACGATGCAGCCGCCGGGGAAGCGCAGGAAGCCCGGCTTCATGTCCTTGAGCAGCTGCACGAGGTCGGGCCGCAGGCCGTTTTCGCGCTTCATGTACGTGTCCTTCGGGAAGAGCGATACCACGTCGATATCGGCCGTGCCGGCCCCATCGAGCACGATTTTGAGGCGGCCATGGGCGGCCGTGGCCGTGGGCTTCAGCACCACCGAATACTTCTTCCACTCGCCGGTGAGGCCCGTGATTTGGGCCTGGGCCAGGGTGCGGCCCGAGCCGGGCGTTTCGGGGCCGTTGCCCCGGCCGGGCTCTTCCAGCGTCACGGCCAGGCCGTTCACGCTGCCAGGGCCGCGCCGGGCATACATCGAAAACGTGTATTCCGCGCCTTCTTTCACGCCCATGCCCCGGAAGCCCTCGTTCACAAAGCCCGCATCGGGGCCGGCCGTTTTGGCGCTCAGGCGCAGGAAGTGGTTGTTGGCATTGCTGATGGGCTGGTCGCTCGACACGACATAGCTTTCCAGCCCGGCCGCGCCCCGAATGGCCTTCCAGCCAATGAGATGGTCGTCGGTTTCGAAGGACTTGTTCTTCACCAGCTCAGGGTACAGCCCGCCGTCGGCCGCAAAGTTGATATCCTCGAAAAACAGGCCGTACATATTTTTGGGCACGGCCGCGCCGGACTTGTTCACCTGCACGGTGAGGGTGGCGGGGGCGCCGGTTTGGGCGCGGGCCACGCCGCCCGCCAGCGCGGTGGTTAGGGCCAGGCTCGCGGCTCCAAACAGGAATCGGGATGTGGAAACGGTCATCATGGGTGGGAATTGATGAATTGTCAGAATATTATAGCTCTGCACTGGCGCGGGTTTAGCGGAGCGTAACTCGTGCCAGTCAAAGGCGCCCGTTGAACGTCGTGCTTATCTGGCATTCGCGTAGCCGAAGCATGACGTTCTGTTAACCCCGAAAAGCTACTTCGTTGTACCGCAGCTCGTTTTTGAAGGTGCGCAGCTTGGTATCAGCGTCGATAATCACGAACTCAATACCGGCTATTTCGGCAAAATCCTCCAGGTATTCGGCGGTGAGGGTTTGGCTATAGCCGGTGTGGTGGGCGCCGCCGGCCAGTATCCAGGCGGCCGCGCCGGTGGCCAGGTCGGGCTGCACTTTCCAGAGCACGCGGGCCACGGGGAGCCGGGGCAGGTCGGCGGCGGGGAGCACGGCCGTTACTTCGTTCACAATCATGCGGAAGCGGTTGCCGAGGTCCACAATGGTGGCGTTCAGGGCCGGGCCGGCGGGGCAGTTGAACACCAGGCGAGCCGGGTCGGCCTTGCCGCCGATGCCCAGGGGGTGCACTTCCACACGTACCTTGCCTTCGGCGATGCTCGGGCAGATTTCCAGCATGTGCGAGCCCAAAACCTGCTCGTTGCCGGGCTCGAAATGGTAGGTGTAGTCCTCCATGAAGGAGTTGCCGCCGGGCAGGCCCGCCCCCATCACCTTCATGGCGCGCACCAGGGCCGAGGTTTTCCAGTCGCCCTCGCCACCGAAGCCGTAGCCTTCCGCCATCAGCCGCTGCGTGGCGATGCCGGGCAGCTGTGCCAGCCCGTGCAGGTCCTCAAAGGTGTCGGTGAAGCCTTTGGCACCCTTGTCCTGCAGGAACTTGCGCATGCCGGCCTCGATGCGGGCGGCTTCGCGCAGGCTGTTGCGCTGCGCGCCGCCGGCTTTCAGGTCGTCGGCCAGCTCGTATTCCTGCTCGTAGGTGTTCAGCAGCTCGTCAATCTGGCTGGCGCTCACCTCGTTCACCACGGCCACCAAATCGCCGATGCCGTAGGTGTTCACTTCGTAGCCAAACTTGATTTCGGCTTCCACTTTGTCGCCTTCGGTCACGGCCACGTAGCGCATGTTGTCGCCGAAGCGGACAAATTTTGCGCCCTGCCAGTCGGCCCAGGCCGAGGCCACGCGGCTCCAGATGCTGAGGCGCTCGTGCACCGCCGCGCTCTGCCAGTGGCCCACAATTACCTTGCGCCGGAGGCGCATCCGGGCGCCGATGAAGCCAAACTCCCGGTCGCCGTGCGCCGATTGGTTGGTGTTCATGAAGTCCATGTCGATGTCGGCCCACGGAATGTCGCGGTTGAACTGCGTGTGCAAATGCGCCAGCGGCTTTTGCAGGATTTTCAGGCCGTTAATCCACATTTTCGCGGGCGAAAACGTGTGCATCCAGGCAATCAGGCCCACACAGTTTTCGGTGGTATTGGCTTCCTGCATGAGCTTGTAAATCTCCTGCGGGGTTTTCAGAATGGGCTTGTAGACGATTTTGATGGGCAGCTTGGTGCCCAGCTCTTTGGCGATTCCCTGCGAGTGGCGGGCCACTTCTTCGAGGGTTTCGGGGCCGTAAAGGTGCTGGGTGCCGGTGATGAACCAGGCTTCGTAATGGGTGAGGTCAATCATGAGGAGCAGCGCGGACTCTGTAGTCCGCGCGTAAGGTGGAGTTAAGGAAACGGCCGGGGCGGCCGGGGTATGCGGGCAACGCGCGGACTACAAAGTCCGCGCTACATCACGACTGCCCGTAGTAAGATGCGGCGCCGTGCTTGCGCTCGTAGTGCTTGCGAATCAGGGCCTCTTTCAGGCGCGGCACTCCCGGCCGCAACGTGCAGCTGAGATAGGCCATGCGGGCTATTTCCTCGAGTACGGCGCTGTTGTACACGGCTTTTTCCACGGTTTTGCCCCAGGTGAAGGGCGCGTGGTTGGCCAGCAGCACCATTTCCACTTCCGTGGGCGAGAGGCCGCGGCGCTGGAATTCGTTCATTATTTGCCAGCCGGTCTGGTGCTCGTAGTCGCCGGCAATCATGGCGTCGTCCATCGGCGGGGCGCAGGGCACGTCGGCGGTAAGGTGGTCGGCGTGGGTGGTGCCGAGGATGGGAATATCGAGCTGGGCCTGGGCCCAGGCGGTGGCGTAGGTGCTGTGCGTGTGCACGATGCCGCCGATGTGCTCCCAGTGGCTGTAGAGCACGGCGTGGGTTTTGGTATCGGACGAGGGGCGCTTCTCCCCTTCCAGCACGTTGTTGGCGAAATCGAGAATGACGATGTCCTCCGGCTTCAGCAGCTCATACGGCACGCCGCTGGGCTTGATGGCGAACACGCGCTTCTCGCGGTCCACCACGCTGGCGTTGCCGAAGGTAAAGAGCACCAGCCCTAGTTTGGGCAGCTGCATGTTGGCATCATAACACGCCTGTTTCAGGTCTTGATGTTGGCTCATTGATTTGATTACTAACCCTGAACGTCATGCTGAGCTTGCCGAAGCATCACTACCACGCCGTTGCAGCGATTGATTTACTGTTGCGGTAGAGATGCTTCGGCAAGCTCAGCATGACGGTCTTTTGCTCCGCTTTCCTGCTCGCTTACCGTCGCGCTTTCCACGAAGCGCCCGAAGGCCTGGTACTGCGCGTAGCGGGCCGCGTAGTCGGCCACGCGGGCGGGGTTGGGCGTGTAGGTTTCGGCAAAGCCGCTGCCCATGGCCTTCTGGGCAGCTAGCACATCGGGCTGAATGCCCGCGGCGACGGCGGCATAAATGGCCGCGCCCAGGGCCGGGGCTTGCTCCGATACCGCGATTTTGATGGGCCGGTCCAGCACATCGGCCAGGGTCTGCATCACGAACTTCGACTTTTTGGCCACCCCGCCGATGCCGATAACCTGCTTTATGGGAATGCCTTCAGCCTCAAACCGCTCCACGATTTGCTTCGAGCCGTAGCAGATGGCCTCCACCAGCGCCCGGAAAATCTGGGGGGCATTGGTGCCCATCGTGAGGTTCATCAGAGCACCTTTCAGGGCCTGGTTGGCGTCGGGCGTGCGGCGGCCGTTCACCCAATCGAGAGCCAGGACGTGCGACTCGGCGGGGTCGACGGCGGCGGCGGCTTCGCTGAGTTGCACCAGCAGTACGTCGCTCATTTCGTCGCGCAGGGCGGCTTGCAGCTCCGGCGTCAGGACTTTCGATTGGGAAAGCACGTTGTGCAGCGGCCACTCCAGAATCTGGCGGAACCAGGCCAGCAAGTCGCCAAAGGCCGATTGCCCGGCTTCGAGCCCCAGCATGCCCGGAATCACGGAGCCATCGACCTGCCCGCAGATGCCGGCCACGAGGTGGCTGCCCACTTCGGCCGTGGGGGCTACCACGATGTCGCAGGTGCTGGTGCCCATCACCTTCACCATCGAATAGGCTTCAATTTCGCCCGCCACCGCGCCGGCGTGGGCATCAAAAGAGCCCACGGCGACTACAGTATTGGTGGTGAGGCCCAGGCGGCTGGCCCATTCCTCGGAGAGGTGGCCGGCTACTTCATCGGCGGTGTAGGTTTCGGTGAATAATCGATTGCGTAAACCGGCCAGTTTTGGGTCGAGGTGGGTGAGAAACTGCTCGGAGGGCAGTCCGTTCCAGCTCTCGTGCCACATGGCCTTGTGGCCGGCGGCGCAGCGGCTGCGCTTGAAGCTGGCCAGCCCGCCGCCGGTGAGCAGCAGCGTTATCCAGTCGCAGTGCTCCATCCAGGAGTGCGCGGCGGCGGCCACGGCCTCGTCCTCGCGCAGGACGTGCAGGATTTTCGCCCAAAACCACTCCGAGGAGTAGATGCCGCCTTCGAACTTGGTAAAATCCTCGCCGCCCCAGGTGCGGGCTTTGTGGTTGATTTCGGCGGCTTCGGCCAGGGCGGTGTGGTCTTTCCAGAGCACGAACAGGGCGTTGGGGTTGTTGGCGAATTCGGGCAGCAGGCCCAGGGCTACGCCGTCGGCATTTACCGGGCCGGGCGTGGAGCCGGTGGTGTCCACGGCCAGGCCCACGATTTGGGCGGCGGGCACGGTTTGGGCCACGCGGCGCACCACGGCCTCCAGCCCTTCGATGTAGTCGAGCGGGTGCTGGCGGAACTGGTTGTGCGCGGGGTTGCAGTATTGCAGGGTTTTCCAGCGGGCGTAGTGGTGCACGGCCTGGGCGACTTCGGTGCCGGTGCGGGCATCTACCAGCAGGGCGCGCACGGAGTCGGTGCCATAGTCGACGCCGATGACGTAGGCGGGAGTGACAGCTTGTTGTTCCACAGTTAATTATCGATGATAGTTTAAAATCTGGCTGTCATGCTTATCTGGCGTCCGCGCAGCCGAAGCATCTCTACCGCTTCGTTGCAACTGCTCAGGCGAAGCGGTAGAGATACTTCGACTGCGCGGACGCCAGATAAGCATGACGTTCTTTTTCTTTCAACTCCCTCTATTTCCGCACGCCAAACGTGTAGGTGCTGGTGGAATGGAAGGTCTCGCCCGGCTTCAGAATCGTGTTCGGGAACCTGGGCTCGTTGGGCGAGTCGGGGAAGTGCTGGGTTTCGAGGCAGAAGCCGGCGTGCTTGCCGTACACGGTGCCGCCCTTGCCTTTGAGGCTGCCGTCGAGGAAGTTGCCGGTGTAAAACTGGATGCCGGGCTGGTCGGTGGTCACTTCCAGGGTGCGGCCGGTCACGGGCTCGTACACGGTGGCGGCGCTGTGCTGGCCGGTGGCGGTGTTCAGCACCCAGTTGTGGTCGTAGCCGCCGGGCACCTGCGCGATGCGCTCACCGATGGCGTGGGGCGCGGTAAAATCGAAGGGTGTGCCCTTCACGGGCTTCAATTCGCCGGTCGGAATCAGGCCGGCATCGACCACGGTGTAGCGGTCGGCGGGAATAGTTACTTCGTGGCCGAGGATGTCCTTGCCCGCGCCGTGGTTCAGGTTGAAGTAGGCGTGGTTGGTCAGGTTGATGGGCGTGGCCTTGTCGGTGGTGGCCGTGTAGTCGATTTTGAGGGCGTTGTCGTTGGTGAGGGTGTACACCACGGTCACGTTGAGGTTGCCGGGGTAGCCTTCTTCGCCGTCCTTGCTCAGGTATTTCAGCGTCAGGGTTTGGCCGTCGGCGGAGGTGCCGGGCTCGGCTTGCCAGATGACCTGGTCGTAGCCGATTTTGCCGCCGTGCAGCGAGTTCACGCCGTTGTTCACGCCCACCTGGTAGGCTTTGCCGTCGATGGTGAATTTGCCGCCCTTGATGCGGTTGCCGTAGCGCCCAATCAGGGCCCCGAAGTAGGGGTTCGCCTTGCGGAAGGCCGGGCTGGTGTAGCCGCTCACGTCATCAAACCCCAGGATTACGTCGCCGAGCTTGCCGTTTTTGTCCGGCACCAGCAGGCTGGTGAGCGTGCCCGCGTAGTTAGTGATGGTGGCCGTGACGCCGTTGGCATTGCGGAGGGTGAAGAGTTGCACCTCGGTGCCATCGGTGGTTTTGCCGAAAGGAGCGGATGTGGGCATGGCGGTAGTGGTTGTTTTAGTAGAATCGGCAGCGGTCGTGGTGGTCGCAGTATGGTCGGCAGATTGATTCGACCCACAGGCGGCCAGCAACAACAGGCCGGGCAATGTGGCGGCCAGAAGCCCGGAACAGCATTTTGAAATCATGAGCAGGAATTTAGGATGGATGCGCGAAGCTAGAGTAAGCGGTGAGTTAAATTATACTGTACCCTACTGAACCGTTTGTTTTTGGGTCACAACCGCCTCGCCCCGCTGCACCCGCACCAGGTAGGTGCCGGGTGATAACGCAGCGGCTACAGCCAGCCGGGTTTGCTGCGGGGCGTAGGTTTGCCGGTGCACCGGCTGCCCCAGCAAATTGAAAACCAGCACCGTGGTGGCTTCCGCATCTTTCGTGGGACCAAGGTCCACGGTGAAGGCCCCGCGCTCGGCCGGCACCGGGTAAATGCTGACGCCCGCCAGCCGCTGGCCGGCCGCGGTGGCCAGGGCCGTGCTGGTCAGGCTCCAGTGCTGGCAGGTGCAGCCGTTGTAGTCGAACAGGCCCAGCTGCACGCCGGGGTTGGCCGAGGCGAAGGGGACTTCCACCACGCGGTTGCCGTTGAGGCTGGCAAACACGAGGGTGCCGTCGCTGGCCCGGTCAAGGTGGTATTGCTGGCAGTCGTTGCCAGCGTAGACGCTCAGTTGCAGCAGGGCCCCGTTGGCATCGGAGCAGTTGGCCACGCTGGCGGCCAGGCCGCCTTGCGCATTCGTAATCTTGTAGTTGCCGTTGCCGAGGGCTGTAAAATCCCACTGCTGGCAGGCCTGGCCGGTGCGCACAGCCTGGGTGATGGTGCTGGCACTGGCGCAGCCGCCCGCCCACACCAGGCCGTTGCCGGCCGTGGCAATTTCGTAGCGGCCGGTCCTTACCCAGTCGCGGCTTACCACGGGCCAGTCGGTGGCGTCCCAGGTCAGCTGGGCAATACCCAGCTTGGGCGCGCCGGCATCGTAACCGTCGTAGTAGTGATGGGAGAAATAGGTGATGCCGTTTTCCTCAAAAATGCCGGTGTGGCCCGGCCCGATGTAGCGGCCGGCGGCGTTCAGCAGCACCGAGCCGCCGTTGTTGTTCAGGTCGGCCCCGGTTTTGTCGAGAAAAGGGCCAGTGGGCGACGCCGAGCGGCCCACCTGAATGTAGTAGGTGCTGCTGGTGCCCTGGCAGCAAGTGCCGCGGTTGATGAACAGGTAGTACCAGCTGCCGTGCTGCTTCACGTAGGAGGCTTCCACCCCGCCGTTGGCCACGGCGGCCTGCGTGGTGCCCACGGGCTTGCCGGTGGTGGCATTGAGCTGCGTGATGCGGATGCCGCCGAAGTACGAGCCGTAGGTCAGCCAGAGGTTGTTGCTGGCATCCCGGAAAATGGCCGGGTCGATGGCATTCACCGCACTGCTGTTGTCGGTCGAAATCACCTCGCCCTGGTCCTGCCACTGATAGCTGGGGCTGGTGGGGTCCAGCGTCACGTTGGTGGCCAGCCCAATGGCCGACACCCTGGAGCCAAACGTGGAGCAGGAGTAGTACAGGTAGTATTTACCGTTCTGAAACACGCATTCCGGCGCCCAGAAATTGCCCGTAAAGCCGGGCACGCGCATGTTTATCCAGCTGGGGTAGGCGTTGTTCACAAACACGGCGCGCGGCCCCGGCGTCCAGTTCACGAGGTCGGTCGAATACATGCTGTAAATGCCCTGGCCGGTGGCAAACACCCAGTAGGTATTGCCGCTCTTGATGATGGTGGACGGGTCGTGCACACCCTGCGCGCCTTGCAGCGCCTGGGCCGGCCGGCCGGCCGCAAGCAGCAGCCCCAGCAAGCCGAGCGCCCGAAAAAGACGAGGAAAAAGAGTGCGCATGAACGTGGGAATTCTGAGAAGAAAGGACTGCGGAGGCATTTTTCTGTCGGTGGCAAAACCAACCATCGGGCGGAATAGCCGCCCCAGGTTGCAGCCCGGAACGGCTAGCTACCCACTATTTTACTTAGTTGTTAGTTGCTCGTTGTTAGTTGTTAGTTGTTAGTTGTTAGCCAGTAGTTGTTAGTTGTTAATCAAGATATTGTGTGCAGACCAGCAACTAACAACGAGCAACTAACAACTTAGTACCCCGGGTTCTGCTTGACGTTGGGGTCGATGTCGATGTCAGACTGCGGAATGGGCAGCAGCTTCGACTTGCCCAGCACGAAGTTATTGAAGTCCACGTCGCGGGTTATCAGGTCGTTGAGGCCGGTCTGGTTGTCCAGCAGGCCCCAGCGCAGGATGTCGAACCAGCGCTGGCCTTCGCCGGCCAGCTCGCGGCCCCGCTCGTTGCGCATGGACAGCCGTAGCGTACTCTGGGTGTAGCTGCCGGCCACTATCGGGGCCAGCCCCACGCGCTGTCGCACCTGGTTCACAAGGGGCACGGCGGCAGCCGTCTGGCCTTGCTCATTCAGGGCTTCGGCTTGCAGCAGTAGCACGTCGGCATAGCGAATAACGCGGAAGTTGATGCCCGAGGTGAAGTTTTCGGGCGTGGTGCGGGTGCGGTCATTCAGGTACTTGCGCCAGTACTGCTGGCTGGGGTTGTAGCCCAGCTGGGCGAAGGTTTTGCCATAGAACTGGTCGGGGTTCACACTGCTGATGATGGAAATATCGCGGCGCGGGTCGATGCGGTGCTTAGTAGTGCTGCCGGGCGCCAGGGCCACCGTCGAGTCGGTATAAACGTCGAGCAACCAGCGGCGGGGCTGCACATCGGAGAATGAATAGATGGGCGGGCCGAAGAAGTTGGGCCGGTCGTAGGCTTCTGAAGCCGAGGCGTTGTCCTGGCCCTGGCCCACGTCCAGCGGCGAGCCCGTGTACTGCACCTCAAATACCGACTCGCTGTTGTTCTCGTTGGCATCGGTGAAGTTATCGAGGTAGTTGGGCACCAGCGAGTAGGTATTTGAAGTAATGATTTGCGCGAACAGCGCCGAAGCTTCGGGGTACTTATGCTGCTGCATGTACATCTTGGCTAGCAGGGCCTGGGCCGCGCCCTTGGTGGCCCGGCCCCTGTCGGCCCCGGTGTAGGTGAGCGGCAGGTCGGGGATAGCGGCCTGCAAATCGGCAATTACCTGGGCTTCTACCTGGGCTGGCGTGGCCTGCGGCGCACGGGTTTGAATGGTGGATTCGGTCAGAACCAAGGGCACGTTTCCGAAAAACGAATCCAGGTCGAAGTACATGAGCGCCCGCACAAACCGGGCTTCGCCCAGCAGCCGCTTTTTCAGCGTTTCGTCCATGGCAATGCCGGGCACGTTAGCCAACACCTGGTTGGTCCGGTAAATGGTCCGGTAGTAGTCGTTCCAGGCAAAAGCCGAGATGAAAAAGTTGTTGTCGTTTTGAATGAAGCGGGTGAAAATGGCCAGGTCCACGAAAGGGCTCTGGCTGTACGACTCGTCGGAGCGGGCCGTAATGAACTGCCAGGAGTGGCCGTAGCAGGCATATTGCTGCACGCCCGAATAGCAGGCATATACGCCTTTAACGGCATCGTCCGAGGTTTTCCAGAACTGCAGCGTGGACGGCGCGTTGGGGTTCGATTTATCCAGCAAGTCCTTTTGGCATCCCGTGGCGAGCAGCAGGGTGCCCGCCAGCAAAAGCGTGGAAATGGAGCTGATTTTCATACAAGTGGGAATTTAAGACGGTTGGTTTCCGAGCTCCGCCATTGGGGGACCGGCCCGGAGTAGAGGTTAAAAATTGGCTTGGATACCGCCCGTGAACGTGCGCACGTTGGGGTAGATGGCGTAGTCGATGCCGCGCCCAAAGAATTCCGTGCCCGGGGTTTCGGGGTCGAAACCCGAGTAGTTGGTCACCGTGAACACGTTGCGGCCCGTCACGTACACCCGCACGTTGCTCAGGTTGGTCACCTTGCCAATCACCGTTTTCGGGAGCGTATAGCCAATCTGAATGTTGCGCAGGCGCAGGTAATCGCCTTTTTCCAGCCAGCGGGTGGTGTTTGCCATGGCATTGGACGAGGCCGCCGCGCCCAGGTTGCCGGCGCCCCCGCCCTGTAGCAAGCGCGGCGTGGTCGTCGAATGGTTTTGGGGCGTCCAGGGCTGCACGTCGGCCTCGTAGTTGTTCGGCCCGTTGTAGCTTTCCAAGGCCAGTTTCGCCTCGTTGTAGATGTAGTTGCCGGTTACCGACTGCAGGAAGACCGACACATCAACCCCCTTGTACGCCGCCGTCAGGTTGAGGCCCATTTGCAGTTTGGGGAAGGGGCTGCCCGCAAACACCCGGTCGTTGGTGTCGATGCGGCCGTCGCCGTTGGTATCCTTATAGCGCACATCGCCGGCCGAGGCGTAGGGCTGAATTATGGTACCCTTCGCATTTTTGTAGCTGTTCACTTCGTCTTGCGACTGGAAAATACCGTCGAACGGAATCAGGTAAAACTCGCCCACCGGCTGCCCTACCTGCGTGCGGGTCAGGCCGAGCGCATCCGGAAACGACTGGCCTTCGGTGGGCACCGCGGTTACTTTGTTGTTGAGCGTGGTCAGGGTAAAATCGGCCCCGTAAGTGAAGGCCTTCCGGTTGTCGTGGTAGCCCAGGGCAAATTCAAAGCCCCGGTTTTCCAGGTTTCCCAGGTTTTGGTACACGCTGCCGCCGAAGTTGCCCAAGTACACCGGCACAATGACCGGCGCCAGCGCTTTTTTGGTTTCGGAGATGTAGTAATCCGCCGACAGCAGCAGGCGGTTGCCCAGCAAGCCGAGGTCCAGCCCCGCGTCTTTGGTGTACCGTTCCTCCCACCGCACGTCCGGGCTGCTGAGGGTTATCTGCGCGGCGCCGTTGGCGTTCAGAATATTGCCGTTGCCGTCGACGTAGTTGATGTTGGGTCCCAGCACCGGGGAGGGCAAATAATTGCCGCCGTAGGGGCCCACCAGGCCGTCGTTGCCATTTACCCCGTAGCTGACGCGCAACTTCAGGTTGCTAACGGCCGGCAGCGCATCCTTGAAGAAGTCCTCCTCGCTAACGCGCCAGCCCAGGGAGCCGGCCCCGAAATTGCCCCAGCGGTTAGCTGGCAGGAAGCGCGAAGACCCGTCGCGCCGGAAGCTCGCCGAAGCCAGGTAGCGGTTCTTGTAATCGTAAGTAGCCTGAGTGAAATAGGACCGCCGGGAATTTTCGGTCGTGGTGCCCGTCACCACGCCCGTAGTTCGCCCGGCGCTCAGCTGAAAGTAGTACTGTCCACCGTACTGCCCAAAGCCCTGCGTCTGGGCCCCGGTGTTGTGAATGATGTTGCGCTGCTCGGAATAGCCCAGCAGCACGTTTACGTGGCTGTCGCCCAAGGTCTTGTTAAAGTTCAGAGTATTCTCGGCCAGCAAAAAGGCATCGTATCCTTGAAATTCAGAATAGGAAGAGGTGTTGATGGCCGTGTTTTGCCGCAGAATGCCTTCTTTCTGGGCGTCGGCGTTGCTATACAGGTGCCCGTCCAGTGCCATGTTCAGGCGGTAGGTCAGAAAGTCGAAGATGGAATACTCGGCGCTTACGTTGCCGGCCAAGCGGTTGTCGTTCTGCTGCCGGTTCAGCAGGGCTTGGGCCCCCACAGGATTGGTGGCAAAGGTGTTGAGCGTAGTCGAGCCCACGCCGAATCCACCCGGGTTGGCGGCGTCGTACACCGGAATGCTGGGCAGCTGCCGCAGCACGTTGACGAACGGCGCGCTGTCGCCGCCACCGTTGAGCAGCGTCGTGTTAATGTGCGTCAGCTGCGCATTTTCCTGAAACTTCAGCCGGCCCTTGGTCAGCCCCGAGTTGAGACGCAGGCTAAAGCGTTGAAAATCCGGGCCCTTCACGATGCCTTCCTGGTGGAAATAATCGGCGGAGATAAGGAAATTAGTTGCGGTTTTGTCGGCCGCGCTGCCCCCGGAAAAGCTCAGGTTGTAATCTTCGGTGACGCCGGTCTGGAAAAACTCCTTTTGCCAGTCGGTGTCCACGTTGGGGTTGAACGCTCCGCCCGGGCCTTTCACCGCGCCCGCCAAGCTGTTCTGGCCGGCGTTTAGCGGGTTCAGGCCGGCATTGGCGTAGGCCTGCACCACGCGGTCGGCCCACTCGCTGGCGTTGGTCAGGCTGTAGCGCTTGTAAATATTGTCGAACCCGCGGTAGGCATTAATGCCAATGGTGGGCGCCCCGTTCTTGCCTCGTTTGGTGGTAATCTGAATTACGCCGTTGGCCCCGCGCGACCCGTAAATGGCCGTGGAGGACGCATCTTTCAGCACGTTCAGGGTTTCGATGTCATTCGGATTAAGGTCGCGAATATTGTCCGTCCAAAGCCCGTCGATGATGTAGAGGGGCGCGCTACTGGCATTGCCCAGCGTCCCAATGCCCCGAATGGTGATAACCGGCGTATCGCCCGGCCCTCCGGTGCCCTGCACCTGCACCCCCGCTACGCGGCCTTGCAAGGCTTGTGTGGCCGTAGCCACCGGCGCTTTGGTTGCTTCCTGCACGTCGAGGCTGCTCACGGCGCTGGTTACGTTCTGGCGGTCCTGGGCCAGGTAGCCCACCACCACTACCTCCGACAGTCCCTGGGCATTCACCACCAGGCGGGTGTCGATGCTGCTGCGGCCGCCCACCGCAACTTCCTGCGTTTTGTAGCCCACGAAGGAGAAGACCAGCGTGGCATCGGCGGGCGCTTCCAGGCTGTAGCGGCCGTCGGCGTCGGTTTGGGTGCCCTTGGTGGTGCCTTTCACCAGCACCGTGACGCCGGGAATGCCCGCGCCGTTTTCATCGGTAATGCGCCCCGTGACGGGGGCATCGGCCGCCCGGCGGGAGGTGGCCGATGGGTGGTTGAGCGCCGAAGCTGATGCCAGGCCGATGGTCGGCCCGAACAACAAGCCCCCGAGCAGTACCGGCACTACCAGCGCCGGCATCTTGGGTACTGTCTTTTTCATAAAGAACATGGTGGGAATTGGTGAGAACAAACACAATCGATTGTGTAATGAGAGGCCACAACCGGCAATTTCATAAGACTGGAAAGGCAATCCTTAAGAAGAAAGAAGGAACAACTGCAGCGCTTAAATAAACCCGAAATCAGCGCTCATAAGCTTAAAACAATCATTTTAACTCCTTCTGCACAAAATATAGTACTGCTGCGCGGTCATTGTACTCGGCTAGAAGTCGGACAATGTTAATGTAAATTGTTTGAATTATCAATTTATCGATTGTTTTTTTACCCTCGATTAGCAAAATATTATCCCGCCCTTTGCTTTTGTCGGGCCTTCCTGGGCCGCGCGTGCCGGTCTGGCCGGCCGGGCCGGCGTGCCCGGTGAAATGGGCCTACGCGACGTGCAGCTGCTCGCAGCCATCTACCGGGCCGCCGAAACCGGCCAGAAAGTTTCGACCAAGGACGTAGCCGCCGTCCTGAACAAGGTGAGCCGGTAGGGAACGGGCCGGTGCCGAATAATAAAAAAGTCCCCGCAGCTGTAGCTGCGGGGACTTTTCATTGCATCAAGCCCCTTGCTCAGAATCAAGCACCGATGGCGTCCAAGGCCTTCATGTCTTCGGGCGAGAGCTGGATATCGGCGGTTTTCATGTTCTCTTCCAGGTGCTTTACCTGGGAAGTGCCGGGGATGAGCAGGATGTTGGGCGAGTGGTGCAGCAGCCAACTCAGGGCTATTTGCTGCTGGGTGGCGCCGTGCTTCGCGGCCAATTGGTCGAGGGCGGCCAGGGCTTCTTTGTTGCCGCCGGCCAGCGGGAACCACGGAATGAAGGCCATGCCCTGCTCGCGGGTGTAGTCCAGCTCGGCTTCCCACTTGCGGTTATCCACGCTGTACATGTTCTGCACCGACACGATTTCGACGTACTCCCGGGCCTTTTTAATGTCCGCTACGCTGACTTCCGACAGGCCGATGTGCTTTATCAAGCCGTCTTTCTGGGCCTGTTGCAGGAACTTAAGCGTATTCTCAAACGGCACCTTGGGGTCGATGCGGTGGAGCTGGTACAGGTCAATCTGGTCGAGCTTGAGGCGCTTGAGGCTGCCGTGCAGCACTTCCTCCAGGTGCCTGGGGCTGGCATCGACGGGCCATTGGTCGGGGCCGGTGCGCAACAGGCCGCCTTTGGTCCCGATGATGAGGCCCGGCTTGTAAGGGTACAGCGCTTCGGCAATCAGCTCTTCCGAGACGTTGGGGCCGTAGCTGTCGGCAGTGTCGATGAAGTTGACGCCCAGCTCCACGGCGCGCTGCAGCACCCGGATGGATTCGTCGTGGTTGGCCGGCGGGCCCCAAATGCCCTTGCCGGTGATGCGCATGGCCCCGTAGCCGAGGCGGTTGACGGTGAAGGCGCCGCCGATGGTGAACGTGGTGGGGTAGGGGGAAGTGGTGGTGCCGGCCATTAGGAATTTGCTTAAAGGTGAACCTTGCCAACGTTCTGGCGAGGACGTCGAATAAGACAACCCATACTGGTTATTGTTTGCCTCGATACCATCGTCAGGTACAGCCAATGCCTTGCGCCACTACCGTTCATAGCCTCGGGCAAATCCACCAAGAAGCCCCCGCAGCAGCAGCTACGGGGGCTTCTTCCTGTCTCAAAAAGCGTCGCTTCTAGTTACCGCAACACCGTTTCCCGCGTTGCGCTGGTCACCTTGGCGCTCAGCTCGCGCACGGCCTGGGCAATGCCGGCGGCATCGAAACCGCACTCTTTGTAGAGTTCGTCCTGGGTGCCGTGCTCCACCACGCGGTCGGGGATGCCGAGGCGGGCGACGGGCAGGTGGAAGCCGTGGTCGGCCAGGAATTCGAGCACGGCCGAGCCGAAGCCGCCGGGCAGGCAGCCGTCTTCCACCGTCACGATGGCGCGGTAGCGGCGGGCCACGTCGCGCAGCATTTCCTCGTCCAGCGGCTTGCAGAAGCGCATGTCGTAGTGGCCGGCATCAAGGCCTTCGGCGCGGAGCGTTTCGGTGGCTTTCACGGCGTAGTTGCCGATGTGGCCGATGCTGAGAATGGCCACGCCGCCCTCTTCGCCTTCGCGCACCACACGGCCCGTGCCGATGGCCACGCGCTGCAACGGCGTGCGCCACTGGGGCATCACGCCCTCGCCGCGCGGGTAGCGGATGCTGAACGGGCCGGCATTTTCGGGCAGGGTGGCGGTGTACATCAGGTTGCGCAGCTCCTGCTCGTTCATCGGGGCCGAAACCACGATGTTGGGGATGCAGCGCATGTAGGCCAGGTCGTAGCAGCCGTGGTGAGTGGGGCCGTCGGCTCCGGCAAACCCGGCGCGGTCGAGGCAGAACACGACGTGCAGGTTTTGCAGCGCCACGTCGTGCACCACTTGGTCGTAGCCCCGCTGCATGAACGAGGAGTAGATGTTGCAGAACGGAATGAGCCCCTGCGTGGCCAGGCCGGCCGAGAACGTGACGGCGTGCTGCTCGGCAATGCCCACGTCGAAAGCGCGGTCGGGCATGGCGGCCATCATGATGTTCAGCGACGAGCCCGAGGGCATGGCCGGCGTCACGCCCATGATTTTGTCGTTGGCCTCGGCCAGTTCCACCAGCGTGTGGCCAAACACGTCCTGGTACTTGGGCGGCTGCGGGGTAGAGGGCGTTTTGCGGTAAATCTCGCCGGTAATTTTATCGAACAAGCCCGGCGCGTGCCACAGCGTCTGGTCTTTTTCGGCCAGCGCGTAGCCCTTGCCTTTCACCGTGACGCAGTGCAGCAGCTTGGGACCGGGAATGGTTTTCAGGTCGTTGAGGATGGTGACGAGGTGCTGCACGTCGTGGCCATCGACGGGGCCGAAATAACGGAATTTCAGGGCCTCGAACAGGTTGCTCTGCTTCAGCAGCGTCGCCTTCATGGCGGCCTCCACTTTGCGGGCAATCTGCTGGGGGTTCGGGCCGAACTTGGAGAGCTTGCCGAGCACATTCCACAGCTCGTCGCGCACCTTGTTGTAGGTGCGGGAAGTGGTGATGTCGGTGAGGTATTCCTTGAGCGCGCCCACATTGGGGTCGATGCTCATGCAGTTGTCGTTGAGGATAACCAGCAGGTTGGAATTGGCCACGCCGGCGTGGTTCAGAGCCTCGAAGCTCATGCCGGCCGTCATGGCGCCGTCGCCAATCACGGCGATGTGCTGGCGGTCTTTCTCGCCTTTGTAGTCCGAGGCCACGGCCATGCCCAGCGCCGCGCCAATGCTGGTGCTGCTGTGGCCCACCCCGAAGGCATCGTATTCGCTTTCGCTACGCTTGGGGAAGCCCGACATGCCGTGGTAGCGGCGGTTGGTCGGAAATTTATCGCGCCGGCCGGTCAGGATTTTGTGGCCGTAGGCCTGGTGGCCCACGTCCCACACCAGCTGGTCGTAGGGCGTGTTGAACACGTAATGCAACGCCACCGTGAGCTCGACCACGCCCAGGGAGGCGCCAAAGTGGCCGCCGTAGATGCTCACCGAGTCGATGATAAACTCCCGTAGCTCGGTGCTCAGTTGGACTAGCTGCTCGGGGGCGAGCTTTTTGAGGTCGTCGGGCGAGTCAATTGCCGCGAGGAGCGGGCCGGGTTCAACTATCATCAGAGCAGGCGTCGGTGGGGTTAGTGACGGAGGGTAACCGCTTGACCCGCTAAAAGATTATCGGGCCGGCACAAAGGTACGGTTGCGGGCGAAGTGCGGTTGTTGAGACCGAAGGAATTCAGGCCTTGGTCGGGTTTTACGGTTTGATAATCTAGTTTCTATCCCGGAAAGCTGTTATCTGCGGGACCTTTGCCTACAGAGCAAGTCTGATTCGGCCGGCTGGCGGTTATACTGCTTTAAACCATTAAAAAAGCTGCTGGATGCAACCTCCGGCTCCGACTACGGCACTTTGGCCGTTATGAATTGTATGAAACGAACCTTACCGGCTACCGCCGTATTGCTGACTGTCCTGCTGGGCATCAACCATTTAGCCGCCGGCCAACCTGGCTCACCGGCCGGCACACGCCCGGCCGCAGCGGCACCCCGCGCCGCCGCGGGCCGCATCACCGGCACCGTGACCGACGCGGCCAATGGCAAGCCGGTTTCCTACGCCACCGTGTCCGTAATTGACCCCGCCACCAATAGCTCCGTGAACGGCGGGGTGTGCGGCGACGACGGCAAATTTGTGCTGCCCGGCATCCCGGCCGGCACCTATACAGTGCAGGTCAGCTTCCTGGGCTATAAAAACGAGGACCGCACCGGCGTGGTGGTGCCCGCCAACGGCGTGGTGAACCTGGGCACGGTGGCCCTGGCGGCCTCGGCCCAAAAGCTGGGCGAAGTAGTGGTGACCGGCCAGAAAGCCCTGATTGAAGAGAAGGTGGACCGCACGGTGTACAACGCCGAAAACGACCAGACCACCCGCGGCGGCGACGCCACCGACGTGCTCAAGCGCGTGCCGCTGCTGAGCGTGGACCTCGACGGCAACGTGAGCCTGCGCGGCAGCTCCAACATCCGGGTGCTTATCAACAACAAGCCCTCGGCCATTGCGGCCAGCAGCATTTCGGATGCCCTGAAGCAGATTCCGGCCGACCAGATTAAGACCGTGGAAGTCATTACCTCGCCTTCGGCCAAATACGACGCGGAAGGTTCGGGCGGCATCATCAACATCATTACCAAGCAGAACAACCTGAGCGGCGGCACCCTGGGCATCGATGCCAGCGTGGGCACCCGCAGCAGCAACCTGAGCCTGCAGGGCAGCTACCGGACGGGCAAAATGGGCTTTTCGCTGGGCGGCTTTGGCCGGGCGGGCTACAACATTCCGGGCAGCTTTACGAACCAGCAGACGGCCCGAAACGCGGCCTTCACGTACACTGACCCCACCACGGGACTGCCCGTGACCGTTGGGGCCAGCACGTACACCACGCTGCAAACGGCCGATACGCGCCAGCAGCAAGCCTTTGGCCGCTCGGTGCTGGGCTGGGACTACGACATCAACAAACACAATTCACTCACGGCTTCGCTCTCGTACGGCGCCCGCAACTCGCACAACTACCAGGACGGCCTGCGCACGATTTCGAACTCACCGCAGGGCAATTCGCTGCGCGACGTGAATACGGTGGACAACTCCGGCACCGTGGACGCCAGCCTGAACTACACCCACACCTTCGAGAAGCCGCAGCAGGAATTCAGCCTGCTGACGCTATACAGCCGCAACGACCGCACGAACAATTTCACGAACACCCTGCTGAGCTCCGACTCAAACTCGCCGAGCCTGCGCAACGAAAACCCCAGCTCCAACGAGGAATTCACGGTGCAGGCCGACTACCAGTCGCCCATCGCCAAAACGCAGATTCTGGAGTTTGGAGCCAAGGACATTCTGCGTCGTGTGAACAGCGACTACAGCTACTTTGAGGCCACGGGCGCCAACGGCGAATTTGTGCCCAGAGCGGGCGTGGGCCTGAACAACGGCTTCAACTACCGCCAGAACGTGACGGCCGGCTACGCGGCCTACACCCTGGGCCTGCCCAAAGGCTTCACCCTGAAGCCGGGTGTGCGCTACGAGTACACCACCATCACGGCCGACTACAACACCGGCCTCGGGTCCGTCTCCATTCCCAGCTACGGCGTGCTGGTGCCCAGCGTGAACTTCTCGCGCAAGCTGGCCAACGGCAACGTGCTGAAACTGGCCTATAACCGCCGCATTCAGCGCCCTTCGCTGCAATTTCTGAACCCCAACATTCAGGCCTCCAACCCGCTCATCATCACGCAGGGCAACCCGAACCTAAAACCCGAATACACGAACAACTATGAGTTGGGCTACAGCACACTCTACAAAAAGGCCAACCTGAATTTCTCGGTATTTGCGCGCAACACGACCGGCTCCATCCAATCGGTGCGCCGGCCAGAGCTTGACGCCAACGGTGTCGGCACCGGCGTGCAGCGGGTTACCTACGACAACATCGGCCAGGAAGACGCCTACGGCGGCAGCGTGTTCGCCAGCATCAACAGCGGCAAATTCAGCCTGAACGGCGGCGTGGACGCCTACTATGCAGTGCTGAATAACAAAGTATCCGATGTGCTCTACAACGCCAGCAACAAGGGCTTTGTGGCCAGTGGCCGCCTGTTTGGCAACTATAAGCTGACTGAATTCTGGGGCCTGCAGGCCTTCGGGTTCTACCGCGGCCAGCAGGTGCAATTGCAGGGCTACCAGAGCGGCTTCGGCATCTACAGCCTGAGCATCCGGCGCGATTTTGCCGAGAAAAAGGGCAGCATCGGCTTTGGCGCGGAGAACTTCTTCACCAACTCCATCACCATCCGCAACCAAGTCAACACCCCGCTCCTGGACCAGAGCAGCTCCAACGTGCTGCACAACATGAGCTTCAAAATCAACCTCAGCTACCGCATTGGCAAGCTCACGGTGGCCCCTACCCGCAACGGCAAAAGCATAAATAACGACGACCTGAAAGGCGGCGGCGAAGGCGGGGGCGGGGGCATGGACCTCGGCGGCGGTGCTCCCGGCGGCGGCGGCGGTGCCCCGGCCGGTGGCGGCGGGCGCCCTGCCGGAGCAGGTGGCCAGCGGCCAGCCGGAGCAGGTGGCGCTGCGGGCGGCTACCCTGGGGCGCGCCCCGGTGGAGCACCGGGTACTGTGCCCGGGGCGCAGCGCTCCGCTCCGACTGACAGCACCAAAGCAGCGACCGACTCGACCAGAACCCAGCCGACCACGCTGCCCGGTGCAGTACCCGGCCGGCCCCGGCCCACGGCCCAACCGGCCGACTCGACCGGCCGCAAACCTGCCACGCCCATCAACGGCAACCCCATCAACTCGCCGGCCAATACGCCCTCGCCGGGCACCACTACGCCGGGCGGCATCACGCCGGCGGGCAGCCCGGGCGGCCGGCCGTAACGGCCGGATGGCTTGAGAAAACAGGCACGTCATGCTGAGCGCAGCCGAAGCATCTCTCCCGCAGCACCAACTCATTCGATTGGATTAGCTGCGCGGCGGAGAGGCTTCGGCTCCGCTCAGCATGACGTTTTTGCGTTTCGCCCGCCGTTTTTCAATCCGACGTTTTAATTGATTCTTAATCGGGAACCACCCGGCCAACCCCTACTTTTGCCCGGCTGCCACACCCCCGCTCAATGACCGATAAACTCACCGCTTCCCTCCCCGCAGACGACGCGCATTTTCTGCAGCGGCTGCAGCCCTCACGGCTCATTCTGCCCATCGTCATCGGCTTGGGGGTAGTGGGGTTCATGTTCTGGCGAAGCTACAAGCCGGGCGATTTGGCCCCGCTGGCCCACGCCAAATGGGAGTGGCTGCTCGTCACGCTGCTGGTGCTGCTGGCCCGCGATTTCGGCTACATCTACCGCATCCGGCACATCGCCGAGCGCGAGCTGACCTACCGCCAGAGCCTCGACGTGATTATGATTTGGGAGTTTTCGTCCTGCGTGCTGCCCTCGGCGGTGGGCGGCACGGCGGTGGCCTCCTTCATCCTGAACAAGGAAGGCATCACGCTGGGCAAATCCCTGGCCTACGTGATGGTTACGGCCCTGATGGACAACCTCTACTACGTCATCATGGTGCCGTTGGTCGTGCTTATCGCGGGGGCCGGGCTCTATCCGCACGAGGCCATGCAGGGCGCGTTTATCGCCACGCTGCGGGTGGTATTTGTGTTCAGCTACGTGGCCGTTACGGCCTACGCGGCGTTGATGCTGTACGCCATTTTCGTCAATCCGAAGTCGGTGCGACGGGTGCTGGTGCGGCTGTTTTCGTGGCGGCTGCTGCGGCGCTGGCAGCGCAAAGCCTACCAGCACGGCCAGGAAATGATGGATGCTTCGGTGCAGCTGCGCGGCAACCCGCCCGGCTATTGGTGGCGCGCCGCCCTCAGCACATTCTTCGTCTGGACGGCCCGCTACCTGGTTATCGGCTGCCTCATCGCCGCCTTCGTACCGATGGACGTGGACACGTTCCTGTTCATTTTCGCCCGCAACCTCACCTACAAAGTGCTGCTGCTGCTGGCCATCACGCCCGGCGGCGCGGGCATCGTGGAGGGCGCGTTTCCCACGTTCTTCGGCAAGTTCATTGGCACGGCCACGCTCACCAGCTTCATGGTGCTGCTCTACCGGGTGGTCACGTATTACCTGTACCTGGTGCTGGGCAGCATTTTCCTGCCGCGCTGGGTGGCGCGGGTATTCGTGAAGCGGCCAGTAGCAGCTTAGGCTGGCCTCAATTGCTCGGTTCTACTACACAAAAAGGGCCCGAACCATGTGGTTCGGGCCCTTTTTTAGGATTAAGCGCGAAGCTGCGCTACTCTTTTTCCAGCATCAGCGCGGCACCGTCGGCCGACTTCAGCGTGAGCTTGTCGTCGGTCAGGGTTTCCACGGCGAAGGTGTTGCTCGTGGCCGAGCCGTCGGGGGTCATGGTGATGGTTTTGCCGGCCTGGTCGAACGTGTACTTGCCCGATACGGCGCCGCTGGCCCCGGTCATGTTGTAAGTACCGTTGGCGAAAATGCGCAGCTCCTCCTGCTTCTGGGCATCGGTCTGCTTCACTTTGTCGCCGGCCGTGTCCGTTTCCTTGGCGGTTTTCCACACCTTGCTATCGGTGCCGTACAGCATGTTCACGCCTTCAACTTTGCCTTTATCGTTGCTGCACGAGGCGGCAAACAGCGACACCAGTAGCAACAGGCTGGCGAAATAACGAAGCGAGAAAAGTGACTGAGGTTTCATGAGCAAAAGGGTATTGGTGAAAGAATGAAGACACTAAAGCCCAGCATTGCGGGCTCGTCGGCTTACGGCACAGACGCAAAAGAGTTTAGAACGAAACCTCCTCAACACGGGTGCGTATATGGCCCCGGTTAGTTTACCCACCCGTAATTTCTGACCGTGTCTATCCTTCATCTAATCCGACCGAACTCATGGGACTCCTTGATTTTCTTAGCGACAAAGGCGAGCAGAAGCCCGTCGAGCCGGCAGCTAAGCCCGCCGGTGGCACCGATTTTTTTGGCAACAACGCCGCAGCTGCCAATCCGAGCACAGCCGGAGATTCGTACACGGTAGTGAGTGGTGACTCCCTCTCTAAAATTGCCAAGCACCACTACGGCGACGCCGCTAAGTGGCACCAGATATACGACGCCAACAAGGCGCTCATCGGCGACAACCCTGACCACATTGAAGTGGGACAGGTGTTGACCATACCTAGTCTCTAGGTACTTTTTTGCAGAAAAAAGGTGAGAAAAGCCACTCCGTTTCGGGGTGGCTTTTTTGCGTTTGGATGGGCTGGCGATTGGGCAAAAACCGCACGTCATGCGGCCTCTCGGCGGTCCTACTCACCCCGTTTTCTACTCAAAATTCCCGACTTCACCAAATAATTTACACGCATATTTGGCCATAAAAAAATTCCTTCCGTACATTTGCCCCACCACCCGGTACTCCTCGTTAACGGCGAGACAGTTTTAAGTTTTATACAGAAGCGGCGAGAGACTAGGCTCCGTGACCCGCTGGCAACCTTCGATACTGCGAAAGGTGCCAATTCCTACCCACTCCCGGCTTTGGCCAAAGTGGGGCATATGACTCAAGTGCCATGGAAAAATCTTCTGTTTCCGTCTTCTCCGACCCGACCACTCCGGCTGCTTTGCGCGCTGCGGTGTCGGGATTTTTGTTTTCGGACCTTGTCGGCCGGAACATTGCATCGGCCCCGGCCCGCATGCGAATGTGCTGTTGTCGCCCGTGTTGTTGCTAAGCTGATTCCGGCTTAGGCGCCTTCGCCTTTTTTTCTTCGTGGGAATACCGTTGTGCCCGTGCATGCCAGCTTTGGCCGCATTGGCTTACCGAATACGATAAATCCGGCCACTGCCGGCTCGTTCCAGCACTATTTCAGGCCGTTAGCCCCGCCCAGCAGTCCCGCGGAGAAACCCCCTCCCCTTTTTCAATTTGGTTTTCTCCTCCCGATTTTCTCCGCAATCGCATGTCCACGCTCACTGCTTCTCCTTCCATTCAAGCTGAACTGGCCGCTACGGCCCAGCACCTGGCCACGGTGCTGCCCGCCACCGCGAGCCAGACCATTGATGCTGGCATTGCCGCCGTGCACGCCGCCGGTCTCGTTCAGCACAGTCTCCGCGCCGGCCAGCCCGCGCCGGATTTCACCTTGCCTGATGCCACGGGCCATCCTGTTTCGCTAGCGACGCTGCTGGCCGCCGGGCCGGTTGTGCTCGTGTTCTACCGGGGCAACTGGTGCCCGTACTGCAACGTGCAGCTACGTGCCTACAACCAGGCGCTGGCCAGCTTCAAGGCCCTGGGAGCCACGCTGGTGGCCGTTTCGCCTCAAACGCCGGACCTCACCAGCCTCACGGCCGAAGAAAAAGACCTGCACTTCCCGGTGCTCAGCGATACCGGCAATGCCGTGGCCCGGCAATACGGGCTGGCCTACCGGGTGGGCGATGCCGTGTACCACACGCTGCACGGCGTGGGCATCGACCTGGCGGTATTCAACGGCGACGACAGCGGCGAACTGCCCCTGACGGGCACCTTCGTCATCGCCCGGAATGGCACCATTACCTGGGCTGCCACCGAAGCCAATTTCAAGCAACGGCCCGACCCTACCCTGATTCTGGCGGCCCTGGCCCAACTCTAAAAAACCAATTCACCTCATACCTTCTTAACGTTTAGCATCATGTCTGCTCAACCCCTGCACTTCGAAACGCTGCAACTCCACGCCGGCCAGCAGCCCGACCCCACCACCGGCTCGCGGGCCGTGCCCATTCACCAAACCACCAGCTACGTGTTCAAGAGCGCTGAGCACGGCGCCAACCTGTTTGCCCTGAAGGAGTTTGGCAACATCTACACCCGCCTGATGAACCCCACCACCGACGTGTTCGAGCAGCGCGTGGCGGCGCTGGAAGGCGGCGTGGCGGCGCTGGCCACCGCCTCGGGCCAGGCCGCCCAGTTCATTGCCCTGAACAACATTCTGCAAGCCGGCGACAACTTCGTGAGCACGGCCTATCTCTACGGCGGCACCTACAACCAGTTCAAGGTGGCGTTCAAGCGGTTGGGCATTGAAGCCCGCTTTGCCGACGGCGACAACCCGGCCAGCTTCGAGGCGCTGATTGATGACAAGACCAAGGCCATTTACCTGGAAACCATTGGCAACCCCAGCTTCAGCGTGCCGGATTTTGAGGCCATCGCGGCCATTGCCAACAAGCACGACCTGCCGCTGATTGTGGACAACACCTTCGGGGCGGGCGGCTACCTGTTCCGGCCCCTGGAGCACGGCGCGCACATCGTGGTAGAGTCGGCTACGAAGTGGATTGGCGGCCACGGCACCAGCATCGGCGGCGTGATTGTGGACGGCGGCACCTACGACTTCGGCAACGGCAAATTCCCGCAGTTCACCGAGCCCAGCGAAGGCTATCATGGCCTGGTGTTCAACGATGTATTTGGCAAGGGCGGGCCGTTTGGCAACATTGCCTTCATCATCCGGGCGCGGGTGGAAGGCCTGCGCGACTTCGGTCCTTCGCAGAGCCCGTTCAACTCGTTCCAGCTGCTCATCGGCCTCGAAACCCTGAGCCTGCGCGTGGAGCGCACCGTGGAAAACACCCTGAAAATTGCCACCTGGCTGGAGCAGCATCCGCAGGTGGAAAGCGTGAACTACCCCGGCCTGGCCAGCAGCCCCTACCACGCCATCGCCAGCAAATACCTGAAGCGCGGCTTCGGTGGCGTGCTGAGCTTCCGCGTGAAGGGAACCAAAGAGACGGCCACCCAATTCATCGACAACCTGAAGCTTATCAGCCACCTGGCCAACGTGGGCGACGCCAAAACGCTCATCATCCAGCCCTCGGCCACCACGCACCAGCAGCTGAGCGAAGCCGAGCAGCTGGCCGCCGGCGTCACGCCCACCTCGCTGCGCCTCTCGGTGGGCATCGAGCATTTCGAAGACATCAAAGCCGATTTGCAAGCAGCCTTCGACGCCATCGGCAATACTGCCAGCCAACCTACAGACGGTGACGCAGTCGGCGAGCCCGAGCTGCAGCACGCCCAGCCTTTGGAGGTCTAACTCCACTGCCGCCAGCGGGCCACCCTTGGCGGGGCGGAGCCAATCTCGCTGGCGGCCAGGGCTTTATTTTTAAGATATTTATGTCAGACCGTATTTTTGAGCTCCCCGACCTGCAACTGGAAAGCGGAGAAATTTTGGCCGGAGCCCACGTCGCCTACCAGACCTGGGGCCAGCTGAACGACGACCGCAACAACGTGGTCTGGGTGTGCCACGCCCTCACGGCCAACGCCGACGCCCCGGCCTGGTGGCCGGGCCTGGTGGGCGCGGGCTGCTACTTCGACCCGGCCGACTATTTTATCGTGTGCGCCAACGTGTTGGGCTCGTGCTACGGCAGCACGGGCCCGCTCGATGCCGACCCGGCCACCGGCGCGGCGCGCTTTCAGCATTTTCCGCTGCTCACCATCCGCGATTTGGTGGCGGCGCACGAGGCGCTGCGGGAGGAGTTGGAACTGACGGATATTCACACGCTGATTGGCGGCTCGCTGGGCGGGCAGCAGGCGCTGGAATGGGCGGTGCTGCGGCCCGATTTGTTCGACCATCTGGTGGTGATTGCCACCAACGCACGGCATTCGGCCTGGGGCATTGCCTTCAACGAAGCCCAGCGGCTGGCCATCGAGGCCGACCCGACCTACGCCGCCGGCCAGCCCGGCGGGGGCGACGACGGCCTGCGCGCCGCGCGCGCCATTGCCCTGCTCAGCTACCGCAGCTATTCGGCCTACGCCGAAACCCAGACCGACCCCGACGACACCCTGCTGCGCGAGCACCGCGCCAGCACCTACCAGCGCTACCAGGGCGACAAACTGGTGTCGCGCTTCGACGCTTATAGCTACGTTTCGCTGAGCCGCAGCATGGACACCCACAACCTGGGCCGCGGCCGGGGTGGGGTGCCAGCAGCGCTGGGCCGCATTGGGGCGCGCACGCTGGTGCTGGGCATTACGTCCGACGTGCTGTTTCCGCTCAGCGAGCAGCGGGAGTTGGCCAACCACATTCCCGGCGCGATGTACGCCGAGCTGGATTCGCGCTACGGGCACGACGGCTTCCTGTTGGAAACGGCCGCCATCACGCACTTTCTGGAGCTGTTTTACGCGCCCACGTTCGTGCACTAACGCCTCTTTTTGAATGATTTATTCCTGGCCCGCTATCGGACCAAGCTGGTGATTCTTTGCCTGATTCTGATGAAATCGACCCTCAATTTTCGCCCTTCTTTTGCCCTCACTTTCGCCCTGCACAGCCTGTTGCTGCTGGCAATGTTAGTGATGGCTAGCTGTAGCGGCGGAACCGGCAACGGAGCCGCGACGACCAACCCGGAAACGGTGCGCCTGGACTATGCCTACTACAACCCGCTCAGCCTGGTGCTGAAACAGCAAGGCTGGCTGGAAAAGGATTTGGCCAAACAGAACATCAAAGTGGAATGGGTGCTGAGCCAGGGCAGCAACAAGGCGCTGGAATTTCTGAACGGCAGCAGCATCGACTTCGGCTCGACGGCCGGGGCTGCGGCGCTCATTGGCCGGGCAAACGGCAATCCGCTGAAGGCCATCTACATCTTCTCGAAGCCGGAGTGGACAGCGCTGGTCACGGGCGCCAATTCCACCATCAAATCGGTGGCGGACCTGAAGGGCAAGCGGGTGGCGGCTACTAAGGGCACCGACCCGTACATTTTCCTGCTCCGCGCCCTGGACCAGGCCGGTTTGAGCGAGAAGGACATTGAGCTGATTCCGCTGCAACACGCTGACGGCCGCGCCGCCCTCGAAAAAGGCGACGTGGATGCCTGGGCCGGCCTCGACCCGCACATGGCCAAGGCCGAGCTGGAGTCGGGCGCGAAGCTGTTCTACCGCAACCCCGATTTCAACAGCTACGGCGTGCTCAACGTGCGGGCCGTGTTTGCCCAGCAGCACCCCGAGCTGGTGGACCGCGTGCTGGCCGCCTACGAGCAGGCCCGGCAGTGGGCCCTGGCGCATCCGGACGACCTGAAAAAGACCCTTGCCACCGAGGCCAAGCTGAGCGAATCCGTGGCGGCCAGGCAGTTAGAGCGCACCAGCTTTGCCAATATCTACTTTGGTGCGCCGCAGGTGGCCACCATCACCGCCGCTGGCGACGTGCTGAAGAAGAGCGGCGTGATTGACCAGAACATCGACGTGACTAAAACCGTCAATGAGCTCATCGACAAATCATTCGCCAGCAAGCTCCCCACGCAAAAAGGCACCACCGCCGCGAAATGAGCCGGCATCCGGCCCCACCTGAACAAACCATCCATCTGCCCAATGGCTGAAGTCACCACCTCCTTGTTTGCGCCCGCGACCCGGCCCGCACCCGTTGCGGCACCGGTGCGTCAGGTGCCCACGCAACGGCCCACGGCCCAGCCGCGCAGCCCGCGCCGCTGGGGCTGGCTGACGGGTGCAATATTGCCCGTGGCGCTGCTGGTGCTGTGGGAAGTGCTGGCCCGCCTGGGCGTGCTCCGCGCCAATCTGCTGCCGGCGCCTTCGAAAGTACTGGCCACTATCGTGGAGCTGGCGCGCACCGGCGAGCTGTGGGGCCACATTGGCATCACGCTGGTGCGGGTGGCGCTGGGCTTCGTGCTGGGCGGGGCGCTGGCCACGGTGCTGGGGGCGGCCACGGGGTATTCGCGGCGGCTGTTCCACTTGCTCGACCCGCTGCTGCAGGGCGTGCGCAACATTCCGTCGCTGGCGTGGGTGCCGCTGTTCATTCTGTGGATGGGCATTTACGAGACGTCGAAAGTGGTGCTCATTGCCGTGGGCGTGTTTTTCCCGGTGTACCTGAACCTGATGAACGGCGTGCAGGGCGTCGACCGTAAGCTGGTGGAAGTGGGGCGCGTGCACCGGCTCTCGGGCTGGCAGCTGGTGCGGCGGGTGTTTCTGCCGGCCACGCTGCCGGCTTACCTCGTGGGCCTGCGCAGCGGGCTGGGCCTGGGCTGGATGTTTGTGGTGGCGGCCGAGATTATGGGCGCCAACAAAGGCCTCGGCTTTCTATTGGTGGACGGGCAGATGACCGGCCGGCCCCAGACCATTCTGGCCAGCATCCTGCTCTTTGCCGTGCTGGGCCAGCTCACGGATGCCGGCCTGGCCGCGCTCAGCCGCTACCTCCTGCGCTGGCAGGACACGCACGGACAGGAAAGTAATGGGTGAAAGAGCTTCATCAATGAAATAGAACGTCATGCTGAGCGTAGTCGAAGCATCTCTACCGCTTCGTTGAACGAAAGCAGACGAGGCGGTAGAGATGCTTCGACTACGCTCAGCATGACAGCCAATTTAAACACCTTCTCTCAGCTTCATGCTCCGCATCGAACACATCAGCAAGCAGTTTGACTCCGGCACGACGGCGCTGGCCGACGTGAGCCTGCGCGTGCAGCCCGCCGAAATAGTGGCGCTGGTGGGGGCCAGCGGCTGTGGCAAGAGCACGCTGCTGCGCATCGTGGCGGGGCTGGATGCTCCTTCGGCCGGGCGCGTTTTCATCAACGATGAGCCGCTGGCCGGGCCCAATGCGGCCGTGGGCGTGGTGTTTCAGGAGCCGCGGCTGATGCCCTGGCTCACGGTGCGCGAGAACGTGCGCTTCGGGCTGGCCGACCTTGCACAGGCCGAACAGAATGCCCGCACCGATGCCGTGCTGGAGCGCGTGGGGCTTACCAATTTTGCCCAGGCGGTGCCGCGCCAGCTTTCGGGTGGCATGGCGCAGCGGGTGGCCATTGCGCGGGCGCTGGTGGCCCAGCCGGCGCTGCTGCTGCTCGATGAGCCGTTCAGCGCCCTCGACCCGTTTACGAAGATGGACTTGCAGGAGCACCTGCTGCACATCTGGGCGTATGACCGGCCCACGCTGCTGCTCGTGACCCACGATTTGGAGGAAGCCCTCGTGCTGGCCGACCGGATTGTGGTGCTGCGCGGGCACCCCGGCCACATTCACGAGATGGTGCGGGTGGAGCTGCCCCGGCCCCGCCGCCGCACCGACGCGGTGTTTCAAGCTTATAAACAACGACTGCTGGACGCGCTGGATGTGCGGGCGGCAGTGGCTGTTTAAACATTTTAAATATTTAAGAACGTCATGCTTCGGCTACGCTCAGCATGACGTTCTGGTTTTTCCTTTCAATTAAATTCCGTTCAAATGGACGTTGACAAACAGCCCCTGCGCATTGGCCTGATTGGCTTTGGCTGCGTAGGGCAGGGCTTTTACGACATTATCCAACAGCAGCCCGAATTGGGGCTGGCCGTCACGCGCATTGCGGTGAAGAGCCCCAGCAAGCCCCGGACGCTGCCCGCCGAGCGGTTCAGCTTTCACGCCGATGAGCTGCTGGACGACCCGGCGCTGGACCTGCTGATTGAGGTGATTGACGACCCCGCCGAGGCCTTCCGGCTGGTGAGCGCGGCCCTGCGCCAGGGCCGCCGGGTGGTGACGGCCAACAAGGCCATGCTGGCCCGCCACCTGCCGGAGCTGGTGCAGCTGCAGGCCGAGTTCGGCGGCACGCTGCTGTATGAGGCGGCGGTGTGCGGCAGCATTCCCATCATCCGGACGCTGGATGGCTACTTCAGCCACGAGCCGCTGCACGCGGTAAGCGGCATCTTCAACGGCTCGTCGAACTACGTACTGACGCGCATGACGGAAGAAGGCTCCGACTACGGCCCCGCGCTGGCGGAGGCTCAGGCCAAGGGCTTCGCCGAAACCGACCCCTCGCTGGACATGGGCGCGTTTGACCCGCGCTCGAAGGCCGTGATTCTGGCCGCGCACGCCTACGGGGTGTTCCTGAATCCCGACGAGGTGCTGAACCTGGGCATCGAAGGCATCGGCGCGGTGGACATTGCCCACGCGGCGGTGCAGGGCCGGAAGGTGAAGGTGGTGGCCGGGCTGTACCGGCTGGCCAACGGCCGCGTGACGGCGCTGGTGACCCCGCAATTCGTGGGGCCCGAGTCGCCGCTGTACGCCGTGGAGCAGGAGTTCAACGGCGTCGTGATTGAGGCGAAGTATGCCGACACGCAGTTCCTGCGGGGGCGCGGGGCGGGCGGGCACCCCACCGGCTCGGCGGTGCTGGCCGATGTGCTGGCCATTCAGCGCGGGTTCCGCTACGGGTATGCCAAGCAGGCGGCGGCTCCCGAAGCCCAACTAACTGCCGACCTGGAAGTGGACGCCTACGTGCGCCATGCCGATGCCGGCGTGCTGCGCGAGGCGCTGACTTGGTTGGAGCTGCCCGCCAAGGCCCTGCAAACCGATGCGCACGGCGCGTTTGCCACCGGTCCCGTGGCGGTGCAGCAGCTGTGGGCCTGGCGTAAGGAGTTGCGCACCGCCGGCATATTCGTGGCCCGCGTGGGCGAGGTGCGGCCGGTGGCTGTACTTGCGCCCGGAGTGACCAAAGCCGCAGTGTTGGCGTAAGACCGGACAGGAGTTGGGGCAGAAGCAAGCCCATCCCCCGACTCCTGTCCGGCCCTGCCGGAGCTCCTCCACGTCTGCGGTCGTTGCTCCGGTCTGACCGCCCTAGGCGGTCTGAACGGTTGTCGTGGGGGACAACATCGGGGGTTCTTCAACCGGTCGGACCGCCTGGGGCGGTCACACCAGACCGGCCAACCACCCTTGAGCGGCAGTCGGACAAAGCTGGGTAAGGGCAAGGCATGCCCGGTCAGCTGCTACCGGAACTCGATGCGGACGGGGGGCTGGCCGGCGAACCTGAGGGAGTAGATGCCGGCGGGCAGGGTGTTGCGCGGCAGGCTGAGGTCGCGGGTGGTGGGGCTGAGGGTGCGGACCACGCGGCCGGTCACGTCCAGCAACTGGGCCTGGAGGGGCATTTTCCAGGACTCGGGTAGAAGCAGGCGCACGGCGGCGTCGGCGGGGTTGGGGTAGGCCTGGGCGAGAGGGGCGGCGAGGCGGGCGGCCTGCGTGGCCGTAACCACCGTGCCGGGCTGGCCGAGGACGGGACGCAGGAAGTCGCGGATGGTGCGGAACACGGTATCGGCATAAGCGGAGCCCGCAATGGTGTTGTTTTCGAAGGGAATGTGGCCGGCACCGCGCAGGGTGCGCAGCGTGTTGCGGATGCCCAGGCTGGTGGCGCGGGGGTTCAGCCGGCCGCTGCCGTACACGTACTTGGGCGGCAGCAGCGAGCCGATGCGGCCCTGGAAGTAGGGCACGGTGGCATCGGCAGTCCCGTGCACGCTGCACAGGGGCGCATTGCCGGCCTCAATGATGCTGGGGTTTTCGGTGGCCCCGCTCAGGCTGAGCACGGCCAGCACGGCGCTGCTGTAGTTGGGGTTGCCGCTGGCGCCATCGATGCCGCCCAGGCCGGTGAGGTCGACGTAGGCGGGCACTTCGCTGGCTTTATCGAGGTAGCCGACTTCGAGCGCGGCGAAGGCCCCGGCCGACGACCCACCCACGGTGATGTAGCTGGCGTGGGCGCGGTAGGTGTTGGTGGTGGTGGCGTCTTTGCGGAAGAAGCGCACGGCGGCCCGCAGGTCCTGCATGCCCCGAATGGCGGCTCTGGCCACTTGCGGCGTGTCGGCGGGGGCAGCCAGGCCGGTGAGGTTGAAGCCCAGGCGGTACTCGATGCTGGCCGTGACGTAGCCCAGCCTGGCAAACTGGGTGCAGACGTTCACCATGTACGCATCGGTGCGCGAGCCGGCGAGGAAGCCGCCCTGGTGGGCGAAGATGATGACCGGCCGGCGCACCGCCGCATCGCCGGTGGGCTGGTAGATGTCCATCAGCAGCGTTTGGGTGGTGCCGAGGTAGGTAACGGCCGAGCCGTAGGTGACGTTGGACGTCACGGTCACGTTCGGGAAGATGGGCCGATAGTAGCGGCCCCCGGTGGTATCAATCTGGGCCGTGGCAGCCTGCAGGCCCAGCACGAGCAGCAAGGCGAAGAGTACAGTCGTTTTCATAGCTAAAAGATACTGCAAGTGAAGGAGTAAACCGAACGCGAAGCCGCCAGCGGCCCGGTTATACTACAGCCGTTGCGCCCCGCAGGTTTGCGCTTATTGCAGCACCACGCGCCGCACCAGCGGAGTGCCGGCCACGCCGAGGTGCAGCTGGTACACGCCCGGCGCCAGGCCGCGCGCATCCACCTCGGCCCGCAGGGGCTGGCCGGCGGGGGCGCTAAGCAGCTGCCGCCGCACGGTTTGGCCCAGGGTGTTGGTGAGCCAGGCGGGCACGGCGGCCACCGGGCTGCCGGCCGGCAACACCACCTGGAAGCTGCCCGAAGCCGGGTTGGGAAATACCTGGAGCTGGGCGGCCAGGGCCTGCGCGGCGGTGGCCGTCACGTTGGCCGGGCGCAGCTCCAGGGCGAAGCGGCCCGTGGCCACCGGGCTGGCCAGCGTGAAGGCGTAGCGGGTGCCGGCCGCGAGCAGCGTGCGGGTGTTCGCCCCGGCGTCAACCAGGTAGATGGTGGTGCCGGGGGCGAAGTTCAGCAAGTCCTCGGCGGCCAGCACGTAGCGGCCGGCCTGGGGCGTGGCCACCGCCAGGGGCACCACGACGGGGGCGCTGAGTACGGGCAGGCCGTTGATGGCCAGGGCCTCGCCAGCGGCCAGGGTGGCCAGGTTCAGGCCGCTGGGGTTGGGCAGCTTGGCGGCGTCGAAGCGGAGGTCGGGGCCGGCGGTGGCGCCGGGCTCTATATACAGGTAGGCTTCGTCCGAAACGGTGGGGGTGGCGGCAGCGGCCAGGGTGAGGCGCAGGCGGGGCCGGGCATCGGCGGCGGGGCGCTGCACGGTGGCAGTGTTGGAAGCCGCGAAGTCGGTGAGGCGGGCACCGACGGGGAAGGTGAGCGTAACCGGCGCATTGGCCAAGGAGCGCACGAAGAAGCCCTGCCCCAGCGGAATGGTGCCGCCGGTGCCGCCCACGCCGTTCACGTAGGCGCGGTACTGGCCGGCGTACTGGCTGCTGCTCACGAAGATGTACATGGCCCCGCTCATGCCGGTGGGCACGGGCACATTGTCCCAGCTCAGGGCCGAGGCGAAGGGATTGCCGACCAGGTGCCACCCGGCGGTGGGCGTGGCGGCGGCGGGCAGGGTCACGGCAATGTCCGTATTGTTACTGCTCAGGCTGCCGGTGAAGGTCATGGTCTGGCCGGCCGTCAAGTTAGCGGCGAAGCCCCGGCCGCGCTGGCCGGTCACCAAAGGGTTGGCCGGGCTGACGGTGGGCACTAGCCACCCTTTATCAAACTCCGAGTAGCTGGTAGCGGGCGAGGTAGTGGCCCGGCCTTGGTAGTAGGTGAAAACAGTGGGAAAAGGCTGCACCAAATCGGGGCGGGCGCTGGTGTTGTAGGCATAGTTGAGCACCGGCGTGAAGCTGGGCGTGGCCAGGCCAGTCGCTTCGCTGTTGTCCATCGGCGAGGCCACATGACGGTAGCCCAAGCCGGGGTTCACGCTGGGGTCGAGGTAGCGCTGCAAAGCGATGCTACCCGTCAGGATACCAGAGCCAGGCGTGACTAGGGCTGTGCCGCTTGGGCCGGAAAGCAGCGTCAGGGGCTGGCTGCCATTGTTCAGGACCCCGCTGGTAGGCCGGTATATCTGGCTGATGCGCAGGCTGCTGGTCAATACTAAGGTATTGGCGGCGGGCACGGCCACTTCCAGCTCGCGCACCGTGGCGGGCAGGCCGGAGCCGGTGGCCTGATTGGCCAGGCCCTCGTAGGCGTAGCCGGCATCGGTGCTGAAGCTACGGCTGCCGGTGTTGCGAATGGCCCCGGTGGCGCCGTTGGCCGCGATGCCGGCCGGGTCGCAGATGCGCAGCGTGGCCCCGTCCTGGAGGTCGAAATTACCCGGCCCGTCCACCATGAAGCAGTTGGTTTTCAGCGAGCCGGGCACCTGGCCGGGCAGGCTTTTGATGACCAGCGTGCCGTACACGGTGATGCTGCCGGTGAGCAGGGCCTGGCTGCTGTTGATGGTGATATCCTGGTACGAGCCGCCGGGCACGCTGGTGGGCGCGTTAATTACCAGGCTGGGATACGCGGCCGTGACGGGTACAAGCAAAGGCCGCAGGAAGTCGCGGATGTCGCGGAACGTGGTGTCGGCGTAGGCGGCGGGGTTGGTGCTGCCGCTGGTGGTGTACTGCGGAATGTGGGGCGCCTGGCTGAGGCGGCGCAGCACGTTGGGCACGCCCACGCTGGTGGCGTAGGGGTTCAGCCGGCCGCTGCCGAACACGTACTTGGGCGGCAGGCCCGCCCCCACCCGGCCCTTGAAGTAGGGCACCACGGCATCGGCGGTGCCGTGGATGCTGTAGAGCGGGGGGTTGCCGGCCTCGATGATGCCGGGCGGGCTGGTGGCCCCGCTCAGGCTGAGCACGGCCAGCACGGTGCTGGGGTAGCCGGGGTTGCCGCTGTTGCCCTCGATGCCGCCCAGGGCCGCGATGTTCACGTCGCCGGGCACTTCGCTCACCTTGTCGAGGTAGCCGACTTCGAGGGCCGAAAACGCCCCGGCCGAGGCCCCGCCCACCACAATGCGGCCGGGGCTGGCGCGGTAGGTATTGGCAGTGGCGGCGTCGTTGCGGAAGAAGCGCACGGCGGCCCGCAGGTCCTGCATACCGCGAATGGCGGCCACGGACACGTTGGTGGTGTCGAAGGGAAAGAACCCCAGCCGGTAGTCGATGCTGGCCGTGACGTAGCCCAGCCGGGCCAGGCGGGTGCACACGTCCACCATATACTGCTCGTTGCGGGTGCCCGTCACGAAGCCGCCCTGGTGGGCGAAGATGATGACCGGCCGCTCGGGGGCCACGTCGCCGGTGGGCTGGTAGATGTCCATGAGCAGCGTTTGGGTGCCGCCGAAGAACGTGGTGGCCGAGCCGAAGGTCACGCCCGCGCTCACGGTCACGCCGGGGAAGATGGGCCGGTAGTAGCGCCCGCCGGTGGTGTCAATCGGGGTTTGGGCCGCCGCCCGCTGCCCGGCACCGAGCACCAGCAGTAACACGAAGAGTAGCAGACGTTTCATAGGAACCGGGAAAGAGGGTAATGGAATATATCAAAGCTACTGACTTGCTGCAGAACCACCCGCCGGCGTTGGGCACCACCCCGCCCCTACGGCGGCGGCGTGCGTTATTTGCGGTAGCTTTTCCCTCCTCTTTATGTCCGTTCAGTTTCCTTCGGCCCTACGGCGCGGCCAGCGCGTGGCCCTCGTCAGCCCCGCCCGCAAAATCAGCGCCGCCGAGCTGGCGCCCGCCATTGCCACCCTGCAAGCCTGGGGCCTGGACGTGGTGCTGGGCGACAGCATTGCCGGCGAGCACCACCAGTTTGCGGGCGACGACGACCTGCGCCGGCGCGACTTTCAGCAGCAGCTCGACGACCCCGGCATCCACGCCATTCTCTGCGCCCGGGGCGGCTACGGCACCGCCCGCATCGTGGACGGCCTCGACTTCACCACCTTCGCGCGGCACCCGAAGTGGGTCGCCGGCTTCTCCGACGTCACCGTGCTCAACGCCCACCTGCTGGCCCGGCACCACGCCAGTATCCACGGCGTGATGCCGGTGCTGTTTCACCAGGCCAGCGGCGAAGAGGCCCTGGAAAGCCTGCGCCGGGCGCTGTTCGGCGAAGCCATGCAGCCGATTGTGGTGCCCCCGCACGTCCTCAACCGGCCCGGCACCGCCACCGGCCAGCTGGTGGGCGGCAACCTGAGCCTGCTGCACACCATCACGGGCACGGCCTCGCAGGTGAGCTTCGCGGGCCGCATTCTGTTCCTCGAAGACCTAGACGAGTACCTCTACCACATCGATAGGATGATGCTGCACCTGCACCGCAGCGGGCAGCTGGCCGGCCTGGCCGGGCTGGTGGTGGGCCACTTCTCGGCCATGCGCGACAACGCCATCCCCTTCGGCAGCACGGCCCTGGAAATCATCGATTCCTACGCCCGGCGCTATGATTTTCCGGTGGCCTACGGCTTCCCCGTGGGGCACGAGGCCGAAAACGTGGCACTGGTAGTGGGGCAGGTTGCCACGCTGCGCGTGGACGCCAGCGGCAGCACCCTCACTTCCTGACTTCCCCTCTATCAGAGAGGGCACCCCCGGCTTGCTCGTTTCGGAATCCTTTGGCCCCCTCTCCTTCCTGAAACGAGAGGCGAAGGAGGAGGCGCGCCCGGCAAGTACGACCGTGTGAACGCCGAACTCGAACACGAGAACACCGAACTCGAATGCGAGGACGCCGAACTCGACCACGAGAACGCCGGGAACGAATGCGAGAACACCGAACTCGAATGCGAGAACGCCGGGAACGAATACGAGCCCTGCGCCAACGACTGCGGGAACAAGGCGAAGGAAGGCGAGCCCCCCGGGAACACGAGCGGGCGGCGGCCGAGCGCAAAAAGCCGGGTTGGAAGAGGCAATGTGCACCGGCAAAATGCGCAGAAAAACAGGTAGATATACGCGGTTTATTGTCCAGCCATTCTCACTACCTTTCGCTCTGCGTGGCGGGCCCCAGCCCGTCGCGCTTTTGCTAGCAAGGTGTCAGTGGTTCTCTCCTATTAAGTAGCTACTTGTATGACGCGCCCCCAAACCATCGCAACCAACTATGTTGGCTACGTTGACCAGGACTTTATTGACCTGGGCGAAAACATCCTTACCGGCGTGGCCGGCAATAAGGACTACCCCACCCCACCCCAGGCCATCAAGGACCTGACCGACTTGCTGGCCCTGCTGGCCGAGGCCGTGCGGATGATGAAGACGGGCCTGAAGGCCGCCACCCAGCAGCGCGCGACGAGCTGGCCGCCGGCTACTGCTACCGCCCCCTGCCTCACCCGCGAGCCCAAGGCCGTCATCGACACCCTCGACAGCGGGGCGGCCTACGGCGTGGAGTGCGCCGCCTGGAACAACACCGGCCCCTTGCAGTGGAGCACGGCCGTGTTCCGCATCGTGCAATAAGGGCAGCGGCCCCCGGCTGCGGCTGTGGCAAGGCCCTGTTCTACCGCTGGCGGAGCAGGGCCTTTTGGCATTCTACCTGGCTGAGGTTGTGGGCGGCACGAGGCTATGGCATTTTTAAAGAACGGCCTTTCCAGTTGGCTGGCCGGCCCCGATTACCGCGGCACTACCTCTTCTGCAATCAAGCCCCCCTTCCTCCATGAAACACATGTTCCCTGTAGTGGCAGCCCTGGCCGGGCTGCTGGCCGGCTGCGGCACGCCTTCGTCTTCGCTGGTACCGGCCGTGGCGCGGCCGCGCGCGGCCGGCCCCTACCAACCCGCCGCGCTGCGCGCCAGCCTTGCTACCCCCGGGCTGCCCCGGCCAGTGCCGGCCCGCTTCGCCGCGGCCGTTCCGGCCGATACTTCGGCCACCGGCATGGCGGCCGTGTGGGCCGACGTGCACCGCCGCTCCTACTTCCTGGCCGCCACTGCCGACCAGCCGGCCACCACCCGCGTGGCCGATAACGCCGCCCAGCACCTGGTGGCCACCCTCGCCCCCGACCGCTACACCGTGGCCGCCGTGCCCGACCAGGAGCACCACCGTTCGGCCTGGCAGGTGGGCTGGCAGCTGCGTGGCATTGGCCGGGCGGGTGGCCCGGTGCTGCACGCGGCGGCCCACGCGGCTCCGGTGGTCGAGAATGCCAAAGCCACCTTCGGCACCGGGCAGGCCGTGGTCGTTGAGTATGAAAATTCCGTGAATGGTTTGCGTCAGACGTTTCACCTGTCCAATCGCCCGGCCGGCACTGGCCCCGTGCGGGTGCGCCTGCACCTGGCCACCGCCCTGCGCGTAACCGCCGCCGCCGATGGTGCGGCCCTGAGTTTCGCCCCCGCCAGCGGAGGCCCCCCCGTGTTGCGCTACGCCGACCTGCGCGCCTGGGACGCCACCGGCCGCGCCCTGCCCGCCCACATGGCGCTGGGGGCCGGCCACGCCCTGGCCCTGGTTGTGAACGATGCGCAGGCCACCTACCCCATTACCGTCGACCCGCTGGCCAGCGCCCCCGGCACCACCCTCGGCGACCCGGCTGCTACGGCGTATGACGACTTTGGCTACGGCACGGCTGGGGTGGGCGACGTGAACGGCGATGGCTATGGCGACGTCGTTGTTGGCGCCTTCGGCACGAGCAGCAGCGCAGGCAAGGCCTATCTGTACCTGGGTACCAGCACCGGCCTGGCCACCACGCCCGCCGTTCTCAACGACCCGGCCGCTACCGCCAATGACTACTTTGGCTTCACTGTAGCGGGGGTGGGCGACGTGAACGGCGACGGCTATGGCGACGGCGTTCTTGGCGCCTTCGGCACGAGCAGCAACGCAGGCAAGGCCTATCTGTACCTGGGTACCAGCACCGGCCTGGCCACCACGCCCGCCGTTCTCAACGACCCGGCCGCCACGGCGAACGACAACTTTGGCTTCACTGTAGCGGGGGTGGGCGACGTGAACGGCGACGGCTATGGCGACGTCGTTATTGGCGCCTTCGGCACGAGCAGCAACGCAGGCAAGGCCTATCTGTACCTGGGTACCAGCACCGGCCTGGCCACCACGCCCGCCGTTCTCAACGACCCGGCCGCTACGGCGAACGACAACTTTGGCTTCACTGTAGCGGGGGTGGGCGACGTGAACGGCGACGGCTATGGCGACGTCGTTATTGGCGCCTTCGGCACGAGCAGCAACGCAGGCAAGGCCTATCTGTACCTGGGTACCAGCACCGGCCTGGCCACCACGCCCGCCGTTCTCAACGACCCGGCCGCTACGGCGAACGACAACTTTGGCTTCACTGTAGCGGGGGTGGGCGACGTGAACGGCGACGGCTATGGCGACGTCGTTATTGGCGCCTTCGGCACGAGCAGCAACGCAGGCAAGGCCTATCTGTACCTGGGTACCAGCACCGGCCTGGCCACCACGCCCGCCGTTCTCAACGACCCGGCCGCTACCGCCAATGACTACTTTGCCTACAACGTAGCCGGAGCCGGAGCGGGCGACGTGAACGGCGACGGCTACAGCGACATCATTGTGGGGGCGCAAGGCACGAGCACCTTTCAAGGCAAAGCCTACGTGTATTTGGGCAGCAGCGCTGGCCTCGTCACCACGCCTTCCACGACCCTCTCCGAGCCGGCCGCCGCCAATTTTGATTACTTTGGCCGAAGTGCGGCCGGGGTAGGCGACGTGAACGGCGACGGCTACGCCGACGTGATGGTGGGAGCCTATGGCACGAGCACCTTTCAAGGCAAAGCCTACGTGTATTTGGGCAGCAGCACCGGCGTCGGCACCACGACGGCCACTACCCTCTCCGACCCGGCCGCCACCGCCAATGACACCTTCGGCAACAGCGTGGCGGGGGCCGGCGATGTGAACGGCGACGGCTACAGCGACGTCATTGTGGGAGCCAGCGGTACGAGCGGCAGCCAAGGCAACGCCTACGTGTACCTGGGCAGCAGCACCGGCGTCGGCACGACGGTAGCCACTACCCTCTCCGACCCGGCCGCCACCGCCAACGACGCCTTCGGCGCCAGCGTGGCGGGGGCCGGCGACGTGAACGGCGACGGCTACAGCGACGTCATTGTGGGAGCCAGCGGTACGAGCGGCAGCCAAGGCAACGCCTACGTGTACCTGGGCAGCAGCACCGGCGTCGGCACTACGGTAGCCACTACCCTCTCCGACCCGGCCGCCACCGCCAACGACGCCTTCGGCGCCAGCGTGGCGGGGGCAGGCGACGTAAACGGCGACGGCTACGCCGACCTCATAGTCGGTGCTCCCCGCGGGAGCGGCTACCAAGGCAACGCCTACGTGTACCTGGGCAGCAGCACCGGCGTCGGCACCACGGCGGCCACTACCCTCTCCGACCCGACCGCCACCGCCAATGACGCCTTCGGCAACAGCGTGGCGGGGGCCGGCGACGTGAACGGCGACGGCTACGCTGACCTCATAGTCGGCGCTCCCCGCGGGAGCGGCTACCAAGGCAACGCCTACGTGTACTACGGTGGCACCGACGCGCTGCTGCCCACGCCCACCGCCACGCGCGTCGACCCGCCCTCCACCGCGAATGACTACTTTGGTCGGAACGTGATAGGGGCGGGCGACGTGAACGGCGACGGCTACGCTGACCTCATAGTCGGCGCTCCCCGCGGGAGCGGCTACCAAGGCAACGCCTACGTGTACTACGGTGGCACCGACGCGCTGCTGCCCACGCCCACCGCCACGCGCGTCGACCCGCCCTCCACCGCGAATGACTACTTTGGTCGGAACGTGATAGGGGCGGGCGACGTGAACGGCGACGGCTACGCCGACGTCCTCATCAATGCCGATGGCACGAACTCCTACCGAGGCACGGTCTACCTCTACCTGGGCAGCAGCACCGGGCTCGCCCCGACTGCTGCCGCCACCCTCAGCGACCCGACCGCCACCGCTAATAACTTTGGCCAGAGCGTGGCGGGGGCGGGCGACGTGAACGGCGACGGCTACGCCGACGTCCTCGTCGGGGCCGATGGCACGAGTTCCAACCGAGGCACGGCCTACCTCTACCTGGGCAGCAGCGCCGGACTCAACACCGCCCCTGCTGCCACCCTTTCCGACCCGGCTGCCACCAACGACGACTTCTTTGGCGGGAGCGTGGCGGGGGCGGGCGACGTGAACGGCGACGGCTACGCCGATGCCCTCATCGGGGCCGATGGCACGAGTTCCAACCGAGGCACGGCCTACCTCTACCTGGGCAGCAGCACCGGACTCAACACCGCCCCTGCTGCCACCCTTTCCGACCCGGCTGCCACCAACGACGACTTCTTTGGCGGGAGCGTGGCGGGGGCGGGCGACGTGAACGGCGACGGCTACGCCGATGCCCTCATCGGGGCTGATGGCACGAGTTCTACCCGAGGCAAGGCCTACCTCTACCTGGGGTCCGGCGTCGGGCTTGGCCCGGCACCGGCTGCCACCCTCAACGACCCGCCCGGCAACAGTTATGACCAATTCGGCGCCAGTGTGGCGGGAGCCGGCGACGTGAACGGCGACGGCTACGCCGACGTGCTTGTGGGAGCCAACAGCACGAACTTCTTTCGGGGCCGGGCCTACCTCTACCTGGGCAGCAGCACCGGACTCGGCGCGCTGGCCGCCACCCTCAGTGACCCGGCCAACACCAGTGATGCCCAATTTGGCGTCAGCGTGGCCGGGGCCGGCGACGTGAACGGCGACGGCTACGCCGACGTGCTTGTGGGAGCCAACAGCACGAACTTCTTTCGGGGCCGGGCCTACCTCTACCTGGGCAGCAGCACCGGACTCGGCGCGCTGGCCGCCACCCTCAGTGACCCGGCCAACACCAGTGATGCCCAATTTGGCGTCAGCGTGGCCGGGGCCGGCGACGTGAACGGCGACGGCTACGCCGACGTCCTCATCGGGGCCTACGGGTCTTTGGGCCAGAACAATGGCCTGGGCAAGGCCTACTGCTACCTGGGCTCCAGCGCCGGGCTCGGCCCGGCCATCGTCCTCAGCGACCCAACCGCCGCCACTGGCACCTATTTCGGCAGCGGGGCCGGGGTGGGCGACGTGAACGGCGACGGCTACGCCGACATCCTCGTCGGGGCCTATGGCACGAGTTACTATCGAGGCACGGCCTACCTCTACCTGGGCAACCTGGGAGCCGCCCGCGCCGGCCAGCTGCGCCTCTACAACACCGACCTGACCACCCCGCTCAGCATCGCCAACCGGCCGCTCCCGCAGTTCGGCATCGGGCTGGTGGCGCGCTCGGCCTTCGGGCGGGTGCAGGCCCGGCTGGTGTGGGAGGCCGTGGCCAACGGCGCGAGCTTCTCGCACAACTCCCCCATCACCAACTCCACGGCCTACACCGGGCGCGGCGCCTTCACCACCATCCCCGCGGCCGGGGCCGGCACCGAGCTCAAGGCCCTGGTGAGCAAGGCGGGCCGCGCCACCCGCGTGCGCGCCCGCCTCGAATACGCCGCCAGCGGCGTGGGCGGCGTGCCCCGCTACGGCCCCTGGACCTACATCACGGCCCAGCAGCTGGGCCAGAGCACCAACAGCGCCACCCCGCTGCCCGTGGAGCTGGCCACCTTCACGGCCACGCCCGAAGGCCCGGCCGCCGTGCGCCTGGCCTGGGCCACCGCCTCCGAGAAGAACAGCCAGGCGTTTGAAGTAGAGCGCAGCGCCGACGGCAAGGCCTTCACGCGCCTGGGCGCAGTGGCCGCCGCCGGCAGCAGCAGCAGCACCCCGCGCAGCTACGGCTTTCTGGACAACCAGGTCCCCAAGTCCCTGAGTCCTCAAGCCCTCCTCTACTACCGCCTGCGCCAGGTCGACCTCGACGGTACGGCCCACTACTCCCCCGTGCGCAGCGTGACGCTGGCGGGCAAGCCCGGCGGCCTCACGCTGGCCCCCAACCCGGCCCGCGCCACCACCCTGGCCGGGGCCGAAGCCGGAGCACCCGTGCAGGTGTATGACGCCCTGGGCCGGCTCGTGCTCACGGCCACGGCCGACGCGGCCGGCACCGCTGCCCTGGCCCTGCCCACCGGGCTGGCCGGCGGCGTGTACGTGGTGCGCGCCGGCGCCGCCTCGGCCCGCCTCGTGGTGGAGTAAAAAATGGCCCTGCCGTGGCCGGACTGAGTGGTCTGGCCATGATATAGATTCTACCTTTGCCACCTCCCTTCAATAGCCGGGCTTATGCCAGCCCCGGTAGTGAAGGGAGGTGTTTTGTTGTGCCGTGTTCCCCGGCGAGCCGTGAGGCAGTTAATGGGCTTTCTTACTTTGCTTGTGGCCGTGCTGCTTTGTTGGCGTTTTCCGTTGGGGCGCCCGATGCGTGGGGTTGTGCTGGCGCTGGCTTTGCTGGCCGGGCGGCCCGTTGGGGCGGCGCCGCACCCGGCCGCCACGCAGCGGCGCATCGACAGCTTGCGGGCACTGGTGGCGGCCCGGCCCCAAATCGACAGCCTGCACATCGTCCTGCTCACCAAGCTGGGCGACGCCATTGTGGTGCAGGACGCCCGGGCGGCCGGCCCCACCCGCCGCCTGGCCGTGCGCCTGGCCCAGCAGGTTTCGCACGGCGACCTGCTGGCCGAAACCCTGCTCGACCTGGCCGACTACCACATTGCCCTGGCCGAATACGGCCCGGCCCAGCCGTGGCTGAGCCGCTCCCAGGCCGAGTTTACCCGCCTGCACGACCTGGGCGGGCAGATGCGCTGCCTGGAACGGCGCGGCCGCATGGCCGACCAGCAGGGCCGCTACGCCGGGGCCCTGAGCTACTTCTTTCGGGCCATGGCCATCAGCTCGACCGGCGACCAGCGCCGCTTCCACACCAGCCTGCAAATTGAGGTGGCCAGCATCTACTCGCGCCTGGGCGAGTACCTGCTGGCCCGCGCCCATCTGCTGGCCGCGCTGCAAGTTGCCCGCCACTACGACTACCCCGACCGCCTCAACCTGATTTACGGCGAGCTGGGCGAGCTCAGCCGGCGCCAGCGCTTTTGGGACGAAGCCCGCGGCTACTACGCCCAGAGCCGGGCCGTGAGCCAGCGCCTGGGCGATGCGCCCGACGAGCTGCGCATGGACCTGAACCTGGCCGAAATGAGCGAGCAGCTGGGCGACTCGGCCGCCGCCCAGGCGGCCGGCTACGGCCTGCTGCACCGGGCCGCCGCCGCCCACCAGCCGCTGCTGCAAGCCCGCGCCCAGGCGCTGCTGGCCCGCGCCAGCCTGCACGCCGGCCACCCCGACAGCGCCACCTGGTACGGCACCCAAAGCCTGCGCCTGAGCCAGCAAAGCCGCTCGCTGGAGGGCGCCCGGACCGCCAGCGCCGTGCTGGCCGTGGCCTACGCCCGGCAGCAGGACTTTGCCCACGCCTACCAGACGCAACAGCGCTTCGCGGCCTACGACGACAGCCTCGGCGGGGCCGCCCTGGCGCGCCGCACCACGGCCCTGGAGCTGAACTACGAGCGTCGCCAGCAGCACGCCCAGCTGAAGCTGCTGGGCCAGCAGCAGGAGCTGGAACGCCTGCGCCAGCAGCAGCGCCTCACCCTGCTGGCCGGCCTGGGCCTGCTGCTGGGGCTGAGCGGCGGCGGGCTGTTCTGGCGCTACCGCCGCCGCCAGCAGCGCCGCGAAACCGCCATTCGCACCCGCCTGGCCGCCGACCTGCACGACGACGTGGGCAGCCTGCTCAGCCAGATTTCGCTGCAAAGCAGCCTGCTCCAGGAAGGCCTGGCCGACGGGCCCGGCCAGCGCCGGCAGCTGGGCCAGATTTCGGAGGCCAGCCGCTCGGCCGTGCGCCAGCTCAACGACGTGGTGTGGAGCCTCGACGCCCACAACGACCACCTGCCCGACCTGCTCGACCGCATGCGCGACTACGCCTACGACGTGCTGGGCCCGGCCGGGCTGGAGGTCGAGTTTGCGTTTCCGGCCGCGGTGCCGGCCCAGCGCCTGCCCGTGCTGCTGCGCCGCAACCTCTACCTCATCTACAAGGAAAGCCTGCACAACGTGGTGAAGCACGCCACCGGCGCCACCGGCGTGGCCGTGAGCGTGCGGCTGGAACCCGGCAGCCAGGCCCAGCTGGTGCTGGAAATAGTGGATAACGGCGTCAGCGGCGACGCGGCCCCGGTCCGGCGCACGGGCCACGGGCTGCGCAACATCGGGGCCCGGGCGCAGGCCCTGGGCGGTGCCGCCACCAGCGGCGGCGGGGCCGGCGGCTTCCGCGTGTGCGTGGTGGTGCCGCTGCCCTCGGGCTGGAAAGCATTTGGCCGGAGCAATCCGGACGCCTGAGGCTGCGGGCGACACCGCATCAACATGCGATGCCGCCGTATGTGAGCGCCGGGTAAATTTGCAGCATGAAAATCCGCCTGGCCATCGTCGAAGACCAGCTTGTCATCCGCGAGGCGCTGCACACGTACCTGTGCGCGCAGCCGGAGTTCGAGTGCGTGGCCGTGGCCGGCTCGGTAGAGGAGCTGCTCGAGCTGCTGGCCGCGGGTGGCCTGCTGCCCCGGCTGGTGCTCTCCGACATCGGCCTGCCCGGCGCCACCGGCATCGAGGGCATTGGGCTGATTCGGGAGGTGGCCCCGCAGGCCGAAGTGGTGCTCATCACCGTGTATCAGGACGCCGACCGCACCTTTCAGGCCCTGTGCGCCGGGGCGGTGGGCTACCTGGTGAAGAGCACGCCGCTGCCGGCCATCAAGCAGGCGCTGCTGGACGTGCTGGCGGGCGGGGCGCCCATGTCGCCGGCCATTGCCCGCCACGTCATGCGCTACTTCCGGCCCGCCGCGCCCAGCGCCGTCCTCACCCCGCGCGAGCAGCAAATAGTGGAAGCCCTGGAGCAGGGCCTGAGCTACAAGCTGGTGGCCGACCGCCTCGGCATCAGCCTGAATACCGTGCGCGCCTACATCCGCACGGTGTACGACAAGCTCCAAATCAACTCCAAAGCCGAGCTGCCGGGCCGCAAGCGCCACGCCTGAGCGGGAGGGCCACAAGCCGGGGCCGGCCCGGTGCCCCGCCGCTTAGTCCACGTACAGCGACTGCACCATGGTCTGGCCCACGGCCTTCAGCGTCTTGCGGTCGATGATGCTCATGTTGTCGGTGGTGGCGTGGTGGTAGCTGGGGAAGTAGTCGGTGCCGTAGGTGGGGTGGTCGTAGATATCCAGCGTAGGAATGCCGGCTTTGTTGGTGTAGACGTGGTCGTCGGTGATGCCGCCGGTGTCTTCGTAGCGGAAGAAATCGGAGTAGCCGAGCTGGGCGGCGGTGCTCCAGATTTTATCGAGTGGGCCGCGGGCGTTGGTGCGCGAGGTTTCTTCGCGGGTGAAGCTGCCGCCCTTGGCGCCCACCATATCGAGCAGCACGCCGTATTCGGCCTTGTAGCTGGCGGGCAGCAGGTGGGCGGTCCAGTATTGCGAGCCCAGGCACCAGGAATCGGTGCCGCTGCCGGCCAGCTGGTCCTTGAGCTTTGCCTGCGTGGTGTCGTCGTGGCCCCAGTCCTCGGCGTCGAAAAAGATGAAATCGACGCCCACGTTGGGGGCTAGCGAGTCGGGCTGCTGGCTGAGCACGCGGGCTATTTCCAGGGCCACGGCCACGGCGCTGGCGCCGTCGGAAGCCCCGTCCATGGGGGCATTTTTGTGGGTCTTGTCGTTGTCGGCAAAGGGGCGGGTGTCCCAGTGGCCGAAAATGGCCACCCGGCGGGCCGCCTGCGGCTGGTACTGCGCGATGATGTTGCGGGCGTGGATGTTGGTGCCGTCAAACGTCATGGCGTCGAAGGGCTGCTGCATCACCTTCAGGCCGTAGCTTTTGAGCTTGGCCACCAGCCAGTCGCCGGTGGCGATGTGGGCCTTCGAGTTGGGCACGCGCGGCCCGAACGCCACCTGCCGGGCCGTGAAGGCGTAGGCCGAATCGGCGTTGAACACCGGGGCCTTGGGCAGCTTGGCCTCGGCGGTGGGGGCGCTGGTTTCGGCGGGCTTGCTGGGGCAGCCGGTGAGGAACAGGAGGCCAGCCAGGGCGGCGAGCGGAAGGCGGAGGTTGCGGAGAAGGCGGAAATTCATGCGGCGGGTGATGTGGCGCAGACGGTGAAACCTCACCCCCGGCCCCTCTCCCCCAAAGAGGGGAGCCTGACGATTATGTCGGTTAATTTTAATGCAGTTACGCGGCGGCTACTCCTCGCTGTAGGCCCACTCCACGCCGGCCTTGGTGTCTTTTATCACGATGCCCTGGCTTTTGAGGGCGGCCCGGATAACGTCGACTTTGTCGTAGGCTTTGTCGGCTTTGGCTTCGGAATAGAAGCTCAGGGTGAGGTCCAGCAGCTGCTCGGCGTTGGCGCGGGGCTCGTCGCGCAGGCCCAGCACGTCCTGCACGAAGGTGCGGTAGGTGCCGGCGGCGGCGGCCAGGGCTTCGGGGCCCACTTCGGCCAGCGCGGCAGGGTTGGCCGCCAGCGTGTTGAAGCGTTTCAGCAGGTCGAACAGCGCGGCCATTGCGCGGGGCGTGTTCAGGTCGTCGTTGAGGAATTCGGCGGGCTTGGCGGCCAGTTGCAGCAGCTGCGTGGCTTCGGCTGTCAGCTGTTGGCTATCGGTTGCCGGGCCGTTCTTATTTTCCTCACTACCCACTGACAACGAACCACTAACATCCAGCTTGTCCAGCAGGCGCAGGCCATTCATCAGCTTGCGGTAGCCTTTGCGGGCGGCTTGCAGGGCGTCGTCGCTCACATCAACCGGGCTGCGGTAGTGGGCCTGCATCAAAAAGAAGCGCACCACCATGGGCGAGTAGCCGAAGGCCAGCGGCCCGGTGGGCCCCGTGAACAGGTCGCCGAGCAGCACGAAGTTGCCCAGGCTCTTGCTCATCTTGGTGCCGTTCACGGTTATCATGTTGTTGTGCACCCAGAAGCGGGCCTCGTCGGTGTGGGCGTGGCTGCCCTGGCTCTGGGCGATTTCGCATTCGTGGTGCGGAAACATCAAATCGAGCCCGCCGCCGTGGATGTCGGACAGCTCGCCGAGGTACTTGCGGCTCATGGCCGAGCACTCCAGGTGCCAGCCGGGGAAGCCTTCGCCCCAGGGCGAGGGCCAGCGCATGATGTGCTCGGGCGAGGCTTTTTTCCAGAGCGCGAAATCCAGCGGACTGCGCTTTTCGCTCTGGCCTTCCAGGCCCACGCGGGTGCCGGCCAGCTGGTCCTCAATGCTGCGGTTGGCGAGCTTGCCGTAGCGGCCCTCTTTATCGTGCTGCTCGTTGTAGCCGGGCACGTCGAAATACACCGAGCCGTTCACCTCGTAGGCCAGCCCGTTGGCAATAATTTCTTCAATCACCTGCACCTGCTCGATGATGTGGCCGCTGGCCTGGGGCTCGATGTCGGGCGGCAGGCAGCCGAGGGCCAGCATGTGCTGGCGGTAGCGGTTGGTGAAGTGCTGGGCCACCTGCATGGGCTCGATGCGGGCGGCGCGGGCGGCTTTCTCCATCTTGTCCTCGCCGGTATCGGCGTCGCTTTCGAGGTGGCCCACGTCGGTGATGTTGCGCACGTAGCGCACCTGGTAGCCGAGGTGGCGCAGGTAGCGCGTGAGCACGTCGAACACCACCGGGCCGCGGGCATTGCCGAGGTGGGCCTCGCTGTACACGGTGGGGCCGCACAGGTACACGCCCACCTGGGGCGCGTGCAGGGGCTGGAATTCTTCTTTCTTACGGGTAAGCGTGTTGTAGAGCGAGAGCGACATGAAAATCAGTTAACAGTTATCAGTGAGCAGTTATCAGTTCGTAGTTGTTCGGATGCAAAATAAACAGCACTGATAACTGCTCACTGACAACTATTAACTGATATTAGGCGCGGCCACTTGACCGGAGAATGGAATAAAGGATACGACAAAGTTGCTGACAATCGTCGTGAAGTGATAAGAACAATTTCTCTTCAATGTACCCGGTGGCCTGCAATAGCCGAAGCCAGTAGCCTGTCTCGCGGGCTTCTTTGTAAGCGATGGAAATCTTGCTGGTAAAATCCGCAGTGGAAATGGCACCGGTAGCTTCTTCTGCGTTCGCACCTATTGAAGTTGCGCTACGGACCAATTGCTTGGAAACAATGTATTCGCGTTCATTGGTTTGCAGGTGTCGGTGAAATTTCATCATCCGCACCGCAAAAGCGAATGACTTTTGCAACAGTGGGCCAGCTTCCTGCTTAGACATTTCCATAGCCAAAATTACTCAGTGAGCAGTGAGCAGTTCAAAACTTCAATGCCGATTAACCATTGCTCTCTGTTAACTGCTCACTGCTCACCATTAACTGATAACTGATACAGCCCTTCGACGGGAAAATGGTCGCTCCATTTGATTTCGCGGTGCACGCGGCAGCCCAGCACCTGCCACTGCGGGCCGGCAAACTGCTGGTCGATGCGCAGGCCGGGCAGCTTGCCGTTGTAGGTAGCCCCGAGGCCGAGGCCCACGGTGGCCCAGGCATTCTGGAGATGGTCGGCGAGCTGGTCGTAGGTGTAGGAATAGGGCAGGTCGTTGGTGTCGCCGGCCAGCAGCACGGGGTAGGGCGAGCGGGCCACGCAGGCCAGCACGGTGTCGACCTGGGTGCCCCGCGCCACGGCCCCGCTGCGGAAACGGCGCAGCAGGTTGGGGGCCTTGTCGCGGAGGCCGGCGCGGCTTTCGGTGGCGGTGGCAATGTCGCCGGCATCCATGGCCATGCTTTGAAAGTGCACGTTGAACACCCGAATGGTGTCGGGGCGGCCCGTGCCGGTGCGGGCGGCGGGCCGGGCCAGGTCGGCCCACATGGCGTGGTTCTGCGAGAGCTTGCCGAAGGGAATGGTTTGCTGGCGTACGATGGGAAACCGCGAGAAAATGGCCATCCCAAACTCCGCCCCGATAACGTTGGTGAGGCTGGTGGAAACGAAGCTGTGCCGGCCACTGGCCCGCCCCAGGTACTCGTCGGTCCGGAACACCTTGCTTTCCCGGTCCAAGCCCGTGGGCACGTTGTAGTATTCCTGCAGGCAGAGCACGTCGGCCGGGCTGGCGGCCAGCCAATGGATGAAGGCTTTGGACGAGGCAAAATTCGGGTCGCGCAACGCGGCGTACACGTTGAAGATGCGCACGTTGGCCGAGAGCAGCAGGACGCTTTTGGCAGGAGGGATGAAGAAGGTGGAATGCAGCATTTCTCCGTTCGCCAGCTTCTCCTCCTTCCTGCTTGATTTCTCAGTCAGCGAAGCGTGCAGGGCCAGGCCGCGCTGCACGTGCGGCCACGTCAGGCCCAGGGCCACGATGGGCAGCGCCGCCACCCGCCAGTTGCGCCGCAGCCAGTACAGCGCCAGCAGCACCGTGCACAGCAGCGCTACCGGCGTGGTGAGGGCCCCAAACTGCACGGGCCAGAACGCCCGCACCGGCACCTGCTCGCAGGCAATGGCCAGCAGGAGCCAGACCAGGGTGAGCAGGGTAAGTTTGAAGGCGAAAGAGCGGCGCACGGCACAAGCAACGGAGGCCACAAAGGTAGCGGCGGCAGAAATAGCCCGGCGCTTTTATAAAATGGCCGGCCGCCCCGGCGCAATCCCCGCCAAGCCTTGCACGAAATTTGCAGTTCCGCCGTTTCGGCAAAACCACGCCGCCGCGGCTGGTTGCGGCGCGGCTTTTCCTGGTTCCCATTCCCACCCGTTTCTGCCTCTGGCGCTTGTATGCCTCTACTTTTCCGCACTGTCGGCCGTCGGTTTCTGGCCCTGCTTCCTTTGCTTGCCCTGCTGGCTCCGGCCCGGCCGGCGTGCGCCGCCGGCGGCGAGCCCAACACGCCCAGCCTGGAGTTCATCCAGAACAAGGGCCAGTGGGATAGCCGCGTGCGCTACGAGGCCGCGCTGCCGGCCGGCCGGCTCTTCGTGCTGCCCAACGCCCTCACCTACTCCTTTCTGGACCCGGCTTTTTTGCAAAGCCACCACCACGGCGCGGTTACCGGCCAGCCCGCCCCGGCCGCGGCGGCCGGCATCGCGGCCCACGCCTACACCGTGCATTTTGAGAAAGCCAGCGCCCGCGTTCGTCTCACGGCCGAGACGCCCACGGCCGGCGAGTACAACTATTTCATTGGCAACGATGCCAAGCGCTGGGCCAGCCACGTGGGCGGCTTCCGGCGGCTGCGCTACGAGGAGCTGTGGCCCGGCATCGCCCTCACGCTGTACGAAAACGCGGGCCAGCACCTCGAATACGACGTGCTGCTGGCGCCCCGCGCCAACCCCGCCCGCGTGGCCCTGCGCTACGACGGCGCCACCACCCTGGCCCTGAGCGCGGCCGGCAGCCTCATCATCACCACTACGGTGGGCACCACCACTGAGCTGGCCCCGCAGGCCTGGCAAACCAATGCCAGTGGCCAGCGCAAAGCCGTGGCCTGCCGCTACGTGCTCACGGGCAGCACCGTCACCTTCGCCCTCGGGGCCTACGACAAGACCCGGGCCCTGACCATCGACCCCACCGTGCAGTTTTCCACCCTAACCGGCTCGACGGCCGACAACTGGGGCTTCACGGCCACTTATGACAACGCGGGCAATATGTATTCGGGCGGCATCGTGTTCGACACCGGGGGCTCGTACCCGGCCACCACGGGGGCTTTCCGCACCAGCTTCAGCAGCGTGGAGGACATGGCGTTTATCAAGTACAACACCAGCGTGAGCGGGCCGGCGGCGCGGGTGTGGGCCACCTACCTGGGCGGCAACAGCGCCGACTTCCCGCACAGCCTGGTGGTGAATAACCAGAACGAGCTGGTGATTCTCGGCAGCACGTCGTCAACAAATTACCCGACCTCGGCCACGGCTTTGCAGCGCAGCTTTGGGGGCGGCACCCCGCTCGACCCCTTTCGGGCCGGGCGCGCGCCCTACGACATGCCCAACGGCTCCGACCTGGTGGTAACCCGCCTCAGCGCCGACGGCAGCGCCCTGCTGGCCAGCACCTACCTGGGCGGGGCGCGCAACGACGGCGTGCTGTCCTCGGCAACCATTGTTGGCAACTACGGCGATGCCTTCCGCAGCGATGTGCTGCTCGACGGCGCCGGCAACGTGTACGTGGCCTCGAACACCAGCTCGACCAATTTCCCGGGCCTGGCCCAGGGCTTCAACGCCAGCTACCGCGGGGGCGTCTCCGACGCGCTGGTGTGCAAGCTGCCCCCGGCGCTGAGCGCGGTGACGTGGGCCGGCCTGCTGGGCGGCACCGACGCCGACGCGGCGTACTCGCTGCAACGCGATGCCCAGGGCCGGGTGTACGTGTGCGGCGCTTCGATTCAGCTTGCTTTAAACCAGCCCAATAACTTCCCGACCACCGCCGGGGCCTACCACACCAGCTTCCAGGGCGGGGGAATTGATGGGTTCGCGGCCCGCATCAGCGCCGATGGCCGGACGCTGGAGCGCTCCACTTTCATCGGCACCAATAACTACGACCAGGCCCAGTTCCTGCAGCTCGACGCGGGGGGCAATGTGTACCTGTTCGGGCAAACGCTGGGGCAGTTCCCCGTCACGGCCGGCCTGTACAGCGTGGCCAGCGGCAAGCAGTTCATTCAAAAGCTGAACCCGGACCTGACCGCCAGCATTTACAGCACCACGTTTGGCAGCAGCGTGAGCCAGAGCGGCCCCAACATTGTGCCCACAGCCTTTCTGGTCGATGACTGCGAGCGGGTGTACATCAGCGGCTGGGGCGGAACCGACAACGACGGCTACCTCGGGGGCAGCACCACCGGCCTGCCCACCACCCCCAATGCCGTGCAGCGCACCACCGACGGCTCGGATTTCTACCTGGCTGAGTTTGCGGCCGGCATGACGGGGCTGGAATACGCCACGTACTTCGGAGAGCAGGGCGGCGGCGGCGAGCACGTCGACGGCGGCACCTCGCGCTTCGACAAGCGCGGGGTGGTGTACCAGGCGGTGTGCGCCAGCTGCCGGGGCACGCAGGGCTTCCCGCTGCCGCCCGGCGCGGGCAGCTACACCGTGCACAACGGCAGCTCGAACTGCAACAACGGCGCGTTCAAAATGACCTTCGACGTGATAACGGCCGACCCCGGCCCGCGCCGCTTCGTGTGCGCAGACGGGGGCACCGTGAGCCTGGGCGGGACCCCAACGGGCGGCGTGTGGGCCGGGCCGGGCGTGCAGGCCGTGGCGGGCGGCGGCTACCGCTTTGTGCCCTCGCTGGTGGGGCCGGGGCAGTACATCATCAATTACACGGTGACTACCACCGGCATTTGCCAGAGCACGCGGCCCGTGCGCTACGTGGTGGCGCCGCCAATTGTGCCGGTGCTGGCGCCGGTGCCGCCGCAGTGCACCACCATGCCCAGCGTGGCGCTCACGGCCACGCCGGCGGGCGGCACGTTCAGCGGGCCGGGCGTGTCGGGCAGCCGCTTCGACCCGGCCACGGCGGGCGCGGGCACCCACACCCTCACTTATTCCGTGGCCGACTCGCTGGGCTGCGGCGTCACTACTCAGCAGGTGCTGGTGACCCGGCCGCCCACCGTCACGCCCGGCCGCGACACCACCCTGTGCGCCGACCTGCGGCAGCCGTTTCAGCTACTCGGGTACGCACCGGCCGGTGGCATCTGGAGCGGCACGGGTGTATCGACCGGCGGCTTTTTCACGCCCCCGAACACCAACAACCGGGGCGGCGTGTTCCCGCTCGCCTACACCGTGACGCAGGGCCCCTGCCAGGCCACGGCCACCCGCACGGTGGTGCTGGCCCCCACCTCCACCCAAAACGTGGACCTGAACCTGCCCGTGTGCGAAGCGGCCCCGGAGTACGCCGGCCTTGCGCCCTTCGACTGCCCGCTGACGCCCGTGCTGCTGGCCCCGCACGCCACCTACAGCTGGGATTTTGGCGATGGCAGCCCCCTCAGCACCGAGGCCACGCCCACCCACCGCTACCTCGAAGCCGGCACCTACAACATCCACCTCACGGCCCGCTACGGCAACTGCGAGGTGCTCACCGGGTTTGCGCCCGTGGTGGTGGGCGACGTGTTTGTGCCGAACATCATCACCCCCAACGACGACAACCAGAACCAGACGTTCCGGCCCCGCTTCAGCTGCCGGCCGGCGTCACTGGAAGTGTTTTCGCGCTGGGGCCAGCGGGTGTACCAGACCGACGACTACCACAACAACTGGGACGCCAACGGCCTGGCCAGCGGCGTGTACTACTACCTGCTGCGCGACGCCGATGGCCGCCGCGCCAAGGGCTGGGTGGAGGTGCGACGATAAAGGGCAGTGAGCAGTGAGCAGTGAGCAGTGAGCAGTGAGCAGTGAGCAGTGAGCAGTGAGCATAAGAACGTCATGCAGAGCGCAGCGAAGCATCTCGCGTGCTCAAGTAAACCAATCGATTGAGTTAGTACCACACGCGAGATGCTTCGGCTGCGCTGCGCTCCGCTCAGCATGACGTTTCTTTTGCTCACTGCTCACTGCTAACCGCCAATACAACGTCTTTATCTTTACTGGAACCCGCCCATCCTTTCCCATTATTCTTACATGAAACTACCGCTACCTTTTGCCGCTGCCGCATTCCTGATTTCCCTCGCTTCCCAGGCTTTTGGCCAGGCGGGCGAGCATGCCGGGCCGGCCAGCCACACCCTCGAATTCATTGAGAACAAGGGCCAGTGGGACGAGCACGCCCGCTACATGGCCCCCCTGCCCGGCGGCCGCCTCTTTGCCGAAGCCGATGGGCTGACGTTTGCGCTGCTGGCCAGCGGCGGCCCGGTCCACCCCGGGCTCCAGAAGTCGGCTCAGGGCACCAAGCCGGCAGCCGACAGCGTGGTGCACGGCCACGCGCTGAAGCTGCACTTTGAGGGCGCCGGCCCGGCCACCGTCACCGCCGAAACGCCCACGGCCGAGCACCGCAGCTATTTCCTGGGCGCCGATGCCCGGCACTGGGCCAGCGACGTGCGCAGCTTTCGCGAGCTGCACTACGCCGGGCTATGGCCCGGCGTGGCGGCGCGGGTGTACGAAAGCGCCGACCAGCACCTGGAGTACGATTTTGAGCTGGCGCCGGGGGCCCGGCCGGCCGTCATTGCCCTGCGCCACGACGGCGCCGACGGCCTGAAGCTGGACGCCGCCGGCAACCTGCTGGTGAAAACCAGCGTGGGCACCATCACCGAGCGCGCCCCCCAGGCCTGGCAAACCGATGCCACCGGCCAGCGCCGCGCCGTGCCGTGCCGCTACGTGCTGGCCGGCCAGGTAACGCACTTCGCCCTGGGAAAATACGACCCCGCCCGCCCGCTGACCATCGACCCGGTGGTAGTGTTTTCGACCTACTCCGGCTCGACGGCCGACAACTGGGGCTTCACGGCCACTTATGACGCGCAGGGCAACCTGTACTCGGGCGGCATTGCCTTCGGCACGGGCTACCCGACGACGGCCGGGGCGTTCCAGACCTTGTTTTCGGCGCTCATCGACATTGCCATTATCAAGTACAACACGGCGGCTACGGGGCCGGCGGCGCGGCTGTGGGCCACCTACCTGGGCGGCAACAGCGCCGATTACCCGCACAGTCTGGTGGTGAATAACCAGGGCGAGCTGTTGATACTGGGCTCGTCGGGGTCGACGGGAGTGGCGGGCTCGGCCACCAGCTACCCCACTACCACCGGGGCGCTGCAACGCACTTTCGCGGGGGGCACTTCCACGGCACCGTTCGGCTACAGCTACTCGCCCTACAACTCGCCCAACGGCTCGGACCTCATCATCACCCGCCTCAATGCCAACGGCACGGCGCTGCTGGGCTCCACTTACCTGGGCGGCTCCGGCAACGACGGGCTGCTGCCGCTCAACGTCAGCAATAGTCCCTTCAGCGCCACGCCGCAGCTGGCTCACAACTACGGCGACCCGTTCCGGGGCGACATCATCGTGGACGCGGCCGACAACGTGTACATCGCCTCGCACACCACCTCCAGCAATTTTCCCATGGCGCGGGGCTTCAGCAGCGTCTACCACGGCGGTACTTCCGACGGCGTGGTGTGTAAGCTCACGCCCAATCTCTCGGCCCTCACCTGGGGCAGCTACCTGGGCGGTTCCGGGGCCGACGCAGCCTATTCCATTCAGCTGGAGCCCATTACCGGCGACGTGTATGTGGCCGGCGGCACCCTCAGCCCCAACTTCCCGGTGACGGCGGGGGCCTACCGGCCCGCCCGGCTTGGCGATGTAGATGGCTTCGCGGCCCGCATCGCGGCCGGCGGCACCAGCCTGCTGCGGGCCACCTACGTGGGCACCACCGACTACGACCAAGCGTATTTCCTGCAATTGGGCACCGATGGCGGCGTGTATTTGCTGGGCCAGACGCTGGGAAATTTCCCGGTCACGCCCGGCCTCTACAACACGCCCAACGGCACCCAATTCATTCAGAAACTCGATGCGAACCTGGGCCTGAGCCAGCTCTCAATGGTATTTGGCAGCACGTCACCCTCTAACATTGGTTTCATCAGCCTGAATCCCACGGCCTTTCTGGTCGACCGCTGCGACCGCGTGTACGTGTGCGGCTGGGGCGGCCAGGTGAACAAGCTGGGCGACCCGTACCTCGATGCCAACGGCTACACCACGGGCCTGCCCACCACGCCCGGCGCCGCCCAAACCACCACCGACGGCAGCGATTTTTATCTGGCGCAATTTTCGGCGGGCCTCACGGGCCTCACCTACGGCACGTTCTACGGCAACACCGCCTCCGGCAGCGAAGGCGAGCACGTGGACGGCGGCACCTCGCGCTTCGACCCACGGGGCATTGTGTACCAGGCAGTTTGCTCCTGCTTGTCGTTCACGGGCTTTCCCATTCCGCCGGGCGCCAACACGTATTCCACCACCAACCTCAGCAGCAACTGCAACAACGCGGCCTTCGTGCTCAATTTCCAGCCCAGCATTGCCAACGCGGGCGCCGACCAGGGAGTGTGCGCCACGGCGGGCCCGCAGGCCCTGACGGGTAGCCCGGCGGGGGGCGTCTGGACCGGGCCGGGCGTGACGGGCAGCGTGGCCACCGGCTATTTCTTCACGCCCACGGTGGGGCTGGTGGGCGTGCAAACCCTCACCTACACCGTGGCCAGCACCGGCCTGTGCACCACCACCGGCAGCCGCCGCATCACGGTATCGGTGCCGCCCACGGTTAGCTTCACCCTGCCCCAATCGAACTACTGCCTGCCGGCCCCTGGCACGCCGGCCCTGCCCCTGGTGCCGCTGGCGGGCAGCCCGGTCGGGGGCACGTTTAGCGGACCAGGTGTGAGTGGCAGCGTGGCCCAGGGCTTCTTTTTCTCGCCCAATATTGCTGCTGGTACTTATGTGCTGACCTATACGCTGAACGTGAGCGGCTGCCTGGCAACGGCCACGCAGTCCGTCACGGTCACTACCGTGGCCAATGCCGGGACGGCCCAAACGGTGTGCGCCACAGCCGGGCCGCAGGCCTTGGTGGGCAGCCCGACGGGCGGCGTATGGTCGGGGCCGGGCGTGACGGGCAGCGTGGCCGCCGGGTATTTCTTTACGCCCACGGCGGCGCTGGTGGGCGTGCAAACCCTCACCTACACGGTGGCCAACAACTGCTCGGGCACCCGCCGCGTGACGGTGGCGGTTCCGCCCACGGTCAGCCTCACGATAGCGCAGACCATTTTCTGCCTGCCGGCATCGGGGACTTTGCCGGTGGTGGCGCTGTCGGGCAGTCCGGCGGGCGGCATATTCAGCGGGCCGGGCATCAGCGGCAGCAGCGGGACGGGCTACTTTTTTTCGCCGAATCTGGCGGCCGGCGTCGTGCAGCTCGCGTACACGGTGACTTTGAATGGCTGCACCGCGCAGGCCACGCAAGCCGTTACGCTGCTCAGCACCCCCACGCCTACCCTGGCCCCCGACACCGTGCTGTGCCCCGGCAGTTCCCGGCCGTTTGCGTTGCGCGGCAGCCCGGCGGGCGGCACGTTCAGCGGGCCGGGGGTGAGCGGCAACGCCGCCACGGGCTTCACGTTTACGCCCCCGGCCAGCTTCCCGGCCCCGCTCACGCTCACGTATAGCCTCACCGCAGGCCCCTGCACGGGCACTGCCACGCGGCGCATATCCGTGGCCACTGTGCCACAGCTGGCGCCCACCTGGGCCCCCGTAGCCTGCCCCGAAACCCGGCTGGCGCCCCTCTCGCTGCGCTTTACGCTGGCGGGCTCCGGCCTTCCGGCCACGCCAACGGTGGTATGGGAGTTTGGCGATGGCAGCCAGTCTACTGAACTCAGCCCGACGCACGTTTACACCACGCCCGGCGCCTACCAGCCGTTGGTGCGGGTGCGCTACAACTCGAACCGCTGCGAAACCCAGGCTTCGCTGCCGCTCGTGGACGTAAAGGAGCGGAACGTGCCCAACATCATCACGCCCAACGGCGACGCGCAGAACCAAACCTTTAAGCTGGGCCCCGACTGCCAGCCGCGTATGCAGGTGTTCTCTCGCTGGGGCCAGAAAGTATTCGAATCAGCCGTTTACCACGACGAATGGAACGCCGACGGCCAGCCCGATGGCGTGTACTACTACTTGCTCATTTACCCCGACGGCCACCGCGTAAAAGGCTGGGTGGAAGTGGTGCGGTAGGGACGCTGCGCTTAATGAGGAATGAAACGCCTTCGGCTTAATGAGGAATGAGGAATCCATCTGGCCAATTCCTCATTCCTCATTCCTCATTCCTCATTAAGCGCAGCGCCAGCCAGCGTACGTCGCCCCAGCCGGGCAGCAGGTCGGGCCATTCGGCGCTCATGGCACGGCGGTAGTGCCAGAAGAGGTAGGCCACGCTGGCCGTGTAGGAGGCCGTCATGCCCAACGCGGCACCCACCATGCCTAGGCGCGGCACCAGCAGCAGGCTCACCGGCACGGTTACAACGAGGCCCAGCAGGGCGGCACGGTTGTTCACGCGGTAGCGGGCCGTGCCGCTGAAATACGTGCTGGCCTGCATGCCCGCGCCATTGATGAGAATGCCCGGCGCCAGGGCCAGAATAACGCCGTGCGCCGCCCCAAACTCCGGCCCAAACACGGCCGCCAGCCACGCGGCCGGCACAGCGGCCAGCAGGCCCACCGCGGCAGCCGTGGCCAGGAGCGTGAGCCGGCTGCCGCGCAGGGCCGCGTAGGTCTGGCCGCGCTTGTCGGCGGCATTTACCAGGGCTACGTACTGAATAAGCGCCGTGCTGCGCGGAATCAGCCAGATGGCTTCGGCCAGGGCCACGCCTACCGAGAGGATGCCCAGCGCGCGCGCATCGGCCAGGTACGCCACCGCGTAATAGCCGAAGCGGTAGTTGGCGAAGGACAGCAGGTTGGACAAATGCGCGCCGCGGCTGTGGCGGGCCAGCTCGCGGGCCGCTACCCGGCGCCGGGCGCGGTGGCTGGTCCAGGCATCGGGCAGGCGCAGCAGCAGCCCGGTGCTGATAAGCCAGGGCAGGCCGTAGGCCACGTAATTGGCGTAGTAATAGGCCCGAATATTGAGCCAGTGCATCGCGCCAAAAGCCAGCGCCAGGGCCCCGGCCAGCAGGGCCGCCTGGGCAGTGGTCAGGGCATTATAATCCCACTCGCGCTTGCGGCCCAGCAGCAGAAACAGGTTGATGGACAGCAGCACCTGCACCAGCGTGATGGCCCCCAGGTGCAGCCCGTATTCCGGCGTCACGGGCCGCAGCAGATACACTGCGCCCGCGCCAGCCACGCTCACCATCACGGCCCAGCCGTAGGCTGGCGGCAGCAAGTGCCACACGTTACGCCGGGGCACCAGGTATATCAGCGATGAGCCGCCCACCAGCCCCGCCAGCAGCACCAGCCCCGACATATCGGTAAAAAACAAGCTCACCTGCCCGCGCCCCGCCGCCCCCAGGTACCGCGCCGTGAGCCACACCACCGCAAAGCTCAGCCCCGCCGTGAGGACCCGCGCCGCGAAATGCTGGAAGATGCGCTTTAACATGAGGGAACAAGATTCATCAGCAAAAGAACGTCATGCCGAGCGCAGCCGAGACATGACGTTCCTATTCCAACCTGCCCAGCACCTGCCGGTACACGGCCCCAAACGCCTCCCCTACCGCCGCGGGCGCGCACCGGGCGGCCACATCGGCCCGCAGCCGGGCGGGGTCGAAATGCGCGGTGCCGGCCAGCACGGCCGTTAGGGCGGCTTCCAGTGCGGGTTCATCGTCGGGGGGCACCAGCAGGCCGAAGGTGTTTTCGGGTTGGAATAGCTCGGGCACGCCGCCGGTGCGGGTGGCCACCACCGGGCAGCCGCAGGCCCGCGCCTCCAGCAGCACGCAGCCGAAGGTTTCGGCGCGGCTGAAGGATACCAGGGCCGTGGCGCGGGCCATTTCGGCCGCCACGGCCTCGTGCGGCAGCTTGCCGAGGAAGGCCACGGTGCCATCGGCCAGCAGGCCCAGCGAGGCCGCGTATTCGTGGAGGAAAGCTTCGTCGGGCCCGTAGCCGGCGATGCGCAGCCGCAGGCCAGGCCAGGCGGTGCGCAGCCGCGCCACCACGCGCAGCACGCCCGAAATGTTTTTCACCCCATCCTGATACGCCGAAACGTGCAGCAGCGTGGGCGGGCCCGGTAGGTCACCGGCACCAGTTGCCCTGGCTAACGCTCCCCTGACCGGCCGGTTTTCCGAAGTATTTTCCGGGCTATGCTGTGGCCGAAACAAGTCGGTATCGACCACGTTGGCGATGACGACGGAATTTTTATTGACAAAGCCCAGCGCCGCCATGGCATCGCGCAGCCCGCCCGATACCGTGTGCAGAGCCGCCGCCCGCCGCACCACGGCCCGCGTGAGCACCCGCCGCAGCCCCGAAATCCCCGCCGACCGCAGGGGCAAATACAGCGTCCAGTGCTCGGTGATGATGAACGGGATGCCGCGCACCGCCCGCAGCGCCCACGCAAACAAGCCCGTGCGCAGCAATACATGGACGTGCACTACATCGGGTCGCTGGCCGGCCCAGTACTGCCGCAGCCGCCGGTAGCCGCGCAGCAGGCACCAGAAATACAGCAGCAGCTTCAGCGGCTTGTCGAGCAGGGCCAGGCCGGTGGGCGCGGCGCGGTAGTAGTAGCGCAGCGTGGGCACGGGGCCGGCAAAATCCTCCTCCGCATCCGTCAGGGCCGGCAGCGGGCCGCGCGCCACGGCCGCAAACAGCACCGCCACTTCCGCGCCGCCGTGCGCCGCAATGGCGGCCACGTGCCGGCCCACAAAATCGCCGTCCTGGTCGTCGTAGCGGTTGGGGTACCACTTGGGCAGATGCAAAACGCGGAGCGTTTTCAACGGTTAGCGGTTAATGAGGAGTGGTTAATTGGGGTGTAAAGCTAGGCTTTCGACAACCAGCGGCCCCAAAAACAAAGCCGGCCCTGATTTTCAGGGCCGGCTTGTTGGCATTCGCAGTCAGCCGGAATTAACCGCTAACCGTTAAGCATTCACCACTAAAACGAGTAGCGCAGGCCCAACTGGCCCTGCCAGCGCGAGGCCAGCTGGTCGATGGAGTAGGTGGCCGGCGTGCCGTAGGTGAAGGCCGGGCGGTTGAACGTGTTGGCGTTGTAGGTGCCCGACACCGTGCCCGCGTCGTTGATGTAGCCCACCTGCGAGAGGCCGGTGCCCAGCGTCGAGTTGAAGGTATTGGGCACGAAGTACTGGCGGCCCCAGCTGCTGTTCAGGAAGTTGCCGAAGTTGATGATGTCCAGCGAAATCTGGATGGTGTGGCCTTTGGGCGCGATGCCGGCGGCGTTAGCCTCCAGGTTGCCGAGCTTCACGTCCATCATCAGGCGCACGTCGGCCTGGTTGTTCCAGGGGGTGCGGCCGGCGTTGCGCTCGGCGTACTGGCCGCGGCGGGTTTTCAGGTAGCTGTCGTTGTCCACGAAGCTGTTGAAGGCGGCGTTCTGGCCGGCGTCCAGCGAGTAGGCAGCCGCCGAAGTTGGGCGGCTCACGATGGCAATGTCACCGGCGGTTTTCGGGATGTAGGCCAGCTGCACGTTCTGCTGGCCATTGCCGAAGAAGTTGTTGTTGTACACCCAGGTGTAGGGCGAGCCGCTGGCGTAGGTGAGCACCGAAGTGAGGTAGCCGGTGAAGCGCTGGGCGAAGGCCTTGTGCACGTTCAGCGAGGCCACCACGCGGTGGCGCAGGTCGAAGTTGGAATAGGCCAGGGCGGGGTCGTTCACGTTCAGGGCCGGGTTCAGCTCCCAGTTGCTCTGGGGCGAGTTGCGGATGCCGTTGCTGATGTCTTTGCTCTGGCCGTAGGTGTAGGCCACCGAAGCGTCCACCAGGTTGTTAATCGTTTGGCCCACCGAGCCGGTGAGCTGGTAGCGGTAGCCCTTCTGGGTGTTGGTCAGGAAGAAGGCGTTCGAGAAACTGGAGTTCACCTTGGTGCTGCCGCCGGCCGGGGCCGAGTACACGGGGCTCTGGGTGGGGCCGTTGGCAAGGTAAGTCACGTTGTCGGTCAGGTTGATGTTCTCAAACCGCACGTCCTGCAAGGTCTTGGTATAGAGGCCTTCCACCGAGAAGCGGGTGCCGGTGGGCAGCTTGAAATCGAAGGCCAGCGACGAGCGCCACACCTGCGGCATCTTGAAGTTGTTGTCCACCAGGTTCACTTCGGTGGGGCTGCCCTTCAGGTTGGCGGGGTTGTAGGTGGTGGTGGGCAGCTGCGAATAAATCAGGTTCGGGTTGGTGTTGAGGTAGTATTTGGTGCCCGCACCTGCGCCGCTCTGGATGTTGTTCTGGTCTACCGAGTTGAAATTCACGCCGTTGTTATAATAAGCGTAGCCGAACCAGGCAAACGGCACGCGGCCGGTGAAGATGCCCGAGCCGCCGCGAATCACGAACGACTGGTCGCCCTTCACGTCGTAGTTGAAGCCCAAACGGGGCGAGAACTGCACCTGGCCCAGGTAGTTGTTGTTCAGCTCCGACCACGGCGTGTGCGAGTAGGTCTGGTTCAGGGTTTTCACGTCGTTCTGCGGGTTGTTCACCAGGACCGAATTCAGGGCCGGCTTGGTGGGCAGCGAGGCAATGTCGAAGCGAATGCCGGGCGTGATTTTCAGCCGGTCGGTCACGTTCCACTCGTCCTGCAGGTAGGCGCTGTAGAAGTTGATGTTGAACTGGGCCGAGGGGTTGTTGTAGTTGTAGGCGTAGGAGTTGTCGCCCACCGTGCCGTTGTTGTAGGTGCCGCGGATGCGGTTGGGCCGGTCGTTCAGGAAGTCGTTCACGTTGTTGTACTCGATGCGGCCGTTCCAGGAGTTGATGAAGCCGTAGTCGATGTTGTAGAACTCGTTGTGCGTGCCCAGCGTGAGGGCGTGCGCCCCCACGTAGTACGTGAAGTTGTCGGTGAGCTCAAACGTCTTCTGGCGCTGGTTGAAGATGCTGGCTTCGCGGTCCGAGCCCAGCAGAATCTGGTTCGAGCCCGAGTAGTAGTTCGACGTGCCGGGCGTGCCCATCGTCGTGCCCACGTTGTTAATCTGCACCGACGGGAACAGGTTGGCCTGGCCGCCCAGCAGGTCGCGGTAGTCGTGAATGTTGGTGTAGCCCAGAATCAGGTTGTTGGCAAACTTGCTGCTGAAGTTGCTTTTCACTTCCAGCACCGTCGAGTTCTGCACGTTGTGCTGGGTGAAGTCCTGCGAGCCAAACTTGAACAAGCTGCCCGAGCGCTCCAGGTTGGTGGCTTCCGAGGTGATGAAGTTGTGGCGCAGCGCAATGCTGGTCTTGTCGTTCAGGTTGAAGTCGATACGGCCAAAAATCTTGTTGCTGTTCGCGTGGATGTTGTAGTCGCCGTACTCGCCCACGTTGTAGTTGGCGGTGCCCAGCGAGCCGTCGGCGTTGCGCACCGTGTAGTTATTCAGCTTGCCGGTAATCTGCTGGGCCAGGTCCGTGGTCACGGGCGAGCCGGGCGAGCCGGCGCCGTAGAACTGCGGCTCGGTGCGGCGGGCAATTTCGGCGTTGGTGAAGAAGAACAGCTTGTTCTTGATGAGGGGGCCGCCCAGCCGGAAGCCGGTCTGGTAGTCGTGGTAGGCCGTGCCAATCTTCGATTGGCTGCCGTCGATGCTCTTGCCGGTCACGTTCTGGTTGCGGCCGAAGCCGTACACCGAGCCCGTAAACTCGTTGGTGCCGGAACGCGTCACGGCGTTAATCGAGCCGCCGGTGAAGTTGCCCAGCTTCACATCGTAGGGCGCCACCGACGCCTGGATTTCCTGAATGGCATCGAGTGAAATCGGGTTGGCGCGGGCCGAGCCGCCGGGCAGGCCGCTGCTGCCGCTCTGGCCGCCCAATGAGGGCGAAAAACCAATGGCGTCGTTGTTCACGGCGCCATCCAGGGTAATGTTGTTGTAGCGGAACGAGCTGCCGGCGAAGGAGTTGTTCGAGTTTCGCGGGTCGAGGCGCGTAAAGTCCGTAATGCTGCGCGAGATGGTGGGCAGCTGCTGAATGGCGGCGCTGCCCACGTTGGTGCCGGCGCCGGTTTTGGTGGCCTGGGTGTTGCCCACCACCACTACTTCGTTCAGGGCCTGGGCCTCAGCCGCCAGCACAAAGTTGAGGCGGGTGGTGTTGCCCAGGGTCAGGAATACGTTGCTAACTTTCTGTTCTTTAAAGCCTACATAGGTTACGGTTACTTCGTAGGGGCCGCCGGGGGCCAGGTTCGGGATGGTGAAGCGGCCGTCGGGCTCGGTGCCGGTGCCGCGCTTGGTGCCGGTGGGCAGGTTGGTGGCCACCACGGTCACGCCAATTAGCTCTTCGCCCTTGTCGGAGGTCACTTTGCCACTAAGGGCGGAGGTAGTTACCTGGGCCGAAGCCAGGTGCTGAATCAGCAGAAATAGCAAGCTGAAACAGGTGGCTCGCATTCCAAAAACGTGCTTCATAATGTAAGTGGGATATTTGAGCCACAAAGTTCCCCCGGTATCCAAGGGTCTAACATGAAGATTGATTCATCAAATTGTTATGCATTCCCCGCCCTGGTAACACTTTCGTAACACCAGTCTTGCCGGCGCCGGGTCTTTCCCCTTTCCCCAATAACAAAGCCTGCCCCGAAATCGGAGCAGGCTTTGTTATTCTTGTAAGGGTGCTGTGGTACGTAAGGACGACTATTTGGCTACCACAAAGCGCACCGATTCGGCGGTTTCAGTAGTGGTAATGGTAACGATGTAGATACCGGCCTGCAGGCCAGCGGGCAGGGCAAGCAGCTGGGTACCAGCCGTCAGCTTGCGGGCATCAGCCACGGTGGCCACCAGGCGGCCGGTAGCGTCGAACACCCGTACCGTCGTAGCCGAGGCGTGGGGCAGGGCAAACGACAGGCTCGCCGTGCCGGCCGAAGGGTTGGGGTACACGCCCATCTGCAGGCTCTGCTCGGCTTTCACGCGGGCGGCGGTTACCACACCAGCGCGGTTGTAGCAGAAGTTCTGGGGGTCGAAGGTGGTCCAGCCGGCCGTCCAGTCGGCGTTGGGGGTGCCGGCCGGGGCGAAAGCGCCGCGGTAGGTTACCGGCGTGAAGAAGGTACCGGCCAGCTTGGCATCGGTGAAGGCGGCGCCAGTGGCCAGCGGCGTGGCAGCCTGGGGCACGAAATTAGGGCTGCCGAGGGTGAAGTTGTTGGCATTGAGCAACAGACTGGCCACCGTGGAAGTGGTGTCGTTGGTAGCGCCCAGGAACTGCTTCACGTTGTAGGTGCTACCGTTTACGCGGGTAGCCACCGAGCCACGGGCGAAGCTGGCTAATACATTGTTTTGCAGCTTCAGCGAGCCGTTGGCGGCGTTCACGGCCGAGTTGGTGGCCGAGAAGGGCGCAGTGCCTTCGTCGAGCAGCAGGCCCACCGGGTAGCTGGTCAGCACCGAGTTGAACACGCTCAGGGCCGAGTTGCGGCGAATGTGCATGCCGCGCTTGTAATTGCTGTTCAGCGTGCCAGGGGCGATGAAGTTGCTCATATTCGAGAACACGGCCGAGGTCTGGGGCGAGTTGTTAGAGCCGAGGGCATCGTTGTCGCTCTCGAAGCCGTTCGAGCCCGACTGGTCGGCTACGTTCGGGTCGCGCAGGGCCACGCCAAACTGAACTTTGCCGTGGAAGCCGTTGTCGGTGTCCCATTCATCGTCGATGCCGCGGTAGGTGATGAGATACTTGGCGTTCACTGAGCCCCCAAACCACTCGAAGGAGTCGTCGCCGGAGTACGATACCTGGATGTGGTCGAGCGTGGTGCCGTTGCCCACGCCACCCAGCGTCAGGCCATTGATTTCGTTGTCGGTGCTGTATGCCACGCCGGGGAATTCGATGCGCACATACTGCATGATGCCGGAGTTGTCGGCGTCGTCGGTGCCACCAAACACGCCATCGGCCACGGGCAGGCCGCCCTCAATGCTGGGCAGCGGCGCGGTGGGCGTAGCGGGAATGTTCTGGGTAGCGCGGCCTAGCAGAATCACCCCACCCCAGTCGCCCCGGGCCCGCGAGCCGGCGGGCTGGTTCGAAGTGAAGACGATGGGTTGCGTAGCCGTGCCACGGGCATCAATGCGGCCACCCTGTTTGATGGTGAGGGTACCCTTGGTAGCGAGGTCGCCCTTGATGATGGTGCCGGGCTGAATGGTGAGCGTAGCACCGCTTTCAACGAACACGAAGTTCTTCAGCAGGTAAATGTTGTTGCTGGTCCAGGTGGTGTTGGTGGTGATGCGTACGCCGTCCACCGTGATGGGGGTGGGAGCAGTTGGGCACACGGTCTGGGCCTGGGCAGAGGAGGCGGCCGCAACAGTTGCAACGGCCATCAATGCAGTGAGTACAAGCTTTTTCATAAGGAAATGGTCAGGTAAGTGGACTGGGTAAAATCAAGCGGTGGTTGCTGATGCAAAGGTCCGGCAGTGGCTTATGCAGGTGGTCCTTTTGAACGTTACTATTCGGTTTGCCCCGTGTTACCATATCGTGTAGCCATATTTGGGGCAGCGCCAAAAAAGCCCGACGAATCGGGCTTCTTTGTCATTCACTTTAAAACTTATAGGTGATGCCGACCGTGGAATACTGGCCCTTGCGGTAGCGGGCGAAGGAGCCGGTGTCGGCACTACTGATTCCGCCACTCCGGTTCGAATCGTAGTACAGGCGGGTGTACTGGTTCAGCAAATCCTGAATGCCAATGCGCACATCCAGGTGGGGGCCGAAGCCCTTGGTAGCGGCCAGGTCGATGACGTGGCGCGGCAGGTCGTACACGGAAAAGTTCTGGCCGTTGCTACTGGCAAACTGGAGGCGCGGCCCAATAATGTTGTACTGGGCCGAAATCTGCCAGTGCCGCTCATCGTCCTGGTAGAAAATGCCGGTGTTCACCACGTAGGGCGACTGGCCCTGCAGCGAGCGGTTGTTATCCACCGAGCTGGCCGCGGTGTCGTTGAGCGTCACGCGGCTTTTGATGAGCGAGGCATTCAGCACAAAGGAAATGTGGCGCAGGAAAGGATTTTCGGTGATGTCGACCAGGCCTTTGCGGGCTTCCACTTCCACGCCCACGTCGTAGGCGCTGGCCGCGTTCTGGTACGTTAGCTGCAACACCGAGCCGGTGGTCGAGTTGGTTACCTGCTCGATGGCATCAATGAATTTCTTGTAGAACACCCCCACTGACAGCAGCTCCGAGCGCGAGGGGTAGAACTCGTAGCGCAGGTCGGCGTTGTATATTTTGGCCGTGCGCAGGTTGCGGTTACCATTGATGAGGGCATTGTTGGCGAAGTCGAAGTACGAGTACTCGGCAATTTCGCGGAACTCCGGCCGGTTCAGGGTTTCGCTGCCGGCCAGGCGCAGCAGGCTGCGGTCGTTGAAGTTGTAAGTGGCGTTCAGCGAAGGCAGGAAGAAATACTTCTTTTCCTCGTAGGCTGGCACTGCGTCGTTGCCCGAGCGCAGGAACTTGCGGTTGTACTCCATCCGCACGCCGCCCGAAACGTTGAACTTGTCCGAAATCGGGGCCACGGCGCTGAGGTAGCCCGCCACCAGCGTGTTGTCGGCGTGGTAGCTGTCTTCGGCGCTCGTGCCTTCACTCAGAATGAAGCCCGTTTTCGGGTCTAGGTTCTGAGGTGCGAAAATTGTCTCGATTGGCAGCAGCCGCAAGTCGTTGTTGAAAAAATCCTCGCTTCCCGGCGTAAAGGAGAAGTATCGGCTGGCGTAAGTCCGCTCCTTGTATTCGGTGTAGAAGCCGGCGCGCAGCTTGTACTGGTTGGCGCGGGTCGAGTCGCGGCCTTGTAGGCGCTTTTCCAGCTGGCCGCTGGCCATGTAGGTATTTTCCTTCAGTTGCGAGAAATAGCTCGAATTGTCTTCCTGCGAGCCGCGCTGGCTGATTTCTACCAGATAAGGGGTGGCGGGCTGGCCGGGCCGGGGCACGTCGCTGCCTGTGCGAAAGCGGCGGTAGTCGGGCTCGTCGCGGAACACGTAGTTGTAGCCCGTGTTCCAGGTCAGGGTCGTACTTTTTTCGGCCCCCAGGTCGTGCGTGCCGCCCAGCTGCCCCGAGTAGATAGTCCGGCTTTGGTAGTGCAGGGCGTAGTTGTCGCGGTTTTTGCCGTCGCCCCCCTGAATATAGTCGATACCCGTGCGGTGAATCACCTCGTCGGTGCCGTACTGGTTCAGGAAATTGCGGAACTCCAGGCGGTTGTGGTCGTTCAGGCGGGCCTGCCAGTTATGAATCACGCCCAGGCGGTTGGCCGTCTGCGAGCGTAGGTCGTTGTAATTGTAAGAGTACGAGAGGTTGCCGGTTTGCAGACGCTGGCGCAGCACACTATACTGCTCGTGGGTGTTGGAGTACGACACCGAGGTAACATTGCTCAGGTACACCCGGCCAATTTCGTACTTGCGGGTGATGCCCAGCGAGGCGCGCAGGTCGGGCAGCGCGGTGCTCAGCGTAGGCTTCCACTCGTTGCGCAGCTCAGTGCCTGCCTGTTGCAGCTGGCCTTTGGTAAGCGCGGCGTTGGCGTCATACGCCTCATTACCAATCACGCCGGGCACTTTGCGCAGGCCCCCGTCGAAGCCCAGCCAGTCGGTGCTGCTGTGCGCGCTCTGCTGGTAACCGCTGCCGAAAGTGGTACCCGTGCGGCCCCAGGCCGAGACCGAGAAGTTGGTGGTGTTTTCGAGCACCGAGTTTTTGGTGTACACCTTCACCACGCCGCCGCCAAACTCGCCCGGCAGCTCCGGAGCACCCGATTTAAATATCAGAATCCGGTCAATCACCGAGCTCGGCAGAATATCGAACGAGAACGAGCGGGTATCTACCTCCGCCGAGGGCGTGAGGGCATCGTTCAGCAGCACGGTGTTATACCGCTCAGCCAGGCCGCGAATCACAATAAAATTATTGTTCTGAATAGTCACGCCCGGAATGCGCTTCACCACCTCGGCCGCGTCGCGGTCCAGGGTTTTCACAATCTGGTCGCTGCTCATGCCGTTTACCACCACCTCGCTTTTTTTGAGGTCCTGAATCATCGCCACTTCAGTGCCGGTCTGCTTCACGCCGGTCACGGTTACTTCGGTCAGGCTGGTGGCGCTTTCCTCCATCGTGCCGTTCAGGGTAGTCGTCTCGCCGCTTTTTATCACGATGCCCGGGAACGTGAGCGGCTTATAGCCCACATACGTCATCGTGATGTTGTAAGTACCGGCGTCGAGGGGCAGCGAGTAGCTACCGTCCACGTTCACGGGGGCGGCCTGGGTGGTACCCGTCACCAGCACGGTGGCTCCGATAACCCCCTCGCTGGTCTTTTTATCCGTTACTTTTCCCGCCAGCGTCCCTTGCTGACCAAAAGCCAGCCCATTCATCCACAGCAACAAAAATCCAAGTAAGGCAAGGCGCATACAACAATGGTTGGTTCAACGCCACAAAACTATCAGGGGCCTATTACGGCAACATAGCCGCTGCGTTACCATATTGCGACGCACCCATTTCTTCATTTTACGATAATATCATTCTACTAATTTTGCGCCCTTTTTGCTTGAACTCAAAGGTTTCTGCCTGACCTGGAAAGAGCCGAATGGCTGCCCCGCCCGGCAAATGCCGGCCAAATTTCCGGGCGCACAATCAGGATTTCCTTCATTCTCTGGTGCGGGCGAAGTGCTGTGCTACTTCCCGCGTGCCGTTCTTTGAGAACTTAACCCGACCTCCGCAACCAGAACAACTGCTCTCCACTATGCTCCTCTCCATGACCGGCTACGGCCAGGCCCACCGCGAAACCGATTCTTACACGGCCACCGTGGAGCTAAAGTCCCTCAACTCCAAAACCCTCGACTTCACCCTGCGCCTGCCCCGCTTTCTGCAGGCCCACGAGTTGGAAATCCGCAATACCATTGCCAAGGCACTGCTGCGCGGCAAAGTCAACCTCACCATCGACTTCGCGCGGCCCGCCGCAGTTCGGGCGTCCGCCACGCTCAACAAAGAAGCCCTCATTGCCACCTTCCACGAGCTGCAGGCCGTGGCCAGCAGCCTGGGCCTGCCCACCAGCGAAGCCACGCTGCTGGCCGCCTTGCGCCTGCCCGGCGTCATCCCCAGCACTTCGGAGGCGCGTGATGCCGAGCCTGCGGCCGAAGAAGTGGCCTGGCCCGAGCTGCAGCCGCTGCTGGCCGAGGCGCTGGCCGCCATGCAGCAGTTCCGGCAAGACGAAGGCCACACCCTCAGCACCGAAATTCTGGGCTACGTAGCCACCATCCGGCAGCAGCTGGCCGCCGTCGAGCAGCACGACCCCGCCCGCATCGAGCACGTGCGCCAGCGCCTGGCCGCGCACCTGTCCGAGCTCACCAGCCATGAGCAGTTCAACGCCACCCGCTTCGAGCAGGAAGTACTGTACTATATTGAAAAACTGGATATTGCCGAGGAAAAAGTACGCCTCGCCGCCCACCTGGCCTACTTTGAGCAATCCGTGCACCAGCCCGATGAAGCCGTGGGCAAAAAGCTCGGTTTCCTCGCCCAGGAAATTGGTCGCGAAATCAACACCATCGGTTCGAAGGCCAACGATGCCACCGTGCAACACCTGGTGGTGGGCATGAAAGAAGAGCTGGAAAAAATCAAAGAACAATTAAATAACATCCTCTAGGGCGCGGCTTTCTCGTCTGTAGAAACGGCCAAAAGCCTCACCAATTCATCCCATAATTCCTAGCAGGAATCAACATTAAATTGCACTTTAATTATATTTTATTCAACTTCATTTCGATAAACCGGCTCCTGGCCGAAGATTTAGTTTGGGATGGCCTTGCCATTTCCGTGTAGCACAACCTTCCGAATGTTAAGCTGTTATTGGCTAAAATCGTCGGCCAGCTTTTTACTTTTCAAAAATAATCGCAATATTTGTGACCCGAAAGTTGGATATCTAATTATTGTATCTAACTTGGGTGCATCAATAGCGCTTAGTTACTCACATTTTATCCCCCTGTTAGTATGAAATCTACATTTTTACTCTGTATCCTGGGACTCTTCCTTGTGGCTGCGCGTCCCGCATCTGAAATCGAGCTGGTAAAGAAACGCGTCCTGAGCGAGCGAGTGGAAATCCTGATTCCCAAAGGATTCGAGGTGATGACCGAACAGCAGATGGACTTTGCTTACGCTAAAGCCCAGAGCCGGCCGAGCGTTATTTTCACGAACAACAACCTCATCAGCCTCGCCTTCAACTACAGCGATAATGACGCCGACCAGGACATGGTCGACATTTACGCCGCTTCGTTTGGCAAGACCTATCACAAGCAGTACAAGGACGCGACGTGGTTTGGCGACGGCGTGAAGAATATCAACAACCGCAAGGTGGGCTACCTCGAATACATGAAGCCCGAGATGGGCCACGAGGTGTACACCCTCGTGTTCTTCACCGACGTGGAAGGCAAGCTGATGATTTGCACCTTCAACTGCGCCGACCGCCAGAAGCCCGAGTGGGAGCCCATCGCCAAGCAAATCATGCTTTCGCTGAAAGCCAAAGGCTAGGCAGTTAGCAGTTAGTATTACGGTCGGTGGTTGAACGCAGGTTCGGCCACCGACTTTTTTTTGTGGACCGGGGCTGCTCCTTCTGCATTGATAAAATCGCGCACCAGCCCGAAAGCCCCGGCGAACCCCGCCAGCGACAGCGCCGCGGGCCGGTCGTTGACATCGTGGTAAGCCGCGCTGCCGCCGCGGGTGTAGATAAAGAACGCCGGCACGCCCGCCTCGGAGAAAGGAAAATGGTCGGAGTTGGCGGCCCGGCCGCGGGCGCCCAGGGCCGGCAGGTAGTGGTGGGCATCGTTGAGGCCCACGAGGCGGTGGTAAGGCGCTTCGAACACGCGGCCGTTGACAACGGTAGCGCCCAACTCGCCGGTACCCAGCAAGTCGAGGTTTACCAGGAATTTGATGTTTTTGAGCGGTATCAGCGGGTGCGCCACGAAGTAGCTGGAACCCACCAAGCCGGCCTCCTCGGCTCCGAAAAGGAGGAACACGACGGAGTATGCGGGCCGGTTTTCGGGGCGGGTGTAGTGGGCAGCCAGTTCCAGAAGCAGAGCCACGCCGCTGGCGTTGTCGTTGGCGCCGGGGAAGTACGTTTTGCTGCCCATCGTGCCCAGGTGGTCGTAATGCGCGGTGACCACGAGGAAAGAATCAGGCTGCGCGGTGCCGCGAATGACGGCCGCAAGGTTCTGGGTTTGGTAGTTATGCTCCAGTTTGGCCCCTACGTGTACTGTGCCCCACACCGTGCGGCCTTTGATTGCGCCGGTGGCCGTATCGCCAAAAAATGCCTTATCCAGCCACAAAGGCACTTTGCTGGCCAGTACCTCCACACGGGGCTGAGTTGCCTGCTCGGCGGCCAGGGAAGCCGTCAGCTTGGGGACGACGGTTATCCGGGCGGCGGCTGCGTTGAAGCGTTGTTGCAGAATAGTGGGCAGGTGGGGTAGCCGGGCGGCATCGGCAGCGCGCAGCAGCAGCACACGCTTGCTCCACGGCACCAGCAGGTAGCGGGCCTGCACCGTAGCCTTGGTAAAAACCAGGGTGTCGAGCAGCAGGATGCGGTCCTGCACGCGGCCGGCCCCGGAATTGGGCGCCGCGATGAAGGCGGTGCCGGGCTCCCATCCCCAGGCCGAGCTGGCCCCATCAGCCCGGATGGAGGCAGCTAATTCACCCGGGAAAGTATTTACGTCCAGCCCAAATGGCTGGGTGTAGTCGGGCGCCAGGGGCTGCAGTTTCATCTCGCGCAGGCGGCTGCGCAGGTAGGCGGCGGCTTTGTGCTCACCCTGCTGCACGTAACCGCGCCCGTGCAGGGCCGGCGAAGCCAGCTTTTCGATGGTGCGACGGGCGCGGGGCAGGTCCTGCGCATGAGCTACGGAGGCAGCCAGCATCAACCCAAACCAAAAGATGGACGCCAGCGCCTGCGAGCGCCGCGCCTGCCGGGCCGCCCAGGCAGCGGCCACTCCCACTGCCAGAAAAGCCCCGATGCTGTCGCTCAGCAAATCGGACCATTCGCCGTGGCGGCCCAGGTGCATGCTCATTTGCAGCACCTCGATGAGGGCCCCGAACAGGACGCTGCCACTGAGCACGGCCAGCCCGGCGTGGCGGGCCAGCCGGGGCCAGCGGCGCTGCCGGTGCAGCGAGAACCAACTTAGCCCGGCCAGCACGACGAACACGCCCGCATGGGCCGCCGTGTCGAACGACAACAGCTCCCAGACGGGCGTGCGCGGCATTTCCCTGGCCGGGGTGAGGGTGAGCACCAGCACCACCACGGCCCAGCCAATGGGCAGGGCGGCGTAGGGCCGACGGGGCATGAGCGGGCGGGGCATAAGCAGCTTTAGCTTGTGCGGGGCAAATGACGCAAAAGCCTGGGCTTATGCCACACGGCTGCAACTACGCGCCAACCAGTTCGCCGTAGGTTTCGGCAGTCAGCAGCTCGCTCAGCTCTTCGGGCTTGGCGATGGATATTTTCACCATCCAGCCGTCGCCGTAGGGGTCCGAGTTCACGGTTTCGGGCGCATCGGCCAGCTTGGCGTTTATTTCGAGCACGGTGCCGGTGATGGGGCTGAACAAGTCTGAAACCGTTTTAACGGCCTCCACGGTGCCGAAGACGTCGTGCCGGGCCACTTCTTTGTCCAGCGTATCAATATCAACGTACACGATATCGCCCAATTCTTTCTGGGCGTGGTCGGTGATGCCCACGTAAGCGACATCGCCTTCAACGCGAATCCATTCGTGGTCTTTGGTGTAATGTAGGGTGGCGGGCAGGTTCATAAGGTAAGGCGGTAATGAGGGGAATGGTGGTTGCCGAGCCGTAAAGCTACTGCGTCAGGCTGTAACGCAGCTGCACGCCGCCTTCGGTGGTTGAGTTGCGGAAGGCATTGCTGATGCGGGGGGTGGTGATGGTCTGGCTGTAATATAACTGCAGATTGAGCCGGGTGTTCAGCAAATAGTCGATGGTGGGACGCAGCTGGAAGGTTTTCGAGCCGTTGGTAATCTGGCCCTGAGGGCGGCCGATGAATCCGGGGTTATTCGGATTGGCGGGGTCGTTGGGGCCAGTGGGGTCAGCCGAATCGAGGATGCTGCGCTGTATCGTGATGTTGTCGCGGATGCTAAGGTCGAGGCGGGCGGTGAGGTTATTTTTTAATACGCGCTGCTCGCCTCCCACCCGGAACGGCAGCTTGAGACTGTTGGTGGCGTAGCCGAAGCCAATAATCATTTCGGTGGTGTTCAGCTCGGTTACCTGGGAGTTGGTGGTGTTCAGGGCCACAGTGCGGTCGGTGCGGTATTCGAGGCGGCCAGTGATTTTGCTCACGGTCTGAAAATTCACGCCAATCAGCGGCGAGAGGCGTTCCGCAATGCTCACCTGCCCCACAATGTAGTAGGGAATGAACTGGCCCGCCGTGTTTACCTGCGTGGGAAAACTGCCGGGGTCAGAAGGGTAGCTGGTGGCCGTGGTGTAGGCGTTGGTGTAGATGGAAGAATACGCGTGGTTGAGGGTGAACGAGCTGAAATACTGCTTGATGAGCGGCAGCTGGGCGAACCCGTTGTACTGAATGGTCCAGTTGGGCAGCGGCAGCAGGGCGAAGGGGTCGAATTTCGACGCTTTGTAGCCGTCCGACGACCGGCCCTGGTAGGCATCGATGAAGCTTTGCACCAGCACTTCCTGCGAGTTGAAGCCATAGCTACCCGCTTTATTGGGGTTGGCGTCCGTCAGGCGCTGACGCACGATGGCCCGGTTGTCCACAAACCGGGTGAAGGCTTTCGACGTTTCGCCGTTGGCGCCCAGGTCCCCAAACAGGGTTCGGATAGTGATGGTGGTGGTGCTGAACGTGCCCGTGCCCAGCGACTGCGGCACAATCACCGGGAAGTTCCCCGCGGCGTCCTTGATGACCGTCAGCGAATCCGGGTCGAGGGCGTGGCGGTAGTAGGCATCCAGATTTTGGGCCTTTTGCTGCCGGGCATCCACCTGAATGTTGAAGTCGCGGAACGGCTCCAGCGTCGTGCGCAGGGTGATGGTTTGGGTGAGCAGCGAGCTGAGCGGCGTGTTGAGGTATTCGCTGCGGTCGGTGTACCAGTTGTGGTCGAGGGCCGCGATGCTGTACAAGTGGTCCAGGCTGTACTGCTTGCCCACGATGAAGGGCAGGCCGGGGGCCGTGAAGGTATCATCGAAGCCAAAGGCCTTGGTTTTGGGCAGGTAGCCGGGCAGCAGCGTGCCGTTGGAGCGGGTGAAGGTGAAATTGATGGACCGGGCCGTCATCAGCGAGCGGAGCACGGCTTTTACAAACCGGTATTTCTCCTTCGTCGTATCGGCGGCCGCGGCGGGTTTGCGGGCCGCGTCGTCGCCGGGGCGCGCAATGTTTTGCCGCAGCAAATCGGTGCGCGGGCTTTTGGCCTTGGCCGTGGGCGGGGGCGCGTTGTTGATGACGTTCAGGAACTTGACCTTGTTGTAGAGCTTCACCAGGTCAATCTTGCCGTTGGCGCTCATTTCGGCGTTGTTCTGGATGGTGTTGCCCAGGTTCACTACCTCCGTGGCCGTGTCGGCCCGGGTGGGAAACTTGGCCACGCGCTGGCCCGTGGACGCGGCCTGCCAGCTGTAGTTGGCCGAGTAGCGGGTGTCGGCGCTCAGCCAGTCGGTGAGCGGAAACTTGTCGAGCGGCAGTCGGTAGGTGAGGGCGGCAGTCTGGTTGAAATTGGTGGTGCGGCCGCCGCGCAGCAGGTTGTTCTGGGCCTGGGTACGGTTGTTGATGGCTTCCAGGCTGTTGCCGATGTCGCGGCCGGGGCCTTCGTCTACCACGCCCCGGTTGGTGGCGGTGTAGTCGAAAATCAGGCTCTTGGTCAGGTCCCACTTCAGGTCATAAATCCGGCTGATGTAGAACGACTTCTGAATGACGGCGGGGATGCCGTTGGTGGTGGGCACCTCGCCGGGGTTCAGGATGCGCTGCAGGAACCGCTCGTTGTAGCGCCGGTCAATATCGGTGCGGAAGGAGAAGCGCGAAGGCAGCGGCGTGAAGTTGATGTTCTGGAAAATCTTCAGGTACGGGTTATCCAGCAGCTTAATCTTGGCCAGCGGCGTGTAGTTTTTGGGCGTGGTCTGGTACACGTAGGCAATGGCCGCGGTGTAGGACTTGGTGTAGTCGCGGTCGGTGCGGATGTCGGTGTGCAGGCGGTCGGTGAGCGAATAGCTCAAAGCCACGTTCTCAATGTCCCAGGGCTTGGGCTTGGCCGCGGGGGCGCCGGGCTTGCCGGGGCCGCGCTCCTTGCGCACGTTCAGTATCGAGATGCTGCGGCTGGTAGTTTGGTCGATGACTTTGTTGCGGTATTCGGCCTGGGCCGACGCATTTTCCGCCGCGCTGCCTTTGTTAAACTTCTGCAGGCTCTGCTCCAGCTTGGTGTCGGGGTCCAGCGGGTCGTAGAGCGGCGAACGGCTTTCGTGGCCAAGTTGCAGCAGCACGGGCAGGCGCAGGTGCAGCTGGGGCGGCAGGAATTTTTCGGCCGCTACGGTGGCCTGCAGGTCACCCCGGAACACGTTATCGGTTGAGCGCGACTGCGCCTTGTCCTGCAAGCCGCCGAAGCCCACGCTGGTGTAGTTGCCCGTGGCCGTGATGTTGGCCAGGTCGGCCAGCTTCACGTTCAGGCGGGCCGTGGCCGCGTAGCCGGCCTGCTGCTCAAAGTCAAACACGCGCATCTCATCGGCCCACAGGTTCACGGTTTTCGAAGCCGTGCTGGGGTCAGCCCCCGTGGTGGTGGGATTCAGGATGCCAATCATCACGCCCTGCACTGCCGAAAAATCGGGGTTGCCCACCACCGTAATGCTGGCCCCGTTGGGCAGGGTCACGGTGTAGGGCACCAGCAGCGGGCTGCCGTCCTGGTTGCGCTTGGCCTTGGCATCGATGAAGTCCTGGAACGCCACGTCAATCTTGTTGGCCTCGGGCCATACTTCGTCTGGAGAAGTGGCGCCAACTCTGGTCAGGGCCAGGGGCAACGAATACTCGTAGTAGTTCTGGGTGTAGTCGGTGCCAATGCGGAGGAACGCCCGCACATCGCCATCAAGCGTCGAAGGGTCTTGCGAATCGCCATGCAGGAACATACGCAGGCGCTTGTAGCGCAGCATGTTGATGGTTATATTTTTATACGCTGCTTTGGCATAGCCGTCGCGCAGGTTCACCACGGCCAGGCGCAGGCTCTGCTCGTTTTGCAGGCGCGAGGTGCTGCTGCTGCCGTACTCCTTGTCGCGCTGAATGCCGGGCGGCGACACGTACGGAATGGCATTCGCGGTGCCGGACACGCCGTTTTCCTCCACGCTCACCGTCGAAATATTGAAGGCGTCGGCATCAGTCAGGCAGTTCACGCAAATGGCCTGCCTCGGGTCCAGAATGCGGTAGTTGAACCGGCGCCACTGGTTGGCCACGAACTGCGGCTGCACCAGGCGCAGCACCACCGGCTCGCGCCAGCCGGTCATGTACATCCGCAAAAACCGGATGGACTTAAACCCGAACTCCTGGGTGGCACCCTTCAGCGCGTACCCCTCCCGGATGGGAATCCGGAACTGGTACCACGTCACCACGTCGCCGTTGGTATACGTGGCCGGCGCCACCACTTTGTCGATAATATATTTCGCGTCCGGCGAGCCGATGTCGAGGCCGCCGGGCGTGAGGTGCATCTTGTACTCGTAGTAGCGCTCCACGTCCTGCACCACGTTGTCGCGGTTCAGGTCCTCCTTGTCGGGGAAGGCCGTGGAGGTAAGCTGGCTGTTTTCGGGCGAGTTGCCGTCGTAGCCGTCGTAGTTTTTGTAGCGGCCCAGGATTTTGGTGTTGTTCTGGTCGTAGCTCGGGTCGAGGTGGTGCTTGAAGTCGTCGCCCGAGGGGTCGGGCAGGCTGGCATACGACCCGCCGTAGCTGGTAGCTGCTTTGGTACGTTCATCGGCGTCGTTCAGTCCATCGAGGCCCACATCCTGCGCCGTGCGGGCACCGGGCGCGGCATTGAAGGCATCGGTGAGAAACTGCTGGCGCGTCACGATGCCGTAGGCCGTTCCACGGGTTTGGCCCGTGCTGTCGGCACCGGGCACGGGCAGGCCGTTTTCAAACTCGTGCTGGTCCTGGTCCTTCAGCACGTCCTCGCTCACGTTGCCCAAGTTGATGACGAGGTCGCCGCCGGAGGTGTTGGCCACGTCGTTGCCGTCCTGGTCGGTGATGTTCACACGGGACGCGGGCGCGCCGGGGTTGGTGCTCTTCAGGAACGGGTCCATCATCCAGAACTCCAGGTACTCGATGTTGGCGTTGTCGAAGTCGGTATCGAAGGTGATGGCCCGGCTGATGCCGCCGAACTTGTCCTGGGGCCGCTCGGCCGTGGTGAAGGCTTTGCCGGCCGCGTCAACGTTGGGGTTGTAGTTGTAGGGCCCGCGCTCGTTGGGGTAGTAGGCCATGTCGAACGTGTACTCGTAGCCGTTGCCGGTCGAGCCCAGGTCCTTATTCGGGAACACCTCGTCGCGCTTCACGCCGCGGGTGTAGTGGTTCAGCAGGTCCGTGGCCCCGATGTTGCCGGGCACACTGGGGCCGCCGGTGTAGTAGCTCTGGTCCACGGTGTACCAGGCCAGCTTGGCGCGCTGGTAGTTGTAGGGCAGGCCCACGGCCGTGCTGCCGCCCACGGGCAGCGGCGTCGAGGCCAGGCGCCAGGCCGGAATGCTGGCCAGCCCGCCCAGGGTGTAGGGCGTGCGGGCATTCTCGAAATCGTCGATGTACGACACGCCGTTTTCGCCGTTGCCCAGCTGCGAGCGGCCCGGCAGCAGCTTGGCAAACTCCCCGCTGAAGGCAATGGTCGATATTTCCTTGGTCGAGATAAACGGCAGCATGTCGAGGTACTTGGTCAGCACCCGGCTGTCTTTCCGGATGCTGCCATCCACTCCCACGATGGTGTTGTTGCCCGGCTCGTCGCCAATGTTCACGCGGTTGATGCCTGGGGCCTGATTCTCCAGCAGGTGCAGGGCCGTGCCGCCAATGTTCACATCCTTGTTCAGCTTGTAGTCGAGGCGCACGCCCAGCAATTTGCGCGGCTGCACCTGCACCAGGGCATTTTTTTCGAATTCCACCCGCAGCTCATTCGCCGAGTTGAGATAGGCGGGGTTCAGAACTTTCACCTTAGCTTGGTCGTAAAACACCTGGTAGTCGGTGCCCTCGGTGAGCAGCGTAGAGCCCGAAAACACCCGCACCGAGCCCTGCGCAATGCCAATGCCCGGCAGGCTGATTTCGTCGGAGCTGGCCCCGCCCTGGAAGCGCCCGCGCAGGAAGAACTTGTCCTTTTCCTGCACCTGCTGCGCGTCGCTCTGGGTCATGTTGTACAACTCCGAGTACACGTATTTGGTCACCAGGTCGGGCTCGCCCACAAATTGGTTTTGCAGAAATGCCCCGAACGGCTGCACGTTCGGGAAAATAATTTTACCCAGCTCCGGGTCGATGGTGACGCCGGGGAAGTAGTCGAAGTTGCCGTCGGGCAGCTTGTCGTTGTTGGAGTTCACGTGGTCGAGGTTGAGCACCTCAATCAGCGGCCGGTTGGCAATTTTAGCCCCTTCTTTCAGCGAAATTAAGTCCACGCCGGTCGCGTCGTCCTTGTAAATAATTTGCAGCTGGAAGTTGTCGCGCTGCAGCTGCGAGGCGTTCAGGGGATAGATGTTTTTCATCATCAAATCCCAGGTCGGCGTGTTGCGGGTGAGCACGTTGGGGTTCTGCGAGTCCGGCCGGTCGGTGGGCAGCGTGCCCACGCCGGGGTTGCTGGCTTTCAGCATCTTGAGAAAGATAACCTGGTCGGCGCTCACGCCGTTGTAGTCGCCGCTCAGCTCGCCCACCTTGTAGGTTTTGCCGTTGTAGATGTATTCGTAGCTCACGCCCAGCACCTGGTCGGGCAGCAGGGCCGTGTTCAGCGACAGGTAGCCGAGCTGTGCGTTGTAGGTGTATTCGCGGGTGTCCAGCTTGCGGGCCCGCACCCGCTCGAAGTCCACGTTCTTGGTCAGGCCCTGGCCAATCTGCAAAAAAGCATCAACGCCGAGGTTGTCGCGGGCCGTGGTCCCGCCGCCAATGATGGTACTGAATTCCCGGTTGCCATCGTTGCTGGCCGGCACCTGGGGGCTGGGGTTGCCGATGCGGTACTTCTGGGTTTGGTACAGCCGCGAGGGTTCGCCCAGGTCCATCAGCGTCACCACGTTGCGCAGGTTTTCGGTGGTGCGGTTGTCGTTGGTCACGTACACCTCCACGCGGTTGATGGTCACCCCGCTCTGGATGGTGGGCAGGTTGCGCAGGGCCTGGTCGTACCGGTCGCGGAAGAACTGCGACAGGAAAAAGTGCCGGTCCTTCTCGTACTGGCTGGCCTTGATTTCGTATTGCCGGCTCTGGGCGCCGTTCTGCACGCGCACCTCGTCGGCGGTGCCGCGCACGGTAGCGGCCACGGCCGTCACGCCCAGCCGCCCAAACTGCATCTGGGTTTTGATGCCGAACAGGTTCTGCCCGCCCTGCACCAGCGAGTTGGTGAGCGGCAGGCTCACGTTGCCCAGGTCCACCTTTTTGATGATGTCCGTTTCCGAGCCGGCGTAGTCGAACTTCATCTGGTTGTCGAAGTCGAACGAGGCCTTGGTGTCGTAGTTGAACACCAGTTTGAGCTTGGTGCCAATCTGCCCGGTCAGGTTCACGTTGATATTCTGCTCGAACAAAAAGTCACCCACGCTCTGCTGGCGCAGGGTCAGGGCGGGGTTTTCGTTGCGATTGAAGCGCGCTCCAAACTTGAGCGTGACCGAGCCGGCCGGCCGGATATCCACGTAGCTGCCCCCAAAAATGCGGTCGGCCACCGGCCCCAGGTAGATTTTGGGAATCAGGCGCTGGGCCTGCGGCGTGCCGGCCGCGGCCGGCGGTCCCGTAATGCCGCCCTTGGCCTTCTCGCGGTAGTAGTTGGCGATGGCCTGGCGCCGCTGAAACTCCTCGTACTCCTTATAAGTGAGCACACTGGGGTCGCGGTAGTCAATCTCCTTCCCAACTTTCTCCTGCACGTCAAATTGCTTGAGACTGTCGTCAACCTGCACGTCCAGTTTTACGTTCTTGGGCAACGGCAGCACCAGCGGCGACTCGCGGCGGTGCGGCCCGAAGGGGCTACCGGGCCGGTCGTGGGCACGCACCCGTGGCCGCCGGCTCGGCTTATACGGGCCGGTGGTATCGGCAAAAGGCCGGGTTGGCCGCGGCGTATCAGCCGCCAATGCCCGGCTGGCGCGTAGCCACGCCGTGGTCAGGCGTGCGCCGGCACTGGGTGCGGCCTGGGCCCACCACGCCAGCAACGACGCAACCACAACAACCGACGCGGGGAGTAATTTCTGTCCGGATTTCAAGCAGGATAGGTGGATAATGGCGCGGCCCAGGCGGCCCGCGTCAGGCACGGCACTTCAGTAAGGTAGCAAGTCGACCGAGACAACCCGTGCAACCGCCCAAATCCGAAAATTCGCACGATAACTCAATGCGACTTCAAAGCAAATTTAATCAATTCCTCCACGCTCAGCTCCCCACCGTGCTTGTGCTGAATCTGGTCCAGCAGCTTTTCGGCGGCGGCCCGCGCAAAGCCGAGGGTCACCAGGGCCTGCAACGCTTCCGAACGCCGCGTATTGTGCTGCCGGGCTAGCGGCACCGTATCGACGCCGGCCTTGGCCAGCAGCTCGTCCTTGCGCAATTTGTCTTTCAACTCCAGAATCACGCGCTGGGCCGTTTTCGGCCCCACGCCCTTGATGCTCTGAATGGCCCGCACGTTCTCGTTCACGATGGCCTCGCGGATTTCGCCCACGCTCATGCTGCTCACCATCACAATGCCCGTGCCCGGCCCGATGCCCGACACCGAAATCAGCAGCATGAACAAGGCCTTCTCGCTGGGGTCCAGGAAGCCATACAGCGTCTGCCCGTCCTCCTTAATGTGCTGATAGGTATAGATTTTGGTGGCCGAACCCTCCGGCGGCAGCTTGGAGTAGGTGGCCAGCGAAATCCGAACTTCGTAACCCACGCCCAGCATATCCATGATGGCCAGCGTGGCGTCTTTGTAAGCAAGTTTACCGTCGAGGTAGGCAATCATAGGCTGAAGAAAGGAGAAGAACAGAATGCGCGGCAGTATTCAGGCTACACCAGCCGCGGGTTTTTTATCTCCCAAATTTACTGGCTTTTCGGCCAAAAATATTGGGTGAAATGAGGAAGATGTGAAGGAATAAAAAAAACGTCCTGCGGAGCTGAACTCCACAGAACGTTCCGAAATGTTCCTATTTCTCTATTTATAGCGCCTTGCTGCCGGTTTGCGCATCCACCACCGCAATGGCGGCCATGTTCAGGATGTCGCGCACGGTGGCGCCCAGCTGCAGAATGTGCACCGGCTTGCGCATGCCCATCAGCACCGGCCCGATGACCTCGGCCCCGCTGATTTCCTGCAGCACTTTGTAGGCAATGTTCCCCGACTCTACGTTGGGAAAAATCAACGTGTTAGCGCCCTTTTCAGCCAGCGGACTGAAGCCGTAATGTTCCTGTAGCAGCTTCGGGCTCAGGGCCACGTTGGCCTGCATTTCCCCGTCAATCAGCAGGTTGGGGAAGCGGGCTTTGGCCAGCTCGGTGGCGCGGCGGGTTTTTTCGGGCAGCGGCCCCGCGTTCGAGCCAAAGTTGGAATAGCTGATGACGGCAATGCGCGGCTCGGCATCAAAAAAGCGCACCGCGCGGGCCGTAAGACCGATAATCTCGACCATTTCCTCGGCCGTCGGGTTGATGTTCACCGTGGTATCAGCGAAGAAGTACGGGCCCTTTTTGTGCTGGATGATGTACATCGACGACACGCGCCGCACGCCTTCTTCGGTGCCAATCACCTGCAGCGAGGGGATGATGCTCTTGCCGTAGTCTTTGGTGAGGCCGGTGATGCAGGCATCGGCCTCGCCGGTTTCCACCATCATGGCGGCGTAGTAGTTGCGCTCACGCATCAGCCGGCGGCCTTCGTAGAGGGTCATGCCGCGACGCTGGCGCTTCTGGTACAGCAGGTTGGCGTACTCGTCGCGCTTGGCGTCCTGCTGCAGAATGTTAATAATTTCACAACCTTCAAGGTCGAGGCTGTTTTCGCGGGCAATGGCTTCAATTTTCTCCAGCGGCCCCAGCAGGATGGGCGTGCAAATGCCTTCATCGAGCAGAATCTGGGCCGATTTGAGAATCTTGTAGTTGTCGGCCTCCGCAAATACCACGCGCTTGGGGTTGGCGCGGGCAGCCGAGGTCATGCGGTTCATCAGCTTCTGGTTCACGCCGAGGCGGGCGCGGAGCTGGTCTTCGTAGGCCGCCCAGTCCTGGATGGGCAGGCGGGCCACGCCGCTTTCCATGGCCGCCCTGGCCACCGCCGGGCTGACACTGGTAATCAGGCGCGGGTCGAGCGGCTTGGGAATGAGGTAGGTACGGCCAAATCCGAGCGTGTTGTCGCCATAGGCTTTATTCACGATTTCGGGCACAGGCTCCTTGCTCAGGTGGGCCAGGGCGTGCACGGCCGCCAGCTTCATGGCCTCGTTGATTTCGGTGGCACGCACGTCGAGCGCGCCCCGGAAAATGTAGGGAAAGCCCAGCACGTTGTTCACCTGGTTGGGGTGGTCGGAGCGGCCGGTGGCCATAATCAGGTCGTCGCGGGTGGCCATGGCCAGCTGGTAGCTCACCTCGGGGTCGGGGTTGGCCAGGGCGAAGACGATGGGGTTAGCGGCCATGAGCAGGAGCAGCCCGGCGGGCAGCACGTTGGCCGCCGAGAGGCCCAGGAACACGTCGGCCCCGGTCATGGCCTCTTCCATGGTGGTGAGGCCACGCGTCGTGGCAAACTGCATCTGAATGGGGTCCAGGTTGGTGCGGGCCGCGTTGATGATGCCATCCTTGTCGAACACCACCACGTTGTCTTTATTCAGGCCCAGCTCCAGGTAGAGCCGCAGGCAGGAAACCGCCGCGGCGCCCGCCCCGCTTACCACCAGCTTGATTTCCTCAATTTTTTTGCCCACGATTTCCAGCCCGTTCAGCAGGGCAGCCGATGTGATGATGGCCGTGCCGTGCTGGTCGTCGTGCATCAGCGGGATGTTCATCTTCTCCCGCAGCTCGGTTTCGATGCGAAAGCACTCCGGCGCCTTGATGTCCTCCAGGTTGATGCCGCCAAACGTGGGTTCCAGCGCCTTCACAATGCGGATAAACTCGTCCGGGTCGGTGGCATCAATCTCAATATCGAAGCAGTCGATGCCCGCAAATTTCTTAAACAGCACCCCCTTGCCCTCCATCACCGGCTTGGAGGCGGCCGGGCCAATATTGCCCAGGCCCAGCACCGCCGTGCCGTTGCTGATAACAGCCACCAGGTTGCCCTTGGCGGTGTATTTGTACACGTCGTCGGGGTTGGCGGCAATTTCCTTGCAGGGCTCGGCCACGCCCGGCGAGTAAGCCAGGGCCAGGTCGAGCTGCGTGCTCATGGGTTTGGTCGGCACCACTTCGAGCTTGCCCGCAGGCTCCTGGGAGTGGTAGTTGAGGGCGTCCTGCTTGTTTATTTTCAGCATCGGGAATTCTTCAGAAATGGAAACGGCCGCGCAGGCAGCGCGGCCGTGTAAGGCGAAATTAGCGCGAAAAGCGCGGCAAGGCCGTGTTTAGTTTGCAATTCCCTTGTTCAAACGCGTTTACCCTTGCGGCACCAGCAGCTTCTGGCCCAACTTCACTTCGTCGGAGGTGAGGTGGTTGAGCTCGCGCAACGTTTGCACGCTCACCCCAAAGCGCCGCGAGATATTGAACAGCGTATCGCCCGGCTGCACGAGGTGCACCTTAGAAGTTTCGAGCCGTTTCTCAACATTAGAGCGCGGCGCGAGGGCCACTGTTTTGGCCGCTGCTTTTGGCTGCTTGCGGGCAGTCTCGGGCAGTACCTGCGCTTCGGCGGGAGCCTGAAAAACCAGCCGCTGGCCGGGCACCACCGTTTCCGACTCCAGCTGGTTCCACGCCACCAATTGGGCCACGCTGAGGTTGCGCTCGCGGGCCAGCCTGGTGAGGTAGTCGCCTTTGCGCACGGTGTAGCGCCCGTCGGTTCCTCTGGTTGAAACCGGGCTGGCCTCGGCAACGGGTTCGGCGGCCACCTCGGCCGCAGCAGCCACGGCGGCTTTGGTTTCTTCGCGCTTCGCCTCGGCGGCCTGCAGTTGGGCCGCTTGGTTTTGCGCCTGGGCAAGGCGGCGCGTAGCGGCCCGGGCCTGCACTTCCGCTGCCGCCTGCTGAATGGCCTGCCGCTGCCGGATGGCCACCAGCCGCACTTCCTGCATTTTTTCCTGGCGGGTTATTTCCTGCAAGCGGGCCACTTCGCGGGCATTGGCTTCGGCCTGCTCTTTCCGCGCAGCCGCTTCTTCTGCCGAGACAGTTGGGCGGGCGGGCCGTGGCGCGGCGGCAATCATTGGCAGCTCTTCCGTGGCGGGCGGCGCCACGGGAGCGCGGCGCGGCGCGGGGGCGGGCAGCGGCACAAATATCACCAGCTGCTTGCCCGGCTTGGGGTTCCGGCCTTTGGCCAAGTCATTCCAGCGGCGAATTTGCGCCGGGCTCACGTCAAACCGCTCGGCCAGGCTAGCCACTGTTTCGCCCCGGCGCACCTTATGCGATACTCGCCGCGAACGCGGTGCAGCGGCTTCGTCCTCGTTGCGGGGTCCCTCGGTGGCTACCAGCAGCTCCCGGCTCACCCAAGGCTCCACGCCCTCGAGGCGGGGCGGCAGCGCGGGCAGGGGCTGAGGCAATGCCGCCGTAGGCTGGCAATACATGAGCAGCGTAGTCCGGTCAACATCACCCAGATGCGCCGCCGCCGCCGCCGGAAACCGCACCACGTAGGGCCGGTAGCCGGCCGGCAAGGCGGCGCGCCGCAGCTCGGGGTTAAAGCGCGTGAGGTACAGCGAGTCATCGTAGCCGCAGGCCCGGCTCAGGCGGCGCAGGTCAAACGCGTAGCCGCGCAGGCCCAGCGTGTCCATGGGTTCGGCGTATTGGTAGTGCAGCTTATCGGTGCGCAGGCCGTGGGCCTCGGCGTACTTCATGCTGTACATGATGGCAGTGAAGGTGGGCACGTAGTTGCGCGTTTCGGCCGGCATGTAGGGGTACAGGTCCCAAAACGTCTTTTTGCCGGTGCGACGCATCACGCGCTGCACGCTGCCCGCGCCCCAGTTGTAGGCCGCCAGCACCAGTTCCCAGTCATGAAAAATGCCGTAGAGGTACTTCAAGTGCTTGCAGGCGGCTTCGGTGGCCTTTTCAGGAGCCATGCGCTCGTCAATCCACTCGTCGCGCTTCAGGCGCAGGTCGCCGGCCGTGGGGCCCATAAACTGCCACAAGCCCGTGGCGCCCACCGGCGATTTGGCCGTCGGAATCAGGGCCGATTCCACCACGGCCAGGTATTTTAAATCAATTGGCAGGTTGTATTGCGCGAGGTATTTCTCGAAAATGGGAAAGTAAAAATTCTCGCGCTCCAGCACGCGCTGCATGTAGCTGCGGTTGCGGGCCGTGAACAGCGTCACGTAAGCCATCACCGAGTTGTTGAACTGGTGCGGCACATCGGTTTCGATGCAGCCCACGCGGTCACACACCAGCTCGCGCATGGTGGGCGGGGTCCGCAGCCACTCCAGCCGCGCCGAATCCACGGTCATCGGGACCATGGGCACCGCTACCAGCGAGTCGGGTTGCAGTTCGAGCCGCACCCGCACGGTATCGCCCAACAGGGCTGGCATAGTGGAAATTACCCGGCCCGCCGAGTCCCGTTGCGGTACCTGCTGGGCCTTGGAAATTGTTGTCTGCAACAGCAGCCAAGGCAGCACCAGCACCAGCCACCCGTGGCCGCGCCGGTCAGTTTTCACTTGCTTAATCCCTTGCTTCATAGCACTAAGATAGGCCAGAGGTAAAGAACTTGTAGAGATGAATAAAAAGTATTTGATTTTGCCCTACGCAAAAACACAACCACCGGATATGTCAACGCGCCCCGGTCCATTCAGCTTCTGCGAGTCTGCATCAGCAGCACGGCAGGGCTTGAACGGGCCGGGGCGTGGTTCAAAAATGCTTAAACAACTCTATACCAGCACTTCCTCCGTCAGCGTGCTGGCAAAAGCGAGCAGCTCGGCCTCGCGGAAAGCGCCGGCCATTACCTGCAGGCCAATGGGCAGGCCGGCCGCATCCTCCCCTACCGGCACCGAGATGGCCGGCACGCCGGCCAGCGACGCCTGAACTGTGAAAATATCGGCCAGATACATGGAAACCGGGTCCAGCTTCTCGCCGATTTTGAAGGCGGTGGTGGGCGTGGTGGGCAGCACCAGGAAATCGTACTGGCGCAGCAGCTCGTCGGTTTTGTCCTTAATCAGCCGGCGTACGCGCTGCGCTTTGGTATAGTAGGCATCGTAGTAGTTGGCGCTCAGCACGAAGGTGCCGAGCAGAATGCGGCGCTGCACTTCGGCCCCAAAACCCTGGGCGCGGCTCTTTTTGTAGAGCGATTCCAAATCCGTGACATCCGGGGCACGGTAACCGTATTTCACCCCGTCGAAACGGCCCAGGTTGGAGCTGGCTTCGGCAGTAGTGAGGATGTAATACGTCGGAATCATGAAATCGAGGTAGGGGAAATCCACGGCTTCCACCACGTGGCCCTGGCCCCGCAGCAGGTCGAGCTGAGTTTCCAGCGCGGCCTTGATTTCGGGGTTCAGGCCCTCGTTGTTGATGGCGTCGGCAATGTAGCCGATACGGTAGTGCGGCGCGGGCGTGAGCAGCTGGCTGTAAGCGGGCACTTCGCGCTGGCTGGCGGTGCTGTCCATGCCATCGGGGCCGGCCATGATTTCGGTCAGGAGCGCGGCATCGGCCACGGAGCGGGTGAGCGGGCCAATCTGGTCGAACGACGAGGCAAACGCCACCAGCCCGTAGCGCGAAATGCGCGAATACGTCGGCTTGAAACCCACGACCCCGCAAAACGCGGCCGGCTGGCGCACCGAGCCACCCGTGTCGGAGCCAATCGAAGCCAGGCACATATCAGCCTGCACGGCCACCGCCGAACCGCCCGAAGAGCCACCAGGCACCCGGTCGGGGTCGGCGGCATTGCGGGCCGGGCCGAAATACGAGCTTTCGTTCGAGCCGCCCATAGCAAACTCGTCGCAATTCTGGCGGCCGATGAGGATGGCATCGGCATCGAGCAAACGCTGCACGGCCGTGCCAGTGAAAAGCGACTTGAACCCATCCAGCATCAGGCTGCTGCTTTGCAGCGAGTGCCCGGCGTAGGCCAGCACGTCTTTGAGGCCGATGACCATGCCAGCCAGGGGCCCGGCGGTGCCGGCCGCCAGCTTGGCATCTACGGCATCGGCCTGGGCGCGGGCTTCATCGGCCCACACTTCCAGGAAAGCGTTGAGGTGCTGCTGGCGCTCGATGTTGCCCAGGTAATACTCAACGAGCTGGCGGCAGGACATAGTGCCCGCCGTCAGCTCGTTACGAACTTCGGATAAAGACTGAAAACGCTTCAAACTATTTGCAGATTAGGTGGCCGATTAGCTTAAGCGTCGGGAGATGCGGGCAGATAAGGCTGCCGGGGCTGGGTGCCTTCGGGGGCCAGGTTGGGTGGCAGGGAATAGGCCAAGGGCGGAATCGGCTCCTCGGTGTGGTGACCAACGGCGGGGGCGGGAGTGGTAGCAACGGGGGCTGCTGCTGCCGGAGCCGCCCAGGGGTCAAACCCCGAGCCGGGCTCCGATACGGGAGCAGGTGGCAGCGGCGTGGGGTATTGGTTTGGAGCCGGATAGTTGGGCTGCTGCTGGGAGTAGTTCGGCTGGGTGGGCTGGCCCACTTGCTCAAACTCGCGGCGGATTTCGGTGCTGGCGTCCTTAAACTCGCGGATGCCTTTGCCCAACCCCCGGGCAAGCTCGGGGATTTTATTGGCACCGAAAAAAATGAGAATGACGACCATTATCAGCATGAGCTCGGAGCCGCCGATGTCGCCTAGGAACAGGATGAAAGGGGTTTGCATGATGCTAATTTGCGCTTACTGGCGCGGCTGGGTGGTGGGGTCGTTGGGGTTGTATACGGGAGGAATGGGCTGCTGGTAGCCCGGCTGGCCCGGCTGGGGCACGTAGCCGCCTTGCTGAGGATAGCCGTTCTGGGGCGGCTGTTGCGGATATCCCTGCTGGGGGTAGCCCTGTTGAGGATACTGCTGCTGGTAGGGCGGTGCGGGCTGGTCGCGATACTGCGGCTGCTGCTCTTCGGGCTTGGTGCTGGCGTCCTTGAACTCCCGCACCCCCTGCCCCATTCCTTTGAACAACTCGGGAATGCGCTTGGCGCCAAATAAGAGGATAACGACAAATAGAATAAGCAGCATTTCGGTGGTGCCGAAGCTGCCAATCAAAAACAGGGGATTAGACATGAAGCAGTGGGCGCCTGGGCCCGGTTAGGATGAGAAAGGAGGATATACGCAGCCGAACGCCTTTTGGAGTACAAAGATACCCGATTGTCAGGCTTTAAAAATGAAGAACCCATTAACGGGCAAATTGAGTCAATTGGTCGGGCAGCAGCCGAAGTTGAACGGGTTATGGGAAAACTTATAGTAACCTAAAGGTTAGCTTTGATTGCGCTTCTATTCAGGATTTTTTTACTTTATCGACCCACCGTCGAGTCTTCCACACTTGTCGAGTGTCTCAAAAAATTAGCTGTGAAACCACCTAAGCACCCCGCCCCGGCCAATTCTGTCCTACGTCAGGTCAACGAGCCGGAGCGCCTGGAAGCCCTCCACAGCTATCAGATACTGGACACCGACCCGGAACAGGTATTTAATGACCTGGCGCAGCTTTCGGCTTTCATCTGCGGCACCCCTATGTCGCTGATTTCTTTGATTGATGAAGAGCGGCAATGGTTTAAAGCCAAAGTGGGGCTGGATAACAAGCAAACGCCCCGCGAACACGCGTTCTGCCAGTACGCCATGCGGGCCAACGATGTGTACGAAGTATCGGATGCTACTGCTGACTCGCGTTTTGCCAACAACCCGCTGGTGACCGGCGACCCGCACATCCGCTTCTACGCCGGGGCGCCGCTGCTCACACCCGAAGGCCAACCCCTGGGCACTCTCTGCACCCTCGACACCGTGCCACGCCACCTGAGCACCGACCAGCGCGAGGCCTTGCGCGTGCTGGCCCGCCAGGTAATGGCCCACCTGGAGCTACGCCGCACCCGCCTGCAGCTCGAAGACGAGCGCCAGAAGCTGGTGGGCGTGCTAAGCATGGCCAACAGCACCAACGAAGCCCTGTACGCCAATCACCGCAACGAGATTTTTGTCAAGCAGGAACAGCGCCTCGTGCGCATTGCCACGGCTGATTTGCACTACGTTGAGGCCCTTGGCGACTACGTGAACCTGCACACCACACGCGAGCGATTCACGGTGTATGGCACCATGAAAGACCTGGAAACCAAGCTGCCGGGCCGGGATTTTGCCCGCATTCACCGCAAATACATCGTGCGGCTCGACCGCATTCTAGCCATTGAGGCCGATGTGGCCCTGCTCGACTGCAACGCGGCCATTACGTCGGCGCGGGCGCCGGTGCGCGTGCCCATCGGCAGTTCGTACAAAGCCGGGCTCCTGGGCCGGTTGAACCTGGTGTAAGACTCGCGGCGGATTTCCTTTCCCGCTCTGCACCAAGAGAAAGCTAACGTTCGCCGGGTAAGCGTATCGATTCGCCGAAATGCGGCGCCGGCCCTGCTCAGAAAACCCAACTTTGATGTGGTTATCGGTTGCAGCAGGCGAATCGCCGCTTCTGCCGACAGCTAAGTTTGTTTTCATAGCTCAGAAAGACCCTTGGCCTTGCCTAGGGTTTTTTTTTGCCCGCACAACCGGTGGTTTGCAGGATGCCTACCAGCAGGCCATGCCGCTTCCGTACGCTCCACGTGCCGGCCTTTCTTTACAAGAAACCGCTCTGCTACTTGTGGCCCAACCAGGTTTCGGGGTTGAGGTTCGCGGAATTGTGCCACACCTGAAACTGGACCGCCGACGTGCCCTCGGCGTCGGTAGCCACGGTCCCGATGACCTCGCGGGCGCTCACCCGCTGGCCTTCGTGCACGCTCACGGAGCGCAGCTTGGCATAGACGGTGAAGAAATCGCCGTGCTGAATCATCACAATGGTGTTCATGCCCGCAATGTTGGCGATGGTGAGCACCTTGCCGTCGAAGCAGGCCCGCACGGCCTCACCGGCCCCGGTCTGAATGTCGACGCCTCGGTTCTCGACGGTCACGTTTTTCAGTACCGGGTGCGGGTGCCGCCCAAAGCGCGAGCTGATGAACCCGCGCCCCACCGGCCAGGGCAGCCGGCCGCGGTTGCCGGCAAAGGACGACGAAAGCACGGCCGTTTCGGGGGTGAGGGCAATGCGCACGGCACGGCGGTCGGCGGCGGCTTCGGCAGCGGTTTCGGGCGCGTCGGCTTCGGGAGCGGCGGTGGCGTTATCGGCGTCGCTTTCCGCGGAGGTAGCTTCGGGGTCGCGGCGCGGGCGGGCGGGGCCGGCTCCACCGCCCGCATTGCGGGCGGCCGCAGCCCGGCGTGCATCGCGGGTGGCAGCCAGGGCAGCTTCGCGGCGGGCGGCGAGGCGGGCCGCACGGGCGGCACGAGCTATTTCTTCGCGCACACGCTCGGCAATCAGGTTGTCGAGACGAGCCACAGCCTGGCGGCGCTCTTCCAGCTCCTGGCGCAGGCCCTGCTCCTGCTGGCTGAGCTGTTGCACCATTTCATCTTCCTTCGTTTTCAGCGTCAGCAGGCTTTTATTCTCGCTTAGCTGGCTGTTGAGCAAACTGCTTTTGCGCTTTTGCTGCTGCGTGAGGCCCGAAAGCTGCTGGTGCAGCCGCTCCTGCGTGCCCACGATGCGGGCCGCCTGCCGCTGCCGCTCCTCAGTATACTGCCGGATGTAGCGCAGCCGCAGCGCAAACTGGTTGAACGAGTCGGATGCAAACAAAAACATCAGCCGGTTGAAGCCGTTGGCCGTTTTGGAGGCCGTGTAGAGCAGCCGGCCGTACTCCGATTTCAACTCGCTCAGCGTTTGCTGGGTTTGCAGCACCTGGGTGGCCGTCTGGTGCACGTTGGTTTCGATGCCGTGCAGCTGGGTCGAAATCCCCTGAATTACCTCTTTCTTTTCCGTCAGCTTTTCCGTGATGACGTGCAGCTGGCCCAGGCTCACCTTTTTCTTTTCCTGGGTCTGGTTCAGAGCCTGGCTGGTTTGCTGAATCTGCCGCAGGTTGGCCAGCCGCTCGCGTTCCAGCTGGGCCTTGCTTTTGGCCTGAGCCGGGCGCGCGGCGGTGCTTTTGCGGCTGCGGGCCGCTGGTTTGGGGCTGTTGGTTCGAGCGGGCTTCCTTTTTTGCCGATGCTGGGCCGCCACAGGTGTAGCCAGCCACAGGCCCAACAGGCAGAGCAGCAGCCACGGCCCACGCACCCGCCCCGCCGAGGGATTTTCCACGGCCCCGAAGGTTTCGCCAGCGGTTTGCACCTGCTTATTCAACGTGTTCCATTCAAAACCTGTCACTTATTTCAGCCGCTTGTAGCCCTTGGGAATGCTGAAAGGGAAGGCCAGCCGCTCGCGCCCAACATTCACTTTGGTATAGTTGATGGCCGCCGTGACCACGCCCGCCGCCGGCTGCTGCGCCTGAATGAACGTGGCGTGCGCAAACGGCAAAGCCACTTGGTCCAGAGGCTGAAAATCGGAATAATCGACGGTGAGGTTGCGCTTGGTTGCATCGTCGCTCACCTTGAGTTGCTGCACGCGGCCGGTGCCGGCTTGCAGCAGGCGCTCGACCATTACGTCGGCCAGGGGGTAGCTCACACGCTGGCGGCCAGCGTCTTCGTTGGTTATTTTGGGGGTGGTGCCGCTCGGGGCGGGCAGGTAGTCGCCCAGCAGCAGGGCCTGCATCTGGGCAAAGGTCACGGGCACGTTCAGCAGCTTGCTGAGGTAGTCGTAGCCGCCCGAGAAGTAGGTTTTTTCCAGCTTGTTCAGTACCCGCACCGAGTCGCGGGTGAGCACGGCACGCACGCCCTCAAACCCGGCCAGCCCGGCCGATACCCAGATGATGCTGTCGCGGCGCATACGCAAGGACAGATTGGCGCCCTGCTTATTGCCCTTCATGTTGATTTGGGCCTTGCCCTTCGCATTCAAAAACTGAAAGGACGTATTGATGGCATGAACCGAAGCCTCGGCCACCGGAACCGAAGTGCCCGGGCCATTGGTAGAAACGGTAGGTACGGCTTTGCGGGCACAGCTCCCGAGTAACAGCCCCAGGGCCAGCAGCAGAGTCACTTTATTCATAGAGTTTGTGGTCTTTCAGTTTGCGCTCCAACAGGTCGGAAGTAGTGCCGGTTTTGCGGGCACGCTGCCACTCGGCCACGGCTTTGTCTTTCTCGCCGAGCTGGAACAGCACGTCGCCGTAGTGCTCGATTACGGAAGCGTCTTTGGTGGTGAGCAAGGCTTTTTCCAACGCGGTTTTGGCCCCGGCGTAGTCCTTCATCTTATATAGTACCCAGGCATACGTGTCGAGGTAGGTGTCGTTGTCGGGAAATTGCTTCACGACTTTGCCCGACATCTGCTTGGCCTTGTCCAGCTTTTCGCCTCGTAACGACAGGAAATAGCTGTAATTGTTCAGCACCTGCACGTTGTTGGGGTCGCTCACCAAGGCGGCTTCGTAGGCCGCGTCCGACTTCTCCGTGTCGTGCAATTCGTGGTAGGCATCACCCAATTGCGCGTCGAACTGCCCCAGCAGTTCTGCGTTGTTCACCACCAGCTTGCGGCCGTGCTCCAGCGCTTTCACGCCCTTGGCCGGCTGCTTTTTCAGCATATGCGCCACCCCGTTGTAAAACCACAGCGAGGACTGGTTGGGAAACAGCTCCAGCGCCCGGTCGGTGTGGGCCAGCAGCGAATCGGTCTGGTTCAGCTCGGCATCGATGAGCACGACCTGCTGCCAGATTTGGAACTTGGAATTATCGAAGCGCAGGGCTTGCAGGTAGGTATTGCGCGCTTCTTTTTTGTGGTCGGTCAGGGTCTGAATATCGCCGGCCACGACGTAGGATTTGGCATCCTTGGGATAAGTCTTGATGGTGGCCGTGGCCAGGTCCCGCGCCAGTTGGTTCACCGATTCCTTGGCGTTCGGCAGCTGCTTGATGTAGCCCACCAGGATGCGCACCCGCTCGTCAATGTCCAGGGCCGGGCTGGCGAAGGCCAGCTTGAGCTGCTGGGCGGCCTGGTCAGGCTGGCTTTGCTGGCGGTACACTTCGGCCAGAATCATGTGGGCCTGGGGGCTGTCGGGGTCGAGGCGCAGGGCCTGCTGGGCCACGCGCACGGCATCGGTCAGGCGGTTGTTGCTGGCGTACATCTCGGCCTGGGCCAGCACGTAGCGCGGCTCGGTGGGGTTGGCCTTGATGAGCTTGTCGCCTTCGGCCAACGCCAAATCCAGTTTGTTCTGCTTGAGGTAAATCTGCTGCTTTTTGAAGGATATTTCATCCACCTGGCCAAATTCCTTCTCCGCCTGTTCCAGCGTGGTCAGCGCTTCGGGCAGCCGGTTTTGGGCCAGGTACAGGTCGGCCAGATTGAACAGGTAGCTGCCGGAATTAGGCACCTGCTTGATAAGGGACGCATACGTCTTGGTGGCCGCTTCGTACTGCTTCTGGCTGGCCTGAATCTGGGCCAGCAGCAGGTAGTAGTAGGCATTCTTGGGGTCGAGGCGGGTGGCCGATTCCGCGTAGTTGGTGGCGTCGCGCAGGTTGCCGCTCAGCAGGTTGGCTTCGGCTATCTTATAATTGATGGCCGCGTTGTCGGGGTTCAGGGCGTAGGCTTTCAGCAGGCGCTCCAGGGCCTTGGTGTAGTCCTCCAGCAGCACGTATTTCACGCCGTCCACAAACAGGGCCTCGCTCTGCTCCTGCTCCCGTTCCGAGAGCGGCGGCGCGGTGGCACGCTTGGCGCGGGCTTCGGCCAGCTTCTTGTCGAGCTCGCGCTGTTCTTTTTCCAGGGCCCGCTGCTCCTTGCGGCTCAGCTTGGCGGGCGGCCCGGGGGCGCCATCCGTGGGCTGCGCGTAGCCCACGGCCAGCAGGCTCACCCAAAACAACAGAATAAGAACAACTTGACGCATACACAACAAAGCCGAACCGTGGGTCCGGCCTACGAAATTACGGGTAATAATAGCCAACGACGCGGCCCCCGTCAGAAGGCCGCGTCGTTGGTAACGTATTTTCGTCTTAAAATGTCACACCCGCAGCTGGTTATAATCACCCAGACTCAGGTCGGAGGGCACCCCGGTTACGCTGGCAAAGTTGCCAATCATGGAGTTGGTGATGACGGCGTTGAGCACCGAAGCCGACTGCTGCACGATGGAATTTGACAGGCGCGAGTCGCGCACATTGGCGTGGGCACCCAGCGACACGTGCGGCCCCACCACAGAGTCGGTAATGATGGCATTCTCGCCGATGTACACCGGCTCCAGCAGCACCGAATTGGTGATAATGGCTGATTTGGCCACCAACGACTCGCCGCGCTCCTTCAGGTATTCGAGGTAGCGCTGGTTGGTAAACACGGTGGCGTCTTTGTTGCCGCAGTCGAGCCACTCGGTCACGCGGCCGGGCACGAACACCGTGCCTTTGTTCTTCATGTTTTCCAGGGCGTTGGTGAGCTGGTACTCGCCTTTGTCCTTGATGTCGTTATCGAGCAAATACTGCAGTTCGGTGCGCAGGTACTCGCCGTCCTGGAAATAATAAATGCCGATGATGGCCAGGTCCGACACAAACTCCTGCGGCTTCTCCACAAACTCCGTAATCTGGCCCTGCTCGTTCAGCTTCACCACGCCAAACGGGCGCGGGTCTTCCACCTGCTGCACCCAAATGGTGCCGGGCACGCTGGAATCCAGCGTAAAATCGGCCTTAAACAACGTGTCGGCGAAGGCTACTACCAGCGGCCCGGTCAACGATTCCTTGGCGCACAAAATGGCATGGGCCGTGCCCAGCGGCTCATCCTGATACACAATGGTGCCCTTGGCGCCCACCGATTCGGCAATTTTTACCAGGCTTTTTTCCACTTCGGCCCCAAAGCGGCCGATGATGAAAGCCACCTCGTCCACCGGCTCGCCGCACACCTTGGCAATGTCTTCCACGAGGCGCTGCACAATGGGTTTGCCGGCAATCGGAATCAGGGGTTTGGGAACGGTGAGGGTGTGGGGGCGCATGCGCTTGCCCATGCCGGCCATCGGGACGATGATTTTCATGTGTTAGCTGGTTGTCGGTTAATGGTTGTCTGTTTTCAATCTTTCGGAAGTGCCCGCATCAGTGTGATTGGTTGCCGGGAGGCGGCCGAAGCTAATTCCTGGCAACCGACAACCAACATCTGACAATTAGCTTTTCCCTGTGCTTCCATACCCGCCCGCGCCGCGTTGGGTTTCGCTCAGCGCGTCGGCGGGCTGCCAGGCAATGGTTTCGTGTTTGGCAACTATCAGTTGGGCAATGCGTTCGCCGTCGTTTACCACGAATGGCTCGTTGGATAAATTCACCAGCAGCACCTTGATTTCGCCCCGATAATCGGCATCAATCGTTCCCGGACTGTTCACCAGCCCAATGCCGTGCTTGTACGCCAGCCCGCTGCGGGGCCGAATCTGCGCCTCGTAGCCCACCGGAATTTCCAGGCTCAGGCCCGTCGGAATCAGAGCCCGTTCCAGCGGCGCCAGGGTTACGGGAGCTTCCAGGTTGGCCCGCAGGTCGAGGCCGGCGGCGTGGGGCGTCTGGTATTCGGGCAGCGGGTGGCGCGAACGGTTGAGAACGGGAATTTGCATGACGGGAAGCACGAAGGGCGGGCAAAGATAGGGGCCGGTGCTTGCCGGTGCTAGCACTGGATAATTCATAGTTTATCCCGCAAATCTGCCCGCCATTCCCCATCAGTGTCCTCAGCAGGCGTGGATGGATGCCCTACCTTTGCCCAGCTTATTCACTAGTTTGCGCCCATGAGGATTGTTGATATGTTGGCCGTTGACCGGCTTCCGCGCTGGTTTTGGCCGGTGCTGCTGGGGCTGAGTTTCCTGTTGCACGCGCCGTTTTTCCGGCTGCCGCCCACCAGCATCCACGTGTGGCGGCAGAGCAATACGATGGCCGTGGCCCGCAATTTCTACGACGAGGGCATGAATATTCTGAAGCCGCGCGTGGACCGGCGCAACGCCACCGACGGCGTCACGGGCATGCAATTTCCGTCCTACGAATGGCTGGTGGCCGGTAGCTACCACTTGTTTGGCTTCCACGAATCGTTGCCGCGCATCATCAACTGGCTGATTTATATGGCGGGCATCGTGGCTTTTTACCAGCTGGTGCGGCTGGTGAGCGGGTCGGCCTGGGTGGGGGGCGTGGGGGCCTGGTGCCTCACCTGGAGCCCGGAGCTGTACTACCACGGCATCAACGCGCTGCCCGATGTGCTGGCCCTGACGGCCTCTATCGCGGGCCTGTTCTGGTTTATGCGGTGGCGCGAAACGAAACAGGTGGGGCTGTTGATTTTGAGCGTACTGGCCGTGGCGCTGGGCGGGCTCACCAAGCTGCAGTTCCTGATTGTGGGCTTTCCCATTGGCGTGTTTGTGGTGCGCGACTTGCTCCAACGCCGCCTGGCCTGGCCACAGCTGGCGCAGTTGGCGGTGTACGCCGTGGTGGCCGTGGGCGTGCCACTGGCCTGGTACGCCTATGCGCTGCACCTCATCAAAACGTCGGGGCTGACTGATTTCGGCCTGGAGTTTCGGCCGGCCTCGGACCTGGCCACCGGCCTGGCCATCATTAAGCGCAACCTGCTGTCCGACTGGCCCGAAGTGCTGCTCGGGTACGGCGCGCTGGTGCTGCTGGTGCTGGGGCTGTGGCGGCTGGTACGCCACGCGCCGGTGCGCCACCCGTGGTTTCTGCCGGGACTGGCCTGGGGCCTGGCCCTGCTGGCCTACTACCTTATCGAGCTGCGCCAGATGCAGTACCACACCTATTACATGCTGCCCCTGCTGCCCGTGCTGATGCTGCTGGCGGCCTGGGGTGCCGCGTGGCTGCGCCGGCAGCCCAGCACCCGGCCGTGGCTGCTGGCCCTGCTGTTGGTGCAGCCGGTGTGGGCCTTCACCCGCATTGGCGTGAACCGCTGGCTGAAAGGCGGCCCCGACGTGGCCCCGGAGCTGTACACGCCCGCCACCCGGGCGGCGCTCGAAGCCGCCACGCCCCCCGGCGCCCTGTGCCTGGTGGGTCCCGACGACTCCGGCTGCATCGACTTCTATTTCCTGCACAAGAAAGGCTTCGGCTTCGAGCACCCGGGGCAGTTGACGGAACCCAGCCCCACCGGCCGCCCGTACGTGGCCGACTGCGTGGCCCAGGGCGCCCACTATTTGTACACGAATGACAGCGTGACTATCCACGACCCGCGCCTGCAACCCTTCCTGGGCCGGGAAGTGAAGCGTGTGGGCAACTTCGGGGTGTGGGAGCTGCGCGCCGCCCCTACGCAGCCCTGATTACGGTTCATTAGCTGGCGCCTTTCGGCGGGGCGGGGAGTTGCTTGATGTTGGTGTCCGAAATCAGGTACAGCGGCCGCTGGCGCACGTTGGCCGATAGCCGGGCCACGTACTCGCCAATGATGCCCACGGCGATGAGCTGCACGCCTCCCAAAAACAGAATACTCACCATGAGCGAGGCCCAGCCCGGCTGGTAGTCGTGCGTCACGAAGCGCGAATACAGCGTGTACAATATCACCAGAAAAGCCACGCCCGACACGGCGAACCCGCTCACGGTGGCCACTTTCAGCGGCGCATCCGAAAAGGCGGTGATGCCGTCGAGAGCAAAGCGCAGCATCTTGGCGTAGGTGTAGCCGGTTTCGCCGCCGGCCCGCTCGGCCCGGTCGTATTCCACGAAAGTCTGGCGGTAACCCACCCAGGAAATCTGGCCGCGCAGAAACTTGTTTTGCTCTGGCATGAGCCGCAGGGCATCCACCACCTTGCGCGAAATGATGCGGAAATCGCCCGTATCAACCGGGATTTCGATATTGGTGATGCGGGCCAGAATGCGGTAGAACAGCTTGGCCGTGTACTTCTTGGCGGCGCTTTCGCCCTCGCGGGAGCGGCGGCGCGCATACACCACCTCGTAGCCCGAGTGCAGCTTCTGGTACAGTTCCGGCATCAGCTCCGGCGGGTCCTGCAGGTCGGCGTCGATGATGATTACGGCATCGCCCACGGCCAGGTCCAGCCCGGCAGTCACGGCAATCTGGTGGCCAAAATTGCGGCTGAAATCGATGTAGCGCACCCGCTCATCGCGCGCGGCCAGGGCCAGCAGCAACGCCAGCGACCGGTCAGCCGACCCGTCGTTGACAAAAATCAGCTCATACGTTACGGCCATTTGCGCCAGCACTCCCGTCAGCCGGTCGTGCAGCGCATCGATGTTGGCTTCTTCGTTGTAGATGGGAATGACGACCGATAAATTCACTGGCAAGGCTGGGCTAAGGGCCGTGGCGCGACCCGTAAAGTCCGTCAAAAGTAACCGGTAAGGACGAACCCGCCCGTTGGCGCAAGCGCCCATTTTAGCCGCAGCGCAAGGCTGGCCGCATTTGCGTAATTACTAAACCGTAGTCCGCCGCGGCCGCTCAACCAAGTAAAGAGCGGCTAAAAACCCAGCCGTGAGGCCCGCATGCCAGGCGTGGCGGGCCCACCAGCCGGCCACCGGCACCCCCCAGCCCAACGCCACCAGCACCGAGGCAAACAGCAGCCACAGCCCCAGCCGCAGCGCCGGGTACGGCACCGGGAAGTGCCGGTCGCCCAGCCGCCAGCACAGAATGGCCATCAGGAAATAGCAGGCCAGCGTGGCAATGGCGCTGCCCAGGTAGCCCATTAGCGGTATCAGCAGGAAGTTGAGGGCAATGGTGAGCACCGCCCCGCCCGCGCCGATATAAGTGCCGTAATACGTCTTATCGGTGAGCTTGAACCACACCGATAAGTTGTAGTATACGCCCAGAAACAGGTTGGCCAGCAGCAGAATCGGTACCACAATCAGCCCTTGCAGGTACTCCGGCCGCCGCAAAAACAGCGGCCCGATATCCTCCACGTTCAGGCTGATGCCCACGAAAATCACGGCGCAGCACAGCGTGAACCATTTCATAATCATGGCGAACGTGGCCGGCGAATTTTTCTCGGTGCTTTGGGCGAAGAAGAACGGCTCGGCCGCGTAGCGGAACGCCTGAATGACCAGCGACATGAAGATGCTCAGCTTATAGCAGGCGCCGTAGATGCCCACCGCCGTGAGGCTGCTCTGGCCGGGATAGAAGTTGGCCGGCAGCCACTTGGGCAGCAAAATGCGGTCCAGCGTTTCGTTCACCATGCCGGCCAGGCCCATCAGCATCAGCGGATAAGCATATTGCAGCAATGGCTTGAGGAACGCCAGGTTCAGCTGGAATTGGAAGTCCAGCAGCTCACGCCACAGCAGCAGCAGCGTGAGGCCGCTGGCAAACAGGTTGGACAGGAAAATGTAGCCCACGCCCACCGTGGGGTCGTACACGTGCGCCACCAGCGGTTGCAAAACCGGCAGCCACTTGCCGCTCAGCACGGCCGGGCACAGCACGATAAAAAACAGGTTCAGGACCACGTTGGCCACAATGCCCGCCAGCTTGATGGTGGCAAACTTGCGTGCCTGGTTCTCCAGCCGCAGCCGGGCAAACGGAATGGCCGTCAGCGCATCCAACCCCAAAATCAAGGCTACCCAAATGGCGTATTGCTCGTGGCCGGGCGGAATTTCCAGCAGCCCCAGCAGCGGGCGCGCCAGCAGCATCAGCCCGGCAGTAAGCACGGCAGTACTCACCAGCAGCAGGCTCATCACCCGGTCGTACAGCTCCTGGCGGTCAGTCCCCAGCCGGTTGGCGAAGCGGAAAAACGTGGTTTCCATGCCGTAGGTAAACACCACGTTCAGAAACGACACGTAGGCATACAGCCCCGTTACCACACCGTATTCTGCCGCCGAAAAGGCCCCCGTGTATATCGGCACCAGCAAGTACGTGAGCACCCGGCCCACAATGCTGCTGACGCCATACACGGCGGTTTGCGAGGCTAATTTTTTGACTACACTCATTCTTTAGGTAATGAAGAATGAGGAATGAAGAATGAGGAATTGAATGTGTCCGCGTCGGGCATTCTTCACTCCTCATTCTTCATTCCTCATTGACAGAAGGCTTATTTGCCGGTAAACACGGCCGGCCGCTTTTCCACAAAAGCCGTGGTTCCTTCCTTAAAATCGTCGCTCTCAAACGCCCGTTCGAAGGCCTGGGCTTCCGTCTCGTAGCCATCGGCGTCCTTGGCGTAGTGCGCGTTCACGCAGTCCAGCACCAGGCCCACGGCCAGTGGCGCTTTGCCCAAAATTTTGGTGAGCAACTGCTGGCAGAACGGCAACAGTTCGGGCTGGGGCACTACGTGGTTCACCAAGCCCAGGCGCAGGGCCTCGTCGGCCTTCACCATATCGGCCGTCAGCAGCAGCTCGATGGCCTTGCCCTTGCCGATGAGCTGCGGCAGGCGCTGGGTGCCGCCGTAGCCGGGCGGCAGGCCCAGGTTCACCTCGGGCTGGCCGAAGCGGGCGTTGTCCGAAGCCACGCGCATGTGGCAGGCCATGGCCAGCTCGCAGCCGCCGCCCAAGGCAAAGCCGTTCACGGCGGCAATCACCGGCTTGGTGCTTTGTTCGATGCGGGCAAAGGCCTCCTGGCCGGCGGTTGACGCCCGGCCGGCCCTTTCGGGGGTGAGGGCGGCTAGTTCGGCAATGTCGGCTCCCGCCACAAAGGCCTTTTCGCCGCTCCCCGTCACGATAATGCCGCGCACCGCCGGCTCGGCCAACGCTTGCTGCACGGCCGCGTCGATGTCGGCGATGGTGGCCGCATTCAGCGCATTGAGCTTGGTGGGGCGGTTGATGGTGAGCGTGAGGATGCCGCTGGCAGCATCCAACTCATAGAGCAGGTTTTCGAAGGAAGTGGGCATGACGAAGAGAGAACCGAAGAAATTGGGCCGGCCAAAGATAGAACACAAGCCCGTTGGGGCCGGTCGGGCCAATTTCCTGGTTCGACGCCTATAAATCCCCGTCGGCGAAACCTTTTGCCTTTCTTAGCATAACCAGCCACCTTTGCACTCGGCAAGCAAATGAATGTATTTGCCTTTAAATACTTAGTTTTATCCCAAACAACACTTCGTTTCTCACTCTCTAACCGTTTTACTACAATGGGCTTTGTTTCCGAATTCAAGGAGTTCATCTCTAAAGGCAATGTGCTCGACTTGGCCGTCGGCGTTATCATCGGCGCAGCATTCGGCAAAATCGTCACCTCCCTCACCGACGATGTTATCATGCCCATTGTAGGCCTGGCCCTGGGCAAGGTTGACTTCGCTAATCTCTTTTTTGCCATGAATGGCCAGCACTACGCCACCCTTGAAGAAGCTAAAAAAGCCGGCGTTGGCACCCTGAACTACGGCTTGTTTCTCAATGCCGTCATTAACTTCCTCATCATCGCCGTCATCATCTTCATGATTGTGAAGGCCGCCAACAAGATGAAGAAAGCTCCTGTGGAAGTAGTAGCCGTGGCGCCGCCGCCCACCACCGACCAGCAGTTGCTCATGGAAATCCGCGACTCCCTGCGTGCCGGCCGCGTGTAATCATCCCATTTTCATTCAGCGTGAAAAAACCGCTGTCCGTCGAGCGATGGGCAGCGGTTTTGCTGTTTCAGCTTCAAGTCCTCGTTTTATTTACCCTAGGTAATTGCTCGATTCAAAATAAGTTGCGAACTTAGGGGCAGCTCAATGACGAATAGCGCTTTTCCGGCGTTTTTAGTGAACCACCCGCTTCTCACTGTCGTTAGGCCGCCATCCCCCTCCCCCACTCCACGCTTCGCCGACATGAAAATTTTACTTGCTGCCGCGCTTCTGGGCGGCCTGAGTTTAGCAACCTCCTTCGCGGCCCGGGCCCAAACCGGCCCCGCCTTTCCCACGCCCGGCCAGGGCACCAGTGAGGAAGGTGCCCGCCGCACCTCCGGCAACAACGCGCAGGAGCTTGCCCGCAACCAGCGCCGCGCCGCCATGACGCCCGACGAGGTAAAGCGCGACCAGCAGCTCGAATTGCTGGAGGCTCGCACCGGCAACACCAGCTTCGGCGGCCGCAACGGCTCGCCTGACCGCCAGTTCGACTCCAACCGCAGCGGCAACGGCTTCATGGTGCGCAAGTTCAAGGCCAAGGCCGGTTTTGGGGAGAATAAGCGCGGCATGAGCCACCCTATTGGCGGCTCCAACCCCGCTGGCAAGCCCTTGGTTCACAAGCATAATCGCAAGAAATTTCTGTTATTTTAAGAATTCATTCGCAAGGATGCAAAAAGCCCCAGCCGTGTATGCGGCTGGGGCTTTTTGCATCCTTGCGGGGTGCCAAGCGCTACATGAATGACTTCCGGAACGGACATTTTCACGAGGATATTTAGCCGGCCCGTAGGCCGCCTTCGCACTAAAAAGGCCCCGACTGCTTGCGCAGTCGGGGCCTTTTTGTTTTCACACGCAACGTTGCGATTTGCGGTTACAGCGTCCGCTTGATTTCCTTTTCTTCGAAGCCCTCAATGTTGTCGCCTTCCTGCAACTCATTGAAATTCTTGATGGAAATACCGCACTCATAGCCTTGGCGAACTTCGTTCACGTCATCTTTGAAGCGCTTGAGGTCCTGGATTTCGCCGGTATGCAGCACGATGCCGTTGCGCACCACCCGCACGCGGGTCTTGCGCTGGAACGTGCCTTCCGTCACCATACAGCCAGCAATCGAGCCGACTTTGGTGATGTTGAACACCATCCGAACTTCGGCGTTGGCCGTCACCACTTCCTGCACCGTTGGGGCCAGCATGCCTTCCATAGCATCCTTCACCTCATTGATAGCATTGTAAATGATGCTGTAGAGGCGGATGTCAATCTGCTCCTGCTCGGCCAGCTTACGGGCACTCTGCGAGGGCCGCACCTGGAAGCCGATGATGATGGCATCGGAAGCCGAAGCCAGCAGTACGTCGCTTTCTGAGATGGCACCCACTGCTTTCGAGAGGATGTTCACCTTCACTTCCGGCGTCGAAAGCTTCAGCAAAGAGTCGGAAAGTGCTTCTACCGAGCCGTCCACGTCGCCCTTTACCAGGATGTTGAGCTCCTTGAACGAACCGATAGCCAGGCGGCGACCGATTTCGTCCAGCGTGATGTGTTTCTTGGTCCGGATGGTCTGTTCGCGGGCCAGCTGCAAGCGCTGGGTAGCCATTTCGCGGGCTTCGCGCTCCGTTTCCATTACCTGAATCCGGTCGCCAGCCTGCGGGGCGCCGGTCAGGCCCAGCACCTGCACCGGCGTAGCGGGCGGCGCGGTTTTCATTTTCTTGCCGCGGTGGTCCGTCATGGCCTTCACGCGGCCAAAGTGCGGGCCGGCGAGGATGATGTCACCCACGTTCAGCGTACCGGTTTGCACCAGCACGGTGGTCACGTAGCCGCGGCCTTTATCCAGCGAGGCTTCGATAACGGTGCCGATGGCGTTGCGGTCGGGGTTGGCTTTCAGGTCGAGCAATTCGGCTTCCAGCAGCACCTTTTCCAGCAGGTCTTCAATACCAATGCCCGATTTGGCCGAAACCTCCTGGCTCTGGTATTTGCCGCCCCATTCTTCCACCAGAATGTTAATCTGGGAAAGCTCCTCGCGAATTTTCTCGGGGTTGGCCGAGGGCTTGTCAATCTTGTTAAGGGCGATGATAATCGGCACCCCTGCGGCCTGCGCGTGGTTGATGGCTTCCTTCGTCTGCGGCATAACCGAGTCGTCGGCCGCCACCACGATGATGGCAATGTCCGTCACCTTGGCACCACGGGCACGCATGGCCGTAAAGGCTTCGTGACCCGGCGTATCAAGGAAAGTAATGGGCTGGCCCGATTTGGTCCGCACCTCGTAGGCACCAATGTGCTGCGTGATGCCGCCGGCCTCGCCTTTGGCCACACTCGCATCGCGGATGTAGTCAAGCAGCGACGTCTTGCCGTGGTCAACGTGGCCCATGATGGTCACAATCGGCGCGCGGTGACGCAGGTCGGCTTCGTCGTCGCCGGCGTCGATGCTGATTTCTTCCTCTTCTTTCGACAGGAATTCCACATCGAAGCCGAATTCGTCGGCAATTACCGTAATCGCCTCGGCATCAAGGCGCTGGTTGATGGACACGAACATGCCCATGCCTAAGCAGACCTTGATAACCTCATTCACGTTCACGTCCATCAGCGAGGCCAGGTCATTGGCCGAAATGAACTCCGTGAGCTTGAGGATTTTAGCATCGAGCTCGTTCTGGGCGCGCAGGGCCTCGCGGTCCTCCGCCAGCATGCTCCGCTTGTCGCGGCGATACTTGGCTCGGTTCTGATTGTTGCCGCCTTTGTTGCCGCCGAGTTTGGCCAGCGTGGCCTTAATCTGCTCCTGAATCTGCTTTTCAGCCTGCTCGGGAGTGAGCGCGGGGGCATTCGGCTTGGGAGCCGCCGTTTGGCCGGGCCGCTGGCCAGGACCACCGGGGCGCGGGCCGCCAGGCCCGGTATTAGGCCGGTTGCCCTGGTAGCCGCCGCCCTGGCCGGGACCGCCAGCCGGGCGGTTGCCTTGGTAGCCGGGGCTGGGTGGGCTAGTGGTGCTGCCGGGAGGGCCAGGCAGGCGCGTGCGCTTTTTCTGACCGGGGCCGGCAGGCAGACCGCGTTTGCTCACATCTGACGATGCAATGGGACGGGGGCCACGGCCGCCCGGGCCACGCCGGTCATTGTTGATAGACGACAAATCAATCTTACCCAATACGGTCAGGCCTTTCAGCGTGTCCGACTTGGCTACGATAGTGCTGGTGTCTTCAGGAGCAGTTACTCCGGCCGGGGTAGCCGCCGCCGCTGCTACTGGAGCAGCCGCAGGGGCAGCTACCGGTGGTGCAACGGCCGGAGCAGCAGGCGCCGCCACTGGGGCTATTGCAGCAGGTGCCAGAGCTACCGGGGGAGCCGTAACTACCGGAGCTGCTTCAACCTTGGCAACGGGCTGAGCTATTGGAGCCGGGGTAGGCGCAACAACCGGAGCCGGGGTAGGCGCAGCAACCGTAGTCGCAGCAGCCGGCGCTTCCACTTTCGGAGCGGACACGGCGGGCGCCTCCACCTTTGGCGCAACGGGAGTGGGAGCAGGCGCAGCTACGGGAGTTGCCGCAACCGGAGCCGGCGTTGCCGTTGGCGCGGGGCGCGGAGGCACTACGCGGCCTCGGCTGTCCAGCTCAATTTTACCCAACACTTTCAGTCCGGGAGCGCTCGGCGCTTCGGAAACTGGCGTCGGGGCTGGGGCTGGCACCGCAACAACTGGCGCTACGGGAGCCACCACCGGAGCAGCCGCCACGGGCACGGGGGCCACAGGCTCTGCGGGCTTGGGCGCCGGAGCAGTTGCCTGCACGGGACGGTGCACGGGCGCCGCAGGCTTCGGAGCCGCGTCGAGGTCACTCTGGCGCTTGGCCTGAATGACTTTCTGAGCTTCCTGCCGGTCGTGGGCAGAGGCCGCAAATTCTTTCTCAAGCGACGCCACTTGCTCACCCGTGAGCTTCGTGGTGGGCTTGTTTTCTACTTGTATACCTTTCTTGGCCAGGGCCTCGACCACCCTGTCCATTCCAATATTCAGGTCTTTGGCCGCCTGTTGTAGCCGTTTCGGGGTTGCTTCCGCCATTCTATCTTTTCTCGCGTACGATACGCTTCTAAGTGCAAAGGTATTACATTAAATCTTGCCAGCAGGGCGCAAACCGTGCCTACTGGCCCGATTTATTACCCTTGCCGTACCGGCCGCGCGGCCGTCATTGGGCTGGCTCGGCGGGAGAGCTGGCGCCCGCGTCCTCAGTCGTCGCTTCGTTTTCGTCGGTGGCGGTGGCCACCAACGCAGTGTGTTCAGGGGCAATTTCGGTAGCGGAAGCGTGCGTAACCGCTGCTTCTTCGCCGGTGGCGTCAGCTTTCGCTTCGGCCGTTTTGCCGGCAGCTACGCGGCTTTTGGCTGCGTCTAGGGTGCTGTCGTCGAGGTCTTCGTCGTCAGCAAATTCCTGGCGGATAATACGATACACATCATCCACCATCTCCTCTTCCAACTCCGTGCGGCGCACGATGTCGTCCTTTTTCACGGCCAGTACCGCACGGCCGGTATCCAAACCGATTTTCTTCAGCTCGGCTAATACCCACGGCTCGATTTCGTCCTGGAACTCGTCCAGCGAAATATCTTCTTCGTAGTCAATAGCTTCGCGGAATACGTCGATTTCCATTCCCACCAACCGGCTGGCCAATTTAATGTTGGCACCGCCGCGGCCGATGGCCAGGCTCACCTGGTCGGGCTTCATGAATACCGAAACCCGTCCATTCTCCTGATTTATCTTCATAGAACCCACTTTGGCCGGCGATAGTGCCCGCGCAATATAGAGTTCTAAGTTATCCGTGTAATTAATAATGTCGATGTTCTCGTTTTCGAGCTCCCGCACTACCGGATGGATGCGACTGCCCTTCATGCCGACGCAGGCGCCCACGGGGTCAATTCGCTCGTCGTAGCTTTCTACGGCCACTTTGGCACGTTCGCCGGGCTCGCGCACCACGTTCTTGATGACGATGAGGCCGTCGTAAATCTCGGGTACTTCCAGCTCAAACAACCGCTCGAGGAAAGCCGGCGCGGCGCGGGAGAGGATGATTTTCGGCGTGCCGTTAATCACTTCCACGCGGTGTACGACGGCGCGCACGGTGTCGCCCTTGCGGAACCGGTCCTTGGGGATTTGCTCGCCTTTCGGCATCACCAATTCGTTGTCGTCCTTGTCCATGATGAGGGCCTCGCGGCTCCACACCTGGTAGACTTCGCCGGTCACGATTTCGCCAACCTGGTCTTTGTATTTCTGGTAGAGGTTGTCGCGCTCCAGGTCTTTCACGCGCTGAATCAGCGTTTGGCGGGCCATGAGCACGGCGCGGCGGCCGAAATCCTCCAGCTTTACGCCTTCGGCTACGGATTCACCAACCTCGAAATCGGGCTCGATTTTTTGCGCGTCGGTAAGGGTAATTTTGTCGTGGTCCCAGATGTCTTCGGAGTTGTCGTCCACGATTTCGCGGTTGCGCCAAATTTCCAAATCGCCGTTATCGGGGTTGATGATAACGTCAAAATTTTCGTCCTGGTCAAACTTCTTGCGAATCATGGTGCGAAACACGTCGTCCAGGATGCTCATCATCGTGGGCCGGTCAATGTTCTTGCTCCGGGCAAATTCGCCGAAGGATTCAATGAGTTCGTGACTGTTCATTGTTAGTGGTCAATTGTTCGTTGTCCGTTATTGGGTTGTTCAGTTTTTAGCCCCGAGACTAACAATTGACAACAAATAATGAACAACGGGAAAGCTTACTTGAAAGAGATAACAACCTTGGCTTCCTGAATGTCCCCAAAAGGATAAAAAGCAGCGGGCAAGGTGGTTTTCTTGGTTTTTTGTTTGATGACTTCTTCGATTTCCACGCCCTCGGGTGTGGCGGCGAGGAGGGTGCCGGTTTTTTCGGTGCCGTCGGCCAGTTTCAGGGCCAGCGAGCGGCCGATGTGGCGCGGGTACTGGCGCGGGTCGGTGAGGGGCTGGTCGGCACCGGGGCTGGTGACTTCCAGGGAATAGGCCGAATCCTCGCCGTAGTGCTCGTCGATGCGGCGGGCCAGGCGGCGGCTGATGGTGGCGCAGGCCTGGATGGCCAGGCCCTCGGGGCCGTCGAGGGTGACGGTCACCTTCGGCATCACCGAATCGGAAACGGTGAGGCCCACGATGAACAACTCCTGGTCGCCGATGGCGTCGCGGAGCATTTCCAGCAGCAGGGTACGGTCAAAAGACATAGTTATTGAAACCAGCGGGTAAAAAAAAGAGGGGACTGCGCGTCCCCTCTTTGCTAAAGCGAATACCAACTTCGGGGGCAAAGGTACGACAATAGGCAACGGAATGCAAGGCGACCCCAGCGGTGCGGCTGGCGGCCGAGGCCGAATGCCTTCGAAAAATCGTACGACGCGGGCAAAATTCGACAAGCAACCTTCCGCCAGGTTCGCCCCCTTTAAAACCCTGACCAAGTGCGCCGGATTTCTGGGCGCGGCGCCGTAACATTGCCAGCAAATTCCCGCTCATTTTTAACACCATACCTCTGATGAAAACCTTGCAATTGCTTCGCCACGCGGCCTTCGGGCTGGCGGCCACGCTCACCACTGGCGCCGCATATGCCCAAGCCACTCCGGCCCCGCAGGAGCGTATGCTTCCTCCTAACCCGCAATCGCGGGCGCTTATGGAGCCCAAGCCCAGCCCGGCTGCCACGGCTACCGGCAAAATAGGCGCGGTCGATGTGACGGTGAATTACAGCAGCCCGGCCGTGAAGGGCCGCACCATCTGGGGTGGGCTGGAGCCCTATGGCAAAGTGTGGCGCGCCGGCGCCAACGAAGCCACCACGGTAGAATTCAGCAAAGACGTAAAAGTGGAAGGCAAGGCGCTGCCGGCCGGCAAATACGGCTTCTTCCTGGTTCCGACGGAGAAGGAATGGACGGTGATTTTCAACAAGGTGCCGAACCAGTGGGGCGCTTTCAAGTACGATGAGAAGCAGGACGCGCTGCGCGTGACGGTGATGCCCCGCAAAGCAGACATGAACGAGCGGCTGGTGTACGTGGTGACGCCAACGGGCCTGGTGATGCGCTGGGACAAGCTGGAGATTCCGGTGAGCATTAAGTAGGCCGTTCCATTGCCGAAACCCGACGCGGGCGGCCCATTGTGGGTCGCCCGCTTACTTTTGTGCCTTCCCCGATTTTTGAATAACCATGGAATATAAGCTCACCCAATACAGCCACGGCGCGGGCTGCGGCTGCAAAATTGCGCCGGCCGTGCTCGACCAGATGCTGCACACCAGCATTGCGCAACCGCAGCACGACAAGCTGCTGGTGGGCAATGCCAGCCGCGACGACGCGGCCGTGTACGACATTGGCGGGGGGCAGGCGGTGATTTCGACCACCGACTTCTTCATGCCCATCGTGGACGACGCCTACGATTTCGGGCGCATTGCCTCGGCCAATGCCATTTCGGATGTGTACGCCATGGGCGGGCGGCCGCTGCTGGCCATTGCCGTGCTGGGCTGGCCCGTGGATAAATTGCCCGCCGACGTGGCGCGCCGCGTACTGGAAGGCGCCCGCAGCATCTGCGCCGAGGCGGGGATTCCGCTGGCCGGCGGCCACAGCATCGACTCGCCGGAGCCCATTTTTGGGTTGGCCGTGACGGGCATGGTCGACATCGTGGATTTGAAACGGAACGATACCGCGACGGCCGGCTCGGAGCTGTATTTGACCAAGCCGCTGGGCGTGGGCATTCTCACCACGGCCCAGAAAAAGGGCATTTTGCGGGATGAGGACGCCAACATCGCGCCCGCCCAAATGATGCAGCTGAATAAGATTGGAGCCGAGTTGAGCAAGCTGCCGGCCGTGACGGCCCTGACGGACGTGACGGGCTTCGGCCTGCTGGGCCACTTGGCCGAAGTGTGCGAAGGCAGCGGCCTGACGGCGGAAATTGACTTCGGCAAACTTCCGCGCATCGCGGCAGCCGAGGCGTATTTGAAGCAGGGCAGCGTGCCCGGCGGCACCAGCCGCAACTGGGCCAGCTATGGCCATAAAGTAGGGCCGATTACGGATGAGCAGCGGAGCTGGCTGTGCGACCCGCAGACTTCGGGCGGCCTGCTGGTGTGCGTGGAGCCGGCCGGGCGCGATGCCGTGCTGGCCGTGTTTGCCAAGCACGGGCTGGCGCTGGAAAGCTTCGGGCAGCTGCGGGCGCACGCGGCCGACGAAGCCTGGGTGCAGGTGAATGCATAGCGCGGCGCTCTTTCCCGGCCGATGAAATCCTCGTTTCTTCGCCCGCTGCTCGAAGCAGCCGTGGTGCTGTTTGTGGTGCTGGGCGCAGCACGCTGGGTAACGGGGCTTTTTTCGAAGCGCACCCACGTGTACCAGACCACGGCGGCGCGGCAAATGCGGCTGCTGTTCTGGCCGCTGCTGGCGCTGGGCGCGGGGCTGAGCGTGGTGCCGGCCGTGGCCATGGGCGGCACGGAAGTCAGCACGTTTGAATGGGGGCTGACGGTGGGCTTTTTCCTCTTTACCCTGGGGTTGAGCGGGCCGGCGTTGCTGCTGCACCTGCGCTACTGGACGCTGAACCGCGAAACCACGCTGGTTTTTCAGGCGGCCGAGAACGGATTTGAAGTGTACGAGGCCGGCCAGCGACAGCCCTTTGAGCGGCGCGATTTGGCCAAGGTTGAACGGGTGACGTGCCGGGCGCGGCGCACCTTTTGGGCGCGGTACGATTACCTGCGCCTGCACCTCCGGGATGGCCGCGTCATCACCCTCACTTCGCTGCTCACGGAGCTGGAGCCGCTGGCCGTTTTCCTGCGGAGCGTGCCCACCGAGCGAGGCGCCAGGGCCTGGTGCTGGGTGTAGGGGCGCGGGGCTTGCCCGCGCCCCTACTTCCGGCGATACAGGCCGGGGGTACCGGTGGCCTCATACGAGCCGAAAATGCCGGGCAGCAGGAGCTTGAGTCGGGCCACTTCGTTCACTTGGTCGAGCAAATAATCGGGCGGTACCGGGCCCATTTTTTGGGCTACCCGCACCACGGCAGCGTATTCGTTAAGGTGCCCAAAATCGGCCTGAGACAGGGCCCAGTCCAGGTATGGCGTGGCGGGATGGTTGTTAAAATACGCCCGGTCGTCGGGCCCAAGAATGAGCAGCGTTTGGCCTTGCAGGGTGGCGTAGCGGGGGTCGGGCTGCAAGCCGAAGCGGCTTTCGGCGGGCATGTGCAGCAGGGCTTCGAGGCGCGGCACCTGGGCCCGGTAGCGCAGCACCACCGCCGCGTTGAGGAGGAGCAGCAACAGCAGCTCCAGCAGCCAGGCTTGGCTATTGCGCTGCCAGAGGAACAGGCTGAAATAGGCCAGTGGCGGCAACAGCAGCACCAATACGCCGGGCGCGGCGCCGCGTTCCACAGCAGCTGTGGCAATGGCCACCACCAGCCACACCAGCATCAGCTGGCGAAATTTCACCTGGAACACCAGGCCCAGCGACGTGCCCAATGACCGCAACAGGGCCAACGTGAGCACCACGCCGGGCACTATCAGCAGGCGTAGCTGCAGGCCCGCTGGCAGGCCGCTGGCAATGAGGTCCGTCAGGCCCGGCTGCAGGTGGAACTGCGCGAATCCGGGCAGAGCCCCCGTATACAGAAAAAGCGTGATTACCAAGGCATACGGAAAGAAAAAACCGCACAGCAGCAGCAGCGAGCTCCGAAAGGAATTAGGCGCAAAAATGACCACCGCAAACAAGCCCACCACCAGAAACAACGCCAGCGGCAGGTAGCACAGCGCCCCCAGGCCAATCAGAAATCCGGCCCGAAACAGGCGGCGGTTGTCGTAGCCCTCGCGGGAGGTGGGCAGCAGCGCGCTCAGGGAAAATATGATGAACGTTTGGCCCAGCAGCAGCGGCGAGAGGGCATCCAAATCGGTACTCACGCTGCCCACCAGCAGGTAGGTGAGCGCCGCCACAAAGCCGCGCTCGGGATGCACGTCGTAGCGGTTCAGCACCAGGTTCAGGCGCAGGGCCTGGATGAGCAGCAGCAGCAGCGCCACCACCCGGTAGAGCCACACCGGCCGCGAGAGCACGGCATCGAGCCCGGCAAAAAAAGCCGCGGCCAGCGGAGCCGTGCCGTCGTAGAGGTCGCGGTAGGGCATGGCGCCGCCGTGCAGCCGCTCGCCCACCAGCAGGGCCCGCAGCTCGGCAGCCGTCACGGGCAGGCCCAGCCACAGCAGCGGCAGGCGCAGGGCCAGCAGCAGCAGCAGCAAGGCCACGAGCTGAGCCGGCAGGGAGCTTTTGAAAAAGCGAAGCACCTGTAGGGGAGGAGGTGAGTGAGGAAGAAGGAGAGAGTCCGCAGTAAAGGTATTGCACGGGCACAGCCTCAGCTTTCGTTTTCACCCTCGTCCCCTCCCCCCTCTTCCCTCCTACCCTCCTCACCCTATAAAACCTCCCGTACCTTTGCCAGTCATATGGAAAGCAAACGACAACAAAAAATGGCCAGCCTGCTCCAACAGGAGCTGGCCGCCGTGTTGCAGCGCGACCTGCCGCACCTCTTCAGCGGCGGGCTGGCCCCGAGCATCAGCATGGTGAAGGTGACGCCCGACCTGGGCCAGGCCCGCGTGTACCTTAGCCTGCTGCTGGGCAACAACGCCACCGACCGCCTCGACATCATCCAGGACAACGCCAAGGAAATTCGCCACGCCCTGGCCAAGCGCATCCGCCAAACGGCCCGCGTGGTGCCCGAACTGGTGTTTTTTCACGACGACAGCGCCGCTTACGCCGCCCACATGGACCAGATTCTCGGCGCGCTCGACATCCCGGCCGCGCCCAAAGACGACGCCGATGAGAACGAAAAACCAGCCCGGCCGCGCCTTTTCAACCCCAAAGACGACCAATAAGTCCGCCCGCTGAATTCATAACTCATAATTCAGAATTCATAACTTCCCTTGTATTACGACCCGATTAAGAAGACGCTCGGCCAGGTATTCAACCGCACGCCGTGGCTGCGCCGGCTGTTTTATCACCTGCTCGACCTGCTGCTGCTCCGCACCTGGCACGTGCACCGCGAGCTGCGCCGCTGGGCCAAAGGCCGCACCCAGGAACCCCTGAACATCCTTGACGCCGGCTCCGGCTACGGCCAGTACTCGTACTGGATGAGCGGCCTGAGCCCCAAGTGGAACATCCTGGCCGTGGACGTGAAGGAGGACCAGGTGGCCGACTCCAACCGGTTTTTCCGGCAGATTGGGCGCAAGAACGTGCAGTTTGCCGTGCAGGATTTGGTGCTGTACCAGGAGCCGAACTCCTTCGATTTGGCCCTATCGGTGGACGTGATGGAGCACATTCTGGAAGACGTGGAAGTGTTTCGCAACATCCACGCCTCGCTGAAGGACGGCGGCATGCTGCTTATTTCGACCCCCAGCGACCAGGGCGGCTCCGACGTGCACGACGACGGCGAAACCAGCTTCATCGAAGAGCACGTGCGCGACGGCTACAACATCCGCGAAATCCAGCAGAAGCTCAGCACGGCCGGTTTCGAGCGCATCGAAGCCCGCTACGCCTACGGCGAGCCGGGCCAGATTTCGTGGCGCCTCAGCATGAAATACCCCATCCTGATGCTGGGCAAGTCCCGGCTGTGGTTCCTGTTTTTGCCGTTCTATTACCTGGTCACGTTCCCGTTCTGCCTGCTGCTGAACTGGCTCGATGCCCGCACGAAACACGACTCGGGCACGGGCCTGATTGTGAAGGCCTGGAAGTAGACCTAAGCTGCTTTCGCTGTTGCTGGACAAAAGCCCGTACCTTGTTTCCGCGTTCTGCCCCTCTTTTTTGCCTTACCCCGGCCGATGGACTCCAACAATTTTCAGACTTTCATGGAAGCCCTGCTCAATCGGATGGAGCGGCAGGAAGCCCAGGCAACCGTCGCCAACCAAGCCCTGCTTGACTTGGTTGGTGAAGTGCGCAGCTTGCGTCAGGATGGCCAGCAATTCCAACAGCAGCAAAGCTTGTTCAACCAACGCTTACTCGATTGGACTGACCGCCAGGAAGCATTCAATGACCGGCAGGAAAAATTCAATGACCGACAGGAAAAATTCAATGACCGCCAAGACCAGTTCAACATCATTTTCCTGGATGAAATCCGGGGCATGAAAAAAGACATCAAGGAATTGACCGAGGTGGTGCTGAAACAGCACGAAGGACGGCTGAAGCGCCTGGAAGACTTCATGGACGGCTTTCTCCGTAAAGCCGGCTAACCTGCGCTTTTTGCTCGCTAACGCCTCTCTGTGAACGTCCCCTTCCTCATTGCCCGGCGCTATTTCCGTTCCAAGAACAAGCGCAACATCATCACCATCATTTCCAACATTTCGATGATTGGGGTGGCGGTGGGCACGGCCGCGCTCATTATTGTGCTGTCGGTGTTCAACGGGCTGGAGGATTTGGTGCGCACGCTCTACGGCAAATCGGACCCCAACCTGGTCATTTCGGCCACCAAGGGCAAGGCTTTCGACGTGGACCGCACCTTCCTGATGCAGCTGGAAAACACGCCCGGCGTGGCCCTGCTCACCCAGGTCATCGAAGACAATGCCCTGCTGCAATACCACGACCGCCAGATGGTGGTGAAAATGCGCGGCCTCTCGGACAACTACTTCGGCCAGAGCCAGATTGACGCCAACATCCGCGAGGGCGACCACCGCCTGCGCCGCGATAGCCTGGAGCTGGCCCTGGTGGGCGCCGGCGTGCAGCACGAGCTCAGCATCACGCTCAACAACCGCCTGGCGCCCATGCGCCTGCTGTACCCGCGCAACACGCCCGGCAAAAAGCTGCTGCAAATGGACCCCGACAAGGCCTTCAACGAGCAGGATTTGATTGCGGGCGGCGTGTTCCTCATTGAGCAGCACATCGACGACAGCTACATTTTCGTGCCGCTCACCTTTGCCCAGCGCCTGCTGGGCTACGGCACCCGCCGCACCGCGCTTTACGTGAAAGTGGGCGCCAGTTTTGAGATTGAGAAGGTGAAAGCGCAGCTGCGCAGGCAGCTCGGGCCCGGCTTTCGGGTGCAGGATTCGGACGAGCAGCACGTGAGCCTGTTCAAAGCCATTAAGGTGGAGAAACTGTTCGTGTTCATCACCTTCACCCTCATTCTGCTCATCGCCTCGCTCAACATCTTTTTTTCCCTGTCGATGCTGGTTATCGACAAGAAAAAGGACATTTCGGTGCTGCTGGCCATGGGAGCCAGCCAGCAAGCCGTGCGGCGGACTTTCCTGCTGGTGGGCGCCATTGTGGCGCTGGTGGGCGCGGCCGTGGGCCTGATTGTGGGCGTCACGCTTTGCTGGCTGCAACAGCATTTCGGCTTTGTGAGCATGGGCATGGCCACGAGCGTGGTGGACGCCTACCCGGTGAAAATGCAGGTTTCGGACCTAGCCTTTACCTGCCTGTCCATCATTTTCATCACCCTTGCCGTCAGCATTCGCCCGGCGTTGAACGCGAGTAATTTGGATTTGCGCGACAACCTGTAAGGCCGGTCTCAGGGGATGGGTTTTGGGTGGGTAGGCCCGAATTTTATCGACCAAAAAACAAGCTCCACTGTTCCTATTTCCACTTTCGGCCCTACCTTGCGCTTTCCGCGTGCCCGGCTATGAAAGTATCTACCGCAGAACCGTTTCAAATTATCTACTCGCTCTTCGAGCACGAGTTCCTCGGACATTTGTTCGCGGCCTACGTGGTGCAGTTGGGCCCGCGAGGCCAGCTTACGCTTCAGCACCAGACCGTTTCGGGGAAAAACGCGCACGAATTCGCCGACGGCCTCGACGCCACCGACTTCGAGCTGGTGGAGTTCTGCGACCAGATTCAGCAGGAAGCGGTGGTGAAGGAATTCTGGCCCCGCAAAATCGCCACGGCCGAGTTCTTTCTCAAAACCTACAACCCCGACAAAGGCGACAAGCCGATGCAGGAGGCCATTGCCCGGCACGTGCAAACGCGCATGGGCGGCCTGCTGGCCCGGCTGGCGGGCAAGCGCGTGTTCATCATGGGCCGCGACGGCGAGCCTACGTGGAAAGAAATCGGCATGGCCCCGGCCAAGGCGTCCATCCTGTTCCATTTCCGGCGCAACGAGGAAGGCACGCACTACTTCCCCACCATCCAGTACCAGGGCCAGCGGCTTGACTTTCAGCACAAAGATGCCGTACTGGTGTGCGTGCAACCGGCCTGGCTGCTGCTGAACGACCTGCTGTATTCTTTCCGCACCGATGTGGACGGGCGCAAGCTGCTGCCGTTCTTGAAGAAGAAATTTATTGTGGTGCCCCGGCAGGTGGAAGAAAGCTACTTCCAGAAGTTTGTGGCTCCGCTCATGGAGGCGTTTGAGGTGCACGCCCGCGGCTTCGACATTCGGTCGGAGCGCTACGTGGCCCGGCCCCGGCTCACGTTCAGCGATTCGCTGCCGGCCCCGGCCGCGCCCGAAGCGCCCGTGCGCCCGCCCGGGCCGCCGCGCCGGGGCCGCATTCCCATGCCCAAGCCCATTGCGCCCCTGCTAAGCGGGGCCGAAACCGAGCAGATTCACTTCGAGCTGAGCTTCCGCTACGGCCCGCACCTCATGCCCCTGGGCACCGACAAGCCGGTGAGCGTGCGCCTGGAAAAAACGCCCGACAGCTACGTATTCCACCGTCTGCTGCGCAACCCTGAGCAGGAGCAGGCCACCGTGGAAGAGCTGCACGCCCGCCGGCTCACGGTAGAGAATGGGCACGCCACGCTGCCCAAAAGCGAGGCCTTTAAGTGGCTGCACGACAACACGCCTGCGCTGGCCGAACTGGGCTACACCGTGGAGGCCGCCGCCACGGCCACCAAAAGCTACTTCATTGGCCCTACCCGTATTCAGGTGGGCATTCAGGAAGCCGGCGACTGGTTTGACGTGCGCGGCACGGTGCATTTTGGCGACATTGAAATTCCGTTTATCCGGCTGCGGGGCCACATTTTGCAGCGCCGCCGCGAGTTTAAACTGCCCAACGGCCAGATTGCTATCATCCCCGAAGAGTGGTTTACGGACTATATGGAGCTGTTTGCCTTCGGCGAAGAGACGGCCGACGGTCTGAACCTGCGCCGCCACCACCTGGCCCTGGTGGCCGACCTGCAGAGCAGCGAGCTGGCCACCGTGCGCATGGGCCGCAAGCTGGCCAAGCTGCGCGATTTTGCCGAAGTGGAGGACCACCCGCTGCCCACTGGCTTCGTGGGCATCCTGCGGCCCTACCAAAAGGCCGGCTACAACTGGCTGCGCTTCGTGCAGGACTATCATTTCGGCGGCTGCCTGGCCGACGATATGGGTTTGGGCAAAACCATTCAGACGCTGGCCATGCTGCAGCACCGCCGCGAAAGCGGGGAGGCGCAGGGCGCGGCCTCGCTGCTGGTGCTGCCCACTTCGCTGGTGTTCAACTGGCTGAATGAGGCCCAGAAATTCACGCCCGACCTGCGCATTCTGGCCTACACGGGCACTTATCGCGACAAAAACCCCGACCGGTTTGCCGACTACGACGTGGTGCTGACCAGCTACGGCATCGTGCGCCTCGACACGGAGCTGCTGGCCAGCTACAAGTTCGACTACGTGATTCTGGACGAGTCGCAGGCCATCAAAAATCCGTCGAGCACCACCTCGCAAGCCGTGCGGCAGCTGCGCTCCAAGCACCGCCTGATTCTGACCGGCACGCCGGTGGAAAACAGCACGATGGACCTGTGGTCGCAGATGTCGTTCATCAACCCGGGCTTGCTGGGCACGCAGGCATTTTTCCGCAAGGAATTCCTCAAGCCCATCGAGAAGAACCAGGACGAAGGGCGCACCCGGCGGCTGCACGCCCTCATCAAGCCCTTCATTCTGCGGCGGCACAAGGCCCAGGTGGCCAAGGAGCTGCCCGAGAAAACGGAGCAGCTGAGCTACTGCCAGATGACGGAGGAGCAGGCCCACGCCTACGAGGAAACCAAGAGCTTCTACCGCAACAAAATCCTGCGCAACCTGGACGAGCACGGCCCGGCCAGCACGCAGTTTCTGCTGCTGCAGGGCCTCACCCGCCTGCGCCAGATTGCCAACCACCCGCGCCTGGCCGACGAGCATTACGCGCACGAATCGGGCAAGCTGCGCGAGGTGCTGCGCATGATTCGCAACGTGGTGGCCGAGGGGCACAAGGTGCTGGTGTTTAGTCAATTTGTGCAGCACCTGAGTTTGGTGCGCGCCGCGCTCGATGAGCGGCAGCTGGCTTACGCCTACCTCGATGGCACCACCCGCGACCGGCCCGCCGAAGTGGCCCGTTTCCAGGAGGACGAAAGCCTCAAAATCTTCCTCATCAGCCTGAAAGCCGGCGGCGTGGGCCTCAACCTCACCGCCGCCGACTACGTCTTCATCCTCGACCCGTGGTGGAACCCCGCCGTGGAAGCCCAGGCCGTGGACCGCGCCCACCGCATCGGCCAGCTGCGGCCGGTGTTCACCTACAAGTTCATCACCCAGGGCACGGTGGAAGAGAAAATCCTGGCCTTGCAGCGCCGCAAGCTGGCGCTGGTGAGCGAGCTGATTGCCACCGACGAGGCCGTAATCAAGCACCTTACGCGGGCCGATATCGAGGAGCTGCTGGGGTAAATCATAAGGGGGGTATTGCCATGAAAAGCGAGGCCTGAACGTGCATCAATCAAACGCAGAGCCCGTTTCTTGCTGAGAAACGGGCTCTTTTGTTTATTCAACCCTACCTTGGCAGTGGTCTGTTTTCAACTATCAACCGAATAACAGAAAACCTGCTGAGCTTGCCGAAGTAGGACGGCTCTGGACTTTTTAGATGTATCTGACGCCCCGCGGATTGTTTCCATTGCTGCTGCTGGCCCTGTCAGGGACGCTGCGCGCCCAGCCGGCACCGCCCCTGGCCACCTACACCGATGCCCAGGCGCGCTACCAGGTGGCCTACCCCGGCACCTGGCAGCTGCGCAAAGACGTGGCCGGGGCCGAGGCCGCCTTCTACGCGCCCGCCACGGGCCGGCCGGTCCCGGCCGTGGCTACCCTCACCGTGCGGGAGCTGCCCGATGCGGAAAAAGAGCTTAAGCTAACGGCGGCCGGCGGGCAGGATTCGACATGGCGGCGCGTGCTGCGGTTGCCCCAGGCCCAGGTGCTGCGCATTGAGCAGCGCGACAACGGCCCCTACGACGAGGTGCGCTACGACTATACCTACGCCGCCACCGCCCTCACCCGCACCCACGTGGTGGGCCGGCAGGTGTGGCGCGGCGGCTACGAGCTGCGCACCGAGTACCGGGCCGAAACCAGCCAGGACGGCCGCTACCTGGCCCAGGGACAGCAGCTGGTCGAATCCTTCGCCTTCACGGCCAAGGGGCTGCCCAGCCGCCGCTACGCCGACCAGCAGTGCGACAACAAGATGTACGGCATCGCGGCCAGCCACCGCGTCGACGGCCAGCTGCTGGACGACTGCCGCACCATCCACGAGTTTGCAACCGAAGACCTTACCAACCAGCCCATCATTCACCGGCAGGCGTTGCCGTTTCAGTCCTACGCGCTAGCCAAGGGGTTTGATAACTGCCTGTACTCGGTAACCAAGGCCCCTACCGATGCGCCCGAGCTGGTGTACCGCTACGACCCCGCCGCACGCCAGGGCCGCTACACCACCTGGCGGCTGCCGGCGCAGGGCCCCGATGTCAGCTGGATTTCGGCCGCTACCGACGACAAGGGCGACCTGTATTTCCTGACTTCCGACGCCAACCAACTCGTGAAAGTGGACCCCACCGCCGGCGCCGTGACCGTGGTCTGGAAAACCGACCCGCTGCAAAAAGCCCCGTTCTACCGCGCCATCGGCTTCCCGGGCGCGGGCACCCACGGCAACTTCTGCCTCGACGATGCCCACACCATGTACCTCGTGTACAGCACCGACGGCTCCCTGCTGAAAGTTGACCTCAACACCCTGAAACCCTTCCCCGACCTGATGCCCCTTGAGGGCCTGCCCGAGCGCGGCGGCTACAGCGACCTGCTGATGCAGAACGACGAAGCCGGGCGCCGCCGCCTCTACCTGGCCGGCCCCCGGGCCTTGTACAAGGTCGACCTGGCCCGGCAAAAGGCCACCCGCGTCCGCCAGGGCACCTACACCGATTTGGCCGGCTGCAACGTGTTTCGCATCGTGCCCCGCACGGCTCCGGCGGCGCCCCTGCCCACGGTTGTGCTTTGGCGGGGGCGGGTGCTGAATGCCATCACCTCGCAGCCCCTGCCCGAAGCGCAGCTACGCTTCGGGCCCGAAGGCGACGAAATGAGTGTGCCCATCACAGCCCAGGGCAATTTTGCTTATGCGGCCGTCCCCGGCCAGCCCTACGCCGCCCACGCCCAGCTAGCCGGCTACCTTGCCATTGACACCCTGTGGACGGCGGGGCCCGGCACCGTCCGGCGCGACATTCTGCTCCGCCCCTTCGCCGTGGGCACCACGCTGCCGCTCGATAACGTGCAGTTCGAGCAGGGCCAGGCCGTGCTGCTGCCCACCTCCGCGCCCGCCCTCGACCAGCTGGTGCGCCTTATGACCGATAACCCCCGCCTCACCATTGAGCTGCGCGGCCACACCGACAACGTGGGGCCGCCCGAAAAGAACGTCGTCCTCAGCGAGCAGCGCGTGGCGGCCGTGAAAGCCTACCTCGTGGGCCACGGCGTGGCCGAGGGCCGCATCAGCGGCATCGGCTACGGCGGTGCCCAGCCCGTGGCCAGCAACGCCCAGGAAATCACCCGCCGCCTCAACCGCCGCGTCGAGTTTCGGGTAACCGGATTGCAGTGAGCAGCGAGCAGTGAAGCATCTCGCGTGCAGCAGTAAACCAATCGATTGAGTTAGTACCCCGAGCGAGATGCTTCGCTGCGCTCTGCATGACGTTCTTGTGCTCACTGTTCACTGTTAACTGACCTATAACTGACCTTATGCGCGTTCTCCTCCGCACTGCCGTGCCCCAAACGCCCGCCCAGGTAATGGCCGGCTTCACCCGCGAACTGTTTCTGGCCCTGGCCCCGCCTTTTCCAAAGCTGAAGCTGCGCCGCTTCGACGGCTGCCGCACTGGTGATGTGGTCGAAATCGAGCTGGACACCTTGGTCAAAAAGCTCTCCTGGACTTCGCTCATCACCGATGACGGCGTGCTGCCTGACGGCACCCACTTTTTCGTGGACGAAGGCCGGATTCTGCCGCCGCCGTTGCGCTACTGGCAGCACCGCCACCTGCTGGAACCCGGCCCCAACGGCGGCTGCCTCATCGTCGATAACCTGGAATACCGCACCGCTTCCCGCCTGCTCGACGTGCTGATTTACCCCGCCATGTGGGCCCAGTTTGCCTGGCGGCGCCCCATTTACCGGCGCTGGTTTGGCCGGAAATAATTAAAAATCGAGTACCATGCGCGTATCGCCCCGGTTGTAGGGCAGCGGCCGCAGGGGCACGGGCCGAAAGCCCAGCTTGTCGTAGAGCGCCAGGGCCGGCCGCATGTCGGCGTCCAGCATCACTTCCACGCGGCGGGCGCCCAGCTGCCGGGCTTTGCACAGAATGCTTTGCCCCAGCGCCCAGCCGATGCCGTGCCGCTGCATGCGGGCAGCAACAGCCATTTTGGCGAGCTCATACACGCCGTCGGGTTCTTTGACGAGGGCGCAGGTGCCCGCAATCTCGCCGTCGCACACGGCCATCAGAATGTGGCCGCCGGTATCCAGAATGCGTCGTTGGGGGTAATCGAGAGACTGGTCGTCGGGGCGTTCGGAGTTGAAATAGCGGGAAATCCACTCGTAGTTCACTTCGTAATTCAGCATCCGAAAAGCGACCTGATGCGCAGGCTCAAAGTCGATAATGGCAAGGCGGGCGGGCATGGGTGGGAATTGGAGAAAGGGGAAGGACGGAAACGGGACCGCAAAGTTCGCACATAGCGGGCCGTACCTTTGCCGTCCTATGCTAAATCCCGCCACCATCGTCCTCAAAAACGGAAAAGACCACTCCCTACGCCGCCGCCACCCCTGGGTATTCTCCGGCGCCATTGCCCGCGTGAAGGGCGACACCCACGAGGGCGACGCCGTGCTCGTCGAAGCCATTGATGGCGAATTGCTGGGCGTGGGCCACTTTTCGGGCGGCGGCTCCATTGCCGTGCGCATGCTGGATTTTGGCCAGAACGCCGTGCTGCCCACCGCCGAATTCTGGCAGGCCAAGCTGGGCAATGCCTACCAGCTGCGGCAGCGCCTGCGCCTGACCGGCGCGGCCGATACCGACGTTTTTCGCCTCATTCACGCCGAGGGCGACGGCCTGCCGGGCCTCATCATCGACGTGTACGGCGACGTGGCCGTGGTGCAGGCCCACAGCGTGGGCATGTATCGCGCCCGCCCCGAAATCGCAGCCGCCCTGCAAGTAGTGTTCGGCGATAAGCTGCGCGCCATCTACGACAAGAGCGCCGAAACCGTGCCCGGCAACGCCGTGCCCGATGCCCAGAACGGCTACCTCTTCGGCGAAAGCACCGGCACCGAGCACCTCGTGACCGAAAATGGCCACCAGTTTGCCGTGGACTGGGAAACCGGCCAGAAAACCGGTTTCTTTATTGACCAGCGCGACAACCGCGCCCTGCTGGCCCGCTATTCGCCCGGCCGCCGCGTGCTCAACACGTTTTGCTACACCGGCGGCTTCTCCGTCTACGCCCTCGAAGCCGGCGCCGAGCTGGTGCATTCCGTCGACTCCAGCAAGAAAGCCATTGCCCTCACCGAGCGCAACGCCGAGCTTTCCCGCCACGCCGACCGCCACGCCGCCTACCCCGACGACGTGCTCGGCTTCCTCAAAAACCACTCGGCCCAGTACGATTTGCTGGTCCTCGACCCGCCCGCCTATGCCAAGCACATGGGCGCCCGCCACGCCGCCCTCATGGGCTACAAGCGCCTGAATGCGGCCGGCATCGCCCACCTCGCGCCGGGCGGGCTGCTGTTCACGTTCAGCTGCTCCCAGGTCGTGAGCCCCGAATTATTCGAAGGCGCGGTGCTGGCCGCCGCCATCGAAGCCGGCCGGCCGGCCCGCATCCTGCACCGCCTCACCCAGCCCGCCGACCACCCCGTGAGCCTGTTCCACCCGGAAGGCGCGTATTTGAAAGGGCTGGTGCTGGCCGTGGAGTAAGCAATGCAGCGCGGACTTTGGGAGTCCGCGTGGGTCGGTCGAGCGGGTGTCGTGCACGCGCAGACGCTCAAAGTCTGCGCTACAATGTGCTATGCCCGTCGGCATCAGCCAAACATCTTCCCCGGTTGCGTTGGTTAGCAGTTCTGTGTTTACAAAAGCAAAAAAAGTGTCGCCCTCCCGGCAGCCCGTCGCCGTCATCGGGGCGGGCATCGCGGGCATTGCCGCGGCGGTGCGGCTGGCGGTGGCGGGGCATGCCGTTACGGTGTTTGAGGCCGGGCCCACGTTTGGGGGCAAGATGCAGCAGTTCGCGCTGCCGGGCGGGTATCGGTTCGATGCCGGGCCGTCGCTCTTCACGCTGCCGCAGCTGGTGGATGATATTTTCCGGCTGGCGGGCCGCGAGCCGGCCGACTACTTCCGGTATGAACGGCTGGACCCCATCACCAACTACTTTTTTGCGGATGGTACGCGGCTCACGGCCTGGGCTGAAGCGGGGAAATTCGCGGCCGAAGTGGAGGAAAAGCTGGGCACGCCAGCGGCGGCAGTTACCGAGTTTCTGACGCACGCCGGTAAGGCGTATGACGCTACGGCGGGCACCTTTTTGCACAAGTCGCTGCACAAAGCCGGCACCTATTTCAGCCCCGAAACCCTGAAAGCGGTGGCCGCCCTACCGCGGCTGGGCCTGTTGGGCACCATGCACCAGCGCCACGAAAAAGCCTTTGGCAACGACCCGCGCCTCGTGCAGCTCTTCGACCGCTACGCCACCTACAACGGCTCGGACCCCTACCAGGCCCCGGCCACGCTGAGCATGATTCCGCACCTGGAGCACGGAATCGGTGCTTTCTATCCCGAAGGCGGCATCTACGCCATCGCCGAAAGCCTGGTGAAACTGGCCACGGAGTTCGGGGTGAAATTCCGCTACAATGAGCCGGTGGAGGAAATCGTGACGGCCGAAAACCGCGTGACCGGCGTGCGCACCGTGCTGGAGGTGTACGACTTCGGCCGGGTGGTGAGCAACATGGACGTGGTGCCCACCTACCGGCGCCTGCTGCCGGGCCAGCCCGCGCCGGAGCGCACGCTGGCCCAGCCCCGCTCCTCCTCGGCGCTCATTTTTTATTGGGGCATCACCCAAGAATTTGCTGAGCTGGAGTTGCACAACATCTTTTTTTCGGCTGATTATCAGCGCGAGTTTCAGGCCATTTTTCAGGATAAAACCGTGGCCAATGACGTGACGGTGTACGTGAACGTGACCTCCAAAAAAACGCCCACCGACGCCCCGGCCGGCCACGAAAACTGGTTTGTGATGGTGAACGTGCCCCACGACCAGGGCCAGGACTGGGCCGCCCTGACGCAGAAAACCCGCGCCAGCGTGCTCCGGAAGCTAAGCCGGGCACTGGGCACCGACATCGAGCCGCTGATTGCCGTCGAGAAAACCTGGACGCCGCCCGGCATCGCGGCCGACACGTCGTCGTTTGGCGGCGCGCTCTACGGCAGCTCCTCCAACAACGCGCTGGCGGCGTTTTTGCGGCACCCCAATTTTTCGGGGCGGCTCGAAGGGCTGTACTTTTGCGGCGGCTCCGTGCATCCGGGCGGCGGCATTCCGCTGTGCCTGCTATCTGCCAAAATCGTTTCGTCCCTTATCAATGAGGAATGAAGCCGGAGGAGGGAGGAATGGTCAGCTGTTCATTCTTCACGCCCCGGCTTTATTCCTCGTTCCTTAAAACATGGTTGATTACACCGAGCCGCTACCGGCCGCAACTACCGGCCGACTGCGCGTGGCCCAAGGCCTGGTGCTGCTGTTCCACATCACGGGCTTCGTGGGGCTGGCTTTTTCGAAGAATCCCGATTTCTACCTCAAGTTCACGCCCCTCACGCTGGTGCTCACCGCCGGGCTGCTGGTGGCGTTTCAGCCGGGGCGCGGGGCCGGTTTTTGGGGGTTCTGCTTCTCGGTGGTGCTGCTGGGCGTGCTGGCCGAGTTTGTGGGCGTGAACACCGGCAAGGTGTTCGGGCACTACACCTACGGCAGCACCCTGGGCCCAAAGCTGCTGGATATGCCGCCGTTCGTGGGCGTGCCGCCCCTCATTGGCCTCAACTGGCTGGTGCTAACGTATGTGTGCGGCACCCTGGCCCGCTACCTGCCCCTGCCCGAGCTGCCCCGCACCATCCTCGCCGCCCTGCTCATGGTGGGTTTCGATGCCTGCCTGGAGCCGGTGGCCGGCCACTACGATTTCTGGCACTGGACGGCAAATATCATTCCGCTCCAAAATTTCCGCGACTGGTTCATCATCGCCTGCATTCTGCAGATGCTGTTCAATCGGGCGCGCTTCGTTAAATTCAACCCGCTGGTGCCGCTGGTCTACCTCACGCAGCTGCTGTTTTTCTTCCTTTTGGGCGCAATCCAGTAAGATTTATCGGCCCACCACCGCCGTTGATTTCGGGGCCTGCCGGGCCGCCCAACTTGCGGGGCGGCTCCTCCGTTAGACGCATTCCTTTGTTTCCCACTTATGCCCGATTTTACTCCTTCGGCGGCTTCTTTGGAGGCGGCCATGCCCGTCTTTTACCAACACGGCCTGCACACCGCTACCGATGCGCAGCTGGCCACGGCCCTGCGCACCACCGTGCCCGACCTCACGGCCCAGTTTGCCGACCGCGCCACGTTGGTGCACCACGCCCTGCTGGCCGATATTGAGCGGCAGAAACGCGAGCACAGCGCCCTCTACGCCCAGTATTCGTCGGCGGTGGAACGGCTGTATGGCCTGTTGCAGCTCGGGTTGCGCGATTTGGCCTTGGTGCCCAGCCATTTCTACGGCGATTTGCAGACCGATTTTCCTCGGGTCTGGGATGTGGTAACGGAGCATTTCGCCAGCTACTCGGCCCCGCAGCTGCAGCAGCTGCTGAACGATGGCATCCGCAACCGTCTGTTTCGTTCCGACATTAATATTCAGCTGGTAACCAAGATATTGATTGAGCAGCTCAACCTCCTGCTCAACCCCCGGATTTTCCCGCCCGACCGGTTCAGCCCGGGCGAAGTGTTTCGCAGCATCTTCCTGTACTACATTCGCGGCATCTGCACCGATGAAGGCGCGCGGATTGCGGCCGAGCATTTTGCCCGGTTGTAGGCAGTCCGGGCTCAGTCCGGGCGTAACGACTTGTACTGATGCATTTATCCACATTTCGCGGCTGGCTGGTGCCGGCGGCGGCGGGCCTGCTGCTGGCGAGCTGCCAGGGCAAAACCTCGTCGTCGGAAACGGCAACTACTACTGCCCCAACCGAAGCCGAACCCACCGACACGGCCAGCGTGCCCGCGCCGGCCGATGGCATCACGCCTGCCCTCATCGCCCGGCACATCAAGGTGCTGGCGTCGGATGAGTACCAGGGCCGGCGGCCCTTCACGGCCGGCGAGGAAAAAGCCACGGCTTACCTGGCTTCGGAATTTAAAAAGCTGGGCTTGCAACCCGGCCCCAACGGCAGCTACTTCCAGGCGGTGCCGCTGGTGGAAATAGCCGGCACGCCCGACTCGACCGCGACCATCGGCGGCAACGGCAAAAGCCTGACCCTGAAGTACCGGGCCGACTACATGTTCCTCACCGAGCGGGAGCAGCCCACGGTTGTAATCAAGAATTCGCCGCTGGTGTTTGCCGGCTACGGCGTGACGGCGCCCGAGTATAAGTGGGACGACTACGCCGGCCTCGACGTGAAAGGCAAGACCGTGGTGGTGCTGATAAACGACCCCGGCAACGCGGGCAACGACACCATCCTGTTCAAGGGCAAGGCCATGACGTATTACGGCCGCTGGGGCTACAAGTACGAGGAGGCCATCCGGCACGGCGCCACCGGCCTGCTCATCATCCACGACACCAAGCCCGCCTCCTACCCCTGGACGGTGGTGCAAAGCAGCAACGGTGGCGCCAAGCTGCACCCCCAAACGCCCGACCACGGCGCCAGTAAGCTGGCCGTGGAAGGCTGGATAACGCTGGACGCCGCCAAGCGCCTCTTCACGGCGGCCGGCCAGAACTACGACGAAGCCTACACCGCCGCCAACAAACCGGGCTTCCACGGCAAGGCCTTCGGGCTGAGCATCAGTACCACGCTGCACAATAAAATCACGCTCAAAGCCTCGAAAAACGTGGTGGCCGTGCTGCCCGGCACCACGCGGCCCAAGGAATACATCATCTACTCGGCGCACTGGGACCACCTGGGCGTGGGCAAGGCCGTGGCGGGCGACTCGATTTATAACGGCGCCCTCGACAACGCCAGCGGCTGCGCCGGCCTGCTGGCCATTGCCACCGGCTTCGTGCAGGCCAACTCAACGCCGGGCCGCAGCATCGTATTCCTGGCCGTGACCGGCGAGGAGCAGGGCCTGCTGGGCTCCGACTACTACGCCCAGCACCCGTTGTTCCCGGTGGCCAACACCGTGGCCGACATCAACATGGACGAGCTGCTGGCCTTCGGGCCGATGCGCGACCTGACCATCACCGGCTACGGCCAATCGGAGCTGGACGACTACGCCCGCGCCGCTGCCAAGGAGCAGAACCGCTACGTCATCCCCTACCAGCACCCCGAAACCGGCAGCTTCTACCGCTCCGACCATTTCAGCTTCGCCAAAGTCGGCATCCCGGCCCTGTACGCCAGCGGCGAGTTCGAGAGCCGCCTGCACGGCAAAGCCTTCGCCGAGAAGGAGCGCAAAGACTTTGAAGAAAAGAATTACCACCAGCCCTCCGACCAGTTCGACCCCAAATGGGACCTGCGCGGCGCTGCCCAGGATGCCCGCCTGCTGTTCCGTATCGGCCAAAAGCTAGCCAGCGAAACGACCTTTCCGAAGTGGAAGGAAGGCTCGGAGTTTAAGGCCACGCGCGAGAAAAGTCTGCTCGGCAACTAACGTCTCCCTGCGATTTTTATCAACCCCTTCGTTGGCACGTCCGGCGAGGGGTTTTTATTTTATTATACCAGCAGCCAGCCCAGCAGCAGGGCCCGTGCCGTCCAGGCCAGCGTCCGCAGCCAGTTGGTGCGCGTGAGGCCGTCGATGGCGATGTAATCGTAGCCTTGTTCAAGGCGATTGTGAAACGGCACCGAAATAAAAAACGTGGCCGCCCAAATCAGGAGAACCAAAGCCAGGCTCCACCAGCCCGCGCCACCGGGCAGCGCGGCGCGGCCGGCCCAGGCCAGCCAGATGGCCAGGCCAAGTTCCAGCACCATCGGGGCCAGCACCACGTAGCTCATGCGGCGGGTGTGGGCCGCGTGAAAGGCTGCCCAGGCCTCCTTCGGCACCTTGCCAAAGCTGGGGTAATGCACGACCTGCACTGTCCAGATGAGGCCGGTGAGGTAGGCGGCCGCGGCGAAATTGAGCAGAAGCAGGAGTCGGAGTGGCATGGGGCGAAAAATATTTTTTGCCCGAACATACGGCCTATCTCTTCGGGTATGCCCCGCAAACGTTCCCGTAAATTCCGGCCTAAGGGCCGCCAGGAACCAACAATTCCGATTGCCATTGGCTTTTGTGTAGGTTCGCACCGCACACTGTTTCCCCATCTGACCCATGTCTGTAACCACAGAAAGTCTAACGCAACTCTTCCCGCCCAACGAAGCGGGCATTCCCGAAGCATGGCGGCTGACTGAGCCACTGCACCAGCGCCAGTACCTGCTCGACGGCGAGCTGCGCGAGTGGGCCGGCCCCACGCAGGAAGTCATTTCGCCCATGGCCGAGCGCCAGCCCGATGGCTCGCTCAAGCCCCGCGTCATCGGCTCCTATCCGTTGCTGGATGAGGCCGAAAGCCTCAAAGCCCTCGATGCCGCCGTGCGCGCCTACGACCACGGCCGGGGCGAGTGGCCCGCCATGAGCGTGGCCAACCGCATTGCGGCGGTGGAGAAATTCACCCGCCTCATCGTGGCCCGCAAGGCCGAAATCGTGAAGCTGCTGCTGTGGGAAATCGGCAAGTCGGCCGCCGATTCGGAGAAGGAATTCGACCGCACCGTCGACTACATCCGCAACACCATTGACTCGCTCAAGGACATGGACCGCGACTCGTCGCGCTTCACCATCACCGAAGGCATTATTGGCCAGATTCGGCGCTCGCCGCTGGGCGTGGTGCTCTGCATGGGTCCCTTCAACTACCCGCTGAACGAGACGTTCTGCATGTTGATTCCGGCCCTGATTATGGGCAACACCGTGCTATTCAAACCCCCGAAACACGGCACCCTGCTGCACTTCCCGCTCCTCCAGGCCTTCACCGAAGCCTTCCCCAAGGGCGTGGTGAACACGGTGTACGGGCGCGGCAACGCCGTGGTGCCGGCCCTCATGGCCTCGGGCAAGATTGACGCGCTGGGCCTCATCGGCAGCAGCCGCGTGGCCGACTCGCTCAAGAAGCTGCACCCCAAATCCAACCGCCTCCGCGCCATCCTCGGGCTCGATGCCAAGAACGTGGCCATCATCATGCCCGATGCCGATTTGGACGTGGCCGTGCGGGAAGCCGTGCTGGGCGCGCTGAGCTTCAACGGCCAGCGCTGCACCGCGCTCAAGCTGTTTATGGTGCACGAGAGCATTGCCGAGGACTTTGTGCAGCGCTTCGCCCTCGAAATCAACCAGCTGAAACCCGGCATGCCCTGGGACGCGGGCGTGAACATCACGCCCCTGCCCGAGCCCCAAAAGCCCGGCTACCTCGAAGAAGTTATTGCCGATGCCCAGGCCAAAGGCGCCCGCATAGTGAACGAAGGCGGCGGCACCAGCGCCGGCCCGCTCATGTACCCCGCCCTGCTCTACCCCGTGAAGGACGGCATGAAAGTGTGGCGCGAAGAGCAGTTTGGGCCGGTGGTGCCGGTGGCTTCTTTCGCGAAAGTCGACGAGGCCATTCAGTACATCATCGACTCGGACCACGGCCAGCAGGTGAGCATTTTCGGCTCCGAATCGCAGGAAGTGGCCGACCTGATTGACCAGCTCGTGAACCAGGTGAGCCGCGTGAACATCAATGCCCAGTGCCAGCGCGGGCCGGATACGTTCCCCTTCACCGGCCGCAAAGACTCGGCCGAGGGCACGCTTTCGGTCTACGATGCCCTGCGCTCGTTCAGCATCCGCACGGTGGTGGCCACCAAGCAAACGGAGGCCAACAAGCACCTCTTCAACGAGATTGTGGACGGCCAGGAAAGCAGCTTTCTGAGCACCCGGTTTATTCTGTAGAACCCATTTCCAACGTTGCCCGCAAGTGGCGCAGGACCTCAGTCCTGCGCCACTTTTTTGTAGTCTTCGGCGGGCACTTTGGCTTTAATATCGCAAGGAATTCGCACCACGAATTCGGTGTATTCGCCCTCTTGGGTGTGCACGCTGAGCTTGCCCCCGTAGCCTTTGGTGATGATGTCGTAGCTGAGCCAGAGGCCCAGTCCGGTACCCTCGCCCGTGGGCTTGGTGGTGAAAAAGGGCTCGAATATTTTGTCAACTACCATGGCCGGGATGCCGGTGCCATTGTCGCGCACGCGCAGCTCCACGTCCCCGCCCTGCCGCCGGGTGCTCACCTGCACTTCGGGCGCGTAAGCAGGGCCCAGTGCGGCCATTTTGTGCTGGACGGCATAAAAAGCATTGGTGAACAGGTTGAGCAGCACCCGCCCGATTTCCTGCGGCACCAGCTGGAGCGGCCCCAGGTCGGGGTCCAGCTTGAAGGTGCGCGCAACGCTGACGTTCTGGTGCTTGCTTTGCAGGCCGTGGTAAGCCAGGCGCAGGTAGTCCTGGGCCATGGCATTGAGGTCCACGGGCTGGCGCTGGCCGGTATCGGCGTGCGCGTGCTCCAGCATGCCTTTCACAATGTCGCCGGCCCGGCTGCCGTGCTGGTGAATTTTGTGCAGGTTCTTCTTCAAGTCGCCAAACAGCTCATTTTCCAGCTTTTCATCGCGAGCGGGTTGCTGGCGCTCCTCCTCCAGCTCAGTCACCAGCTCCAAGCTCACTTCGGAGAAATTATTAACAAAATTGAGCGGGTTCTGAATCTCGTGGGCCACGCCCGCCGTGAGGGCCGCCAGGGCCACCATCTTCTCGCTCTGCACCAGCTGACTCTGGGTGGCTTTCAGCTTGGTCAGAGTGCTGTCCAGTTGGTCGCGGTGGTGGGCAATCTGGGCATTCTTCACGTTCAGCGTCCGGTTGGCCCGTTGCTTGAGGAAAACGTTGCGGGCCAGCAGCGCCGCCAGCAGCACCAGGCCCAGTACGCCCGCCAGCAAGCCCAGCATTTTTTGGTGCTGCCGGGCCGCCTGCTGGGCTTGCAGCTGTTGGCGCTGCTTAAGCAGGATAATCTGGCTCTGCTTTTTATCCAGCTCGTAGCCGTAGCGGAGGGCGCTGGTTTTCTTCTGCGTCTCTTCGCCAGTCACCGAATCCTTATAGGCCACCCACAGCCGCTGGTAGTGGTAGGCATTGGCAAAATCGCCCCGTTGGGCGAAGGCCTGGGCCAGGATGTCGCTGCCATTGCGCAAGCTTTCGTTGCTGCGTGACGACTGACTTAGCGCAAAGGCGTGACGCGCCAAGGCCATTGCGCTGTCGGTGCGGCCCTGCAGCAGGTACACGCGCGCCATAGCCAGTTCGGCTGGAGGCAGGTTGTACGCATCTTTATTGGAAATGGCTTCGGCGCGCGCACGGCTGGCGTGGAATAGCGCCTCGCGCAGGCGGCCTTCTTCCACGTACAGAATCGAGAGATTGATTTCGTCAATTAATGCGCTAATGACGTCGTTCAACTGGCGGTTCAGGCGCATCGACCGGTTGAAGTAGCCCACCGCCCGTGGCCGGTCGTGCAATTGCTGGTAGGCATTGCCCAGCAGGTTTAAGGCCGTTGCCAGTGCATGCTTATCGCCCGACGCTTCGGCGCTACGCAACGCCGGCAGCAATACCTTAACCGCATCTTGGTAGTTGCCGAGCTGCACGTACACGCTGCCTATTGCTACCTGCAAGCGGGCGGCATCTACCCGGTTGCCCGTTCGCTCGGCGTAGGGCAAGCCCTGCAAAGCTGCCCGCAGCGAAGCCGCCGGATTTTCCTGCTCCGCCTCAATCAGGCTCCATTGCAAGAATATTTTGGCCAGCCCCACCGAATCGTGCCGCTGCATGAACAGGTTTTGCGCCTGCTGCGTGTAGCGCCGGGCCTGCTCGTAATCGGCTTGGCGCCGGCAGAGCGTACCCAGCCGTACCAAGGCCTGGCCCTCGCCTACGGCGTCATGGAGGCGGCGGCTCAGCTTCAAGGCCTGCTTCAGCACCGTGGCCGACTGCAAGGGGGCGGCCAGCATCAGGGCCGAGCTGAGGGCTTGCAGCCGCCGTACGCGGGTGGTATCGGCCCGAGGCTCGGCCTGTAGCAGCGCTTGTAGGCTATCAGCTACATGTATTTGCGCTTTGGCCGGTCCAGCGTGCCAGAGCCCTGCCATCAGTATCAGAAAAAGCCAGCGTTTCATATGCGGTCAGGTGACCTTGCCAATTGGTAAATCCATTGGCTAATCGCGCCGGCGTAGTGCACGGATTACCGAGGCCAGGGCCGCGCCCACCGCCAGTGCGGCTAGCATTTCCAGTCCCCGGCTGCCAGCCCGGCGCGCGTGCCGGCCGGGCCCCGGCGCAAACGGATAAGGTGGATTGACAATGACGCCCTTTAACATTATCCCCCCAGCTCCATCGGGCACACCTAGCACAGCCCGACGAGTTTCCGGCTTGTCACTGGGCCCATGCAAGCTGGTCTTTGGAGGCTCTAACTCCTTCATTCCCAGCGACAACTGAAACTTGTAAAACTTATCGAAATCCGTCTCATCCATCTTGCCAGCGTACAAATAATCAATGCAGCAGTCGGTCAATTTACCATCGTACAGCATGATATGCAGCTCTTTATCCCCACTCGGCTCCCTAAAGGAAAAAGCTTTGCCATCCGGGCTTTGGGTGGGTGGTTTGGGATGCGCAAGGCGTTCATCAGCTATTCGCCGATTAAACGCTTCTTCTTTGGAAAAAGAGTACCGAACGGCGGTCGATACGACGTCGCCCAAATCAGCATGTTTGTGTGGCTTCATAACAATGGCGTGGCGCAAAGGGTGAAATCAACTTTTGGCCACACCCAAACCGAGGTAGCAGCCGTGGGCAGGGTTAGGTGAGGGGGTACGGCGGGTTCACCACCAGGCCCAGCACGTTGCCCGAGGCATCAGCCAGCGTGGCCAGTTCAAGGTCGCCCTTGACAAGCCAGTCCTTGGGCGGCTTATGGGGCGGGTGGACGCCACCGCAGCCGTGGTTCTTAATCAGGTCGTCGTACACGTCCTTCAACTCGGCACTGGCACCCGGCACCTCCCAGTAGATGGTGGTCCGGGTGCTGCCGTCTGGCGTCACCACGCACAGCAGCGCCATATCGGTCGTGAGCCGGTAAGGATAAGTCTTCTCGCCCAGCAGAACCTCGTAAAACGCTTTGGTTTTGGCGAGTTGCGCGGCATCGGCTACGCCTAACTCAATTATGGCGGGGCGCGTCACTTTTCCTTTTAGAACTGCAGGTGCGGGAGAAGACATAACAATGAGTGAAAAAGTAGAACGCTTCCTGAAATAGCTTCAGATGTGTTAGCTGCTGTCAGTCGCAATACCGTTTTACAGCTACACTATAAAATAAATATACTACTTGTTTGCAAGTAAGCACAAGTTTTTACAGGCATTATCACATCTGCGCCATTACGTAATTCCATTGGCTGCTTGGCTGAAAAGCTGACATACACCACCTCAGTGTGCCCGGCAGCAACTATTTGGGTGGGCAGTAGTCTATGCTCAGCACTGGCAGCCGATATTTGGCCACCAGCCGGCGTGAGATGGCTTTCACCTTTTTGCCCTATATGAAACAACACTTCCTCCTTCTGCCCTTGCTGGCCGCCCTCGTCACCGGCTGCCCATCCAATTCCCTCAAAACGGCCAGCACCAACGGCAAGCCCGACATCCTGCACGCCGCCCTCGACACCACCGTGGCCCCCGGCGACGACTTCTTCACCTACGCCAACGGGACGTGGCTGAAAAACAACCCCATTCCAGCCTCGGAAAGCACCATGGGCATCGGCAAAAAGGTCCAGGATGAGGTGTACAGCCGCCTGCGCCAGACCAGCATCGAAGCCGCCGGCGCGCAGGACGCCACCCCCGGCAGCAACCAGCAGAAAATCGGCGATTTCTGGGCCGTGGGGCTCGATTCGGTGAAGGCCGACCAGCTGGGCGCAGCCCCCATCCGGCCGGAGCTGGACCGCATCGCGGCCATGAAAACCGTGGCCGAGGTGCCGGGCGTCATCGCCCACGAAATTCCGCTGGGCGTGAACGCGCTGATTGGCCCGCGCGTGGGCCAGGACGATAAGAACAGCGACAAAATGGCCCTCTACCTGCGCCAGGCGGGCCTGGGCCTGCCCAACCGCGACTACTACTTCAACACCGACTCGCGCACCAAGAACATCCGCCGCGAATACGTGAAGCACGTCGCCCATACCTTCAAATTATTGGGCCAGGACTCGACCACGGCCCAGGCCAATGCCGCCCAGGTCATGGCCCTGGAAACCACGCTGGCCAAGTCTTCGCGCAAGCTCGAAGCCCTGCGCGACCCGTATGCCAACTACCACAAGATGAGCATCGCGCAGCTCGACAAGCTCACGCCCGGCATCGACTGGAAAACCTGGCTTGGCCAGCTGGAATTCGTGAGTACGGACACCGTCATCGTGGGCCAGCCGGAGTTTTACCAGACCGTGGGGCAGCTCCTGAAAACCGCGCCGCTGGACACCTGGAAGGCTTACCTCGCCTGGCACGTGGCGCGCGAATTTGCGCCCGCCCTCAGCCATCAGTTTGTGGACGAGAACTTCCATTTCTACGGCACGGTGCTGCGCGGGGCGAAGGCCATTCGCCCCCGCTGGAAACGGGCCCTCGACATGCAGGAAAATGCCTTGGGTGACGCTCTGGGCCAACTCTTTGTCAAAGAATACTTCAAGCCCGAAGCCAAGGCCCGCTACGATACGCTGGTAAAAAACGTGGTTTCGGCCTTTGCCGAGCACATTCAGAAAGTGGACTGGATGAGCGCGCCCACCAAGATTGTGGCTCTGGATAAGCTCCACAAAATCACGCCCAAAGTGGGCTACCCGGATAAGTGGAAAGACTACTCGGCTCTGAAAATCGACCGCAGCTCCCTGGCTGAAAACGTGATGCGCGCCAATCAGTGGCAGTACCGCTACGAGCGCAACAAGCTGGGCAAGCCCGTGGACCGCACCGAATGGGGCATGACCCCGCAGACCTACAACGCCTACTACAACGGCTCGAACAACGAAATTGTGCTGCCCGCCGCGGCCTTTGCCATCCCCGGCCTGCTCGATGCCGACGCCGATGACGCGCTGGTGTACGGCTACGCGGGCGCCAGCACCATTGGCCACGAGCTCACCCACGGCTTCGACGACGAAGGCAGCCAGTACGACGCCCACGGCAACCTGCACGAGTGGTGGAGCAAAGAGGACCGCAGGCGCTTTAACGGGCGCGTAAACGGCATTGTGAAGCAGTTCAACGGCTACACGCTGCTCGACTCGCTGCACATCAACGGCAAGGCCACGGCCGGCGAAAACATTGCCGACCTCGGCGGCATCGTCATTGGCCTCGATGCCTTCAAGAAAACCAAGCAGTACAAGGAAGGCAAGAAAATCAACGGCCTCACGCCCGTGCAGCGCTATTTCCTGGGCTACGCCCTGGGCTGGCAGATGCACGTGCGCGACGAGAGCCTGGCCTCGCAGCTGCTCACCGACGTGCACTCGCCGGCCCAGTACCGCGTGAATGGCCCAATGGCCGACGTGCCCGCCTTCTACGAAGCTTTCGGCATCCAGCCCGGCCAGAAACTATACCGCCCGGATTCGACCCGCGTGATTATCTGGTAGAAGCGCAGAACGGACAATAAACAGAACGTCATGCTGAGCGTAGCCGAAGCATGACGTTCTATTATTCCCTTCCCCTAAAGTCACCTCGCCGCTGGCAGGCTCACCGTCACGTTGGTGCCGGCACCGGGGCGGCTTTGGATAACCAGCGTGCCGCCGTGGCGATGCACGAAGGCGCGGCTCAGGGCCAGGCCCAGCCCCAGGCCGGTGGTGCGGGGCGTGGGCGTGGGCTCGGGCAGGGCCGGGCCGCTCATGAGGGCCGCAATGGTGGCCGCGCTCATGCCCGGCCCGGTATCGGTGCAGTTGAGCAGCACGGTGCTGGAGTCGTCGGGGTCGATGGCGGCGTCGAGGTGGACATGGCCGCCGGCGGGCATAAATTTCAGGGCGTTGCCCACCAGGTTGCGCAGGATGGTGCGGGCCATATTGCGGTCGGCCAGCACGGCCAGGCCGGGGGGTGTAGCCATGGTGATGTGCTGCCAGCTGGCCGCCGCCGTGGTCTGGTACAGCGCCTGGCACTCGGCAAACAGCTCGGATACCAACAGCGGCGCGGGGCGGCACTCCAACTCGCCGGTTTGGCTCACGGCCCAGTTCAGCACGTTGTCGAGCAGGTGGTTGAGGCTGTCGGCGGCCTGGCGAACCAGTGCGGGCAGGCGGGCCAGGCCGGCCTGGTCGTTCTGGGCGATGTAGGAGTCAATCAGGCTGGTGACGCCGGAAAAGGCCATGACCGGGCCGCGCAGGTCGTGGGCCACAATGGCGTACAACTTGTCTTTGGACACGGCCACGCTGCGCAGCTCGGCCGATACCTGCTTCAGGGCCCGGTGGTTGGCGGCCAGGGCCGAGCGGCTGCGGCGCAGGTTGCGGTACAGGTACACGGCCACCAGCAGGCCCAGCGCCAGCACAGCCACCATGGCGCCCAGCACACGGTTGTGCCAGCCCTGCTCCTGTTGCTGCTCGGTGAGCTGGCGCAGGCGGCGGGCCCGCTCCAGGGTTTCGTAGCTGACCTGGGCGGCGGCCAGGGTTTGCAGGGTCTGGCGGTTGTTCAGGGTATCGTTTAGCTCCACGAAGTGCTTGTTCCACTCGTAGGCCCGGCGGTAGTCTTTGTATTCGGCCGCTTCCGCCGCCAGAATGCTGTAGGCGTCGAGCACACGCTCCAGGTAATCGGACTGGCGGGCCAGACGCAGGGCTTCGCGCACGGCCGCATCGGCCCGCTCCCGCTGGTCGGTTTCGATGTAATACATCGCAAACATGATGAGCTGGTTGGCCTGGTTGCGCACGGCATTTTGGCGGCGGCTGATGGCCAGGGCCTGCGTGAGCAGCCTTTTCACCCGCGGCAGGTTGCCGGTTTGCATCTGGTAAGTGGCCAGGCTGGAGAGGTAGGTCGATTGGGCCGTTGAGTCGCCTTCGCGCCGGGCCAGCGCCAGCGCCAGGGAATCGAAATGCAAGGCCTGCGCGTACTGTTGGCGGAAAAACAGCAGGGTGCCCACGTTGCCCAGCAGCTTCATGCGGGTGCGGGGCGTCACGCCGGCTTGCGCCGAAAGCTGCAGGGCTTTGCGGTAGTGCCGCCACGCCGTGGTGGAGTCGCCCCGCTCGTGGTAGATGCTACCCTGCGCCGTGTAGGCCCGCGCCAGGGCATCGGCGTTGTGCAGGCGGCGGGCCAGGGCCTGAGCTTCTGAAAGCAGAGCCAGCGATTCCGGACCGTTCGACAGGTTGGCGTAGCAGCTGGCCAGGCCCAGCAGGCTGTTTAGCAGGCCGGGCTCCTGCTGCTCAGCAGGCAGCGTGCGGGCCAGGGCCACGGCCGCTTCGCCATAGGGCAGGGCCCGCACGGGCTGCTCCTCGCGCAGGGCGTAGCAGATGGCGCCCAGCAAGCGCAGGCGGGTGGTATCGGGCAGGCGAGTGGCCAGTTTTTGGCGCAGGGCATCCGTTGCCGTGGGCGACGGCTTTGCGGCCGCCGGCTCCGTCGGCACCAGCAGCCACCCGAAGGCCAATAGCCACATGAGCAAAATTCCGGGCCGCGTCATAATTGGCTACGTAGTGCTTGCCAAAGATATGCACCTGCGGCGACATTCACGCTTTAATGCTATTTCCAAAGGCAGCATTATTGATAGCCTGCTTTCATAATTGACCCCTAAACCCTTTTAAACGGGCTCAGCAGTTAATTTTCGACACTCGCAACTGGTGCCTGCCGCCCTCGAAATCAGTATTCAAAAAAGTTGATACAATTTCGCGGGCTTGTTCCTCACTTACGTAACGAGCTGGAACGCATAGCACATTGGCATTATTGTGTTGCCGGGCCAGGGCCGCTATCTCGGGCAGCCAGGCAATGGCCCCGCGCACCCCGGCGTGCTTATTGGCTGTGATGCAAACGCCGTTGGCCGAGCCGCACAGCAAAATTCCTTGGGCAAACTCGCCCGCCGCCACGGCCGCCGCCAACGGGTGCGCCACGTCCGGATAATCCATCGAATCGGCGGAGTACGTGCCGAAATCCTGGATTTCGTAGCCTTCGCCGATAAGCCAGAGGCGAAGCATTTCCTTGTGGACAAAGCCGGCGTGGTCGGAGCCGAGGGCAAGTTTCATAGGGGGAGGCTTGGGTGGTAACGGGATAAAAATAGCACGTCATGCCGAGTGGAGCCAAGGCCTCTTGCTCGCTTCGTTGCATCGGTTTGCATTACTGCGGCACGCGGGAGGCCTCGGCTCCGCTCGGCATGAGGTTCATTATCTTCTTTACTGCGCGGCGTCGCGCTCGGTCTGCCGGGCCAGCTTGGCGTTGAGGCGGGCGGCATCGCCGCGCCGCACCACGCGGGCAATGTGGATGCTGAGCTCATAGAGCAGTAGAATGGGAATGGTGACGATAATCTGGGCCGAAATGTCGGGCGGGGTGATGACGGCGGCAATGATGAGGATGACCACAATGGCGTGCTTGCGGTACATCTGCATAATTTCGGCCGAAACGAGGCCGGCTTTAGCCAGGAAGAACACAATCATGGGCAGCTCGAACACGAAGGCGCACGACACGCTCATGGTGGTGAGCGTGCTCATGTAGCTCTGCATGTCAATCTGGTTTTCGATGCTGGCATCAACTACGTAGCCGGCCAGGAAGTTGATGCTCAGCGGCGCGGCGATGTAGTAGCCGAACAGCAGCCCCATAATGAACAGTATCGACACGAAAAACACGGCGCCCTGCGAGTTCTGCCGCTCGTGCGGGTAGAGGCCGGGCTTCACGAAGCGCCAGATTTCCCAGAACAGGTACGGGAACGCCAGCAGAATGCCCACGATGAACGAGGTGCTGATGTGCATGGTGAGCTGCCCGCTCATTTCGCGGTTCTGAATCACGAAACCGATTTTGTCGATGCACAAGTCCGGCGCGTGCACCCACTGGCCGAATTTGCAGAACATGCGGTACGTCCAGAAATCGGGCCGCGAGGGCCCCAGAATCAGGTCGTGAAACAGGAAGTCTTTGGCGAAAAACGCCCCGGTGGCAAACACCACCACCGAAATAGCCGCCCGGATGATGTGCCAGCGCAAGGCCTCCAGGTGGTCGATGAAGGACATTTCGTGCTGTTCGCCCAGCGGTTTTGGTTGTTGCGGTTGAGGTTGCACGGGGGAGATGAGTGGAAGAGGTTGAGTAAGTGGCGAAGCAAGTAGAACGTCATGCAGAGCGCAGCGAAGCATCTCGCCCGCGTCGTTGCAACCAGTAATAATTACTGCTGCACGCGAGATGCTTCGCTGCGCTCTGCATGACGTTCTTTTTACGCAGCCGCCCTACTTACGTAAAAGCCTACGCAAACAGCGGGTAGTCCTGCAGCCAGGCGTTCACCTGCTGCCGCACCTGGCCGATGCGGGTGTCGTTGTCGTGGTTCATCAGGGTTTCGTCAATCAGCTCCACGATGCGGGCCATGTCGGTTTCGCCCAGGCCGCGGGTAGTTACGGCGGCCGAGCCAATGCGGATGCCGCTGGTCACGAACGGCGACTTGTCGTCGAACGGCACCATGTTTTTATTGATGGTGATATCGGCCCGCACCAGCGTGTTTTCGGCCAGCTTGCCGCTGATGCCTTTCGAGCGCAGGTCAATCAGCATGAGGTGGTTGTCGGTGCCGCCCGAAATGATGTCGTAGCCCAGGGCGGTGAAGCCCCTGGCCAGCGCCTGGGCGTTGCGCGCCACTTGCTGGGTGTAAGTTTTGAAGTCGTCGGTCAGCGCCTCGCCGAAAGCCACCGCTTTCGCAGCAATAACGTGCTCGAGCGGCCCGCCCTGGGTGCCGGGGAATACGCCCGAGTCGAGCAGGGCCGACATGGGGCGGATTTCGCCTTTCGGGGTTTTCAGGCCGAAGGGGTTGTCGAAGTCCTTGCCCAGCATGATGAGGCCGCCACGCGGGCCGCGCAGGGTTTTGTGGGTCGTCGTCGTCACGATGTGGCAATGCTCGAACGGCGAGTTCAGCAGGCCGGTGGCGATGAGGGCCGAGGGGTGCGAAATGTCGGCCAGCAGCAGGGCGCCTACTTCGTCGGCGGCTTCGCGCAGGGCGGCGTAGTTCCAGTCGCGGGAGTAGGCCGAGGCGCCGCAGATAATCATTTTGGGGCGCTCGCGGCGGGCGGTTTCCTTGATTTTGCTCCAGTCGATGAGGCCGGTTTCCTTCTCAACACCGTAGAAGCTGGGCTGGTAGAGCTTGCCCGAGAAGTTGACCGGGGAGCCGTGGGTGAGGTGGCCGCCGTGGCTGAGGTCGAAGCCGAGGATTTTATCGCCGGGGTTGAGGCAGGCCAGCATCACGGCGGCGTTGGCCTGGGCACCGGAGTGGGGCTGCACGTTGGCCCACTGCACGCCGAACAGCTCCTTCACGCGGTCGATGGCCAATTGCTCGATTTGGTCCACTATTTCGCAGCCGCCGTAGTAGCGCTTGCCGGGCAGGCCCTCGGCGTACTTGTTGGTGAGCACGGAGCCCTGGGCGGCCATCACCTGTTCCGAAACGTAGTTTTCGGAGGCAATGAGCTCCAGGCCGTGGGTCTGGCGAATTTTCTCCTGCGCGATGAGGTCGAAAACGGCGGTGTCGAGGAGGCGGGCGGGGGCGGCTGTTTGCATGGGCGCAAAGGTAAGGAGGCAGTAGGGAAGGTGGGAATGAAGAACGTAGGGGCAGAGGAGAAACAGAACGTCATGCAGAGCGCAGCGAAGCATCTTGCCCGCTTCGTTGCCTCATTATTTGAGGTAGTAACTGCGAGCAAGATGCTGCGCTCTGCATGACGTTCCTTGTGCTCGCCCCTATTCCCCTTTTCCGTTGTTACTTGCCACTGCCTTTGCTCATTCCCATGTCAGCGCCCCTCGCCGAAACCCTTACGCAGCTACGCATTGGCAATCAGAAAGCGCTGATTGACTTTTACCAGCGCAGCCGGCACCTGTTTGCCCGCTGGGCCCAGCGCAAGCACCAGCTGGCCGCACCCCAGGCCCACGGGTTGCTGCAGGACACGCTGCTCGACTTCTACGACCAGGTGGCCGATGGCCGCATCACCAAAATGCCGGGCGACCTGCGGGCCTACCTCTACGGCATGGCCCAGCTGCGGCTGGCCGCCCACGTGCCCGCCCACCAGCCCCTGCCCGCCGCCGAGGCCGGCCGCCGCCAGCGCCTGCTGGCCCAGTTCAGCCAGCTCGGGGCCGATTGCCAGCAGGTGCTGACCTACTTTTACTTTCGCGGCTACAACTTTGACAAGATGGGCGGCAAAATGGGCTTCCCCAACGCCACCGTGGCCCGCCGCCAGAAAAGCGCCTGCCTGCGCAAACTTTACGAGCTGCTGAAATGAGTCCGCTGACTCCCGCCTCCCCCGACCTGCGCCCCTACATCGATGAGCTGGAACGCTTCGCCGACGGCCAGATGACGCCGGAGGAGCAGGATGCCTTCGAGCTGCGCCTGGAGCAGGACGAGGCCCTGACCGATGCCCACGCCGCCTACGAGCAGCTCACCGCCGACCTGCGCTGGGCCGCCGGCCACGACACCCTGCGCCTGCGCCTGCAATCCCTCGACGAGCGCATGGACCAGCGCGGCACCGCCCTGGCCCGCGCCCACAGCCTGGCCCAGCGCCGGCAGCGCCGCTGGGCTACCTGGAGCATTCTGGGGGCCGTGGTGCTGGTGCTGGCCGCCGGGGCCGCCTGGTATTTCAGCCGCCCCAACACCGCCCGGCCCGCCCGTAGCTGGGAAGCCTACTACCAGCCCGACCCCGGCCCCGCTGTGACTACCGGCCTGCTGCACAGCCGCCCCCTGCTGAGCGAAGCCCTCGACCAGTACCAGGCCGGCCACTACCCGGCCGCGCTGCACTCCCTGGGCCGCGTGAGCCCGGCCAACGTGGGGGCCGATACCCTGCTCTACCTGCGCGGCCTCATCCTGCTGCGCGAGGGCCAGGGCAACGCCGCCCAGCTCTATTTCCGCCGCGTGGGCGAAACCGACAGCACCGGCGAGCTGGTGCGCCGCGCCCGCTACCACCTCGGCATGGCCTACTGGCAGGCCCAGGAGCTGGCCCCCGCCCTGGCCACGCTGCGCGCCGTGGCCGCCGACTCGCTCAACCCCTACCGCGCCTCGGCCCGGCGGGCCGTAGCGGCCGGCGTGCTGGAACCCCGGTAACCCAAGTTGCGAAGCATGCAGTAAAAGCCTCCCCAGCATTGGCTGGTGCGCGTTTCCAAAGCAAAAGGCCCCGCTCAGGTAGCTAAGCGGGGCCTTTTGCTTTGTTGAAGTGGCAGTGTACCACTCCCGGCCGGTTCCAAACCACTCGGGACCGGTTCCGCACCACCTCCGACCGGTTCCGCACCACTCGGGACGGGTTCGGAACCGGTTCCAGGTGGTGGGCTACGCCTTGGGGGGCGTGGGGGCGTGGCTTTGGCGGTGCTCATGCGGTGGGCGTAGCGCTTTTTCATGATTTGGAGGGGGGCCTGCACGGCGCTGGTTTCGCCGTTGTCCTTGCTCAGGTCGGCGTAGATGTCGTCGGCGGTCACCATCACGTCGGCCCCGGCGAGGCGGTAGGTATCGGCTATTTTCTGGGCCAGGGGCGCAATCACGGCCACAATGCCGCGCAGGCTCTCCATCAGGGCCACGTCTTTTTCGAACTCGGCCAGGTCGAAGGACCGGCGGGTGAAGTCGACATTGGCCCGCACGGCGTCGAGCGCGGCCATGGCGAAGGGGACGCCATCGAAGCCGATGTTGCGCAGGCTCCGGCTTTCCTCCGGCTGCAAGGTGATGAGGAAGGGCAGCAGGTCATCGACCTGGTGCAGGAAATCCACGATTTTTTTCGTGTCGTCGGGCGTTAGGCGGCCGAAATGCGGTTGCCTTGCTTCATGGGAATTTTGGAAATGGGGTGGGGAAAAAGGATAAAAAAGCGGGTGGCCCCGACCCGAAGGCCCGAGCCACCCGCTTGTGGAGGTAAACGTAAGCAGAACGGTATTATTATTTTTCGATGCGCAGCTGTTCGCGTTTCACTACTTTGTTTCCTTGCAGCAAATGCACGACCTAAAACACGTCATTAATCGCGTCGGCAAAGCCGGTAATGGCCGGCTCGTACACGGACGGGCCGGGGGTGCCGCCCCCGCCACCGGGTACGGACTGCGTGGTAGCCCCGCCCGTGCGTTGGGCCAGGCTGCTGCTCAGGCTCGTGGCCAGCAGCAGGAAGGAAAGTAGAATCTGTTTCATACGGAAAAAGGGAAAAGAAAGGGAATGGAAATGCGTTAAAAGCGGGAGTCAAACCGGCCATCGGTGACCACGACCCGACCACAGCCGGGTGTTTCCAGCGTGAAAGCGAAGCGGCCTGACACAATGCGTGCTACTAAGTCTAGGCGTGTGATTTCTAATGTTCCAATGTGTGTTGAATTGGTATAGTATGCGCACCTGGATAATAAGTCAACTAGAGTAGCAGATTTATGAGTGGAGTCCGCGAGCACGAAGTTTCCAGGAGCTTGAATCTTATCCACGTTGATTGAAATCCCTTGTTGTATGCTTATCCCGCCAATACTAGTGCTTAGTCAGGGAAGTTGGTTAACAGAATAAAGGCGCTTGCGGTTATGCTGCTATGGCCCGACCAATCATCCCTTTCGCCTTACCGGCCGCCGACCAAGCCGCCCTTGAAGACTTCACCCGCACTGGCCGCCGCCAGGTGCGGGCCGTGCGCCGCGCCCAAGCCCTGTTGGCGCTAGCAACTGGTGTCGGCCAGCAGGCGGCCGGTCAGGCCGTTGGCCTGAGTCGGCAGACCGTAAGTCAGCTCCGCCGCCGCTACGAAACCGGGGGATGGGAAGTGGCCCTGCGTGAGGCGCCGCGTAGCGGCGGCCCGCGCCGGTTTGACGGCCCGCAGCGGGCGGCGTTGACGGCGCTGGCCTGCACCCCGGCCCCGGTGGGCCACGGCCGCTGGACCCTGCGCCTGCTGGCCGACAAAGCCGTGGAACTGGCCCTGGTGGACACGATTTCGCACGAAACGGTGAGCCAGGTGCTCGAAAAAACGAGTTGCGGCCCCACCGCCAGCAGCACGGGTGCCTGGGGGCGGTGAACGCGGCCTTCGTGGCCCGGATGGAAGACGTGCTGGCGGTCTACGAGCGGCCGCACGACCCGCGCTTTCCCGTCGTCTGCTTCGATGAGCGCCCCTGCGTGCTCCACGGCCAGCCGGTCGAGCCGCTGCTGCCCGTGCCCGCCCAGCCCGCGGCGGGTGAGCAGCCCGCCAAGGCCGGGCGGCCCCGGCGGGAAAGCAGCACCTACGTGCGCCAGGGCACGGCCTGTTTGCTGGCCGCCTTCGAGCCGGGCACCGGCCAGCGCCTGGTCGAGGTCTCGGCCCGCCGCACCGGCGCCGACTACTGCCGCTTTATGCAGCAACTGGCCGCCCACTACCCGCAGGCCGAGAAAATCGTCTTGGTGCAGGATAACCTCAACACCCACACCGACGCCGTGTTCTACCAGCACTTGCCCGCGGCGCAGGCCCGGGCCCTGTCCGCCCGCTTTGAGGTCCATTACACGCCCAAAAATGCCTCCTGGCTCAACATGGTCGAACTTGAACTCTCGGCCATCGCCCGTCAGTGCCTGCACCAGCGCATTCCCACCCAAGAGGAACTCACCGCCCACGTCGCCGCTTGCGTGGCCGAGCGTAATGCGGCACGGGCCACCGTAAAATGGCAATTCACCCTGGAAAAAGCGCGCGTCAAACTCGACCGCCACTACCAAAAAATTAGGACAACCAACTTCCCTGACTAAGCACTAGCAGTTCTACTAGCCGATACTGTCAGTTGTTGATTGAAGTATTGAGTTGTAAATAGCGGCCCACCAAATGGGCTCCCGGCCGGGGTCCAGGCCTGGCCGTTGACGAGGCAACCGAAGGTGTGCTGGCCGGTCTGGGTTTCGGGCGGCAGTTGGTCGAGCGGGCTGGCCGGCGGGTCGGGGGCGGGGTCTTTCTTGTTGCAGCCGCCCTGCGTGAGCAGGGCCAGGAGGGCCAGAAAGAACAAAAGCTTATTCATGAGCGGAAGGGAAAAGGAGTGCTGGAAAACAAAGGAATAGGCTTCGCCTGATTGGCGGCGGTGAAGCCGGTTATGCCGGTGGAGGGGGGTGGTCGATGAATTGCAGGCCATCCACTTCGAGGATGCCCGATGGAATGCGGCTTTTGTCCACGGATTGAAAACCAGTGTTGAAAACGCCGGCGCGGCCGACAAGGTAGCGCTCGGGCTTAGGCGCAGCCGCTGTAGTAGCGCCCTGCATAGTGGGGCCCAGGCATTGGGCCTCGCTGCTAAAAGCAGTTGAGTGGTTCATGGCTGAGGATGGGTAGAATCCGGGATGCCGCAGTGCTCAGTAGTGGAGGACCAGCCCGCAGCAAACGTAGGAGGTTTTCCAGTAGAACGTAAATAAATAAATCTCACAATCAGACTTTTCAACCGGCTCATTACTTGCGGCTACTGGCGAATTATTCGCAATTAAACCGGCGTTACGGCTCATTGGGCTGCATCAGAAAGGGACTTTACGCCACGGGCCGCCGAGCAATTTGTTAACGCGCGACTCGGGCCGCTGCCGCAACGCTCCGGCCGCGCTTTACCCCAGCAAAAAGCCCCAACCACTTGCGTGGCTGGGGCCTTTTACCAGGCAAAAGCGGCGCGGGGCGCGGCCCTAGCCTCAGTCTTTCACCACGCGCTGGCGCAGCACCTGCCCGTCCACGGTGGCGGTGAGGAAGTAGCTGCCGGCGGCGCAGGCGGGCTGCACGCGCAGCAGGGCCGCGCCGGGGGCCACTTCCTGGTGCCACACTTCGCGGCCCAGGGCGTCGAGCAGGCGCAGGGTGGCGGTGGCGGCGGTGGGATGCGTGAGGGCCACGGTCAGGTCCTGGCCAAACTGAGTGGGATAGGCGGCCAGGGCCGCCGGCTGCGCGTCAAAGTCCAGCTTCTGGGGGCCGAAATAGTGGGCCTCGCCGCTGTAGTCGTCCTGGCGGAGGCGGTAGTAGCGGGCGCCGGTTTTGCCCTCGGCGGCATCCACGAAGCGGTAGCTGCGGGGGGCCGTGCTGCTGCCGCTGCCCTCGGGGGCCACAAAGCCGATTTGGTGAAACACCTGGCCATCGAGCGATACTTCGATGCCGAAGCCGCGGTTGTTCTGCTCCGTGGCCGTGGCCCAGGTGAGCAGGGCGTTGCGGCCCTGGCGCTCGGCCTGGAAGGCGGTGAGGCCCACCGGCAGCGGGTTGGTGAGGTCGCCCAGGGTCCAGCGCGAGAAGCCGCTCACACCGTCCAGGTAGGCATAGCCGGTGCCGGCGCTGGTCACGCCTTTGTTCTGCCAGTTCACGCCACTATCCACCGATTTGAAGAAGCGCAGGTTGGCGGGCGTGATGCCGTTCAGCTCATGCGGCAGGTATTGGATGGTGAGGCCCAGGTCCAGGCCCGCGCTCACGGTGGCGCTGATGTCGAAGTAGCGCAAAATGCCCTGGTGGCCGGCCACGCCCACCGGCGCCGTGCCCGTCACTCGGGTGACGAGCGTGCTGCCGGGCAGCACCGAGGCCGCCACCGGCTGCATGGAGAGGCCCATGCCGCCGAAGGCTTCCGGCACGCCCACGGCGGGGGTGCGGCGCGCTTCCACGCGGCCCAGCACGTAGCTGGCATCGGTTTCGACGAGGTTGGCCAACGGGTCGAGCTTGATGCGGAAGTTGCTGGTGGTGGCCAGCACGCCGTTGAGCATCTGCACGCCGTTGAAAATCTCGGCGTCGTCGGTGAGGGTTTTGGTGCCGGTGCCGTTCACTTCCAGGTTGAAGTAAAGGCCGCCGCTCACCAACTGCGGGCCGGTGCCGGTCAGCTTCACCTTGCCCGTCGAGCAGTTGAAAAGGCCGGTATTCAGCATGTCGCCCTTGATTTCGATGTCGCCCGCCGTTTGGGCAAAGATGCCCGTGCTGGCGTTCGTGAAGTTGCCATTGATGAGAATATTGCCGCCCGTGTGGTTGAGGATGCCCGCGTTGGTGAGGTCGCCCAGCACCACGGTCAGGCCATCTTCCACCACCATCAGCTGGCCGTTGCTCACCGAGAAAGCGCTCAGGATGGTCGTGGCCTGGCTCACGAGGCTGTTCACGCCGCTGGTGCCGGTGTTGGTCACGTTGCTCACCGTGTTGCCGGTGAGTTCGGCGCGGCCCGCGTCTACGCCCAGGGCGGTGAGGGCGGCGGCGCTCACGCCGGTCAGGCTCACCTGGCTCACGGTGTTGTTGGTCACTTCGTTGGTGAGGGAAGTGCTGTTGCCGCAGTTCATCACAATGCCGTAAAAATCCTGGGTGCCCGCGTTCACCCACACGCCCCCGGTGGCATTGGCCGCCCGGCCGCCGATGAAGTTATTACTCACCATGGCGTCGTTGGAACCGCTGCCAGGGTGAAAGTCGATGGCCGTTTGGGCCGTGGTGGGCACGGCAATGGCGTTGTAGTAGAAGCTGTTGCCGCTGATGGCCCACTGGTCACCGTTGCCGGCGCCCACCAGCACCCCGGTCCGCCCGAAGTTGTAGAGCTGGCTGCCGGTCAATGAGAAGTTGTCGTTGCTGCCCCCGCCCGTATTAACGGCATACACCAGGTTGGCGGGCAGCTGCAGGGCATCGGCATTGCCTACGAAGCTGAAGGCGATGCCGTTGTAGTCGTTGCCATTCGTCACGCCATTGCCTATTACGATTACCCCGCTGGTCAGCACGGTGTTTGAGCCCAGCACCACGGCCTCGCTCACTTGGTTGTAGGCCGCATCGCCGGTGAAGGCCACGGCCGGCACCGTCAGGCTAGGCTGCCGCAGCGTGAGGGCACGCGCCAGGGTGCCGTTGTTGCCGCTCAGGGTGGCGTAGGCGCTGCCGGCGCCAAAGGTGAGCGTGCCCGTAATCACGGTGCTCACGCCGGCGGCCGGGCGCAGCGTGAGGGTATTCAGGGCCGAACCGGTCTTGTTCAGCAGGATGTTCTCGGCATAAGTGGCGTCCAGCAACTGCAGCTCATACGGCTGGGTGAGCGACGAGGGGACCGCAGCCAGCGCCGCGCCAATCGTGGGATAGTCTGCCCCAGCAGCCGTGCCCACTTTGATGATAACCGTGGCCTGCACCCGGCTGCCCATCAACAGGAGCACCGCCAGCAGCAGGCCCACCAGCTGCCAGCGCCGCCGCACCCACCACGGGAACGCGGGCAAAGAGCCAAAAGAATACAGGGGAGTGTGTAGGGCGTGTTTCATATACTAGGTATATAGGATGGGAAAATTGGTTAGAGAAATGACGCATCAGCAGGATTTCATCCTTGGGGAATTGTGAGGAAATAATAAAATCCAGCCCGGCCAGGCACATATCAAATAAGGGCAAGCAATAGCAATAGCGGTCAACACTGTATAATCATGTTTTTGCCTATTGGCCCGGACTGGATTTCTTTTGTAGTACCATAATAAGCCACAGCAACAAATAGCATTTATCAAACTTATCGACTTACGCAGCTACCTGCAATAGCCCAATCAATTCTCAGCCGCCATAGTACCATTTTGCCTTGTTATTATTGCCTGCATCCTGTTGATTTCGAATAATATTTCTATTATTTTTTTATTTTGACCGTTTTTTATTCATTTTTATCAAATCCAGCCTACCCGCCATTCTGGTACAAATACAACTCGAAACAATGTTAATAATTTTGTAATTATTTCATAAAACTACGACTAAGAAATATAAATACCTCACGCGAAAATCTATATTTTCATCATTGGCGTATATCTATAATGCAAAAACTGCCTTTGCTAAAGCTAGCAAAGGCAGTTTTTCATAAAACAAACAACTTACAGAAGCTCAACGCTTACCGATTGCATAAGCCGGCTCGCAATTTGCGGCCAGGGTCAGTTCCCAGGTGTCGAGGTTGAGGGCGGCGAGGTGGGCTAGCTCGGGATTGTGGCGGTACACGCAGCCCGTGTCCAGGCCCAGCGCGCCGGGATGGGTGGTGGCTTTGGCGCGCACCTGGGCCGTGGGCGTGGGCACGTGGCCGTGCAGCAGGCGCCGCCCGCCAAGCCGGGAGGGGTCGTACACGAACTTCTTGGTGTTGAGCATGGCGGAGTAGTCCTGCCGCATCTCGGCGGGCGGCAGGGCAAAATTGTAGCCGGCATGAACAAGCACAAAATCGGGCAATTCGATTTCGTAGGGCAACGCCGCCAGCCAGTCGAGGTAGCGCGGCGGAACGTCAGACAGCCGCGCCACGCCGAAGCTGCGCAGGGTGGGCAGCCGGCCGCGCGGCCCCAGCCAGTCCCAGCGCCAGCGGTGGCGGGCTGCGTCGAGCAAGGCTTGGTCGTGGTTGCCGCGCAGGCACTGCACCTGGTAGCCGCTGGCTTGCAGCTGCATGAGGTAGTCGAGCACGCCGCGGCTGTCGGGGCCCTTGTTCACGTAGTCGCCGAGCAAGTACAGCTCGTCGCGGGGGGTGAGGCGCAGCTTCTCTTCCACCAAGTGGCGGAAAGTGTGCAGGCAGCCGTGCAGGTCGGTGGTGGCGTAGCGGCTCACAGAGAACAGAGTAAGTAACCGGCAAAAAAGAACGTCATGCGGAGCGGAGCCGAAGCATTTCTACCGCAAGAGTAAGTAGTTACTTTCACGGCAGAGCTGTTTCGGCTCCGCTCCGCATGACGTTTGCTCGGGCACAGGCGCCTAGTGGCCGCCGCCGTAAGCCGGCTTGTCGAGGTCAGCTTTGTCGTGGCCGCGGTTGGGGTGGCGCTGGCCGGCGTCGAGCGCGTCCTGTTCTAGCTGGTCTTCGGTTTGCTCATCGGTTTCGCCCACGGGCAGCGCGTCGGCCTTGGGCTTGCCTTCGAGGTTGCGCTTATCGGCGTGGTCGCCGGTTTTCTGGGCATTGTGGTGCGTTGACATAGCGAAATGGATTACAGGTGAAACGGAAAGAAAACACCGCCCCCGCCGGGCCTACTGGTCAATGGCGGTGTCGGTGGCGTCGGGGTCGGTGAGCTCGGCGTTGGTATCGGTACCGGTGATGGGCTTAATGGGGCGGGGCTCCATCTGGCCCATGCCCACGCGGGAGTTGGGGTTCAGCATTTCGTCAACGCCGGGGCGCATGTCGTGCACGTCGAGCTCATCGACGGGCCGGCCGCTGGGGACTATCGAATCGGTGTATTCATCAGCGGGCGGCAGGTCCTGGTTGGCGCGGTCGGGGCGGCCTTCGTCGTTGGAGCGCATGTTGTCGTGCGGCGGGCGCATGTTGTCGGCGGTTTCGTTCACGCCCACGGCCGTTTCGCCGCCCGACGTGTCGGAGCCAAAGCCTTCTTTGCCGTCGCGGTTGCCGAAGCCGCCGCGGGCTGCGTCGTTCTTGGGCGGGTCGGCATTGGGGATGTGGTGGCCAGCCTCCATCTCTTCGTTGCTGGTGTCGTCGTTGATGACGCGAATGGGGCGGTTGTTGGGGTCAATGGCCATTGGTACGGGTGATGAGGTAAAAGGCAATGAGGCGGGAAGTGCCTGGGAAAAGGTGTACTTTGGATTCATCGTTTGGGTTTTACTCAACCACTACCGCTACCTCCAGCCAGCCATACTAAATATAGCAAAAAATATGTGGATTGAAACCGAGAATAGCCTCCACCATAGCTTCCGCTTTGTCGATTTCAAAACCGCCTTTGCTTTCCTCACCGAAGTAGCGGCTGAAGCCGAGCGGCTCGACCATCACCCCTGGCTCAGCAACGAGTACAACGTGGTGGAATTTCGCCTGCGCACCCACGACGCGGGTAATACTGTAACCAAGCGCGACCACCGGCTGGCAGCGGCTATTGATGCGGTAGCGGCGCGGTACGTCACGCAATAGCCCCAGGTTTTCTTCTCCTTACCGTGGCCCAATCTCATTTTCATGAGCAAAACCAGTAGCTTTTTTCTCGGCCTTGCAGCCGGGTTTCTCACCATTCTCCTCGTGATAGCGGCCCTTTTTGTCTTTGGCACTGAGCATCATTGATGCGGGGCACTTTCTTTTCAAACCGCTACCGGACGGCTTCATGAACAAAAAATACTTTTGGCGAGGCTACCTGCTAGGCCTCCTTCTTACGCTGGGCATCGGCAGCGGCGCCGTGTACTTTATGTTCATGCGTCAGCCGGATATCCGCCTTTCGGAAATGGGGCTGGTGGAATTGGATGGCACCCCGGTGGTAGCTGCCCAACTGGCCAATAAGCCGGTGGTGGTCAACTACTGGGCTACCTGGTGCGTGCCGTGCATAGAAGAGTTTCCGGTGTTTGAGCAGGCGCAGAAGAAGGCGGGCGCGGGCGTGGTTTTCCTGATGGTATCGGATGAGCCCCCGACCAAAATCCAGGCATTTCTTAAAAAGCATCCGTATGGCTTCCGGTTTCTGCGGGTGCGGCAGCCGCTGCCCGGCGTGAATGTGCGGCCCGTTACCTACGGCTACGACCACAGCAGCGCCCTCATCACCAAACACTCCGGCAGCATCACCGCGCAGGCACTGCAGGCGCTCATCAATTCGCTGTAGCGCCGCGGGCTACCTTTGCCTCATGCCCAACACGGTCCTTTACCTCGTGCCCACGCCCATCGGCAATCTGGAAGATATTACGCTGCGGGCCATCCGCATTCTGGGCGAGGTGGGCACCGTGCTCTGCGAGGATACCCGCACCAGCGGCCGCCTCATGCAGCACCTGGGCCTGAAAAAGCCGCTCCTCTCCTACCACCTGCACAACGAGCACCAGCAAGTGCCGCGCCTGCTGGAACGCCTTGCCACAGGCGAAATCATGGCCCTGATTTCGGACGCCGGCACGCCGGGAATCTCCGACCCCGGGTTTCTGTTGGTGCGCGAGTGCCTGGCGCGGGGCCTGGGCGTGGAGTGCCTGCCAGGCGCCACGGCCTTCGTACCGGCTTTGCTGAAATCGGGCTTTGGGGCCGAGCGGTTCACGTTCGAAGGCTTTTTGCCGGTCAAGAAGGGCCGGCAGACCCGCCTGCAACAGCTGGCCACGGAAACCCGGACCATGATTTTCTACGAGTCGCCGCACCGCATTGTGAAAACCCTGGGCCAGCTGGCCGAAGTGCTGGGACCGTCGCGCCCGGCCTCCGTGAGCCGCGAGCTCACCAAATTATTTGAAGAAACCGTGAACGGCACGCTGGCCAGCCTGGAAGCTGACTTCGCCGCCCGCCCTACCATTAAAGGAGAAATTGTCGTTGTCGTCGAAGGAAACCTCACCCCGCCTCCCCGCGAGCCCCGCCCCGGCCGCGAACCCCGCTACTCCCACGCCAACGATGCCGATGACGGCCTCGACGGCGACGACTAGCCCGCTCCGGCAACCGCTGGTGCTGGCCGTGCTGGGCGCGCTGCTGCTCTCGGGCGGCTGGGCGCCGTGGCCCACGGCGTGGCTGGCGCCGCTGCTGTTCATCGGCTGGGTGCCCTATCTGGTGCTGGAGCGGCAGCTCACGCTGGAAGGTGCCCGCAAGCGCCGGGTTTTCGCCAGCACCTACCTGTTCCTGGTGCTCTGGAACGCCCTCACTACCTGGTGGGTAAGCTACGCCGACCTGGCCGCTGGCATTGCCGCCGTGGTGCTGAACGCGCTGCTCATGTGCCTGCCGCTCATGGCCTTCCGCCAGACGAAGAAGCGGCTGGGCAACCGCATCGGCTACCTGTCCCTGCCCATTTACTGGATTGCCTTCGAGCAGCTGCACCTGCACTGGGACCTGACCTGGCCCTGGCTCACGCTGGGCAACGGCTTCGCGGCCGCCCCGCAGTGGGTGCAGTGGTACGAGTACACGGGCTTTTTGGGCGGCAGCGTGTGGGTATGGGTGGTGAATCTGTTGTTTTTCAGCTGGCTGGTGTCTAATGAGTCAAAAGTTAAAAATATAGCGTTAAAACGCAATGTGCTGCCCCAACCGGCGGGCATTGGCCTTTTACCTTTTAACTCAAAACTTTTACCTCCTTTCCTGGCCATCCTACTGCCCATTGGCCTATCCTACCTCATCGGAGCTACCTACCACGAAAAAGGCCCCACGGCCGAAGTGGTAGTGGTGCAGCCCAACTTCGACCCCTACGTGGAGAAGTTTGAGGGCGGCCCCAAATTCATTCCCGCCGATGAGCAGATAACCCGGATGCTCAGCCTTTCCGAGCAGCACCTCACGCCCCAAACGCGCCTCGTGCTCTGGCCCGAAACGGCCATGGAAGAAGCCATCTGGGAAAATACCCTCGAAAGCAACCCCAAAATCCGCCGCATCCGCGCGTGGCTGGCGCAGCACCCCGGCGTGGCCCTGCTCACGGGCATCACCACCATCAACTCCTACCCGAGCAAGGAGGCGGCCAGCGGCACCGCCCGCTACCGCGACGACGTGGGCTACTACGACATCTACAACGCGGCCGGGTATTTCGCCAGCGCCAGTGCGCCGCTGGCCATCTACCACAAATCGCGGCTGGTGCCGGGGGTTGAGAAAATCCCGCCCATCCTCAGCAGCGTGCTCAAAAACATTGACCTGGGCGGCTTCGTAGGCTCCTACGGTAGCCAGGCCGAGCGCACCGTGTTTGCGGCCCCGGCCAATGCGCCGGCTCTGCGCATAGCCCCGGTCATCTGTTACGAGTCCATCTACGGCGATTTCATTGCCGAATATCCCCGCAACGGCGGCACGCTGCTGGGCCTGGTCACCAACGATGCCTGGTGGCACGACTCGCCCGGCTACCGCCAGCTGCTGAGCTACGGCCAGCTGCGCTGCATCGAAACGCGCCGCGACCTGGCCCGCTCCGCTAACACCGGCTTCACCGGCTTCATCAACCAAAAGGGCGAAATCACCCAACGCGAACCGGCCTGGATTCCCACTGCCAGCCGCGCCAGCGTGCACCTGAACGACGAAGTGACCTTTTATGTGCGCTTCGGCGAGCTGATTGGGCGCGGCGCGCAGCTTCTGGCGGTGCTGCTGTTGCTGGTGGCCATTGTGCGGGGCTGGCAGCGCAAGAGTTCAACGGCCTTGTAGGAACGCGCCATGGCGCGTTCGGCGCAACAACGGCTGCCCCTTAAGTATCAAATACCATACGATTGAACGCGCCATGGCGCGTTCCTACAACCTTTACTCCATGACCCCCGATTTCACTCAACTCTCCCACGACCTTGCCGCCCTGTGCCGCACCACGGCGCAGTTCATCCGCCAGGAAGCAGCCACCTTCGACCGCGGCAAAATTGAGCACAAAGGCCTGCACGACCTGGTGAGTTACGTGGACCAGGAAACCGAGCGCCGCCTGGTGGCCGGCCTGCGCCAGCTCCTGCCCGCGGCCGGTTTCATTACCGAAGAAGGCACCGCCGGCCCCGACACCCAAACCCAGGAATTTACCTGGATAATCGACCCGCTCGACGGCACCACCAATTTCGTGCACGGCCTGCCGGTGTACTCCATCAGTGTGGCGCTGCTGCAAGGCCAGGAGCTGGCCGTGGGCGTGGTGCACGAAGTGGGCCGCGACGAGAGCTTCCGGGCCGTGCGTGGCGGCGGCGCGTTTTGCAACGACCAGCCCATCCACGTCACCGACATCACGGCGCTCAACGACTCGCTCATTGCCACCGGCTTTCCCTATAAGGACTTCGGCAAGATGGACCAGTTCCTGCAAATCCTTGGCGCGTTCTTCAGCCGCAGCCACGGCGTGCGGCGCCTGGGCTCGGCCGCGGTGGACCTGGCCTACGTGGCCGCCGGCCGCTGCGAAGCTTTCTTCGAGTTCAACCTGAACTCCTACGATGTGGCCGCCGGCATCCTGCTGGTGCGCGAGGCGGGCGGGCACGTCACGCAGTTTCTGGTAGATGGCGACCCGCTGTTTGGCCGCGAGGTGGTGGCCAGCAACGGCCTGCTGCACACCGAAATCCAGCAAACCATTGGCGAGTTCTGGCAGTAGCCGCCGCAAACTATTTTCTTGCTAAAGCAGTTTACCCGTTATGCTCCTGCTTGCAATCACCTCCGTCGAAATCCAATACTTCCTGATTGGCGCGCTGTTCGTGGCAGCGGCTTTTTACGTGGGCCGCATCTTTTACCGCGCCTTTTTCAGCAAGACGGCGGCCGGCTGCGCTAAAGGCTGCGGCGGGGCCTGCGGCCAGCTCGACGTTGATGCTTTACAGCGCACCATTGAGGCCCGCGCCAACGCCCGGTAGCCCGGCAGCAAACGGCTCCATTCTTTTCTGTGGCTTGGCATAACCCGCCCCCGCCTTGGTTGCGTATAGCCAGGACGGAGGCGGTTTTTTAATTACCTTCCCGCTTCGCGCTTCATCCCCTAAACACCCCACCGCCATGCAGGACAAAGAAGAAGAACGGTCGCTTGTCAACGTTGAAAACAAACTGACCAAGGACGGCTTCACCCAGGATTTCAACGTCGTGGATGGTCGCCTGCATACCATCGGTAGCGACTCGAACAAAAGCTACACTCCGGACGAGGTTACCATCGTGGATTTCTACCGTTTCGAAGGCGAAAGCAACCCCGACGACATGTCCGTCCTCTACGCCATTCAAGCCAACGACGGCGTGAAAGGCACCATTGCCAATGCCTACGGCACCTACGCCGACGCCGACACCGACGACTTCCTCAAGCAGGTCGAAGACCTGGGCAAGAACCTGACGAAGAAGGATAAGTGATTCATTTAGCAATTACCATTTAACAGCCATTCAACGTGCCCCAGTAGGACCGTTCGAACAGGTGTTAAATGGTAATTGCTAAATGTTAAATAAAAATCAGCCCCACACTTTGGTGCCTTCCGAGCAGTTGCGGCACATCTCAATCTGGTCGCGCCCTTTGAGGAGGCTGCCGCGGAATTGCTGGTACCTGGGGCCGCGCCAGAGCTGGCGGAAGGTTTCGGTTTTGAGGTCGCCCTGGCGGTATTCGGCGTCTTTATCGAAGCAGCAGGGCACCACCAGGCCGTCCCAGGTGATGACGCAGGAGTGCCACATTTTCCAGCAGTGGTCGACCAGCTTGTTTTTCAGGCTCCAGGTGCCGTTGCCGTTGTTCGCGTAGCGCGAGTAGTAGTCGATGGTCGGGATGAGCGGTGAACCCTGCGCGTGGTCGTAAATCTGGGCCGTTTTAAACCATACGTCGTCCACGCCCAAGGCTTCGGCCAGCTGTCTGGCGTCGTCAATCTGGTGCTCGTTGGGCCGCACCACCAGAAACTGGAAGATAATGCGCGGCGTGCTCGACTTCAGCTCTTTGCGCCATTTCACCACATTGCGGGTTCCCTCCAGCACTTTATCGAGCTTGCCGCCCACGCGGTATTGCTGGTACACTTCCTGCGTGGTGCCGTCGAGGGAGATGATGAGGCGGTCCAGGCCGCTTTCCACAGTTTTGCGGGCGTTCTGGTCGGTCAGGTAGTGGGCATTGGTGCTGGTGGCGGTGTAGATTCCTTTATCGGCCGCGTACTTCACCAATTCCAGAAACTGCGGGTGCAGGTACGGCTCGCCCTGAAAGTAAAAAATCAGGTACCACAGCCGGCTGGCCACTTCATCGATGGTGCGCTTAAACAAATCGGCCGGCAGCATTCCCGTGGGCCGCGTGAACGAGCGCAGTCCGCTGGGGCACTCCGGGCAGCGCAGGTTGCAGCTGGTGGTGGGCTCGAAGCTCAGGGCCATGGGCAGGCCCCGCAGCCGGGCCTTGCCCGTGATTTTGCTCAGAATGTAGGAGCCGATGATTTGCGTCGCGTTCCAGACCCGTAACGGGGTGGCTTTCGACAAAACATTGAGGCTATCGGTGAGCACGGACATAAAAGCGGGATAAAGCAGTAGCGCGAACTTAGCAGTCTGCGTCCACGCGCCAGTCTTGCTGGATGGCGGGGACGCGAACTACAAAGTTCGCGCTACTTCGGTTACGTCGCGATGGACGCTTATTTCTTGGTGGCCGGAAAGTCGATGGCGCTGGTATAGGTACTGGCCTTGCCGAACGACTGGTTGATTTCATCCACGGCAGCGTGGCTGCTCAGACGCTTGGGCTTGGTGTTGAGGAAGGTACCGTCTTCGCCAATCAGGATATACGTGGGCACTTCCTGCAAAGCGTACTCCTTGGCCACGGCCGAGCGGAGGCCCCCGCCGGGAATCCGAACCTGCACACCGGGCAGTTTTTTTATGGTCACCAGCTGGCGCCAGGCCTGCTCGTTCTCGTCGAGGGCAATGTTGATGAACGTAATGTTCTTGCCTTCAAACTTGCGCATCAGCTCCTGAGCGTAGGCCAAGTCACGCAGGCACAGGCCGTTGGTGCTTTTCCAGAAGTTGATGTACACCAGCTTGCCCACAAAATCGTGCAGGTGCACGGTGTCGCCCGTGGCGGATGGCAGCTTGAAATCAGGAGCTGGTGCGCCGATGGCAAATTCCTTATGCAGATTAAAGTCAGCCTGCAATGTGGGGTAATACTGGTCCTTGGGGTCGTAGTTGCGGAAATCAGCCAGCATGGCCGCCGACTGCTTCACGTGCCCAAAGCGGAAGGATTCCTGCAGGATGCGCCCCAGGATGATGGCGCGCGTGGGGCCGGTGAGCTTCTTGCTGGCCAGGGCGTAGGAGGCCGGGTAGAAGTCGGGGTCGGAGCGCTGGTGGTGGTCCTGGGCCACGGTGAAGTGCACGTAGTTGAGCAGGAATTCGTGGTACAGTTCGCTCTGGGCCGCGTTGGGCTCGTTGAGCAGGCCGGGCTCGCGCAGGAAATTGTAGTAGTCGGGCGCCATTTTCAGGCGGCCTTCGGTGTTTACCACTTGCTCGCGCAGGTCCTGGAAGGTGAGTTTGTCGTTGGCGTAGGCGTACACCACCTCGGCGTGGGCGTAGTTGTAGAATTCCTGCGTGAAGGACTGCTTAGCCGCGTGGTCTTCCAGAAACTCAAACTCGTGCTTGCGGCGGTACTCCAAAAAGGACAGAAAGGGGGCTTCGTAGAGCTGGATGTTGTCGGGCAAAACCTGGAAGCCGTCGTTCTCCACAAACTGGGCGTCGGCTTCGCTCAGGTAGTTGTTGGCGTTGGCAGCCTGCTGGCGGTGGCGCTGAGCGTCGGACAGATTCGCCCCGTTGCGCAGCTTGGTGGCCAGGCCCGTGGGCATGTCGTTGGCCTTGAACTTGAGCGTGCCCGACAGGTCGGAACCCTTAAAGCGCACATCCAGGTCGGTGCCGGGGTCAAGGAACAGCGGCGCTACATCGTCACCGTACACTAAGTCGGCCTTGGTCGGGCCATTCACGGGCACCACCAGTTTAAATTCGCCTTTATCGCTTAGGGGCACGCGCAGCAACTTCTCCTTCGGGTCGAGCGGGTTTTCGCGTAGCGAGACGGCTACCGAATCGGTAGTGGCCCCGCTCACCCGGCCGATGAGAATGGCCGTGCCCGCCGCCGCGGCACCAGGCGCGGCTGCTTTGCTGGCTGCTCCCACCACAGTGGTTGTCCTGCCCTGGCCGTGGCCCAGTAGCGGCACCAGCAGCAATGCCGCGCCCAGCATCCGGCGTGCGCAAGTAGTGAAAGATGGTATCATACGAACGAAAAGACTAGCAGACGACCGCCAACATACAGAACAGACAAATGGTAGAACCTGTTGACTTCGTCTACGAATTCACGGGAAAACCCTATCGGCACTCCGAAGATAAGGCTTTTTGGTTTATAAAATCCAAATCAGCAGCGCAGCTTTTTTGGAGATTTCGTTCGGGTGCGCTCCGTATTAGCGGTCCCTCCTGGCGGCCACGAACTGATTATCAGCACGCTTGTCAATCAGCCGAATAAGCCGTACAATACTTCGTCGAGGCGGCTCACGGCATGCACTTTCAAACCAAACCTCGCTAAGTCCAATCCCTTGCCATTGAATTGGGAAACGTACATCTCCTGGAAACCCAATTTCTCGGCTTCGGCCAGGCGCTGGTCGAGGCGCGATACGGCCCGGATTTCACCGCTCAGTCCCACCTCGGCGGCCAGGCACACGTGGCCGGGAATGGGCAGGTCATTCAGGGAAGAAACCACGGCGGCGCACACGGCCATGTCCAGCGCCGGGTCGTCGAGGCGCAGGCCGCCGGCAATGTTCAGAAACACGTCGTGCTGGCCCAGGCGCAGGCCAGCTCGTTTTTCCAGCACGGCCAGCAGCATTTGCAGGCGCTTCGAGTCGAAGCCGGTGCTGCTGCGCTGCGGCGTGCCGTAGGTGGCGGGCGTCACGAGGGCCTGCACTTCCACTAGCAGCGGCCGGTTGCCTTCCAGCGTGGCTCCGATGGCCATGCCGCTCAGGCTTTCGCCGCGCTGCGAAAGCAGGATTTCGGACGGGTTGCTCACCTGGCGCAGGCCGTCGCCCTGCATCTCGTAAATCCCTAGTTCCGAAGTGCTGCCGAAGCGGTTTTTGGTGGTGCGCAGGATGCGGTAGCTCATGTGCCGGTCGCCCTCAAACTGGAGCACGGTGTCCACCATGTGCTCCAGGATTTTGGGGCCGGCAATGCTGCCGTCCTTCGTGATGTGGCCGATGAGCAACACCGGGGTGCTGGTTTCCTTGGCAAATTTCAGGAACTCGGCGGTGCATTCGCGCACCTGGCTCACGCTGCCCGCGCCGCTTTCCACCAGCGTGGAATGCATGGTCTGAATGGAGTCGATGACGAGGATATTGGGCTGCACCTGGTCAATCTGGCGGAAGATGTTCTGGGTGTTGGTTTCAGTGAGGATGTAGCAGCCCGGGTGCTGGCCGTCGGCCATGCGCTCGGCGCGCATTTTTATCTGGGCCTCGCTTTCTTCACCGCTCACGTAGAGCACCTTCATCTTGCGCAGGCTGAGGGCAATCTGGAGCATGAGCGTGCTCTTGCCGATGCCCGGCTCGCCGCCAATGAGTACGATGGAGCCGGGCACGAGGCCGCCGCCAAGCACGCGGTTCAGCTCGCCGTCGGGGGTGATGATGCGGGGCTCATCCTCGGCCAAGATGTCGCCGAGCGGCACCGACTTGGCCATTTTGGTGAGGCTGCCGCCGGGCACGGTGCTGGCGGGCTTCCACTGGCCCGTGGTGGTGGCCACGGTTTCCTTCTGGACGACTTCTTCGACGTAGGTGTTCCACTCGCCACACACGGGGCAGCGGCCTATCCATTTGGCCGACTGCGCGCCGCAGCTCTGGCAGAAAAATACGGTTCTTGCTTTGGCCATGAAAATACGGGGTCCGGCACGTAACTGGCCGGTTTGGAATAAGGCTTTTAAGGCCTAAAAAGTGCCTGCAAACCTGGTTTAAACAAGAAATGAGTCTTTCACTACCGGCCACTAGTGCCGGGCCAGCTCACGGCTTGGCCCCAGCCATGCGCTGATGCTCCCGCAGCTGAAGGGCCGGGCTGGTGGCCGGGCAGAAGCGGCCTATGATTGCGGGCTGCACCATGGCCCGCCATTGCGGCCAGGCACTGGCTTTTTGTAACGGTTTTGCAATCAAAGCCAAATCAACAGTTAATGAATACTCAACAGACCTTAAATTTATACCAGGCCGCGCCGCGCAAGTTAGCGTGAGACGCCGCCAACAAACGCATCTGCGTATAAGTTGTAATTCTATGACTTCCTCACCTGCCCTCGCCGCCACCGATTTAGCCACCATTACGGCGTTCGCCGACTTGCCCGAAGCCACCCTGAGCTGGCTCCTGGACCACGGCGAATTCCGCACGTTCGCCGACGGCGAAAGCATCATCGAGCCCGGCGCGCCGGCCGAATTCATGATGGCGATACTGCGCGGCGGCATGCAGTTCTACTTAGTGAAGGGGGCGCAGCGGGACCCCAGTTTCCGGGCTGAAGCGGGCCAGGTGACCGGCGTGCTGCCCTACTCCCGCCTGCGGGTGATTACGGGCCAGGGCGTGGCCACCGGCGAAACCCGGCTGTTTTTGCTGCACCGCGACCAGTTTCCGGCCCTGGAGCAAGCCAGCCCCGAGCTCACCCAACGCCTCGTGGCCGTGATGAACGACCGCAGCCGCGACCAGGTGCGCGGCCAGGAGCGCGACGACAAGCTGCGCGCCCTGGGCAAGCTCTCGGCCGGCCTGGCGCACGAGCTCAACAACCCCGCGGCGGCCATTGCCCGCGCCGCCCAGGCCCTGGCCGTGCGGGCCGCATCCAAGCCCCAGCTGCTGCGCGAATTGATTGAGCAGTGCCCTGACCCGACGGCCCTTTTTGCATTCGCGGCGATGGCCGTGCCCGTGGCCGCCACCGCCGCCGCGCCCGCGCCACCGCTGTCGGCCTGGCAACGGTCGGAGCGCGAAGACGAGCTGGCCGACTGGCTGACCGACCAGGGCGTGGCCGACGCTTACCGCCTGGCCCCTGGCCTCCTCGAAACGGGCCTGACCGAAAAAACCTTGGCCGCCGCCGCCGAAGTGCTGCCAGCGGCGGCCCGCCCCGCGGCGTTTGCCTGGCTGGAATGCCAGCAAAGCACCCTCCAGCTCATCCATGATGTGCAGGAGGCTGGCAGCCGCATCAGCAAGCTGGTGGCCGACGTGAAAACGTATTCCCACATGGACCGCGACGGGGGCGCCGAGCTGCTCGACATCACGGCCGGCCTCGACAGTACGCTGAACATGCTGAGCTTCCAGCTGCGCCAGAAAAACGTGCGGCTCACCCGCGACTATGCCCCCGACCTGCCCCAGATTCGCGGCCAGGTCAGCAGCCTTAACCAAGTGTGGACCAACCTGATTGACAATGCCGTAGATGCCCTGCCCACCCAGGGCGGCGAGCTGACGCTGCGCACCCGCCGCGAAGGCGATTTCGTGCGCGTCTTTCTGATTGATAACGGCAGCGGCATCCCCGCGGAGGTGCTGCCGCACATCTTTGAGCCGTTTTATACGACCAAGCAAGCCGGCTCCGGCTCGGGCCTGGGGCTCGACATTGCCCAGCGCATCATCCGGCAGCACGATGGGCGACTGGAAGCCCATTCGGCACCGGGCCACACCGAATTCTGCATCTGGCTACCCGTTGCCAAGCCGCTGGCCTGAGTTATATTGAACATCAGGCTGCGCCTGTTGCAGCACGCTCCTTTTTTCTCTGCATTCCTTTTTCCCCCATGGCCGCAAAAAAACCCATCATTCTCGCCGTTGACGACGACCCGCAAGTGCTGGCCGCCATCGCCCGCGACCTGCGTCAGGAGTTCAGCGCCGAATACCGCATCCTGCGCGTCAACTCTGGTCCCGAGGCCCTTATCACTATTCAGGAGCTAAAAGCCAAGGAGGAGCCGCTGGCTCTGATTCTGGCCGACCAGCGGATGCCCGACCTCGAAGGCGTGGAGCTGCTCACGGCTTCCCGCGAGCTATACCCTGACACCAAGCGCGTGCTGCTCACGGCCTACGCCGACACCGAAGCCGCCGTGCGGGCCATCAATTCGGCCCGGCTCGACCACTACCTGATGAAGCCCTGGGACCCGCCCGAGCAGCTGCTCTACCCCACGCTGCACGACCTGCTCACGGCCTGGCAGGTCACGCACAAGCCCAAGTATGACGGCGTGCGGCTGATTGGCTTTCAATGGTCGCCGCTTTCGCACGAGCTGAAGGATTTTCTGAGCGGCTACATGGTCGGCTACCAGTGGCTCGACTACGAAACCAATGCCGAAGCCAAGGAATTGGTGGCCGCCAAAGGCCACGATTCCACTGATTTGCCCGTCATTATTTTCCAGGACGGCACGAGCCTGGGCAAGCCCACGCCGGCGGCCGTGGCCAGCCAGCTGGGCATCACCCAGGCCGCCTCGCAGGATATGTACGACGTGGTGGTAGTCGGCGCGGGGCCTTCGGGGCTGGCCGCCGCCGTGTATGGGGCCAGCGAAGGCCTCAAAACCCTCATCATCGAGCGCCAGACGCCCGGCGGACAGGCCGGCACCAGCTCCCGCATCGAAAACTACCTGGGCTTCCCCACCGGCCTGAGCGGCGCTGAGCTGGCCTACCGTGCCTGGACCCAGGCCGTGCGCCTCGGCGCCGAGTTTCTGGCCCCGCAGGAAGTGACCAAACTGTGCGTGCAGGACGGGTATAAAGTCCTCACCCTCACCGACGGAAGCGAAGTAAGCACCAAAGCCGTGGTCCTGACCACGGGCGTGAGCTACCGCACCCTCGACGTGCCCGGCATGGAGCGCCTCAGCGGCGCGGGCGTGTACTACGGCGCGGCCCGCACCGAGGCCCGCAACTGCGACGAGCAGGACGTGTACATCGTGGGCGGCGGCAACTCGGCCGGGCAGGCCGCCATGTACCTGGCCACCTACGCCCGCAAGGTGTTCATCGTCATTCGCGGAGCCAATCTGGCGGCCAGCATGTCGGCTTACCTCATCGAGCAAATCCGGAACACGCCCAATATTGAGCTGCTACCCTTTGCCCAGATAAAAGAAGTGTGCGGCCAGGACCACCTCGAAGCAGTAATGGTCGACCTCAACGGCACGGTGGAAAAACGGCCCGCCCGCGCGCTGTTCGTGTTCATCGGGGCCAAGCCCAGCACCGAATGGGTTTGCGACCAGGTGCTCTGCGATGCCAAAGGCTTCATGCTCACCGGCCGCGACCTGATAACCGACCCGCGCTACACCGCCTCCTGGACGAAGCAACGCGAACCGTTCCTACTCGAAACCTGCGTGCCGGGCATCTTCGCGGCCGGCGATAGCCGGGCCGGCGCCATGGCCCGCGTGGCCTCGGCTGTGGGCGAGGGCAGCATGGCCATCAAGTTCGTGCACCAGTACCTGGACGAGTAGACGCTGCGCTGAATGAAGAATGAGGAGTGCAGAACGAAAAATCGGGCATAATCCCAAATTCATCATTCTTCACTCCTCATTCCTCATTCCTCATTCAGCGCAGCGTCTACTCGCCCATTATCAACTGCTCGGGCAGGTGCATAAGGTAGTCGCCGTAGCCGCTTTTGCGCAGCGGGGCGGCAATGGCGCGGAGCTGGTCGGCGTCGATGAAGCCCTGACGGTAAGCAGCTTCCTCAATCGAACCCACTTTCAGGCCCTGGCGCTGCTCAATTACTTTCACGAACTCACCGGCTTGCATCAGGCTTTCGAAAGTACCGGTATCGAGCCAGGCGGTGCCACGGCCCAGAATGCCGACTTTCAGCGTACCGCGCCGCAGGTATTCCCGGTTCACATCCGTGATTTCGTATTCGCCGCGCGGGCTTATCTCCAGGTTTTTGGCAATTTCCACCACATCGTTGTCGTAGAAATACAGGCCGGGCACGGCGTAGTTGCTCTTGGGCTTAGCCGGTTTTTCCTCAATGCTGAGGGCCTTTTTATCAGCGTCGAATTCGACCACGCCGTAGCGCTCGGGGTCGTGCACGTGGTAGGCGAACACCACGCCGCCCGTGGGGTCGTTGTTGGCTTTCAGCAGCTCCTCCAGGCCGGCGCCGTAAAAGATGTTATCGCCCAGCACCAGCGCTACCTTGTCGGTGCCAATAAAATCCGCACCCAGCACGAAGGCCTGTGCCAGTCCATTGGGCACCTCCTGCACCACGTACTGAAAGTCGCAGCCCAGGCTTTTGCCATCGCCGAGCAGCTTCTTGAACTGCTCCTGGTCATGAGGGGTGGTGATAATCAACACTTCCCGAATACCCGCCGACAGCAGAATCGATAGCGGATAATAAATCATCGGCTTGTCGTACACGGGCATCAGCTGCTTCGATACGGCCAGGGTGAGCGGGTGCAAACGAGTGCCGGAGCCGCCAGCGAGGATAATTCCTTTCATGAAATTTGGAGTATTAGAACGTCATGCAGAGCGCAGCGAAGCATCTCGCGTGCAGCAGTAAACCAATCGATTGAGTTAGTACCCCGAGCGAGATGCTTCGCTGCGCTCTGCATGACGTTCTAGCTAATTTCTTTCCTGAATAAACGCCTGATTGGCCTTGAACCACTCCAGCGTCTGGCGCAGGCCCTCGCGGATGCGCACCTGCGGCTGGTAGCCCAGCAGGCGGTTGGCCTTGGAAATATCAGCCAGCGAATCGCGAATGTCCCCGGCCCGGTCAGGGCCGAATTTCGGGGCCAGGTCCGAGCCCGCTTCCTCGCGCAGGATGTCGTACATCTGCACCAGCGAAGTGCGGTCGCCCACGGCGATGTTGTACACCTGGCCCAGGGCCTCGGGGTTCGTCACCAGCGCGGCGCGGATGTTGGCTTCCACGCAGTTTTCCACGAAGGTAAAGTCGCGGGTCTGGCCGCCGTCGCCGTTGAGCGTGGGCGGCGTGTTTTGCAGAATGGCGTCGATAAAGAGCGGAATTACGGCCGCGTAGGCCCCACCGGGGTCCTGGCGGGGGCCGAAGATGTTGAAGTAGCGCAGGCCGACGATTTCCATGCCGTAGGTGCGGGCAAACACGTCGGCGTACAGTTCGTTGGCGTATTTGGTCACGGCGTAGGGCGAGAGCGGCTTGCCGATGCGGTCTTCCACTTTGGGCAGGCCGGGGTGGTCACCATAAGTCGACGAAGAGGCGGCGTACACGAAGCGCTTCACGCCGGCGTCCTTGGCGGCCGTCAGCATCTGCACAAAGCCGCCCACGTTCACGTCATTGGTCAGCACCGGGTCTTTGATGGAGCGGGGAACCGAGCCGAGGGCGGCCTCGTGCAGCACCACGTCCACGTCTTCACAGGCAGCGGCGCAAACGGCTGCGTCGCGGATGTCGCCCTCCATGATTTCCAGCCGGTCATCGCCCGCAAAGAGCGCCAGGTTTTTGCGGAAGCCGTTGGAATAGTTATCCAGCGTCCGCACTTTTTTGACGCCGTATTTCAGCAAATACTCCACGATGTTGGAGCCAATGAAGCCCGCGCCGCCGGTAACGAGAAAAGTCAGATTGTCGAGCGGCTGCTCGTGGAAAGGGGTTTCGTACACTTTTTTTGAATTATGAGTTTTGAATTATGAATTATGAGTTGTCAAAATCATCAGCCGTTTTTGGGTGGCCAATTCATAACTCATAATTTATAATTCATAATTAAGCGCCGTACTGACGGGTGTTGTAGTCCTGATAGGCGCCGCTCGTTACGCTGTTCAGCCACTCTTCGTTGGCGAGGTACCAGTCCACGGTTTGGGCGAGGCCCTGCTCGAAGGTTACGGAAGGCTTCCAGCCCAGCTCGTTCATGATTTTCGAGGAGTCGATGGCGTAGCGCATGTCGTGGCCGGCGCGGTCGGTCACGAACTTGATGAGCTTGCGCGAAGTGCCCTGCGCCTGGCCGGTTTTCTCGTCCACTACGTCGCAGAGCAGCTCGATGAGCTTCAGGTTCTGCCACTCGTTCACGCCGCCGATGTTGTAGGTATCGCCGTTTTTGCCCTTGTGAAACACTGCGTCGATGGCCGTGGCGTGGTCTTTCACGAACAGCCAGTCGCGCACGTTTTCGCCCTTGCCGTACACGGGCACCGGCTGGCCGGTGCGCAGGCGGTGAATGGCCAGCGGAATCAGCTTTTCGGGGAAGTGGTTCGGGCCGTAGTTGTTCGAGCAGTTGCTCAGCTTGATGGGCAGGCCGTAGGTGTGGTGCCAGGCGCGCACAAAGTGGTCGGAGCTGGCCTTCGAGGCCGAGTAGGGTGAGCGCGGGTCGTAAGCCGTTTCCTCCGTGAACATCTCGGGGCCGAAATCCAGGGAGCCGTACACCTCGTCGGTGCTGACGTGGTAGAACACGTGGCCGTCGTAGCCGCCGGGCTGCCACAGGTGGCGGGCCGCGTTCAACAAATTCACCGTGCCGATGACGTTGGTTTTCACGAAAGCCATCGGGTCGGTGATGCTGCGGTCCACATGCGACTCGGCCGCGAGGTGAATCACCGCGTCGGGCTCTTCGTTGGCAAACAGCTGGTCGATAAAGCTTTGGTCAGCAATATCGCCCTTGATAAACTTATAGTTCGCGGCATTTTCAATATCGCGCAGGTTCTCCAGGTTGCCGGCGTAAGTCAGCGCATCGAGGTTGAGAATCTGGTAGTCGGGGTATTTCGTGACGAAGAGCCGAACTACGTGGGAGCCGATGAAGCCGGCGCCGCCGGTGATGAGGATTTTCATGGGTTTTTATCGTTTGTCATGCCGAGCGCAGCCGAGGCATCTCGCGTGCATTGGTAATTAATTACTTGTGCGAGCTAGATGCCTCGGCTGCGCTCGGCATGACGTTCTGGTTATTTCTTATCCGCCAGCGTTTGCTGCCATTTCCAGGAGCTGGCCAGCGAGTCGGCCAGCGAGGTTTCGGTCTTGAAACCTAGCACGTCGGCCGCCTTTGTGGCGTCGGCGTAGATGGCGGGTACGTCGCCGGGCCGGCGCGGGCCAATGCTGTAGTTGAGCTTCTGGCCGCTCACCTGTTCGAAGGTTTGCACCACTTCCAGCACCGAGTTGCCGTGGCCGGTGCCCACGTTGAAGGTTTCCACGGTTTCGCTGGCTTTGCGGTCCAGCAGGCGCCGCACGGCCACTACGTGCGCCTTGGCCAGGTCCACGACGTGGATGTAGTCGCGGATGTTGGTGCCGTCCACCGTGTCGTAATCGTTGCCGTTGATGGTCAGCTTTTCGCGAATACCGGCCGCCGTCTGGGTAATGTAGGGCACCAGGTTGTTGGGCACGCCCAGCGGCAGCTCGCCAATTTTGGCCGACTCATGCGCCCCAATCGGGTTGAAGTAGCGCAGCAGAATGGTGTGCAGCTTGTTGTCGGGCGCGGCCGATACATCGTGTACAATATCCTCGCACATCTGCTTGGTGCGGCCGTAGGGCGACGAGGCCGGCTTGGTGGGCGTGGCTTCGGTCACGGGCAGCGCGTCGGGAATGCCATACACGGTGCACGACGACGAAAATACGAGGCTTTCAACCCCAAACTCCGGCATCACCGCCAGCAGCGTCAGCAGCGAACCTACGTTGTTCTGGAAATAGGCCAGCGGCTTGGTCACCGATTCACCCACGGCTTTGTAGGCCGCAAAGTGAATCACGCCCTGAATGTCCTTTTCCGCCTGAAACACGGCGCGCAGCGCGGCCGCGTCGCCGCAGTCAATCCGATAGATGGGCACAGCCGTCCCCAGAATGGATTCGATGCCAACCAGCGCTGACTCCTGCGAATTACTGAAATTATCCACGATAACCGGCTGATAGCCGGCCTGCTGCAGCTCAACTACTGCATGGGAACCAATGTACCCGGCGCCGCCGGTGACGAGAATTTTAGTCATCAGTTTAGTTGTTAGTTGCTCATTCTCAGTTGTTAGGCCTGGTTGTAAACTTCTGCCGGTTAATCCTGGCAGCTGACAACGAGCAACTAACAACTGGGTTTACAAACTCCAATACTGGAGTTCCTTCATCTTGCCCCGGTACAGGCCTTTGATGTCGACCAGCACGGCGTTTTCGGAGGTAATGGACTGAAAGTAGGCCTCGTTTTTTTCGGCATAGGGCCGGTGGCTCACGGCTACGATTACGGCGTCGTAATCGGTCCGCACGTCGTCGTTGTGGGTCAGGCGGAAGCCGTATTCGTGGTGCAGCTCGTTGGAATCGGCGTGCGGGTCCACGATGTCGACGTTCACCGAGAAGTTCTTCAGCTCCTGAATCACGTCGGCCACCTTCGAGTTGCGGATGTCCTCCACGTTTTCCTTGAATGTGGCACCCATCACCAGCACGCGGCTTTTGGCCACGTCCTTGCCTTTTTTAATCATCATCTGCACCGTTTTCCGGGCGATGTAGGCGCCCATGTTATCGTTGGTGGTGCGGCCCGAGAGAATGACCTTGGCATCATAGCCCAGCTCTTTCGCCTTGTAGGTCAGGTAGTAAGGGTCCACGCCAATGCAATGGCCGCCCACCAGGCCCGGCGAGAATTTCAGAAAATTCCATTTGGTGCCGGCGGCTTCCAGCACCTCGTAGGTGTTGATGCTCATGCGGTCGAAAATCATCGACAGCTCGTTCATCAGGGCGATGTTGACGTCGCGCTGGGTGTTTTCGATGATTTTGGCGGCCTCGGCCACGCGGATGCTGCTGGCACGATGCACGCCAGCTTTCACCACCAGCTCGTAAACCTTGGCAATCACGTCGAGCGACTCTTCGTCGCAGCCGCTCACCACCTTCACAATGCGCGTGAGGGTGTGCTCCTTATCGCCGGGGTTGATGCGCTCGGGCGAGTAGCCCACTTTGAAATCGACCGGAAATTTCAGGCCCGATAGCCGCTCCATCACCGGGATGCAGTCTTCCTCGGTGCAGCCGGGGTACACGGTGCTTTCGAACACCACGTAGTCGCCCGGCTTTAGCACCTTGCCCACCGAGCCCGACGCGCCGAGCAGCGGCTTGAGGTCGGGCTGGGCGTGCTCGTCGATGGGCGTGGGCACGGCCACGATGTAGAATTGCGCCTGGCGCAGCACTTCCAGCGAATCGGTGAAGGTAATGTCGCACCCTTCGAAGTCTTTGGCTTCCAGCTCGCCGCTGGGGTCGATGCTTTGCTTCATCTGGGCCACGCGGCCGGCGTTGATGTCGAAGCCGATTACCTTGAGCTGCTTGGCAAATTCGAGGGCGATGGGCAAGCCCACGTAACCGAGGCCGATGACGGCCAGGGTGGCCTCTTTGCGCAATAGTTGGTCGTACACGTAGTTAGTTTTTCGAGGTTCGTTTTTCGTTTTTCGGGAGCGGACGCACGGTTTGGGCCGTTTCGTTCAGCTCGTATTGCTCGCCGCTTTCGGGGCAGGTGGCCCGGTGCTGGGCGTCGAAGGTCAGGCGGTGGCCGTAGGCACTCATCCAGCCCTGCGGGCGGGCGGGCGTGCCGTATACGAGGGCATAAGCCGGAACGTCGTGCGTGACCACGCTGCCCGCGCCCACAAAGGCGTAGCGCCCCAGCCGCGTGCCGCACACGATGGTGGCGTTGGCCCCCACCGTCACGCCGCGCTCCAGGTACGTGGTTTGGTACTGCCCGTTGCCCTTGCGCGGCACGGCGCTGCGCGGGTTTTTCACGTTCGTAAACACCACCGAGGGGCCTAGGAACACGTCTTCTTCGCACACCACGCCGCCGTAAAGGCTCACGTTGTTCTGCACTTTCACGTTGCGGCCCAGGGTCACGCCATCGGCCACAAAAATGTTCTGGCCCAGGTTGCAATCCTCCCCAATATCAGCCCCGGCGCAGATGTGGCAGAAGTGCCAGATGCGACTGCCCCGGCCTATCTGGCAACCCTCGTCGAGGATGGCCGTGGGATGGGCGTAATAGTCGGGGGTAGCGTGGGGCATTCGGGACAGGCGGGCGGTTGGGCCCGCAAAGGTAAGGAGAAGGGCGGGGTTGACTTCGTACTTTTGGGTAATTCCCTTATTGTGCTTGCATTATGGTTCCGCCCGCTTTCCAAGCCGACCCCGCCGAATACGTTTCGCCCGAAGACTACCTGCGCCTGGAACGCGAGGCGGAATTCAAGCACGAATATTTCCAGGGCGAAGTCCGCGCCATGGCCGGCGCCGGGTATATGCATAACCTGATTTGTGCCAACCTGACGGGTGAATTATATACTCGGCTGCGCGGCAAAGCTTGTTCCGTGGTGGGCCGCGACCAGCGCCTGCAAATCATGAGCGGCAGCGCTTTCGTGTACCCCGACCTGACGGTGGTGTGCGGCCAGCCGGAATTCAACGAGAAAAAAAAGCCCGATACGCTGCTGAACCCGACGCTGCTGGTGGAAGTGCTGTCGCCCACCACCAGCCTTTACGACCGCAGCGACAAGTTCATGCTTTACCGCCAGGTGCCCAGCCTGCGCCAGCACCTCACGCTGGATGCGCAGTCCATTCACGCCGAGCTGCACACCCTGGACGAGCTGGGCCGCTGGGTTCTCACCGAAACCCGCGCCCTGGCCGCAGTACTGGACTTGAGCAGTATCGCCTGCCAGGTGCCGCTGGCGGAAGTCTACAGGACCACAGATTTAACGGATTTCAACGGATTTCAACGGATAAAACGGATTTTTGTGGTTCTGCTCCTGCCTGCTAACCTATCATGATGCACATCATAAGAAGATTAGCAAGTGGAACCACAAAAAATCCGTTTCATCCGTTGAAATCCGTTAAATCTGTGGTCAAAGCTTCACGCACACGTTCTGCGCTTCGGTGAAAAACCGCAGCGCCTCCAGCCCGCCCTCGCGGCCGACGCCGGAGTTTTTCATGCCGCCGAAGGGCGTGCGCAGGTCGCGGTGCAGCCAAGTGTTTATCCAGACGATGCCGCTGTGCAGGGCGTGCGCTACGCGGTGGGCCCGCTGCAAATCCCGCGTCCAGATGGTGGCCGACAGGCCGTACTCGGTGCTGTTGGCCATCATCAGCGCTTCCTCGTCGGTATCGAAAGGCGTGAGGGTGACCACGGGGCCGAATATTTCTTCCTGGTTGGTGCGGCAGTCGAAGGGCAGGTTTTCGAAGACCGTCGGTTCCAGGAAGTAGCCGTTTTCGCAGCGGCCGGGCCCGGTGGCCCGGTGGCCGCCGGCCAATAGCGTACCGCCTTCATCGTGGGCCAGCTGGATGTAGGCCAGCACTTTGTTCAAGTGGGCTTCGCTTACCAACGCGCCTTGCCTGGTATCGGCTTCGAGCGGGTCGCCGATTTTCTGGTCTTTGAGTTGTTTGAGAAACTCCGCTTTGAAATCCTCATAAATAGGCCGCTCGATGAAGATGCGGGAGCCGCACAGGCAAATCTGGCCCTGGTTGGCGAAGCTGCTGCGGATGCTGGTGGCCACGGCCGCTGCCAGGTCGCAGTCGGCAAAAACGAGGTTGGGGTTTTTGCCGCCCAGCTCCAGGCTGAGCTTCTTAAACAAGGGCGCGGCGGTGCGGGCCAGGTGCCGCCCCGTGGCCGTGCCCCCCGTGAAGCTGATGGCCTTGATGCCCGGATGCTCCACGATGGCCTGCCCGCAGCCCGGCCCGGTGCCGTGAATGATGTTGAGCACGCCCGCCGGCAGGCCGGCTTCGATGCACAATTCACTCAGCAAAAAAGCTGTGGCCGGGGTGATTTCCGAGGGCTTGGCCACCACGCAGCAGCCCACGGCCAGGGCCGGCGCAATCTTCCAGGTGAAGAGGTACAGCGGCAGGTTCCAGGGCGAGATGCAGCCCACCACGCCCACGGGGTGGCGCACGGTATAGTTTACGGCCACGCCTTCCTGCACGTGGGCCTCGGTGGCAAAGTGGCCGGCCGCAGTCCCAAAAAAGTGGAAGTTGCTGGCCGCCCGGGGAATGTCCATCACCCGCGCCAGGCTCAGCGGCTTGCCGTTGTCCCGGCTTTCGGCGCGGGCCAGGCGCTCCAGGTTGGCATCAATCAGGTCGGCGATTTTTACCAGAATGCGGCCCCGGTCCTCGGCCGGGAGGGCACGCCATGCGGGCAGGGCGGCTTCGGCGGCAACCACGGCGGCAGCCACGTCCGCGGGCCCGGAGTCGGGAATCTGGCCGTAAACCAGGCCGGTGGCGGGCTCGATGTTATCGAGGTAGCGCCCGGCCTGGGGCGGCACCAGCTGGCCGTTTAAATAATTCTGAATGCGAAGCATGAACCGGGAACAAAAGGGCGGAGCCAAAAATAGCGCCCTGCGCGAAGACGGGCGCCAGTGGGGGCAGCAATTCGCGACGGCAACCTCTTTCTCACCGCTTTCTACATTGGGCTTAACGGGCTACTCGACCGTAATAGTACCGTAGCCAACAACGATTTCGACCTGTGGGAAGGCTCGGAGGCAAAGGCCCGCTCCGGCCGCGGCTTGCCCACGGGTTGCCTTAAAACTTACTATGTTTACGGTCTTATCACTGTCACTATGGATTTAAAAGAACTGGAAAACGGCGTCAACCCCGACGTGCACTGGTACTACCAAAGCAAAAAGCTGCCGCTGTTTCACTTCGCCAAGCAGTTGGTGGGCCGCGGCCAGCCCATTACCATTGTGGACGTGGGCGCGGGCTCGGGTTTTTTCGCCATAGAGCTGGAAAAGCACTACGGCCCCGCAATTGCCAAGGTATACCTGGTGGATATCGGCTACTCGGCAGCCGAGATTGCCGCCACAAATGGGCAGAAAATCGAAAAAGTATTGGCCATTCCGCCCGTCATCGAAAATGGCTTGGTACTACTGATGGACGTGCTCGAACACCTCCCCGACGACCTGGCGATGCTGAAATCCATCAAGCAAGCCTGCGTCGGCGACAATAACCACTTCTTCATTACGGTGCCCGCGTTTCGGTCGCTGTGGAGCGGGCACGACGTGTTTCTGGGCCACTACCGCCGCTACCGCATCCCGATGCTGCACGGCGTGCTGGAGAAAGCCAACTTCCGCCAAATCAAGAACTACTACCTCTACGGCAGCCTGTTCCCGCTCATCTGGGCCGTGCGCCGCCTCAACAACCTGCGGAAAAATGAGGCCGCCTCCAACATGGCGCCCGCGCACCCCGTCACCAACAGCGTGCTCCTGGGCCTGACCAGCGCCGAAATGAAGCTCACCACGGCCAATAAGCTCTTCGGCGTAACGTGCGTGGGTGAAGGCCGAATTTAGCGGGCTGTGGCGGGGGCGTCCCTTGAGTGGCCAGCCCCCGCCACAGCTTGCGTGCGGGGGCTGGCCACTCTGCGCCTAAAGCCTCACAGCCCGGCCCACCCCAGGGCGGGGGCCGGCGCAAAAACTTTTGCTGCCGGGGATGCATCCAGAACCACGCCGGTTCGCCGGCGGCAACAACGTTGGGCACTTACTCAACCGGCTTAATCAGCCTCTCCCCAGTCCCTTTCTTTTTAGCCCTCGCCCACCACGGCGCTACCTTCGCATGGCGGCCGTGATGGTCAACGCGCCCTAATTGCTAGCTTTGTAGGAACGTTTGCTGCCCAGCCGAAAATGTTGGAAGCGTGAGCCGCCGGCTTTTTGCGCCGGCTTGAATTACGCAGAAATAGCTGTCGCGGTGGCTGGAAGTGGTTTGCCATTTCACCTGCGGCCGTGCTCTCTTCGTTGATTTTACCCGATTTACCCACGCATTCGCATTTAGTTGGCGATTAATTCTGCCCCCTTGTACGTCCTCTCCTTTGTCATTCCCGCTTACAACGAGGCCGCGCGGCTAGGCAGCACCCTGAAGCAGGTGTTTGCTTACCTCCAGACGCAACCGTATAGCAGCGAGGTAATTGTCGTCAACGACGGGTCGACCGATGACACCGTCCATGTCGTGGAAAGCATCTTCGCGGTTAACTCGGCCCATATTCCCAGCCGCCTGGTAAGCTACTCGGCTAACCGGGGCAAAGGCTATGCCGTGCGCCAAGGCCTGCTGGCCGCCGAAGGCACCGTAGCTCTGTTCTCCGACGCCGACTTGTCGACGCCGGTAACCGACTTACCCCTGTTGCTGGACCCCATTCTGGCGGGGGAGTTCGATGTCGTGTTTGGCTCCCGCGCCATGGACCGCAGCCTCATTGGCGTGCACCAGCCGTGGCTACGCGAGCAGAGCGGCCGGTTTTTCAACCTGGTAATGCAGCTGGCAACGGGCCTGCCCTACACCGACACCCAATGCGGATTCAAGGCCTTTAGGCTCGCAGTGTGCCGCCCCATCGTGGAAGGCGCGGTGCTGGACCGGTTTGGCTTTGATGTGGAGCTGCTGTACCTGGCCCACAAAGCCGGCCTACGCCTCTGCGAGCAGCCCGTGCACTGGAACGATGCCGCCGGCAGCAAAGTAGGCCTGCTCAGCGGGTTCGACGGCTTCCGGGAACTCCGCCAACTCCAGCGGCGCGCGAAGCGCGGCTACTACGACGCAGCCCTCCTCCGCACCCGTGAAGCCGTTGCCCAAACCGTTGGCATGGCGAACGACGGCTTGTTGCCCGCCTCTGGCTAGGGTCGCGGCGCGGTATTTAAGGCCGTAGGCACCCACTAACCCGCGCCGGCTTCTCCTTAACTTCTACTAAAAACTACATGGCTGATTTTTCGCGCTCTTCTCCTATGCAACGGTGGGCGGTACCGTTGTTTTTTGCGGCGGTCCTGATGCTGGGCCTGCTGATTTTTCGCAGTTATGGCCTGTCCATTGATGAGAACCAGCAGCGCGACACCGGGATGATTTCCCTCAAGCACGTGGCGCAAATAATTGCCCCTGATTGGGTGGCCAACGACCGGGATTTTGACAGATACCAAGTCCCACTACCCGAGTACTTCGACCGCGATTATGGCGTGGCGTTCGAAACCCCCGTCTGCTGGCTGGAGCGGGTGTTACACATTGAAGACGGAGGTGATAAATTCCTACTTCGTCACCTTTGCACCTTTCTAGTCTTCTTTGGTGGGCTAATTGCCGTTTACCAACTGGCGGCCCGGCGTTTCCGAGATTGGCGGCTTGGCCTGCTGGCGGCCCTATGGTTGTTGCTCACGCCACGTTTTTTCGCCGAGTCTTTTTATAATGACAAGGACGTCGTATTCATGGCAGTATTTGCTATTGCCACGAATACGGGCGTGCGGATGCTGCTGCGCCCCACCATTGGGAGAACCCTGGTGCACGCCCTGCTTTGTGCCATTGCCATTGATGTGCGCATTCCGGGCGTGTTCGTCGCTCTGGCGACGGTGGCGTTGTTTGTTTGGCGTGGGGTGCTGGCGGAAGTACGCTGGGTGCGCCTGGCCAGCCTACTCGCCTTGTTTGTTGGGGTGCTGGCCGGTCTGGTCGTTTTATTCTGGCCCTATCTGTGGCCAGCTCCACTCGATAACTTCTTGGAGGCTTTCGACCACATGAGCTCCTTTCGATGGGGCGGCTCCGTGCTGTACCAAGGCGAATTTATCCTGGCCACCGACTTGCCCTGGCACTACTCACTGGTTTGGATGGGCATCACAACGCCCTTGCTTTACCTGGGGGCTGGTCTGCTGGGGATTAGCTTGGCCGTGCGCCATCTGGTGCAACAACGCTGGCGCCTGTGGCGTGACGAGAACGGCATGCAGGATATCGTTTTTCTGGGGCTGTTCGCCGGGCCCCTGGTAGCCGTTATCGCGTTGCACTCGGTGCTCTACGATGGCTGGCGGCAGGTGTACTTTGTGTACCCTTCGTTCATCCTGCTCGCCTTGCGCGGATGGGTGGCGGCGGCGGGCGGGCGTCCCAGTTGGCCGAAGGCCCTGTATGGGGCTACCGCGCTGAGCATGGCACTCACGGCGGCTCAAATGATGCGCGACCATCCGCTACAGAACGTCTATTTCAACCTGTTGGCGGGCACCAACGTGAGTCACCGGTTTGAGATGGATTACTGGGGGCTGGGCTACCGCCAGGATTTAGAATACATCGTTAGCCACGAGGTGCAACCGGTGGTGAAAGTATTTGCGCCCGGCCCCAGTTCAGCCGACTTTAACCGGCTGATGCTTCCGCCTTCGCAACGCGACCGGCTGGTATTTGTAGACAAGCCTGATAGCGCCAACTACTTCATCACCAACTACCGATGGCATCCTGACTCTTACCCAGAACTAGATGAAGTGTACCCATTGATGGTCGATGGACGCCGGATTCATTCGGTGTTCCATTTGCGCTAACCAGCACCCGGCGGGCCAGGCCATGGCCTGGCCCGCCGGGTGCTGCAGGCCGTTACGCTACGGCTGTAACCGAGGCTGGTGGGGCCGTGCGCCGCGTCCGGAAAGCATCGAAGTGCTTTTTGAGTCGTAGAATGGGCTTCTCAACCAATTCGTAGGAAAGCGCTGAGATGATAAGGGTAAACACTATTACCCAGATTAGGAACAGCGAGGTGTGCCACGACGGGAAGATGCGCACAATGGCAAAAATCACGAACCCGTGGTACATGTAAATGCCATAGGAGATTTTGCCGAAATAATGAAATATCGTTTTGCCGCGCCAGCGCACCAGCGACTCCGGGTTGAATAACACATTGCCAATGAAGAAGGCCACCAACCCGATATAGTAATACTTCTTCACCGCGACCAGAAAAATATTATCCCAGTCGCCATACGTGTCGTTGATAAAAAGCAGTAGCCCGCTACTGTACAGCATCAGGCGGATGCCCAATGGGACGCGGGGTGCCAACAACCGGTAGTAGTAGGCGTAAGCCAGCAGCGAACCGACGGCCAGCGTATCCCACCGACAAAAGGTATTCAGGTACAGCTTCATGTACGGGCCTTCAACAAAGAAGTGGTAGTATAGCCGGGTGCAGAAGCTGAGCAAGATTACCCCACAGAACACCGTGGTGAGCTGCCGACGCGGCACGAATGCCACCACGAGGGGCCACACCAGATAGAAATGCTCTTCGATGCAGATGGACCATAAATGGTTGACGGCGGTGGAACTCCAGCCGTGCCGCATGAGGTCTACATTACCGAGGAACAGCAGGTGGTATTTCATGTACACGTCCGGCTCCTCGTAGAAGTGCGTCATGAGCGGGCCCATAGCCACGCAGAAATAGTAGAGCGGCCAGATGCGCAGCACCCGTCGCATGTAAAAGCTGCCAATGTCGATACGTCCATATCGGTCCTGCTCGACCAACAGCAGGTAGGTGATGAGAAAACCACTCATCAGAAAGAAGATGTCGACGCCGAAATTGAAGTTACCCACAAAGTGCTGAAGTTTAAGGGCCCACCACGCTGGTTGATTATCGGCCAGGCCCGTAAGGTTTCGGATGGCCGGCACCTCCAGCCAATGGTCGTAACTATGGGTGATGAGGATGAGCATGGCGGCTACAAACCGCACGATGTCCAAGGGTTGGAAATAAACCAGTGGGGCATTCAGGGAGGCCGGGCCGTTGGGACTAGCAGTGGCAAGAGACGCGGTAGGCTGCATAAAAATCAACAAGAGACAAGCGTAGACAGGCCAAAGTTAAGCATCGCCGCGCCGGTCTCCCTGCCAGGGCCCGCATTGCAGTGATACCCCGGAAACCCGGAGGCGGCGGCGTCTGTCGCCCGGGCATTGATATGCGTGAAAGCGCTGCTCTACCGGCTCCACTAAGCGCCATCAGTTTGTGTTAGGGCTTTCAATAATATCGGCAAACGCCCTAATTTCCCCGCCTTTTTGTTTTACATTTGCTTCCGCAATTAGCGTTTTGCCTTTTAATAATTCATGAAAACCTTCTTTTACTCGCTGTTCTTCTTTGCTTTGGCATCATGCAGCAACAACAGCGCACCAGCTAATCAACTGGCTGCCAATGATTTCGAGTCAGTTGATGGGTGGACAGGAGATGCGAAGCCTGCTTCGTTGACCAAGGAAAAATCTCATTCGGGCCACTATTCCGTCAAGGTGGCTCCAGGGGTGGATTTCGGCATGGGCTTTAACAACACCCTGAGTGTGGTTAGCAGCAGCCGCCTGAAAAAAATCAAGGTACACGCCTGGGTATGGCTGCCCGGCAAGAGCGCAGCCGCTTCGCTCGTGACTCAAATAACAGACCCGGCCGCCGGCAACAAATCCATCATGTGGCAGGGTCTTGACCTTGCCAACAAGGTGAAAAGCTTTGGCAAATGGGTCGAGATTGAGCAGGAGTACGCAATACCGGCCGAAGCGGCGGCATCGCATCGTCTGTATTGCTACCTATGGCGTGGGTCGAGTCCGAATGCGGTGTACATAGACGACCTTCAGATTTTAAATGCTGAATAATTCCCGGGTAATATCCGGCACGAAAAGGTGGCTCGCGGCCACCTTTTTTGTTGGGCATTGGTCCGTTGCATTTGCCAAACTGCCGCTGTTTGCGTGATTCGTATTATGACTCCCTCCCGAAACGGTACTTCGTACTCTCTGGTCGTTCTCATTGTTCTTTTCCTGCTCATGGTGCAGGCACGGCTCTGGGCACCTTATTGGGATACCCACAACGTCCTGGCCATCCTCACGTGGGATGCAATGGGGTACTACCTCTACCTGCCGGCCAAGTTCATATACAACGACTTATCGTACCTGCGATTCGTGCCCGACATCATGCGCGAATATTCGCCCACTGGGGGATTCTACCAGGCCTTTCCAGCACCACACGGTCCGGATGGCGCGATGGTGATGAAGTACACCTGTGGCCTGGCCATTCTCTGGACGCCTTTTTTCCTGCTGGGGCATTGGGCCGCGGGCTGGTTTGGGTATGCGCAAGACGGGTTCTCGGCACCTTATCAGATTGCCATTGCATTTGGGGGCATAGCTTACGGCTTTCTGGGGCTCAGTATGGTGCGGCGAGTGCTGCTGCGCTACTGCTCCGACGTTGTGGTGGCCTGTACTTTAGCGCTTTTGGTGCTGGGCACCAATTTTTTGCAATATGCGGTGTACGACTCGGCGATGGCCCACGTCTACGCCTTCACGCTGTATGCGCTGCTGCTGTGGTGCACCATGCACTGGCACGAGCGGCCGCGCTTGTGGCTGGCCGCCGGAATTGGGCTGCTGCTGGGCCTCGGCATACTGGTACGCCCATCGGAAGCAGTGGCCATTTTGCTGCCGCTGCTATGGGGCATTAGTTCAAAAGCCGCCTGGCAACGGAAGCTGGCACTGGCGAAGACGTACTGGCGCCAATTGGTGGTGGCCGGCCTGTTTATCGGCGTAGGCATCGCCCCGCAACTGCTGTACTGGAAGTGGGCTTCCGGCGATTTCATCGTGTACAGCTACCAGGAGCAGGGATTCAGCTTCCTGCACCCGCATACCTGGCAATTTCTGTTTAGCGTGCGCAAGGGCTGGCTGTTTTACACGCCGCTGATGGTGCTGCCCATAATCGGACTGGTGGTGCTGTGGCGGCGCAACCGACCGGTGGCCGTGCCGGTGCTCGCGTATTTTCTGATTAACCTATGGGTGGTTTCGGCGTGGGACATCTGGACCTATGGCGGCAGTTTCAGCCAGCGGTCGGTGGTGCAGTCCTATGCCGTGCTCAGCATACCCTTGGCCTACGTGCTGACCTGGCTGGGCGAGCAACGGCACCGTGCGGTGCTGTTTACGACCTTGGTTCCGCTGATTGCCTTGCTGGTGAGCGTGAATTTATTCCAGACCTGGCAGTACATGCGCTCCATCATCACCCCCGACGATATGAACCGGCGCTACTACTGGTCCATTTTCAATAAAACCATGCCCAGCCAGGAAGATTATACCCTGCTGGATGGCAAGACCCGGCTGCCCGGCTTGGTGAGCCGCTACGACCGGCGCACCCTGGCGTATGAAAATTTCGAGCAGCAAGCATCCACGCCTCAACTGGAAATCACCGACGCGCTGGGCTTCAACAGCCGCCATTCCTGTAAAGTAAACACGGAGCACAAATACAGTTCTACGCTCACGGTTCGCTTGGGCGCGGCCAGCCTGCTGCCCAAGCAATGGGTGCGGGCCAGCTGCCAGGTGTACTCCGAGTACGGCGCCTGGGGAAACCGCCTGATAGTACTGGTGGAACGCAACGGCCAAACCGTGCAGTGGAACAACGTCCGGCTGCAGAATAACCTCAGCGTGAGCAACGGGTGGACGCCTATTTGGGTGGACGTGCCGCTGCCCGATGATGCCTTGCCGGATGACGTGCTTAAAATAGCCGTGGAAAACGGCGGCGGCATGCCCTGCGCCATCGATGATTTGAAAGCGGAGGCATTGGTCCCCAAAGCCAGATAACCTCAGGTGGCCGCGGTGGCATTGCCGGCTCTGGCCGCACCACTACTTGCACTATTTGCTCCATCGAACTTCTATTAACCTACTACCAACACTGACTACCTATGGCAAGGCCGACATTTTGGAAGCGCTGGTGGCCCACCACCCACACTGGCTACGTCTGGCTGTGCATCGTCATTATCAGCCTGGGCGCCTTGGGCCGGTCGGCGCGGTGGCAGCGCTTTGATATCATCACCTGGGATACCGGCGGGTACTACGCGTACGTGGTATCGGCGTTCGTGACACACGATATCGGCTCGGGCACAGACCTGGTCGATTTGCGCAACGTGTACCGGCCCGATTTAAATGCAGACTATGGCATGGTGCATTTATCAACCGGCAACACGGTATTCAAATATCCCATCGGAATTGCCATCACCCTCCTCCCGTGGTTTGGAGTAGGCACCGGCTATGCCTTATTGACGAACGAGGCGCTCGACGGTTACTCCATGCCTTATCAGTTCATGCTGGCGTTTGGGTGTTGGGTCTATGCCCTGTTGGGTTTATGGTTGTTGGGCAAGGAGTTGCGACACTACTTTTCCGACCATTTGGCGGCCCTGACGCTGCTGTGCGTGGGGCTGGGCACCAACCTTTTTTGCTACGCCACCTACGAGGCGGCAATGCCTCATGGCACGTTGTTTTTGCTCAATGTGCTGCTGCTGCGCTACACCCGCAAGTGGTATACGGAAGGCACCATGCGCGCGGGCCTGACGCTGGCGGCCGTGTTTGGGCTGCTGGTACTGGCCCGGCCTTCGGAGCTGATGATGGCGGCGGTGCCGGCGCTGTGGGGCCTGACCAGTTTGGCGGCCGTGCGAGAACGGCTGGCCTACTGGTTCGGCCATTGGCCGCAACTGGCCGCGATGGGGGTCGTTGTGGCCTTGCTGGTGTTCCTGCAGTTCCTGTTCTGGCGGGTGGTAGGCGGCCAGTGGCTCATTGAGTTTTACCCCGGCGAAACCTTTGATTTTCTGCATCCGCACTTGCTCCAGGGCCTGTTCAGCGTGCGCAAAGGCTGGCTACTCTGGACACCACTAATGGCCTTTGCGCTGCTGGGAATATTCTGGACACGCCGCTACGTGGCGCAGGCGTTGCCCGCACTCGTCGTGCTCATCCCGGTGGTCGTGTATGTTACTTACAGTTGGTGGGACTGGGGATACGGAGGTAGTTTCAGTTCCCGCCCGCTTATCAGCCTTTACCCGATTTTGAGCCTGAGCCTGGCCAGTTTGTGGGCGCGGTGGTGGCCAGCCTATGCCGTACCACTGGCCGTGGTGGTCCTGGCGCTGGTATTGCTGAACTTGGTGCAATGCTGGCAGTATTTCGTGGGCATCATCAGCTGTTGCGAAACGACTTGGGAGATGTATAAAGAGGCCTTCCTCAAACTGCAGTGAGCCATTCGCTTAGCTCGCGCGAGCCGTCCCGCTGCCTATTGCAAGTTTTTAATTCCCCCTTTGCTGCCTCAAATATGAAACTCCTTTTTTACCTGGTCCTGGCGCTGTCTTTGGCCGCGTGCAATGATGAAGTCCCAAAAACCCAAAAGCTAGCCGGCCAATTGACCTTCAATGACTTCGAAACAGTAGATGGCTGGGCGAGCGGCACACCAATTCCTTCGCTCACTAGCGAGAAAGCGCATTCCGGCACGTTTGCGGTCAAGGTAGCGCCGGGCATCGACTACAGTTTGGGCTACAACAATTTGCTGGGCAAAGTGGGGGGCAACAAGCTGCGCAAGCTTCGGGTACAGGCGTGGGTATTCGTGCCCAACGCCCAGTCGTCGGCAGTGCTGGTGACGCAGTTACGGGACGAGGCCGCGCAAAAAGACCTGATGTGGGAAGGCCTGTCCCTGAGCAAAGAAGCCAAAGAGGTAAACCGGTGGGTGAAGGTTGAGAAAGTCGTTACGCTCCCCGAAACGGCAACGTACAACAATCGCCTCCTGGTTTACCTGTGGCGCAACAATAGTTCGCAGCCGGCCTACCTGGACGACTTGCAACTTTCCTGGGCTGACTAGCTCAACCCGTGCCTAAAAACCGGAGCCGCCCTTGCGAGGTAGCTTCTTTGGTTTTCAGACAATTTTCAGTTCGTAGTTCTGTCATTCTCCTCGGTTATGCCCGACGCTCCTTCCCCCAGTGCTATTCTAGCTGTCAGCCAGCGGCCGGCCGTTGCCGCTTCCCGTCGGAAATGGTGGTCGGGCGCAGCTACTGCTTTGATAATGGCCATTCTGGTGAGCATGACGGTGGCTACCGCCGACTGGCCCAACCTGAAAGTCAGCCGTTGGGACGTGTTTGGGTACTACCTCTACCTGCCGGCCACTACGGTGTATGATGACCTGGCAGAGTTAAAATTTATTCCGCCGCTCCTTGACCGTACCGCCCTGACCAACCGCGGCAATCCGGCCAACCCGCTGGGCAACTACGAGGTATCGCGTGCCCAAACCAACCCTGACCGGTACGTTATCAAGTACACGATGGGGCAGGCCATTTTGTGGTGGCCTTTTTTCCAGGCAGCGCATTTCTACACGCGTCACTACGGTGCTTACCCGGCCGATGGCTACTCCGCGCCCTACCAACTAGCACTGTACCTGGCCGGCTTAAGCTACGCGCTACTTGGCCTGGGCCTGTTGCGGCGGGTGCTGCTCCGCTATTTTAGCGACCAGTTGAGCGCTATCGTTTTAATAATCATTTATTTCGGCACCAATTACCTCAGTTACAGCGTTTTCAGAAGCCTATACTCTCACAACTCGCTATTCATGCTGCACGCGGCTACGCTGCTCTTGGTGTCGAAATGGCTGGAGCGGCCGCACTGGCGCTACACGCTGGGGCTGGGCCTGACAACGGGCCTTGCGGTGCTCATTCGGCCGTCGGAAATCATTATTCTGCTGGTCCCGCTGTTGCTGGGCGTAGCCACTCTGGCCGACTTGCAAGCCCGGTTCCGGCTGGCGCGCCAGCATGGCGGGCAGGTGGCGCTAGCCGCGCTGGTAGCAGGAGTGGTCAACCTGCCTCAACTGCTATACTGGCACCGGATGTCGGGGCATTGGCTCTACGATTCCTACCCTGGTGAAAAGTTTGATTTCCTGAATCCGAAGCTGGTAAGTGGCCTGTTTAGCTTCAATAATGGCTGGCTCACATACACGCCGGTAATGGTCCTGGCGCTGCTGGGCATCGGCGTGCTGTGGTTCGAGCGCCGCGAGTGGTTCTGGCTATTGGCCGCGTACTTGCCCTTGCATTTGTGGATTTCTTACAGCTGGTGGTGCTGGTGGTACATGGACAGCGTGGGCTCGCGCACGATGGTGCAGGCCTACCCGGTACTGGCCCTGCCGCTGGGGGTGTGCCTGCATTCGCTCTGGCAGCGGGGACTGCGGGTGCGGGTGGCCACGGTAGCGGCCGTACTGGTCTGCATTGCCATCAACGTGCTGCAAACCTGGCAGGCCCGCCAGGGCATCTACGTGACCGAAAACATGAACTCGCGCTACTACGGAGCCATTTTTGGCAAAACCTACGTGAGCAAGGATGCCCTGATGAAGTACGACGCCAACGAAGCAACCCCCGACCTAAATGCGCTCCAAGCCGAGCAGGTGTACTACAACGACTTCAGCCAGGAAACCGGTCCGGCGATAACGTCGGCCTTTGGCGGGTTGCGCCCGCCGGCCTGCCTGGTGGACGCCCAGCATCCGGTCAGCCCCGTATTTACCGGCACGGTGGGACAGCTCAGCTTGCATCCTGGCGATTTCGTGGAAGGGCGCATTCAGGCATTTTTTCCGCAAAAAGAGTACGACATCAACGCCATGCCCCGGCTCATCGTGCAGTACCAACACCCCGGTGAAACAAGCGCCTACAAATGGCGCGGGGCCCGTATCACCAATAAAGTAGGCGAAACCGTTAACATTTGGGGAGGAACGGCCGGCGTGTGGGACGAGGTGAAGCTGGCCAGCAAGGTGCCCCACGATGCCCGCCCCGAAGACGAAATTCGGGTGTATGTGAACAGCACGTCCTCCAAGCTGCCGCTGTATGTCGACGACCTGACCGTAACGGTATTGCGGGTCGCGCACTAACCAGGGCCAGCGGGCTCAAGCCCCCAACAGCCCGTATTTCACGATGCAGTAAATGGCCCGAAACCCGTCGCGCCAGCCAATTTTCTTGCCCTCGGCGTAGGTGCGGCCGTAGTAGCTGATGCCCACTTCGTAGATGCGGGCGTCTTTCACACGAGCTACTTTGGCGGTTACTTCGGGCTCGAAGCCGAAGCGTTTCTCCTCCAACTGCAGGCCCTGGATGATGTCGCGCCGGAAGAGCTTGTAGCACGTTTCCATGTCCGTCAGGTTCAGGTCGGTGCACAGGTTGGAGAGGAACGTGAGCACGGCATTGCCGATGCTGTGCCAGAAGAACAGGATGCGGTGCGGGTTGCCGCCCATGAAGCGGGAACCAAACACCACATCGGCAAAGCCTTTGATAATGGGCTTTATCAGGCAGTTATACTCTTCGGGGTCATATTCCAGGTCGGCATCCTGGATGATGACGTAGTCGCCGGTGGCCTCGCGGATGCCGGTGTGCAGCGCCGCGCCCTTGCCCTGGTTCACGGCGTGTTCGAGCAGGCGCAGCCCCATTTCGGGGTAGCGCGCCGCGTAGGCCCGAATGGTGTCGGCCGAGGCATCGGTGGAGCAGTCGTTGACGAGGATGATTTCCTTGCCAATATTATTCACCAGCTTCAGCTCGCGCAGCAAATCCAGAATCTGATGGATGGTGCGGGCTTCGTTATAAACCGGGATGACGATGGAGAGCGTGTCGAATTTTACCAAAACAAGCGTCGGTTAGCCTAAGGCAAAAGTAGCAGCGGCTGCTATCCTGCCCGCGGTTCAGGTTAAAATAAAATAAAAAGATATTACAAACTTCCCGTGCGGCCGCCATCTACCGGCACGCTGGTGCCGTTGATGTAGCCGGCCACAGGCGAGGCCAGGAATGCCACGGCAGCGGCTACTTCCTCGGCCTGCCCGAAGCGCCGGGCCGGAATCAGCTTGAGCATTTCGGCTTCAACGGCTTGGGTGGAGTGGCCGGTGGTGGCCACTTTTTTCTCGATGAGCGAGGTGTGGCGCTGGGTGACGGTGGCGCCGGGCAGCACGTTATTCACCGTGATGCCGAGCGGACCCAGCTCGTTGGCCAGCGTTTTGGCCCAGTTGGCCACGGCCCCGCGCACGGTGTTGCTCACGCCCAGGCCCGCCAGGGGGATTTTCACCGAAGTGCTGATGATGTTGATGATGCGCCCGTAGCCGGCCGCCCGCATGGCCGGCACCACGGCCTGGGCCAGCAGGTGGTTGCACACCACGTGCTGGTTGAACGCCAGCTGCAGGGCCGCCACCGGCGCGTCGAGCAGCGGGCCGCCGGGCGGGCCGCCGGTGTTGTTCACCAGAATCTGGAAGCCGCCGGCGTGTTGGGTCAGGTACTCGTGCACCACACGGGCCAGGTGGTCGGGGTCGTCGAAATCGGCCACCAGGTAGTCGTGCACGGGGCCGTTGAGCGCGGGCAGCGCCGCCACGGTTTCGCGCAGCCGGTCTTCGTTGCGGGCCAGGAGCGTGATGGCGCAACCGCGCTCGGCCAGGGCCAGGGCCACGGCGCGGCCAATGCCCTGCGTGCTGCCACCCACCAGGGCGCGGTAAGGGAGAAGGTCCATGTTTTTGGAAGCAGGGTGAGGGGAAGAATGACAAAGAAACGGCAAGGCGGCCATCGAACCATCGTGCCCACAATCTTATCAGACAATTTGAATAATTCGCCTAAAAATTTTAACTTGCCCATATTCAGCACATTACCTATCATCCTTTTTTGAGGGGTTGCTACTCAACTGTATTTATGCAGATACCTTTAATCAAATGGCCTTTCCGTTACGTCGAGCGCAGCCTGTTTTTGCTGCTGCTGGGGCTGCATTTGCTCCCCATCTGGGCCTTTCGCTACTTCACCAGCACCGATGGACCGGCCCACCTCTACAATGCGTGGGTGCTAAAAACCATGCTGCTCGACCCGCAAAGCAAATTTCGCACGCTGCTGGCTTTCAATCTCAACCCGGAACCCAACTACCTCAGTCACGCGCTGTTGGCTGCCTGCCTTACGGTGCTACCGCCGTGGCTGGCCGAAAAAGCGGTGCTGACGCTGTACGTAGCCGGGCTGCCGCTGGCGGTGCGCTACCTGCTGCGGAGCTGGCAGCCGGCGGCGGGGTTTCTGGCGGTGCTGGCGTTTCCGCTCATCTACAGCGTGGTGCTGCAGTGGGGTTTTTATAATTTCTGCCTGAGCATGGTGGTGCTCCTGCTGGCTGTGGGCTATTGGAAACGGCACCTGGCCGGCGTGGTGCGTCCCGGCGCCCGGCACGTGGCTGGCCTCATGGGCCTGGTTACGCTGGTGTACCTGGCCCACCCCCTGGCCTACCTCACGGCCGGCCTGCTGCTGGGCCTGCTCACGATAGAGCAACTGATTACCCAGCCGGGGCGCAGCAGCAGCTGGCTGGCGCGGCTTGCATCGCAGGCAGGTAGCGTGGCGCTGGCGTTTCTGCCCACGCTGCCGCTGCTGGCCTGGTACTTCTGGCGCAAAGGCGGCGAAGGCAATAGTGCGGCGGCCCCTTTGGGCATCGTGCGCTACGCCACCGACCTGCTGGAGCTGGAGCCCCTGCGCTACATGGGCCCGGCCGAGCGGCCCTACCGTGTGCTGGTGGCCGGCCTGTTGCTACTGGCGCTGGGCTACGCCGCGTGGCGGCACTGGCGCGGCCGGGCGGTGGCGCCGGCCTGGGCCTGGGCAGCGGGGGCCGGCCTGCTGGCGGTGGGCTACCTGGTGGTGCCCGATGCCCTGGCCGGCGGCAGCATCATCCGGCCGCGGCTGGGACTGCTGTGCTACCTGGCGGTGCTGGGCGGGCTGGGCACTGTGCCATATGGCCCGGCGCTGCGCCAGGCGCTGCTGGTGGGCGGGGTGGCGGCGGCGGCGGCATTGCTGGGGTTCCGCTTTGGGCGCTACCGTGCGCTGCAGGCCAACCTGAACGAGTACCGCTCGGCGGCAGCCTACATCCGGCCCGGTAGCACGCTGGCCCCGCTGCAATTTGCCCACACCTCTCCCATGCCGGGCAGCCACGAGCCGGCCTGCTACATCGACGCTTTTGGCCACACCGCTGGCTACCTGGCCGTGGAGCGCAACCTGATTGATTATGAGAACTACGAAGCCCAGACCGGCTATTTTCCGCTCATCTGGCGGCCCGGCCGCGAACGCCTGAGCCAGCGCGACAGCCTCCCCCAACGCCTCGACCTGACGGCCCGGCCGGGCGGGCCGCCAGTGCCCGACTACGTGCTGGTGTGGGGCGAAGCCGACACCACCGCCCGGCCCAGCCCCAACCGCCGCCGCGCCCTGGCCCAAATCGACAGCTTCTACCGGCCCGTGTTCCGCTCCCGCACCGGCCTGGCACGGCTTTATGTGCACCGACGCCTCCCGGTAGCAGGCCTGACGCCCTGAGGCCGGCGCCATTTTGCCCGTATCTTACGGCTCCCGCAACCTCTTATTCTTCTCATCCCATGCCCATCGCCCGCCCTTTCAGCTTCCAGCAGTGGATAGACGAGCACCGCCATCTGCTTAAGCCGCCGGTTGGCAACCAACAGATTTTCAAGGATAACAAGGACTTCATCGTGATGGTAGTGGGCGGCCCCAACGCCCGCAAAGACTACCACGTTGACGCTGGCGAAGAATTATTTTTCCAGCAGGAAGGCACGATGACGGTCAAAATCATCGAGGACGGCCAGCCCGTGGACATCGAAATCAAGGCCGGCGAAATGTTTTTGTTGCCGCCAAATGTGCCGCACTCGCCGCGCCGCCCGGCGGGCACCGTGGGCCTGGTGCTGGAGCGCTACCGCTCGCCCGGCGAGTTGGACGGCTTCCAGTGGTACTGCGAAAACTGCGGCAACAAGCTCTACGAGGAGTTCGCCGAAATCACCGACATCGTGGCCCAGCTGCCGCCCATCATGAACGCCTTCTGGCAGGACGACGACAAGCGAACCTGCAAAGTGTGCGGCACCTACATGACGGCTCCGGCGCCCGTGGCTGGCTAGGGATTTGTGTGTGCGTTCCATTTGAGTTGGAGGAACCGCGACGGAACCTGGCCGCAGCAAACGGTGGGCATATACTATTCAAGTGGATAATTGGCAGTGAGTTGCGGTTGTGCGCGGGCAGGGGTATGGAGTGTGCCTGGCTCGGCAATTAGCTCTATTAAGGGTACTGAGGCAGCACGGCAGCCCATGCTGCCAACCAGCCGCTCACGGCATTATGGACAACGCTACCGGGCACGGGCATTCAGAAATTTGAAGCGTTTTCTGCACTTTCTATCATCGTATGCCCCCACTCCGCCCCGTGTTATTTTCGCCCAAAAAGCCTTTTGACCGGCGAGTGATGCTGGTGTTGGCCATTTTTGGCGTGGCCTACGGGCTGCTTTCTCTGGTTAATCATTACCTGTTCCGGACCTACGCGTTCGACCTGGGCATTTTCAACCAGGTACTGTGGGACTACTCGCACCTGCGCATCGCGCCTAGCTCGGTGATACGCTACAACAACATGTTTGGTGACCACGTCACTTTGCTGCAGCCGCTGTGGGCCCCATTATTCTGGTTATTTGGCTCTTATACACTGCTGCTGGTCCAGATTGCGGCCATTCTGGGGGGTGGCTACGGGGCCTACCGCCTGCACCTGTTGCGCACGCAGGGCAGCCAGCCGGGCGCGGCGCTGGGCCTGCTGGTACTTTTTCTGAGTACCTGGGGCATCTATTCGGCGCTGGCGTTCGATTACCACGACAACGTGGTGGGGGCCATGCTGCTGCCCTGGCTGTTCTATTGGCTGGAAGCTGACCGGCGCGGCCGGGCCACCGTGGTGGCCGTGCTGCTGGCGCTCAGCAAGGAAAACATGGCGCTGTGGCTGGTTTTTGTGGCGCTGGGGCTGGTGGTGCTGCACTGGCGCGAGCCGGCCCGGCGGCGCTGGGCGCTGGGCGTGGCGGCGGGAGCGGCGGTTTATTTCGTGGTGGTGGCCGGGTTCGTCATTCCCTTCTTCAGCGGCGGGCTGGCTTACCGCTATCAGGGCGTGTACGCGGCGCTGGGCAGCACGCCGGGCCAGATGGTGCAAACCCTGCTCACGCGCCCGTTCTACGTGCTCAGCCTGCTGTTTACCAACCATTTTGCTGCGCTCGATGGCGACTACGTGAAGGTGGAGCTGCACAGCATGGTGCTGCTGTCGGGGGGGCTGGCCCTGCTGCGCCGGCCGGGGTATCTGCTCATGCTGGCGCCCATCTACGGGCAGAAGCTGCTGTCGGACAACGTCATGTACTGGGGCATCAACTACCATTATTCGATTGAGTTTGTGCCGGTGCTGCACGCGGCCCTGAGCCAGTGGCTGGTGCGGCTGGCCCCGCGCCGGGCGGCGCAGGTGGCGGCGGGCGCGGCGGTGCTCTGCCTGGCGGCCACCATTGTGTCGATGCAGGTGCGCCGGTCACCGTACTACGACAAAAGCACGGCGCAATTTTTTCGCGGCCGCCACTACCAGCGCGATTTCGACGCGGGGGCCGTGCACCGGGGCCTGGCCCTGGTTCCGGCCGATGCGCGGGTGAGTGCCTCCTCGCCGCTGGTGCCCCACCTGGCGGCGCGGCCGTTCATTTACCAGTTTCCCTACGTGGCCGATGCCGACTTCATCGTGGCCCTGCGGCACGCCAATGCCTACCCGCTGTCCGACGCCAAGCTGGAGGTCCAGCTGGCTGAATACCAAGCCAATGGCCACTGGCGCATAGTTCTCGACCAGGCCCCGCTGATGGTGCTCCGGCGGCTGCACCCGCTGCCCCTGCCCACCACGCGCTTTTTTGCCCGCCGCGCGCTGGTGGAAGACGACAGCACCCGCGGGCCGGGAGCCCGGCAGTAGCTTAGCAGCGGCAACCACCCGTGCCTGTTTCCGCCCACCCCTCCCCCACCCCGTGCTTTCCATCGACATTCATACCCACATTTTGCCCGAGCGCTGGCCCGATTTGGCCGAGCGCTACGGCTACGGGGGCTTCATCCGGCTCGACCACCACAAGCCCTGCTGCGCCCGCATGATGCAGGACGACAAGTTCTTCCGCGAAGTGCAGGATAACTGCTGGGACCCCGCCGTGCGCCTGCGCGAGTACGACCAGTTTGGGGTGCAGGTGCAGGTGCTGAGCACGGTGCCCGTCATGTTCAGCTACTGGGCCCAGCCACTCGACTGCCTCGACCTCAGCCAGCTGCTGAACGACCACATTGCCGACGTGGTGGCCCGCTACCCCACCCGCTACGTGGGCCTGGGCACGCTGCCCATGCAGGCCCCCAAGCTGGCCATCAAGGAGCTGGAGCGCTGCATGAAAATCGGCCTGGCCGGCGTGCAGATTGGCTCCCACATCAACGACTGGAACCTCGACCAGCCCGAGCTGTTCGAGGTTTTTGCCGCGGCCGAGGAGTTGGGCGCCTGCGTGTTTGTGCACCCCTGGGACATGATGGCCCAGCAGAAAATGCCCAAGTACTGGCTGCCCTGGCTGGTGGGCATGCCCGCCGAAAGTACGCTGGCGCTCTGCTCGCTAATCTTCGGCGGGGTGCTGGAGCGGCTGCCCAACCTGCGCGTGGCGGTGGCCCACGGCGGGGGCTCGTTTGCCAGCACCATTGGCCGCATCGAGCACGGCTGGCAGGTGCGGCCCGACCTCTGCGCCATTGACAACCCCCACAACCCGCGCAAGTACCTGGGCAAATTCTGGGTTGATTCCTTGGTGCACGACCCGCTGATGCTCGAATACCTCATCAAAACGCTGGGGGCCGATAAAATCACGCTCGGCACCGACTACCCGTTTCCGCTGGGCGAGCTGGAGCCGGGCCAGCTCATCAAGTCCATGCCGTTTTCGACTGACATTAAAGCGCAGATGCTGGGGCAGAACGCGCTCGACTGGCTGGGGCTAACGCCCGAGCGGTTTGGCCACTCGCTGTTGGGCACGGCCAGCCGGGCACAGTAATGGCTGCGGCGAAGGCCATAACCTTTTGTTAGCATTGGCGGGGGCTTTGCGCCGACCTTTGCGATTATGATTGCTCAGCTTGCCCCCGCTACCGCTGCCCAGCTCGACGCTGCCGACCCGTTGGCTGCTTTCCGCCAGGAGTTTCACCTGCCGCCCGGCCCCGATGGGCAGCCCTGCGCCTACTTCTGCGGCAACTCGCTGGGCTTGCAGCCCAAAACCGCCCGCGCCGCCGTCGAGCAGGAATTTGAAGCCTGGGAAAGATTCGGCGTGGAAGGCCATTTTCAGGCCCCGTCGTTCTGGATGAACTACCACGACACCCTCACCGAAGCCGCCGCCCGCGTGGTGGGCGCGCTGCCCATTGAGGTGGTGGTGATGAACAGCCTGACCGTGAACCTGCACCTGCTGCTGGTGTCGTTTTATCGCCCCACGGGCTCCCGCTACAGGATTTTGATGGAAGGCGGCGCGTTTCCGTCCGACCAGTATGCCATCGAAAGCCAGGCCCGCCTGCACGGCCTCGACCCCGCCGAAGCCATTGTGGAGCTGGTGCCGCGCCCCGGCGAATACACCCTGCGCACGGCCGACATCGAAGCCAAAATCGCGGAGTTGGGCGACTCGCTGGCCACCATCCTCATTGGCGGGGTGAACTACTACACCGGGCAGGCGTTCGACATGGCCGCCATCACGCGGGCGGGCCACGCGGTGGGCGCGTTGGTGGGCTTCGACCTGGCCCACGCGGCCGGCAACCTCGAAATGCACCTGCACGACTGGGACGTGGATTTTGCCTGCTGGTGCTCCTACAAGTACCTCAATTCGGGGCCCGGCGGCACGTCGGGCGCGTTCGTGCACGAGCGGTTTGCCCACCGGCCCGACCTCGTGCGCCTGGCCGGCTGGTGGGGCCACGACCCTTCCGAGCGGTTTCAGATGAAAAAAGGCTTCCGGCCCATGCCCGGCGCGGCCGGCTGGCAGCTTTCCAATGCCCAGATTTTCCCCATGGCCATCCATCGCGCCAGCCTCGAACTCGTGGACCGGGCCGGCGGCATGGCCGCGCTGCGCCGCAAGAGCAAGCAGCTCACGGCCCACCTCGAAACCCTTGTTCGCGCGTTGGCGTTGCCCTCTACGCAACTGGAAATCATCACCCCGGCGGACCCGGCCCAGCGCGGCTGCCAGCTGTCGGTGCTGGTGCACCAGCGCGGCCGCGAGCTGTTCGACTACCTGGCCGCCCAGGGCATCATCGCCGACTGGCGCGAGCCAAACGTCATCCGCCTGGCCCCCGTACCGCTATATAACTCGTTTGGGGATGTGCAGCGGGTGGGCGAGGCACTGGCGCGTTTCTTCAGTGAGCAGTTAGTAGTTAACAGCTAGCAACCACTTGCTAACGACCTTTCCCAACTACCTGTTGCTCACTGCTCACTGTTAACTGTTAACTGACCTGCCCAATGGAAGATTACGCCGCCAAGATGCTGCTCAAGACGGACGCGGCCCTGCGCGAATACGTGACCGGCCATATTCAGTACCGCGAGGCTGCCGTGCTGGCCGCCTTCGACGAGCTGCGCCGCCGTGGGCAGCCCGCCCCCGAAGAAGCCACCCTGCGCCCCGACCTGGAGGTAGCCGCCGCCGCCCAGCGCACCCTCGACGATGCCGCCGAAGCCGAGCGCCAGCAAACCTCCCTGGCCGCCGACCCCGTCGCGGTAGCTGCCGCGGGCCCGGCGCTCTATTCGCCCGTCACCGTCGTGCTGTTTTCCATCCTGACGATGGTGATTGGGGGCGTGCTGATGTGCATGAACCTGTACCGGCTCGGGAAAAAGCAGGCCACCCTGGGGCTGGCCGTTTTTATTCTCGCGTACTCCTTTTTGGGGTCAGCCCTGGTGACGTGGGTGGGGCTCAACCCGATTTGGGGAGCCATGCTGCTCAACCTCTCGGCCGCGCTGATTTACGTGCTGTGGGTCTGGCCGCGCTACATCGGGACCACGGCTTTCCGGAGTCGCAGCATCCTGGTGCCCGTAGTAATCTGCATGCTCATTATCTGGAGCGTGCAGTACCTACTGAAGCAGCAGCCCAACCTGTTGAAGCAGCAGCCGAAAGAAGTTCAGCAGCAGTTTGAGAAGATGATGCCGCGCTAGCGGCCGGGCCGCCGAAACACCGAGAGCACGCGCAGGCCATAGGCCCGCACGCGGTATATCTCGCGGCCGATGCTGTCCGGGTACGGTGCCGGATGGGTGCGGTAGGCGCTGAGATAATAGCGGGCCCTGGCCGCGCCCACCAACCGGAACCGCAGCCGATCGGGCCGCCTCACGAGGGCCAGGTTCTTTTCAATCAGCCCGTCGTTGGGGGCGGCCACGCCGAGCACCGGCGCAGAATCATGCCGGGCAATCCACTCCAGGCCCTGGCGGTACGACAGGCCCCAGTAGTCGCACTCAAACAGCCGCCCGGCCGTGCCCGGTGGCAAAAATGAGAAGTACACTTGCTCCTGCGGGTGCGCGCCCACCATGCGCCCGGCGGTGTAAGCCATTTCGAGGCCCGCCACCACGGCAGCGGCGACGGCCAGCCGGCGCAACAGAACCCCGCGCCGGCCCGCGTGCCACAGCAGCTGCGCCCCCCGGCCCGCCAGCAGCAGCAGCGCCGGATACACGAAGTACAGGTGCCGCCAGCCGTCGTAAATCACCGAATGCAGCCCGATTACCAGCAAAATGGGCAAGCTAAACCAGCCCAATATCAGCACGTCGAGCCGGCCCTCGAACGTGCGCAGGTGCGCAATTGGCCGCCGCAGCAGTGCCACCAGCACGCCGCCCACGCCCAGCAAAAACGCCGCCGTGTACGCCAGGGGCGTGGTGACAAAAATCCAGACCGGCGCGTAGTGCCACGGCAGCTGCCGGGCGGCAATAATGCGGCCCAGGTACAGCATGTGGCCATCCCAGGCGGTATAGCGGCTGAAGCGCAACAATGCATCGCCGAAGTGCTGCACCGGCGCGGCCCATAGGTAGGGCCAGCCCGCTACTACGGCCACCGGCAGCACGGTCAGATACACTGCCAGCGCGCGCGCAAGCAACCAGCGGCGTGGTCGGCCAGTCGCGCCAAAACCGCTTTCCAGCAGCAGCATTCCGACGGTTAAAGCCACCAGCAATACCCCCAGAATCCGTACATCTACGGCGGCAGCCGTGGCCAGGCCGTGCACCGCCGCCCGCGCCAGGGAGGGCCGGCGCAGCAGCCGCGTCAGGGTGTAAGCTCCGAGCGTGAACAGCGCCAGAAACACGATGTCGGTGCCGTTGTAAAAGGATTCGGCAAAGAACCTGGGCGAAAGCACCAGCCCGAAACTGACCAGCAGGCCCCAGCGCCAGCTGCGCAGGTAGCGGCTGCCCAGCCGATAGAGCGCCCATACGCCTCCGGCAAAAACCAGAAAAACCGCCAAATGGCGCAGCAGATAATAGTCTCGCGAGTCGTTCACGCCCAGCACTTTGGCCAGCACCACCACTGGCAGCTCAAACAGCACGCCGTGGTCGTTGTCGCGGTTGCCTTCGATGGCGTGCACGGTGGCGAACTTGGGCTGCCGGGCCGTCCAGGCCGGGGCCACCATGCCGGCAATGTACTTGGCACTTACCATGGCATTGCTTCGCAGCACCTCCTCGTCCCACGACACGCCGTAATCCCGAAAACACAGCAAGCCCACGAGCAGCAGCAGGGCGAAGTAGCCGCGGACGTAGAAGGCGCGCTGGCGGCCTGAAAAAAACTCGCCTAAATAGGTTCGCAAACGGGGAAAGGGCATTGCGCGGCTCACGGTGGGGCGGCCCAGCCGCGGGCGCAAAGGTAAACCAAGCCGCGCCGGTGGGGTATTAGCTGGTACCGGCCGCCTTCGGCAACTACTATCCCGCGCTTTATGCCGCTTCAGCCCCTGCTCCTGCCCCAGGCCGACTTGCTGTTCGACCCCGTTTTTTTATCAGCTCCCGAAGCGGATATCATCCTCGCGCAGCTCATCGCCGGCATTGCCTGGGAGCAGCGGGCCATCCGCATTTTTGGGCAGGAAATTCCCCAGCCCCGCCTGACGGCGTGGCACGGCGACCCGGCGGCGCGCTATGCCTACTCCGGCCTGGCCTGGGAGCCGCAGCCCTGGACGCCCCTGCTGCTCATCCTGCGCCAGCGCATCGAAACCGCCACCAGCGCCCGGTTCAATAGCGTGCTGCTGAACTACTACCGCGACGGCCGCGACAGCATGGGCTGGCATTCGGACGACGAGCCGGAGCTGGGGCCGGCTCCCGCAATTGCATCGCTCAGCCTCGGGGCTACGCGGCGCTTTCGGCTGCGGCCCTGTCGGGCCCGGCCCGGCGCCGGGCTGGTCCACCCACCGTTCGGCCTCGACTTGCCCAGCGGCAGCCTGCTGCTCATGCGGGGCCCTACCCAGCGGCACTGGCAGCACGCCCTGCCCAAAACTGCGCGGCCCGTGGGGGCCCGGCTCAACCTAACGTTCCGGTGGGTGGCGGCCGCGAGCGGCGGGCCCGCCCGCTAGTAGCAAATGCCGGGATGACCGTGTAAGTGAGGACAGAAACCCGCGCCCACTTCGTAGCTACCCACCCGGAAATTCGCCACGGTTACGTACTCGGGAAGTCTGTTTGTCAGCTCCATCAGTGTATGCTCGGCTGCCGGAGGCCCTTCGGCTGGGGGCTGCTCCGGCAGGGGCGAGATGGGCGGTTGTTTAGGCCGACGAAAGCGGGCGATTCGAAACATGAATAGAAAAATGGCTAAGGTTAACTCAACGGCAGCCAGCGCTTTGAAGCCACGGCAGTTACCCAATTACAAGTAGCGTACCAAGGCAGACCGCGCCCCGTTTCTGCGGAAATCCTGTACGTCCGCTCCGGAGTTTTTCACCCGCATCGGAGCCATTATCAAAGGTAACAGGCCTGGTATTCAGGGCACAAAAAAATCCCCGGCCACCTGCTGGCCGGGGATTCTTGGTGGTCGTTTTTCTCTGTTTACTTGATGTCGAACAACAGGCCGAAGTAGCCGAGGCGGCCGTAGCTGGGCGCGCCGTACACTTGCAGGTTGGGCGAGTCGAAGAGGTTGGTAGCGCCAGCTTGCAGCGTGGTGTGCAGGCTTTTGAGCGTGTAGCCCACCTGCGCATCCAGGGTTTGGGCCGTGGGCACGGTGCCGGTGGCAAAGGTCGACTCGTAGAGGAAGGCATCGACCCAGCGGTAGTTAAGGTTGTAGCTCAGCGTGCGGTCCAGGAGCAGGCCGTCGAGGCCGAGGTTGAACTTGTGGCGCGGCGTGTTGAAGAACGACTGCGTGCCGGTTTTGAAATCCTTCGTGACCAGGTCGTTGTAGCTGTAGTTGGCGCTCACCGTGAGGGCCGGCGCGAAGGCGTAGCTCAGCGTGATGCCCGCGCCCTGGCTCTGCACGCGCTGGTCGACGTTGGCCGCAATCTGGATAACGCGGGTGGGGAAAGCCGCGCTCTGAAAGCGCCCGCCAGCTGCGGCCCCAATTTGCGAAGCAGTGGGGCGGCTGCCGTCGGTGTTGCCGATGAAGTTTTGGGTGGCGATGAAGTTGTTGTACACGTTATAGAAGTAGTCGATGTCGACGTACAACTTCTTGACCAGCTGGGCGCGGTAGCCCACTTCGTAGCTATTCACTTCTTCCAGCTTGAGCGAAGCGGCATTATACTCATAGCCAGCGAGGTCAGTGGTGCGGGTGGGCGCCAGAATGCCCGGCAGCTGGCTGGCCAGGGCCGGTGAGTAGCCCTGGAAGCCGCCGCGCACGTTGCCCAGCAGAATGGCCCGGCCTACGTCGAGCTTGATGTACTGGTCGTTCTGGGTAGGGGCGCGGAAAGCGCGGCTGAAACTGGCGCGGAAGTTCTGAAGCTTGTCCGGCCCCAGCGAGTACACGACCGAGGCGCGGGGCGAAAACGCCGTGCCGAAGTTCTGGAACCGGTCGACGCGGCCGGCGGCCGCCAGTTTCAGGTGGTCGTCGAGCAGGGTTTTGCTGGCCTGGGCGTAGGCGCCGTACTCGTAGTTCGTAATGCGGCCGCCGTCCCTGGTGTCTTCAAACAGGCTGCCGTCGGAGCCCAGCAGAAACTGGCGGTAGGCCCCGCCCACGGTCAGGTCGGCGAAGTTGTTATTATAGGTGTACTGGCCGCTGCCTTCGTTCAGAATGGAGCGGATAATCAGACGGGCGCCCTGGCCCGGCGTCGGGTTGTGAATGAGCTGGTTGCGGGCCACGTCAAAATCCGCCGTGCCGGGCTGCAGCTGCATTGGGGCGGCGGCGGTGAGGGCGGCCTGCGTGGCCGCATCCACCGGCTGGCCGGCGTTCAGGTTGCCGGCCAGAGTGCCCAGGTAAGTACCCACGTAGCGCTGGCCGTAGGTGGTGGTAGCGGAACCCGGCACCAGCTGGTTTTGCAGAAAACCGCCCAGGAAACCCAGGTTGTAGGAACCGTCCGTCTGCGGGTCGCGCCCCCCCGAAAAGTCATGGGTGGTGAAGGCACGCACAAACCAGTTGCGGCCTTCCACCTGCACGCGACCCTGGTGGGCGCCACTGTTCACAAACCGGTAGCGGCTGGCGCTTTGGTACGTCGTGTTGGCCTGAGTGTACTTGTAGTCTACCGTTGCTTTGATACTGCTGGTGAGCAGCACGGCCAGGCTTGGCGCAACCTTATAGGAGTGGGTTTTATTGTCGGTGGCAATCAGGTCCTGCTCCGTGTAGCCGGGCAGAAACAGGGTTTTGCCCACCAAAGAACTCGGCGTCTGTACCGTTGCGCCGGTGGCCGGGTTGGTAAAAGTTGTCCCAAAGGTGAAGGCTCCCACGTCGCCGTAGCGGCTCACCGCGTCGTAGCCCAGGTTCGAGCCGGCGGCATTATTGCCGGGCTCAATCAGGCTAGAAGTTGCGTCCTTATTATCGGCAATGAAATCGTTGGCCACCGTGGCGCCGCCGGAGATTTTGAAGGCCACCCGCTCGCCGATTTTTGTGGCGTAGCGCAGCTGGCCGTCCAGCAGGTTGCGGTTGCCGCCGCGCAGGCGCACCGTCAGGCCGGGGTCTTTGAAGGGGTCTTTCGAGTTGGTGAGCAGCACGCCGTTAAAAGCGTTGGCCCCGTAGAGGGCCGAGGCCGGACCGTGCACGATTTCCACGCTCGCCACGTCCAGCACCGGCGTACCCAGCAGGTTACCAAAGTAGCTGCTCAGGCTGGGAATCTGTGTGTCCATGTAATCGGCCAGCTGAATGACCCGCTCCGAGCGCGAGGAGTTGAAGCCGCGCGTGCTGAAGCTGGTGGTGAGCATGCTGGAGCTGCTCACGTCGATGCCTTTGAAGCGGCCCAGGCCGGCCACCAGGTCGGGCGTGGTGATTTGCTCCACCTGGCGCTGGCTGAGCTTTTCCACCGTCACGGGCACCTGGCCAATACTTTCCTCCACGCGGGAGGCTGCCACCACCACCTGGTCGAGCACGGCACTGGGACGGAGCGTGACAATGAGGGCATTATCGGGCTGGCTCAACGGCAGCTCCTGGGTTTCATACCCAATAAACGACACGGATAAAACCAGTGCACCCTTGGAAAAATCCGATTTTATCTGAAACTGTCCTTCTTCGTTGGTGCTGCCGCCCGTGTAGGTTCCTTTAAAGAATACGGTGGCTCCCGGCAGCGGCATACCAGCCTCCGTCTGCACGGTTCCGCTGATGGTTTGAGGGCCCTGCGCCCAGCTGCTCAACGGCAGCAGCAGGCATAAAATAATGCAGATGTAAATGTGACGCATACGCTAAAGAGTAAAAAATAGTCTGCAAACCTACTATTTTTTCTCCGCATTCTGCGAAACACTCAGCCGTTAAGCTACATATTCTAGTGCAATGAAATTTATTGAATAATAATTAGTTAGTATCTAATACCCGGGTGGCCTGACAGCTGGGAGTCACCTTCTTCACTCACCACAAAATCGCCGACTCGCAACACGGCGGCCACCGGCATGATGGATACGAATACCGGTGCCGTGCGACGCCAGGGCGCCATAGCAGACGCGTACCGGGCAGCGGCGGCCATGGGCAGCACCAGCAGGGTAGCACGTCGGCGGGCAGCACGGCAGCGCCACCGCATGTAGCCAATTTGTTTGTAGCGAAATCGAAAATGGGTCATGGCTAAAAGTAGTTTAGTTCTAATTCGTCAAAGGTCCGGTAGCGGTTGCCTTACTCGCTTTTTTCACGACTAATTATACAAATTACTCGATAAGTGCAAACGTATGCCCTCATGAGATTTTGAATGGACGTGGCTAGACTTTTTTGCGACGGCAGCTAATCCCTAAGCGCAGTAGTAGCTTCGCGGCTGTGTGCTCCGATTCCCGTTTCCCCGCTTACGCCTCATGCCAACAACTGCCCTTCCTTCGCCCACCGATGCACCGCTGACCGTAATGGGCGCCGGCCTGGTCGGCTCCCTCCTGTCGTTGTACCTGGCCCGACGCGGGCATTCCGTGCAGGTTTTTGAGCGGCGCGCCGACCCACGGCGGGCCGGTTTTCAGGAAGGCCGCTCCATCAACTTAGCCCTGTCGGACCGCGGCTGGCGAGCGCTGGAAGGTGTGGGGGTGGGCGATGACATCCGCCAGGTGGGCATTGCGATGACCGGCCGCGTGATGCACGATGTGCACGGCAACCTCACCCGCCAACCCTACGGCCAGGCCGACCAGGCCATCTACTCCGTCAACCGCGGCCACCTCAACCGCCGCCTGCTCGACCTGGCCGAGGCCCAGCCCAACGTGCGCCTCCACTTTGGCCGGCAGTGCCTGGGCATCGACCTGCGCAAGCAGCACCTGCACCTGCTCGATTCGGCCACTCACCAGGAGCATACCGAGCCTTACACCCGCCTGTTTGGTACCGATGGCGCCTTTTCGGCCGTGCGCGGAGCCTTGCAGAAAACCGACCGCTACGACTACTCGCAGGACTACCTGGAGTACGGCTATAAGGAGTTGACCATCGCGGCCGGGCCCGGGGGCGCGTGGCAGCTGGAGAAAAACGCCCTGCACATCTGGCCGCGCGGGCAGTACCTGATGATTGCGCTGCCCAACCTCGACGGCTCGTTCAACTGCACGCTGTTTTTCCCGTATGAAGGCGAGGAGAGCTTTGCCGCGCTGCCAACGCCGGCCGATGTCACGGCTTTTTTCACCCGCGTCTTTCCCGATGCCGTGCCGCTGATGCCCGCCCTGACGGAGGAGTTTTTCGCGCATCCCACGGGCTCGCTCGTCACCATCAAGTGCTTCCCCTGGAAGTACGATGATGACGTGCTGCTGCTCGGCGATGCCTCGCACGCCATCGTGCCGTTCTACGGGCAGGGCATGAATGCCGGCTTCGAAGATTGCAGCGTGCTCAACGAGCTGCTCGACCAGCACGGCGACGCAAACTGGCCCGCCATCTTTGCCGAGTTCCAAACCCAGCGCAAGCCCAACACCGACGCCATGGCCGACCTCGCGCTCTACAACTTTACCGAGATGCGCGACCGCGTGGCCGACCCGCGCTTCCTGCTCCAGAAGAAGATTGAGGCCAAAATCGCGGCCCAGTTTCCCGGCCGCTGGACGCCGCTGTACTCGCAGGTCACGTTCTCGCACACGCCCTACGCCGAGGCCTGGGCCGCCGGCCAACGCCAGGATGCCATCATGGCCCGCCTCATGCCTCACATTCAAACCGAAGCCGATTTCGACCAGCCCGCTGTGCAGGAGTTGGTGCAACAGGAAATGGCGGGAGCTGCCACGGCGGCGTGAGGCGCGTCCAAGCCCGCTTGCTAACGCGCGGCTAGCTCAAAACCGCCGAGCGGCAGCATGGTGCCGGCCAGTTGCCGGCGCAGAGCGCCATAATCCGCCAACTGACTGGTGGCCAGCACATTTTGCACGACTTTCAGGTACTGGCGCTGTGCCTGGGCAGCATCTGCTGCGGTGATGGCCAGCGCTAAGGCTTGGTGCTGGGCCACGGCATGGGCTTGCACGGCATGCCACTGAACGTTGCTGAGCACCGGGGCATCGGCCAGAAAGCTGGTGATGCGCCAGGCTTCGCGCACTCGCCCGGAAAAGCCGGGGGCGGCGGTTTCGTTGCGAGCTTCCGCCTGGGCAGCCGTCAGGGGCTTGGGGCCAGAACGGGCCTGCGCACCTAAAGCACTCAAAAGCAGCCATATTGCCACTACAGGAAACCAAGCCACTGCCATTATTCGAGCAGCAGAAGCAGAAGCCTTTAAAACAGTTAAATAATAGGGGTTTTACGCACCTGAAAGCTAATTGGCACTTCTTCGAGAAATGATATTTTTTGGCTGACTGTCGTGTTTTGCCCCGCGAGTGGTTACTTTATACCGGCGAATGAAAAACCTATTTGCTATTCTCCTTCGCACACTACTCACGCTCGCTATTTTACTATGTTAACTTGTGCCATTATCGATGATGACGAGATTAATCGTCTGACTCTGGAACACTACGTTGAGCTGACGCCCAACCTCAAGCTGATGGCCTCGCTGGCTGATGGCATTGCCGGCCTTACGTTTTTCCGCGAAGGCAACAAGGTTGATATTCTGTTTCTGGATATTGAGATGCCCCACCTCAGCGGCCTGGAGCTGCTGCGGGTGCTCACGAACCCGCCCGAAGTTATTATCACCACGGCCCGCCAGGATTTTGCCGTCGACGCCTTTGAGCTGCGCGTGACCGATTACCTGGTCAAGCCCTTCGATTTTGCCCGCTTCACGCAGGCCGTGCAACGGGTGCAGTCCCGCCGGCCCGCCGCGGCTGCTCCGGCCGCGCCCAGCCCCGCCGACGCCCCCGTCAATGCCGACCTGTTCGTGAAGGTGAACAGCCGGATGGTGCGCATCAATTTCGACGAAGTGCTGTACGTCGAGGCCCTGTCGGACTACGTCAACATCGTCACGCCCAAGCACAAATACATCGTGTACACCACGCTCAAGGCCCTGGAAAACCGCCTTAGCCTGTTCCCGAATTTCGTGCGGGTGCACCGCAGCTACCTGCTCAATACCCAGCACATCGAGTCCATCGAAGACAACACGGCCAACCTGCAAGGCGGCCATTTTGTGCCCATTGGGAAGTCGTACCAGGACGGATTTTACAAGAGCCTGCAGCGGATTTAGCGCTCGGGGCCGGCCTCGTTCACCTGTTGGTAAACCGGCAGCTCGTAGAACGGCCGCAGCAGGCGCACTACGTCCAGGGCATCGGCCAGGGCTTCGTGCGCCACTTCGCGGTCGTCGAAACGGGCGCGGGCCTTGCAGATGCTCATGGTGGGCAGGCGCGAGTCTTTGCGCCAGTTGAGGTAGAACGCGGCCGGGTCGAGCATGGCGGGCTCGGCGCGCACGAGGGTGCCGTAGCCGGGCAATTGCTGAAGAAAGCCCAGGTCGAAGACGGCGATGTTCTTGCCGGCCATGGTCACGGCCACGCAGTCTTTTTTATCGGGCCGGAAGTGGTGGGCCAGCAGGAATTCGCGTAGCTGGGGCAGCAGCTCGGCCGGGCCGCACAGCTCGGGGTTGGGCGTTTTTTGGGCCAGCTCCTGAAATAACCGCGCATTGAGAGCAATGGCGCCGGCCGTGCCGGCATACTCCGGGTGGCGCACCACGCGCCGGAAAGCGGGCAGCTCGGCCAGCGGCAGCGGGTGGCGGGAGTCTTCGATGACGGCCGCCAGCTCCAGAATCTGGTGGCGGAGCGGGTTGGAGCCGGAGGTTTCGAGGTCGAGAGAAAGGTAGCGCATGGAACGAGTGTACGGGCGGGCGCCACACACCGCCGCGTCGAGCCAACCGACCGGCCTCGCGCCGGCTCAACTCAGCCGCCAAACACTTTTTTCAGCAGCGCGGTGGTGCGGGCCACGGGGTTCTCGCGAATGTTGGCTTCCTCCTGGGCGATGAGCGTGAACAGCCCGTCGATGGCTTTGCCGGTGGCGTACTGGTTCAGGTCGGTTTGCACGGGCTGCACCAGCGGAATGCGGTTGTAGCTGCTGCTGAGGGTGGTGTAGTAGCGCGTGGCCCCCACTTTATCGAGGCTTTGCTGGATGATGGGCTGAAACGCGGTGCTGAGCTGGCCGGTGGTGGTGCGCTTCAGGTACTGAGTGGCGGCATCCTTCTGGCCGGTCAGAATATTCCACACATCCGTGAACGTGAGGCTTTTGATGGCGTTCAGAAAAATGGGCTTGGCGCTCTTCGCCGCGTCCTCGGCCCCCCGGTTCAGCGACAGCTCAAAGGCATCGACCTGGCTGCCCAGCCCAATGCTGCGCAGCGTAGTGGCCACGCGCTGGGCATCAGGCGGAAAAGGAATGTGGATAAAGGAGTTCAGGTTGAAGCCGTCCTTCTGCGAGGCCTGGTCGGCCCCTTTGCTGATGCCTTGGATGAGTGCTTCTTTGAGGCCGTTAGTGGCTTCGGTGTTGCTCACGCCGCTGGGGGTCGTGGTGCTGCCAGTAGCCGTTTTGCCCAACGTTGGCAGCTTGATGTTGCCAATTTTCGGCAACGTAAACTGCGCGGAGGCGGACAGCGAGAAGGCCGACAGGGTCAGTAAAATCAGGAGAAAGCGCTTAGTCATCACGTAAAATCAAGGGTTAGCAGGAAGATTGCGGGGCCCGCGACGCAAACGCCGCTTCGGCCGGCGCGGGGCCCAGGCCCCACTATAGGCAAATGCGGGGCCAGCTCTGCGCAAACCTAGCCGCGAGGCCCTTTCCCGCCCAACGTTATCGACCACCGGGTGGCACCCGGCGACCGGCAGTCCTCATTCATCGGCTGGGCAGCACCGGCGGCTACACGGCCGCATCGGGGTCTGCACTGCTTGCTTAGCAAGCCGCGTGAGCGCAGACTGGCGGTGCCATTTTTGCTTATTGTAACCGCCTCACGGCCGCGCTCACCCCACAATGCACTTATTGCGCGCCCTTCGCCTTCATCAAGAACTCACGTATTGTTTTCCTGGGAACGAGCGTTAATCGGCCACCTAAGCCAGCACTTTTCTAACTTATTTAAGTGCAAGGCTTAGATTAGCGAATTATTATTGTCCGAAGTATTTCTACCGCCATGAAATTTTTGCGCACTGTTGCGGCTGTTTTGTTTTGCCTGCTCGCGCTTAGTCCGTCTGCTTTTAGCCAATTGGCCGCGCCGGAGGCCGACGTATCGGTAGCCGTGGTGGCGGCGCAGCAGCAGTACGGGCGTTCCTTCAACGGGCTCCCGCAGTTGTTCAACGGCCCCGAATACGCCGACTACGCCAAGAATTATCGGGAACGCAACGGATTCCAGTTTTTTATGTGGCCCGAGAAGCAGCTTGGCAGCGTGGATTACAACGGCTATACCTTCCCCGGAGTGCGCCTGGCCTATGATGTGGTGCTCGACCAAGTGGTGCTTTCGCCCGCGAACAGTCCGCTGGCGTTGCGGCTCATCAACGAGCGGGTGCGCGCTTTTTCCATCGCCGACCACCGCTTTGTCCGGCTGGTAGCCGATAGGTCGACGAGTAATGTTATTGGCACGGGCTTTTATGAACTCCTGCTCGACAGCACCGTGCAGGTGGTAGCCAAGCGCGCCAAGCGCCTGCAGGAACACATTGTTCAGCAGTACATTGCGGTCGAATTCGTGCCAAACGACAGGCTGTTTATCAAAAAGGAGGGCCGGTATTATCCCGTGGCCAGCAAATCCTCGGCCCTGCACCTGCTGGCCGACCGCAGCAAGGAGATGCAGAAGTATCTTCAGGAGCGCAAATTGAAATTTAATAAGGCTAAACGGGAGGCTTCCATTGTCCAGCTGGCTACTTATTATTGCAGCCTGCCCCCGCGCTAAAGGCCTGCCGCTCTCGGGTTCCGATATCCTTTCCGTCGTCCTTTCCACTATATGAAGCAGGCTTATACCGCTTTTTGTGCGTTGTTTTTCATGCTGCTGTGCCTTACCAGCGCCGGGCAGCAGGCCGAGAAAACCATCAGCGGCACGTTTTCCCACTTGCCTTTCGAGGAGTTTGCCCGCCAGCTGGAGGCCCAATCGAGCTACCGGCTCTACTTTGACCCTGCCGCCGTGGACAGCCTTTTCGTGACGCTGCAGGTGCAGGAGCAGCCAGTGGCCACGGTGCTGTACCAGGCGCTGCGCAACACGGCGTTCCGCTTCGCCATTGACGACGAGCACCGCGTGTTCGTGTCGGCGGGGCTGGCCCCGAACACGGCCTTGCCCAACGATTTTTTCCAGCCCCGGGCGGACGGCCCCGCGGTGGCGCAGGCCGACGAGCCCACTGCTACCGGGCCGGTGGGCCGCTCGCGCTACGTGAGTGCTTCGGAGTATAAAATCTATGACATTGGGGCGGGCAGCGGCAGCGGGCGGGCCACGCTGGCCGGCCACATCCGCGAGCAAAAATCCGGCGAGCCGGTGATTGGCGCCTCCATCTACAGCGAGTCGCCCAACATTGGGGCCACCACCGACCAGTTTGGCTACTTTTCGCTCACCCTGCCGGCGGGACGCTACGACCTGAAAATCCGGGGCCTGGGCATCAAAAACACCAGGCGCCAGGTGGTGCTACGGGGCGATGGCAAGCTGGAGATTGAGGTGGAAGAGGACATCGTGACGCTGAAGGAGGTGGTGATTGAGGCCGAGAAGGACAAGAACGTGTCGGGCATGCAAATGGGCCTGGAGAAGCTGGATATCAAGACCATGCGCCAGGTGCCCACGGCCTTTGGCGAGACCGATATTCTGCGGGTTATCATGACGCTGCCGGGCGTGAAAACGGTGGGCGAAGGCAGCACCGGCCTCAACGTGCGCGGCGGCGCGACGGACCAGAACCTGATTCTGTTTAACGACGCCACTATTTACAATCCGGCGCACTTGTTTGGCTTCTTTTCGGCGTTCAACCCCGACATCCTGCAGGGCGTGGAGCTGTACAAAAGCGCCATTCCGGCCAAGTACGGCGGGCGGCTGTCGTCGGTGCTGGACATTACCACGCGGGAGGGCAACAAGAAAAAGTTTGGCGGCGCGGGCGGCATCGGGCCGCTCACCAGCCGCCTCACGCTGGAAGGGCCGCTGGTGAAGGACAAAAGCTCCTTCATTATAAGCGGCCGCGCCAGCTACTCCGACTGGATTCTGAAGCAGCTGTCCGACAAGAACTTCTCGCAAAGCTCGGCCGCTTTCTACGACATCACGGCCCACATCAGCCACGAAATCAACGAGAAGAATTCCATCTACGCCACCGGGTATTTCAGCTCGGATAAGTTCCGGCTGGCCAGCGACACCACCTACCACTACACCAATCAAAACGCCAGCGTGAAGTGGCGGCACAATTTCACCAACCAGTTCTACGGCGTGCTCACGGGCACCTACAGCCACTACGACTACGACGTGACGAGCCAGCAAAACGAGGTGACGGCCTCGCAGCTGAAATACGCCATCAATCAGGAGGGCCTGAAGGCGGACTTCAGCTATTTCCCCAATTCGCGGCACACCGTGGACTTTGGGGTGAGCTCGCTGCTGTATAATATCTCGCCCGGCAGCTTCACGCCGCTGGGTACCGCCTCGCTGGTAAAAACCGACATTCTGCCCCAGGAAAAAGCCCTGGAAAGCGCCCTGTACGTGTCGGACCGGTTCGATATTACGCCCCGCTTTTCGGTGTCGGCGGGCTTGCGCTACTCGCTGTTTCAGGCGCTGGGGCCGCGCTCGGTGTACCAGTACGCGCCGGGCGAGTCGCGCTCGGAAGCCACCATTATCGACACGGTTAAGTACGGTTCCAACAAGGTGCTGGCCACGTACCACGGCCCGGAATACCGCTTGTCGGCGCGGTATTCACTGAACGATAGGTCGTCGGTGAAGGCCAGCTACACCCGCACCCGCCAGTACATCCACCAGCTGTCGAACACGGCTTCCGTGTCGCCGACCGATGTCTGGAAACTGAGCGACGCCAACATCCGGCCCCAAATCGGTGACCAGGTGTCGGTGGGCTACTACCGCAATTTCAAATCCAATACTATTGAGGCGTCGGTTGAGACCTACTATAAAAAGCTGTACGACTTCGTGGACTACAAAAGCGGCGCCACGCTGGTCCTCAACCACCACATCGAGACGGACATCATCAACGCTGAAGGCCGGGCCTACGGCGTGGAGTTTTTCGTGAAGAAGCTCACCGGCAAGCTCAACGGCTGGGTGGGCTACACCTACTCGCGCTCGCTGGTGCAGGTGAACGCGGCCACCACCGCCGACATGGTGAACGGCGGCAACTACTACCCCAGCAACTTCGACAAGCCCCACGACTTCACGCTGGTGGGCAACTACCGCTTCAGCCGGCGCTTCAGCACCTCGCTGAACGTGGCCTACAGCACCGGCCGGCCCATCACGCTGCCGCTGGCCAAATACTACGTGGGCAACTCGCTGCGCGTGTTTTATTCGGACCGCAACGAGTACCGGGTGCCCGACTACTACCGCGTCGACCTGGCCCTGAACATCGAGGGCAGCCACAAGGTGAAAAAGCTGGCCCACAGTTCCTGGACGGTGGGCGTGTACAACCTCACCGGCCGCCGCAACCCCTATTCCATCTACTTCAAATCCGTGAACGGGCAAATCAAGGGCTACCAGCTGTCCATTTTTGGCAACCCCATTCCGACCGTCACTTATAATTTTAAATTCTAAATGAGCGCGCCCTTTTTCCCCGCCCGCCGAGCCTTGCTGTGGTGCCTGGCGCTGCTGCTGGCCGGCTGCACGGACCCGTACCTGCCCCCGGCCATCACCTCGCCGCCGAACTACCTGGTGGTTGACGGCTTCCTCAACAGCCAGGGCGTGACCACCATTCGGCTCTCGCACACCTACGCCATTGCCTCGGGGGCCACCCCGCCGGTTGAAACCAAGGCCACGCTCAACATTGAGGACGAGGCGGGCACGCGCTACGCCCTGCGCGAAGGCGTGAACGGCACCTACGCCTCGGCAGCCCTCACGCTGAATACGACCAGGAACTACCGGCTGCACATCAACACGCTGACGGGCAAAGAATACGTTTCGGATTTTGTGCCCGTGAAGACGACGCCACCCATCGACAACGTGAGCTGGCGGGCCGACAATGCGGGGGTGAATATTTACGTCAATGCCCACGACGCCACCGGCGCCACCCAGTACTACCGCTGGGAATACGTTGAAACCTGGGAGATTCACCCGATTTACAGCCCTTCGGTGGAGTACGTCAACAACCGGATGCGCGACATCGTGGTGCCGTTCCCGACCACCTGCTGGGGCAATGCGCCTTCCACCATCGTACAAATTGACAAGACGACGGCCCTAAGCCAGGACGTAGTAGCCAATTACCGGGTGCGGCAGCTGCCAATTACATCGGACCGCTTGTCCCGCCAATACAGCATCCTGGTGCAGCAACATGCCCTGACCAAGGAAGAATACGCCTACTGGGAACTGCTGCGCAAAAACACGGAAAGCATCGGCACGCTGTTTGACCCACAACCGGCCCAGCTTACCGGCAACGTGCACAGTTTCAGCACCCCCAGCGACCTGGCCCTGGGCTTCATCGGGGCGCATTCGCTCACGGAACAACGCATTTTTATTCGGCGCTCAGATTTGCCGGCCGCGTGGCGTGTTCCGAATGGCTACGAGAGCTGCCTGCCGCCCGACAGCGTTTTTATAGACCGGCCCAAACCTCCCACGCCCAACCCGGCGGCGATACTGCAAAGTCATTTTACGGGGGGTGCCTTTCTGCCCATCGACCCCATATACGGCCAGACCGGCAACCTTCAGGGCTACACCGCAAAGTCGCGCGACTGCATCGATTGCCGCACGCGCGGCACTTCGGTTAAGCCGAGCTTCTGGCCTTAGTTTTTTGGTGAATATCATGCGTTATAACAACATGGCGGCGTTTCAGCGCCAGGGCTCAGCCGGACCCGGAACTTGCATGGGGCTGCTTTTAGGCCTGTGGCTGGCCGCCGGCCCCGTTGCGGGCCAGACCGCGCCGCTCGATTCGCTGGACGGCATCACCCGCAAGTTTGCGCAGCACGAGCGGCGCGACCCGCACGAAAAGCTGTTCCTGCACCTCGACCGGCCCGTGTACCTGAGCGGCGAAACCATGTGGTTCAAGGTGTACGCCGTGGAGGGCACCCACTCGCGGCCGCTCGCCCTGAGCAGCGTGGCCTACGTGGAAGTGCTGGATGCCGCCAACCAACCCGTATTGCAAGGCAAAGTGGCGCTGAAGCACGCCACCGGGCAGGGCTCGTTTGTGCTGCCGGGGGCGCTGGCGGCGGGCAGCTACACCGTGCGGGCCTACACCAGCTGGATGAAAAACTTCGGCCCCGACGCCTACTTCCACAGCACCGTGACGGTGATTAATGCGTCGGTGGCTTCGGGCGCGGGCAGCAAGGACTCGGCCGCGTTCGACGCCCAGTTTTTCCCGGAAGGCGGCAACCTCGTTCGGGGGCTGCGCAGCCGGGTGGCGTTCAAAATCACCGACAAGGCCGGCCGGGGCGTAGCCGCCGAAGGCAAGGTGCTGAACCAAAACGGTGCGGTGGTGGCCACTTTCCGCACGCTGCGGCTGGGCCTGGGCAGCTTCCTGCTGACCCCGGCCCCGGGCCCGGACATCTACACGGCGGTGGTCACGCTAGGCAAAAACCGGGTGGTGACCCGGCCGCTGCCCCGCGTTTACGAGCAGGGCTACGTGCTGCACCTGGAAACCACCAGCCCCGACCAGCTGACCCTGACGGTAACCGCCACCGGCACGCAGCCCGAAACCGTGTACGTGCTCGGCCACGCGCGCCAGAAAATTGCCGTGGCCACCCGGCTGCAGCTCGTGGGCGGCAAGGCCACCTGCGTCGTCAACAAAGCCACGCTGCTGGAGGGCGTTTCGCACTTCACCGTCTTCACGGCCGACCACAAGCCGGTGTGCGAGCGGCTGTATTTCCGGCCGCCCACGCAGCAGCTCGCCATTACGGCCCGCGCCGATAAGCCACAGTATGCCCTGCGCGACAAGGTGAGTGTGCAGGTGAGCACCGCCCACCAGCAGGCGCCGCTGGCGGCCAACCTGTCGATGGCCGTGTACCGGCTCGACTCGCTCAACACGGCGCCCGCGGTGGCCATCGACCGCTACCTGGCGCTCACGGCCGACCTGAAGGGTCACGTCGAGAACCCCGACTATTACTTCACCGCCACCGGCCCCGAGGCCGAAGAAGCCACCGAAAACCTGCTGCTGACGCAGGGCTGGAGCCGGTTTCGGTGGGAAGACGTGCTGGCGGCGCCCAAGCCGTTCGACTTCCTGCCGGAGCCCAACGGCCCCGTGCTACAGGCCCAGCTAACGAGCGCCAGCACCCACCAGCCCCGGCCGGCCCTGATGACGTACCTGGCGTCGCCCAGCCGCATTACCCGGCTCACCAATTCCCAGAGTGATGCCCAGGGCATGGTCCGGTTTGAGCTGGGTTCCTTAACCGGCCCCCGGGAAATCATGCTGCAAACCGACCCCGCGCAGGACAGCACCTGCCAGCTGACGGTGCTCGACCCGTTCTCGCCGCGCTTTGCCAGTGCGCCCCGGCCCTCTTTCGGCCTCACGCCGCGCTTCCAGAGCGACTACGCGAAGCGGCACTTGCAGGCCCAGGTGCAGAACGTGTTTGCCGGCAAGTACCGCAACCGGTACACGCCGGAGGTGGCGGACAGCATGGCCTTCTACGGCAAGCCCGACGAGACGTATTTGCTGGACAAGTACACTCGGTTTAAAGTGCTGGAAGAAGTACTGCGCGAATACGTACCGGGCGTAATTGTCCGGATTCGCAAAGACGGCTTTCACCTGCTGGTCGTGGATAGGATTAACAAAACGGTGTTGCAGGAAAACCCCATGGTGCTGCTGGACGGCGTGCCGGTGTTCAACATCAATAAAATGATGGCCATGAATCCGTTGAAGATTCAGAAGCTGGAGGTGATTGATGCCCGCTACTTTCACGGCCTGGCCGTCTACAACGGCATTGTGAACTTTACGACGTACAAAGGCGACCTGGAAGGCTTCCCGCTCGACCCGCGGGTGCTGGTGCAGCAGTACGAGGGCGTGCAGCGGCAGCGCGAGTTCTACGCCCCGCGCTACGACTCGCCCGCCGCCACCCAAAGCCGCCTGCCCGACCTGCGCAACCTGCTGTACTGGAACCCGGAAATCATGACCGCCGCCGGGGCCAGCACGCTGGACTTCTACACCGGCGACCAGGCCGGCCGCTACCTGGTAGTGCTCCAGGGCCTGGCCGCCACCGGGCTGGCGGGCAGCACCAGCTTCGTGCTGGAAGTGAAGCCGGCGCTGTAGAAGCGCTATTACGTCGTAAGTTGACCATTCCCAAAACTTACAGAAACTGTTTGTTTCTGTAAGTTTTGGGAATGCCGGAAAGAAATCATACATTCACCAGAAGTTACAGAAACTGTCATAATCTGTAACTTCTGGTGAATGTATGAATATTGAACAACCCCCAATAGTTTCGTTGGATGCAATCGGCTTCGACAAGATAAGCCAATACCTTTCTAATGAATCAGTTAATCAACTGATTCGGAAAGCTAACTATGAGTATCTGTACTGGTCAGAATTAAAAAGAAAACCGTTACCGGACGGTTTGAGTCCGGAACCAGTTTGGACTATCCTCAAGCTTACTCGGCGCAGTTCTTTAAGAGAGCTTGATATCTCTGGAGTGCCCGGCTGCCGGTTTCACTATCAAATTACTGAGCCAACCGTAGAGAAACTACATCGGTTTGACCTGTACATGGGAGGCATTCTGCGAGCCGATAGTCTGATTCCGGCCGCCGACAAAAACCGTTATCTGGTAGGCTCCATTATGGAAGAAGCAATTGCTTCGAGTCAATTGGAAGGTGCCGCTACTACTCGTGAAGTGGCGAAGGACATGCTTAGAAAAAAGCGTAAGCCCCGCAATCAATCTGAACAGATGATTGTGAATAATTACCAAACAATTCAGTTCATTCTAGAGCAAAAAGACCAATTACTAACCCCTGCGCTTCTTTGTCAGATACAAGCCCGCATGACCCAGGGCACCCTGGACGCCCCCGGCCAGGAAGGACGGTTCCGATTGAATGATGAGGTGCGGGTAACGGATTTTACTACCGGCGAGGTTGTGCACATTCCGCCAGACCAGCAACATCTATCCCGATTATTGGATTGGTTTTGCGCATTTGCCAACGAAGAAATACCTGCTCGTGTGGATGCCCCAGGGGCATTCATCCACCCAATTATTCGGGCTTCAATGCTCCATTTTTTTATCGGCTACATCCATCCGTTTGCCGATGGCAACGGACGGACAGCACGTGCCGTTTTCTATTGGTATTTACTGCGCAAAGGGTATTGGCTGTTAGAATACATGTCCATCTCGCGCATCATTCATAAGTCAATGACCCAGTATGCCAAAGCCTATCTGCATACAGAAAACGACGATAACGATTTAACCTATTTCATTAATTACCAAGTAAAGACCTTAGACCTTGCATTCACCAGTCTGCAACAATATATCGCTCGCAAGGTGGCTGAGAAAAAACAACTGCGTAGTTTCAGGCAATTAGATGGACTTAATGAGCGGCAAATGACACTGGTTCATGAGCTAATGAACGACCCGGATGCTATCTGGACAATCAGGGAAGTGCAAACCAAGTTTGGTCTGGTATACGAAACGGCTCGCACTGATTTGATGCACCTGGAACAATTAGGTCTTCTCACCAAACGCCGCGAAGGCAAATTACGCTTGTTGTATATGCGCGCAGAGGGCTTTGACGAAGCTATAACTCGGCTACGTCCCACCAATTGATGTACAATACGACACCCCTACCTTCGCCCTTATGTCTGACACCGCCCCCAAAAAGCTCTTCCTGCTCGACGCCTTTGCCCTCATCTACCGCTCGCATTTCGCGTTCAGCAAAAACCCGCGCATCAACTCCAAGGGCATGAACACGGGCGCCGTGCTGGGCTTTACCAACACGCTGGTGGAGGTGCTGCAAAAGGAAAAGCCCACCCACATCGGCGTGTGCTTCGATGGGCCGAAAAAGACCTTCCGCCACGAGCAGTTTGCCGCCTACAAGGCCCAGCGCCAGGCCATGCCCGAGGACATCGGCATCGCCCTGCCCTACATCAAGAAGATTATCCAGGGCTTCCACATCCCCATTCTGATGCTGGACGGTTTCGAGGCCGACGACGTCATCGGCACGCTGGCCCAGAAGGCCGAGAAGGAGGGCTTCGAGGTGTTTATGATGACGCCCGACAAGGACTACTGCCAGTTGGTGACGGAGCACATCAAAATCTACCGCCCCGCCTTCATGGGCAACGCGGCCGAGATTCTGGACGTGGCCCACGTCCTGGCCCGCTTCGAGATTGAGCGCGTGGAGCAGGTGATTGACATTCTGGGCCTGCAGGGCGACGCCAGCGACAATATCCCCGGCATCCCCGGCATCGGCGAGAAGACGGCCAAAACGCTCATTCAGAAGTACGGTTCGGTCGAAAACCTGCTGGCTAATGTGGACGAGCTGAAGGGCAAGCAGCAGGAAAACGTGCGCAACTTCGCCGAGCAGGGCCTGATGAGCAAGGAGCTGGCCACCATCCACGTCAACGTCCCGCTGGAGTTTGAGGCCGACAAGCTGGTGCTCGACGCGCCCGACGAAGCCACGCTACGCGAGTTGTTTGACGAGCTGGAATTCCGCCAGCTGGCTGCGCGCATCCTGAGCGGCGGCGGGCCGCAGCGCACGCCGGCCAGCGTGGCCGCGCCCGGCTCCACGCCCACGCGCCGGCCCAAACTGGTGGCCGGCGGCCAGGCTTCGCTCTTTGGCAACCCCGGCGATGAGGCCGTGGCCATCAGCGCGGAGGAAGGCGAAACCGCCGGCCTGGGCGCGCCCGCCGGCCCGCGCAAGCGCCTGGAAGACGTGCCCTACAACTACCACATGATTGATACGCCGGAGCTGCGCCAGTCGCTGCTCTCGTTCCTGTTGCAGCAAACCGAAGTCAGCGTCGACACCGAAACCACCGGGCTTGATATCATGACGGCGCGGCTGGTGGGCCTGAGCTTTTGCTGGCTGGCGGGCGAAGCCTACTACGTGCCCGTGCCGACCGACGACCAGGCGGCAGTGCAGGCCATCGTGGACGAGTTCTGCCCGTTTTTCGAGGCTGAGAACATCCTGAAAATCGGCCAGAACATCAAGTACGACCTCACCATTCTGCGCCACTACGGCGTGGAGGTGAGCGGGCCGCTGTTCGACACCATGCTGGCCCACTACCTCATCGAGCCCGACATGCGCCACAACATGGACGTGCTGGCCGAAACCTACCTGCACTACTCGCCGGTGTCCATCATCGAGCTCATCGGCCCCAAGGGCAAAAAGCAAATCACGATGGCCGACGTGCCGCCCGCCCAGGTGAAAGACTACGCCTGCGAAGACGCCGACGTGACCCTGCAGCTCAAGCACGTTTTCGAGCCCATGCTGCAGGAGTTGGGCCTGCTGGGCCTGCTGAACGACGTGGAAAACCCGCTGGTGCCCGTGCTGTCCAGCATTGAGTACGAGGGCATTCGGATTGATTCCGGGGCCATGAACGAGTATTCGGCCGAGCTGCAGGGCTACATCAAGGAGCTGGAAACCCAGATTTTCCGCGAGGCCGGGCAGGAGTTCAACATCGGCTCGCCGAAGCAGCTGGGCGAGGTGCTGTTCGACAAAATGGACATCGGCAAGGGCAAAATCAAGAAGACCAAAACCGGCCAGTACGCCACCGGCGAGGAGGTCCTGAGCCTGCTCGCGGCCGACAACCCCATTGCCGCCCTCATCCTCGAATACCGCCAGCTCACCAAGCTGCGCAGCACCTACGTGGAGGCCCTGCCCCAGCTGGTGAGCCCCGTGGACGGCCGCGTACACACCAATTTCAACCAGGCCGTGGCCGCCACCGGCCGCCTTTCCTCGACCAATCCCAACCTCCAGAACATTCCCATTCGCACGGAAAAGGGCCGGGAAATCCGCAAAGCCTTCGTGCCGCGCGACGACCAGCACGTGCTCCTCGCCGCCGACTATTCGCAGGTGGAGCTGCGCATCATGGCCGATTTCTCGGGCGATAAAACCATGATTGAGGCATTCCGCCAGGGCATCGACGTGCACGCCAGCACGGCCAGCAAGGTGTTTCGCGTACCCATCGAAGCCGTGGACAGCGAGATGCGCCGCAAGGCCAAAACCGTCAATTTTGGCATCATCTACGGCATTTCGGCCTTCGGGCTGGCCCAGCGCATCGGCATCAGCCGCAAGGAGGCCACGGATATTATCGACACGTATTTCCAGGAATTCCCGTCGGTGAAGGCCTTTATGGACGACAGCATCAACCGGGCCCGCGAGCTGGAATACGCCGAAACCCTGCTCAAGCGCCGCCGCTACCTGCGCGACATCAACTCGCGCAACGCCACGCTGCGCGGCTACACCGAGCGCAACGCCATCAACGCCCCCATCCAGGGCACGGCCGCCGACATCATCAAGATGGCCATGATTAACATCTACCACTGGCTGCGCGAGGAGAAACTCCAGACCCGCATGATTCTGCAGGTGCACGACGAACTCGTGTTCGACGCCGTGCGGGAGGAAGTGGCCTACATCACCCCCAAAATCAAGCAGCTGATGACCACCGCGCTGCTGCTGCCCCACGGCGTGCCGCTGGAAGTGGAAGTGGGCACCGGCCGCAACTGGCTGGAGGCACACTAGAAATACGAAATACGGGTTTCAAGTTTTAATGAATCTGACCGAGCTTGAAACCCATATTTTCTTCTGATGCGCCTTCAGCTATACTCGCAACTCCTGTGCTTTTTATTGCTCGGCTATCTGTTAGTCGGTGCTTCCTGCGAGTCACGAAGCAAAAAAAACCCGGTGCCGACAGCACCCAATGCTGGTTTTGCGAAACTACTGCGCCACCTGCATCAGGCAATGTGTAGCGAGCAACTCGGCGCGCTTCCAGTGATTTTTCGCGATAGCAATAACGTCTATACCGATGAGCATCACTACAAGCGAGTGCTGGAATATGAATTGCGGCTAGCGGAGCGGCCACTTGGTCTACGCTGCCAAACCATCCAGCTTCGCAATCCCTTTGGCCCCGATGCTTTCCCCCTCGCAAACTCAATAGTTTATCAGAATCATCTGATTGCCCTCTTCTCGCCAGGACAATTCGCCTGCTTCCGACTGCCCGGCCTCGAACGAGATACCCAGATGGAACAGCAGCTGAACGTTCAATTATTTGAACGTCATCAGACCCTCAACCAACAGCTTATTGGCTGGCATCAAGGCCGGGCTTACTATTTCGATAATTCCCGCCGTGCCTGGCAGCCCGATACCGATGTGCTCCCGTTCAACCAGTGGCCCACGCTATTTGAAGACGAGCTTTATGTGTGTACAAAGGATTGCCAGGGCGAATTTGGTGGCAGCCTGTATTTCTTCAACAAGCAGACGAAGCGCGTTACGCGCACCGATGCTACCTGCGCCACTGCTGTATGGAAGCAGGATGGACGGTATCAGGTGCTGGCTTCTTTGCCCCATATGCTGGGCCATGCCCGCAGAGGAGCCATTCAATCACCGGAATCATTAGCCGCGGCTTCACTACCACGGAATCCAGCGAAAACCTGGGAATACGACTTGTCAGATGTGCTTCCCGACCCCACCGTAAAACGCGTTTTCAGCTTTATCATGGTGCTCATGCCTGGTGCCTTCCGCTGGAATAATCAAACTTTTTACTTGGTTGATTGGCGGAATGCCACCTTTGTGGCCACCATTAAAGACCGGCAAATTACCATTGTTGACCCGCTGTTCAGCAACTCGTTGGATACCCATCACGCCGTCACGACCAACTATCCAGATAATACTGCCTTGACTACTATTCCTCGCTTTTACTCAAAAGATAAAGAGGCTGCGTGTTTGCTAATACACAATGGGCTCGCCCTACAAGTAGAATGGAGTGCGCGGCAGAAGCTTCCATATTAGGCGAGTATGCCACTGGAAGTGAAAATGGGAACTGCCCAGGACTGGCGGGAGGTGCACTAAATACTGCACCTTCACCACCTACTCGCCGTATACCCAGGCTTTCGACCAATCTACTCCGAAAGCCATGCCGCACCAACCCCACACGACAACCCTCCAAAACGTAGCCCGTGGGCTGCTGGGCACTTTTATGGTGGTGGCCGGCACCGGCCACCTCACCTTTGCCCGGCAGGATTTTCAGGCGCAGGTGCCCGATTTTGTGCCGCTGGATAAGGATACCGTCGTGCTGCAATCGGGAGTAGTGGAAATTGGCCTGGGGCTGGCGCTGCTGCTCTGGAAGCGCCGCCGGGTGGCCATGGGACTGGGCCTGGCGGCATTCTACGCGGCGGTGTTTCCCGGCAACATTCACCAATACACCCACCACCTTTCCGCCTTTGGCCTCGACACCGATAAGAAACGGCTGGCCCGGCTGTTTTTCCAGCCCGTGCTGATGGGTGCGGCGCTGTATTCGACCGGGGCCTGGCAGGCGCTGCAACGGAAGAAACAGCACCCCGCCGCTACCCCCCTTAAATTGTCAAAGAGCCCGGAGCGACTTACGCTCCGGGCTCTTTGACGTTTCTGCGAAACTACTTTTTCTGGGTTTTCACGGCTTTGCCGGAAGGCTTGTCCTTGATAACCTCTTCGTTCTGCTTTTCCTTGTTTTTGGTAGCCGGGTCGGTGTGTTTCGGCGTGCTGGTGGTATTGGCCATGGCGTGAGAAGGAAATTGGTGGATGGAATAGCTCCTTGTACGGCTGGCATCGTATGCCGGCTGATGCGGAGGCCGGGTTTCGCCTTCACGTGCTTTTATTATTGCCTTTAAACCAACCATTCCGATGGAAAAACACACCCGGGAAAAGCTCGTCGCCGAATTAGTCAGTCTGCTCAGCGAGGGCAGCGCCCACGCCACGTTCGAAGACGCCTGCGCAGGTTTGACGGCCCAGGTTTGGAACCAGCACGTTCCCGACGTGCCTTACACCATCTGGCAACTGGCCGAGCACATCCGCATTGCGCAGTGGGACATCGTAGAATTCTGCCTTGACCCCGACCATAAATCGCCGAAATGGCCGGATGCCTACTGGCCGAAAAAAGACGCCACGGCCGACGCGAAAGCCTGGCAGGCCACGCTGGCGCACATCGGGCAGGACCGCCAGCGCTTCACCGAGCTGCTGCAAAACCCGGCCACGGATTTGCTCACGCCCCTGCCCCACGGCACCGGCCAAACCATTCTGCGCGAAGCCTTCCTCATTGGCGACCACACGGCCTACCATACCGGCGAAATCATCATGGTGCGGCGCCTGCTCCACGCCTGGAAATGAGCCGCGCAGGGGTGTTTAGCCTCAATTTAGCGGGCGTAGCCCTGCACCGGAAACGCGGGGTCCTCATACGGGGCCGGTATGGACTCGCTGCGGCTGTTGGCATCGAAAATCAGTACCCGCTTTTCGGCTTCGGTGTAGGCTGGCCACGTTGGGCCGGGCTGCCCGGTTTTGATGAAACGAGCCCAATGGGCGTGCATGGCCGCGGCCAGGGCGGGGTCGGCGGCTTTGCGCGGGGCACCCGGTGCGGCCACGGTAGCGGCGGCGGTAGTTCCTTGCGGCGCATCCCACACGAAAGCCAGCTCCTGGGCGTGCGTGGGCCGGGTGGTGGCGTTGCTCCAGTCGAAGCGGTATAGCCAGACGGGCACCTGCCGGGCGGCCAGCGCATTGGCCAAGCGGTAGGTGGCCATTCGGTAGAGATAGTCGGTGAGGGTGTTGCGCCAGGCCGCTGGGTCGGCCTGGGCCAGGCGCTGCTGGTAGGCGCGCCACACATAGCGGCTATTTTGAGTGCCAAACACTTGTTGCAGCGCACTTTCGCTGGGCTCGTGCATCACCGAGCCGGGGCCGGTAAATGCACCGGCTTCCTCCAGATTACTGCCCAGCAGCACGCGAAGCGGAGCCAGCGCGGTGCGGCGCAGGTAATCGAGCGGCGGCGCGGGAATGATGGCGCCATCGAGCACCGGGCCAAATGCTTGCAGGCCGCTATTGTTGGCCGTGAACCGGCCCTGGGCCCGGATAATGTCTTCGGCCGGTAGCGTGAGCAAGGCGCGGGCGCTGGGGAGGTGCAGCTCCTGCAGCAGCTGGCGCGTCACGGCGCTGGCGGTGGCCGTGTCGCGCACAGCCTGCACGGCCCCGCTTTCCAGAATCACCTGCCGAAACAAGGGCCGGGCGGCCGGCGTGGCCAGCAGCCCGCCAATGAGCTTAGCCCCGGCCGACTCGCCCATCACCGTCACCCGGTCGGGGTCGCCGCCGAAAGCCTGGATGTTGTCATGCACCCAGCGCAGCGCGGCCACGGCATCCAGCAGGCCGCAGTTGCCCGCCTGAGCATAGGCGGCCCCCACGCGATTGCCGAGCTGTAGAAACCCCAACGCCCCCAATCGGTAGTTGAAACTCACCGCCACAATGGTGTCCTGGGCGGCAAAGGTCCAGGTGTCGTTATCCTGCCCCGAGCCCCCGGTGAAGGCCCCGCCATGCACCCACACCACCACCGGCCGGCGCGCCTTTTTGGGCAATGCCGGGGCCCACACGTTCAGGTACAGGCAGTCCTCGCCGCCCTGCACCCCTGCCGCGCCGCCCGCCTGCAGCGCCCGGGCCCCAAAGGCCACTGCCGCCCTCACGCCCTTGCGCCTGGGCAGCGGCTGCGGTGGCTGGAAACGCAGTGTCCCCACTGGCGCTTGGGCGTAGGCAATGCCCCGAAACACGCGCAATGCACCTTCCTGCACGCCCTGCACCTTGCCCTGGTGGGTTTTGACCACAGGGCCGGCCGGGGGTTGAGCGTATCCGCGGGTTGATGCGGTGCCGAGAATCAGCAGCAATAGCCGCACGCAACAGGGCCGGAGGCGGTGGCTTAGGGGTTGGTAAATCATGCTGTAAATTCGGATTAGCGCCGGCATTGTATCAGGCCTCCACGCCCACCGTGCGGCGGATGCCCAGTTTTTTCATGCGCGCTTCCAGGGTTTTGGGATTGATATCGAGCATTAATGCCGCGCCTTGTGCCCCGCTCACGCGGCCGCCGGTGCGGTTTAGCGCGGCCAGAATGTGGTCGCGCTCCTGCTCCTTCAGCGTCTTGAGCGGCGCAAAGCCAGGAACCAAGCCGGCGCCAGCCGCCAATACCAGCGGCGCGGCCGCAAAGCCCGCGAATTCCAAATAAGCCCCCTGGCTCACGATAATGGCCTGTTCCAGCACGTGCTCCAGCTCGCGGATATTGCCGGGCCAGGGGTAGGCTTGCAGCGCCGCCAAATCGGCCGGGCGCACCTGCCGCACGGGCTTGCCGAGGCGCTTGCTCAGGCGTTGAATGAAGTGGCGCAGCAAGGGCTCAATGTCTTCGCGGCGCTCGCGCAGGGGCGCCAGCTGAATGGGAAACACGTTGAGCCGGTAGTACAAATCGGCCCGGAAACGGCCGGCGGCTACTTCGTCGGCCAGTACGCGGTTGGTGGCTGCTATCACGCGGGCGTCGGAATGCAGGACTTTGGTGCCGCCCAGGCGCTCAAACTCCCGCTCCTGCAGCACGCGCAGCAGCTTGGCCTGCAGGTCGAGGGGCAGCTCTCCAATTTCATCGAGGAAAATGGTGCCGCCGTTGGCCAGCTCAAACTTGCCTACGCGTCGCTCCACGGCCCCGGTGAAGGCCCCTTTTTCGTGGCCAAACAGCTCGCTTTCAATCAGACTGGCCGGCAGCGCGGCGCAGTTGAGCTTGATGAGGGCGCGGGCGTGGCGGGGCGAGGCATTGTGCAGCTCACGGGCCACCAGCTCCTTGCCGGTGCCGGTTTCGCCCGAAATCAGCACCGTGGTATCCGTGGGTGCCACTTGGCTGATGCGCAGCTGCACTTGCTGCAAGGCCGGGCCCTTGCCGATGAATGCGCCGGAATCGGCCCCAAAACGGGCGGAGGTATTGATTTCATCGACCAGATAGGTGCGCTCCTGCTCCACCTGGGCCTTCAGTTCCTCAATCTGTTCGAAGGCGAAGAGGTTCTCCAGGGCCAGGGCAATCTGGGGCGTGAGGGCCAGCACGGTGGCCAGGTCTTCAGAGCGAAACGCCGTGGGCGTCGACGAGGACAGGATGAGCACGGCCGCGCCGTCGGAGCGCTGCCAGATGGGCACGATGAGCATGGCCCGGGTACCATACTCCTCGTACACGCGGCGCATCAGCGGGTAGCGCCGGGCCAGGTCCCGAAATTCATCGGCGGCGTACAGGCTAGGGGTTTGCAGCAAATCGTTCAGCTGCTGATACATGGCCGACATATCAAGCTGGTTCAGGCCGTGCTGGCGGTTGGGGTCAAGGGCCAGCAGCGGGGCATTGGAGCCGTCATTGGGGCGCGAAAATTCGGCAAAGCCCTCGAAGGGCTCCTGCCGGCCCGCCCGCTGCACCCGAATGCCAAAATAATCGAACCGCACCACTTGGCTCAGCGCCTCGGCCACGGCCCGGAACAGGGGCTCGCGCTGCTTGATGCTGAGCAGGGCGTTGGTGATGTTGAGCTGCAGGGTGCGCTCCTGCTCGCGGCGGGCTACTTCCTCGAAGGCCAGGGTGTTGGTCACGGCCACGGCAATGAGGGAGCCGAGCTTTTCCAGCAGCTTCACGTCGGCCGGCGTGAGGTTGGGGGTGCGGCGCGAGGCCAGCGTGAGAAAGCCCGTGAGGCGCCCGCCGATGTGCAGCGGCACGGCGGTGAGCTGGGTAACCCCCAGATTTGTGAACTTATTGAACGGCGCGTAATTGGGATAGTCGGCGAGGTATTGCCGGGGCGTGAACTGCTGCACGCGCGGGTCGGCCACCAGCATTTCGAGGGGCGTGCCGGCAATGGGGCTGAACTGGTCGGCACCGGCCGGAATGGCCGGCGCCTCGTCGGCACCGTAGTAGTCCCGCAGAAACAACCGCTTGAGTTTCAGCTCTTCATCAAAGACGTTGATGCCAATAAAGTCGAACGGGAAGATGAGCCGCAACTTGGTAGTTACAACTTTAAACAGCGAGTCCTTGTCCCGAATCGTGGCAATGGCTTCGTTGAGGTGCAGCAGCAGGGTTTCGTCCTGGTCGGGCATGAATCGTGGGGTTGTTTTCTTTCGGCCGGCTTTACTGGCTCGGCATACCGGCCTTTTAGGAAGCAGTCGAAATCGAGGAGTTGCTATTTTCCCGAAATATCAGGAGTTTATTTAAAGGGATTCCTATTATTTAAGGAATACAATCGGCGCGGGTGAAAGTTCTGGCACGACTGAAACTTTCCATAAAAGCTTCGATATAAGCAGGAAACCGACAATTTGTGGATAATGAAAGCCCGTCTGCAACCCTTGGCACAACATTCGGTAAGCACGATGTACTTCACGTATGCATTTGATTATGTTCTCTCGATTTTCAACCCCCGCCGCCGTTGCCCTAACCCTGGCCGTGCTGGGTGCCGGCTCGGCCCAGGCGCAGACCGCGCCGGGCATCGACGTCATCACTGATTCGCTAACCCTGGACGGCACCGTGCGCTCGGTGCTGGACTCCAACCCGGCCATCACCACGCTCGATGAGCTGGCCAACGCCGCCAGCGGCCGGTTGGCGCAGGCGCACACCGGTTTCCTGCCCCAGATTACGGGCACGGCCACTTACACGCGCATCGACCCGGTGGTGAAACTGCCCCTGGCCGGCGAAATATTTCAGCTGGCCCCGAACAATAACTACGACGCCCACATCACGGCGCAGTACCTGCTGCTGGATTTTGGCAAGAGCGACGCGACCGTGAAGGTGGCCGAGTCGCAGGTGCAAACGGCCAGGGACAACGTGACCGTGAGCCGCCGCGACCTGGCCTTCAACGCTGCCCAGGTATACTACAACATCCTGTTCATGCGCGAAAGCATTAAGGTGCAGGACGAGCAGATTGCCTCGCTGCAAGCGCACCGCAACGAAATGCAGAAGCGCGTGGAAGGCGGCGTGAGCACCAAATTCGACGTGACGACTACCGACGTGCGCATCACGCAGGCCCAGAACACCAAGATTGACCTGCAGAACCAGCTCCGCAACCAACAGGTGCAGCTGGCCCGCCTGCTGCACAAGCCCGGCCAGGCCGACATTCCGGTGAAAGGCCGGCTGGCCTTCCAGCCCCAGCCCGTGGACCTGAACGCCGAGCTGGCCAAAGCCTTCGAAAACCGCCCCGAAATCAAGCTGGCCCACGACGCCGAAACTTCGGCCAACCTGCAGGCCCGCCTCATCGAGCGCAGCAACATGCCCAGCCTGGGCGTGGGCGCGCAAGTGGGAGCCAAAAACGGCTACCTGCCCAACCTCAACCAAATCAAGCCCAACACGGTGGGCGTGATACAGCTCTCGGTGCCGATTTACGACGGCAACAAGAACAAGAACCAGCGCGTGGAAGCCGCCGCCAACGCCCGCAGCGCCGTGGCCCGCACCCAGGACACGCAGGAGCAAATCCGCTCCGATGTGCGCCAGGCGGCCAACAACATGGAATTCAGCCAGGCCCGTTACGACAACTCGCAGCAGCAAATTGCCCAGGCCACCGACGCCCTCACCCGCGCCCAGGGCCGCTACCGCTACGGCGTGGGCCAGAACCTCGACGTGCTCGACGCCGAAACCCAGCTGGCCCAGGCCCGCCTGGCCCGTGCGCAGGCCATGTACAACTACACCCTCGGCCAGTACCAGCTCAAGCGCGCCACCGGCGAGCAAATCTGGAAGTAGGTTGATTTGCTGAATTTTATAACGTGTTAATGTGCTTCTTAAAGAATTGTAAAGCCATTAGCATCTTAAAAAATCAGGCTATCGCCAGCACATCAACCCATCGACACATCAACATGAACCTCACCTCCATCCTTTGTCCGCTCGATTTCTCGGCCGCATCGGCAGGGCTGGTGGCGTACGCGGCGGCGCTGGCCGTGGCCACGGGGGCTGAACTGCGGCTGCTGCACGTATGCGAGCCACAGGAAGACCCCAGCGGCCAGCGGCCCGACGCGGCCGTGTTTGCGCCCTGCGCCGAACGGCTGAACGGCCTGCGGACCACGGCCGAGCAAGCCGGCGTGGCCCGCGTGCACACCGGCGTGGTGCGGGGCGAGGCGGCACCGGAAATTGTGGCCGAAGCCCGTCGCCAACGCACCGACTTAATTGTTATTGGAGCGCATGGCCAAACGGGCCTCACCCGCTTCCTGATGGGCAATACGGCCGAAATTGTATTGCGCACGGCCTGCTGCGCCACCCTGCTTGTGCGGGCTCCCCTGCGCCCCGAAACCGGCGACACGCCTGGCTAACCGGCTGCATGGCCGCGTTTCCACTTCTCTTTTCCTTCAAAATCGACACCTGAATACTTACTAAGATGGCCCAGACCGAAACTTCCCCCGCTGTGCAAACTGCCCCTGCTCCTTTCCCCAACGCGGCCGCCGAAGCCGAGCCGCTGGAGGAGCCCAAGAAGCGTAACCCGCTTGTTCTCATCATCCTGGCCATTGTGCTGCTGGCTGGTGGCTACTATGGCTTCACGCGCTACCAGTATGGCAAAGCCCACGAAAGCACCGACGACGCCCAGGTAGAAGGCGACGTGTACCCGATTCTGCCCCGCGTGGGCGGCCCGGTGGTCGACGTGAAAGTGGTGGACAACCAGACCGTGAAAAAAGGGGAAGTCCTCGTCACCATCGACCCGGCCGACTACCAGCAGCGCGTGAACGCCGCCGAAGCCGCCCTCTTCGCCGCCCAGGCCCAGGTGACGGCCGCCCGCGCCGGCGTATCTACGGCCCAGGCCAACGTCCGCACCGCCCAAACCGGCATTGGCGTGAGCGAGGCCAACCAGGAGCGCCTCCAGAAAGACCTCAAGCGCAGCACTTTCCTGCGCCAACAGGATATCATTCCGCAGAGCGAGTATGACGCCGTGCAGGCCAACCTGAAATCGACCGCCGCCCAGCGCGCCACCGCCACCGACCAGGTGAGCGTGGCCCGCCAGCAAGTGGCAGCTGCCCAGCAGCAGATTGCCGTGGCCCAGGCCGTGGTGAAGCAGCGCCAGGCCGACCTCGACAACGCCAAGCTCCAGCTGAGCTACACCACGCTGGTAGCCCCCGGCGACGGCATCGTGAGCAAGAAAAACGTGCAGCCCGGCCAGGTGGTAGGGCCCGGCCAGCAGCTCATGGGCCTGGTTTCGAGCAACAAAACCTGGGTCATCGCCAACTTCAAGGAAACCCAGCTGGAAGACATGAAAGTGAACCAGCCCGTGAAGCTGGAAGTGGACGCTTACCCGCATGAGGAGTTCCAGGGCCACATTGAGTCGCTGTCGGCCGCTACGGGCGCCCGCTTCGCCCTGCTGCCCCCCGACAACGCCAGCGGCAACTTCGTGAAAGTGACCCAGCGCGTGCCCGTGAAAATCGTGCTCGACCACGAAGACCCCCAGCACCCGCTGCGCGCCGGCATGAGCGTGAACGCCGTGGTGCAGGTGAAATAATGAACGAATTATGAGTTATGAATTATGAGTTAGGAATTGCGGCACTTCTGCTGTTTGCATCATCTGAACTCACAACGCATAATTCATAATTCATAACTCAACCGTTATGGAAACCGGATTTACCAAGTGGATTATCGTCGTGACGGTGGTCCTCTGCGTGCTGCTGGAGCTGATTGACACCAGCATCGTGAACGTGGCCCTGACCCAGATGATGGGCAACCTTTCGGCCACGCAGCAGGAAGTGAGCTGGGTGGTGGCCTCCTACGGCATCGCCAACGTGATTGTGATTCCGATGACCGGCTTTCTGGCCGAGCAGTTTGGGCGCAAAAACTACTTTTTCTTCTCGGTGATTCTCTTCACCCTGGCCTCCATGGCCTGCGGCCAGAGCACCAACCTGTGGGAGCTGGTGGCCTTCCGCTTCATTCAGGGCGTGGGCGGGGGCGCTTTGATGGCCACTTCGCAGGCCATTCTGATTGACACGTTCCCGCCCAAGCAGCTGCCCCTGGGGCAGGCCCTGTTCGGCATGGGCGTGATTATCGGGCCCACCATCGGCCCAACCCTGGGCGGCTACATCGTGGACAACTACGACTGGCCCTGGATTTTTTACGTGAACGTGCCGGTGGGCATCATGGCCGCGCTGTTTACCTGGTTGTTCATCCGCGACCCGGAGCGCATCAAAAACGCCATTCCCCGGCCCCTGCGCGAGATTGACTGGGCCGGCATTGGCCTGCTGATTCTAGGCGTGGGCTCGCTGCAGCTGGTGCTGGAGCAGGGCGAGACCGAGGACTGGTTCGATAGCACGTACATCCTGTTCTTCACGGCCATGTCGGCGATTGGCATCATCGGCTTCATCTGGCGCGAGCTCACGGCCGACAAGCCCATCGTGGACCTGCGCGTGCTGGGCAAGAGCCGCAACCTGGCGGTGGGCGCGTTTCTATCGTTCGTGCTGGGCTTTGGCCTGTTCGCCTCGGTGTTCGTGTTCCCCATCTTCACGCAGCGCATTCTCGGCTTCACGGCCGCCCAAACGGGCTACCTGCTGCTGCCGGGCGCGCTGGCTTCGGGCTTCATGATGCCGGTTATCGGGAAGGCCCTGCAGGCCGGCGTGCCCCAGAAAATCATGATTCCGCTGGGCTTCACCATCTTCTTCTTCTTCACGTTCTGGATTGCCTCGCGCATCTCGCCCACGGCGGGCGAAAGCGACTTCTTCTGGCCGCTCATCGTGCGGGGCGTGGGCCTGGGCCTGATTTTCCTGCCCATCACCACCATGAGCCTCGCCGGCTTGCAGGGCAAGGACGCGGGCCAGGCGGCCGGCCTCACCGGCATGATTCGCCAGCTCGGCGGCTCGTTCGGCGTGGCCATCGTGGGCACCTACCTGGAGCGCAGCATCGCGGCCAACCGCGTGGCCCTGCTGCCCAACATCTCGCTCTACAACTCCGAAACCGTGCAGCGCATCCAGGCCTTCACCCAGAGCTTTATGTCAAAAGGCTTCCCCCTGGAGCAGGCCCGCCAGCAGGCATACGCCGCCCTCGAAGGCGTGCTCATGAAGCAGGTTTCCATCATCACCTACGCCCAGGTGTTCTCGGGCCTCGGGTTCTTCTTCATCGCCTGCCTGCCGCTGGTGCTGCTCATCAAGCGCAACAAGCCCGGCGCGGCCATCGACCTGAACGCGGCCCACTAATCCCTGCTCGCGGACTATAGCATGTGGCTTGATTAGGTGATAGTTATTTTATTTATGACAAAGAAAAAGGGCTTCCTGCATCTGGCAGGAGGCCCTTTTTCTTGTGGCGAAACGCCGGTGCTGGTCTATTGGTACTGAATGTAGAGCGGCTTGGGATTGAGCGAGGCCAGCACTTCGGTGGGCGTCATCAGGTGCGAGCCTTTGGGCTTGATGTCGTACTCGTAGAACAGCTTGAAGCCGGTGTACTGCACGGGCTGGGTCTGGACGTAATCGTGGTAGGAGTCTTTTTTCAGGGTCGGGTCGCCCCAGCCGTCCATGTCCATGATGACCTGCACGCGGGGGTCGAGCTTGATGTTTTTGTAGTTCGTCACCATGCCCTGGGTGAAGCGGTGCACCATCAGAATCTTGGGCGGCAGGTGGTTTTCGCTCACGATGCGGGCCAGGAAGTTGATGGCAAAGTTCACGTCCTTGGCGTCGTAGGTGCCGATTTTTTTGCCGGGGCGCACGCCCTTGGTGGCCATGGCAAACTCGGGGTCGATGCCCAGGTGAGTGGCCGGGTCCTTGAGGTATTCGGTGAGCTTGGGCAGCTCGTGGGCCAGGTCGCTCAGGCCCACCTGCACGTCCATAAAGAAGATGCCGTTCAACTCGCGGGCCCAGGAACGGGTTTCCTCGATGGTGCTTTTGGAGTTCATCAGGCGGTATTTGCCGTCTTTACCGGCCGCGCCCTGGGCCGTGATGGTCACGCTGTGGATGCAGGGCATCACGGGCAGGGTGGGGTCGGCGGCCTGCCATTCCTTGATTACGCCGGCGAATTTGCGCATCATCTGGGCCTTGGGCTCGCGGCCCAGGATGCCCATGCCTTTCGAGCGGATGTTGCCATAAAATGCCACAATGCGGTGGCCCGGCAGCAAAGCGCCCGGCAGCTGCCCGCTCTTCTTCACGATGGAATCGGCCCGAAGCGAGTCGCGGCGCATGGCCAGCATCCTGAGTTTGATGGTATCGACGGGAGCAGCTTTGGCGGCGGCGCTATCGCCGGCGGCGGTGCCGGCTTTTTCGCCCTCGGCGGGGCGGGTGGAGCAGGCGGAAAAGCTGGCAGCGGCCAGCAAGCCTAGCGCGGTGGCCACAACGGCTTGGCGAGGCAGGAAGGAAATCAACACTGAATAAAAACGATTTAGAAGGTCAATACGGCTCGCAAGTTAGCTCTTTTCGAACGGTTGCCACTGGATTGAACGCAGAAAGGCCCCGGCGAAGGCCAGAGCTTTTCGGGCAGTTTATCTACTTCTATCAGCGGGGGCGCTGACTGAATTATTTTAACCTGCTGGCCATCGGCCGGCAAGGCCATGAGCAGGTTGCTCACGGCATTAACATTTCGTCATCAGCAGTTGCCGCCGAAGTTGAACGTGCCATAGTACGACACCGAGGGAATGGCGAACTGCACCGGCACGGTGTACGACACGCTTACGGCTTTGCCGTCCTGCCGGCCGGGCTCAAAGCGGGGCAGCTTCCGAACGGCGGCTTCCACGGCGGCATCGTACTCGGGGCCGAGGCTTTTCAGGATTTTAATGGCCTGCACGTCGCCTTTCTCCGTCACGACAAACGATACGAATACCCGCCCGTTTTTGCGGCTGGCCAGGGCCACCTCCGGGTAGGTGAGGTGCAGCTGAATAGCCTCTACAATGGCTTTATTGCCCCCGCCACCCGGCAGCTCGGGCATCTGCTCAACGTAGGTGTAGACCGTGCCGGGCGGCGGCGCAATCGCAACCTTTCCAATGTAAATCGGCGGGGGCGGTGCCGCCACGCCCTTTTCGAGTTGGATTGTGGTTATTGCCGGCTCAGCCGGCGCACCAGCTTTTTCGCAGGCCACGGTGAATAACAGCGCCCCCAACAGGGGCAGGGCGAGCCACTGTTTCCAGCGGCGAATGGGATGGTTTTTCTGAATCATGGCAATGCGGCGTAGGGTTTGGGAATGGGAGAAGGAGTGCGCAAGCGGAACCGAGAAACCGAGGCGGCGGGCCACTTGCCGGGCCAGCAGCTGCGAATAGGAAGTGGAAAGGGAAGGACCCGTGGTGGTTTCGTCGTGCAGGGCCGCTTCATCGGCCAGGTACTCGTGGGTGAGGACCAGCGCCCGCCCGCAGAGGTGCACGAAGGGATTGAACCACAGCACGGCCCGCAGCAGCTCCAGCAGCAGCCGGTCGTAGGTGTGGCCCTGCCGGACGTGCGCCAGCTCGTGGCTCATTACCTGTCGGGCATCGGCCGGGCCCAGCGGCAGGGTTTCATCCCAGAACACGAGGCGGCCGAACGAGCTGGTGGGCAGGCGGCCATGGGTTTCGAGCAGCGTGTAGCCGGCCCGTGGTGAGCGGGGCAGCCCGTGGGCCGTCAGCCAGAGCCGACCCAGCCCGTAGGCCAGCCGGGCCAGCACGAAGGCCACGCCGGCCACGTAGGCCACGCCCAGCCAGCCGGGCCAGGGCACCGCCGCAACCGGCGTGGCCACCGCTGCTTTGCCGGCCTGCACCACCGGCAGCATTACCGCCATCCCGCGCAAGGCCATTGGGCTCTCACCCCAACTGACTGGCCACGCTAGCGGCAGCAGCGGCAGGCCCGCCGCCAGCAGCGGCCCCAGCACCAGGAAGGCCCGGTTGTAGGCAAAGCCGCGCTCGTTGCGCAGCGCCAGGCAGTAGCACAGCCACCACGCGCTCAGCAAGGCGGTGCTGAGCAGCATCCAATTAAGCAGGCCGGGTTGGTTCATCGTTTTCGGGAGTTTGGGGGTGGGCGGCGTGGCGCAACAGCTCGTCGAGCTGGGCGGCGTCGAGGTTTTCTTCCTTGGCGAAAAACGACACCAGCCGGCTGAAGGAGTTGCCGAAGTGGCCGCCCAGCAGCTTGCGCAGCGAGAAGCGGCGGTAGTCGTCCTGGGCCACCAGCACGAAGTAGCGGTGCGTGCGCCCGAAAGCCTCATGGGCCACGAAGCCCTTGGTTTCGAGGATGCGGATGATGGTGGAAACCGTGTTGTAGGCCGGGGCCGGGGCGGGCAGCTCGGGCAGCACGTCCTTCACGAAGGAGGGCCCCAGGCGCCAAAGCACTTGCATTACCTGTTCTTCGGCGCGGGTTAGTTCGGGGAAAGCGGGGTTAATTTTCAAGGTATTGAGGGAAAGCATATTCAGGTAATACAAACATATAACTAATATTTTAGTTTAAAAACTATTATGTTAGTTGTTTTTTGTTCAGACTTAACAAACAGCATACTAGACTAGATTTGTCAACTGGTGAAGCGAAAAGCAGGCGGGCCACGTAAGCGCCTGAGCCAGTGCCTCCAATTCATTTGCCAGTGCCTAACTTCTCCCATTCCCACCCATGCTGCGAATTATTTTCTGCCTCACCATCGGGTTGCTGAGCGCCCAGCCCGGCCACGCCCAGACCGAAAATGCGGCCCCCTCCGTCCCGAAGCCTACACCGGAAGCGCGTGCCGTAGCGCCGGCGCCCGCCATCAAACCCGCCGTTACGGCTGCGCTGCCTGCTTCGCCCCGGCAGCTGTTTCCGGGGTTGTTTGAGGCGGTGCAGCTGGGCCGGATTTTCCCCGACAACAAGACCTTTGTGGATGCCGCGCCGAAGCAGCGCCCGGCTACCATTCTGGCCGCCTGGCGGCGCGAAAAAGGCCAGCCCGGCTTCCAGCTGAAGGCCTTTGTGGAAGCCCATTTCACGCTGCCTACCAGCGGCGCCGTGCCGTTTGAAACCGATGTCAAAGCCGGCCTGCGCCACCACCTCGACACGCTGTGGACGGTGCTGGCCCGGCCCGCCGCGCCGGCGGTAGACCCCGCCGATTCACTGGCCGAATTCCGCTCGCTGGTGCCGCTGCCCAAGCCCTACCTGGTGCCCGGCGGGCGCTTCCGGGAGGTGTATTACTGGGATTCATACTTCACGATGCTGGGGCTGGCCGAGGCCGGCAAAGGCCAGCTGCTGAAGGACATTACCGATAATTTCGCCTACCTCATCGGCCGGTTTGGCTTCGTGCCCAACGGCAACCGCACCTACTACCTCACCCGCTCGCAGCCGCCGTTTTTTGCCAACATCGTGACGCTGCTGGCCAAGGAGCGCGGCAACGGCGAGCTGCTGCGCTACCGCACCGCCCTGGAAGCCGAATACCGCTACTGGATGCGCGGGGCCGAGCAGCTGAAGCCCGGCACTGCCACCCGCCGCGTGGTGCGCCTGCCCAACGGGGCCTTACTCAACCGCTACTGGGACGACAGCGACCAGCCCCGCGAAGAGTCCTTCGCCGAGGACGTGGCGGCCGCCAAGCTGAGCAGGCAGCCAGCCGCGCAGTTCTACCGCAACGTGCGGGCGGCGGCGGCTTCAGGCTGGGATTTCAGCAGCCGCTGGTTCAAGCCCGGCGGCGGGCTGCCCACTATCCAAACCACCGACATTGTGCCCGTCGACCTCAATTGCCTGCTGTATAACCTGGAGCAGACCCTGGCCCGAGCGGCCCGCGTGGCCGGCCAGCCCGCCCAGGGCCGCCTGTACGACGCCCGGGCCGCCAAGCGCAAAGCGGCCCTGCTGGCCGTGTGCTGGGACCCCAAAGCCGGCTGGTTTCAGGACTACAACTGGCGGCTGCGCCAACGCTCGCAGGTGCGCTCGCTGGCGGGCGTGTTTCCGCTCTCGTTCGGGCTGGCCTCGGCCGAGCAGGCCAAAAGGGTAGGAGCGGGGCTGAAAACCAGCTTCCTGAAACCGGGCGGGCTGGTGACCACGCTGGCCACCGCCGGCCACCAGCAGTGGGACGCCCCCAACGCCTGGGCCCCGCTGCAATACCTGGCCGTGGAAGGCCTCGGCCGCTACCAGCAGCTGCCCCTGGCCGACACCGTCGCCGACCGCTGGGTGCGCCTCAACAGCCGGGTGTTCGACCAGACCGGGAAGCTGCTGGAGAAGTACGACGTGCAGAACATCAACCGCCCGGCCGGCGGCGGCGAGTACCCGCTGCAGGACGGCTTCGGGTGGACCAACGGCGTGCTGCTGCACCTGCTGAACCGCAAGGAGCCGTTGTAGGATATCCGCGCCCGCCGCAACCTCACCCCGGCCCCTCTCCAAAAGAGAGGGGAGCCTGACGATTACCTTACGATACGTAAGCGGTGCCCCTTCTTTTTTGGAAATGCGCATCAAGCATTTTTCGGGGGTCAGGGGGTGAGGTTGCCGGCCGACGAAAATATTTTCCCTTTCCTCGGCAGCCTTTTGGGGCCGGGCCTTGTCTGCCCCGCACCTGCCCGTTGCGCGCGGGCTTATCCTTGCCTCCATGCCAGCCCCGCCCGCTGACTTAGCTGACCTACTGCTCCGCTGTACCCGCCGCGAACCGGCGGCCCAACGGCTGCTCTATGCCCGGTATGCCGGCCGCATGCTGGGCGTGGCGCGCCGCTACGTGCGCCCGTCGCCGAGGCCGAAGACATCCTCCAGGATGCTTTCGTGAAGGTGTTTACCCGGCTGGGCGAGTTTCGGGCCGAGGGTTCTTTTGAAGGGTGGGTGCGCCGCATTGTGGTCACCACGGCCCTCAACTACTGGCAAAGCGGGCAGCACCGCCGCCAGCAACTGCTGCTCGACGACGTGCCCGAGCCCTTCGCGTCCGACGCCGACGCCTTCGACCGCCTGGGCGTGGCCGAGGTGCTGGCCCTGATGGAGCAGCTGCCCGATGGCTGCCGCATGGTGCTCAACCTCTACGCCGTGGACGGCTACACCCACGGCGAAATCGCGGAGCTGCTGGGCATTCAGGAGAGCACCTCCAAAGCCCAACTCAGCAAGGCCCGCAAACAACTTCACCTGCTGCACCAGCGGCAGACCAACCACCTGAGATTATGATGCCCGAACCGGAAGAAAACCGCCTGGACCAGTCGCTGCGCGATAAATTTGAGGATTTCGACCTCACGCCCAGTGCCGGGGTGTGGGCCGGCGTGGAGCAGCGCCTGGTGGCCGAGCCCACGCCTGCGCTACGTCGCCGTCGGCGGCCGTTGCCGCTGCCGTTTCTGGTTGGGCTCACGGCGCTGCTGGCCGGGCTGGGCGGCTGGCTGCTGCCGCACGGCGCGGCAATGGTCGAGCCGTCGAAAGTGGTACGGTATGGCGCCGCCGCCAGGAATTCGACCACTGCCGCTGAGCTGCCACAGGCCACCAATAAGGCCAAAGTGGTAGAACCGACCCGTAATTCGTCCAAATCGAACCCGTATCTGGCAAAGTTGAACCCGACTTTGGCAAAGTCGGGCCCGAATTCAGTAAAGTCGAGTCCGACTTTGGCCAAATCAAACCCGAATTCGGTAAAGTCGAGCCCATATGTGGTAAAGTCGGGCCCGACTTTGGCAAAGTCGAACCCCACAACGGCAAAGTCGAGTTCGACTCTGGCACTGCTGAGCACCAAAACACCCCATTCGAGCTCAGCTTTGGCAAACCCAACTGCAGTTGCCCTCGTTGCGGGTTTGCCGCACGAAGCAGTGCTTGCGCAGCCGCTGGCCCGCCCGGCTGACAACCCCGCACCGGCCGCCGATTCGGTGCCCGCCACCCTGCGCCCCCTCGCGGCCCTGGAGCGCCAGACACTGGGGCAGCTGCCCAGCATCGCCACGCTGGCCCCCGGCTACCTGCCCGCCGACAGCCGCACTGCCCTGCTGACCACCCTGCGCACCGAGCGGGCCGAATTGTTCCGCCTCCAGCGCCGCACCGATAGCCTGCTGCTGGCCCTCGGCGACCTGCCCGGTGTGCCGCTGGCCGCCCCTGCCGTGGCCGCCGCGCCGGCCGCGGATACCGCCAAGCCGCGCCCTCTGGCCCACCGCTGGAGCCTGCTGCTCACGGCCACGCCCGAGCAGAATACCCTCAACCTGCAGGGCCCCGAAACCGACTCCCTCACGGCTCTGCGCCGCAACCACGAAACCGGCCGCGCCGGCCTCAGCGCCGCCCTCACGGCCGAATACAAGCTCACGCCGCGCCTGAGCGTGGGCGGCGGCGTGGGCTACACCAGCTTCGGGGCCGACCTGCGCATCACCAACAAAATCACGGATGTGCGCGTGCGCTACGACACCACCGTCACGCGCACCACCAGCGTGTACACGTCGGTGAATCAGACGCATTCTATTCGCATCATCCAGGTGCCGCAGCTCTCGCCGGTGTTCAACGCCAGCGGCCAGGTGATTCGCTACGACACGGTGTATGTGCCGCGCCAGGACACGGTGTACACCACCACCGTGCAGCACGACACCACCCACACCACCAACAACAGCATCACGCCGCACATCACCAAGAAGGAAACCCTGGTCACGAAGCATTTGCAGCCCACCTACCGCTTCTTCACGGTGCCGGTGCTGCTGCGCTACCGCCTCACCATGGGCCCCGGCCGCTGGTGGGCCGACGTGGCGGCGGGCGCGCAGTTCCAGTTTTTCCTGGGCGGCACCCAGGTGGCCACCGAGGACGGCGTGAACTTCCGCACCGAAACCATCACGGCCGGCAACGGGCCGTTTAGGCCCCTCAACCTGGCCCTGTCCGGCTCCCTGGCCCTCAACTACGCCCTCACCAACCGCCTCAGCGTGAGCGTAGCGCCCAGCCTGCGCTGGCAGGCCCTGTCGGTGTACAAGCCCGAAACCGGCCTCATTCAGCAGCCCACCGCCACGGGCCTGATGTTCGGGGTGCGCTTCGGGCTGTAAGTATTTTCCGGGGGCCGGCAGCCTTTTGCGGGTGGCGCTGGTCTGGCATGCAAGCAGCCCCACCGTGGCCAATTGACCGAAGCTGAGCGCGGCGAAGACACCTTTCCCCATCTCATTCTAAACTGTTGTTTGCTATGAAGTTCTTTCGTTTACTACTGATGTTATTGGGAATGGCATTAGGGCCTATTGGACTGAATGCCCAAGTATTCGATTGGGCTCAGTTGGCCCGGGAAGTAGGGACTCTACCCAATTATGTCGTTTCAACTGGGGCCGGTGCCACCGATGCCACCGGCAATACTTATGCGGTCATCGAACTGAGTGACAGCGTCCGCATCGGCAGTCAAGTATTTCGGCAAACTAATGGCGGCCAATTGCTGGCCAAATATGATTCGACCGGACAGGTAAAATGGGTAAAGCAGCTGCGCAACCTAATCGTAGCGCAACAAGGGGTAGCTGTAGTGCCCACCAGCGGCGACGTTTTTGTGCTGGCCAGTGCCCAGGCTAGCCCAACGTGGGGAGGCATTCCGGTCGCCACCGCCGGGCAGCCGGCTTTTTACGCGAAGGTGTCGGGCAGCGGCAATATCGTATGGGTAAAGCCCCTACCGGCAATTTCAACGACAGCTGCTAACAATTTTGGCGTAGGTTTTACCGCCGATGATTTGGGCAACTGCTACCTCATGAGTCGGGTACGCAGCCCCGCCACTGTGGGCGGCGTCGCCGTGGATTCACTATCCACGTTCCTCTTCCAGGCCGATGGCAGCGGCAACATAAGCTGGGTGCGCAAATTCCAATCCCGAACCACCAATCCCGCTCGCAACGCGGCTATTGCAGTTATTGGACTTGGCCCGAAGCCCGGCGGTGGCTGTGTACTCGCGGCAGTGGCGGGCACTCCCAATCCCGTTGGTACGCTGTATTACGGCCCCGCAGCGAATACGGCGATAGGTACCGCCGACGGCAATTCATTCATCGCCAACATCGACGTTGCCGGCAATCTGCTGTGGCGGCACACCACGCCTGCTTTTAGCCTCCAAAACCTGGCTCCGGGCGACACGTACGCCGTGGCGGCGGACGCGGCCGGCAATTGCTACGGCACCGGGCAGTTTGGCAATGGCGGGCTGGGCGTGGTGAAATACGACGCGGCGGGCATCGTGCAATGGGTTCGCTATACCGCAAGCCCCGGCCCCGGCTACAATGGCGCGGGTACCCACTTGGTAGTGGACGGCGCGGGCAACGTCACCGTGCTGTGCGGGGCCGACTTTCAAACTGGCCCGGCCGCTATTCCGCCCTATGTTCTGGGCGCAGTCACTTTACGCTCGCACCTGAACGTGGTCCGCTTTGGTCCTGATGGCCAAGAACAATGGGCCGTGGGCGACGTGCCAGGGCCCATTGTTTTGTTTGGAACCAGTGGCCTCCATGCCTATTTCTTGGCCCAAGCAGGTTCGCTGGGCTTGGATAGACGCGGCAATATTTATTACACCTCGCAAGTAGTAGAACTCGACTCTGTTTTGCATCGAAGCGGCCCGCCAGCGGTGCGCCTGGGGGCCCAGACCCTGGCTGGGCGCGGCGTGGTGGTGGCCCGCGTGGGCACCCGCCACGATTTGCTCATCGGCCGCGTGTACCTCGATGCCAACGGCAACGGCCAGCGTGACACCGGCGAGGGCCCGCTGCCCTTCCCGCTGGTGTTGCAAGCCGTGCAGCCCAGCCTCACTACGCTGGGCACCGCCGATGCCAGTGGCCTCCTCACGATGTGCACGGATTCGGGTAATTACCAGCTTTCGGCCCCTAATATCCCGGCACATTACACCTTGGTTCAGCCGGCCAGCGCGGCCTATGCGGGCCGAATGGCTGGCTACGGGCGAACGGATTCGCTGCGGCACTTCGGCCTTTTCCCCCTGGCCAACCAGGCCGACCTGCGGGTGACCCTCACGCCCTACAGCGGGGCGCGGCCCGGCTTCACCACCCGCTACCGCCTCACGGTGCAGAACGTGGGCACGACCACCGTGGCCAGCGGCACCGCCACCGTTACGCTGGATAGCCGGATGGCCTACATCAGCAGTACCCCCGCCGGCAGCCGCACGGGTCAGACCGTGACCTGGGCCTACACCAATCTGCCCCCTTTTTCTAAGCAGGAGTTCGACATCCTGTTCAGCCTGCCCGTGAATACCGCCCTGGGCACGCAGCTTACTTCCACCGCCACGGCTCCGCTGGCGGCAGACGTAGCCCCCGCCGACAACACCGCCAGCACCCCGCAAACCGTGACCGGCTCCTTCGACCCCAACGACATTGAGGTGAACTACCAGCGCATTACGCCCGCCCAGGTGGCTGCCGGGCTGCCGCTCGACTACACCATTCGCTTCCAGAACATGGGCACGGATACGGCCTTCACGGTGGTGGTGAAGGACACGCTCAACTTTCAAAAGCTTAACCTGACCAGCCTGCAGCTGGTGGCGCAGTCGCACAACTGCATCTGGAGCCTCACCGGGCGGGGCGAGCTTACGGTGCGCTTCCTCAACATCAAGCTGCCCTACCGCAACCAGGACGTGATTCGCTCGCAGGGCTTCGTGCGGTTCCGGGTCCAGCCCAAAACCACGCTGGCCGTGGGCGAAGTCATTCCCAACCACGCCAGCATTGTGTTTGATTACAATAACCCCTTGCACACCAACACGGCCACCACCACCGTATTCCTGGCCACGGCCGCCCTGGCGAGCCACGAAGCCGCTGCCTGGACTGCCTACCCCAACCCCGCCACCGACGCCATCACCCTGGCCGCCGACCTGGCCACCGCCGGCCCGGTCCGAATTGAGCTGCTCGATGCGCTGGGCCGCCCCGTGCGCCAGCAAACCCTGACCGCCCCCGCCGGCCCCCTGCGCCAGACCGTGGACCTGCGCGGGCTGGCCTCGGGCCTGTATTTGCTGCGCCTGACCCCGCCCACCGGCCCGGCTACCAGCCGCCAGGTGGTGCGCGAATAGCGTTTACCCCGCTGTCAAGCCAGCAAGCCGGGCTGCTCTGTGGAGCGGCCCGGCTTTTTTGGGGTCGGACGAATGGGAGTTGGTCGAGTTAGTGGGGCAATTAATCCGGAAACGGCGGGGCTTCATCTGCGAAACCGGCCGCAGCCAACTTCCGGGCTGAGGGGCGGCCGGTGGTTTGGCACGATTTTGTAATGTACCCTTTCATCGGCCCACCAGCCGGGCCGGGAATCCGGCTCCTGATGGCCGAATTCTTTCACTCCCCCAACCTTTTTGGTTATGAAAATCTCACGCCTTTCGGGCGGCCTGGCCGTGGCTTGCCTCTTGATTTCTGCGGTGGCTACCACGGCCTCGGCCCAGCAGGTGTACCGCGATGCCTATGGCAACCCCAAGGCCGCGCCTCCTACCCGGCCCATGGGCGCGCCGCGCCGCACCACTACCTATAGCAAACCTTCGAACTCGACGTCGCCCTCGGCCAGCAGCACCTCCGGCGTGCGGTTCGGCTTCCGGGCCGGCCTGAACGTGGCCGACGTGCAGGGCAACGCCATGACCAGCTTCAGCGGCCTCACCGACCTGGCCCAGGGCGCCGTCACCCGCCAGATGCGCCCCGGCTTCTATGCCGGCGTGTACGCCACGCTGCCCCTTGGCCCCGGCTTCGCCATTGAGCCCGGCATCACGTATTCCGAAAAAGGCACCGTGCTGCAAGGCACCGTCCCCGTGCCGGCCCTCGATTTCCTGAACACCAAGCTCACCGGCACCGCCCGCCTGTCTTACATCGACGTGCCGGTGCTCGCCAAGGTCTTCATCACGCCCGGCTTCTATATCTATGCCGGCCCCCAGGCCTCGTTCCTGGTGAGCGGCGTGGCCCGTGCCCAGGCCAGCGTGCTCGGTTTCTCGGCCTACAAGCAGGATTTCGACATCTCCAGCCAGATGCGCAAGGTTGACTTCGCCGCCGTGGGCGGCCTGGGCTACCAGTTCGACAACGGCCTCGGCCTCAGCGCCGGCTACGACTACGGCCTCGCTTCCATCGACTCCGGCAACCGCTTCAACGCCTACAACCGGGTCATCAAAGTCGGCCTCAACTATTCCTTCTAAAGCCGATTAACGGCCATTCTATTCCATCTATTCCTGTTGAATTATTGCTTGGGTAAGCATCCGAAATAAGTTATAAAAAGGCCCCACTGATAGCTCAGTGGGGCCTTTCTGGTTGTAGCGCGGACTCTGTAGTCCGCGTCCCCGCGCAAAGTGCAGTCGTTGATATGGCGCGGGGACGCGGACTACACAGTCCGCGCTACTGGCCTACCGCTGGCCCACGGCGCCGCTGCCGCTCAGGCCCTCGGCCAGCCGTACCAATCGCACGAATTCGGCGCGGTAGCCGTCGGCGTCAGCTCCCCGCGCACCGTTAGCCAGCTGCTCGGTGGCGGCCCAGGTGGCGGTGCCGCGCTGTTCGCTCTGGCGCAGCAGCATGCCGAATTGCGCCACGGCGGCGGCGAAGCGGAAGTCGGGCGAAGCGGTTGCGATGGTGCCGGGCGCGCTGGTGAGGGCTTGCGCCATCAGCTTGCTGCTGTTGCCCTGCGGCTCTTTGTAGCGCAGCTTCACGGTCAGCACGTCGTTGGTGAGGAACTGCTGCATGGAGGCCGGCACGGGTTTTTCAGCCTGGTACTTGAGGTTGTCGATGAGGGGCTGGGATGCGCCCACGGGCACTATTTCGTAGAGCGCCGTCACGGTGTGGCCCGCGCCGAGCTCGCCGGCATCCTTGCGGTCGTTGTTGAAATCTTCGGCTTCGAGCACGCGGTTTTCGTAGCCCACGAGGCGGTAGTTGGCCACGCGGGCGGGGTTGAATTCGATTTGCAGCTTCACGTCCTTGGCCACGGTGAAGAGCGTGCCGCCGAACTGCGCCACCAGCACCCGGCCGGCCTCGTCGAGGTTGTCGAGGTAGGCGTAGTTGCCGTTGCCTTTGTCGGCCAGGGTTTCCATGCGCGCGTCGCGCAGGTTGCCGCGCCCGCAGCCCAGCACGGTGAGGAACACGCCGCTTTCGCGCTGGTCCACGATGAGCTGCTCCATGGCCTGGTCGCTGCTTTCGCCCACGTTAAAGTCGCCGTCGGTGGCCAGAATCACGCGGTTGTTGCCTTCCTTGTTGAAGCTCTGCCTGGCCGTGGAATAGGCCAGGCGCAGGCCCGCGCCGCCCGCCGTGGAGCCGCCCGCCTGAAGCCGGTCGATGGCATCGAGAATGACCTGGGGCTGTGAGCCGGGCGTGGGCGGCAGCACCAGCCCCGCCGCGCCGGCATACGCCACCAGCGCCACGTGGTCCTGGGGCCGCAGCTGCTTCACCAGCAGCTTCAGGCCGGCCTGCACCAAGGGCAGCTTGTCGGATTCGTCCATCGAGCCCGACACATCGACCAGGAAAACCAGGTTGGCGGGCGGGAGCTTGGCCGTTTCAATGCGCCTGGCCTGAATGCCGATGCGGGCCAGCTGGTGGGTGGTCTCCCAGGGGCACACGGCCAGCTCGGTGCTGATGCGCACGGGGTCGGGCGAGGTGGCGGGCGGCGCGGCGTAGTCGTAGCGGAAGTAGTTCAGCATTTCCTCCACCCGCACGGCATCACGCGGGGGCAGCTGCCCTTCGTTCAGGAAGCGGCGCACGTTGGTGTAGCTGGCGTTGTCCACATCGAGCGAGAAGGTGCTGAGCGGGGCGTTCTTCACCGCGAAAAATGCGTTTTCCTTCACGTGGGCGTATGTATCGCCGGCCCCGGCCTCTTCGCGGGCGGGCAGGGTGGGCAGGGGCTGCGCCGGGGCATAGGCGGCGTTGGGTAGGGCTTCGTAGTCCGCCTGTGAATCGGCGGCAATCATTTTGTCACGGCTCCGCTTGGCTTTGCGAAGGCCCGGCGCGCGCTGCACCTGCACGCCCGGCACCCGGCCGTCCATCACCTGCGATACGGAGCCGGTAATTCCACTTTTGCGCTGGACGCCGTAGCCCGTCACCACCACTTCGTTCAATTGCTTGTTATCGGCCCGCAGGGCCACGTTGAGGGTGTGCACCTTGCCCACGGGCCGCTCCACGGGCAGGTAGCCGATGAAGTTGAACAGCAGCACGGCCTTGCCGGCATTCGGCACCAGGAGCGAGTAGCGGCCCTGCGCATCGGTGCTGATGCCCAGGTTGGTGCCCTTGACGAGCACCGTGACGCCGGGCAGCGGCTGGTTATTGGCCTGGTCGCGCACCAGACCGGATACCACCCAGTTTTTGGTGGTGTTCGGCGCAGCCGGCCGGGCCGGGGCAGGGGAGGGCACCGTTTGGGCCGCAATGGGCGCGGGGCCCAGCAACACGGCGAGCAGCGGCAGCAGCAACAGGTTTCTCATGGCATCAGCGGGTTTAGGTGAGGAATGACCTGTTGATGCGGGCTCCGGGCCAATTGCACACCGGGGCTGAAAAAAAGTGCGGGTATGATGCATCGCCTTACAGTTGGCGCGGCTACTCCCATTACATCCCACTTGTGGCAACCCAAGTCGCCGTTGGAAACTTGCCACGGCACTTGTTGCCACCGTTTCTACTACGTCCTCAGCCGCCACCAAATCCCGGGCGCTGCCTATCTTCCCTCCCCCAATGTTCTTCCGCCGCTCCCCGTCGCCCGCCACCGCGCCGCTCTCCGACCAGGAGCTGCTGGCCCGCTACCGCGCGCACGGCACCGTGGCCGACCTCGGCCTGCTCTACGACCGGTACCTGCCCGAGGCCTTTGCCGTGTGCCGGCGCTACCTCGCCCCGCCCGATGAGGACGCCCAGGACGCCAGCATGCAGCTTTTCGAGCACCTCGTGAAGGTGTTGCGCACCCACGCCCCCGACAGCTTCCCGGCCTGGCTGCACACCACCGCCCGCAACCACTGCCTCATGCAGCTGCGGGCCCGCAAGCGCGCCGGCCCCAGCGCCGGGCCGCTCATTCTCAGCTTTCCCGATGCCAGCGATGTGGAAACAGCCGCCGGCCGGCATCTGCTGGACGAAGAGGCCGCCGCCGAGGACGCCGCAGAAACCGAAACCCGCCTCCAAAGCATGGAAGCGGCCCTGGCGCAGCTCCCACCGGCCCAGCGCCGCTGCCTCGAATTATTTTACCTCGAAAAGAAATGCTACCGCGACATCGCCACCGAAACCGGCCTCGACCTGAACATGGTGCGCAGCCACTTGCAGAACGGCAAGCGCATGCTGCGCCGCCAGCTGGAGCCGCCCGGCCCGCCACCGGCCGCCCCCAAACCCTCGCCGCCCGCTTCCAATAACAACCCGCGCCATGTCGCCCGCTGACTCGCCTTTTGCCCAGCTGCCCGCCCCCGGCCCGCACCCGGCCACGGCGGAGCTGCGCGCCTACGCAGCCGGCACCCTCGCCCCCGCCGACGAGCACCGCATCGAAGCCCACACCCTCGACTGCGAGCGGTGCGCCGACCTGGTCGAAGGCTTTTCGATGAGCGACGCCGCCGCCACCGACCAGGCCGTGGCCGAGCTGCGCACCCGCCTGCAAGCCCGCCTCGGCACCGCCGAGCCGGAGCCCGTGGCGGCCCCCTGGGCCTGGCCGCGCATTGCCGCTGCGGCCGCCATATTAGGCGTAGTGGGCGGCGGTATCTGGGGCTGGGAGCAGCACGATTCGACCACGGCCCCGGTCATCGCTCGCCTTGAGACTGCGGCTCCGACCGCTCCCACCCAGCCGCTTCCCGCACCCGGCACACCGCCCGCCGCCCCCGAAGCTGCCGCTGAAATCGCTACTGCTCCAGCGCCTAAAGCCACCGAAGTAACGAAGGAAGCCGAAGCAGGAAATGCAGATTACGCGGCCGTAGTGCCGTCCCGGTCGCGACAGCGGGCCACCGGCCGCGGGCTGGAGCGACCTACCAGCCGCCCTGCAAAACCGGTTGTTGTGGCGGATGCCGATATGGCCAACGCCGACAGCATCGTCTCACCCGAGCAAGTGGCCGGCTCCAATGAGGCCACGCCAAGCCAGCCGGCCCGGAGCGCCGGACTCACCAGCGCAACCGTGGCAGCTGCCCCGGCCAAAAGCGAAGCGGAGCTGGCCGCAAGAACCTCGGCCGACACCGTGGCCGACGATTCAAACGCCAAAAAAGCCCGCCGCTTTGCCAAAGCGAAAGAGGGCCGGGCCGCTTCGGCCCCCGACCAAGCGGCAACGGCCATTGTGCCCGCTACGCCCATGCCCGCCGCGCCCGCCATCAGCCCCTCTCCCGTGGGCGGCACCCCGGCTCTGCGCGATTACCTGCGCCGCGAAGCCACCGACTTCGAACCCGAAATCAACAACCTGCGCCTGACGGGCACCGTGCGCGTCAGGTTTGTGGTGGGGGCCGATGGCAAGGTGAGCAACCTGAAAGTAGTACGCGGCCTGCGGGCCGATTACGACGCCGAGGCCCTGCGCATCGTGTGCGAGGGGCCGGCCTGGCAGCCCGGCATTTATGGTGGCCGCCGCGCCGCGCTGCCGATGGAAGTGACTGTGTCGTTCTGATGTAGCGCGGACGTTGTAGTCCGCGAGTGGAATCGTTGAACTCGCGGACTACAACGTCCGCGCTACAGCGTGGCACCGGGCTTCACGGTGCCTTCGTCCACCGATTTCAGGAATTTGATGAGGCCGGTGAAGTAGACTTGCTGGTCGTCGTAGAGGCTCATGTGGCTGCCGTTGGGGCAGGTGAGGGAGTTGCCTTTTTGCACCTTTTGGGCAATCATGCGCATGTGCTCGGGGTCCATGGTATCGTACTTGCCACCGATGCTGAGCACGGGCACGGTGAGCTTGGGCAGGTCGGCCACCCGGTCCCAGTTCAGCAGCTTGCCGGCCACGCCAAACTCGCTGGGCCCCTGCATGGTCACGTAGAGCGATTGGTTCAGCTTGCCCAGCGAGCGGGTCACGGGCTCCGGGTTGGGCACGATGCGGCACAGGTGCTGGGCGTAGAAATTGGGTTCGAGCAGGCCCATGTAGCGCGGGTTGCTGAAGTCTTTTTTGGCCTCAAGCTGCCGGATTTCGGCCAGCACTTCGGGCTTCATCTGCTTGGCCAGCACGTCGGCAGCATATTTTCCATAAGCCGGGCAGCTCATCATCATGTTCGAAATAATGAGGCCCTTGAGGTTTTGCTGGTACTTGAAGGCGTACTCGGCGGCCAGGATGCCGCCCCAGGAGTGGCCCAGCAGGTAGAAGTTGGTGTTGTCCAGCTTGAGGGCCTGACGCACCTGCTCCACTTCCTCCACGTAGCGCGGCAGGCTCCACATGGACGTGTCCTTGGGGTTGTCGGAATTGCCGCAGCCGAGCTGGTCGTAGTAGATAAATTCGATGCCTTCCTGCGGCAGGAAATTCTCCATGCACTCGAAATATTCATGCGTAGCGCCCGGCCCACCATTGAGCAGCAGCACCTTGATTTTGGGGTTATTGCCCACCTGCTTGGTCCAGACCTTGAATGTGCCCTTGGGCGTGGTGATGGGAATAACGCGCACATTCCCATCCTGCACGCCGGTTTCGGGGTTTTCGAAGTAGCTGGCTGCGGTGCCAGCGGCTCCGCCGGGAGGCGTGGTAACGGCCGCTTCGCCGCTGCTCTTGGGTTGGTTGCAGCCGGTGAGGAGGGCGGCGCTGAGGAGGAACGATGCGGTTACGCGGGAGAAGGTAAACGTCTTCATTTGCGAAGAAAAAGTGAGTTGATAGTTTAATATGAGGACGGTCATGCTGAGAATACCCGTCATGCTGAGCTTGCCGAAGCATCTCTACTGCACTAGTAATCAATGCTGCCCCAACGAAGCGGTAGAGATGCTTCGACTTCGCTCAGCATGACGTTCTAACTTCCAGGCAAAGCAACTCGCTACTGCGCGGGTGCCGGGCCGGCCACCGTGGCCGCCCGGCTCACCTGGGCCGAAAACCGCTCGATGGCCGCCGCCGTGCGCTTAATCTGCTCGTCGGCCTCGGCCCACTTGCGTTCCTCCACGGCTTCGCGGATGCCGGGCAGGGTTTTCACGCCGTAGCCGGTGTAGAAGCCGGGGGCGTAAAGCTGGTGCCGGTACCAGGGGCGGCGGGGGAGGCCTTCGGCGCTCAGAAACTGCTGCTCGGCCTGGTAGAGGAGCTGGTCGAGCTCCTTCTGGCGACTGGCGGGCAGGACGGCGTTGGCTTTACGGGCCTGGGCGTAGGCCTGGGCACTTTGTTCCAGCTTGGCCAGGGCGTTGTCGAGGGGCGCAAAGTTGAGGTAGGGCACGGCCTCGTGGGGCTTGGGCGGCAGCAGGGGCTCGGTGGGGTTGGCCACGGCCTCGTAGCGCTTCTCGGCCAGCAGCTTGTTCTGGCGCTCGGTGTCGGTGCGCAGGTTGTCGGCCAGCTGCTTCACCTCGGTGCCGTAGCGGGCCACGGTGTTCGACAGGTTCTGAAACTCGAAGGGCAGCACGTCGGCATCGAGGAGGCGCAGCTCGCAGCGGCCCATGGTTTGGGCCAGCGCCACGCCGTAGGCAAACGTGGGGTCCTTGAAGCGGGTGTAGTCGTCGAACGAATCATAAATCGAGTGGTACTCGCCGCCCGGCCCTTCGCCGCCAAAGCCCACGTTCATAGCCGGAATGCCCAGGTGCTGGAGGTAGGGCGAATAATCGGAGCCCGCGCCCAGGGCGGCAATGCGCAAATCGGGGCGCTCACGGGCGTCTTTCTGCACGTCGGGGGTGCCGTTCACCAGGTCGTAGGCCCGGCGGCGGTCGGCAATGGACAGGCCGGCTTTCTCGGGGTCGGGCACGTCGCGGCCCACCTGGTTGAAGAACTTTTCCAGCGTGTGCGAGCCGGCCACGTTCAGAAAGCCCCGGTCGCTGTTGTCGGTGTTCAGGTAGGCCACCGCGTGCTCCTGGAGCTGTTTGGCGTTGGTTTCGGCCCATTCCGTCGAGCCCAGCAGGCCGGGCTCCTCGCCGTCCCAGGCGCAGAACATGAGAGTGCGCTTGGGGCGCCAGCCGGTCTTCACCAGCTCGCCCAGGGCGCGGGCCTCCTCCAGCTCGGCCACCATGCCGCTGAGTGGGTCGCTGGCGCCGTTCACCCAGGCGTCGTGGTGGTTGCCGCGCAGTATCCACTCATCCGGAAACTGGCTGCCTTTGAGGGTAGCGATGACGTTGTAGACCGGCTCGGTTTTCCAATTGAAAGCCAGCTGCAGGTGCACCCGGGCCGGGCCGGGCCCGAGGTGGTAGGGGATGGGCAGCGCCCCGCGCCAGTCGGCCGGAGCCATGGGCCCGGCCAGGGCCGTGAGCAGGGGCAGGGCATCGCCGTAGGAAATGGGCAAAACGGGGATTTGCGTGAGCGTGGGGGCCGTTTTGTAGTCGAGGCGCTTGGCAGTTTTGGTCGAGCCGTAGCCGGGCGTGAGCGGGTCGCCGGGGTAGGTGGGCATGTCGAGCACGGAGCCGCGCTGGGCCCCGGTTTCGGGCTTGAAGGGGCCTTTGGGGTACACGTCGCCCTGGCCGTAGCCGTCGTCCTTGGGGTCGGAGTAAATCAGGCAGCCGATGGCGCCTTTCTCGGCCGCCACCTTGGGCTTGATGCCGCGCCAAGAGCCGCCGTACTTGGCAATCACAATCTTGCCCTTCACGTCGATGCCGCGGCGCTCCAGCTCCTCGTAATCCTTCGGGATGCCGTAGTTCACAAACACCAGCTCGGCGGTCACGTCGCCGTCCTTCGAGTAGCAGTTGTAGGTGGGCAGCTGCTCGGCGGTCTGGCCCGAGGTGGCGTCTTCGGCCACCGGTTTTTCGGCCAGGCCGGCCGTGTATTTGGTGGGCGCCACCAGCTCGAGCACCCGCAGCTTGGGCGTGGGAAACAGCACGTACGACACGTCGATGCGCGTTTCATAGCCCCAGCTGCGAAACAGGCCGGCCATAAACTCCGCGTTGTCCTTGTCGTAGGGCGAGCCCACGTGGTGCGGGTGGGCCGAGAGCCGCTTCATCCACTGGCGCAGGTTGTCGGCCTTCAGCTGGGCATCAAACCGGGCTTCGAGCTGGTATTCGGGAGCGGCGCTGGCGGCTTCAAAGCCGAGTAGCGCTTTGGTTTCGGTAGGGGCCGTCTGGGCACGAGCGGGCGCACCGGCCAGCAGCCCGGCCAGAACGAAAAGGGAGTAGCGGAGTTGCCTCATGCTTTTTGCCAAAAGAAATGAACCGGAATCACGATGCCTTCGCGCCCGGTAATTCGGGGAAAGGTAGCGCCTGGCGGTTGGTTTCAGGCAAGAAAATATGTGGGCATTTGGGGATGTTGCCTAGCCGCTGTAGCCGCCGCCGCTGGCGGGCTCGGTGGCGCTGCCGTTTTCGGGTTCGGCGGGCGTGGGCAGGTCGGGCGCGGTGTGCAGGTCGAGGTGGCTGTAGTCGGGCGCGCCGTTGCCGCCGGCCACCGGCGCTTCGTCGAAAGTGCGCTCTATATCGGACAGGTCAAATTCTTCGACCGGCGTGCCGAAGCTCACCTTGGCCGTGATGCGGTACTCCACAATGCGGTTGTCGCGCACTTTGCAGCTTTGGTCTTTGATGTAGAGGGACGAAATATTGGGCACCGAAGTGCTGAGCTGCGCCACGGCGCGTTGCAGGGCATCTTCGAAGCTTTTGTCGGAAGAGGCCAGAATTTCAATGACTTGCTTGATGGAGGACATTTCTGATGGATTGATTTGTTGATGTGCTCAGGTGCTGACAAAGTCACGCGGGTCGATTTTCACCTTGTCAGCGCGTTCTCTCTGTACGCGGGAAGCCATTTGGCGGCTATTTCGGTTGTCATAAAAGTCAGCATTCGGCGGTGGCGTACTTTTGCGCCCGGCGCTGGCCGCACCAGCCCCGCAACTCATCCCTCAATCAGCACATCAACGAATGGCTTTCCGCACCGAAAAGGACACCATGGGCACCGTACAGGTGCCTGCTACCGCGTACTGGGGCGCTCAAACCCAGCGCAGCATCGAAAATTTCCCCATCGCGCAGGACATCAACCGGATGCCCAAGGAAATCATCGCCGCCTTCGCCTACCTGAAGAAAGCCGCCGCCCTCACCAACCGCGACGCGGGCGTGCTGTCGGCCGAAAAAGCCGCGCTGATTGGCCAAGTGGCCGACGAAATCCTGGCCGGCAAGCTCGCCGACTCGTTCCCCCTGGTGGTGTGGCAAACCGGCTCGGGCACGCAGAGCAATATGAACGTGAATGAGGTGATTGCCTACCGCGGCCACGTGCTGCACGGCGGCCAGCTCACCGACGAGAAGAAGTTTCTGGCCCCCAACGACGACGTGAACAAGAGCCAGAGCTCGAACGACACGTTCCCGACGGCCATGCACATCGCGGCCTACAAAATCCTGATGGAAACCACCATCCCCGGCATCACGAAGCTGCGCGACGCGCTGAAAGCCAAGTCGGAGGAGTTCATGCACATCGTGAAAATCGGGCGCACCCACTTCATGGATGCCACGCCGCTCACGCTGGGCCAGGAGTTTTCGGGCTACGTGTCGCAGCTCGACCACGGCCTGCGGGCCATCAACCACACGCTGGCGCACCTGAGCGAACTAGCGCTCGGCGGCACGGCCGTGGGCACGGGCATCAACACGCCGCCCGGCTACTCCGTGAACGTGGCCAGGCACATTGCCCAGCTCACCGGCCTGCCCTTCGTCACGGCCGAAAACAAGTTTGAGGCCCTGGCCGCCCACGACGCCATTGTGGAAGCCCACGGCGCCCTCAAAACCGTGGCCGTGAGCCTGATGAAAATCGCCAACGACATCCGGATGCTCAGCTCCGGCCCGCGCGCCGGCATCGGCGAAATCGACATTCCCGACAACGAGCCCGGCTCCAGCATCATGCCCGGCAAGGTGAACCCCACCCAGTGCGAGGCCATGACCATGGTGGCCGCCCAGGTGATGGGCAACGACGTGGCCATCACGGTGGGCGGCATGAGCGGGCAGTTCGAGCTGAACGTGTTCAAGCCCGTCATGATTTACAATTTCCTGCACTCGGCCCGCCTCATCGGCGACGTGTGCCAGTCCTTCACCGACAAGTGCGCGGTGGGCATCACGGCCATCCTGCCCAACATCAAGAAGCACGTCGATTCGTCCCTGATGCTGGTCACGGCCCTCAACCCGCACATCGGCTACTACAAAGCGGCCGAAATTGCCCAAACGGCCCACAAAAACGGCTCTACGCTGAAGGAAACCGCCCTCAAGCTGGGCTACGTGACCGAAGCCGAGTTCGACGAGTGGCTGAAGCCCGAGGAAATGGTGGGCATGTAAGCCTCATGAACGTCATGCTGAGCTTGTCGCAGCATCTCTACCGTCATAGTAAATAAATTACTTACGCGGTAGAGATGCTGCGACAAGCTCAGCATGACGTTCTGCTCCAAATCAAGCTGCCTTTCCGGTCCGGAAGGGCGGTTTTCTTTTTTCCCGGCATCTTTGCCCCTATGGATTTTTCTGCTCCCGTCGTTCTCGAAAACAGCCGCGTGCGCCTGCGCCCGCTGGAACTCGCCGATTTTGAAGCCCTCAAAGCCGTGGCTTTCGACGCCGAGCTGTGGAAATACACCCTCACCCGCGCCGACGACGCGGTGAGCCTCGCCGCGTATATCCGCCAGGCCCTCGAAGCCCGCGAGCAGGGCCTGCGCTACCCATTTGCCATCATCGACCGCGAAACCGGGGCCTTGGCCGGCAGCACCAGCTACTACGGCGTGGCCGAGGCCGACCAGCGCCTCAGCATCGGCTACACCTGGGTGGGCACCCGGTTCCAGCGCTCGGGCCTGAACCGGGCCTGCAAGCACCTGCTGTTCAGCTACGCGTTCGACACGCTGAACTGCGAGCGGGTGGAGCTGGAAACGGACTCGCGCAACCACAAGTCGCGCACGGCCATGGCCCGCATGGGCGCCACCGAGGAAGGCACGCTGCGCAGCCACCGCCTCACGCAGGGCGGCATCCGGCGCGATACGGTCATTTTCAGCGTTATCCGGCCGGAGTGGCCGGCACTGCGCACCTCCGTTTTTCAGGAGTTTGGACCCCGTGGCTGAGCCCGCGCAACCTGCCCCCGACCGGCTGCGCCCGCCCGAGCGGCTGTGGCGCCGGCGCGTGGCCAGCTTCGGCCACGCCGGGCGCGGCGTGTGGGCCGCGCTGCGCTCGGAAGTGCACCTGCGCTTTCACGCGGCGGCGACGGTGGTGGTTATCGGCCTGGGATTTTACTACGCGATATCGCGCCTGGAATGGGCGCTGGTGGCCCTGGCCGTGGCCGGCGTGTGGGCCGCCGAGCTGGTGAATACCGCCATCGAAGCGCTGACGGATTTGGCTTCGCCGGCCTACCATCCGCTGGCGGGCAAGGCCAAGGACGTGGCGGCGGGGGCCGTGCTGCTGGCTGCGCTGGGGGCGCTGGTAGTGGGCGCATTGGTGTTTGGGCCCCATCTCCTTTGACAGCCGTTAAGCGGAATCAATTGGACGCAAAACCAACTCATTGCGTAAGCCCGGCGTAAGCAAGAGGAAAGCAGGGGCAACCCAACTGTTAAATATTAATTGATAACTGTTAAATGAATAAGTTGATTCTTGCCGCTGCCCTCTTGCTCACCACAGCCTGCGCCCACCAACAGGTGAGCGTGACCACGCCCACTTCCCCGCCCCCCAGCGGCCAGGCGGCTACCCAGGACACGCCCGCGCCCACCAGCGCCAACACCGTGGACCCCGTGTATGCCCACGTCGCCGAATCGGACACCACCGCCCGGCCGCAGTGGCTGAAGGCGCGCATCGCGGCCGTACTGGCCGAACGCAAGCGCTACCCCATCACGCGCATCTATCGCTACGACTACGACGGCCAGAAAGTCTATTACATCTCTGCGCCGTGCTGCGACCAGTTTTCGCAGGTATTTGACACCAAGGGCAACCTGATTTGCCAGCCCGATGGCGGCATCACCGGCAAGGGCGACGGCAAATGCGCGCACTTCGACAAAAACAAAACCAACGAGAAACTGGTCTGGCAAGACCCGAGGTAGGAATTGTGAATTGTGAGTTATGAGTTGTCTTTTCGGCAAGTCGTGGTTTGAACTCATAATTCATAACTCATAATTTATAATTAGCAAGATGATTAACACTATTGCCAAGCTCGGCGCTTTCAACGTCTGGGCCAATGAAACCCTGTTGCGCCGCTTCGATTCGTCGGTGGCCGCCGGCAAAGAAGCTCCTCAGCCGGCCCTGCGCATCTTCAGTCACCTTATCAATGCCCAAGCCATCTGGATTGCCCGCCTCACCGGCACTAACAGCCCCGTGAAAGTGTGGCAGGAGCACGACCTGGCCGGCCTGCACCATTGGCACAAGCAAACGTCGGAACACCTGCGCCAGCTCTGCGAAACGACCGACGAAGCCGAGCTCACGCGCCACATTCAGTACACCAACTCGCAGGGCGATGCCTTCGACTCGCAGGTGAGCGACATCCTCACCCACGCCGTGATGCACGCCAGCTACCACCGCGGCCAGGTGGCCACCAAGATGCGAGAAGGCGGCCTGGAGCCCATCAACTCTGATTTTATCACCTATTGCCGCGAAATGAGCGGGCAGGTACAGCCTCAGCTATAGCATTGGCTATAAGCAGGATGGCAGACAATCCGGCAAATTTTGCCGGGCCGCTTGTTCTTGTTTTGGTGGCTGCCGTATAAGCTGCACCGCAAGCTTCTTGCGCACAACTAATCCAATCCGGTGCATATGGTTTTCATTGTCATGGGGGTTTCGGGCAGCGGCAAAACCACCGTCGGCCAGCAGTTGGCGCAACAGCTCCACCTGCCTTTTTACGATGCTGACGACTTCCACTCGGCCGCCAACATCGAAAAAATGAGCCACGGCACCCCGCTCACCGACGATGACCGGCGCGACTGGCTGGCTACCCTGGCCGCCAACCTTGGCACCTGGGAAAAAGCGGGCGGCGCCGTGCTGGCGTCTTCAGCCCTGAAGGAAACCTACCGGACCACGCTGCAAAGCGGGGTCCAGCAGCCCCTGCACTGGGTTTTCCTCGACGGCCCCAAGGCCCTGCTCCTGGAGCGGATGGGCGCGCGCAAAGGCCACTACATGCACCCGGACATGCTCGACTCGCAGCTGGCTACTTTGGAAAAACCGGCCTACGCACTGCGCCTTTCCATCGAGGCCGCGCCCGCCGAACTAGTCAGCCAGATACTCGCGGCCCTCAAAAAAGACGCCGCCGTCGGAACGAAACCGGCTGCTACTGCACCGCAGTAACCCTTCACCCGCGACCAGCAAAAAGCCCCGACCTTATCAGGCCGGGGCTTTTTGCTGAATGAGCGACGGGCGTTACCTAGTTCAGCGAAGTCGGGCCGAGGTCCGTCACCTGGTCGTTGACAACCACGATACCCGTGCGAACCGCGTTGCGATAACCGGGCTGGCCAGCCGGGGCCGTGGTGCTCGGGAAATATTCGACCCGGTAAGTGCCGGCCGGCAGGCCCCCAATCTGGTAAGTGCCCGACGCATCGGCCGCCGTGCTCACCGTATCGGGGCCCAAAATGGTGGCGCGAATGGCCAGAATCTGGGGCAGCGCGGCCGCCGGGGTCACCGTGCCGCGCAGGCCGCCGTGAATGTCCTGGGCCACCACCCGAATAACGGGCTTGAGCAGGTACCGCTCCTTTTTATCGTTGCCGGCGTGCCAGTTGCCGCGCTCCACAATGGACTTGGCCACGTCGAAATCGAGCAGCAGCTGGAAGGTTTCGCGCTGCTTCAGCGTGCATTTTTCCAGCTTCAGCTTCACGCCCGAGGTTTGGCCGCTGGGGGTTTTGAGGTCGTATTGCAGGCCGTCGCGGCCAATGACGTAGCTGTTGGGGCCGAGGATAAGGCGAATTTCTTTGAGGTCGCCGGGGGCAAAATCGTCGCTCACCAGCAGGGCCGAGTGGCCGTTCACGTAGTCGAGCACGTTGATGGCTTGCGGTGAAAAGTTGAGCGTTTTCCAGCCGTTGGGGTCGTTTTCTTCCTTCAGGTGCACTTCAATCTGGCGCACGTCCAGCACCACGCCACGGTAGTCGCCGGGCGCGTCCATCAGCCGCACTTCGAGCTTGGAGGAACTGGCGTCTTCGGAGGAGCTTTTGGAGCAGCCGGCCAGGCCCAGCAGGGCCGCGCACGCGAGAGGAAATATCCGATTAATCTGCATAAGAACTAGTGAGGAGGTAAGTAATACGGCGTGAAACGGCCCGGCCAACCAAGAGGTTGCCGGGCCGCGTCACCCAATAATATTGCCAAAAAGGCTGTTCAGCCGCTCAATCCTAGTTCTTCGTGGAATCAGCCGGTTCCACGGGTCTGGCCTTGGCTTTGGGCTTGCCAAACAGGCTGTTCAGTCCTTGTCCAATCTGGTTTTTGAGCCGGGCCTGGGCTTCCAGCCGGGCCTTTTCCTTGATGATGCGGTCCTTCTCCTCGGCGGTTTGGTTGGCGGCATCGGCGGTTACTTGCGTGCTGTCCTGGGCCGCTTTTTTCTTCTGAGTGAGGCTGAACAGGGCATCGGTGAGCTTGGTTTTCACCACGTTGGTCACAATGGCTTTGCCCTGGTCCTTCACGCTGCCGCTGGTCAGCTTCACGCTGGGCGCCTTCACGGTGCCGCCAATGTTCAGGCCCAGCGTCACGCGGTCGGTGCCCTGGATGTCCTTCACGCCGGTGAGCTGCGTGAGCTTGCTGCTGAACGCGCTGCCAAGCTTGCCGGTGGGCACGTTCAGGGCCGTAACGTAGGCCAGCGCCCCGGTCAGGCTGTTCGAGCCGCCCAGCGTCATTTTTATATCGCCCACGGTCAGGTCGAACGGCTGCACCACCAGGTTGCCGTTCACGATGTTGGCCTGGATTTTCTTGTCCACCACCAGCAGGGTTTTCAGCTCCGGCAGCGTGGTCAGGCTGGCAATCTTGCTCATCACCTCCGATTGGTTGATGGCCGCCCGCACCACGTCCAAAATGCCCTTGCCGCTCAGCGTGGCCAGGTTGGGCATCATGTCGGGGCCCATCTCGCCGCTCACGTTGAAGTTCGTCCCGAACACGCCCTCCACCTGGCTGGCCAGCGGCACCAGCGTCTTAATGCTGTTGAAGGCCGCGAAAGCGCTCTGGAAATTCAGGTTCTTGATGTTCAGGCCAAAGTCAAATCTGGGGTGCGCCAGGTTTTTGCTGCTGTAGCTGCCAGTGGTGCCAAAGCTGCCGCCCAGCGTGTTAAAGGTCATGTTGTTGAGCGTAGCCGTTTGGTCGCGCACGGTCACGGTGCCGTTGGCGTCGGTCAGTTTCAGGTTGTCATAAGTCACGTTATCAACGTGGCTGTTCAGCACCAAATCGAAAAATTTCGGGATTTGCAGTACGCCGTTGGCTTTGGCCGGGGCCTTGCCGCCGGTGGCCGTCGGCTTGGCCGATACCTCGTCCACCATCCACTCGTTCACGTTGAAATTGTGCGAGTTCACCGTCATAGCGCCTTTCAGCGCCTGCCCCGGCGTAAACAGGTAGCCCAGGTAGTTGCTGATGGTGCCCGAAGCGGCAAAATCGGAGCTGCCGGCCGTGCCGTTCAGGCTTTGCAGCGCAATCTGGTTGTTGTTGAACGTGGCCGTGCCGGTGCTGATGCGTACGCCCTGCGGCAGGTCTTTGCTCTTGTAGGTCACGTTGGTAGCTTTCACGGTGCCGCTGGCTACCACGTTCTGGTAGCGGCCGGCTTCCACGTCGGCCATGTTGCCCTTGGCGGCAATGTCGCCGGCCACGCGGCCCGTCACGGTCATGCCCTGCAAGGGGAAAATCTTCGTGATTTTGGTCAAGTCCACCGTGCCGCGCACGTTGGTGTCGAACACCGGCTTGTCGATGTTGTGGGCCGACAGCCGGCCTTCCAGCGGCTCGCCCTCCAGCACCATCCGGAATTGCGGCAGGTTAACCTGGGTGTCATTCACCTGGCCCGTGGTGTTCACCACCGTGCCGTTGAGGTTGATGTTCTCAATCGGAGCCGGGAATTTAGCCGATTTCACGTAGCCGTTCGTTAGCCGCATGACGGCGTTCACCACCGGCATCTGGGTTTTGGAATAAATGCCTTTGGCCGTGCCATCCACGAACAATTGCCCGCGCATGGCCAAGTCCTTCACCGGGTACACCTTCAGCGCCTCGGCCAGGTCCACGTTGGCTTTCACGCGGCCATCCACCTTCATCGGCGCCAGCCCGTCGATGGTCACGTTGCCATCCACCGGGTCGGGGCCGAGGTCAAGGTGGAACCTGGGGACATTGACTTTCACGTCGTTGGTCACGCCCGTGGGGTTATCCACCTTCATTTGCAGGTTGATGTTCTTGGCTTCGCGGGGCAAATCCGGGTACTTAAACCGGCCGTTGGTTACGGTCAGGTTCACGCCGTAGCCGGGCAGCCGCGTGGCCGTCTGCGTGCCCTTCGCATAACCATCGAACGCCACCTTGCCACTGGTTTCAATGTTTTTAAACTTCTCGGTGAACACGCCCGGCACCAAACTCAGCAGGGTTTTGAAGTCCGTTTCCAGCGCCTTAAAGGTGATGTCATAAGTAATATCCGAGGCATTGGGCAGCCCGATAGCGCCCGCGAAGCTGAACGGAAAGTCGTTGAGCTTAATCTTATTGTCCTTGAACGTGTACAGGTTCTTGTTCAAATCCATGTTCATGGTCACGTCGGCGTCGAGCTGCTTATCGGTTACGTAGGCCACGTTGTTGTAGGTCATATCCAGGTCGGCGGCCGTGGTTTTCGAGGTCATGTCGAACACGTTGCTGGCGAAGTCGCCGCTGCCGCTGTGGTTTACGCCGCGGGCTTCCATGCGCACGGGCAGCGTGAGGTCCTCGTAGCGCAGGTGGGCATCGGTCAGCTTCCAGCCTTTTATGGCCAGGCTTACCTGGCTGGTATCCTGGCCTTTGGCAGCGGCGGCCGAGTCCGAAATCACCACGTCCCAGTTGGCACGGCCGCTTTTCAGGCGGCGCAGGCTCAGGTCGGGCCGCTCCAGCTCCACGTTATTAATCCTGATTTCCTGGCCCTTAATCACGGTCATGACGTCGAGGCCCATGCGCAACCGGGGCAGGTAGGCCAGTGTATCGCGACTGAATGAGTCCAGCCCAATCACGCGCAGGTCCTTAATATCCAGCGTCAAGTCCGGAAAGGAATGGAGCACGCTCACGTCGATGTTGGCAGGGTCGTACTGCACTTTGGCCCGCACGCGCTGCGCAATCTGCTTGTCGGCCAGGGCCCGCAGCTTGTCTTTGAATAGAAAGGGCGCAGCTACGGCGGCAGCCACCAGCACCACTAAAAACACAGCAATACCCAACAGAACTTTCCGCATAGCAAGAGTTAATAAGTTATTCCAAGCAAAGATAAAACGGACCGGCTGCCGCTTTATTCTCACAACCGCCCGGTCAAAACCGCGCCAAATGATTCCTGACAACCATAAAATCTACCTTACCGGTCCCGCTCGCGCCCCAATATTGCGATGAGTGCTGGCATGCCGACTTCACAAAGCTGAGCCACAACCATTTTGCAGGGCTTACGCTTTCCTCTGGTTTTTGGGCACGAAGCCATTTTTCGAGGGGAATAAATCACAAATTATTGCTAAATTTTCATGGAAATTTTTTGCATTATCTTTGGCGCTACTCATCCATCGCCTGGTCAGGCTGCATTGGTCCGTTTTGACTCCTGTGGGGTTTAGCGGCCAGACCTGGCTACACCATGCCGCTCCGTTTTAAACCAGTTAAGTGGCGCGCCTGCTCGCTCTGCTCACCTACCGCATTATTCCTCTGCACACTTCTCCTAATATGAAGCGTTTTCTATCTGTGTTGCCGTTGGCTTTTGTGGGCTGCTTCGGTGGTTTAGCTCGTCCCGCGCAGGCGCAAACTCCCGCCATGAGCTTGGTCGGTAGCGTGCAGTCAGAGGCCAAAGCGCCCTTGCGCGGGGCCGCCATCACGGTCATTCATTTGCCTTCGGGGGTGCGCCACGCGGTGGCCTCCGACGGCGAGGGCCGTTTTGTGGTGGCCAATCTCCCAGTCGGCGGCCCGTACCTGATAAAAGTAGGAGAGGGCGGCTACCGGTCGCAAACCGTTGAAAACATCTTTCTGGAAAACGGTAAAACCGCGAGCGTCAAGGTAACCCTGAGCAAACTGGGAGAAGAGCCGGGCAAAGACCGCAACAACCGGGCAACCGAGCAAACCCTGGCCCTCGCCCCCGAAGCCGTAGTGGGCGGCCCCATCCTGATTACGACCCTGAGCAAGCCCCGCGCGGCGGCAGCGGCGCCCTCATATTCAGCACCAGCCCGTACGGCTTCGGTAGCTTCGGCCGGGGCGCCCGCTGTGCCGGCAGCCACGCCATCAGTTGCCCAGGTGACGCAGCCGCCCACCGCCCTGGCCCCGCGCTACACTCGGTACCCTGCCCGCACCGGTGCCTACCGGCCCATCATCCGGGTAGACGACCCCATTGTGCCGGGCCATTACGACGCCAAAACCGGCAACTACATCTACGACACCGGCCAGCTCACCACGCTCAAGCTGGCCAACGGAGGCGTGATTTCCGGCGTTGGGGCCAATTCCACCGAAAGCTACCTGCACCATTTTCTGGCCGACCCGCTGGTGCAGGTCGATACCGTGGACCTCACCCGCGGCTGGTACAATTTCGACCGGGTGTATTTTGAAGCCGGCAAAGCCAACCTGACGCCCGAGTCCCTTAGCCAGCTGCGCAACATCGCCACCATTCTGCACGCCTATCCCAAGGCCCGCATCAAGCTCGGGGGCTACACCGACAGCACGGGCACCTATAAAGTAAACAAGCAGCTCAGCGAAGCCCGCGCCCGCACCGCCTGGGCCAGCCTGGTTGAAATGGGCGTGAGCCCCAGCCGCATGGATGCCCGCGGCTACGGCCCCAACTACGCCATTTCGGCCAACGACACGGAAGAAGGCCGGGCCAAAAACCGCCGCCTGAGCGTGAAAGTGTTGCAAAAGTAGGCCCCGGATAATCCGGGCCTGCCTCTCCCCGGCCGTACATTCGCGTAGCTGGGCGTACTAAACGGCACCGGCGCCGCGTTATTCCGGTCACAATGCCAGTGCTTTATCCTATGTTGCTTGCCCGGCTGCGGCTGGCCCTCACGGCCGGCCTGTTGCTGGGCACCGTTTCCGGAGCGCGGGCGCAGGATGTTTTCTTCTCCCAGCCGTTTGCCACGCGCCTGCACACCAACCCGGCTTTTGCGGGCCTGGTCGACGATTATAGCGTCACGCTGAGCTACCGCAACCAGTTTCCGACCCTGGCCGGCTCCTTCGTCAGCACCCAGGCCGCCGCCGATATTCGCCTGAATACCCCCGGCCAGCACCACGCCCTGGGCCTGCTCATCAACCAGGACCGAACCGGCTCCGTGGGCTACACCCGCCTCGAAATCGGTGCGCTTTACGCCTACCACACCCGCCTCACCGAGCAGTTGGCCCTCAGCGGTGGGCTGCGCGCCAGCTACGGCCGCCAGCGGGTGGGATATGACAATTTCGTGTTTGGCGACCAGATTCAGGAAGACGGCAGCGTGGCCGGCCCCTCGGCCGAAACCCTGGACTTTCCGCCCGTCAACTACTTCAGCCTGGGCACCGGCGCCGTGCTCTACTCCGAGCAAGGCTGGCTCAGCCTGGCCGGCCAGCACCTCAACCAGCCCAGCCTCGGCTTTCAGAAGCAAAGCCAGCTCCCCATCCTGCTCAGCCTCTCGGGCGGCTATAAGTTCTTTGCCATCAAGCCTTCCACTGGCATTGCCACCCGCGAGGTGAGCTACACGCCCGTGGCGGCCTACACCCGGCAGGGCGGTTCCCAGCGCATCGAAACTGGTTTGTATCTCACGGCATCGCCCATAACACTGGGCGCGGTGTACCGCAATATTTCAGTACCCGGCAGCGTTAATCCTCAGCACGTGCTCGCCATTGTGGCGGGGGTGCAGGCGGGCGGCCTGCGCATTGGCTACAGCTACGACGTGGGCCTGAGCCGTCTGAGTGCCGATTTAGGTGGTGCCCACGAGTTGACCCTCGCCCTGCGCGCTTTTGATAAATTAGAAAATGCCCATCGACGCTTAAAAAGACGTGTTTACCCACTGGCCCCTTGTCCCGCGTTTTAATTTTTTGTATTATTGCGTTCTCATTGCCCTTGATAATCCCTCCGCCCCATCTTCATTTTAACTTTGTTATGAAATTTACTAATTATTTATGCCTGGCCGCAGTAGGCCTTACAGCCCTAGCCGGCTGTGGCAAAAATGGGCAGCCTACGGCCTCTAAACCAGGTAAATATTCTTCTACAACGGGTATTGAATACAACACCGAGAAGGGCATGGCCGTGGCCAACTTCAAAAAAATCCCCGAAGGCCCCGGCCTCGTGTTTATTGAAGGTGGCCGCACCGTGCTGGGTTCGCAGGAGGAAGACGTGACCATGACGCACGATAACATCGAGCGTACGGTAACCATCGCCTCGTTCTACATGGACGAAGCCGAAGTAGCCAACATCCACTGGCTTGAGTACCTGCACTTCGTGCGCACCGACTCGGCCGAAGAGTTTTATAAGTCGGCTTTGCCCGACACCACCGTGTGGGCCCGCGACCTGTCGTTCAACGACCCCTACGTGACGTACTACTTGCGCTATCCTGGCTTCCGCTACTTCCCCGTGGTGGGCGTGAGCTGGCTGCAGGCCGATGATTATTGCACCTGGCGTACTGCCAAAGTGAACGAGCGCCTGGCCGCGGGCGGCGACAGCAAATCCAGCAAAGGCGGATTGTTCGGTAAGAAGAAAAACAAAGGCGGTGATGCCGCCGCCGGTGCTGAAGGCACTGCTGGTACTGCCGGCGCTTTGGGCAACGGCAAAAGCACTACTTCCATCGAGAACGGCAACACGCTGCCCAACTACCGCCTGCCCACCGAGGCGGAGTGGGAGTACGCCGCGCAGGCCCTTATCGGCACCCAGGAAGTGGGCAACGAGAACCAGGAAGAGAAGCGCATCTACCCTTGGGATGGCAAATCGACCCGCAACGCTTACGGCCGCAAAATGGGCCAGTTCCTGGCTAACTTCAAGCGCGGCCGTGGTGACTACGCCGGCATCGCCGGCAGCCTGAACGACGGCGCCATGATTACGGAGTACATCTACTCGTATCCGCCCAACGACTATGGCCTCTACAACATGGCCGGCAACGTGAACGAGTGGGTGCAGGACGTGTACCGCCCCCTCTCGTTCCAGGACGTAGAGGATTTGAACCCCTTCCGCCGCAACGGCGTGGGTGACCCGGCCGACAAATACGACAAGAAAGGCTACCAGTCGCTGATTGACGACCACGTGCGGGTGTACAAAGGCGGTTCGTGGCGCGATGTGGCCTACTGGCTCTCGCCCGGCACCCGCCGCTTCATGGCCGAGGATTCGGCCACGGCAACCATCGGTTTCCGTTGCGCGATGATTAACGCTGGCTCGAACAAATAGCCGGCAGCAGAAAGCAAAAGGGCCGCTCCTGAATCAGGAGCGGCCCTTTTTTGTGTTCGTGACCTTCCTTAACGGTCGGCGCAGGCGATGGTGGCGATGCTCACTTCGGCGGCACCGGCGGCCAGCAGCACCGCGCCGCAGGCTTCGAGGGTGGCTCCGGTGGTCAGCACGTCGTCCACCACGAGGATGCGGCGGCCGATAATGTGCGCGGGGTTTTCGACTTCGAACACCGTGGCCACGTTCTCCCAGCGCTGGGCGCGGTTCTTTTTAGTCTGGGTCTTGGTGTTGGCGGTGCGGCGTAGGGCGGTGTTGCTGGCGGGCACTTTCAGGCCGTCAGCGAGGCCAGTGGCGAAAGCGGCGGCCTGGTTATAGCCACGCTTGGCCAGCTTGCGCGGGTGCAGGGGCACGGGCACGATGAGGTCGAAATCGGCGGCCAGACCGGCCGCGTGCAGCTCCGCCCCATAGAGCTGGCCCAGGGCGGTACCTACGTCGCGCTGGCCCTGGTACTTGAGCTCGTGCAGCAAGTGCTGCACCCGGCCGTGGCGCACGAAGCGCAGGTAGCTCAGGGCGTGGCGGATGGGGAGTTTGCCCCAGAAACGACGGCCGAGCGGGTTTTGGTCGGGCGGGAGCAGGTGAAAATCGGTGTAGGGCAGCTCGGCGCGGCAACCGGTGCAGAGGTGGTTTTCGCCGGTGACCAGCGGCTCCTGGCAGGCCAGGCACAGGCGGGGGTAGATGAGGCCGACAAAATCGGCCCACAGGGTGCGGAGCATGGTAGAAGGGGAGGGCGAGGTTTTAGGAAGTAATTTTGAAGAAGCAATGTAGCCGATTATTGGCAGTAATTCTTCGTAAGTACGTCATGCTGAGTGCTGCCGATGCATCTCGTTTGAGCAAGCATATCCTATTCGCTGAACGAGTGGTTTACTACCCCACGCGAGATGCTTCGACTACGCTCAGCATGACGTGCTTTTTTCCCTTCGCCCTCAAATCAATGTCTCAAGTAACCGAATTCAACGAGTACCGCCAGCGGATGAACGCCACCATCCTGGCGGCCGATAATAAAGTCATCAAGCGGTTTTTCAACCTCGACACCAACACCTACGCGGCCGGTGCGCTCGACGTAAAAACCAAGGAAATGCTGGGCCTGGCCTGCTCCATGGTGCTGCGCTGCGACGACTGCATCAAGTACCACGTGGGCAAGTGCTTCGAGGAGAAGCTGACCGACGAGGAGATTTACGAGGTATTTGCCATTGCCAACATCATCGGCGGCAGCATCGTGATTCCGCACTTCCGCCGGGCGGTGGAATACTGGGAAATCCTGAAATCGGAGGCCGGCAGCGGCGCCCACGACGGCGCGGCCCTGGCCGCCCACAAGGCCGCCCACGACGGCCACCCCGCCGCATGAGCGAGGACCTGAACCCCGCCGCCCCCGCCGAGCACCCCGAAGCCGAAGCCGACTTCGAAGCCCGCTGGGAAACCCTGATGCTGGAGATGGAAGAGCGTTTCGGCAAGCGGCCCGATTTGAACGCGCTGCTGCTGCTCATCGGCATTCAGGAGCTGAACCAGGGCATCACCACTTTCACCAAGGAGCAGAAGCAGGACCTGATGCACATTGCCACCTGCCGCCTCTTCAGCCTCAGCGGCCACTACGAGCAGACGCATGTGGACGAGGACGGCTGGCCGCACTACAAGCTGCTGCGCCCCGTGCCCTTCGCCAACCTGAAGGAGCAGGAACGCATGCTGAAATGGCACGTGCTGGAGTATTTCGCGCTGGACCCGGGGGATAGTCTGTAAACCAATCAGGTCGTCAGGTCTCAGCTGCGCTCGACCTGACGACCTGAATTCCCCATATCAACTCAATGAAAATCGTTTCTTACAACGTGAATGGCCTGCGCTCGGCCCTAAGCAAGGGCCTGCTGGACTGGGTGGCCGAAGCCGCACCCGACGTGCTGTGCCTCCAGGAAATCAAGGCCAGCCGGGAGGCGATGGATGTGTCGGGTTTTGAAAAGCTGGGCTACCACGCCTACCTGCACCCGGCCCAAAAGCCCGGCTACAGCGGCGTGGCCACGTTCTCGAAAATTGAGCCCACCGCCGTCATCCACGGCTGCGGCCAGAGCTGTTACGACGACGAAGGCCGGGTGCTGCGGCTCGATTTCGATAACGTGTCGGTGCTGAACACCTACATGCCCTCGGGCACGAGCGGGCCGGAGCGGCAGGCTTTCAAGATAGAATGGCTGCACTTTTTCCGCGATTACGTGGCCGGGCTGCGGGCCGGAACCACGCCGCCGCTGCTCATTGGTGGCGACTTCAACTGCTGCCAGACGGCCATCGACCTGCACAACCCCAAGGCCAATCAGAACAGCCCCGGCTACACGCTGGAGGAACGGCAGTGGTTCAAGGATTTTCTGGCCGATGGACTGGTGGATACCTTCCGGCACCACCACGGCGAGGCCACCGGGCACTACTCCTGGTGGAGCTACCGGGCCGGCTCGCGCGGCCGCAACGTGGGCTGGCGCCTCGACCATTGGCTGGCCGACGCCGCGCTGCAACCGCGACTGGCCGGCGCGGGTCTGTTGCCCAACGTGGTGCATTCGGACCATTGCCCGGCCTGGGTGGAAGTGCAGTAGGAACGCGCCACGGCGCGTTCGGTGCGAGAACGGCAATTGCGGCAATGCCTGGCCGGATATGCCTCCCACGCCGAACGTGCCGTGGCGCGTTCCTACCCTGCTGAACCAAGCACCGCATCCTGATGTATCTTTCCCGACTAAGACCTGATTTATGGCGATGCTGATGGAGCGCGATGCGGCGGCGGCCGAGTACCCCGCCCTGGCGCGGGTACGAACGGAGCTGGAAGCCTTCAAGCGCAAGTTTTACCTGAACCTGCTGGTGCGGGGCGGGCTGGTGGCCGGTGGGCTGCTGCTCACCTTTTTTGTCGTGTTCAACGGGCTCGAATACTTCCTGTACCTGCCCACGGTGGTGCGGGGTGGGCTGCTGTTTGGGTTCATGGGCCTCACGGTTTACAGTTTTGCCCGCTGGATTTGGCAGCCGCTGGCGGCCCTCACCAACCTGCGTCGGCTGCTGAGTGATGAGCAGGCGGCGCGTAGGGTAGGGGAGCTGTTCCCGGAAGTGCAGGACCGGCTGTTGAACGCCCTGCAGCTGCAGGGCCAGGCACGGCACAATGCCCTGATTGCCGCCAGCCTGGAGCAACGGGCTGCGCAGCTGGGCAAGTTTTCGTTTGCCGAGGGCATCAACATTCAGCAGCAGAACCGGCCGTTGTGGAAATACGCGGCCATTCCGGTGGCGGTGCTGCTGGCGCTGCTGGCTTTTTACCCCAGCTTTCTGGTGCAGGGCACCGAGCGAATCTGGCACTACCGGCGGGCGTATTCGCCGCCCGCGCCGTTTCAGTTTTTGATTAAGAACCCTAAGCTGACGGCTTTCCGGGGCGAAGATTTTACCTTGGATGTGGGCGTGGCGGGCGCGGCCCTGCCGGCCGATGTCAGCATCGACTACAACGGTGGCGAGCGGCGGCTGAGCAAAGTGGCCGGGCACGGCGACCTGTTCCGCTACACGTTTGAGCAGCCGCAGGGCGACGTCGCTTTCCAGCTGAAGGGGGCCGGGTTCAATTCACCCGAATATCAATTGACGGTATTGGAACGGCCCAATTTGCGCGATTTCAAGGTCAACGTCACCTACCCGGCCTACACCGGCAAGCCGGCCGAAACCATCGAGAACGGCGGCAACCTGACGGTGCCCGAGGGCAGCACCGTGCGCTGGGAGTTTGCCACGGCCGCTACCGACGAGCTGGCCCTCGTATTCCAGAACCCTGATGAGACGCTGGTGGCCAGTGGCGACGATGGAACCTTCGTGGCCACGCGCCGGGTGCTGCGCTCGCAGCCGTATTTGCTGCGCCTGAAAAACCCGGCCAGCCTGAACCGCGACCCCATTTCCTACCAGCTCACGGCCGTGGCGGATTTGCCACCCTCGCTCACGCTGGAGGCCTTTTCGGACACGGTGACGCGGCGCTTCCTGGCCCTGGGCGGCACCGTGCGCGATGATTATGGGCTGACCCGCCTGGAGCTGCATTATGCCCTGCGCCGCGCCGGGCAGGGGCCAAATGCGACTCCGAGCCGGCAAGGCGCTACGCCGCTGGCTTTGCCCAGTGAGAGCGCCGGCACTTACGCCTACACCTGGAATCTCAATGGCCTGAACCTGCAGCCCGGCGACCGGCTCGAATACTTTGTGGAGGCTTGGGACAACGACGGCGTGCACGGCCCCAAGGCCACGCGCACGCGGCCGGCCGAGTTTCGCCTGCCCAGCCGGCGCGAATTGCGCCAGGAAATGCAGGCCCAGGCGCAGTCCGTGGCCAGCCAGATGAGCCAGGCCGCCAAGCAAAGCGAGAAGCTGGAGCGCGAGCTGGCCAAAACCCAGGACAAGCTCAAAACCAAGCGCGACCTGAGCTTTCAGGACCGCAAGCAGCTGGAAAATATGCTCGACCAGAAGGAGCAAATGAACCAGCAGATGGAGCAGATGCAGAAGATGTTTGAGCAGCTCCAGCAGAAGCAGGACCAGCTCAGCCCCAAAAGCGAAGAGCTGGCGAAGAAGGCCGAGGAGCTGAAAAAGCTGATGGCCGACCTGCTCGACCCCGAAACCAAGAAGCTTTACGACAAGCTCCAGAAGCTGCTGGAACAGCAGAAACAGCCCGATGCCGAGATGCAAAAGCTGCTTCAGCAGCTCGAAAACAAGGAAGACACCCTACAAAAGGAGCTGGACCGCGCCCTCGAAATGTTCAAGCAGATGCAGCTGGAGCAGAAGGCTGAGGAAACCGCCAACAAGCTGGATGAACTGGCCAAACAGGAAGATAAGCTGGCCGAGAAAACCGAGCAGAACGACAAGGAGAACCCCGACAACAAAGCCTCAAACCAGGAGCAAAAAGCTAAGCAGGAACAGCTGAAACAGGAGCAGGCCAACAACCGGCAAGACTTCGAAGACCTGAAAAAAGAGCTTCAGGAGCTGAAGCAGATGGACAAGGAGCTAGGCGACCAGAACGGCATGGACGAGCAGAAGCCCGAGCAGGAGCAGACCGACCAGGACATGCAGGAAAGCCAGCAGAACCTGGGCAAAAACCAAAACAAAAAGGCCGCCAGCAAGCAGAAAAGCGCCGCCTCGCGCATGAAGCAGATGGCCAAGAAAATGCGCGACCAGATGAGCGAGGAGGAGAGCGACCAGGCCCAGCAGAACATCGACGACCTGCGCGATATCCTGGACAACCTGCTCACCCTCAGCTTCGACCAGGAAGGCCTGATGAAGGATTTCCGCAAGGTGGACCAATCGGACCCGCGCTTCGTGCAGCTGGGCCAGACCCAGCGCAAGCTGCGCGACGACGCCAAGATTATTCAGGACTCGCTGTATGCGTTGGCCAAGAAAGAGCCCAAAATCCAGAGCTTCGTGACCCGCGAGGTGGGCGAGATGAACGGCCGCATGGACGAGTCGCTCACCCACATTCAGCAGCGCGACCTGGGCCGCGCCACCGCCACCGAGCAGCAGGCCATGACCAGCATGAACAACCTCGCCCTGATGCTCCAAAGCTCGCTCAACCAGATGCAGCAGGAGCAGCAGGAAGGCAAAGGCGCCCCCAAAGACGGCCAGGGCAAGCCCGGCAAGAAAAAGGGGAAGGGCAAAGGCCAGGGCCAGGGCAGCAAGCCCGGCCCCGGCAGCATGGGCAAGATGCAGCAGCAGCTCAACGAGCAGATTCAGCAGCTTTCCAAGAGTGGCAAAACCGGCCGGGCCATGTCGCAGGAGCTGGCCAAGCTGGCCGGCCAGCAGCAGATGCTGCGCCAGGCCATGCAGCAGCTCGACAAACTGCAGCAGGGCGGCAAGCCCGGCGGCTCGCAAGCCGGCCAGGGCAAAGACGGAAAGGAAGGTGGCAAAGAAGGCCAGGAAGGCGGCGCCAATGGCAAGGACGGCAAAGGCGAACAGGGCGGGGGCGGCACCGGCGACATCAAAAAAATGATGGAGCAAACCGAAACCGACCTCGTGAACAAACGCCTCACCGAGGAAACCATCATGCGCCAGCAGCAAATTCTGACCCGCCTGCTGGAAGTGGAAAAATCGGCCCGCGAGCGCGACCAGGACACCAAGCGCGAGGCCCAGGCCGCCCAGACTAAACCCCCGGTTTTCCCGCCGGCTTTCGACAAATACAAGGTCAGCAAAGAACGCCAGACCGAATTGCTACGTAGTACTCCCCCAACCCTGACTCCGTATTATCAACGCGAAGTGGGTGAGTACTTTCAGAAAAATAAATAACGGTACCCCATAACCCATCCAAACTGGCTGCAGTTTCGTTAACCAATTACTGTTCTGTCGGAAACAAGCGCTTGCGAGCGACATAAATTATGGTGGTGCTTTGCCGTTAAAACACTATTTTTGCCGCCCCTAACCCGCCGCCGTCCTTCCTATTAAACCGCCTTATGAAGCAGGTAAAAATTCAGATTCCGTCGCTCGTTGAGAACATCCGCGTGGTTGAGAGTTTCATCGATAACTCCAAGGATACTTTTCAAATTGAAGACGATATCTACGGCAACATCATGGTTGCCGTGACCGAAGCGGTGAACAATGCCATCCGTCACGGCAACAAGTTCGACAAGGACAAGAATGTCTACCTGTCGCTCTACGTAGAGCCTCAGCAGCTCAAATTTGAGATTGAGGACGAGGGCATGGGCTTCAATTACGACAACCTGGACGACCCCACGGCGCCCGAAAACCTGGAGAATCCGGGCGGCCGGGGCATTTTCCTCATTCGCCACCTGGCCGATGAAGTCGAGTTCAGCAAGGAAGGCCGCCGCGTGCTGCTCACCTTTCAGCTAGCGCCCGCACCCGCCGACGAAACCTCGACTGCCGGCCACATCGCCGCTTAATTGCTATGATGAGCACCCCGCCGATGGGCCCGCCCCACCACGAAAACTTCCCGCCCGGCGAGCTGCACCACGAAGCCCCCGGCATCGAATTCATGGTGGAAGACGTGCCCGAGTTCGAGCTGTCCGAAGCCGAGGGCATTCTGGAGTGGGTGGAGCGCGTGGCCAAGGTGCACGAGCACCGCATCGTGCAGCTCACCTACATCTTCTGCTCCGACGACTACCTGCACCAGCTCAACGTCGAATACCTCGGCCACGACACGCTCACCGACGTCATCACGTTCGACAATTCTGATGACGCTGACATACTGGAAGGCGACATTTTCATCAGCGTGGACCGCGTGCGCGACAATGCCCAGGACCTGAGCATCAGCTTCCGCGACGAGCTGCACCGCGTCATGATTCACGGCGTGCTGCACCTGCTGGGCTACCACGACAAGGACTTGCTGAGCCAGACGGCCATGCGCGCCAAGGAAGACTATTGTCTGGCGCTGCGCACGTTCTGAGGCGCTTACCTGTTTCCTTCTGAAACCGACCAACGCCCGCTTCTTGCGGGCGTTGGCGTGGACGAACCTGGCCGGCCGCTGGAATTGCGCCGCCGTTGCCCAACCGTGTTTTATGTCTGCCTCTTCACCTGAGCTCCCCATTATTCGGGGCGAAGCCCTGGATTTTTACCTTAGCCAGGGCTATTACCGAATGCAGCAGGACCTGTTCACCTGCCAGTTCGTGCCCTTCGATGGGCGCCTGTACTCCGCCCATTGGCTGCGTTTGAACCTGGCGCGTGTGCAGTGGGGGCCCGAGCAGCGCCGGCTGTTGCGGCTCAACTCCCGCTTTTCCACCACCGTCCGGCCGTTTCGCCTCACCCCCGAATACGAGGCGCTGTACTTCCGCTACCGGGCAGCCATCACCTTCGACGCCGCCCCCACCGTGGACGCCGTGCTGCTGGGCGGGGCGGCGCACAACGTGTTCAACACCTTCAGCATCGAGCTGCGCGATGGGGGACGCTTGATAGCCGCCGGCATTTTCGACCTCGGCCAACGTAGCCTGGCGGGCATCCTGAATTTCTACGACCCGGCCTACCGCAAACACAGCCTCGGCAAGTACCTGATGCTGCTGAAAACCGACCACGCCCGCCGCCTCGAACTCGATTATTATTACCCCGGCTACCTGGTGTACGACTACCCCAAGTTCGACTACAAGCTCTACCCCAGCCTGGCGGCCACTGAGGTGTTCGACAGCATTGGTGGCCAATGGCAGTCCTTTTCCTGGGAGGCCGTGGCCGCTCACTCGTCCGAACTGCTGGCCGATTGGCTGCCGGAGGACCTGAGTGGCGTGGCTGAATAAACCGTCGAAGCGTCCGCTGGCCAGTGCTACGGCTTTGCTTAACCCAAATTCTGAAACCCGCAACTCGTTTCACGTGAAACTGGCTGCGGGTTTTTGATTGCGTAATTTTGTAGGAACGCGCCATGGCGCGTTCGGCGTTACACGATTCCATTTGTTATTATTCGTCGCATTGGCGCGGCCTACTGAACGCGCCGTGGCGCGTTCCTACCATTATGTTTCAAACCTCCGAATACGACGTCATTGTAGTGGGCGCGGGCCACGCGGGCTGCGAGGCCGCCGCCGCTGCCGCCAACCTCGGCTCGAAAGTGCTGCTGGTGACGATGAACATGAACACCATCGCCCAGATGTCGTGCAACCCAGCCATGGGCGGCGTGGCCAAGGGCCAGATTGTGCGCGAAATCGACGCGCTGGGCGGCCAGTCGGGCATCATCACCGACCAGACCATGATTCAGTTCCGGATGCTGAACCGCTCCAAAGGCCCCGCCATGTGGAGCCCGCGCGCCCAGAGCGACCGCATGCGCTTCGCCGAAGCCTGGCGCCTGACCCTGGAAGGCATCGCCAACGTGGATTTCTGGCAGGAAGCCGTGACCGGCGTGGTGGTGGAAAACGACACCGTGGTAGGCGTGAAAACGGCTCTCGGCATCGAGTTCCGGGGCAAGTCCGTGGTGCTCACGAACGGCACGTTCCTGAACGGCCTCATCCACATCGGCGAGAAAAATTTTGGTGGCGGCCGGGCGGCCGAGAAGGGCAGCCGCGGCATTACCGAGCAATTGCTGGAGCTGGGTTTTGAGGCCGGGCGCATGAAAACCGGCACCCCGCCCCGCGTGGACGGCCGCAGCCTCGACTACGCCAAAATGGAGGTACAGGGCGGTGACGAGGTGCCCAGCAAATTCTCCTACCTCGACACGCCGCGCCTCACCCAGCAGCGCCCCTGCTACATCACCTACACCAACGAGCGGGTGCACAACATCCTGCGCGAGGGGTTCGAGAAGTCGCCCATGTTCCAGGGCCGCATCAAGGGCCTGGGGCCGCGCTACTGCCCCAGCGTGGAGGACAAAATCAACCGTTTCGCCGACAAGGACCGGCACCAGATTTTTGTGGAGCCCGAGGGCTGGAGCACCGTGGAATGCTACGTAAACGGCTTCAGCAGCTCGCTGCCGGAGGACGTGCAGTACCGCGCCCTGCGCGAAATCGCGGGCTTTGAGAATGCGAAGATGTTCCGCCCCGGCTACGCCATCGAGTACGACTTTTTCCCGCCCACGCAGCTGGCGCTCACACTCGAAACCAAGCTGATTGCAGGCCTCTATTTCGCGGGTCAAATCAACGGCACCACGGGCTACGAGGAAGCCGCCTGCCAGGGCCTGATGGCGGGCATCAACGCGCACAACAAGGTGCACGGCAAGGCGCCTTTCGTGCTCAAAAGGAGCGAGGCGTACATCGGCGTGCTCATTGATGACCTGGTGAACAAGGGCACCGACGAGCCCTACCGCATGTTCACGAGCCGCGCCGAGCACCGCATTCTGCTGCGCCAGGACAACGCCGATTTGCGCCTTACGCCGCTGGGCCACGAGCTGGGCCTGGCTTCGGATGAGCGGCTGGAGCGAGTTCGCATGAAGGAAGGGCAAACGGCTGAAATCGCCGAGCTGCTCCAGAAATTTGCCATCGAAATCGCCGAAATCAACCCGCTGCTGGTGGAGCTGGGCTCGGCCGAAATCCACGAAAAAACCCGCGCCGTGAACCTGCTGCGCCGGCCCAACGTGGAGCTGGCTGACCTGCGCCGCGCCCTGTCCGCCCTTGACGAAGCCCTGGTCGCTTACGACGCGGAAGCCCTGGAGCAGGCCATCATCAACATCAAGTACGAAACGTATTTGCAGAAGGAAAACCAGCAGGCGGCCCGGCAGCAGGAGTTGGAAAACTTCGTGATTCAGGGCCGGCTCGACTACCGGGCCATGCCTGCCCTCAGCCACGAGGCCCGCGAAAAGCTGCTCAAGATTCAGCCCGAAACCATTGGCCAGGCCTCGCGCATCAGCGGCATCTCGCCCGCTGACGTGTCGGTGCTGATGGTGTACCTTGGGCGGTAGGAGAGTGTTTGTGTGGTGCTACGTAAACGCTACTTTTTGCTATTAGAGCTTGCCGCCGGAGCTGGAGTAGTTGGCTTGCTGCTATTTCAATTTCTGTATCCCAAACTGTTCGATAGCGCAGAGTACTTCGAAAAGGTACTCCTCATTTGGCGGTTTTCCGCGCTGGGGTTGCTGCTCGGGTTTATTGTGGGCTTGTTTATGACGCTTCGCAACTTGGTGCGTAAGCTTTGGAGGCCAGCCTTGGGATGGCTGCTAATATGCGGGTTGGGCTTGGGCGCAAGTATAGTCTTATGGGTAGCCACTAGCATCATTATGATGGGCTCCATGGGCGACCCGGGCCCAGCTGAGGCTGCTCGTATAGAAGCCCGATAGCATCAACAACAGCCTGACTGCGTTCCTGCCAAAATCTTACGAACTTTGCCCGGCTACCCAATACACCGCGTCGCACCTGTGTCGGCCGGCTTTTGCCTTTAGAAGTATCCGTGTCCTACGAACGAATTGATAATTGCCCGGTTTGCGGCAAAACCGACTTCAAGAACAAGCTGGTGGTGGAAGACCGCACGGTGAGCCACGAGAGTTTTGCCATTGTGCAGTGCGCGGCGTGCAGCTTCCAGTTCACCAACCCGCGGCCGAACGAGGCCGAAATCGGCAAATATTACGAGTCGGATGCCTACGTGTCGCACAACAGCGGGGCTCAGGGCTTCGTGAATCAGGCCTACAAAGTGGCCCGGTTTTTCACGATGCGCCGCAAGGTGGGCCTGCTGAACAAGCTGGCGCCGCGCCGGGGCAAGCTGCTGGATTATGGCTGCGGAACGGGGCATTTTCTGGCCGCTGCCAAATCGGCGGGCTGGCAGGTGGCGGGCCTGGAGCCCAACGCCCGCGCCCGTGAGGAAGCCAGCCAGCGCCTGGGCCAGACCATTGGGCAGGAGAGGCTGGCCTCGTTTCAGCCGGGTACGTTCGATGCCATCACGCTGTGGCACGTGCTGGAGCACGTGCACACGCTCAACGAAACCCTGGCCCAGCTCACGGCTTTGCTCAAGCCCGATGGCGTCATCCTCATTGCCGTGCCCAACGTGGAAAGCCTCGACGCCCAGCACTACCGCGAGCTGTGGGCGGCTTATGACGTGCCCCGGCACCTCTACCACTTTGCGCCCAAAACCATGGCTCAGCTACTCAAAAAGCACAAGCTCACCATCAGCCAGACCCTGCCCATGCCGCTCGATGCCTACTACGTGAGCATGCTCAGCGAGAAGCACAAGGCCGAGCGCGCCGGCGGCCTGCTCACCGTGCTCAAGGCCGGCTACAAGTCCAACCAATACGCCGAGGAGCACGAAGGCCAGTATTCGAGCCTGCTGTACGTGGCCGGCCGGCGTACTCCGGCGGCCTGATGCGGCGGGTGGTGCGCCGGTGGGGGTGGGGCCTGGCCATGACGGCGTGTTTGCTGCCGGCCGCCCGCGCCCAGACGGTGCCCGTGCCGGCCGCATCGCCGGCTGCCCCCGTAGCTTCGCCCCGGCCCGATTCGGTAAAAACTCCGCCGCCGACCTTTGTGGTCGATACCGCCCGGCACGTTGTGGTCGTTAACTCCACCGAGCCGACCACGGCCGTGACGCGCCGCACGGGGCTGCGCATCGGGGCAGTTATTGTTGTGCTTACTCTCACCACGTTGTTGTTGTATAATGTCCGTTCGCGCTGAACTGCTGGCTTTGCTGGCGCTGGTTGCCTTGCTTGAAAGCTGCGCCGCCGTGGCCCCGCCCCTGGGCGGCCCGCGCGACCGCACGCCCCCACGCCGCATCAGCAGCTCGCCCGATAGCGCGGCCCGCAACGTGAAGCAGCAGTTTATTCGCCTCAATTTTTCGGAGCCCGTCATCACTAAAGAGCTGAGCAAAAACCTGCTCGTTACGCCCCAGCTCCCGGCCGACAACCCCTACAAGCTGCGCGAAGACCGCAACTCCATCACCCTGCTTTTCGAAAAGCCACTGGACGCAAACACCACCTACAGCTTCAATTTCCGGGATGGCGTAGTGGACATCACCGAGGCTCTGCCCGCCAAAAACGCGGTGTTGAACTTCAGCACCGGCGCCGTGCTCGACTCTGGTAAGGTGAGCGGTACCGTTACCGATGTGCTCACGGCCAAACCCATTGCTGAAGCCAGCGTCGGGCTCTACCGCGAGGCCGATACCGCCGGCGTGCGCCGGGGCCGCCCCTACTATACCGTCCTCACCGACAAGGCCGGCAAATTCAGCCTGAGCTTTCTCAAGACCGGCCCGTACAAGATTTACGCTGTGACCGACAAGAATAACAACGGCCACTACGACGATGGCGAAAAAATCGCCTACCTGCCCGCGCCCATCACCATTGCCGGCACTTCCGGCGCGCCCATTGCGCTTGTGCTCACCCAGCCCGACCGGCGCGCCCCCTTCCTCAACAACCGGCAGCTTAGCCCCACGCAGCTCCGTTTTAGCTTCAACGAAGGCCTGCGCACGGCGGCCCTGGCCCCGCTCGGCACCACCGCAAACGCGGCTGCGGTGGCCGAAGCCCTGCAGCTGGCCGACCGGGGCCGCACCGTGGCCATCTTCAAAACGCCGGACGTGGGCGATGGCCGCTACCTCCTCACCACGGCCGACAGCACCGGCAACATCGGCCACGATACCCTGCAAGTAAAATTCCCGGTGCCGCCGGCCACGGCCAAAAAGGTGTTGCCGCCGGCCCTGTACTCCGTAGAAAATGCCCCGCGCCAGGTATACCGCGAAGGCCAGGTGAAATTCCAGTTTGTCGTGCCGGTGCGCGTGGCCAAAGACCGGCCCTTTGGCACCCTCATCGAGGACTCGACCAGGCGCCGCCCCCTGCGCCTGCCCGCCGACGGCACCCTCAGCCCCGACCGCACCCAACTGGCCGTGCGTTTCAACTCCAAGGCCAAAACCCGGCTCGAAATCCTGCTCGACAGCGCGGCCATCATCGCCATCACCGGCCAGAACCTGCGCCTGAAAACCCTGCGCCTCGGCATCAGCGAGCAGGACGTTTCGACCAGCCTCTCGGGCACCATTACCACCAATGAGAAGAATTTCGAGCTGCAATTGCTCAACGACAGGCTTGAAGTAGTGGCCAGCCTGGCCTCGCCCAAAGGCACGTACCTGTTCTCGGACATGGCCCCCGGCACTTACCACCTGCGCGTATTGATTGATGCCGACGGCGACGGCCACTGGCGCGGCGGCGACCCCAACCTGCTGCTGCCGCCCGAACCCGTGTACCTCGACCCCAGGCCCCAGCAAGTCCGCGCCGGGTTCGATATCGTGGAGGCGCTGAAGTTCTAACTCTAAGCGCCGCCAGCCGGCAATCCCACTGCACCATGCCCGACCAGCGCAAAGCGTAGGATTGCCGGTTTGGCTTTGCCCAAACTCAGCAAGGGAGTGTTGCCATCTGCGCATGCACCCGCTACAGACGGTCAGGGCTGGCCTGTTTCTCACGCTTTCGGCTACTCCGTGTTACTGCAGCCCCGCCAAAAACAGCACTTCCGCCGTTCCGAATTGCCCAACGGGCGCGCTGGTGCTTCCAGCAGCGGCCCCACCTCCGACCATCTCAAAACCACTCAGAACAGCCCCCGATTTTCCACAATAGTGGATAACTAAACTCTTTTTCCAGTTACTGAGAGCGGTTTTTTAGAGTAATCCCCCGGTTTTCCACGGGGTTTTCCACATCGATTTAGCAGTGGGGATGATTTCGGGGATAACCTGGGGGAAACACACCGGACCAACGGGGATAAGTGGGGTAGAAGTTTTTTTGGCAAATCCCCCGTTTCTACAGGGGAAAGCAGCGGGGGATAACCGTGGATAACTTTCCCCTCACAAAACGCCTTCCCACATACTCACTTTCTGGGGGAAAAGAAAAATGTGGAAACCCGGTGGACATGTTGAAAAATCATACAACTTTCTAATAAACAGCTTTTTGTTTTCCACAATACCGGTGGATAGCGGGTGGATAAGGCCTTGCTTACCCCCACGTTTTCCACGCTGGGGATAACCCCCGGCGCTTATCCACTTATCAACCGACCTAATGAGTGGAAACAAGAAAGGTTTTTTAGAAAAAAATTTAATCAAAAATTAAAACTGGGGAAAACCCGGCTCAAGGGTTTTGTCTTGGCTCAAGGGTTTTGTCTTAGGGAAAGCATTTTGGGATTTCGTTTCGCTCAGCTGGGAAAGCGCGCTTCAAAAAAGCCGGCTACCGGTTGTTCCGGAAATGCGTAGAAGCGGTTTTCCCAAGCCGGTTTTTCTGTCCTCAATGCCGTTCGACTACGCCCTCGATTTCGTCACCCTCGATTTTCGCCAGCACCCCGAGCTCTACCGGGTGGGCCGGGGTGAGCAGGGCGTGCTGCTGGTGCAGCCCTACAAAGGCGAAATCCTGCCCCTCTGGCGCTTCAAAGACGCGGCGGCGGCCACCGAGTCGTCGGAGGCCATTTACGGGCTGTTTGAGGCGTATTTGAAGGCCCACGATTTTGTGGGCGCCGACATGGCCCGGAAATTCATCCAGATGGGCTTCACCCGTGCCCGGCGCTACGCCAACCATCAGGGCGGCAAAAAATACGCCGGCCCCGTGCCCGCCGACAAGAAGGGCCAGAGCGGCGCCCACGGCCGCGCCGAACTGCCCCGTAATCCCCACCCCGATGTGGATAAAGTGGAAGCCGCTGCCATTTTCAAGCGCACCTGGGACCGGGCCAAAACCAACCCCGAATACCTGCGCCAAAAGGCGGCGTTTGTGGAAAAGTATGGGAAGTAGGGTTTCGTTGTCAGTTCTTCGTTGCCAGTCGTCCGGAGCGAGAGGAGTCCTGACAACTAGCAACGAACAACTAGCCCGCTGCCTACCTTTGCCTACTACCCTTCACCCCAACCCCATGAGCACCCCCCAACCCTCCAGCATCGAGGAAAACGAAATCATTCTGGGCACCGGCATGGGCCCGCTGCGCTTCGGCGCCACCATGGACGAAGTCCGCACCCTGGTCGGCGAGCCCGAGGAAATTGACGAGTCCGACGACGACGACGACTTCGAGCACCAGGCCTGGAACTACCACGAAGAAGACTACTTGCTCTCGCTCTATTTTGACCGCGAAGACGACTTCCGTCTGAGCTGCATCGAAACCGACAACCCCAGCATGCGCCTCTTCGGCGAGGCCATTCACGGCCAGAGCGTGGACCAGGTGAAGGCCCTCATGCAGCGCCACAACCAGCCCACGCCCGAGCTCGAAACCATGGAAGAAGGCGCGGTGCGCCTCTCCTACGAGAAGTCGATGATTGACTTATACTTCGAAGATGGCGAGCTGCAGTTCGTCAATTTCGGCGTCTTCATCAACGACGACATGGAAGTGCAATGGCCCAAGTAGCCGAGGTTTATCCACATTTCCGGCGATTTTGCCTGTGGATAAGTGGATAAGTGCCTGACAATGGGCCGGTAATTCCGGCTTTTGGACGCCGAACCCAGAATGGGCCGGCTTTCGGAAAAATCGTTCACAAAAAAAGGCTGCCCCGCACAGGACAGCCTTTTTTGTGTTTTAGGGAGCCGGGGCTGCTAGCCCAGTACGGCGCGGAACAGCAGGAAGAGCAGCCCCGACAGGACCATGGTCACGGGCAGGGTGAGCACCCACGCCAGGGCAATGTTGCGCACCATGCTCGGGTTGATATTCTTGACGCCGCGGCTGGCCACCATGCTGCCGGCGATGGAAGAGGTGAGCACGTGCGTGGTGGAGGAAGGCAGGCCGAACTGCGTGCTGATGCCAATCATGGCCGCCGCCACGAGCTCCGAGCTGGCGCCCTGCGCGTAGCTCAGGTGCTCCTTGCCGATGCGCTCGCCGATGGTTTTCACGATGCGCTGCCAGCCAATCATGGTGCCGCAGGCCAGCGAGAGGCTCACCATCAGCAGCACCCACCACGGGGCGTAGTCGGTGAAGGTTTTCATGTTGGCCGTGGCCGCGTCGTAGATGCTGCGGTCCTGGCTACTCAGGCTCACGTTGGGCGAGGCGAGGAGCTTTTTGGCCCGGTTGGAGAGCAGCAGCACGTCGCGGCGGATTTCGAAGCGCGTTTGCTGGGGCAGTTCTTTGATGTTGGTTTTGCCGGCGAAAATCCGGTCCAGGTCGGCGGTCTGAACCTGAATTTCGGCCAGGCTTTTCTGGTCGTTGGGGCTAAGGTCGGCGCGGTTCACGCGGCTGATAACGTATTCGACTTTGCTCAGCGACTCGCGCAGGTCGAGGGGGTTTTTGCTCTCGTCGAGGGCAAACCGGAAGGGCACAATGCCGATTAGAATCAGCATAATCAGGCCCACGCCTTTTTGGCCATCATTGGAGCCGTGGAAGAAACTGACCAGCGTGCAGGTCACGATGAGCAGCAGCCGAATCCAAAGCGGTGGCGGCTTGCGCTTGTGCGGCTCCTTGAAAATAGCTTTGCTGGGCACGAAACGCTTGAACAGGAACATCATGCCGATGGTGAGCGCGAAGCCCAGCAGCGGCCCTACCAGCAGCGCAATGCCGGTTTCGCCGGCTTTGCTCCAGTTCACGGCCGCGCCCTGCGAGCCGGGCAGCAGCGAAAACGCGATGCCGACGCCCAGAATGGAGCCAATGAGTGCGTGCGAGCTGGAGGCCGGAATGCCGTAGTACCAGGTGCCAATGTTCCAGATGATGGCGGCCAGAATGAGCGCGCCCACCATGGCAATGCCGTGGTACACGTTCTGGTCGACCAGCGTTTCGACGGGCAGCAAATAGATAATGCCCATGGCCACGCCAATGCCGCCGGCAAACACGCCGATGAAGTTCCAGAATGCCGACCACACCACCGCCACCCAGGGGCGCAGCGTGTTGGTGTAAATGACGGTGGCCACGGCGTTGGCCGTGTCGTGAAAACCATTGACGAACTCGAACGCGCAGGCGGCCAGCAGGCACACGCCGAGAAGCAGCAGCACGTGAGGTTCTAAACCAAACATAAACAGGAAATTGGTGGGTATTTAAGTTGAATCATGCGTCAAAGGTAGGGAGATGGCCCGGCGTGGGTATGTTACCGAATTGTGACGCACGGCCGGCTATTGGGTGAGCAACTGATTTTTGGGCCTTCTACGGGGATGTTTCAGCTTCTGCCGCATCGGCCTACTTTTGTGGGCATGAACCCAGCAATCGAAACCACCCAACTCAAGGATATTGTGGCCCACGCCAAGGAATACGGCTTCGTGTTCCAGTCCTCAGAAATCTACGACGGCCTGCAGGCCGTGTACGACTACGGCCCCAACGGCGTGGAGCTGAAAAACAACCTCAAGCGCCTGTGGTGGGAGTCGATGACCCAACTGCACGACAACGTGGTGGGCATCGATGCCGCCATTTTTATGGCCCCGCAAACCTGGGAAGCCAGCGGCCACGTCGCGGGGTTCAACGACCCCATGATTGACAACCTCGACAGCAAGAAGCGCTACCGTGCCGACGTGCTGCTCGAAGACAAAGCCGCCGAGTACGAACGCGCCGGCGACCCCGCCCGCGGGGCCGCCCTCACCGCCGAAATGGGCCGCCTGCTCACGGAAAACGACCTGGCCGGCGTGCGCCAGCTCATCCTCGACGAGAAGATTCTGTGCCCCGTGTCCGGCACCGGCAAGTGGACCGAAGTGCGCCAGTTCAACCTGATGTTCTCGACCCAGGGCTCGTCGGTGGACGCCGACGCGCCGCCCGTGTACCTGCGCCCCGAAACGGCTCAGGGCATTTTTGTGAACTTCCTGAACGTGCAGAAATCGGCCCGCATGAAAATCCCCTTCGGCATTGCCCAAATCGGCAAGGCCTTCCGGAACGAGATTGTGGCCCGGCAGTTCATCTTCCGGATGCGCGAGTTTGAGCAGATGGAAATGCAGTTTTTCATTCGCCCCGGCACCGAAATGGCCTGGTACGAAACCTGGAAGGCCGCCCGCCGCCGCTGGCACGAGGCCCTGGGCCTGCCCGCCGCCAAGCTGCGCTTCCACGACCACGACAAGCTGGCCTTCTACGCCAATGCCGCCGTGGACATCGAATACGAATTCCCCTTTGGCTTCAAGGAAATGGAGGGCATTCACTCCCGCACCGACTACGACCTGACGCAGCACCAGAACCTGAGCCGCAAGAAGCTGCAGTATTTCGACAACGACCTCGACCCCGCCACCGGCAAGGCCTACGGCAACTACGTGCCCTTCGTGGTCGAAACCTCGGTGGGCGCCGACCGCCTGTTTCTGGCCACGCTCAGCAATGCCTTCACCGAGGAAACCATCACGGAAGGGGAGGGCGAGGCCCAACAGACCAAAACCCGCACGTTCCTGAAGCTGCACCCCGCCGTGGCCCCCATCAAGGCCGCCATTTTCCCGCTGGTGCGCAAGGACGGCATGCCCGAAAAAGCCCAGGAGATTTTCGACGAGCTGCGCTTCGATTTCCGCCTCGTGCTGGAGGAGCGCGACGCCATCGGCAAGCGCTATACCCGGCAGGACCTCATCGGCACGCCCTTCTGCATTGTGGTGGACGGCCAGACCCTGGAGGACAACACCGTGACCGTGCGCCACCGCGACACCCGCGAGCAAACCCGCATGCCCATCGCCGACCTGCGCGCCTACATCGGCGAGGCGGTGAGCTTCCGGCGCATTTTTGAGAAGCTGTGATTTGACGGCTTTGGCAGCGGTATAGTGAAAAATGTTTCACTATACTGACTTTTAACTGGGAAGCCAGGTGATGCGGTAAGCTTTTTGCTTGGCGCGTCACCTGGCTTTATTTTTCATCAATAATTCATTTTCATGCCCACAACTACCTTTCTGAAGATAGGATTCGCCTTGGTTGCATTACCCGCGCTGGCAGGCCCACCCAGGGCAGTAGCGCCCGCTCCGGCGGCCACCGTCGAATTCATCGCCAACCAGCGGCAATGGGAAAAGCCGGTGCTTTTTGCGGCCGATGTGCCCGCCGGCCGGCTGTTTTTGGAGCGCGGCCGCCTGGTGCAGGCCCTGTACGATGGCAAGCAGGTGGACGCGCTGCACCACCGTTCGGCCGAAACGTCGGACCAGCAGCGCATTCGGGCGCATGCCTATTCCACCACGTTTGTGGGCGCCAATGCCCAGGCCCTGGTGAAAGGTGAAGCGCAGCTGCCCGGCTACAGCAGCTATTTCCTGGGCAACGACGAGAGCCGCTGGGCCAGCAAGGTGCCCGGCTACGGCGAAGTGCGCTACCAGGGCCTCTACCCCGGCATCGACCTGCATTTTTACAGCAAAGAGCGGGTGCTGGAATACGATTTTGAGCTGGCCGCCGGGGCCGATGCCAAGCGCATCGCGCTGCGCTACGCCGGCCAAACCAAGCTGGCGGTAGTGGGCGGCGCCCTGCACATCGGCACCACGGTGGGCACGGTGGTGGAGCAGCGCCCCTACGCCTACCAGGTAGTGGACGGCCACCGCCAGCGCGTGGCCTGCGAATACGCCCTGGGCGCCGGCAATACCGTGAAATTCAGCCTGCCGCAGGACTACAACCACGCCCTGCCGCTGGTGATTGACCCGATACTCGTGTATTCGAGCTACAGCGGCTCGACGGCCAGCAACTACGGCTACACCGCCACTTACGACTCGCTGGGCAACCTCTACGCCGGGGGAGTGGTGTTCTCGCTGGGCTTCCCCACCACGCTGGGGGCCTACAGCGCCAGCTTTGCCGGTAGCCAGGACATTGGCATCATCAAGTACAACCCCTCGGCCACTACCGGGGCCACCAGCCGCGTGTACGCCACGTACCTGGGCGGCAGCTCCGACGACCACCCGCACAGCCTGGTGGTGGACCGCGCCGGCAACCTGGTCATTCTGGGCTCGACCAGCTCCAGCAACTACCCCACCAGCACCACGGCCTACGACCGCACCTTCAACGGCGTGGCCGATATTATTCTGAGCAAGCTGAACCCCACCGGCACCACGCTGCTGGCCTCGACCTTCCTGGGCGGCACCGCCGCCGATGGCCAGGTAACCGGCAACCTGAGCCACAACTACGGCGACGCCTACCGCGGCGACGTGACCACCGACCGGCAGAACAACATCTACATTGCCTCCATCACGCAATCCACCAACTTCCCCGTCACCGCGCAGGCATTCCAGCGGACCTCCGGCGGGGGCGCTTCCGATGCGGTGGTGGCCAAGCTCAACACCGGCCTCACGGCGCTGGTGTGGAGCAACTACCTGGGCGGCAACAACACCGACGCGGCCTATTCGGTGCAGCTGGATAGCGTGAACAACGTGTTTGTGGGCGGTGGCACAGTCAGCGCCAACTTTCCGGGGGCTATTGGGGGCTTCAAGCCCACGTTTTCCGGGGGCACGGCCGATGGCTTCATTGCCCGCATTTCGAGCAGCGGCGACGACCTGGTGCAAAGCACGTACCTCGGCACTTCCAGCTACGACCAAACCTACTTCGTGCAGCTCAACAAGCGCGGCGAAGTGTACGCCTACGGCCAAACCGACGGCACGTACCCCATCAGCACGGGCCTGTACGGCAATGCCAACAGCCGGCAGTTCATTCACAAGCTGAATGCCCGCCTCAACACCAGCCTGTACTCCACGGTCATCGGCAACGGCACGCTGGGCCAGATTTCGCCCACGGCTTTCCTGGTGGATAACTGCGGGCAGATTATGATTTCGGGCTGGGGCGGCAACAACGCCGGCATGCCCGTCACGCCCGACGCCATCCGCAGCACCGGCGGCACCAGCAGCTTTGGCTACTTCTACATCGCGCAGCTCTCCGGCGATGCGCAACGGCTGGTGTACGGCACGTTCTTCGGCAACGGCTCGGCGCACGTGGACGGCGGCACGTCGCGCTTCGACAAAAAGGGCATCATCTACCAGTCAATGTGCGTGGGCAGCGGCGTGCTGCCCACCACCCCGAACGCCTGGTCGGCCAGCAACGGCTCCAGCTGGAACAATGCCGCCTTCAAAATCGACGTGCTGCAGCTCAGCGCCAGCTTTGTGCCGGCCACCACGCCCACCAGCATCGTGCGCCAGGCCAACCTCTGCGCGCCGGCCCAGTTTTACTTCAACCGGCCCTCGGCCAACGGCACCAGCACGCTGTGGAATTTCGGCAATGGCCAAACCTCAACCCAGGCCAACAACGCCACCACCACCTACCAGACCCCCGGCAAATACCCCGTGCGGCTGACGGTGTTCGACACCAATAGCTGCCTGCAAAGCGTGACGTCGGTTGATACCGTGACGGTGTACGCCGTGCCGCAGCCCCGCGTGGCCGTCAGCGCCCGCCAAACCATCTGCGTGGGCTCGCAGGCCACCCTCACGGCCACCAACCAGGCCACGCTCACCCCCACTGTGACCTATACCTGGACGGCCCCCGGCCAGCCCACCCTCACCGGTCCCACCATCACGGTGAGCCCCGCGGCCACCACCCGGTACACGGTCACGATTAGCACGCCGGCCAGTGCCGGCGGGTGCTCGGCCACCGATACCGTGACGGTGAAAGTGCTGTCCCGCCTGGTGGTATCGGCGGGTCCGGCCCGCACCATTTGCCCCGGTGCCAGTGCGGCCCTCAGCGTGGCCAACTTTGGTGCTGGCGCCACCTACACCTGGACGGCGCCCGGCCAGCCCACCCTCACCGGCCAAAACGTGACGGTGAGCCCCGCCGCCAGCACCCGCTACCTGGTGCGTATCGTGAACGCCACCGGCTGCCAGGGCCGCGACTCGGTGCAGGTGAACGTGGCCCCGCGCCCCGTGCTGGCCGCCACCGCCAGCTCGCCCAACCTCGTCAACAAGCCGGTGGTATTCACCAACACCACCACGGGTGCCACCAGCTACCGTTGGGATTTTGGCGACAATACGCCCGTGAGCACCGATGTGAGCCCCACGCACACCTACGCCACCGCCGCGCCCACCGTGCCCTACCAGGTGCGCCTGACGGCCGTTTACGGTCCCGGCTGCGAGGAGTCCCTCATCGTGCCGGTGAAGGTGCGCGGCTTCGATTTGCCGAACATCATCACCCCCAACAATGATGGCCAGAACGACACCTTCCGGCCGTTCGTTTCCACGCAAAGCGTCGATATCCAGATTTTTAACCGCTGGGGCCGGCTGGTTTTCGAGCAGAAAAACTACACCGACAGCTGGGGCGATGCCGGCACCGCACCCGGCGTGTATTACTACCGCCTGGTGAACGCCAGCGGCGAAAGCTGGAAGGGCTGGATTGAGGTAGTAAAGTAGCTTTCCACCAATTTTTTAGATTGCCCAACTGCCCCCGGCTTACCGCCGGGGGCAGTTTCGTTTTGGGGCCGCTGCCGGCCGCGTTGGCCGCCCCGCGCCGTGCGTACGTAACTTTGCCTTTTTGCAGGGTTTTATGTGGTCAAACATCGCGCTGTTCATCATCCGGTTTCGCCTCTCATTGATTGCGGTGCTGGCCGTCATCACCGTGTTCATGGCCTGGAAGGCCAAGGACGTGGAAATGACCTACGACTTCGCCCAGGTGGTGAGTCCGAACGACCCGGACATGGTCTTCTTTCAGCAGTTCAAAAAGAAGTTCGGCGAAGATGCCAACGTGCTGGTGCTGGGCCTGCAGGATAGCGCCGTGTACCGCCTGGGCAACTTCAACGAGCTGCGCACCCTCACCGATACGCTGGCCAAAGTAGAAGGCGTGAGCGGCGTGCTGAGCGTGACCAAGCTGCTGGCCATCCGCAAGGACACGGCCACCAACCAGTTCAGGGCCACGCCCATTTTCAAGACGTTTCCGCGCACCCAGCACGAGCTCGACAGCCTGATGCGCGAGGTCAACCGCGTCGAGTTCTACAAGGGCCAGCTCATCAGTCCGCGCACCGGGGCCACGCTGCTGGCCCTCACCATGGACCCCAGCTACCTCAATTCCTCGCGCCGCCAGGCCGTGATGAAGAACATCCTGGGCTTCGCCAAAGCCTTCGAGCAGAAGACCAATATCCGCCTGCACTACGCCGGCCTGCCCTACGTGCGCTACACGATGACGAGCAAAGTGGGCTCGGAAATGACGTTTTTCACCCTGCTGGCGCTGGTGGTCACGGGCATCACGCTGCTGGTTTTCTTCCGCACCTGGGCCGCCGTGGTGTTTCCGCTGCTGGTGGTGGCCGTCACGGCCATCTGGGCCATCGGCTCCATCGTGCTGCTGGGGTATAAAATCAACCTGCTCACCGGCCTCATCCCGAGTTTGATTATCGTTATCGGCATCCCGAACTGCACCTACCTGCTCTCGCGCTACCACTACGACTACCGCAAATCGGGCAACCAGATGCTGGCCATGACGCGGGTAATCCGCAAAATCGGCCTCGTCACGCTCATGAACAACACGACCACGGCCATCGGCTTTTTCGTGTTCTGCTTCACCGACATTGCCATCCTGTTTCAGTTCGGGCTGGTGGCCACCATCAACATTTTCGTGGCTTTCATCATCAGCTTCATCCTGATTCCGGCCGTGTTTACCTACCTGCCGCCGCCCACGCCCAAGCAGCTGGAGCACCTCGATGCCGCGCCGCTCACCAAGCTGCTGGAGTTTTTCGACCACCTCGTGATGGACCGCCGCCCCACCGTGTACGTGACCGCGCTGATACTCGTAATCGGGGCCGCCATCGGCATTCGGCGCATCGAAGCCGTGTCGTTCATGGTGGACGACCTGCCCAAAAACAGCTCCGTAAACGCCGATTTGAGCTTTTTCGAGCGCCATTTCAACGGCGTGATGCCGCTCGAATTTGAAGTCGACACCCACAAGAAGCAGGGCCTGCTGAAACTCAAAAACCTGGAGAAAATCAACCAGTTTGAGAACTACCTGCGCACCCAGCCCGAAGTCACGTCGCCCATCAGCATCGTCACTTTTCTGAAAGCCACCACCCAGGCCTACTACAACGGCGACCCCCAGTTCTACCGCCTGCCCGATAATTCGGAGAAGAACTTCATCCTCACCAGCCTGGCCAATTCCAAAGGCTCCGGCGCAGGCATGGACAGCAAGCTGCTCCGCTCGTTTGTGGACAAAGACGGCCAGCGCGCCCGCATCAGCCTGAAGATTGCCGACATCGGCTCGCGCAACCTGGACACGCTGATGAACAAAAAAATCCTGCCCGAGATGCACCGCGTCTTCAACGGCACGGGCATGGACGTGCGGCCCACCGGCACCACCATTCTGTTCACCAAAGGCAACGAGTACATCATCCACACCCTGCGCGACAGCCTGTTCCTGGCCTTTGGGCTGGTGGGCCTGGTGGTGCTGCTCCTGTTCCGGTCGGCCCGCACGGTGCTTTTTGCCTTGATTCCGAACGCCGTGACGCTGATTCTCACGGCCGGCATCATGGGCTACTTTGGGCTGCCGCTCAAGCCGGGCACGGCGCTCATCTTCGTCATCGCCCTGGGCATCGATGGCGACAACTCCATTCACCTGCTGGCCAAATTCCGGCAGGAAATGGTGCTGAACGGCAACCGGGTGCGCGAAGCGGTGTCGGTTACCCTCAGCGAAGCCGGTACCAGCATGATTTACACCAGCATCGTGTTGCTGGTGGGCTTCAGCATCTTTGCTTTCAGCGAGTTTGGCGGCACCAAGGCCCTGGGCATGCTGATGTCGGCCTCGCTGCTGATTACGAATTTTTCCAACCTGATTTTGTTGCCTTGCTTGCTGGTCACCTTTGAGCACGGCAAAGGCAACTACATCAGCGAAAAAGCCCCGATTCGGCACTACGACGAGTCGTACCACGAAGAGGACGACGACGCCGATTTGAACCTGAAAGAAATGCACAAAGCCGCTGATTACGAAGGCGACTACACGATTTAAGAACGTCATTCACTACCAGAACGTCATGCAGAGCGCAGCGAAGCATCTCGCTTGTGGCAGTAACCATTGACGCCAAAACAATTGAATTACTGCCCCACGCGAGATGCTTCGCTGCACTCTGCATGACGGCCTTACTGACCGAGTAACCCAATGAAATACCCCGAATACAAGCAGCCGCTCAACTACGGCCAGCTCGGCGAGGACATCCTCGCCTGGTGGAAGGAGCACGGCATCTTTGAGAAGAGCGTGAGCAGCCGCGAAGGCCAGCCCACGTTCGTGTTTTACGAAGGCCCGCCTTCCGCTAATGGCGCGCCCGGCATCCACCACGTCATGGCGCGGACGGTGAAGGACATTTTCGGCCGCTACCAGACGCTGCTGGGCAAGCAAGTGCCCCGCAAAGGCGGCTGGGACACCCACGGCCTGCCCATCGAGCTGCAGGTGGAGAAGGAGCTGGGCATCACGAAGGATGACATCGGCAAGAAAATCAGCATCGAGGACTACAACCAGCGCTGCAAGGAAACCGTCATGCGCTTCAAGGCGCAGTGGGACGACCTGACCGAGAAAATGGGCTACTGGGTCGACCTCGACGACCCCTATGTGACCTTCGAGCCGGAGTACATCGAAAGCTGCTGGGCGCTGCTCAAGAAGCTCTACGACAAAGGCTTGCTCTACAAAGGCTACACCATCCAGCCCTACTCGCCCGCCGCCGGCACCGGCCTTTCGTCGCACGAGCTGAACCAGCCCGGCACCTACAAGGACGTGAAAGACACGACCGTGGTGGCGCAGTTCAAGGTGAAACGGGACGAGGTTTCTGAGAAGCTTTTTTCAGGACTGAATCAAAGCTTGGATACATTCATTCTAGCTTGGACCACTACGCCTTGGACGCTACCTGCAAATACTGGTCTTGCAATAGGCGCTAAAATTAAATACTTAGTCGTAGGCTGCTACAACCCATATACATTCAAGAAGCAAGCAGTTGTCCTTGCTAAAAGCCGGTTTGATTCTTACTTCGATTTAGATGGTAAGAATGTTGATGAAACATCAATTGGCTCAATGGCTTGGCAGCGTACTGTTCCTCTCTACGATGAGCAAAGTTCTCTGCCTGAGTATCTATCAGAATCTGATAGAAGCTTAATTTACCGCAAGGGTAAAATTGCTACTTGGCAAATCCTTGGTGAATTCACCGGCGCTGACCTCATCGACATCAAGTACGAGCGGCTGTTCGATTTCACGCCGTTTGAAGGCGAGGAGCGGGCTTTCCGCGTTATCAACGGCGACTTCGTGACCACGGAGGACGGCACCGGCATCGTGCACATCTCGCCCACGTTTGGCGCCGATGACTTCCGGGCCGCGCAGCTGGCGGATATCCCGGCGCTGATGGTGCCGGATGCCGAAGGTACGCTCGGACCCATTGTGGACCGGACGGGCCGCTACGTGCCCCAAATGGGCGAGTTTGCGGGCCGCTGGGTGAAGAACTACGACGGCCACGACGAGTCGGGGGCCGACTACAAGACGCTGGACGAGAGCATCGTTATTAAGATGAAGGGCGACGGTACGGCCTTCAAAGTGGAGAAGTACGAGCACACCTACCCGCACTGCTGGCGCACCGACAAACCCGTGCTCTACTACCCGCTCGACTCCTGGTTCATCAAGACTACGGCGGTGAAGGACCGGCTCATCGAGCTCAACAAAACCATCAACTGGAAGCCCGAAAGCACCGGCACCGGCCGCTTCGGCAACTGGCTGGAGAACCTGGTAGACTGGAACTTAAGCCGCTCGCGCTACTGGGGCACGCCGCTGCCCATCTGGCGCACGCAGGACCGGACGGAGGAAATCTGCATCGGCAGCATCGCCGAGCTGAAGGCGGAGATTGACAAGGCCGTAGCCGCCGAAGTCATGACCCACAACCCCTACGCCAACGGCGAAAAAGTGGACCTGCACCGGCCCTATGTCGACGATATTTTCCTCGTCAGCCCTACCGGCCAGCCCATGTACCGCGAGCCCGACCTCATCGACGTGTGGTTCGATTCCGGGGCCATGCCCTACGCCCAGTGGCACTATCCGATTGAAAACGCCGATAAATTCCAGAAGAATTTCCCCGCCGATTTCATCGCCGAAGGCGTGGACCAAACCCGCGGCTGGTTCTTCACGCTGCACGCCCTGGCCGTGATGCTGGAAGACTCCGTGGCCTTCAAAAACGTCATCGCCAACGGCCTCGTGCTGGCCAAAGACGGCCAGAAGATGAGCAAGCGCCTCGGCAACGCCGTCGACCCGTTTGCCACCATCAAGCAGTACGGCCCCGATGCCACCCGCTGGTACCTCATCGCCAACGCGCCACCGTGGGACAACCTCAAGTTCGACCCCGCCGGCGTGACCGAAGTGCAGCGCCGCTTCTTCGGCACGCTCTTCAATACGTACTCATTCTTTGCGCTTTACGCCAATTTGGATGACTACCGCACGGCCGAATTCGGCCGCGTGCCGCTGGAAGATTTGAGCGAGCTCGACCGTTGGGTGCTCAGCAAATTGCACACCCTGATAGGGGAGGTGCGCGGCCACCTCGACGCCTACGACCCCACGAAGGCCGCCCGCGCCATCCAGGATTTCGTGACCGACCAGCTCTCGAACTGGTACGTGCGCCTCTCGCGCCGCCGCTTCTGGAAGGGCGAACTGACCACCGACAAGCGCGCCGCCTACGAAACCCTGCAGGAATGCCTCGTGGTGGTGGCGCAGCTGATGTCGCCCATCGCGCCCTTCTTCGGCGATTGGCTGTACAAGAACATGACCGACGGCATGCGCGCCGAGGCCGTGGATAAAAACACTCCTTTGGCACCTGAATCCGTGCATCTTACTTTGATGGCCGAGTCCGATGCCACCCGCATCGACACCAAGCTGGAGGAGCGCATGGAGCTGGCCCAGCGCATCAGCTCGCTGGCGCACTCGCTACGCAAAAAATCGGTGCTGAAGGTGCGCCAGCCCCTGCAGCGCATCCTGGTGCCGGTGCTGAACGACACGACCAAGGAGCAAGTCGGCCTCGTGGAGGACCTGATTTGCGCCGAAATCAACGTGAAGCACATCGAGTTTCTGGACGATGAAAGCGGCGTGCTGGTGAAGTCGGTGAAGCCCAATTTTAAGCGCCTCGGCCAGCAATACGGCCCGCGCCTGAAGGCCGTGGGTGCCCGCATCCAGGCCATGACGGCCGCCGAAATCAGCAAGCTGGAGAAGGAGGGAACCCTCGCCGTAGAAGTTGATGGCCAGCCCATTACCCTGGCTCCCGACGACGTGGAAATCCGCACCGACGACCTGCCCGGCTGGCTCGTGGCCACCGACGGCCCCCTCACCGTGGCCCTCGACGTGACCCTGACCGATGAGCTCCGCCAGGAAGGCCTCGCGCGCGAGCTGGTGAACCGCCTCCAGAATCTGCGCAAAGACTCGGGCCTGGAAGTACAGGACAAAATCCGCGTCACCCTGGCCGACCAACAGCCCGAACTCACGGCCGCCGTGGCCGCGTTCGGCGACTACATCCGCACCGAAACGCAGGCCCTCGTCCTCACCTTCGCCGCCGACGTAAACGGCGGCTCGGTACTCGAATTCGACGACTACTCCGTGCCGGTCCTCTTGGAAGTCGCAACTGCCTGATGCTGAACGACTCGCCGGGAGCTGAAATCCCCGGCAAGTCTTCTGCCGTACAAAGGGCCTATAAGCTCGTCTTTAATCGTATAAAACACCAGATATTCAGGTATAAAAAGCATAAAACATGACAATAAGAACGTTGTGCTTTGAACAGTCATGCAGAGCGTAGCGAAGCATCTTTACCGCTTCGTTTCAACGGCTCATTCGAAGCGGGCAAGATGCTTCGCTGCGCTCTGCATGACGTTCTTTTGTCTTTGATATCTGACCTCATTTTCCCTAGTTGCCTCGCCACTTTCGGCTCGCCTGAATGCACCCAACCCTCACCAATCGCCAGCAAACGGCGGCCAAATTCTTCCTGCTGGCGCTGTTCGTCATTGCCCTCGACCAGCTGTCGAAGTGGGCCGTGCACACCTACATGCAGCCCGGCATGGCGGGCGAAATCCCCCTCATCGGCCACTGGGCCAAGCTGCACTACACGCTGAACCCCGGCATGGCCTTCGGGGCCGAATTGCCCGCGCCGTATGGCAAGCTGGTTCTTAGCGGGTTCCGGCTGCTGGCCGTGTTTGGCTTGAGCTACTACATCATCCGCCTCTGCAAGCAACGCGCTGCTGCCGGCTACATCGCCTGCATGGCCCTCATCCTCGGCGGGGCCGTCGGCAACCTGATTGACTCGGTTTTCTACGGCATCATCTACGACAACGCGCCGTTCGGCTCGCCCACGCGCTGGTTCTACGGCCAGGTCATCGACATGCTCTACGTGGATATCTACGAAGGCTTTCTGCCCCAAAACTGGCCGCTGCTAGGAGGAAAGTACGTCTCGCTCTGGCCCATCTTCAACATCGCCGATTCCTCCATTTTCATCGGTGTAGCCGTTATTTTGCTTAATCAGAGCCGTTTTTTCAAGCAGGAAGAGCCAGTTGTAGCAGCGAATCATAGCGAGCCGCTGGTAGCTCCTGACTCGGAGAATCTGGCTTAGATTTATTGAACGTCATGCCGAGCGAAGCCGAGGCATCTCGCTCGCGCCGCCTGCCGTCAACCTCACCCCCTGACCCCCCTCTCCAAAAAAGAGGGGGCACCGGTTCGAAGCAAACGCAGAAACTTAAGGAGCCCGACGCATTGTGTCGGGCTCTTTTTATGAGCCAAAACTCGCTAGAAGCAGGTCTGGTGCCCCCTCTTTTTTGGAGAGGGGGTCAGGTTGACGCGGAGGGCGATTCCGTGCCGACATACCGTTCTTTGCAGCTCCATCCCGCCTGCAATGCACCCAACCCTGACCACCCGCCAGCATTCCGCCGCCAAATTCTTCCTGCTGGCTTTAAGTATCATCGTGCTCGACCAACTCTCGAAGTGGGCCGTGCACACCTACATGCAGCCCGGTTCGGCCGGCGAAATCCCCGTTCTCGGCCAATTCGCCAAGCTGAACTACACCCTGAATCCCGGCATGGCCTTCGGCGCGCAGCTGCCCGCCCCCTACGGCAAGCTGGTGCTCACGGCTTTCCGCAGCCTCGCCGTGGTGGGTTTGGTGTACTACATCATCCGCCTGTGCCGCCAGCGTGTGGCGGCCGGCTACATCGCCTGCATGGCCCTGATTCTGGGCGGTGCGCTCGGCAACCTAATCGACTCGATTTTCTACGGAATTATCTACAATAATGCCCCTGTAGGCTCGCCCACGCGCTGGTTCTACGGCCAGGTCATCGACATGATTTACGTGCCGCTGTACGTGGGTTATTTCCCCAAATCCTGGCCCCTCATCGGCGGCTCCTACAGCGGCGGCTTCCCCATCTTCAACATCGCCGATTCCTCCATCTTCATCGGCGTCGCGCTGATTCTGCTCAACCAGAGCCGCTTTTTCAATGAATCGCAGCCGGTATCCGCCCCGCACAACGAAAGTGTGCCCTTAGTCGCTCCAGACGCTGAGAAGCTGGCGTAGTAGGGAAGAGGCCGCATCCACAATAACAGTACGTCATGCTGAGCGTAGTCGAAGCATCTCTACCGCCTCGTTGCTTTTAATGCTATAAACCTCGTTTTTGCTGTTTTCTATGAGAGAATTAACTGAAGATGAAGCGTACCGAGTGACTGCGCTTTTAGAGAAAGTGGTTGTAGGCTTGGCAAGCCTTGGTGGGCATTATCATGATAACGACGAGGATTTAGCTTGGGGTTTATTGTACATGTTCACTCCCAAACTTGTGAATGAAGCTTCACAAGTACGAAGTATACTTTTTAGCAAATACAATCGAGAACTGGCGGAGGGCGAAGACATGGACGAACTCGAAAAAATGTTCGTGAACCTAGCCTATCGAAAGACACCAACTCCTAAGCAGATAGCTCGATTTAGGCAGAATCGGCTGAAAAAGCAGAAGTAATATTCCACTCGATTACCCAAAACTGCTTAGCGTGTCTTGATACCTCAACGAAGCGGTAGAGATGCTTCGGCTACGCTCAGCATGACGTTCTGTTTATTGTCCGTTCTTGCGTATCCAAAACCACCCCTAAATCTGCCCTAAATTTCTTCCGTGCCCAACCCGCTGCTCTCCGTCCGCGACCTCACCATTGATTTCTCCAGCCACCGCGGCGACGTGCGGGCCGTCAATGGCGTGTCGTTTGAGCTGAATCGGGGCGAGACGCTGGCCATTGTGGGCGAGTCGGGCTCCGGCAAGTCGGTGACGTCGCTGGCGCTGCTGGGGCTGATTCCGATGCCGCCCGGCCGCATTGCCAGCGGCCAATCCATCTTCCAGTCCGAAAAACTCGGCGAAACCGACCTGCTGAAACTCTCCGAAACCGACCTGCGCCAGGTGCGCGGCAACGACATCGGCATGATTTTCCAGGAGCCGATGACCTCACTGAACCCCGTGTACACCTGCGGCAGCCAGGTGGTGGAAGCCCTGCGCCTCCACACCGACCTCAGCGAAGCCGGCGCCAAGGCCCGCACCATCGAGCTATTCACCGAGGCGCAGCTGCCGCGCCCCGAGAGCATCTTCAGCAGCTACCCGCACGAAATCTCGGGCGGCCAGAAGCAGCGCGTCATGATTGCCATGGCCATGGCCTGCCGCCCCGCTCTGCTCATCGCCGACGAGCCCACCACGGCCCTCGACGTGACGGTACAGGCCCGCATGCTGCGCCTCATCGACGACCTGCGCCGCCAGCACAACACGGCCGTCCTCTTCATCACCCACGACCTCGGCGTGGTGGCGGAAATCGCCGACCGCATTCTGGTGATGTACCGGGGCAAGGTCGTGGAGCAGGGGAGGGTGCTGGATATTTTTTCAAATCCGCAACATCCGTACACAAAAGGCCTTTTGGCGTGCCGTCCGCGCCTCTCGGTGGGCAAAAAACGCCTCCCCGTGGTGGCCGATTTCATGCGGGAAGACGCCAGCGGCCAGCTTTTGGCCCAGCCCGCGCCGGTGCTTCCGCTCGAAAATGAGGCGCTTACGGATTCCTCGCCCGAAATCGAGGCCCAGCAGTTACGGGATAAAACTGATACCGCCAAAACGTTCCCCGTGGAACATGGCGTTTTGGGGGATGTTCCACGAAGTGGCACCACGACTTTTTCCAGTCGTGGTGCCACTAGTTCGGGAGAGGGCATAAGCGAGAAAACCGCTGGCAATTCGCAGGAAAGCAGTTCAACGACTAGTGGTGCCACGACCGAAAAAGTCGTGGCACCACTTCCGACTGCCGCGCCCCTCCTAGAAGTCCAGAACCTCCAGGTCTACTTCCCGCTCCGCAAGGGTTTTTTCCGCCGCGCCACCGATTACGTCCGGGCCGTCGACAACGTCAGCTTCACGCTCTACCCCGGCGAAACCATCGGCCTCGTGGGCGAGTCGGGCTGCGGCAAAACCACGCTGGGCCGGGCCCTGCTCCGTCTCACGGAACCAACGGCGGGCAGCATCCTGTTTGAAGGGACCGATTTGGCGAAGCTGTCGAGTGGGGACTTGCGCCGCCGTCGGCGCGATTTGCAGTTGGTGTTTCAGGACCCCTACGCTGCCCTCAACCCGATGCTGACCGTGGGCGAAGCTATTTGGGAGCCCATGCGGGTGCACAACGTGGGCGGCACGCGCCAGCAGCAAAAGGCGAAAGTGCTGGAACTGCTGCGCACCGTGGGGCTGCGCGACGAGCATTTCCAGCGCTACCCGCACGAGTTCAGCGGCGGGCAGCGGCAGCGCATCTGCATTGCCCGGGCACTGGCGTTGCAGCCCAAGCTGATTGTCTGCGACGAGTCGGTTTCGGCCCTCGACGTCTCGGTGCAGGCGCAGGTCCTGAACCTGCTCAACGACCTCAAACGTGAGTTCGGTATCACCTATCTATTCATCACCCACGACCTGTCGGTGGCCCGGTTTATGAGCGACCGGCTGCTGGTCATGCACCAGGGCCGCATCGTGGAGAGCGGCCCGGCGGCGGCCATCTATGCCCACCCGCAGCACGAATACACCCAGGGCCTGCTGGCCGCCATCCCGAAGGACAGCCTGGCCGACATCGAAGCCGCCGTGGCCAGCCGGGCATAGCACGAACAACGTAGCGCGGACTTTGCAGTCCGCGACTGCACGATACCTTGCGCTGCCGCCCGCGGATTCAACGGCATCCAGCTAGCCCCTGACGCCACCACGCGCGGACTACAGAGTCCGCGCTACAACCTACCGGCTTCGGCCGCGTTTTACTAACTGCGCCGCTTAACTGCGGCCACCATTTTTCCGCTCTCGCCGCCTGCGACCAATCAACTTTTCGGCGGCTACTTATTTACATGAATACCCCCGAAAACCCCAAGGCTCCCCGCGCCCAGCGCGAAAAGCCCGAACCCTCGGCCATCACCCAGGACCAGGTTCTGCGCCTCTTCGCCGACAACCCCACCAAAGTCCTCGCCTACCGCCAGCTCTCGCGCCGCCTCGGCGTCACGACCAAGGGCCAGCGCGAGGAGATTTTTGCCCACATCAAAGTGCTGCGCAAAAACGGCCTCATTACGCTGCTCCAAAACGACGAGTACCGCCTCGCCGATACCGACGCCGTAGCAGCGGCCCTGATGCCGTCCAGCGCCCGTAAATCGGGTAAAAAAGAACCTTCGCCCATCGCCCCGCCCCGCAACCGTTCGGTGCAGGCCGAGTTCGGCCAGGACCCCATTGTGCACCGCCGCCGCTCCGCTGGCTTCGACTACGTGGACGGCGACGACCGCCCCGAGCGCGCCCCCTCCAACACCGTCATCGGCACCGTCGATTTGGCCACACCCAACTTCGCCTTCGTGGTGCCGGAGGGCACGGGCGACTCCGACGACATCCGCGTGTTCACCGACCAGCTCAAGTTTGCGCTGCAGGGCGACGTCGTGCGGGTGCGCCTGCGCAGCGGCTCGCGCGATGGCCGCCCGATGGGCGATGTGGTGGAAGTGCTCAAGCGGGTGCGTCCCGAAATAGTGGGCCGTATTCAAATCCAGGGTACGCTCGGCTTCGTGAAGCCGGATAACCGCAAAGTGTATTTCGATGTGTTCGTGCCGCCGCATTTGCTGCACGAATCGCACAACGGCGACAAGGTGCTGGTCCGCATCAACGAGTTCCCGGAGGACACCAGCCGCCAGCCGGTAGGCGAGGTCATCCGCAACTTCGGCGCGGCCGGCGGCAACGAGGCCGAGATAAACGCCATCATGGCCGAGTTCGGCCTGCCGTTTGAATTCCCCGAGGAAGTGCAGACCGAATCGGAGGGCATCAGCGAGGTGATTGCGGAGGATGAAATTGCCCGCCGCCGCGACTTCCGCAACATCACCACCTTCACCATCGACCCGGCCGACGCCAAGGATTTCGATGATGCCCTGAGCATCCGGAAGCTGGAGAACGGTCACTGGGAAATCGGCGTCCACATCGCCGACGTGACCCATTACGTGCGCCCCGGCACCGAGTTGGAGCGCGAGGGCAAGCACCGCGCCACCTCGGTCTACCTCGTCGACCGCGTGATTCCGATGCTGCCCGAGCGCCTCTCCAACGGCCTCTGCTCGTTGCGCCCGCACGAGGACAAGCTGACCTTCTCGGCCGTGTTCGAGCTCGATGAAAACGGCAAGCTCTACGAGTCGTGGTTCGGCAAAACCATCATTCACTCCGACCGCCGCTTCAGTTACGAGGAGGCGCAGGAGCGCATCGAAAGCAAGGAGGGCGAGTACGCCGAGGAGATAAATCTGATGAACGACATGGCGCATAAGCTGTGTGCGCTGCGCTTCAAGCAGGGGGCCATCACCTTCGAAACCCAGGAAGTGAAGTTCCGGCTCGATGCCAACGGCAAGCCCCTCGGCGTGTACGTGAAGGAGCGCAAGGATGCGCACAAGATGATTGAGGAGTTCATGCTGCTGGCCAACCGCAAGGTGGCCGAGTTCGTGTTCAACCTCAAAAAGACCAAGCCGCGCTTCACGATGGTGTACCGCACCCACGACGCGCCCGAGCCCGAACGCCTGCAGACCTTCGCCCTCTTCGCCCAGAAATTCGGCTACAAGCTCAAGCTCGACAACCCCAAAAAAATCAGCACCGAGCTCAACAACCTCAGCTCCGAGGTGATGGGCAAGCCCGAGCAGAACGTGCTCCAGGGCCTGGCCATTCGCACCATGTCGAAGGCCATCTACACCACCGAGCCGCTCGGTCACTTCGGCCTCGCCTTCGAGCACTACTCGCACTTCACCTCGCCCATCCGCCGCTACCCCGATATGATGGCCCACCGCCTGCTGGAGCACTACCTGCTCGGTGGCAAGAACGTGCCCGTCGACCCCGTGGAAGAAGAGTGCAAGCACTCCTCGGCCCGCGAAAAACTGGCGGCCAACGCCGAGCGCGCCAGCATCAAATTCAAGCAGGTCGAGTTCATGGCCAATGAAATCGGCAACACCTTCAAGGGCGTGGTTTCGGGCCTGACGGAGCGCGGCATGTACATCGAAATTGAGGAGAACAAGTGCGAAGGCATGGTCCGCATCAGCGACATCCCCGGCGACTTCTACGAGCTCGACAAGGACAACTACCGCATCGTGGGCAAGAATAACAAGCGCATCATCCAGTTCGGCGACGAGATGATGGTGGTCGTAAAATCCGCCAACCTCCTCGACCGCACCATCGACTTCGAGCTGGTCGACGACCGCCCCGACTCCGTGAAAAAGCGCGAAGCCGACGAGCGCAAACAGCGCAGCAGCGAGCCCCGCGGCTACCGCGACTATTCGGGTAGCGGTGGTAAGGGTGGGAGCAAGGGCGGTGGCTTCAAGGGGAAGCGGCGGTAGCCGACCTCACGAGACCCCTGCGGGGCGGGCCCCTCTCCAAAAGAAATGGGAGCCTGACGATTTATAAAGTCCCGACTCAACCCAGAGTCGGGACTTTTTTGTTGATGTCGACAGAATCAAGTTTGCCCATCAAAGGCCTCTTGGCTCCCCTCTCTTTTGGAGAGGGGCCAGGGGTGAGGTTTGCCAGTCTGGGTTCGCCCGCGCAATGCCCAACGCCCCCGTTCTTTGCACCACCTATGACTCCAGCCGACTTCCCCGCTAACCTCACCGCTGCCCTGGCGCAGCTCAGCTACGGCGAGCAGCCCGATACCCTCTACGCCCCCATCCGCTACATCATGGGCCTGGGCGGCAAACGCATCCGCCCGCTGCTCACGCTGCTTGGCGCCCACCTTTTCACCGACGACCTCAGCGGCATCATCAAGCCCGCGCTGGCCACCGAAGTCTTCCACAACTTCACCCTCCTCCACGACGACCTGATGGACCAGGCCCCCCTGCGCCGGGGACAGGCCACCGTGCACGAAAAGTGGAATCCCAACGTGGCCATTCTTTCCGGCGACGTGATGCTGGTGCGGGCCTACGAGCTGTTCCTCGACGTGCCGCCCGTGCTGCTCCCACGCATCCTCGCCCGCTTCAGCCAGACGGCCGCCGAGGTGTGTGAAGGCCAGCAGTGGGACATGAATTTCGAAACCGAGCCTCAGGTCAGCATCGCCCAATACCTGGACATGATTCGCCTGAAAACGGCCGTCCTCCTCGGCTTCTGCCTGGAGCTGGGGGCCCGCCTCGCCGGCGCTTCGGAGGAAGATGCCGAGCACCTCCGTCAGTTCGGCACCGACATCGGCCTGGCATTCCAGCTGCGCGACGACCTGCTCGATGTCTACGGCGACGCCGCCACCTTCGGCAAGCGTGTGGGCGGCGACATCATCTCCGACAAGAAAACCTTCCTTCTGCTCTCCGCCCAGGCCCAGGCCAGCGCCGCCCAGCAAGCCATCCTGGCCCAACACATCGGCCAGCCCGTGGCCGATGCCGACGCCAAAGTACAGGCCGTGCGCGCCATCTATGATGAGCTCGAAATTCGCCCTCAGACGGAAGCTCTTATCAACTCCTACTTCCAGGCCGCCCTTCAGCATCTGGAGCGCGTAGCGGCTCCCGCTGTGCGCAAAGAACCCCTTCACCGCCTCGCGCTCCAGCTTATGGACCGCGAAAACTAATCCTCCGTGTTCAATCCCATCCTGATACTCGTCGGCCTCACGGTCCTCGTTTCCGCTTACGCCTGGTCCAACCACGACCTTATGGAGTCCTGGATACTCCGGCCTTACGTCATGGCTCGCGACAATGGCCAGTGGTACCGCTTCCTCACTTCCGGCTTCCTGCACGCCGACTGGGGCCACCTCCTCTTCAACATGATTGCCTTCTTCTCCTTCGGCCAGCTGGTGCTGCAGGTGCTGGCCAACGGCACCGGCGCGCCCGGCCTGGAGGGCTTCGGCGCGGTAGGCGGCCTCTGGCGCTTCCTGCTGCTCTACCTGGGTGGCATTGTGGTGTCGGACATCCCCACCTACTTCCGCCACCGCGACGACCGCGACTATGGCAGCCTGGGCGCCTCGGGTGGGGTGGCCGCCGTGCTGTTTGCCGGCGTCATTTTCGCCCCCCTCAACAAAATCGGACTCATATTTATTCCTGGTGATGGCATTCCCGGCTTCATCTTCGGCTTCCTCTACCTGGCCTATTCCTACTACCAGGGCCGTCGCCGGGGCGATAACATCAACCACGACGCCCATTTCTATGGCGCCATCTATGGGGTGGTACTCACCCTTGTGTTTATGCCCGCTTCCGGCCTTGAGTTTGTCCGGCAAATAGGCCGGTTTACTCATTCAATTATCTGATTAACAAATTGTTAGTATAATAAAAGCATAATTTCCATATCTTATTTGAAAGACGTTGCGTAAGGGAAACGCGAATACATTCTTTCACTTTGCTTCCCCTGTCATGCATACCCTTCGCAATTACGCATCCCGCCTGCCCCTCGCAGCTCTGTTGTTTCCGCTGTTGCTGCTGGCCACCTCGTGCAGCCGCTTCAACAACGATGGTAGCCTAGCCATCTGGGGCTACGTTCTGCTGGCCCTCGATGTGCTGGCCTTGTTCGACGTATTTCGCCAACCCTGGACCATTGGTAAGAAGATTCTTTGGGCAGTCATTATTTTCATTTTCCCGTTTGCCGGCCTCATCATCTACTACCTCTTCGCTGGGCGTGGCAAGTCCAATACCGGCATTATGTAGTTTCTCAAACAACGGCCTAAAAACGAAAAAGCCCCGACGTTGGTCGGGGCTTTTTCGTTTTTAGGCCGTTCGTGTATTTGCGGCTTTAGCACCAAACTTAATTCAACAGTCGCTTCTTTTCCAGCTGTGCCACGCCGCGTAGCAACTCGCTGCTGTTCGTGATTTGGGTCATCTGCCAGTGGTCGCCCTGGCGGCGCAGTTTCACTTCCACTACTATCGTGGTATCGTATTTCGGCTGCGAAACCTCAAGCCCCACAAACGCATTATCGCCTTCCTCGCGGGTGTACTTGATGCCCTTGAACTCGCTATCCGGACTCACAATTTTGCTGGCCAGTCCCGTTAGCGAAATGTTGACGACGTGTTTCGGCGCTGCCGCCGCTGCGGCCTCCAATGAGCCGGTTTCTACGTAGCGCTGCACTTCCTGGTGGGCGGCTTTTGCCAGCGCCGGCTTCAGCAAGCGCATTGCTCCGCCCATCATGAGGCCGCCACCGGGCAGCAGCGACGTTAGCAGCGAGCCCTGCTGCGTCACATCGTCCACTAGGTGCGTGTTCACGCTGTTCACGTCTACGTACTTCTCAAAGGTGGCCATGTCGTGTGTCTGCACCGCCGCTGCCGCCGAAACCAGGGCCCCGCTCGGCCCCTGGCTTAAGTTGCGATAGTAATAATATCCCCCGGCTCCCAAGGCCAGTAGTAGAATAAGGAGCAGTAGTTTTTTCATGAAATCGAAAGCAGTTAGGATGAGATGTAAAATTACCCCAAACCAGATTGCTTCGACATCACGACCACTGCACCGCCTTTTTATTGCAGCCGGTTCATCCTCCCATAGCCCGGTCGAGTCCTCCTCCATACCATTTCTTCTCAAGCAATGCCCCAATTCAGTTCCGCTGTTAATAGACCGGAAGTCCACGGCCACCGCGGCTGCCGGGGGCTGCGTCCCGAAAACACGTTGCCAGCCTTTCTCCACGCCTTAGCAGTTGGCGTTGATGTGCTGGAAATGGACGTTGTCATCTCCGCCGACGGGCAGGTCGTTGTCTCGCACGAACCATGGCTCAATCCCCAAATTTGCCTCGACCCGGACGGCCAGCCCATCGAAAGCAGCCATATCCCACGCTTCAATCTTTACCAAATGCCTTACGCCACCATTCGCCGGTGCGATTGCGGCCAACGGCGTAATCCGGCCTTTCCAGAGCAGGTTTCTGGGCCAGCCTACAAGCCACTACTGCGGGAAGTCCTCACCGCCGTCGAAGCCGCCACGCGCCAGCTGGGGCAGCGTCCGGTTGGCTATTCAATCGAAATAAAAAGCAGCCAAGAGGGAGAGACTATTTACCATCCAGCGCCTGCCGATTTCCTGTCTTTGGTGCTAGCCGAAGTGAACGCTGCGCAGATTTTGCCTCGTACAACTCTGTTGTGTTTCGATTCCCGAGTGCTTCAGCTGGCCCACCAGCAGCACCCCACCCTAGCGACTTGCCTACTGGTCGAGGACAATCAACCCTGGACGGCTAGCATCCAGCAGCTGGGTTTTGTGCCCACTACTTTCGGCCCCGATTTTACGTCCGTTACAGCCGCCGCCATCCAGCAGTTGCGAGTTGATTTTCCCAACCTCCGCCTTGTACCGTGGACCGTGAACAACCCGGGCGATATGCAAGCTCTATATGCTTTGGGCGTTGATGGAATAACTACTGACTATCCAGACCGATTTTGTGCCTTATTCTCCCCTAGGGAGTAATCACATGCATAGCCATTCGTACTCCTGCCCTCCTTCTGTGAGTGCGACCAACACCCTTCTAACCAGCAGCGTGTAGTTACAATGCTGCGGTGTAACGCGTAACAATTGATGCTGTAACGTTAATCTGTTCAGTGTTAAAATGTAATTTGTAACGGACGGTGTATTGTAAACGCACACTTGTGACAGACGAAAATGTATCTTTATTGTCCGAACAAATTTGTTTAATCAGGATGTATTTAACATATTTGCATCAGCGTTACGCAACAACTCGAATATGCCACATCAGGGCGAAATCCTTCAAGAAGCCATTAAAAGCAGTGGTATTTCCATTACGCGTATCGTAGAGGAATTGGGTATTACACGTCCAACCATTTATCGTAAATTCAAGGAAGAGACAATTGATTACAGCTTTGTAAAGCGAATAGGAGAGATAATTAATCACGACTTTTCAGACGATTTTACAAGTGTTCAGCAATCTGTTTTGCCTTTTGTAACGTCTGCTACTAAACATGTTGTTACAAATACTGTTACACCGCGCGTTACACCTTCTTCTGCTGCCGATTCAGACCCTTCTAAACAGCTTTTAGCCCTTCAAGGCAAGTATATTGCCCTTCTGGAGGCCTACAATGAGCTTTTACTGAAAGTGTATGGCCCAAAGTAACAAAAATGTTCCACGTGAAACATTTTTGTACTGCACGGCGAATTGTATCAGTAACGCATTTGAGGAGAGGAAGAGGCGGTATCGAGACGTAGTCACAGCAAATCCATGACCGGGAATGATGAGGTGCCGAGGGCACAAACGCACTTCGAGCGTAATCGACCCTCATTCCACTTGATTCAAAAGGAGAGGAAACAAGAGCGTTTAGGGCATCTGAATTAAGCCCCTCAAATCCAGGATGCCATCCAATCCCCGGGTAACAGCTGAGCGGGCATGGGGATGGGGATTTACAGGCTGAGCACACGAAGGAACGTGACGAGCTGGTTTAGCGCGAAAAAGTGGGTAAAAACCGGAAGGAGAGAAGTTGGGCGCAGGCCTAAAGAAAAATAACTTCTTTAACTACCACCTCGCCGACCTCAGCATTGATAAGCTCGGCCACGCGGGTTTTGGCCATGAGAAGCTCGTGCTTGAGTGGAGCCGAACTAAGGCGGACAAAGAGCCGGCCTTTGTTGACGTACACTTCCTGAGTTTTCAAAGCAACGGCTTTGCCCATTACCCTTTCCCAGCTCGATACTACCGTCACTTCATTTAGCTTGCCTTGGAGACGATAGGCGCGAACGAGTGCTTCAAGACCTTCCTTAAGCGGGATGATTTCGCCGGAGCGGGAAGAGGAAGAAGGCTTTTTCACGATGCGGCGGAGCGAATTCAACTGGCCGTTTCGTGGTAGTTGATGGGCCACAAAGGTAACGATGGGCGGGGCCTAAACGGGCGCCACGGTGCCATTCTGCACCCGGAAACGAAGGATGGGAACAGCGACCCGCGCAAGGGCCTGGTCGGTCCGTTCCAGGTTGGTATCGGTCAAAAAAACCTGACCGAAGGTTTCATCAGCAACCAATTCCAGCAGGCGGGCAATGCGCTTGTCGTCGAGACGGTCAAAGATATCGTCGAGTAGGAGCAGGGGCTTGTGCTGCTGCTTGGCAGCCAGGAGTTCAAACTGCGCCAACTTGAGCGCGATGGCAAAAGACTTCTGCTGGCCCTGAGAGGCATGGCTTTTAACCGGCAACTCATCCATCAGGAACACGAAGTCGTCGCGGTGCGAACCGGTGGTGCTGCGCTGCAAGGCAAAGTCCCGCCGCTCGTTGCTGCGAAGCAGCTGAGCAAAATCGGCCCCGAGCAGCTGGCTTTTGTAGGTGAGCAAGACGGCTTCACGGCCATCGGCCAGCTGCTGATAATGGCGCTGGAAGATGGGGACGTATTCGGTGAGAAAAGCCTCGCGCAGGGAAGTGAGTTGCTGGCCAAGCGGAGCGAGCTGCTCGTCGAGGGCCAAGAGATAATCGCGGTCAAAGCCGTGGGTTTGGCGGTCGGGGCCTTGCTTGAGCACGGCGTTGCGCTGGCGCAGCAAGGCGTTATAAGAAATCAGTAGTTCCAGAAACTCGTGGTCGAGTTGAGCCATGAGGCTGTCGAAATACTTGCGGCGCTCCTCGCTGCCTTGGCGAATAAGGTCGGTATCGTAAGGCGAAATGAGTACGGCAGGGTAGCGGCCAATGTGGTCGGCCATTCGCTCATAAGGTTGCTTGTTGTGCGTTACGGTCTTTTTCTGGCCCAGGCGCAGGCTTACTTGTATGGTTTCGTGCTCGGGAACTGAATCTGAGGAGAAATTCCCTTTAACTACAAAGAAATCAGCGCCTTGCTTGATGCAAAGCGCGTCTGAAGCGGTTATGGCGCTCTTGGTCAGGGATAAATAGTGAATCGCATCCAGCAGGTTGGTCTTGCCGCTGCCGTTATCGCCTATGAAGCAGTTCAGACCGGGGGATAAGCGTAGGGCCGCGTCGTCGTAATTCTTAAAAAAAAGCAGCTGGAGAGAGTCAAGCATCATAAGGTTCGGTATTGCCAGCAGTTTTACGTAATTTCGCCCTCCCAACGCGAAATATTTCTTTTCTTAAACGTGCTATGGCGGATACGAAAGTAAAAGCTGCTTCTAAAAAAACGACGGCCGCAAAGGCTTCCAATGGTGCAGCTTCTAAAGCGGCCAAAGGAAAGAGCAGCGGCGTGGCCACTGCGCCCCAGCCCGACCCCGTCATGCCTGGTACCGATAAGCCCACGGCGGCTGCTTCGGGAGCGGACACGCCCATGCCCGAGCCTTCCACGGCAACGTTTCCTAAGGAAACGTATTTGCAGTGGTATGAGCAAATGCAACTCATGCGCAAGTTTGAGGACAAGGCGGGGCAGCTCTACGGTCAGCAAAAAATCAAGGGTTTCTGCCACCTCTACATCGGGCAAGAGGCCTGCGTAGCGGGCGCGGTGTCGGCCCTGGAAGTAGGCGATAAATACATCACGGCCTACCGTGACCACGCCCACCCACTGGCGCTGGGCACGTCGCCCAATGCGGTGATGGCCGAGTTGTTTGCGAAAGCCACCGGTTGCTCGAAAGGCAAAGGCGGCTCGATGCACATGTTCGATAAGTCGGTTGGATTCATGGGCGGCCACGGCATCGTGGGCGGGCAGGTGCCGATGGGCGCCGGCATTGCCTTTGCCGAGAAATACAACAAGACGGGCAAGCTCTGCATTTGCTACATGGGCGACGGCGCGGTGCGCCAGGGCGCCCTGCACGAGGCCTTCAACATGGCCATGCTGTGGAAACTGCCGGTCATCTTCGTGATTGAGAACAACGGCTACGCCATGGGCACCTCAGTGGCCCGGACGTCGAACGTGACGGAGCTCTACAAGATTGGTTTGAGCTACGACATGCCCTCGGAGCCGGTGAACGGCATGCGCGTAGAAGACGTGCATGAGGCGGTGGCCCGCGCCGCTGAGCGCGCCCGTAAAGGCGACGGCCCCACGCTGCTCGAATTCAAAACCTACCGCTACAAGGGCCACTCGATGAGCGACCCCGCCAAGTACCGCACCAAAGAGGAACTGGAAGACTACCGGCACCGCGACGCCATCGAAGGCGTGCGCCACACCATTTTGACCAACAACATGGCGACGGAGGCTGACCTCGAAGCCATCGACGAGAAAATCAAGGGCCGGGTGAACGAGTCGGTAGAGTTTGCCGAAACTTCGCCCTTCCCCACGCCGGATGAGTTGTACAAGGATGTGTACGTCCAGGCCGATTATCCCTACATCCACGACTAATTAAACGGGCCCATCTGGCCCTCCGGTCTGCTTGCGGGCCATGTTGTTGAAATATCCACTGTAATGTCGAAGATTCCCTACACTGGCAAGAGCCAGCAGGCCCGCCAGGGGCAAGTTACTCAGCAGAACGTTCCGGCCGACCCCTTGGCGCCGGCCGAAAACCTGCCGGCTGAAAACCCGTTGCTGGAAGACCCGGACGCCTTGGCGGCGCGTCTGGTAGAGTCGGAGGACTTCGTGCGCAACAACCGTACCCTGCTGCTCGGCATTCTGGCCGTGGTGGTGCTGGCGGTAGTGGGCGGCTTTGGCTTCTACACGTGGCGCGGCCAGCAGGATTCCAAAGCGCAGGCCAGCATGTTCCGGGCGGTGAACAACTGGGAAGCGGACTCGCTGAGCAAAGCCGTGAAAGGCGACGGCAAAGCCCCAGGCCTGGTCACGGTAGCCAATGAGTACAGCAGCACCAAAGCCGGCAATCTGGCCAATTTCTATGCCGGCGTCGCCTCGCTGAAGCAGGGCAAATACAAGGAAGCCCTCGATTATCTCGGAGATTTCACCTCGGACGACTACCTGGTGCAGAGCCGCGCCTACTCCCTGATGGGCGACGCGCAGCTGGAACTCAACCAACCCAAGGAAGCGGCCGACCTTTACGCCAAAGCAGCCGACCACAACGCCAACGAATACTTCTCGCCCGGCTACCTGATGAAGGAAGCTACGGCCCGCGAGCTGGCCAACGACCCCGAAGGTGCCCTGAAAGCTTACGACCGCATCATCACCGAATACCCCACGGCTCAGGAGGTATCGGAAGCCCGCCAGTTCAAGGCCAAACTGGAAAAATAAATCGCGGTTAGTTCGTGATTTCGCTGAGTGTGCATTGCGCTTCTCCACATTGGGGAAGCGCAATTTTTTTGCGCGAAGAAGGGGTGTTAAATCGGGGTATAGCAAAAAACAGCGGTTGAAGGGCGTAATTTTGAACGGCGGGAACAAATCAGTGTAATCACGATTAATCAGCGAAAACCAGCGATTTATGGCAACATCCCTTCAAAACCTGAGCAACTACGATGCTTCCGCTTTTATTGACATCAGCGAAAAGCGCTTCGGCCTGGTGGTGGCCGATTGGAACCGCGAGCTAACCGACGTGCTGAGCGCGGGCGCTTACGAGACGCTACTCAAGCACGGCGCCACCGCCGAGAATATTTACCGCAATACGGTGCCGGGCAGCTTCGAGCTGACGTTGGGCGCCCAGTTCCTGGCCCAGCATGATGAAATGGACGCGGTTATTTGCCTGGGCGTCGTCATTCAGGGCGAAACCAAGCACGACGACTACATCTGCCACGCGGTGGCGCAAGGCCTCACGCGGGTAGGACTGAAGTTCAACAAGCCGGTTATCTTTGGATTGGTGACGACCAATACCCTGGAACAGGCCTGGGACCGAACCGGTGGTAAGCACGGCAATAAGGGAGTAGAAGCAGCGGTAGCGGCCATTCAAATGCTGGGATTTTAGCATCCGAAGGAAAAGCGGCCCGGAATCCGTAACTTTGCACCCGCAAAATCAAGCATGCAACGGCTTTAGCCAGAGCTTGCAAATGCAGCTGGGGCCTGCCAAACCATTTAGCAGGCCCCGGCGTTGGCAGTTCAGCACGAATTGGCAATTTCTTAACATTCTTTCGCAGTCCTTTTTTATCCATTCAATGAACGACGACAACATTCGCTATTCCCGGGAGGACTTGAACGAGTTTGACCAGATTATTCAGGAGAAACTGACGGCGGCCCGCAAGGAGTTGTCCTTCATCAAGGAAACCCTGAACCGCAGCAACGACTCGGGCACTGACACCACGGCTTCGTCGGCCAAGGTGCTGGAAGATGGCGCGGAGACTGCCGAAAAAGAAAGCATGAACCAGCTGGCCTCGCGCCAGATGAAGTTCATTCAGCAGCTGGAAAACGCCCAGGTTCGCATCAAGAACGGTACTTATGGCGTGTGCATCGGCACCGGCAAGCTCATTCCGAAGGAGCGCCTGCGGGCCGTGCCCCACACCCAGCATTCGATAGAAGCCAAAATGGCCCGGCGCGACTAAGCCGACCGTTTGCGGTAGTCGGTAGGTAGCGGGCGGTTGTCAGAATATTTGTTGCGTTGGCATCAGCCAGCCTTTCGCCATTCTGACAACCGCCCGCCGCCTACCGATTGCCTTTTTTTAACCTGTACCGTAGCGATACGGCACGCAACTTTTCTCCCCATGGGCAAGAAACATTTTTCAGAAGATAAAGCGGACCGTCGCGGCGGCCGCAGTGCAGGTGGCCCCGGTGGCTTCGGTGGCAAAAGCGACCGGCCCGGAACCGACCGACCCGCGAGCCGGGGTGCCGACCGTGACCGCGGCGGCTATTCCTCGGCCCGGCCTGGCAATGGCCGCCCACCAACTAATGGCGCTTTCGGGCGTCCGGCAACTAATGGCGCCTTTGGCCGCCCAAGCAATGGCGCCTTTGGCGGAGGAAAGAAATTTGGGGAAGGGGAGAAGCGGCCGTATGGCGCCGGTGCCGGCAACCGCGAAGGCGGCAGCAGCTTTGGCAACAAAGGATTTGGCGGGAAGAGCTTCGGTGGTGGTAAGGAGTACAGCCAGCGCGAGCCGGGCGGCTTCCGCCCCAGTGCTGACCGCCCCAAGACCAACCGGCCGTACGAGCGCCGCGACCGGGACGACCGGCCCAGCGTAGGCAAAGAACAGCGCACCGGCACCAGCTACGGCCGCAGTGCCGAACGCCCGGAGCGGCGCAGCTTCGGCGGCGACCGGAATGACCGCGGCGAGCAGCGTGGCCCGGCCGCGCCCGATGCCCGGCCCATTCGGCCGTATCAGCCCAAAGAAAACTGGAGTGGCCAGCCCTACCGCCGCGAGGGCGAAAAAGCCGTGCCGCGCGGCACACCGGGCGAACGGAACCGCAAGTTCCAGAAACAAAACCCGAACGAGCCGAGCGAAAGCAGCGCGCCCCGCAGCAGCGGCAGCTTTGGCTGGAGCACTCCCCGCGAGCCCGAGGATTTTCAGCGCAGCGAAGAGCGTGGCCCGAATCGTCCCATCCGGTCGGCGCGGCCGTTTGAGGCCAACCCGCCGCAGCCCCGCGAGGAGCGAGGCGAGCGGGACGAAACCGCCGCCCGCGAACGGCGCGGCGATGAAGCCGCTTTCGGCCGGAAGTTCACGCCGGGTGCATTTGGCAAGCGCGATGGCGCGGCCGGCCGCAGCACCGGCGAGCGGCCGGGCGGCTACGAGAAGCGCAGCACGGAACGGTGGACGCCGGCCCCCGGCAGCTTTGCCGAGCGCCGCGAGGCCCTGAAAGCTCAGGAGCGCAGCGTGCGTCGCTCGGGCACCGGCTACGGCAGCGCCGTAGACAAGCCCCGGCCCGCGCGGGCCACTACCCAGGATAACCGCGCCGATAAGCCGCGCTTCGGCGAGCGCCCCGGCGAGGCCCCGGACTACAAAAACCTCAAGCACTACGAAAACGACAAGAACCGCGGCAACAAGCGCCGGCGTGATGAAGACGAAGACTTTGGCACCGACGAGCTGCGCCTGAACCGCTACATCGCCAACGCGGGCATTTGCTCGCGACGCGAAGCAGATGCGCTGATTGCGGCCGGCGAAATCAAAGTAAACGGGGAAGTGGTGACGGAAATGGGCTACAAAGTGCTGCCCGAGGATACCGTGCAGTACGGCAAAACCAACCTCAACCGCGAGAAATCGGTGTACGTGCTGCTGAATAAGCCCAAGGACTTTATCACCACCACGGAGGACCCCGAAGGCCGCCGCACGGTGATGGACCTGGTGGCCGGCGCCTCGAAGGAGCGGATTTTTCCGGTGGGCCGGCTCGACCGGAACACGACGGGCCTGCTGCTCTTCACCAACGACGGCGAGGTGGCCCAGAAGCTCTCGCACCCTTCGCATAAGAATAAAAAAATCTACCAGGTCGAACTCAGCCAGCCGCTGGCCGAAGAGGACTTGCGCAAGATTTCGGAAGGCCTGGAGCTGGAAGACGGCAAAGCCGTCGTGGACGATGTGGCCGTGGTGGCCGGCAACGCGCACTTCGTGGGCATCGAAATCCACATCGGTCGCAACCGCATTGTGCGCCGCATCTTCGAGCACCTCGGCTACGAAGTGGTGGCGCTGGACCGTGTGCAGTACGCCGGCCTCACCAAAAAAGACCTGCCCCGCGGCAAGTGGCGCTTCCTGAGCGAGCAGGAGGTTATTCGCCTGAAATACTTCCTATAAAAAAAATGAGGAATGAAGAATGAGAAATAAAGAATCGCCCGGTTGGGTGATGGCCTCAATTTCTCATTCTTCATTCCTCATTCTTCATTGATGAAAGCGCGTACTCTCGCCCTTGATATTGGCAATACTGCCGTGAAAGCCGGGTGTTTTGAAGGGCCGGCGCTGCGCGAAATGGCCGCGGGCCTCACGGCGGCCGAGGTACGGAATGTGGTGCGGCGGTGGTTGCCGCAGCACGTCATTGTGGCCTCGGTGGCGGAAGACGCCGCCTTGCAAGCCGAGGAGCTGCGGGAGTTGGTGCCGGGCGAAATCCTGACGTTTAAACCCGCAGCCACGGCTATTCCGTTGCGCAATGCCTACGCCACGCCCCACACGCTGGGCGCCGACCGACTGGCAGCCGCGGTGGGCGCGGCGGGCCTGCGGCCGGGCCAGCCCACGCTCGTGGTGGATGCGGGCACGGCCCTGAAGTTTGACCTGGTAACCGCCGATGGGACTTACCACGGCGGCAGCATTGGGCCGGGCCTGGGCATGCGGCTGCGGGCCTTGCACGCCTTCACGGGGCGGCTGCCGCTGCTGGAGCTGCCGGCGGCCGATGCAACGATTCCGCTCGTGGGCGACTCCACTACGGGGAGCCTGCTGAGCGGCGTGGTGAACGGGGCCGTGGCCGAAATCACGGGCTTTATTGCTCAGTATCAGCAGCGCTACCCGGGGCTGGAGGTGCTGCTCACGGGGGGCGACGCCGCTTTTCTGGCGGCCCGGCTCCCGAATCGTATCTTTGTCGTGCCTGAGCTGGTGCTGCTCGGTCTTAATTGGATTTTAGCTTATCATGTTGACAAATAAAGAGATGGCGTGCAAGGGTTTGGGCTTGGTGCTGGCAAGCGCGGCGGTGCTGCTGGCCGGAGGGGTGCAGGCGCAGGGCCTGGGCAACTCGCCTTACTCGCGCATTGGCTTGGGCGAATTCAACGGCAATACCGGCGGCGTGCGCCAAATGGGCATGGGCGGCGTGGGTCTGGCGGCGCCCAATGCCGTCAACGTAAATGAGTTGAACCCGGCGATGCTGTACTACACCTCGCGCACGACGTTCGAAGCCGGGTACAGCGGCCAGTACAAAACCGTGAAAAATGCCAGCGCCTCGACCCGCACCGGCAACGGCACCTTGGGCTACTTCGCCATGTCGGTGCCGCTGAGTACGCGGTGGGGCGCGGCCGTGGGCCTAAAGCCCCTTAGCGCCGTGGACTACGAGGCCAATACCCTGCAAGCGGTGGTAGGCGACCCCAACGCGCAATCGCTGAAGCAGTACAAGGGCACGGGCGGCGTTTCGGAAGCCTACCTGGGCCAGGGCGTGCGCATCGCGAAAAACTTAACGGTGGGCCTCACGGCATCCTACGTGTTCGGGGTGGTGGACGAAACCACGGGTACCACCCTGGTAATTGCCAACAGCACGGCCGCGCAGGAGCAGTCCATAGAACGGCAGCACACCCGCTACTCGGACTTTGCGTTCCGGGCCGGCACGCATTACCGGCACAAACTGGGCAAAAGCCTGAACCTGAACCTGGGCGGCGTGTACAGCTTCGGCCACAAGCTGAACGGGCAACAGACCAACACCCAGGAGCGGCAAAACGCAGATGGTACGCTCATCGGCACGGCCACCACGGTGAGCGACGGGCGCGGCAGCACCTACGTGCCCACCCTGGCCCAGGCCGGCATCACGCTGGACAACGACAAGAACTGGAGCGTCAGCCTCGATGCGGCCCAGCAGCAGTGGTCGAAGTTCAACAGCTTCAGCACCGTGGGCCCGGCCCTGAACAACACCGTGCGCGTGGGCCTCGGCGGCGAATTTGCCCCGGACCCGGGTTCGGTCGAGCATTATTTCCAGCGCGTGACGTACCGCGCCGGCATCTCGATGGCGCAGCTGCCGTACCAGCCGGGCGGCAAAATGCTGTATGACCGGTCGGTAAGCTGGGGCTTTGCCTTCCCGCTGCCTACCTCTTCGCCGCTGGAAGCCACCACGTTCAGCCTGGCCTTTACGTATGGCGTGCGCGGCAACACCGATTTGTTGAGTGTGCCGGGCAGCAGCAACGTGCAGGAAAACTACATCCGGGGCCAGCTGGGCATTACGCTGAATAACCGCTGGTTTATCAAGCGGCGCTTGCAGTAACTCACGGGTTTATAAACGGCATCAACCAAGTGTACGGACTACGGCACGTTGCGGGAAGCGGAACAGTTCTGGCCCTGCTGGCGCTGGCCGGCTGCGACAAGCAAAAGGTCACGGGGCCAATGCTGGTCTATAAGGGGCCGCTGATGGAATCCACCAATGTGCTGACGCTATACAGCGACTCGGCCAAACTCAAGTTCCAACTCACCGGCCCGCTGCAGCAGCAGTTCGAAAACGGCGACATCATCTACCCCAAAGGCGTGAAGCTGACGTTTTATTCCGCTGATGGGAAGAAGACGGTGGTCAACACGATGACGGCCAAGTACGGCAAGTCGGACAAGGCCAAAAGCCTTTACACCATGCGCGGCGACGTGCAGGTGATAAACATCCCGCAGGAGCAGCGGATGAACACCGAGGAGTTATTTTTTGACACCAACAAGCAGCGGATTTACACCGATTCGGCCATGTTTGTGAAGGTGACCACGCCCACGGAGTACCTGACCGGGTACGGGCTGACGGCCAATCAGAACTTTTCGCGGTACCGCATTACCAGGCCGGAGGGCATTTTCGCGGCACCCACCGCTGCTCCGGCGCCCAAGCCCACGAAGTAGCCGCTGCTGCGCCCGCACCAGCTGCGGTTCGGCCGGCGCCTTCGCCAACAATATTCAATCCCATGACTTTCGATAAATCCCTGCTGCGCACCGTCCTCTTCGCCGTGGGCGTGGTGGCGCTGGTTATTGGCATCTACCAGACGCTGCTCTTCAACGACCTGGCGGCCAACTACTGGATTTTCATGGTGTCGATGCTCTGCTGGATGCCGCTGCTGTACTGGCGGCAGAAGGAGCGGGTGGCCGCAAAAATTGCCGAGCAGGAAACCAAGCTGGCGCAGCAGAAACAAGCCAAAACTCCGGCCAAATCAACCAAAAAACGCCGTTAGGCCGTATTGCAGCGCCGTTTAAGCGGCCGGCCGGGCCGGCAGATAGGGTGATTCCAATCGCCGGCTTCGGGACTTTAAATCAGGTAAAACTTTGATTACCGGTCAAATTCTGGTTATTTTGCGCCTCTTTTGACCTCTACGAAATAGGTGTCAGTTGTTGGTTGTCAGTTGCCGGGTCGTTCTGAACGGCTGCAACGGAAGACTGGCAGCAGACAACTAACAACCGACAACTAACCTAGTAAATGGCTTTAATTAACACGATTCGGGAAAAATCAGGCGTAGCGGTGGGCCTTGTGGCCGTCGGCATGCTGCTCTTTATTGTGGGCGGCGACCTGGTGGGGGGCAAAAACCGGCTCTTCAACCGCAACGACAACGTGGTGGGGGAAGTGGCCGGCCAGAAGGTGGAGCTCAACGACTACAACGGCGCCCTCGAGCAAGCCAAGCAGGCCTTCGTGGCCCAGCAGCAGCGCCAGCCCGACGAGCAGGCCCTCGGCTACCTGCGCGACCAGGCCTGGAACCAAACCATCTACCGCATGGCCTTCAAGCCGGAGTGGGAAAAGTTGGGCCTGACCGTGAGCGACGACGAGCTGGTGGACATGGTGCAGGGCGACAACATCAGCCCCGGCATCAAGCAGGCCTTTACCGACAAGGCCACGGGCCAGTTCGACAAGGCCCGGCTGATTGAATACCTGAAAAACCTCGATAAGCTGCCTCCCGAAAACCAGGCCGCCTGGCACAACTTTGAGGACAACCTGCCCGCCGAACGCCTGGCCAACAAGTACAACGCCCTGCTGAAAAACTCGGTGTACGTGACCACCGCCGAAGCCAAGCGCTTCGACACGTTTCAGAACACCAAGGAGACGCTGAAGTACCTGTTTGTGCCCTACGGCAGCATTTCCGACTCGGCCGTGAAGGTGACCGATGCCCAGCTGCAGGCTTACCTCGACAAGAACAAAGGCAAGTACAAGGTGGAAGACGGCCGCTCGGTGGAGTATATCAGCATTCCAGTGGTGGCTTCGAAAGAGGACAGCGCCGCCGTGAAAACCTCCATGGCCGAGCTGGCTACGCAGTTTGCCTCGGCCCCGGTCGATTCGTTGTTTGTGCAGTCGAACTCGGAACAGCCCTACAACAAAGCCTTCCGCAGCCCCGCCGACCTGCCCGAGCAGCTCCGGAAGCAGCTGCCGCTGGCCCAGGGCAAAATCTACGGTCCCTACGCTGAAAACGGCACGTACTCGCTGTATAAGGTGACGGGCATGGGCACCGGCAAGCAGGCCGCCGCCCGCGCCAGCCACATTCTCATCAAGGCCGAAGGCACCACGCCCGAAGCCAAAGCCGCCGCGAAAGCCAAGGCCCAGGACATCCTGAACAAAATCAAAGGCGGGGCTGATTTCGCGGCCCTGGCCCGTCAGTTTGGTACCGATGGCACCAAGGAGCAGGGCGGCGACCTCGGCTGGTTCGGCCAGGGCCGCATGGTGCCTGAGTTCGAGAAGGCCATTTTTGCGGCTACCAGCACCGGTTTGCTGCCGAATGTGGTGGAAACCTCGTTCGGCTACCACGTCATCAAAATCACGGCCGTGCCCACCAAGCAAACCTACCAGGTAGCCGAGGTGAAGAAGACCATCGCGCCCAGCGACGCTACCCGCGAAGCCGCCTACGCCAAGGCGCAGGAGCTGAAAGGCCAGGCCACCGACCTGGCCAGCTTCCGGGCGCTGGTGACCAAAGACAAGACCCTGCAAAAGCAGGAAGCTAAGAACCTGGACCGCGGCGCCCGCGCCGTGAACAACCTGCAAAACGCCCGCGAGCTGGTGCGCTGGGCCTTCGGCTTCAGCCCGAACGGCGCCGAAACCAAGGTGGGCGACATTTCGGAAGTGTATGAGATGGGCGACCAGTACGTCATCGCCGCCCTCACCGACGAGCGCGCCAAAGGCACTGCTACCGTGGCCAACCTGAAGCCCGAACTGACGGCCTTGGTGCGCAACGAGGAGAAGGCCAAGCAAATCATCGACAAGCTGCCCAAAACCGGCACGCTGGAAGAAATGGCCGCCAAATACGGCCCCACCGCCCAGGTGAACACTGCCGAGGGCGTGGTGCTCGGCCAGGGCAGCATCCCCAACGTGGGCTTCGAACCCCTGGCCGTGGGCAAAGCTTACGCGCTGAAGCCCGGCCAGAAGTCGGCCCCGGTTCAGGGCGAGCAGGGCGTGCTGGTGGTGGAGCCGGTGAGCACCGTGCCGGCCCCCGCCACGGGCGACCTGAAGGCCGTGCGCCAGCAACTGGCCCAGCAGCGCGCCCAGCAGCAGGACGGGAAGATTTACGAGGCCATCAAGGCCCACGCAAACGTGAAAGACAACCGCACGAAGTTTTTCTAGGTCGCCAATCCACGAGTTTGAAAAGGGCCGTACCTTCGGGGGCGGCCCTTTTTTGTTTTGGGCCGTCAGTGCAAAACCCAGAAGAATGAGCCCGTTGCGCCACCAGCGGGCGCGTTGAACGAACCCGCCAAAGCCCGGCGTTTGCAGTTGGATAATCGACTCCCGAATTTATGCGTCCGCCTTCCCTCGTACTAGCTGCCTCCCTGCTGCTCGCCGTGCCGGCCCTGGCCCAGCAGCCTCCCAAAACATGGGCGCCGGTGAGCGGCACCGCCCTGGCCCAGGACTATGCCCGCCGCGGCGAGCACGAAAAGGTGGTGTTTCTCTTCGAGAAGCTGCCGGCGGAGGAGCAGGCCGGTCTGGCCGTGTTCCCGGTGTACCTGAATTCGCTGCAAGCGCTGAAACGGTACAAGGAAGCCGAAAAAATTGCGAAAAAAGCTGCCAAGCTGCACCCCGAAGATGCCACCATCGGCGTGGCGCTGGGGGGCGTGTACGCGGCGGCCGGCGAGCAGCCCGCCGCCGATAAACAGTGGCAGAAGGTGCTGGCCCAGCTTACGCCCGCGCAGGTGCCGCCGGTCGCCACCGAATTTAGCCGGCGCGAGCTGCCGCAGTGGACCGAGCGCGCCTACCTGCGTGGCCGGGCCCTGGCCAAAAACGACACCGAATACGCGCCGCAGCTCATTCAGCTCTACACCCAAACCCAGAACCAGCCCCAGGTACTGGCCGAAACCCTGCGCCTCGTGGCCCAGGACGAGCAGCAGCTGCCCTTCGTGCGCAACATGCTGCAAAATGCCCTGCACGAAGAAAAAGACTTCGACGCGCTGGAAAAGCTCCTGCTGACGGCCACCCAGGAACACCCCGACCAGGCGGCCTACAGCGAGCTGCTGCTGTGGCTGCAGGTGCAGCGGCACGACTTTGCCGGGGCCCTGGTGCAGGCGCGGGCGCTGGACCGCCGCAGCCGCAGCGACGGGGCCCGCGTGATGGAGCTGGCCGCCATCGCCCAGCAAAACAAGGATTACGAAGCTGCCATCGACGGCTTCGCCTACGTGGCAAAGGAGTACCGCCGCGGCTCGTATGGCAACGCGGCCCGCCAGCGCCTGCTGCAGGCCCGCGAGGCCCAGGTGCGCGAAACCTACCCCGTGGACGTGACCAAAGTGCGGGCCCTGGTGGCCGATTACGAGCTGCTGCTGACCGAGCTGGGCCGCACGCCCGAAACGGCGCCCGTGCTCCGCAACCTAGCCAACCTCTACGCCTTCCAGTTGAATGACCGCGTCAAGGCCATGACGCTGTTGCAGGAAGTCATCGACATGCCCCGCGTCAGCGACGAGGTGGTGGGCGAGGCCAAAGTGACCCAGGCCGACTTGTACTTGCTGAAAGGTGAGCCCTGGGAAGCCACGCTGCTGTACTCACAGGTGGAAAAGTCGCACAAAGACTCGCCGCTGGGCTACGAGGCCAAACTGCGCAACGCCCGCCTGAGCTATTACGCCGGCGATTTCAAGCTGGCCCAAAGCCACCTCGACATCCTGAAAGAAGCCACCACCCGCGAAATCGCCAACGATGCCATGCAGCTCTCGCTGCTGATTCAGGACAACACCGTGGAGGACACGCTGGGCCTGGGCCTGAAGGCCTACGCCGCTGTGGAGCAGCTGGTGTTCCAGAACAAGATTAAGGAGGCCATCACGGGCCTGGATGGGCTGCTGGAGAAGTTCCCTGGTCACTCGCTCGCCGACGACACTTACTACCTCAAAGCCCAGCTGCAACGCCGCACGGGCGACTTTCCCGGCGCCATTGCCACGCTGGAGCGCATCACCACCAACCCGAAGTACGATGTGCTGAGTGACGACGCGCTGTTCCTGCTGGCTCGTATTCAGGAAGAAGACGTGAAGGATAAGGTGAAAGCGCAGGAGCTCTACAACCAGGTGATTACCAGATACCCCGGCAGCATTTACGTGGCCGAAGCCCGCAAGCGCTTCCGCAAGCTGCGGGGCGATGGCGTGCAGTAGGGAAGGAACGAAACCAGAACGTCATGCTGAACGCAGTGAAGCATCTCTACCGTGGTAGTAATCCCAATCGCAAGGATTAGTTACGCGGTAGAGATGCTTCACTGCGTTCAGCATGACCTTCCTTTCTCACCGATACCCGCTACCGAAAAAACACGAACATCAGCGCCAGCACCAGGATGAACGTCCCGTACATCAGCACGTCGGTTCCGATGTACTGACGGTATTTGCGGAAAAATTCCTGGAACTTACTCATGGTCGGGGCTGGGGACGGAAACGGACCCCAAAGGTAAGCCGGCCGGCGCGGGGAGGGTTTGGTCGTACTTTTACGGCCATTTCTACCCCTGTATGACGCCCATATCCGCTACTAAGCGCTGGAATTATATCCCCGAAGCGAATTCCCAACGGGTACACAGCCTCACCCAGGCCCTGTTTATTGCCCCCGAAATCGCGGCCCTGCTGGTGCAGCGCGGCATTGACACGCCCGAGGCTGCCGCCGCCTTCTTCCACCCCGACCTGCGCCAGTTGCACAATCCGCTGCTGATGCGCGACATGGCCCGTGCGGTGGCCCGGCTTACCCAGGCCCTGAATGGCGGCGAAAAGGTGCTGGTGCTGGGCGATTACGACGTGGACGGCATCACGTCGGTGGCCACGGTGATGAGCTACCTCACCCCGCTGTTTGGGGCCGAGCGGCTGCGCGACTACATTCCCGACCGCTACACCGAGGGCTACGGCATTTCGGGCAAAGCCATTGACTTCGCGGCCGACAACGGCTTCGGCCTCATCGTGGCCCTCGACTGCGGCATCAAGGCCACCGAGCAGGTGAAGTACGCCAGCAGTCGGGGCGTCGATTTCATCATCTGCGACCACCACCTGCCCGGCGATGAGCTGCCGGCCGCCGTGGCCGTGCTCGACCCCAAGCGGGCCGACTGCGAATACCCCTACAAGGAGCTGTCGGGCTGCGGCGTGGGTTTCAAGCTGATGCAGGCGCTGGGCGAGCACCTCGGCCGCAACGAAGCGCCGCTGCACGACTTGCTGGACCTGGTGACGGTGAGCATTGCCGCCGACATCGTGCCCATCACCGGCGAAAACCGGATTCTGGCCGCCCACGGCCTGCGCCGTTTCAATGAGGATGCCCACCTGCTGCGGCCCGGCCTGGCCGCCCTGCGCGAGCTGGCTACCCTGCGCGAAGGCCCCCTGGGCATCAGCAGCCTGATATTTGGCTTCGCGCCGCGCATCAATGCCGCCGGGCGCATGGGCGATGCCCGCCGCGCCGTGGCCATGCTCCTCGCCCCCGACCAGCAGGAGGCCCGCTACACCGCCGAAGTGGTGGACCAGATGAACCAGCAGCGCCGCGGCTCGGACCAGCACACCACCCAGGAGGCGCTGGACATGATTGCGGGCAGCCCCACGCTGCAAAACGCCCACGCCACCGTGCTCTACAAGGCCGACTGGCACCAGGGCGTGCTGGGCATCGTGGCCTCGCGCTGCCTCGACCAGTACTACCGCCCCACCGTCATCCTGACGCAGCGCGACGGCAAGGCCACCGGCTCGGCCCGCTCCGTGGCGGGGTTCGACGTGCACGAGGCCCTGGAGGCCTGCTCCGCGCTGCTCGACCAGTTTGGCGGGCACCGTGCCGCTGCCGGCCTCACCCTGAAAGTCGAAAACGTGCCCGCTTTCCAGCAGCGTTTCGAGGAAGTAGTGGCCCGCACCCTCACCACCGAGCACCTCGTGCGGCCGGTGGAAGTGGCGGCCGTGCTGCCCCTGGGCCGCATTACCGAGGAGTTTTTTGCCGAGCTGCGGCGCATGGAGCCGTTCGGGCCCGGCAACCCCAACCCGGTGTTCGCGTCGCGGCGGCTGGTGGCGGTGCCGCACAGCAGCCGCGTGGTGGGGCAGGGCCACCTCAAGCTCCGCCTGGCTTCGGCCGATGCCCAGGGCCCGGCCGTGGACGCCATTGGCTTCGGCCTGGCCGATTACCTGCCCGAAATCGAGCTGGGACAGCCTTTCAGCGCCTGCTACACGGTGGAGTTGAACGAGTACCGCGGCCAGCGCAGCGTGCAGCTGCGCCTGCTGGACGTGCGCTGGGAGTAGGCTGGGCTGCTCCAATAGCAGCCTCAAAAAGCAGTTGCTACAAAATTGGGCCTTGGTATCGATAGTGTAGCAAGTGCTTTTGCTACACTATCGATATAAATATTAGGTAACGTAGCAAAAGCACTTGCTACATCAATGTCAAATAGGCGTAAGTTTGTAGCAAGCCGTTTCAGCCACTCACGGCCGGTGCGGCGCTGAGATGGCAAGCTTTATCCGGGAACATTTTGGGCTGACGCAGGAGCGTCTGGCGTCGTGGCTGGGGGTGAATCGGGTGGTGCTGGCGCAGGCGGAGGGCGGGCAGCGAAGCCTGCCCATAGCGAATGGCCTGCAAGAGCCTCGCCTCACGCTGGCCGCGCTGGGCAAGGTGCTCAACCCCGATGGCACGGCCCAGCCCGCCCCGCCTCCTTTGCCATCGCCCGCGCCCATTGCCAAGCCCTTGGCCCGCCGCGCCGTCGAGTGCCGCTACCAGGCCGGGCGCCTGGGCCGTGAGCTGACCGCCATGCAGGCCCGCGCCACCGCCCTCACCAACCGCCTGGCGGCCTTGCCGGCCCTGCGCGCCTACGCCGGCCCCGCGAAAAACCCCGCCCGTGAAGCCGGCTGGCTGGCCCTGTTCGAGGGCGAAGCCGTGGACGGCCTGCGCGACGACTGCGGCCCCGGCCCCCAGCGCCTGCTGGCCGCCCGCCAGGCCGGCCTGGAGCGCGAAGCCGAGCTGCTGGAGGAGCTGCTGGCCACGCTGCCGCCCGTGGTTTAGCCCCGGCCCGGCATTGGTTTCTCCGCCTTCATCACCTGCCACACCCACCACAGCAGGGGCAATTGCAGCGGCAGCCGCCCCCAGGCCACCCAGCCCGGAATGTGCAGCTGCTCATGAATCAGCGCCATGTAGAGGTTGGCTGGAAACACGGCGACCAGCAGCGCCAGCAGGCCCCCGCCCGCCAGCCGCCGGGCGCGGACCGGCAGCAGGCCCAGCCCGCCCAGGATTTCGAATACCCCACTCGCGTACACCAGGGCCAATGGCTGCGGCAGCTGCGGCGGCATGATGGCCAGGTAGGTGGCCGGGTGCACGAAGTGCCAGCTGCCGGCCAACACAAAAAGCAAAGCCAGCGCGTAGCGACTCAAAAGGCGTAGGGTCATAGGGCCGTAAAATTCGGCCTTAAAACATTGGGAAACCGACGGTAGTTTTTATTTATTAGTGCGTTGGCCCCAACGGTTTTGTCGCCTGCCGGTTGCGCGGGCCAGCGGCCAGTGCCATAGTATTGACCTTGCCCGCCGCCCACCAAAGCCGTACTTTTACGGTACAAATCAATTTTCCCACCTGAACTCATGCAAACCGTCGCCTCTTCTAATATTTACCAGCTCAGCGAAGAGCAGCTGGCCGTTCGCGATGCCGCCCGCGACTTCGCTCAGAGCGAGCTGTGGGCTGGCGTAATTGAGCGCGATGAGCACCAAAAGTTTCCTGCCGCCCAGGTCAAAAAGATGGGCGAGCTCGGCTTTATGGGCATGATGGTGAGCCCCGAGTACGGCGGCAGCGGCCTCGACACCGTGAGCTACGTGCTGGCCATGGAAGAAATTTCCAAAGTTGATGCCTCGTGCTCGGTCATCATGTCGGTGAATAACTCGCTGGTGTGCTGGGGCCTGGAGAAATACGGCACCGAAGAGCAAAAGCAGAAGTACCTGCCCCGCCTGTGCTCGGGCGAAATCATCGGCGCCTTTGCCCTGAGCGAGCCCGAAGCCGGCTCCGACGCCACCAGCCAGCGCACCACCGCCGAGGACAAAGGCGACCATTACCTCCTCAACGGCACCAAAAACTGGATTACCAACGGCACCACCGCCTCGGTGTACCTCGTTATCGCCCAAACCCACCCCGAGTTGAAGTCGCGCGGCATCAACGTGCTGATTGTGGACAAGGACACGCCCGGTTTCATTCAGGGCCCCAAGGAGAACAAGCTCGGCATTCGCGGCTCTGATACCTGTTCCCTCATGTTCACCGACGTGGTGGTGCCCAAGGAAAACCGCATCGGCGAGGACGGCTTCGGCTTCAAATTCGCCATGCAGGTGCTGGCTGGGGGCCGCATTGGCATTGCGGCGCAGGCGCTGGGCATTGCCTCGGGCTCGCTCGAGCTGAGCATCAAGTACGCCAAGCAGCGCAAGGCGTTCGGGGTTGAAATTGCCAAGCACCAGGCCATTCAATTTAAGCTGGCCGATATGGCCACCAACATCGACGCCGCCCGCTTGCTCTGCCTGCAAGCTGCCGCCGATAAGGACAACCACGTCGACTACGCCAAGTCGGGTGCCATGGCCAAGCTGTTTGCTTCCAAGGTAGCCATGGACTCGGCCGTAGAAGCTGTACAGATTCATGGCGGCTATGGTTTTGTGAAGGAATACCACGTCGAGCGGTTCATGCGCGACGCCAAAATCACCCAGATTTACGAAGGCACTTCGGAGATTCAGAAAATTGTGATTTCACGGGAAATCCTCAAGTAAAGGAGGAATAGCCTAAAATTCAGATTCATTGCACAAAACCCAGCCACTTTTTGGCTGGGTTTTTAGTTTTTGTGAATTTCAAGCTGTTATATTGCACTGCGGTAGCCACCCACTCACCCACCGCACCCCTCTAAACAGCCCGTATTGGCAAGCCAAATTATGGAAGATTACAATAAAGTCATCGAATCGCTGGGCGTCCGCTACATCAAGGCCAAAAACCTGGTGCTGCACCAGCCGTTCACGGTGCGCAACTCCTACGACGTTGGCAATAACCTTATCTTATTGCACAAAGGCCACCTCACTTTCGGCGAAGATGAAATGGTGGTTGAAGAAGGCGAAATGCTCTTCATTCCTGGCGGCCGCCCGACCCGCGTGAGCTACGGCGAAGACCAGAAAAACCGCGTCATCACCAACGATGACCTGATATCGAACAAGGATAAGTTCTTTACTTCCAACGATAACCTGGACCTGATTGGCGAGGCTAACGAAAGCCACAGCTTCGTGAGCTTCGAGGCCAAGGTGTTCGACTCGGTGAACTTCTTCGCCTCGCTCGACGTGCCGGCTTTCCTCATCAGCGGGCAGTCGAAACTGGCCAACCTGGTGATTAAGGTGGTGGAAGAAAGCATTCAGGACCTGCCCGGCCGCGAGCGCCTCATCAACATCTACACCGAGAACATCGTGGTGGAAGTGGTGCGCTACGTGCTGCGCAACAACATGTTTGTGGAGCAGCTGGCCACCAACAGCACTTACTTCAAGGACCCGCGCCTGATTGACCTGTTCAACTACATCAAGGAGAACCTGGGCGGCGACCTTTCCAACAAAGTGCTGAGCGGCGTGGCCAACGTGAGCGAAGACTACGTGGGCCAGTATTTCAAGATGCTGACCAACATCAACCCGCAGGACTACATCGAATACCAGCGCATGGAGCGCGCCGTGTTCCTGCTGCGCACCACCAAAAAGAGCATCCGCGACATCGGCAAGGAGGTGGGCTACAAAGACACCGCCTATTTCTGCCGCCGCTTCAAGATGATGTTCGGCATTCCGGCCGGCAAGATGCGCCGCCGCGAGTCGGCGATGAATATCTAATTTAATAAGTCAGGAAGTTTCCGTTCCATTGGCTGACCAACGAAAAGGCCCCGCTTCGATTCCGAAGCGGGGCCTTTTCGTTGGTCAAACGTTTATAGCAAGCTGTTATTCTATGCTACGGAAGCCGTCTTCTTTCGATTGGCTGCTGGCGGTGCGGGAGCCATGGTCGGTGTTGGCCGAGGCGCCGCCGTTGCTGGCACCACTGTCGGACCGGCCGCTGCCCGCCTGAATGCCGGTGTTACCGCTCGGGCTGGTCGGCGCTTTGGGGCTGCTGGCGTAGCGGCTGCCGCTGTTGCCGTAGGGCGAGCCGCTATCCGTGCGGTTCGATACGCCGGAAGCCGTGGGACGGCTCGTGGAAGCATCGGGGGCCTGGTAGCCGTAGCTGCGGCGGCCGTAGCTGCCGGCGTCGCGCTGGCGGCCATAATTATAGGGGCTGCTGTCGCTGCTATCCGATGATTTTCCCTTGCGGGTGGCCAGCCAACCAATGCCGGCGGCCAGAATGGCGCCACCCACTACTTTTTGGGTGGTGCTGAGGCCATTGACCCGGTCAAGCGCCCGGTTGCCGAGGTCTTTCAGGCTCTGGGGAAGTTGGTTCACGCTGTTGAGCACGCCCGAGTCCTCAATCCATTTTTTGCCGCTGTTCAGGGCCGTATCGAGCAGGGTGCCCTCCTGGCTGTTGGTTTGCTGGCCTTCGCCCTGGCGCTCGGCGCCGGCGTTGGCGTTGGCGTTGGCAGTGTTCTGGGTAGTGGCGTCGGCGGTAGGAGTAGTGCTCTGGGTCGGGGGCATGGGAGCCGACTTGCGGGAGGCAGCCGAAGCGCCGCTGGCCGTGCCGGGCGTAGCCGACGGGTTTTGCGGATTGCGGCCGGCGGTATTCGGAGTGGATGCGCCTAACTGGTCTTGCTGGTTGTCCATGAGTATGAGCGGGAAGGAGGATGGAAAGAAAAGGATGAGGCCCGCCGCCGTAGCAGCAGAGCGTGGGTTTTATTCGTAATCGGAGCGTGCGAAGTTGCGCGAAGCCCAGTTTATTTTTCCACCCAGACATATTACCCGGCTTCCATCCACGCCAGGTGTTGACCTGAACCCCGGCCTCCAGGCGCCGGGCTTAGGATTGTGCGTGCCGGGGCAAAGGCCGCAGCACATGGTTGGGGTCGGCGAGAACCACGCGGCGGGCTTCCTCGCGGGCTTCTACCTCGTACTTATTTTGATAGTAGCCGACCCGCGCCGATTCAACCAGGTATTTCCAGAGGAAGGGCAGGAGGCCAAACTCCTTGTACTGACGCAAATGCACTTGTTCGTGGGCCACCCATTCGGCGTCGGCCAGGAACTGCTCGCGGGTAGCACCGCTCAGGTGCACGGTTTGGCCAATGACCATTGCCACGCGCTGCGCCTTCAGTACCCGGCGGGCAATGAAGGCCAAGGGAGAACGAGTCCAGGTTCGAAGGTTTTGCATGAAGGAAAGATATAGAAATATTCGGGACGCGCAAATACGAAGCCCAGGCGAATACGGTTGCAAGCTGATTGATAATTTTTGGCCGAATTTATTGCCTTAAATAAAGAATATTTTACTTTTTACGGGTAAAAATGCGGAACTTCCAAAAAGTTTAACTTAGCTTTACCCATCGTCGGTTTTCATAGACAATATAAATTACCCGATACAACCCAATTTCCTCACTTCTTCACTCGGCTGTTTTTAGCCTTGCCTATCGCCTAAGAAACTACTCGCCCGGCTCTTCCTTCACCATCTCAGGAACCCGGATTTTTGCCCCCACCCTAACGACGGACAATGAAACACAGCATCCTGTATTGCCTCGCCGCTGCCTCGCTGGCTCTCTCTTTCTTCTTCGAACGCCCCGCCGATGCTTCGGCTACGGTTCGTGCCTCCGCGGCACCGGCCGTGGCCGAAGCATCGCTGTTTCCAGCCCTGACGACGAATGCTGAGCCCGCGCCGGCACACACCAAGCCCGCCGCGCCATCAGCCAAGCCTGGTGCCCCCACGGCCGCCGAGCTGGCCGCCTCCCGCGACTCGCTCACCTACCACTACTACGCCCAGACGCTGGGCCTGCACCTGGCCTTCGATGAGAATAAGGACTTGCTGCGTACCGTAACCGATTGGATTGGAACGCCTTACAGCTACGGCAGCAACTCGCGCCACGGCACCGACTGCTCGGGCTTCGTGACGCGGGTGTTCCACGAAGTGTACGGCATCACGCTGAAACGCTCGTCGCGCTCGATGTTTACGACCACCCAGCACGTAGCCAAAAGCGAGATGCAGACCGGCGACCTGGTGTTCTTTCGCCGGGGCCACGGCCCGATTTACCACGTTGGCATCTACCTGAAAGACGGCAAGTTTGCCCATTCGGCCTGCAACGGCGGCGTAATGGTAAGCTCGCTGAGTCAGCCGTATTACCACCGCAACTTCTACGCCGCCGGCCGCGTGCGCGCCGCTGAAGAAGCCAACGAAACCCTTGCGGCCGCTACTGCCACGGCAGAGTAAGCCCGTGCATTCCGCCAACCCGGCATGAGGCACCACATCCTACTAAACGAGGCGAAGCGCCCGGCCCCAGCGGCCGGGCGCTTTTTTTGGTGCCAGCCGAAGTAGACGATTAACAGAAAAAGCCGGTGCCTTGATTAAACCCGCCGGCCACTAGGTAGTCATTGATAAACAGCAAACTTATGAAGCAAGCGCTGGCTGAAATCATGGGCTGATTTTCGGTATATTTAAAGTCACTTCTGGGTTTTTTACGCGCCTAACTATGAACCGTAGACTTTTTCTCCAACGAAACGCGGGCGTACTCAGCGCTCCGGCTGCCGCCGTGGCCAAACGGCCCTCCCCGCTGGCGGCGCCCGCTGCCGCCGCGGCCCAAACCGACCCGCCCGAAACCGTCAGCCGCTACGCCAATAAGGCGCTGCCAGTGGTGGCGCGTACTACTACCACGCTGGCGCCCTACACCGGTGCCTGGGGCCCCGACCAGGCCGCGCACCTGCTGCGCCGCAGTTTACTGGGACCCACCCGGGCCGAGATTGCGGCGGCGGCCGGCTCCAACCTCACGGCGGTGCTCAACGGCCTGCTGGCGGTGCCCGCCACCCCGCCCGACCCGCCCGTGAGCGTGTCGGCCACCGATACCAGCGTGGCCATCGGCCAGACCTGGACTACGCAGATTTTTGACCAGAACTTTGAGGGAGTGCGGCGGGCGTCGCTGCGCGACTGGTGGATGGGCCAGCTGCTGGGCCAGGGCACGTCGCTGGTCGAGCAGATGACCTTGTTCTGGCACAACCACTTTGTGGTGGAGTTTGGCGACATCAACGACGCCCGCATGGGCTACGAGTATTGCCGGTTGCTGCGCCAGTACGCCCTCGGCAACTTCAGGCAGCTGGCTAAAGACGTGACCGTGACGCCGGCCATGCTGCGCTACCTCAATGGCAACCAGAGCACGGCGGGCGCCCCCAACGAGAACTACGGCCGCGAGCTGCTGGAACTGTTCACGGTGGGCAAGGGGCCGCTCATCGGGCCCGGCAACTACACCAACTATACCGAGGCCGACGTGCAGGCGGCGGCCCGCGTGCTCACGGGCTGGCGCGACCTGAGCTCGCCGATGGGCAGCTACTTCACGGCCAGCCGGCACGACACCACAACCAAGGTTTTTTCGGCAGCCTTTGGCAACGCCAGCATCACTTCCAGCGGCAACACGGAGTACCAAAACCTCATCAACCTGATTTTCCAGCAGGCCGAGACGGCGCGCTTCATCGTGCGCAAGCTCTACCGCTGGTTTGTGTATTACCTGATTGATGCGCAGGTTGAAACGGATATCGTTCAGCCCCTGGCTACGCTGCTGATTCAGAACAGCTTCGAAATAGCACCGGTGCTGCGGGCGCTGCTCGGCTCCGAGCATTTCTTTGATGTCCTCAACCGGGGCTGTCTCATCAAGAACCCGCTCGCCTTCACGGTGGGCCTGTGTCGGCAAATGCAGGTGACGTTTCCGCCGGCCAGCAACGTGGTGGTGCAGTACGGCATGTGGGACTACCTGAACAGCGTGGCTGCCGTGCAGCAGCAAACCCTGGGCGACCCGCCCAACGTGGCCGGCTGGGCGGCCTACTACCAAACGCCGCAGTACCACGAGCTGTGGATAAACGCCGTGACGCTGCCGCGCCGCAACCAGGTCACGGACCTGTTCATCGGCACGGGCTACACGCGCAGCGGCGTTAAAATCGTGATTGACGCGGTGGCGCTGGTGCAGTCATTTCCGGCCACTACGGCGGCGGATTGCAACCTGCTCATCGCCGAGTTTGTGCAGCTGATGGTGCCTATTACGCTCACGGCCAACCAAGTGGCTTTTTTAAAATCGGCCCTGCTGCCGGGCCTGCCCGACTTCGAGTGGACCGTGGAGTGGCAGCAATTCCTGGCCGCCCCCACCAACGCCGCCAAGAAGGCGGCCGTCACCACCAAGCTGCAAGCCATGCTGCGCGCCCTGATGGGACTGGCTGAGTATCATTTGTCTTAACGCCCACAGCCTTCATCCTATGAAACGTCGCGAATTTCTACAGACCACGGCTGCGGCCTCCGTTGGCACCGCGCTGCTGAGCGGCCTGCCCATTGGCGCCTACGGGTACTCGCCGGCGCTGGTGGCCCTCACCAACGCCACCACCCAATCGGATAAAGTGCTGGTCATCATTCAGCTGCAGGGCGGCAATGATGGCCTGAACATGATTATTCCGCTGGACCAGTACCCGGCGCTGATGGCGGCGCGGCCCAACATTGCCCTGGCCCAGAGCGCCGTGCTGCCGCTCACCACGGCCACCGGCATCCACCCGGCCATGGCGGCGCTCCGGAACCTGTACCAGAACGGCAAGGTGGGCGTGGTGCAAAGCGTGGGCTACCCCAACCCCAACTTCTCGCACTTCCGGGCCACCGACATCTGGACTTCGGGTTCGGATTCGAACGTGACGCTGACCACGGGCTGGGCCGGCCGCTACCTCGACGGCGAATACGCGGGCTTCCCCACGGGCTACCCCAGCACCCAGAACCCCGACCCGCTGGCCATCAGCATCGGCTCGGTGGTGAGCAATTGCGTGCAGGGGCCCACCATCAACATGGGCATGGCCATTGCCAGCACGTCGTCGTTCTATCAATTACTTAGCGGCGGCGTGGACGCGGCCCCCAACACCCCGGCCGGCCACGAGCTCACGTTTATCCGGCAGGTGGTGAGCCAGACGCAGGTGTACACCACGGCCATTCAGGCGGCGGCGGCCCGCGCCCAAAACCTCTCGCCCCTGTACCCCGCGGCCGGCCAGAACTCGCTGGCTGACCAGCTCAAAATCGTGGCCCAGCTGGTGGCCGGCGGCTTGCAAACGCGCATTTACGTGTGCACCCTCGGCGGCTTCGACACCCACACGCTGCAGGTGCCCAGCACGGGTAGCACCAGCATCGGCACCCACGCCACCCTGCTGGGCAAGATTGCGGAGGCCGTGAACGCGTTCCAGGACGACTTGCAGCGGCACGCCATCCAGGACCGGGTGGTGGGCATGACGTTCTCGGAATTCGGGCGGCGCATCCGGGCCAATTCCGGCTTCGGCACCGACCACGGCTCGGCGGCCCCGCTGCTGGTGTTTGGCTCGAAGGTGAACCCCATCGTGCACGGCCCCAACCCCGTGCTGCCCGCCAACGCCGGCGTGAACGACAACATCGCCATGCAGTTCGACTTCCGCAGCATCTACACCAGCATTCTGAAAGACTGGTTCCAGGTGACGCCGGCCACGCTCACGCAGCTCTTTGGGCGGAGCTTCCCCTACGTGCCCGTGCTGCGGCCCGGCGCGCTGCTGGCTGCCGCCAATGCCGCAGACGTGGCCGAGTTCACGGTGTACCCCAACCCGGTGGCGCGCGACGGCCGCACCACCGTGGCCTACGAGAGTGCCGGCGGCCACGTCCAGATTGTGGTGCTCGACACGCTGGGCCGCGAAGTGCGCCGCGCCGTGGACCAGATGCTGGCCCGCGGCCCGCAGTTCCTGCCCGTCGATTTGAGTGGCTTGGCGGCGGGGGCGTACTACTGCCAGGTGCGCGAGGCGCAGCGCAGCGGCTCGCGCATCGTGGTGATTGAGTAGGGGAGGTAAGTATCAGGAAATAACCGGCAATGGCCCCGGCCGACCAGCAATGCGTCGGACCGGGGCCATTGCCGGTTATGCTGTTTTTCACAAAAAAAGGCAGCCCGGCACCACACTTTTGCGTAAGGCGATTACGCGGGTCCTGGCCGCCTTCGTGCCCTGGTCCCTTACTTCCCTTTTTACTTTCCCAGCTTTATGGAAGCGCAAATCGAACAACAACTCGAAAAAATCCTGCCCGAAGACCTCGCCCGCACTTTCGAAAGTGCCTACCACGTATTCCAAGGCAACCACGAGCACATCGACGACCTGCTGAAGAACGGCGGTGTGCTCCTGCGCAAGGCATCGCAGCGGTTCTCGCCCACCCAAATGGTAATTGGCATCGCCGCGCTGGCAGCCGTGGCCGTGGTGCTCATCAATCGCGCCAGCAGCGACGACGACCACGAAGGTGAAGCCCACGACGTGAGCAAAAAAGACAGCAAGCGTCAGCTTGGTGGCAAAGACGACAAGTAAGCTTGCCGGCGGCTACAAGACGGATAAAAGTAATTGGGTTGTCAGATGTTAGTTGTCAGTACGCTAATAATTAACAACTAACAACGAGCAACTGCTAATTACCGCACAAAAAAGTGGCTTCCCCAAGGAAGCCACTTTTTTGTGCGGTAATTAGCGAATATCGATGACTACCGGCACCAGCAGCAGCACGGCCACGGGCTGCCCATTGTGGCGGCCGGGCTCGAAACGGGGCAGGCGCAGGGCCGCTGCCATCACGGCCTCGTCCATCGCGCCGCTGATGCTTTTGCGCATATTGGGGCGCGTCACGCGGCCGTCGGGCTCCACTACGAAGCTGAGCTGGCCCTCCCCGCTGGCGGTGTGCTCGGGGTATTGAATCAGTTCCTGCACGGCCGACTGCACGGCGGTGGGCCCACTGCGGCCAGGCAGCACCGGCATTTGCTCGACTTGCGCATACACTTGATTTTCAGCTACCGGCGGGGCGGTGCCGGCCGGCGGCGGGGGCGGGCTAAACCACACATTCAGAACGTGGTACATGGCCACGGGCTGGTCGTCGTAGCCCAGTGCGGGCTGCCAGCGCGGGAAGCCGCGCACGAGGCGCAGGGCTTCGTCGTCGCAGCTGGCACAGAGCGAATTGAGAATTTCGCAGGCGCCCACCCGGCCATCGGGTTTCAGCACGAAGCGCACGGAAACGCGGCCTTTCAGGTCGCGCAGCTTCACCTCGGCGGGCGTGGCTTTGTTCTTTTGCAGGTACTGTTCCAGCGCGGCATCGCCGCCGGGAAACTGCGCCGGCCGGGCCACTTCGCCCACCGCAAACACGTGGTGAGGCGACAGAAACATGACCGGCACGGTGAGCAGCGTGGCCACGGGCTGGCCGTTGTAGCGGCCGGGCAGCAGGCGCGGCATTCGTTTCACGGCGGCCAGGGCGGCGGCATCGCAGGCGGGGCTGAGGGATTGGGCCACGGCCGCCTGCCGGCCCACGCCGCTCACCCCGATGACGACGCGCACATACACGCGGCCTTCTACCCGGCCTTCGCGCACTTCAACGGGCAGCTGCACCTGCTTTTGCACGGCTTTGACGAGGGCCAGGTTGCCGCCACCAACTGGCAGCGTCGGCATCTGCTCAACCAGGCTGAACACCTGGCTGGTATCGGTGGCGTACTGGCTGTAGGACTGCGCCGTGGCGGGCTGGCTAGCCAAGGCAACGAAGAGCAGCAATGGTAGCCAAAACTGCTTAAAAGGACACCGCCTGCTCCTGGCAAAAAATGAAGTACGGAGGCAGATAGTCATGCCGCAAATTTATCAGACTCTTCCGGAGGACTGAATAGTTGGTGCGTGCTCCCGGCTTAATTTCGTTGCTTGGACGACACCCCGGTGATGGTAAAGGTTACCGGGACCGTGAAGTTTACGGCCACCGGCTTGCCCGCTTGCCGGCCCGGCGTGAAGGCGGGGAGCTGCCGCACGGCATCCAGCACGGTTTCATCGCAGCCCCCGCCGAGGCCTTTGACAATCTTGGCATCGCGCACCGCGCCGTCTTCCCCCACTGTGAACGAGACAAATACCTGGCCTTGCAGTGCCCGTTTGAGTGCTTCTGGCGGGTAAATTACCCGGCTTTGGATGGCCGCGACAATGGCCCTGTTGCCTCCTCCACCGGGCACTTGGGGCATTTGCTCCACGTAGGTATACACTTTGTTGCCAACTACTTTCTCGGGCGCAGGTGGGGGCGTGGTCTGAGCATGGCTCGGCTGAACCGCGGCAAAGGCAAAAAGCAAGACAGCAGCGCAAAGAAAATCAGATACTGTAAGGGACAAGCGGGCTTTCATGGGGCGACAAAAAAATAGGCAAACGAATTTGTAGCGGAATGTAGTTACTCGCCGGGGAAATAGTGCCTTGTTTGTTCGCGCTTAGCTGGCTGTTCAGCAGCAGGACTCATTTGCCCCGCAACTCCCACGCCGTAGCTACCCGCGCATTCTGTTCGGTTGCACTGCGCAGGAATACCAGCTCATCGAGCTGGCCCACGCGCCAGGTTTCCAGCAGGTTATTGTAAAACGGCGAGCCTGGGTTGCCGCTCTGGCCGCCGGGGTACACGCCGTAGGCACGCACCTGCGGACCCAGCGCCACCACCATGCGCCAGGAGGGGCCGTTGCGCTCGGAAGTGGCGTTCACGATGCCCGCGCCGCCGCCGCAGTCCACGTCCATCTGCCCGAAGCCGGGGAGCTGGAGCAGGTGCAGGATGTCGGTGCTTTTCTGGTTAGCCCAGCGCCATTTGTAGGACAGCGGCCCAAACTTGCGGGTGAGCGAGTCGGTGGCGAACTGCAGGCTTTGCCGGGCCAGCTGCGCCAGGGTTTCCTTGGCGGGCGTGCGGTGGTCGTCAATCCAGGGCGAGTCGGGCTCGCTCAGAATCAGGGTATTGGTGCGGTCGCGGGCCGGGTAGCGGTAGGCCGGCCCGGTGGGGTCGGTGGGGAAATCGTCTTCCCAGAGGCGCTTCACCAGGTTGCCGTACCACAGGTTGAACACGCTGGCGGCAATGGCATCAGCCGTGTACTGGTAGCGCCAGTGGCGCATTTCGGCCAGCACCTGGCCCTCGGGCGAGGCGGGTGCGGGCGGTGCCACGCCGGGCGTCGGGGCGCTCACCAGGGCCAGCATGCGGGGCAACATGAGCCGGGCGTTGAGGTCGAGCACGTCGTTTTGCAGCTGGCGCAGGCTGTCGGGCGTAATCTGGCGCATGGCGGTTAGGCGCTCGTTGATGCGGTGGCCGCGCTCGTAGCTGCCGAAGCTCCAGTTGAGGTAATACGGGTAGTCGGGACCGGCCGAAAACTGGTTGGCCGAGCTCACGAAGCCCCGCGCCGGGTTCTTGATGTGCGGGTTCTGGGCCTGCGGAATCCAGCCCTGCCAGTCGTAGGCCGGGTCGGTGCCGTCGAGGATGAATTTGCCCTGGTCGCGCCACTTCAGCGGGAAATGGCCGTTGGGCCAGATGGCGATATCCTTCTCGTTATCAGCGAAGATAAAGTTCTGGGCCGGCGAGCCGTAGGTGGTGAGCGCGGCCGTGTAGTCGGGGTAGGAGCGGGCCCGGTTCAGCCGGTAAAAGGTCAGGATTTCGTTGTCGCCGTCGTGGGCGGTCCAGCGCATGGCGTGGGCAATGGGCGTCTGGTTCAGGAAGGGCTTCTCGTTCTTGTCGTACACCACCGGGCCGTGGTGGGTGTAGAGCACGGTGTCGAGCCGGTCGGCGTGGCCCCGGATTTTTATGTGCTCCACCACGCGGCGCACGGGCTTCCAGCGGCCGTCGTGCCAGTATTCGCGGCGGGTCTGGTCCTTGAATTTCAGCTGGTAAAAGTCCAGCACGTCGGCGGCCACGTTGGTCACGCCCCAGGCCACGTTCTCATTAAAGCCGATGATGACGGCCGGCGCACCTGGAATGGTCACGCCGTACACGTTCACGCCCGGCGCGCTCAGCTGAATCTGGTACCAGATGCTGGGCAGGTTGAGCTGCAAATGCGGGTCGTTCGCCAGCAGCGGAAAGCCGGAGGCCGATTTGCTGCCGCTCACCGCGAAATTGTTGGAGCCCAGCTCGGCATCGGGCTCGGTGCGCAGCTCGTTGGCCGCGTAGGCGGCTTCAAACGACTTCGGCGCAGCCGGTGCCGGCACCGGCTTGAAATCCAGCGGCGTACCCACCGGCACGATAGGGTCTTCGCGGGTTGGATAATCCGGAAACAGGTCCTTGGTGACGGCCGCGCCGTACTTGCCTAGGATGTTGCTCATGCGCAAATCGTCGGTGCGCCCGCTCAGGTCCCAGGCCATGAACTTGAGCAGCAGGGCGCATTTCAGCGGCTGCCAGGGCTCGGGCTTATAATCGAGCAGCTTGTACTCAAACGGCAGCGTGGCGGGCGTAAGCTGGTCGATGTAGGCATTCACGCCGGCCGAATACGAAGTGAGCACGGTGCGCGTGGTGGGGTTGGCCATCATCACCTTCAGCGAGTTGGCTGCGCCGAAGGGCAGGCCCATACGCCGGAAAAACCGGTCCGTTTCCAGCCGCGCCGGGCCTACGATTTCGGCCAGCCGCCCGGCGGCTACGTGGGTCTGAAACTCCATCTGCCAGAGCCGGTCGCGGGCCGTGAGGTAGCCCTGGGCGAAGTACAGGTCGTGGTCGTTTTGGGCGAAAACGTGGGGCACGCGGCGGTCGTCGTAGCGCACCGTCACGGGAGCGAGTAGGCCGGGGAGGGCCAGCGTCTGCTGGGCGGGGAAGTCGCCGGGCCGCTCGCCGTTCTGCCAGAAGCCGCGATACGGACTCAGCAGCTTACCAAACGGCGGGATGTCGCCGTGCTTCGTGTTCAGCGTCCAGACGAGGGTGAGGCACGCGGCCAGCGCCAGCAGAGCTTTTATCCAGGATTTCATAAGCGCATTGCGGGTGAATACTGCTCGCAGGCCCTAAATGTAGAGCGCAGACATTTGACGCTCCTTCGGTTGCGGCGGGTGCTGCCAAACAGCACGGTTTTTGCGTAGCGACCCTGGCCCGGCAACTCATGGCAATATTGTTGCGGAGCGCACATGCTCACTCCTCCATCTTTTTTTCACTCTTCTGATTATGAGTAACAAACTTACTCCCCCCCCACTTTCTTATAGCCTGTTACGGCTGGCGCTACTCGTGCTGGTATTAATGGGCAGCATAAGGTCCCGAGTCACGGCGCAGATATTTTATCAGGTGCCCGACTGTAACCAGGCGCAGCAGTATAATTACGTCATCGGCGACCCTGACCAAGTCACGGTGTACAGCGGTAATCAGACCTTTGTTGCCGGCGATTATCACGTCATCGGGGATTTGTATTTTAAGGACGGCACGGTAGATATTCAGCCGGGGGCCGTGTTTCACATTGATGGCTACAGTGTTCGGGGGGGGGCTAACAAGCCGCTAAGAGTGAAAGGCTACGCCCTGACCTTGGGTGCTGGCTCAACGGTTACGGCGACTGGGGCGGTGTTCAATGCCAGCTGCACCACTAATATGTGGATGGGTTTTGCGTTCGACCCTGGGCAGTCCGACCAGCTACTGAGCCTCACCAACTGCGGCGTTGCCAACGCGTTGTATGGCGTTTATGTATCGCCTGACTGCAATGGCGCCTACTACAACCTGGACAACTGCCATTTTGAGCAGAATTTGTACCACGTACTGGATTACGGCTACCATTTTACCAATCCCGGGAATGCGAGTGTTCCGGTCTGTACCATCAAAGACTGCGATTTCTATTCCCAGCCCAACCTGTTGCCGCCGTACAAATCAGCTACACTGGACAGCTGGACCTACGAGGCCCTCCATCTGTCGCCGACCGGCAACAACGATGGCCAGCCTAAAATCTTCCTGCAAGGCAGCAACCACATCGAAGGGGCCATCTACGGGCTGGTGGCCCACACCCCTGGCCAGGGTCAGATTTTTCAGGACGGGGGCACGCTACGGGTCGACCGTGCGGTGCGGGTAGGCATCTGGCTGGACGTGATGAAAGAGGACGTGCGTCACTTTCCCAGTCAGGTAACCATTGGCATGAACAACATCACGGCGGGCCGCACCTACCAAACACTGTGGACCGCGCCCGCCGAGCAGCAATACGGCTTCGTGGCCTCGAATAACACCGGGTCCGTTACCGACTATAACCTGGCAGTTGACGGCGTCGTGCCCGATACCACCGTGTCGCGTTCCCAAACCGGCGTATTGCTGGATGAGTTGCATTCGCCGATGGAAAAGCTGGCCTTGAGGCAGTTGACCTATGGTGTTAGCCTGCGGGCGGGCAGTGGCCTGATTGATAACAATACGTTCAGTGGTTGCCTGCACGGCTTACGCATCCGCCCCAATACCGGGCCGTACAGCGCTAATTTTGACATCTCGTGTAACTCCTTCACCGCATCAGGCTTCGCGACAGCCTCCGGCATTTACATTGAGCCAAATGCTACGCTAAATAACCAGGGTTCGCTTACCTACCCGGTGGGGAATAAGTTTGCGAACTATGGCAGTGGCCTTCTTACCGGAACGCGTTCCATCGTGAATAACGGGACCAATGGAGTCCTAAAATATTACCGCTATTCTAATTCTACTGACGAAGAAATTACTAGCATCAATAATAGCGCAAATCCTCCACAGCAGCGAGGTAGCGTAACCAGCACGACAAATCCGTCCTATAGCCTCAATAATTATTGCCAGAACTTCCGTGGGGTCAGTACCGGCGTACAGGCGCGGGGTACTTCACGTGTTGCCCTGATGCAGGCCCTGATGGACACCCTGCGCCGTCAGGCATCTTCCGCCCCACGACTGGGGCGGTACCAGGCGGCCATTCGGGAGTGGCTGCTGCAGGAGCAGCCAGATACGGCGGCCCTGGATGCCTACGTGCGGACCTTACCCCTCGCCAATGCGAACGCCTTCTACGGGCTGGGGCTGGACCTGCTGGAACAGTACCGCCGGACAGGCCGGTCCGTGCTGGCCGCCGCCCTGCGGCCCGTGCTGGCGGCGCGGATAGCAGCCTACCCGGCTGCCAATGACCGCCTGGCGCTCTCCGACGTGCTGAGCCACATGGGGCAAAAGAGCGCGGCTCCTTTGCCTGGCCAGCGGCTGGTTTCGGCCGCCGACAGCACCACCCTGCACCGCCTGGCGCGTACCCCCGGTGGCACGGCCGAAATGGCCGCTCTGTGGTTTAATTATCTGTATCCTAACGTCGGTATTCGGGCGGCTGTGCCCCGGCTGGCTGGAAGCGGTAGCGCTGCCTCTGCGGCACGGTTAACCACTAGCTATACCCTTTTCCCAAATCCGGCAACGGACCAGCTGCATGTTGAGGTGACGGCTCCCGTGGGCCAGGCGGTGCTGCGCCTCGCGGATTTGCTGAGTGGAAAAGTAGTGCTGCAAGCCGAGCTGATAGCCGGCGACAAAGGAATGCGGCAAGCCGATGTAAACGTCCGGGCTATACCCGCCGGGCAATACGCGGCCACCTTTTTGGTGGATGGTGTGCCCGTGACCACGCAAAAGGTTCTTATCAACCGTTAACAGAAAGACCGTTGCGGCTAACGAAATAGCTGGACGCAACGGCTTTTCCATCCACTTATGTTGAGGAAAAAATTACTGGGGTTGCTGTTGCTGGTGGCAATAGCTGTCTCGCCTGTTGTAGCGCAGGGTGTTGGGACTTGGGAACGCACAGACCTATTCGGCAATCCAAACTCCTTGAACAATCCAAATATCTACGCGCGGTTTTTGGTGCAAAATGGCGTTATTACCGTGGGGGCAAGTGCTTCCAGCATATTTGGCTATTGGACGAAGTATGACCTCTCCGGTACGAGACGCTGGCAGCAGCGGGGCCGGGCCGCATCTGGGGGGCTAATAGATGCGCCCTGGCGAAACGGGGTATTCGCGGCAGGGACCCAGGACGCCAACAATGCCATTGGCCTCACGGGCATATACCATTGGCTGAATGCCAACGGGGACACCGTGAAGGTATTAGGGCGTCCCGCTATCAACGTCGCCCATCAGCCCACCAAGACGTTGTACCAGGACGGCCGGTATTATGTAGCCGGCGGCGGCGATGGGAGCGGAACGGGGCAGCGGCCGCTGGCCCTGCACTATTCTCTGGTGTGCCTCGACACGGCCGGCACGTTGCGTTGGCAGCGGCAATACCTCAACCCCGCCATTCGCCTCGACCCGGCCAACCCCGCCTACGTGGGCGGCTATGCCTACTTGTGGCAGGTGCTGGAAGCGCCGCGCCGGGGCTTACTGCTTTTTGGCGACACCCAGCGCGACTCCATCGATTTTCAGTTCTATGCCATCGAAACCGACTCGGCGGGCCGGCCCCGTCGTACCCGCTGGGTCGAGCCCTTCGGCCGCCGCGCTGATGTCGTAACGGGCGACCTAAACAACATGGTGCGCCTGCGCGATGGCAGCGGCTACGTGATAACCGGGTATTGCCGCCTCGACTCGCTCAACCGGCAGCGGGTACGGGGCTTCGTGGCCAAAATCGACACGTCCCTGCGCGTGGTGTGGCGCACACTCTTGCCCGCCCCAACGGCCGCCGGCCCGGCCGACCCGACGGCCGACATCCAGCCCGGCCAGGTGCGCGAGCGCGCAGACGGGGGCCTGAGCGTGATGGTCACCGAGTACGCCACCAACGGCCACCCCCGCGTGCGGCAAAACGAGTTTGACCTCGTGCGCCTGAGCCCGCAGGGCCGGGTGCTGGGCTGGGACACGTACTGCTCGCAAACCTGCACCCAGGTCACGCCCTCGGCCTGGCAGTACCTGCCCGACTCGTCAGTGGTGGTCAGCGGCTGGGGGCAGCAGCGCAACGCCGCCACCGGGCGGCTGCTGGCCCAGCCGGCGTGGCTGGCCCGTCTGGGCCAGCCCTGCCGCCGCTACGTGGTGCAGGCTACGCCCACGGCCGCGATGACCCCAGCGGATTTTGCCGGTTTGGCGCTCTACCCCCAGCCGGCCCGCGCCGGGGCGCAGCTGCACATTGGGCCCGCCGGTACGCCGGGGCTGCACACGCTGCGGCTGGTAGATGCCCTGGGCCGGGAGGTGGCCCGGCTGGCCGTGTCAGCGCAGGGCACCGTGGTGCTGCCCGCGGCGCTGCGCCCCGGCCTCTACGGGGTACAGCGCTTCGCGGCCGGGCAGCTGGTGGCCCGGCACAAGCTGGTGGTATTGGCCGCCGAGTAAGCCCCGCCGGGCAACGCCGTATTGGCAAGGAGTAAGAAAGCCTAACGCCCGGAAACGACAAGGCCGCCACCGAACCAGTTGGTTCAGAAGCGGCCCTGTCGTTTTCGGGTGTTAGGCTTTCGCTATTAACGCCTTTGGCGGGAGTGTAGAGCTAGATTCCTTGCCTTATCGCAGGGCCACTTCGCGCACCAGCCCGCCAATGCCCCATACCAGCAATTGCTGGCGCACGGCTTCGGCCTCGGGGCGCTCGCCGAAGTTGCCCACGAGCACGCGGCTGCGCTGGCGGCCGTCGAGCAAGTCCTGGGAAATGTCGACGTTGAGGTCGGGCAGGAGCGACTTGATGCGGGCCTGTACCGTGCGGGCATTGCCGGCATCAACAAAGGAGCCGGCCTGAATGAGGAACCCGGCGGGGCAGTTTACCGATTCAGTGGCGGTGATTACCTCCGCTTTCGAGCTAGTGGAAGCCGCAATCAGCGTGGCCGTATTGGCTACACGGGCCACTGAGTCAGCAGCGCTGATAATGGGCTCCGGAACGACCGAATAGGTAGCAAAGGCGGCTTCGGGGGTGGGGTCGGCGGCGAAAAGGGCGGCCAGGTTATCGGGCGTGGTGGCCGGGCCCAGGGGCGTGTCGGCGGCCACCACTTCGGCCACTACCGTGGCGGCGCCGCAATCTACCACGCCCAGCGGCCGGGCGGCGGCTTCGGATAAGTCGAGAATACGCTCGTGGCGGAACGGGCCACGGTCGGAAACGCGCACGACGACGGATTTGCCGTTTTTCACGTTCGTAACCCGCAGCCGGGTGCCAAAAGGCAGGGTTTTGTGCGCGCAGGTGTACTTGAAGCGGTTGTAGCGCTCGCCGCTGGTCGTGCGTCGGCCTTGGAAGTAACTGCCATACCAGGAGGCCCGGCCCCGCATCACCGTGGTGGCCGAAGAGCTAGAGGCGGGAACTGACCTGGTGGTGCCGTGGGAAGTGGCGTGCGCCGGAGCGCTCAGCAAAGTCAGCAGAAAAAAGAAACAACTGGAGAGGGCGGGTACTGTAAGGCGACGAAATAAAATCATGCGGCTAGCCGATGGTGAACGGAACAAACATAGGCCGCTCAAACCCGGCAATGCTAAAAAAGGACCCCCTTCTGCTAACCGAGTTAGGCTAAAAATTGTCTATTGTCAAGAAAACTTGCATTTAATTAATCTTTATGTTGGCCTGAAAAGTAGCCGTGAGATTACCTCAAAGTATATTTTGCTGAATAAGGCCCGAGCCATTGCACAGGCACCGAAATTAGATTATGCGACGGGTATAAAATTTGGGCATTGGCCGGCCGGCTACCTTCGAAGCCCGGTTGCAAAAGTCCCGGATTTTTCGTAAGCACCTACAGGGAGGCGACTTTGCTTTCGGCGTCAGGCCCCTGGCTCGGGGCGGTCGTAACGGAGGGAGAAAGCAATAGTGTGCCAGGAGTGGCACGGGCACCCCAAGACCGGAAAGAGAGCTATACTTGCAGGCTACTTTTCACCTCAAATATTTGCATGAATCCCATCCTTACTAACAACCAATTCTTTGTCAAAGAGCACGTCGGAATTTTCAAAGCTGCCAACAGCTATGATATCCTGGATTTGCAGTCGCAAGGGCTGCTGCTGGAATGCCGGGAACCTAATCTAGGGTTCTTCACCAAAATATTCCGGTTCACGAAATACAAGACCCAGACGCCGTTCGACATTGAGGTGAAAGACCAGGCAGGGCAGCTCGTGCTGCGCCTCACGCGGGGGGTGTCGTTCTTCCGGTCCACGGTGAAGGTGTTCGACGGCAATGAAATGCTGGTGGGGAAATTTCGGCAGAAGGTGTTCAGCCTGGGCGGCAAGCTGGACGTGCTCGACGTGAACGACCAGGTGATTTGCACGGTGCAGGGCAAGCTGACCAGCTTCGACTACAAGTTTCTGCGCAGCGGCGAGCAGATTGCGCTGGTGACCAAGAAGTGGATGGGCCTGGGCCGCGAGCTGTTTACCTCGGCCGACAACTACGTCATCAGCATCGAGCCCACGGTGGCGGCCCAGGACGGCATCCGGCCCATGATAGTGGCGGCGGCGCTGTGCATCGACATGGTGTTTGCCGAATAGCGGGCGAAAGGCGCGGAGGTTACCTTTGTGCCATGGATTTTGGCCGTCTGCCCGACCTGCGCTACGTTGATTTTGGGTTGCCGCCCGACCACCCCGAAACGGCCCGCGTGCTGGCCCGCGCCCGGCTCACGCAGCCGGTGCCGGCGCGGCTGCACGTCGGCTGCCCCATCTGGACCAATAAGGAATGGCTGGGCACGTACTTCCCGGCCGGCATCAGGGAGCCCGATTACCTGCACTACTACGCGCAGCAGTTCAATAGCATTGAGCTGAATACGACGCACTACCGCATTCCCGATGCGGCAACGGTGCGGCGCTGGCGCGAGGCCGTGGGGCCGGATTCCGGCTTTAAGTTCTGTCCGAAGCTGCCGCGCAGCATCAGCCACGAGCGGGAGCTGTTTCAGGCCGATGACCTGGTGGCGACCACGGCGCGGGCCTTCGAAAGCCTGGGCGACAACCTGGGCTGGGCGTTTTTGCAGCTGCCGCCGCACTTCGGCCCCGAGCATTTGCCCCGCCTGGAGCGCTTCCTGCTCGACTTCCCCGAAGCCGTGCCGCTGGCCGTGGAGCTGCGCCACCCGCGCTGGTTTGCCGATAAGGGGCTGGCCGATGCGGTGTTTGCCACGTTCGAAGCCCTTAATAAAACGCTGGTGATAGCCGACGTGGCCGGCCGGCGCGACGTGCTGCCCATGCGCCTGACCACGCCCGTGGCCTTCATCCGCTTCAATGGCCACGGCCTGCACAGCACCGACTACCAGCGCGCCGATGCCTGGGCCGAGCGCCTGGCCGCCTGGGTGGCGCAGGGCGTGCACGACATCTACTTTTTCATCCACCAAAAAGACGTGCGCCACGCGCCGGTGCTCACGCAATACTTATTGGAGAAGATGAAAATGCTGACCGGCATCGCCGTGCCGCCGCCGCGCATCATCCCGCAGCCGGTGCAGGGGAATTTGTTTGGGTAACCAGCAGCGGGCCTAATATCTGCCACACGTTTTCGGCCAGGACTTGCTGGCCTGTAGCGTTGGGGTGCACGCCGTCGGCCAGGTTCAACTCGCGGCGGCCCAGCACGCCTTGTAATAGGAAGGGCACAAAGGGCAGGCTGTTCTTATCGGCCAGGGTACGGAACAGCGCCTTGAACTCGGCCGCATAGTGGGCCAGGCGGTGGCCGCCCAGCGGGCCCAGGTCGAAAGAGAATTCCAGGCCGGCCAGCACCAGCCGCGCTTCCGGGTACTGCCGCCGCACGGCGTCGATAATGAACTGCAGGTTCTGAGTGGTTTCGCGCACCGGAATGCCCCGGATGCCGTCGTTGGCCCCCAGGGCCAGGACGAAGACGTCGACCGGGTGCCGGGCCAGCACTGAGGCCAGGCGTTGCCGGCCGCCGGCGCTGGTTTCGCCGCTCACCCCGTAGTTAAACGCTTTATAAGGAAGGTTTTGCTGGTCGAGGCGCTGCTGCAGGAGCGCCGGAAAGCTTTCGCTGGCCCGCAGGCCGTGGCCCGCCGTGAGGCTGTCGCCGAAGAAGAGGATGTTTTTCATACAGTGCCGGATTAACAGCACGGAGCACGGTTTTGTGCCGGCCGGCGCCTTCCTACTCCACTACTTCGAGCACGGTGCGGAACGACACGTACTTGCCCGCAAAATGGCTTTCCATATCGGCGCGCAATGCGGGGGCGCACAGGGTTTGATATTCCTCCAGCTGCTCCAGGCTGAGGCAATAGTATTGCGCGGCGTACGTGATGCCGTCGTCTTCTTCGTTGAGGAGGCGGCAAAGCTGGCTTTTGATGAAAAAGCCGGTTTCCATAACCTCGGGCATGTGAGTGGAGCGCATGTAATCGAGCCACTCGTCGGCCGCGGTGGGCTCGATGCTGCTGGTGACGTTGTAGAGAATCATGGAGTTGGTTGTCGGTTGTTGGTTATTCGTGGTTGGCTGCTGGTCGAACAAATCAGTTTTAAGAAACGCCTAACAACTGACAATGAACAACCGACAACTACCCCTGCCTCAGACGCGCATCGTGTCGAACTGGAAATTGGTGATACGGGCCTGAATGTCTTTGGGTGAAAGTTTTTCCTGCGCGGCGGCCTGGGCCAGGGCGGGCAGCTCGGTGTCGCCGGCCAGGCGCAGGCTTAATATTTGGCTGAGAGTCAGCTGCTGCTCAAGGGCCGCAAAGCGTTGGCCGCTGACCTCAAAATACCGCTGGCGCACTTCGAGCCGGCAGATGCGGTCCTGCAATTGCAGGGCGTAGTGCTGGCGCAGCATCATGAGCACGCCCAGGCCGATAACAGCCAGGGCCGCCAAGCTAAACCAGAGCCGGGCGATTTGGTCGTCGTCGCCGGCTACTTTGGTGTAGCGCAGTATGGCGTAGCCGGCCATGAGCAGGGCCAGCGGCAGCAGCACAAAATGGTGCCACGGATAATACTGAGTGGTGTTTTTGGTGGGCGTAGCCATGGGGCAAGGGACGGTTGGAAGCGTGAAAGTAGGGCCGGAGGCTGGAAAGCGGACAATAAAAAACTCCGACCAAAGCCGGAGTTTTTGAAAACGTAGCGGCAGGGCCGGCTACTTCATTTCCTTGGCGCGCTTCTTTTCGGCTTTGGCCTGGTCGCGGGCCATCTTTTCCTGCTTTTTGGCTTCATTGGCCTGGTCGCGCTGCTGTTTGAGCTGGCTTTTTTGCACCTTTTCCTGGTCGCGCTGCTCGCGCATCTGCTTTTTTAGGTCGCTTTTCTGATTAGCGGTTTCCTTGAGCTGGTTTTTGCTGTCGCGCACAGCCTGGTCGCTGGCGTTGGTTTGCTGCTTCTGCGACTCGTAAGCGGCTTTGGCGTCGGCGGCACGCTGCTGCTGCTGCTCCGGCGTGAGCGGTGTGGCCGTAGCCGGGTCGGTAGCGGGAGGCGTGGTTTGGGCTTGGGCGGATAGGGCTGAAGCCACGATAATGGCGAGTAAGCCGAAGAATTTTTTCATGGGAGTGGGTTGAAAAGCCCGTTGGGTTTGGGCTGTTTACGTTGGGCCTGGGGCAGGGTTTTCAGAACCAATGCTTTTGCTGCGAAACAAACTGCGCCGTCCAGCTTATTCTTCCACGTAATCAAGGTCTTTGCCGTAGCTCTCGGGCAGGGTGCTCACCGCCCAGAAGGCCACCAGCAGCGACACCCCACCCAGCACCGCCGCGCCCGGAATGATGCCGCCCAACGCCCCGCTGAGGTACTTGAAGGCGGGCACCAGGCCCACCACCGCGCCCCGCGCAAAGTTGGGGGCCGTAGTGGCCACGGTAGCCCGCAGGTTGGTGCCGAACTGCTCGGCCGCCACCGTCACAAACAGCGCCCAGAACCCCACCGACACGCCCAGCACGAAGCACACGGCGTAGAACGTGTCCGGCGAAGCCCCCTTGATGGCAAATAAATACACGGCCACCAATGCGGTGCAGAACACCAGAAATACTTGTAACGCCTTGTTGCGCGAGTGCCAGAGCTGGCTGAGTGCCCCGCTGAAAAAGTCGCCGAACACCAACCCGAAGTAGCACCAGAACACCGCCAGCCCGCCCGTAACCTCGCCCGTGAGGCCCAGTGCCCGCCCAAACTCGGGCGCCAGCGTCACCAGAATGCCCACCACGAACCACAGCGGCACCCCAATCAGCAAAATGCGCAGGTACTTGCCCAGCCGCACCGGGTTGGTGAACAGGCTGAAGAAGTTGCCGCGCGCAACCTCGGCCCGGGCCTGCACCTGGCGGAACATGCCCGACTCGAACACGCTCACCCGCAGCACCAGCAGCGCCAGTCCCAGCCCGCCGCCCACGAAATAGGCGTTGCGCCAGCCAAAGCGGTGGCCCACCCAGTAGCCCAGCAGCGCGCCGCTCACGCCCACGGTGGCCACTATCATGGTGCCGTAGCCGCGCTTTTCCTTGGGCAGGCCCTCGCTCACGAGGGTGATGCCCGCGCCCAGCTCGCCGGCCAGCCCGATGCCCGCAATGAGCCGCAGCCACGCGTATTGGTCGATGCTGGTGACGAAGCCGTTGGCAATATTGGCCAGCGAATACAGCAGAATGGAGCCAAACAGTACCGACAGCCGGCCCCGCTTATCGCCCAATATGCCCCACAGAATACCGCCAAGCAGCATGCCGCCCATCTGCATGTTGATGAGGAACAGGCCCTGGTTGGTGATTTCCTGGGCGGCCGTGACGCCCAGGCTTTTGAGGCTGTCGACGCGCACGATGCTGAACAGAATCAGGTCGTAGATGTCGACGAAATAGCCCAGCGCGGCCACGATGACGGCGGCGGTGAAAACGGTGCTTTTGGCAGGGTGGGAGAGTTGCATGGCGAAATGTAGCACCAACTTTCGTCAGTGCCATACCTCGCCCCGGCTAGTGGCTGGCGGTGGCCAGCTCGGGGGCTGGCACGCTGTCGTGGCAGCCGCTGTGGCAGCCGCCGGGCATGTGCCCGTCCTCCACCTGCACGGTGCTGTGGTGGATGTGAAACTCCGTTTCCAGGCCCTTGACGAGCGCGGAGAGCCAGGCGGCATCGGCGCCGCCGGGCCGCACGAGGTGGGCGGTGAGGGCGGTGTCGTGGTCGCCGCTGCTCAGGCTCCAGATGTGCAGGTCGTGCACGCTGGTCACGTCCGGCTGCTTCAATAAAAAGGCCTGCACGGCGGCCAGGTCAATGCCGTTGGGCACGGCCTGCAGGCCCAGGCGCACGGTGTCGCGCAGCAGCGCCCAGGAGCTCACGGCAATCATGACCAGGATGCCCAAGCTGATGATGGGGTCGAGCCAGGTCCAGCCGGTCCACATCACCAGGCCGCCGCCCAGCACCACACCCACGCTCACCAGCGCATCGGTGAGCATGTGGAGGTAGGCCCCGCGCACATTCACGTCGGACTTCTGCCCGGCGCGAAACAGGTAGGCGGTGATGCCATTGACGGCAATGCCGATGCCGGCCAGTATCATCACCGACCAGCCGTTGACCGGGGCCGGGTGGCGCAGATGGTCGATGGTTTCCCAGAGAATAAAGCCCAGCGCGGCGTAGAGCAAGGCCGCGTTCAGCAGCGCCGCCTGAATGGTAGCGCCCTTGTAGCCATAGGTATAGCGCGCCGTGGAGCGCCGCCCGGCCAGCCAGGCCGCGCCCCAGGCCAGGCCCAGGCTGAGCACGTCGCTCAGGTTGTGGCCGGCATCGGCAAGTAGCGCGGCGGAGTGCGCGGCCAGTCCCCCAATGGTTTCGGCGATGACGAAGGCCAGGTTGAGGCCGATGCCAACGGCAAAGGCCATGCTGAACGCGCCGCCGGGCGGCGGGGCGGCGTGAACGTGGCCGGCGTGGGAGTGGTCGTGGTGGTCGTGGGGCATACTGTCCTAAACGCTTAAAGGAATACAGAGTTCGAATGGCTACTGTATCACTATGCGCCGGCTCACCGAGCCCGTGGCGTATGCTACGCGCAGGAGGTAAATGCCGGGACTCAGGTGAGCCGTTGGCAAGGTGGTTTCGGCGGCTGGAGCCTGCCGCATGAACACGGGGCGGCCGAGCATGTCGAGTAACGCCAGGGTTTGGGGGGTGGCCGCCGCATCGAGCTGGACGTGGAGCTGGTCGTGGGCGGGGGTGGGGTAAATGGTGAGCTCAGCCGCTGCTCGCGGCGTGGCCACGGCCAACGCACCCGGTGCCAGCACCCGGGCCAGGCCGTAGCGGCGCTGCCCGGCAATGCGCACAAATGAGCCACCCACCAGCACGTTGCCATTCGGCTGCGGCACAATGGCAAACACGTCGCCATCAGTGCCCGCAATAACGGCGGGGTTGAAATAGGTGTTGTCGAAAGCGCCGGTGGGTAGGAGCCGCCGCAGCCCGCCCGTCGAAACCGCGCCCCCAATCACCACGTTGCCGGTTGGCTCCACGGCCACGGCGTTGAGTTGCGTAGCGGGCATCACGTTGGGCAAGGGGGAGGTGAATGTGGCATCCAGGGTGCCATCGGCGAGGAACCGCGCCACGCTGGCCCGGGTCTGGCTGCCGACGCTGATGAAGGCCCCGGCCAGTACAAAGCCAGTGGGTGTACTGGCCATTGAGAGGCCCGCGCCAGCTACCGTCTGGTTGGCCGGCACGAGGTTGAAGGTGGGGTCGAGGCTGCCGTTGGGTAGCAGACGGCGCACCAGCTCCAGGCCAAAAGGGCTGGAGTACGTATTGCCGGCCACCAGCAGCGCCCCCGAAGCTTGCAGCAGCAGCGCATTCACCTGGCCCGAATACGGCATGGCGGGCACGAAGCTCGCGTCGGGCAGGCCGTTGGGCAGCACCCGGATTACGTGCGGAACGATAGCGCCATTGGCCCCCGCCGCCCCGAAATAGCCACCCAGGATGATATTGCCGTCGGGCTGCACCACCACGGCTCGCACGCTGGGTACCAGGGAACTACTGGCGGCGCGCAGGTTGGGAATGAAGCTTGGGTCGAGCGCGCCGCTGGGTAGTAGCCGGGCGGCGCCGGCGCGCGGCAGCCCGTTCACAGCACCGAAATTGCCTACCACCACCACGCGCCCCTGGGCATCGCCGACCAAAGCCAGCACCGGGCCGCCCGTGAATGCCGGGGCGGTGAACGTGGTATCTACGCGCCCATCGGGCCAGAGGCGGGCAATGTTGGTGGTGGGCCAGTTATTCAACACTGCAAAGTCGCCGGCCACCAGAATGCGCCCATCAGGCTGCTGATATAACGCCCGCACCGTGCCCGGCTGCAGGGTGGCCGTGTACGCCACGGTGGGCTGAAAGGCCGGGTCCAGCGTCTGCGCGTGCAGCGGCTTGAGCCCGGCCAGCAGAACCCCCCAAAACAGCAGCGTACGGGACTGAAAAAAAGTAGAAAACGGCATGGCAGTGGGGCAAAGACTGGAAGGAGGCCTAAAGATAAGCCATCGTCTTAGTGCCATCCGGCAACGTTGGGAGCCTACACCGGCTTCCGCTCCAGCACCTCGTCAATCAGGCCGTAGGCTTGTGCTTCGTCAGCCCGCATCCAGTAGTCGCGGTCCGAGTCGTCGTGGATTTGCTGGTAGGTTTTGCCGGTGCGCTCGGCGTAGATGCCGTAGAGCTCCTGGCGCAGCTTCACCACCTCGCGGGCCGTGATTTCGATGTCGGCCGACGGGCCCTGCACCCCGCCGCTGGGTTGGTGAATCATGACGCGGGCGTGGGGCAGGGCCGAGCGTTTGCCCAGGGCGCCGCCGCACAGCAGAAAGGCTCCCATGCTGGCCGCCAGCCCGGTGCAGATAGTGGCCACGTCGGGCTGCACGTATTGCATGGTGTCGTACATCCCAAAGCCGGCATACACCGAGCCGCCCGGCGAGTTGATGTAGAGCAGGATGTCTTTGCGGGCATCGGCCGACTCCAGAAACAGCAGCTGGGCGTTGATGATGTTGGCAATGTTGTCGTCGACGGCCTGGCCCAGGAAGATGATGCGGTCCATAATGAGCCGCGAAAACACGTCGATTTCCCGGAAATTCTGTGGCCTTTCTTCAATGACGGAGCGGGTCATGTTATTGATGTACGGCCGGGCCTGGCCTTCGACATGGCTTATATACTGGTCGACGCCCAGGCCGTTGAGGCCCCGGCCGTGCACGGCGAATTTTCGGAATTCGGTTTGGTTGAGCATGGGGAAAATAGGGGTGGAAAAGGGCATGACGGGCCGGCCGTGCTCGAAAAGCATGGAGCGGAAAGCCCGTGATGCGGGGTGAAAAAAGTCGTTAGGGCGTCGCTACCCCGGCCAGAGGCGGCGTAGCCAGGCAAACCGTCCCTCGTACAGCCGCGCGTGAATCAGCCGCAGCTCGTGCCGCAGCTGCTGGCGGCCGGCCAGGCGCAGGCCGTGGTAGAGCCGCTGCTGCGCCAGGGTATCAGCAGCCAGCTCGCCGTCCAGCAGCTGGCGCAGGCGCCAGCTGCTGGACGGGAGGGCGGCGGGGCCCTGGAGCAGCTGTTGCTCAATCAGGTGCAGGCGTTCTAGTTCGGGGCGCATGGCTTAGTAGTCAACGGTTTCGGATGAGAACACGGCCCGTACCGACTCCCGCAGGCGCTCCAGGCACTTGAATTTCTGCACCGTGGCCGAGCGCACGGAGCGGTAGCCGTGGGCTTCGGCAATCTGCGTCAGTGGCTGCTGGAAGTAGTAGAAGGCCAGCAGAATGCTCCGGCATTTCTCGCCCAGCCGGGCCACGTAGTCCAGCACCGCGAAAGCTGGTTCCGCAGCAGCCGAGTCTTCGGCCAGCTCGTTCAGGTCATCGGGCAAAGCCTCGTGCGGCAGGCGGGCGCGGCGGCGTTGCTCGTGGTGCCACAGGTTGCGGGCGATGCCCACCAGGTAGGTGCTGGCCGAAGAAGTGAGCACCAGCTTCTCACCCACGGCCTGCTCATAGAAAACGACGAGGGCATCGTGGAACACGTCCTGCGCATCCGGGGCCGTGCCGCCGTGGCGGCAAATGTGCCGCCGCACCGCCGGAAACGCGCGGCGATACAGCCGGGTGAGCGCCTGCTCGCGGTCGGCGAGCAGGGCTTGGCGGAGGGCGTCCGAAGGAAGAACGGACGCGGCTGGGTGCGAAGGAGTCATCGGAGCAGGCATGTACCAATTAATCCATTTTCGGCGGAAGTATCACCTTCACCGAGTGAAAAAAAGCCGCCCATGCCTCACAAGAAGCATGGGCGGCTACGTGTCGCGGTTTATGGCGCAGATTACTTAAAATCGAGCGGCACCACCAGCCGCACGCTCACGTTGCGCCCTTGGTTGAACACGCCCGTGCGGCCGTTCGCCACGTTGTAATCGGCGTATTTCAGGCGGCTCAGGTGGCTCTGGTAGCCCACGTCGAACAGGTTATTCGCGGTCAAATACAGCGAAAAGAGGGTTTTGCCCTGGGCATTGGCCAAATCAGTGCCGATGCCGGCGTTAATCAGCGTGTAGCCCGGCGTGGCCGTCTCCGTATCGAAGGCCGAGAAGTAGCGGTTTTGGGCGAAGGTGTGCTCCAGCTGCACGCGGGCGTAGGGATTGGCGATGCGCTTGCCCTGGCGGCGGAAGTTGGCCCGCAGCTCCGACTGCAGCCGGTCGCCGGGGATGAAGGGCAGGTAGCGCTGGGCCTGGTCCACGTTCAGCTGCTCGGCGCGCACCATCGAAAACGAGTTTTCGAAGTGCAGCCAGTCGAGCGGGTGGGGGTGCAGGTCGAGGCTGACCTCGCCGCCCACCAGGCGGGCTTTGCCCTGCTCATACTTATAGGCCCCCGTGCCGTCGCGCAAGGAGTCGGCCCCGCTGGCCGTGAGCAGGCGGCGCGTAAAGATGTAGTTATCAATGCTGTTCTCAAAGGCATCGGCGCTGAAACGGACGTGGTCCGTGACGTAGCTCACGCCGGCGTCGACCTGCAGGCTGGTTTCGGCCGCCAGGTTTTCGTTGCCGATTTCGTAGCGGATGGTGCCCTCGTGCTTGCCATTCGAGCCCAGCTCGGCGATGTTGGGGGCCCGGAATCCCCGCGAGAGGTTGCCCTTCACGGTCAGCTTCTCGTTCAGATTATACGCCGCCCCCAGGCTGCCGCTGTAGTTGCGGAAGGTGCTCACGAAGCCCGGAAACTTGGTTTCGGCCGTGGGGTCGGCGCTGGGCCGCTCGTTGCCGTCGAGCAGCAGCTGGTCGGCCGAAATCCGGCGAATATCATAACGCAGCCCGCCGCTGATGTCAAGCGCGCCAATCGTCTTTTTGCCCACCGCAAACACGCCGCCTTCGCTCACGCGGTAGGCCGGAATCAGGAATTCCTGGCCCAGGTTGCGGTTTTGCTGGTGCAGGCCGCTGGTGCCCACGGTCAGGTTCCAGCCGTTTTTCTCGGCCAGAAAGTAGCGCAGCGAATAGTCCACGGTGCGCAGCTGGAAGTAGAGCGAGGTTTCGGCGGGGTCGGCCACGTTGCCGTACTCGCGCCGCAGGTTCTGCTGGTAGCTCACCTGCAAGCCGATGCGGGCCCCGTCCGAGCCCAGAATAAAACTGTTATCGGTGCCGATGCGCAGGTGGTTGATTTGCTGCTGGGGCACGGCCAGGCCGTAGCCGCGCAGGTCGCCGTCGGTCACGGGCACGGATAGGGTGGAGTCGCCGCTGGGCACGTCCTTCACGAAGCGGCCGGTTTTGGGGTCGCGGGTGCCCTCCGTCAGCCCCAGGCGCTGGTTGAACGTGCTGAACGTGAGGTGCGAATAGCCCCAGCTTTTGTTCAGGCCCACGTAGCCGTTGGCGTCCCATTCATTAAAGCCCGAGTTGTACACCCGGCCGTCGTAGCGGTTCTGGTAGTCGCCGGCCACCTTGCGGGTGCCCCGGGCCAGCCAGTTGAAGCCGTTGAGGTTGCCCGCGTTCTGGAAGGAATAGCCCTGCTGGTGGTTGTTGGTCTGGTAGCTGGCCGTGGCCAGGCCCGTGATGTGGCCTTCGGCAATGGGGTCGGGGGCCAGGAAATTGATGACGCCGGCCATGGCATCGGAGCCGTACAGCAGCGAGCCCGGGCCCTTGATAATCTCGGCCCGGTCCACGCTAAACTCGTCAATTTCAATGCCATGCTCGTCGCCCCACTGCTGGCCTTCCTGCTTGGCGCCGTTATTCAGGGTGATGACGCGGTTGTAGCCCAGCCCGCGCACCACGGGCTTGCTGATGGCCGCGCCGGTCGTAATCTGGGCCACGCCGGGCGTGTGCGCAATAGCGTCCACGATGTTGGAGGCCGAGGTCTGGTTGAGCCGCGTGTGGTCGATAACCGAGGTGGGGATGGGCGAGCGGCGTAGCTGCGTGGCCTGCGACACGCCCGTGACCACCACCTGCCCGATTTCGGTGGCGGCCACGGTCAGCTTGATGTCCAGCGGCTGGCCGTTGCCGGTGTCCACGGTCTGCGTCATGGTGTTGTAGCCCAGCGAGCGCACCTGCACCGTGAAGCGCCCGCGTGGCAGGTTGCCGAAGCTAAAGCTGCCGTCGGGCCCGGTGGCCGTGCCCTGTTTCAGGTCGTCGAACAGAACGGTGGAGCCGGGCAGGGCCTCGCCAGTGGCGGCATCGGTCACGCGGCCGGTGAGGGGCGGGGCAGTAGTCCGCGCGCGCGGGGCTGCCGGCGGAGCCGATTGGGCAAAAAGCGTGACCGGCATTGTCGCCAAGGCCACGAGTAAGTGAATGCGCGAGAAAGTTGACAGCATAAAAAAGAAGCCAAAACAGCCCGGCCCGCCGGCCGGCGTACAAGCACAGCCGCGGGTGAGGCGGAGAATTATTATGAAAAAGGAGAATGCGCCGGGGTTAGGCGCGGCGCGGTGGGCCGCGCAGGCGGCGCGCAAAAAGCAGCTCGCCGGCCACCGTCCGTACGGGCGGCAGCGGCACTGCGGCGGCGTAGTGCGGCGCCACACGGGGCAGGGGCAACACCACCGGCAGGGCGGCCTGGTAGGCCGCGTTGTAGAATTGTTCTACCTCGCAGTGCTGGTGCCTGGCGCTGAGCAAGGCCTTGCCCGTGCGCTGGAAGGCCGGCGTGTGGGCCGGCTCCACGGTGGTGTGGGCGTGGGGGTGCAAGGCCAGAATCCACGCCTCGGGCAGCAGCGTCCGCACGAGGCAGAGCAGCAGGAGCAGGGCTAAATGGGCGCGAAGAGCTTGCACAATACAAAGATGGCGGGAAAGAATTAAAGCTGCGCGGAGAATAAATTTTACTTTTCGCGCGTTCAACAACCTAAGGGCAGACGGTTTTCGTACCGAGTCCAGTACCTTCGTCCCGTGCGGCCCATTCCGCTATTTGTTGTGATAATTACCAGCATTTCCGATTTTTCCTTACAGTATGATGAGCCGCTGGGCCTATTGCGCGTGGAGTGGGCTTCCGGGGATGACATGCGCACCTTCCGCACGAGTGCTACGGAGCTGCTACAGCTGAGCCAGCAGCTGGGGGTGCGCCACCTGCTGCTCAACATGAACACCTTGCCCGATATTTCGGTGTACGACCAGGTGTGGCTGAGCACCGATTGGATGGCGGCCGTGGTAAACTCGCCGCTGGAGCGAGTAGTGCTCGTCAACCACCGCCGCCGGGTGCACAACCAGCTGGCCATTGAGTCGCTCATTGCCCAGGCTCGGCGTAGCATTCGGTTTGATATTCAGTATTTTCCGCAGCCAGGCCCGGGCCTGCACTGGCTCAGCGACTATTCGGACCGTCTGCCCGCGCTACTGGCCGAGTGGGCCGCCCTGCACGGCCCCGCCATTCCGCCCGCATCGGCCCCGGCCACACCCCGCCCGCTCTACCGGCCGCACGACTCGTAGCCCCCGGCTCACCCCCGTGGCTGTCAATCTGACAGCGAATTAGCCCTTGGAACGTCCTTTGAAAGCTACGCGACCCGTGGCCTGCGGCCCTGTGCCCGGCCATTCCGTCTGACTTTCAACCTTTCCCGATACCTCATTATCATGCAAGAAACCGGCTCCATTTCCATCCACACCGAGAACATCTTCCCGATTATCAAGAAGTTCTTGTATTCCGACCACGAGATTTTCCTGCGGGAACTGGTCAGTAATGCCGTCGATGCCACCCAGAAGCTGAAGAGCCTGGCCCAGCTGGGCGAGTTCAAGGGCGAGCTGGGCGAGCTGAAAGTGCGCGTGACCGTGGACAAAGAGGCCCGCAAAATCACGATTTCCGACCACGGCCTGGGCATGACCGGCGAGGAAATCAAGAAGTACATCAACCAGATTGCCTTCTCCGGCGCCACCGAGTTTGTGGAGAAGTACAAGGAGAAAGATTCGGCCACCAAGGACCAGATTATCGGGCAGTTCGGCCTGGGTTTCTACTCGGCCTTCATGGTGTCGGATAACGTCGAAATTTTCTCGCAAAGCTTCAAGGAAGACACCGAAGCCGCCCATTGGATTTGCGACGGCAGCACGTCCTTCACCCTCGAAAGCACCGAGAAGGCCGAGCGCGGCACCGACGTGGTGCTGCACGTAGCCGAGGATTCGGACGAGTTTCTGGAGGAGGCCCGGCTGCGCGGCATCCTCACCAAGTACTGCAAGTTCCTGCCCATTCCGATTGAGTTCGAAGGCCAGCTCATCAACGACACGACCCCGATTTGGACCAAGCAGCCGAGCGAGCTGACCGACGAGGACTACAAGAAATTCTACCAGGAGCTGTATCCGATGAGCATGGATGAGCCCCTGTTCTGGATTCACCTGAACGTGGATTATCCGTTTAATCTCACTGGCATTCTGTACTTCCCGAAAGTGAAGGACGAGCTGCAATTCTCGCGCAACAAGATTCAGCTCTATTCGCGCCAGGTGTTCATCACCGACGAGGTGAAGGACGTGGTGCCCGAATTCCTGATGCTGCTGCACGGCGTAATTGACTCGCCCGATATCCCGCTGAACGTGTCGCGCAGCTTCCTGCAGGCCGACGCGGCGGTGCGCAAAATCAACACCTACATCACTCGCAAAGTCGCCGATAAGCTCAACGACCTGTTCAAAAAAGACCGGGCCGGCTATGAGGAGAAATGGGGAGACATTGGCATGTTTGTGAAGTACGGCATGCTCTCGGACGAGAAGTTTTACGAGCGCGCCAAGGACTTCGTACTGCTGAAGAATGTGGACGGTAAATTGTTTACCATCAACGAGTACACCGAGCATATTCAGGCCAGCCAGCAGGATAAGGACGGCAATACCGTGGTGCTCTACACCAATGATGCCGAGCATCAGCACAGCTTCGTGGCCGCCGCCCAGGAGCGGGGCTACGACGTGCTCAACTTCGACCAGGTGCTCGACCCGCACTTCGTGGGCCAGCTGGAGCAGAAGCTGGAGAAAACCAGCTTCAAGCGCGTGGATGCGGATACCGTGAGCAAGCTCATTGAGAAGGACACTACCACCGAAAGCGTGCTCACCGAGGACGACCAGACCAAGCTGGCCGACGTGTTCAAAACGGCCATTGCCAACGACACCATGCACGTAAAAGTGGCCGCGCTGAGCCCGCAGGACGCGCCGGTGGTCATCACCCAAAACGAGTTTATGCGCCGCATGAAGGACATGCAGCGCACCGGTGGCGGGGGCGGCATGCAGATGTTCGGCGCCTTCCCCGATTCCTACGACGTGACCGTGAATGCCAACCACCCGCTCATCCAGAAGGTGTTGGCCGACGGCGGCGACAAGCTGGCCAAGCAGGCCTTCGACCTCGCGCTGCTGGCCCAGGGCATGCTGAAAGGCGAGGCCCTCACGGCCTTCGTGAAGCGCAGCACTGAACTGCTGTAAGGCATCACTGAAGTGATGCAAAAGTCCCGTCGCCTGCCTGGTGACGGGGCTTTTTTGTAGCTTGCCGGCATGAAAGTATTCCTGGCTATTCTGCTCTTCGCCTGCCTGCTGGCGGTGCCGGCCGCGGCCCAATTGATGAAAAAAGCTGCTTCCACTGCGCCCACCGCCGAGGTGCAAACTGCTAATGGCCGGCTGGCTGGAACGGCATTAGCCGGCGGCATTCGCGTGTTCAAAGGCGTTGCGTTTGCGGCGCCGCCGGTGGGCGAGCGCCGCTGGCAGGCCCCGCAGCCGGTGCAGCCGTGGAAAGACGTGCGGCCGGCCACGCAGTTTGGCCCCCGCGCCATGCAGCTGCCCTTGTTTGGCGACATGAATTTCCGGTCCAACGGCGTGAGTGAGGACTGCCTGTACCTCAACGTGTGGACGCCCGCGAAAACGGCCCAGGAGCGGCGGCCGGTGCTGGTGTATTTCTACGGCGGCGGCTTCGTGGCCGGCGACGGCTCGGAGCCGCGCTACGATGGCGAAAGCATGGCCCGCCAAGGCATTGTGGCCGTCACGGTCAATTACCGGCTGGGCGTATTCGGCTTCCTGGCGCACCCCGAGCTGACCAAGGAATCGCCGAACCACGCGTCGGGCAACTACGGGTTGCTCGACCAGGCGGCGGCGCTGCGCTGGGTGCAGCAAAATATCGCCGCTTTTGGGGGCGACCCCAAACACGTCACGATTGGCGGCGAGTCGGCCGGGTCGTTTTCGGTGAGTGCCCAAATGGCTTCGCCGCTGGCTAAGAATCTGGTAGTGGCGGCCATTGGCGAAAGCGGTTCCTTGCTGGGCCTGCAGCCGCTGCCCACACTGGCCGAGGCGGAGCAGACCGGGGCGGCTTTCGCTACGGCTATGGGGGCCAACTCGCTGGCGGCTTTGCGGGCGCTGCCGGCCCAGCTGCTGCTGGAGGCCACGGGCAAGCCCGGCACGCCGCGCTTTTCCGCGGTGGTGGATGGCTACTTTCTGCCCCGCCAGCCCAGTGAGATTTACGCGGCGGGCCAGCAGGCGAAAGTGCCGCTGCTGGTGGGCTGGAACTCGCAGGAAATGAGTGCGCCGTTCCTGCTGGGCCCGGCCCCGCCCACGGCTGAGAACTTCCGCGCCGCCGTGCAAAAGCTCTACGGCGACCGCACGACTGAGATGCTGCGGCTTTATCCCGCCACGAATGAGGCCGAAGCCGAGCAGTCGGCCACGGACCTGGCCAGCGACCGGTTCATCGCCTACAGCACCTGGAAATGGGCCGATGTGCAGGCCCAGACCGGCGGCCAGCCCGTGTACCGCTACCTCTACGCCCGCCCCCGCCCGGCCATGACGCCCGCAATGGGCAATGCCACCAGCGGCCTGGCCGGCGGCGTGGTAAAGGGTAATGCCACCGCTCCGCCCGCCCCGCCCGCGCGCGGCGCCGTGCATTCGGCCGAGATAGAATACGCGCTGGGTAACCTGGCCAGCAATAAAGTATTCGCCTGGACACCTGATGATTATCAAGTGTCGAAAACCATGCAGAGCTACTTCGCCAACTTCATCAAAACCGGCAACCCCAACGGCGCGGGCCTGCCTACCTGGCCGGCCGCCAGCGTCGGTACCGCGGGCCAGGTGCTGCACCTCGACGTGAAAACCCGCGTAGAGCCGGACCAGACCCGCGCCCGTTACCTCTTTCTGGAGCAGAAGTAGCAAACAGCCCCTCATGCCGAGCGCAGCCGAGGCATGAGGGGTTTTGTAGTTGGCTATTTGCGTGCGAATTCGTTCTTATTCGCCGCTTGCGCCTGCACAAACCGCTGAAATTCCTTCGCCGTCAGCACCGTAACGCCCTCGGTGCCCACCATCCACAGACGTTGCTGCTGGTCGACTTCCAGTAAAACGGGGATGCCTGCGCTAGGTAGTTTGGGCAGCGGTAATAACAGGCGTTTTGGCTCAATCTTGTCGGTAGCGGGGGTGAAACTGGCAAAGCTGGCCGGCTCGTTGGGCAATAGCAGGAGGCCGTTGGTAGTGGCGAAGAGGCGGCCCGCGCCGGGTAGGTAGGCCACGCTGGATAGCTCGTTGCCGGGACGGCCCAGGAATTTCACGGTGGGCAGTTCCGCCTCGGCTTCGGCACGCCGGCCGCCGCCTTCAAACACGCAGATGGCGTCCGACATCACCACCCAGAGGTTGCCGGCGTTGTCGGGGAGCAGCTTTTCCACGATGTTGTCGGGGATTTCGTGGTTGGCCACGCCTTCCTCGTTGTAGCGCGTCCAGTCGCCGTGCTGCTTGTGGTTCAGGCCAATGCTGGTGGCAATCCAGACAGAGCTATCGGCCGTGGCCACCCCGCCGTTGATGGCGGGCGTTTTCAATTCCTGGGTGAAAGCATCGTTGGTCCAGCGAAACACGCCGGAGCCGTTGGCGCCCACCCACACCGCGCCCCGCGCATCGCGGAACAGCGCCGTGATATTGGCCGCCGCGTCGGTGCCGGGCAAGGCCACAGGGCGCGGCCGGAAGGTGGCCGTGTTCAGCCGCAGCACGCCCGCGTGGGTGCCCAGCCAGAGGGCGGTATCGGCCAGGGTGGCGCACTGAATTGCGCTGACAGACTGCGTTTTGCGCACAAATTCCCCGCCTTCGAGCCGGAACACGCTGTGCTCCGTGACGAGGTAGGTCGTCTTGCCGGCGTGCAGCAGGGCTACCGGTTTTTCGTGGCCGGCCACCGCGTAGTGGGGCCGGGGCGTGGCCAGCGCCGCGCCACCGAAGCTTACCAGCAGCAATAGGCTCAGCAGCGCCGGGCGGAGACGATTGAATAGCGGTATTTTACGAGAATAATGCATGGGATTGCGGCACTGTAATGGGCGCTGCAAAGGTATAAAATGCTCATAAACTACTGTTTATGTAATCGTTATCAAATATGGTAAATAGGGTTTAATTAATAATGAAGGATTGATGAGAGCGTAATCGCCGCCTCATATCATTTGCCCAATTTTGCGGCCGCATACTAATCACCTCACGTTTTTTACAGGGTTTTATGAAAGCGAAAATTTTACTCGCCGGCGGGCTGCTACTGTCCGCCCTGGCGGCCCGGCAGGAAGCCCGGGCCCAGGCTTCGGGGGCTAATAACAACGTCATCATCTACATCGGCGACGGTTTCGGGCTGGCTCCCAAAACGGCCGCGCGCATGGCCATGGGCCAGGGCACCACGGGCAAGCGCTTCCCCTCCGATGCCGGCTTTCAGGTGCTGAACCTGGATAAGCTGAAATACAACGCCACCGTCACCACCCACTCGCTGAACTCCTGGATTACGGATTCGGCCCCCGGCGCGTCGGTGTATGCCTGCGGCAAGCCCGGCAAGCAGGACAACGAAGTCATCGCCCTGAACCCCGGCACGGGCGCGGCCATCGAAACCATTCTCGAAGCCGCCAAGAAGCAGGGCTATGCCGTGGGCCTGGTGAGCACGGCCCGCATCACGCACGCCACGCCGGCCGCTTTCGCCAGCCACATCTGGTTCCGCGACCTGGAGGATTACATTTCGGCCCAGTACATTGCCTCGACGGAGACGCAGTACGAAGCCATTTTCAACAGCAGCCCCACGGCCTCGTACCGCTACACAGCGGCCCGCGACTGGGTGCTGCCCGCCCCCAAAGTAGGCGTAGAACTGGACGTATTGCTCGGCGGCGGGGCCCGGCATTTCATGCCCCGCACCCGCACGGCGGCCAGCACCTACGAAACCATTGTGGACCGCAACGGTGCGGCTATCATCGACCCCGCTACCGGCGTGGCCGCCACCCTCAAGGGTAACCGCGCCGATGACGTGGACCTGGTGAGCTACGCCGTGACCCAGCGCAACTACGGCTACGTGAACAGCCGCGACGCCCTCAACAACATCAACCTCAGCCAGTACGGCCCCGGCGGCAAGAAGCTGCTGGGCCTGTTCAACGCCTCGCACGTCAACTACGAGCAGGACCGCCAGACCAGCGCCGCCTGGGAGCCCTCGCTGGCCGAGATGACCCACATGGCCATCGAAGTCCTTAAAGCCAAGAGCAACGGCAAGGGCTTCTTCCTGATGGTGGAAGCCGGCCGCATCGACCACCTGGAGCACGCCAATACCGGCGGCATCTCGGTGGTGGCCAACCCCGCCGGCGGCAACCAGTACACCGTCGATGCCGACAAGCCGACCTATGCCCCCGGCGGCGGCGAGGCCAACTACATCGCCACGCCCACCACGGTGCGCACCGCCAACGTGTACGCTTCGGACTACATGATTAAGGAGGTGATGGCCTTCGACTACGCCGTGGCCGAGGGCCGTGCGCTGCTCGCCACGCCCACTACCACCGGCAAAACCCTGATTTTTAGCACTTCCGACCACGAGTGCGGCGGCTTCGCCGTGACGGGCCTGCACGACGAGGCCGACGCCCAGCAGAACGGCACCAAAATCCGGACGTATTCGGGCCAGATTGGCAAGTCGGTAGCGGCCGAGGCGGGCTATGCCACCCCCACCAACCTCGTGCGCGGCGATGGCGGCGCGGGCGGCTGGTTCCCTGATTACGTGATGAATACCTTCCAGGGTAAGGACTACCCGCAGCCGGCTTCGGCCACGGGCAAGCGCATCGTGGTGGCTTATGGCTCGAACCCGCTCACCAACGGCAACGGCACCCGCGCCAGCACCGGCGTGGGCACCAACCAGGGCGCCACGCCCGGCAACCACACGCCCCAGGACATCTGGGTCGGGGCCGAAGACAACACCAACCTGCCCACCGACGCGGCGGCCATCACCGGTCAGGGCCTGCTCGACAACACGTCCATCACGCCCATCATGGCCCGCTTCCTGGGCCTGACGAACTTCTTCACCACCATCACCCTGCGCACCCTGCCCGGCAAGCCCGATAACGCTACGGGCTTGCAGCTCAGCCCCGTGCCGTTCAGCACCCGGTTCGACGTGGCCTTCACGCTGCCCGCGCCCGGTGCCGTCACGGTCGAGCTGTTCGACGAAATGGGCCGCCGCGTGCAAAGCGTGGTCACCAACCAGACCTTCAGCACCGGCGCCCACTCCGTCGCCGTCGATGGTACCCGCCTGAGCGCCGGTCTCTACATCGCCGCTGTCACGGTGAACGGGCAGATTGTGAGCAAGCGCACGATTAAGCTGTAGCGGACTTTCAGTCCGCGAATGAACCGCCAGCTACCAAGAACGTCATGCTGAGCGAAGCCGAAGCATCTCTACCGCAATAGTAATTAACTTACTAATGTGGTAGAGATGCTTCGGCTTCGCTCAGCATGACGTTCTTTTTTATCGTTCTACTTCACGTTCCGCGCCACCACAAACATCCGGTCGCCAAACCGGCCCGTCAGCTTGTTCAGGTAATACGTGGGGTATTGGCCAGCCAGCTTGCTCACCTTCTCCACCACGCTGCCGCCCAGGCGGATATTCTTTGGCGGCTTCACCGGGTTCAGCAATTCTGCCACTTCAAAACCCTGCTTTTTGAGCATTTTGGTGATGGTAGCGGGCGTGAATTCGAAGAGGTGATAGGGCGGAATATCCATCTTGCGCTCCTTGCCCAGCGCCCCATATGCCGCAAAGCCCAGGCGCACGGTGGGCAGGTTGAGGGTGGCGGGCAGGGCCAGCACCAGCAGCCCACCCGGCTCCAGAATGCGGTGGAACTTGGCCAGCGTGGCGCTGGGCGAGAGCAGGTGCTCCAGCACGTCGCCCATGTAGGCGAGGTCGAACTGGTTTTCGCGGAAGTCCTCGGTGGTTTCGATGTTGCCCGTCACCACCGGCAGGTGCAGCTCGCGGCGGGCAAAATCGGCCGCGTGCTCGGATATTTCCAGGCCGTGGGCCTCCCAGCCCAGGGCTTCGAGGCTTTTGAGGGTGTAGCCGGGGCCGCAGCCCACGTCGAGGTAGCGGAACTTGCGGCCGGGGTACTTCGCCAGAATATAGTTCGTGAACTTGTCGGGCCGGACGTGGTTTAAAGCACTCTGCTTCTGGCCTTCTTCGATGAAAACGACGTCCTGCTGGGTCCGGTCGTAGTTGGGGCGCTCGGTGAAATAGTCCTTGCCGTAGAGCCGCTCCAGCTGCGCGGGTGTGGGCTGGGGGTCGAGAAACATCAGGTCGCAACTGCGGCACTGGGTACCTTGCAGCCGTTGGCCTTCAAATTCGTAGTAAAAGGGCAGCTTCTTAAAATCGGTGCTGCCGCACAGGTCGCAGGTACGCATGGTGCAAAGGTAGGAACGCACCACGGTGCGTTCACTCGTTGCACTGCCGGAACACAAGTGCGTGCCAGCGGCAGTAAAATTTCAAACCACGGCTGTTCAATGGCCGAACGCGCCGTGGCGTGTGCCGACAGTCAATCAATTAATCGTATGCTCGACGTTCTCATCATCGGCGCCGGCCCCGTGGGCCTCGCCTGCGCCCTCGAAACCCAGCGCAAAGGCCTCAAAGCAGCCATCGTGGAAAAGGGCGCGCTGGTCAATTCCCTGGTGGGCTACCCCACCAACATGGAGTTTTTCTCCACGCCCGAGCTGCTCGAAATCGGCGGTTACCCGTTTCCCACCGCGCACTACAAGCCCCTGCGCGAAGATGCCCTCGACTACTACCAGCGCGTGGCCCGCGACGAAAAGCTGACCATCCGCCTGCACGAGAAAGTGCTGAGCATGAGCGGTGAGCAGGGCGATTTTCTGGTCGAAACCAGCCAGGGCAAAATCCGGACCCGCAACGTCATCGTGGCCACCGGCTTCTACGACCTGCCCAACCCGCTCAACGTGCCCGGCGAGGACTTGCCCCACGTCAGCCACTACTACAAAGAGCCGTACCAGCACGTCCTGCAACACGTCGTCGTCATCGGCGCGAAGAATTCCTCGGCCAAAGCCGCGCTGCAAATGACCCGCGCCGGGGCCAGGGTCACGCTCATCGTGCGCGGCCCTGAGGTCAGCAACTCCGTGAAATACTGGATTCGCCCCGACCTCGTCAATCGCATTGCCGAGGGCCGCATCACGGCGCATTTCAACACCACCATCACGGCCATTACGCCCGAGGCGGTGGAAGTCCTCACGCCCGAGGGGCCGCTCCGCATCGCCACCGATTTCGTGTATGCCCTCACCGGCTACCACCCCGACGAGGCCCTGCTCGGCCGCCTCGGCGTGGAGCCCGACCCGGCCGACGAAGCCCGCGCTCCGCTCTTCGACCCCGCCACGCACGAAACCACCCAGCCCGGCGTGTTCGTGGCCGGCACCGTGTGCGGCGGCCGGGCCACCAGCCGCTGGTTTATTGAGAACGGCCGGCACCACGCGCAGCTCATTGCCGCGCATATTGCCGGCCAGCTCGCGCCACAGCTCGCCTGACGTGCTGGTGGCGAAAGGCTAACTACTGCGCTTAGCGTGGGCTGCCGCGGTAAGTGCTGACGTCGACGGTCCGGAAATTTCCACCGTATTTGGTGCTAACGGCCGTAAAAATTTCGTTGGCGAGGGTGGCGTAGCCGCGCGGGGTGAGGTACACGCCATCGAGACTGAAGATGTTGCCGGCCAGGTAGGTGCCCGTGCTAGTAGCGGCGCTGGTGGCAAAGCCGCCGCTGGCCACGGTGCGGAAGAAGGCATTGGCATCGAACAAGGCCAGCTTGCGGGCCGTGGCCGCGTTCACCAGAACCAGGTTGAATGCCGTGGTGGCGGCCGCTACCTGCGCCTGCTCCACGTCGTCGAGCACAAAGGCGCTGGGAATGGGGTTGAGGGCGTCGGTGCCGAACGGCCGCGTGGTATCAACGCCATTGGCCGTCAGGAAAGCGGCGAAGCCGGCGGCGGGCTGCCCGCTTTGCGCGTACACGTACCGCCAGGGCGCGTCGGTGGCCTGGTTGAGATACCCCAGAAAGGCTGCCGACGGCAGGGTGAGCAGTTGCCGGCCGCCGCTGGCGTCGCGGATGTCGGCGGTCGTAATCACCTTGCGGTTGCCCGAGGTGGCGCCGCCCGCTACGGCCCCGGTCATCACCACCAGGCTCGATATGCTGCGGGCCGTGAGGATGGCCTTAAAGCTGGGGCCCACGGCGGTGAAGTACGGGAGGCTGGTGACCTCGGGAATGGTGCTGATAAGCCCTTTGGCGCCGCCAGCCATCAGCGCATCCAGCAGGCGGGTGGTTTTGAGCGTAAATGTGTCCGTGCGCGTCAGTGGAGCGGTGGCAGAAGCCCCGCCGGCCATGGCAAAGTCAAAGACGTCGCTGGTGCCCATCCACTCGGTAAAAAAGGTGGGTTTGATGGCGGTCACCGTGGCCCGCACGCGCTGCAAGTAGGTTTGGTTGGGCGTGGCAGTGGGCGTGATGCGCTCAAAGTAGGGGTTGCCCAGGAGGCCGCCGTAGCCCACGGTTTCAATGTCGGCCATGCGCAGGCCGGGAACCCCCAGGTTGTTTATCGGCTCTACATACTTGGCGTAGAGCACCTGCGGGGTCGCCGTCCGGATGCCCGAGCTGGTGGTCACCGGCACCAGAACGGGCATAATGGGCGCGGTGGCCGTGGCCGTGGTGTAGCCGGTCAGGTGCAGGTAGCCCGAGCCGTTGGCGTAGTCGATGTTGAAGAACGGCTGGTTGAAATCGCTGCCGTTGGCCCCCCGGAACTGTTCCGACAGGATGTTGGGGTAGGTGTACATCTGGCCTTCGCGGCACAGGCCGCCGTCGGCGTAGCCGGCCGTAAAGGAGCTGCCCACGGCAATGTAGCGGGAGAAATCGGCCGTAGAGGCCTGCTGTGCAGGTTCTTCGGTGTGTTTCTGGCAGCCGGCCAGCGCGATAGCCACTCCCGCCGAAAGCAGTGAGATTTTCCGAAGCATCAGGTTAGGGAAGCGGTTTTTCATAAGCAGCTGAAAAGGGTGGTGAGACAATCCGTTTCACCAAAAGTCATTACCTCGGCAAGGTAGCGGATTTAAATTGCTGATTAATAAGACACAAAAAAGAAGCACCTTCCCCAGCCGGGGAAGGCGCTTCTTTTCGTTGGTTGCTAGGTGAGAAATTACTACGGGAATACCACGCCGCGGTAAAGGTTGGCGTTCACGCCCTGGAAGGAGCTGCCGTATTTGGCGTTGATAACCTTCAGGATTTCGTTGGCCACCACGGCGTAGCCGCGCGGGGTGGGGTGCACGCCGTCGAGGCCGAACAGGTTGCCCGACAGGTAGCCGGCCGTGTTGTTGGCGGCATTCGCTACGTAGCCGTTGGCAGCCACGTTGCGGAAGAAGGCATTCGCATCGAAAATGGCCAAGTTCCGCGACGTAGCTGCAGTGGTCAGCGCCGAGTTGAACGATGCCGTGGCCGAGGCTACCAGGCCTTGCTCCACATCGTCGAGCACAAAGGCGCTTGGAATGGGGTTGCCGACGGTAGCGCCAAACGCTTGCGTAGTATCGATGCCAAACGAGGTCAGGTAAGGTCCTAGGGCTGCGCGGGGCTGGTTGGCTTGCGCCAGCAGGTAGCGCCACGGCGCACCCGTGGGCCGGCCCAGCAAGCCCAGAAAGGCCGAAGAAGTGAGCGTGAATAGCTGCCGTCCGCCGCTGGCATCGCGAATGTCGGCGGTGGCAATCGACTTGCGGTTGCCCGAAGCGGCATTGCCAGCAGCAGCGCCGGTCAGCGCGACCACACCGGGCACGCTGTTCGCAACGAGGGTGGCTTTAAAGCTCGGCCCTACCGTGGTGAAGAAGGGAATGCCGGTTACGTCAGGAATGGTCGAAACTACGCCTTTGGCCCCGCCCGCCACCAGGGCATCGAGCACCAGGCCCGTGTTGGTGGTGAAAGTAGCTACCGGGGTCAGCGAACTGGCTGCCCCGCCGGCCGTGGCGTAGCCCAGCACGTCGTTGTTGCCCAGCCATTCGGTGAAGAAGGTGGGTTTGAGAGAGGCCACCGTGGCCTGCACGCGCTGCAAGTAGGTTTGCAGCGGCGTGGTATCGAGAGTGATGCGCTCGAAGTAAGGATTGCCCGCTACGCTGCCGTAGCCGGGCGTCAGAATGTCCGACATGCGAATGCCGGGCACCCCGAGGTTGTTAATCGGGTCGGTGAACTTGGTGTACAGCGGCGCGGCGGCCGTGCCACCCCGCAGGGCCAGGCTCGTGGTCACGTTGGCTGTAACGGGCGAACCCGTGGCCGTGAAGCCGGTCAGTTTCAGGTAGCCTGAGCCGTTGCTCTGGGCCTCGGTGAAAAGGGGCTGCACGAAGCTGCCGCCGCCCACCTGGGCAAACTGCTGCGACAGGATGTTCGGGTAGGAGTTGAGCTGGCCTTCGCGGTACAGGCCACCATCGGAGTAGCCCGCCGTGAGCGAGTTGCCAATGGCGATGTAGCTGGAGAAATCGGCCGAGCCGGCCGATACTTTTGGTGCGTCAATGTCGGGCTGGCAGCCGGCCAAACCCAGGCCCAGCAGGCCCACTACCGGAGCGGTACACTTGATAAAGAATTTCATGTGAGAAGGTACTGGAATCGGGTGGGAAAAGGCTTAGAATTTGTAGTGCAGGCCGACGCCGGGAATGAAGATGTCGGTGCGGTACGTGCCCGCTACCCGGTCCGTGGTGCCGTTGTCGAGCAGTTGGCCCTGGGTCTGGGTGCGCTGACGGAAAGCTTCGAAGAGAAACGAGGCGTCCACGCCGAAATGCTCCGTGACCAGGTACGACAGGCCCGCGGTGGCTTGTACGCGGTCGGCATCCGGGGTTTCGGGGCCCACGTAGCCGTCCTTCACCGCCGAGAAGTCGTACGCCGTACCTAAGCGCACGGTCAGCTTATCGTCCACTTTGTATTGGCCACCCAGGCGGAAGGCCAGCGCATCCTGATAAAAACGCTTCGAGGTGCTGAAGTTGTTGCCGCCCACCAGGCCGTCGGTGGTGCCGTTGCCGTTGTTACCGCTGAAGCCGAAGTCCAGGGTGCGGTAAGCACTCCAGAACGTGAGCGAGGCGTCCAGACCGATGGTCAGCTGCTCATTCGGCATCACGCCGATGCCGATGCTGGCCACGGCCGGCAGGGGCAGCGTGGCCGTGAAGCTGGTGGCCGTGAAGCTGCGGTTGATAAGGGCCGCGCTGGCCGAGCCCGTGGCCGGCAGCCCCGAATACGTAACGCTGCCGTTGTCCACGGTGGCGTCAATCTTGGAGCGGTAGCTTATGCCCACGCTCAGCTTGTCCGACGGCTTAAAGAAAATGCCGGCGTTGTAGCCGAACTGCGTTTTGGTCTTGCCGTCGAGCGTGATGTGGCCGGGGCCGGTGGGCAGCGGCAGGTCTTTTTGCAGGTTCACCGAGCCATAGGCCAGAATCATCAGGCCCGCGCCCACACTCAGGGTAGGGGTGATGGCGTACGAAGCGGTAGGCTGCACGTACACCGATTGCAGCGTGATTTCGGTGAGGGCGTAGCGGCCCTCCCAGCCATCGGCGTACTTCAGGGTGCTGCCGTAGGGCGTGTACACGGCCACGCCAAACTTGTATTTGGCGTCTTTGGGCCCGAAGCCGGCGTAGAAGTTGAAGGGCACCACGAGCTTGTTGTCGAGGCTTTGCTGGATACCGGTGTTGTCGCCGCGGAAGCTGGACCGGGCCAGGGCCGCGTTCACGCCCACTTGCACGCCGTTGTCGCGCACCATGGCCAGGGCGCCGGGGTTGTAGAACATAGCGGCCTGGTCGAGCGACAAGCCCACGCCTACGCCCCCCATACCGATGTTTTTCTGCCCGCCTAGGTTCACTTGAAAGCCGCTGGCGGAGGCCGCCGACACGCTGGCCAGCAGCGTACCCCCCATGAGGAGTAGTGTTTTTATTGTCATAAAAAAGAAATATTGAGGGTGGGTTAGGTTGTAGGGGCTAAAAGTAACGGAAATTTTCACGTCAAGTGTTAGGCAAGCCGAATATTTTCCTTGCCCAATCGTTTGCTTTCGGCATTCGGCTCCCGTGCTGCCAGCCTGTACCTTTGTTGCCATGATTCTCCGTGCCGACCACCTTGTCAAAAAATACAAAGCCCGCACCGTTGTCAACGACATGTCGGTGACTGTGGAGCAGGGCGAAATCGTGGGCTTGCTCGGGCCCAACGGCGCGGGCAAAACCACCTGTTTCTACATGATGGTGGGCATGGTGAAGCCCAACGCCGGCCGCATTTTTCTCGACAGCACCGAAATTACCACCATGCCCATCTACCAGCGGGCGCGGCTGGGCGTGGGCTACTTGGCGCAGGAAGCCAGCGTGTTCCGCGACCTGAGCGTGGAGGAAAACATCATGGCCGTGCTCGAAATGACGAGCATGAAAAAGGAAGCCCGCCGCCAGAAAGTGGAGGAGATGCTCGAAGAATTCAGCCTCACCCACGTGCGCAAAAACCTGGGCAAGGTGCTAAGCGGCGGCGAGCGTCGCCGCACCGAAATTGCCCGGGCCCTGGCCGTCGACCCCAAGTTCGTGCTGCTCGATGAGCCTTTCGCCGGCGTCGACCCCATCGCCACCGAAGAAATTCAGGGCATCGTGTCCAAGCTCAAGCACCGCAACATCGGCGTCCTCATTACCGACCACGACGTGAATTCCACCCTCAGCATCGTGGACCGGGCCTACCTGCTCTTCGAAGGCAAGCTCCTCAAGGCCGGCACCGCCGAAGAGCTGGCCGGCGACGAAACCGTGCGGCGCGTGTACCTCGGCAAGAACTTCGAGCTGAAGCGCAACGTGTGAGAACAGGGGTAATCAAGAAGCAGAACGTCATGCTGCGCGCAGCCGAAGCATCTCGCGTGTGGTGGTAGTTCAGTCGTTCAATAATGCGAGCGTCATGCTTCGGCTGCGCGCAGCATGACGTTCATTTGTCTTCTTTTCTCAAAACATCCCCGCCGCCTATGCTCGACCAGCTACTTGCTCATGCCGTCCAGTGGGGCAGCTTGCCCCGCCTGGCCCGCATCCGTGAGCAGCCGCACGAGGTGCAGGCCCGGCTGCTGCGGGGGCTGCTGGCGCGGGCGCGGGGCACGGAGTGGGGCCGGCGCTACGGGTTCAACGAGAAAATGAGCCCCGCCGAGTTTGCCCGGCGCGTGCCCGTGAGTACCTACGAGCAGTTGTACCCGGAGCTGGAAAAAGTGCTGCGCGGCCAGCCCGATGTGCTCTGGCCGGGCCGCCCGCGCTGGTTTGCCAGGAGTAGCGGCACCACCAACGCCCGCAGCAAGTTCATCCCCGTCACGCCCGAGGCGCTGCACCACGGCCACTACCGCGCCGGCCGCGACATGCTGGCCCTGAGCACCCACCTGTACCCGAGCGAGCGGCTGCTGGCCGGCAAAACGCTGTCGTTGGGCGGCGCCCACACCGCCAACCCGTTTCGGCCGCAGGAGCCGGCCTCCCGCACCGGCGATGTGTCGGCCGTTATCATGGCGCAGCTGCCGCGCTGGGCCGAGCAGCTGCGTACCCCCCCGCTCCGGCTGGCCCTGCTGGACGAGTGGGAAGAAAAGATTGAGCGCATCGCGGCCCACGTGCTCCGGCAGGACGTGCGGGTACTGGCCGGCGTGCCCACCTGGATGGTGGTGCTGCTGCGCCGCGTGGTGGCGCTGGCCGGGGCCGACGACATCACCCAGGTGTGGCCGCACCTGCGGCTGTTTCTGCACGGCGCGGTGGCATTTGGGCCGTACCGCGAGCTGTTTAGCCAACTGATTCCGGATGCGCGGATGCGCTACCTCGAAATCTATAGCGCGTCGGAAGGCTACTTTGCCATTCAGGACCAGCCCGATAGCGAAGACCTGCTGCTGCTGCTCGACCACGGCATCTACTACGAATTCCTGCCCGCCGACCAGTGGGCCACCGCCTCCCCGCGCCCCGTGCCGCTGGTCGAAGTGGAGCTGCACCGGCCCTACGCCCTGGTCATCAGCACCAACGCCGGGCTGTGGCGCTACGTGGTGGGCGACACCGTGCGCTTCACCTCGCGGGCCCCGTACCGGGTGCGCATCACGGGGCGTACCAAGCACTTCCTCAACGCGTTTGGCGAAGAAGTCGTCATCGAAAATGCGGAGGCGGCCGTGGCTGCTGCCAGCCGGGCCACTGGCACGGCCGTGCGCGATTTCACGGCCGCCCCCGTCTGGTTCGCCGTGGGCAGCGCGGTTTCGCGCGGGGGCCACGAATGGGTGGTGGAATTTGCGCCCGGCTCCACCAGCCCCGATTTGGTTCAGTTCGGTGCCGTGCTCGACGCGACCTTATGCGAGGTGAATTCGGACTACGCTGCCAAACGCCACCGCAGCCTCGCCCTGGCGCCGCCCCAGCTACGGGCCGTACCCGTCGGCACCTTCGACGCGTGGCTGGCGGGCCAGGGCAAGCTGGGGGGGCAGCACAAAGTGCCACGCCTGCTCAACTCGCGCGAAGTGCTGGAAGCCGTGCTGGTAGCTGCCGCCGAAACGACTGCCGGCCAGGGCTAGGAATCAGGTAGTAAGGTGCACAATAGCCATTGGCAGGGGAAAAAAAAGACAACTCATCGAGCAGAAGCGGTTTTGGTCGGACTGATGAGATTATAATCAGGATAAATGAGTAATATTACCTTAATATTCCCTCCCCTATGTCTCACACCACCACGGCTCCCGTCATTAAGAAACCGGCGTATCAGCGCCCATATAAATCCCGTAATGAGCGTCGCGAGGTCGACCGACGCAAGCACGACGAATCCAAGGAGCGAAAGTTCTTGTTGCGGATGGCCGTGGGCGTGGGCCTGCTGCTGCTGCTGGCCCTCGGGTTTGCCATTAAGGGGCTGATAGACCACGAAAACAGCATCCCCAAGTCGCAGATACCCCACAAGGAAATCAACTAGCGCCGGAAGCTCAGGCCGCAGGGGCCGGGCTACTCGTCCAGAATGCCGCCCAGCAGGCCGCCGAGCACGCCTCCGCTTTCCTTCTGCGCGTTGCCGCCGCCGGGGGCCAAGGCGCGGATGAGTTTTTTGACGGGCATGGATTGCAGCCAGACCCGGCCGCTGCCGCGCAGCGTGGCCAGCAGCAGCCCTTCGCCCCCAAAAATCATTGATTTCAGGCCGCCCGCCCGGGCCACGCTGAAATCAATGCTTGGCTCGAAGGCCACCACGCAGCCGGTATCGACGCGCAACAGCTCGTTGTTGAGCCGTTTCTCGATGATGGTGCCGCCCGCGTGCACGAAGGCGCGGCCATCGCCGGTCAGCTTTTGGAGGATGAAGCCTTCGCCGCCGAACATGCCCGCTCCGAATTTCTGATTGAAGTGCAGGCTGATTTTGGTGCCCCGGGCGGCGGCCAGAAAACCGTCTTTTTGCACGATGAGGCCGGCGGGCATGGTGCTCAGCTCAATGGGAATAATGGTGCCGGGGTAGGGGGCTGAAAACGCCACTTTGCTTTTGCCGAAGCTGCCGCGGTGCGTGAAGTGCGTGAGAAACAGCGACTCGCCGGTGAGGAGCCGGCTGCCGGCCGAAAACAGCTTGCCCATCAGCCCCTGGTCGGGCTCGGAGCCGTCGCCCATCTTGGTTTCGAACGCGATGGCTTCTTCCATGTACACCATGGCGCCGGCTTCGGCGATAACGGTCTCGTTGGGGTCCAACTCAATTTCCAGCACCTGAATGTCGGAGCCAAGAATGCGGTAGTCAACGTCGTGGGAAACCATGGGAGTAATCAGGGAGTGATTGGAGGAGCCAAAGATAGGCGCAGGCGCATATTTCGCAGCGAGCGGGGCTCCAGGGGGCGCACAATATTTTGGCCGGGCCGCGTTGGGTAATGAGTTTTCAACTAATTTTATAGTTAACTCAACCATTGCTTGCTATGGGTCTTCCCCGCGTGCTTTTGATTGCTGCTTATGCATTGGCGCTGAGCGCCTGCGCCGGTTCGCACCCTGCTGCCCACTACGGCCCGCGTGGGTTCTGGAAGCCCAACCGCTTCGACCACCACGGCCGGGAGCAGGGCCGTTGGCGCACGTATTACGACTCGGCCAACACGCACAAGCAGCCGTTCACGGCGGGCCGCTACCGCCACGGGCGGCCCGTGCGCACCTTCCTCTACTACGCCCCTACAGGCAAGCTGGACCACTCGGAACGCTACGGCCGCGATGGGCTTTGCGAAGTGACGTACTGGTACCCGGGCGGGCAGGTAGCGCGCCGGGGCGGTGCCCAATGGGTGACGGGCCGCAACCAGGTTCCGCGCTTTTTCTGGTTCGGGCCCTGGACGAGCTACACCGAAAATGGCCAGACTACGGGCATCCAAACCTACACCGACGGCACCCTGACCCGCGCCGAAACCTACGAACACGGCCACCTCACCCAGGTGGAAACCTATGAGGGCAACCGGCGCATCCGCACCGAAACCTACCACGACGGCCAACTGCTCAAGGTCGAAACCTTTGAGCAGGGGCGGCGCACCGGCACCACCAATACGCTGTAGGGCTGGTGGTATTGGTGGCTGGCGCGGGCAGTGCTACTCTTCCTGCGGCAGCTCGCCGCGCGTGTCGGCGGCTTCCTTATCGGGGTCGCCCACGGTTTTTTTGCGCTTGGCCTCGCGGCTGGTGCGCTTCATGAAATCCTCGTCGGTTTCTTCGGGCTCGGGGTCGGGCGAGTGTTCGGCGTCGGCGATGGGGAAGGCCTCGTCCTCGGTTTCGCCGGGGCCGGGCTTCTCGCCGAACTGGCCGGCACGGTCCACCAGCTTTTTGTCGCGCACGTGGCGGCCCAGGAACTGGTTGATTTGCTCGATGGAGTAATTGGAGGTGATTTCGCCCAAGGGGTTCACGCCAATTTCAAAGCCTTCCAATTCTTTGTGGACGCGGGCTTTTTTGTCGGGGTCAGGCTTTTGCTTGGGCTTAACGGGTTTCTTGGCCATGATGAGGGTCTGGGCTGAGAGTGGTGTTCCAGCAGCTTACGCGAAAATAACACGTCCGGGTGGTAGGCCGCCCTTCCGAACCCGAAAAGCCGCCGCTCGCCGCTTTGGCTTCTATCGGGGCGGGCGCTCGGCTGAGGGCAGTACCCTTCTCGTTCTGGCGCTTCGGCAACAAAAACATAGCCGCCGGCTCTTTCGGGCCGGCGGCTATATTTCACGGTCAGATGCGGAGTCCCGGGCTTATGCCACGGGCAACGTGGCCACGGCAGCCCGCAGGCGCTCGGCCACTTCCGGCGTGCCCAGAATGGCCAACGTCTCGAACAAGTCGGGGCCGGCCGCGCCGCCGGTCACGGCCACGCGTAGCATTTGCAGTACCTGGCCCGGCTTCAGGCCCTGGGTCTCCACGGTGGTGTTGAACAAGACCTTCAGGCCTTCGGCCGAAACCTCCGGTGCGCCGGGCAGGACTTCGGCGTAGGCGGCCAGTGCCGCGCTCACTTCCGGGTTCCACCGCTTGCTCACCACGGCCTGGTCGTACTCGGTGGGGGCCTGAAAGAAATATTTGGCCTCCTGCCAGAAGTCTTTCGGGAAGCTCACCCGCTCCTTCATCACGCTCACAATCTGCTCGGCCTTCTCCTGGGTGCACACAATGGCGTGCTCGTGCAGGGCTTCCAGCAGGTAGGGCGCCAGCTCGGCGTTGGATTTGGCGCGCAGGTAATGCTCGTTGAACCACTTCACTTTGTTCTGGTCGAACTTGGCCGGCGACTTGCTCACGCGCTCAATCGAGAAGGCTTGAATCAGCTCGTCCATCGAGAAAATCTCCTGCTGCGAGCCGGGGTTCCAGCCCAGGAAGGCCAGGAAGTTCACCAGGGCCTCGGGCAGGTAGCCGTCTTCGCGGTAGCCGCGGCTCAGGGTCGCCTCGCCGGTGTCGGCGTCCGTGCCGTGCCATTCCAGCGGGAACACCGGGAAGCCCAGGCGGTCGCCGTCGCGCTTGCTCAGCTTGCCGGTGCCGTCGGGCTTCAGCAGCAGGGGCAGGTGGGCAAACAGCGGCATGGTCTTTTCCCAGCCCAGGTAGCGGTACAGCAGCACGTGCAACGGCGCACTCGGCAGCCATTCTTCGCCCCGGATAACGTGCGAGATTTCCATTAGATGGTCGTCCACGATGTTGGCCAAGTGGTAGGTCGGCATCCCGTCCGACTTCATCAGCACCTTGTCGTCGATGGCGCTCGAATGCACCACCACCCAGCCGCGAATCAGGTCCTGGAAGCGCACCTCCTCCTTGCGGGGCACTTTTAGGCGAATGACGTACTGCGCGCCGCCGTCGAGCAGGGCTTTCACCTCGTCCTCGGGCAGGGTGAGAGAGTTGCGCATCTGGGCGCGGGTGATGGAGTTGTACTGCGGGTTGGGCACCTTGGCGGCTTGCAGGCGGGCGCGCATCACGTCCAGCTCCTCGGGCGTATCGAAGGCGTAGTAGGCGTAGCCGTCGGCAATGAGCTGGTCGGCGTACTGCTTATACATGGGCTTGCGCTCGCTCTGCTTGTAGGGCGCGTGGGGGCCGCCCACGCCCACGCCTTCGTCAATCACGATGCCGCACCAGGCCAGCGCCTCCAGAATGTATTCCTCGGCGCCGGGCACGAAGCGGTTCTGGTCCGTATCCTCGATGCGAAGCAGCATCTTGCCGCCCAGCTTGCGGGCCAGCAGGTAGTTGTATAAAGCCGTGCGCACGCCGCCAATGTGCAGCGGCCCGGTGGGCGAGGGCGCAAACCGCACCCGAACTTCTCTCTCAGTCATGGCAATAAAAAAGCGCGCTCCGGAGTTCGGAACGCGCCGCAAAGGTCGGGGTCATTTAACAATTATCAATTAACATTTAACAGCTGTCCAACGTGCCTGTCGGGGCTATTGAATGGCTGTTAATTGTCAAATGAAAATCAGTCCCGATTTTTAAAGCCCAGCCAGAGCACCAGCCCCAGCAGCGTGATGCCGCCGCGAATGCCCCAGGCCACGGCCGACCCCCACTTATCAATCCACGTCAGGAAAACGTAGTGTACGTTGGGGTTGATGAATGGCAGCGCCAGCGAAATAAGCCCAATAATGAGCAGTCCGAGTCCAAGTTCTTTCATGCGATGAGGGGAACGGGGTGAGAATTGTTTCCAACGCAACGCCCGTTCCCCCTGAATATTATGCCCCTACGGCCACGCAGGAAATTTCCACTTCCACGTCGCGTGGCAGGCGGGCCACTTCCACCGTTTCCCGCGCCGGGGCCGTGGCCTCGTCGAAGTACGACCCATACACCTGGTTGATGACGGCAAAGTTGCCGAGGTCCTTCACGAAGATGCTGCACTTCACCACGTCGGTCAGCGCCAGGCCGGCGGCGGCCAGCACGGCCGTCAGGTTCTTGAGCACCTGGTGGGTTTGGGCGGCTACATCGCCGGTCACCAGCTGTCCGGCGGCATCCAGCGGTATCTGGCCCGAAACGTACACGGTGTTGCCCGCCTTCACGGCTTGCGAGTAGGGGCCAATTGGGGCCGGAGCCTGGTCGGTGAGGATAATTTGGTGCGCCATAGTGCGGAGGGTTATTGCTTCAATGCCAAAGTAACGGCGCGCGGCGTACATCAAGCTTAATTCTTGGCCCCAGCTTTAGTAGTGGGAGCATCTATTATCTGCTTCGCGCCAAAATAACGGGCGTAGTTCTGCAAGGTGCCAGGACTTGTCGCATTGGTGAAGTCAGAGTTGTACAGCAGGTCCGGCCGGTTGAGCAACGGCCGTATTTCCACCACGGGCCCGCCCGCGTGGATTCTCTGGTAGCGGGCGCGTAGTTCGGCATCGTAGCGGGCCGCCTCGCCCCCCAGCCATTGCCGGTAGGCGCGTACGACATTGTTGCTGCCCTGGCCGAGCATGGTGGCCCGGGTCTGCACATTGTAGTCAGCCACGAAGAAAATGACCAACAGCCCAACCCACAGCGGGGTCATTCGGCTTGTAATCAGCCCCCTCAACACCGCTGAAGGTTGCCCTAAATCTACCTGCCGGCAGCACCACGTCAGCAACACGCCAAACCAACCAACTAGGAAAAGCAAGTATAAGGTCGTGCGGGCACGCAGGGGCAGCCCTGTGCCGCTGGCATAAAAGGCCGGGCTGCTGGCCGCCGCCATCAACACAGCTAGGCTGGCCGCGAGCACCCCGGCGGGCACGCGCGCCAAGGTGACCACCAGCAGTTGGCCGCGCTGCCGGGCTATGCGGTTCATGGCGGGCAGGAGCAACGCCGATACTACCAGCAGTACGGGGTTGCTGGCCCATGTCAGGAGCAGATACCCGGTAGTTGCGACCGAGTACACCAGCGTTTTTACAATGCCGAACGAATTGCCCATGTCAGTCATGCGCACAAAATTCCCGGGGGCAGTAAAGGACACTGCGCTGCCCACCGCTGCCAACACGGCTAGCAGGACCAGCACTCGGCCCTGGCGGTACCACAGGCTCAGGCCAGCTCCCACAAGCAGGGCCAGCAGGAAAGGCAAGGCCACCGGCTCCGTCGTGCCTGCTACGGCAAGAGTCAGCCCGGCTAGCCCAACCAACCAGCTCCGCCGGCTTGTACTACCTGGTCGTGCCGCCGCATAGCGGCTCAGGGCAACCATCCATAGCAGCAGGAGCCACGCCGTCATGACGTAGGTATAGGCCCCTGTGAACCAATACAGCCCCTCCGCCTGACCTGGCGCATAGGCCAGCCACAGGCCCAGTACCACGCCGGCCAGTCGCCACACTCCACCGGCCGAAATACCCGGTACCCTTGTAGCACAGAGCCGTAACACCAGCAGCGTTCCGGTAATAAAAACCAGCGCCACCCACCACCAGCGAGCTTCCAGGCGGCTGTACAACAGCGGATTAATCGAAGCCAGCAGGACCGTGGTCGTGTACCGGCCGGTGTGTGCATTGTAGAAATACTTTTGCGCTTGCCAAAAGCCTACTTCTTTTACCTTAACTGCATCCAGAATGTCATCCAGCGAAGGGTGGTTATAAAAGGACAGTCCTACAAAAGGCAACGCCACCAAAACCAAACTGATGGTAATCAGCAGGTTTTGGTGGCGTTGGAACAGGCACACGATACGGCTCGTGGAACTGCTCATTAAGAAGCTTGCACAGTGTGGTTAATAACTATTCCCATCAGTCAGGCCAAGGTAATAGGCTATTCCACCGTCACCGATTTGGCGAGGTTGCGGGGCTGGTCCACGTTGCAGCCGCGCAGCACGGCAATGTGGTAGCTCAGCAATTGCAGCGGAATCACTGATACGAGCGGCATCAGCACTTCGCTGGTGTGGGGCACTTCAATCACGAACTCAGCCATGGCCGGAATCACGGTGTCGCCCTCGCTCACGATGGCGATGATGCGTCCCTTGCGGGCCTTCACTTCCTGAATATTGCTCACCACCTTCTCGTACGAGCTGTCGCGGGTGGCAATTACCACCATCGGCATGTTCTCGTCAATCAGGGCAATGGGGCCGTGCTTCATCTCGGCGGCTGGGTATCCCTCGGCGTGGATGTAGCTGATTTCCTTGAGCTTAAGTGCGCCTTCCAGGGCCACCGGGAAGTTGTAGCCGCGGCCCAGGTACAGGAAGTTAGTGGCGTCTTTGAAGATTTCGGCAATGGCGCGGATTTCGGTGTCCAGCTCCAGCGCCTTGGTTACCTTGGCCGGAATCGTCTCCAACTCCACCATCAGCTCCCGCAGTTTGGTGTCGGTGATGGTGCCGCGCTTCTGGCCCATAATCATGGCCAGCAACGTCAGCACCGTTACCTGGGCCGTGAAGGCCTTGGTGGAAGCCACCCCGATTTCGGGGCCGGCGTGGGTGTAAGCCCCGGCATCGGTGGCGCGGGCAATGCTGCTGCCCACCACGTTGCACACCCCGAAGATGGTAGCGCCCTTGCTCTTAGCCAGCTCGATGGCGGCCAGCGTATCGGCCGTTTCACCGCTCTGCGAAATGGCAATTACGATGTCGCGCTCCGTGATAATGGGGTTTCGGTAGCGGAATTCCGACGCGTACTCCACTTCCACCGGAATACGGGCCAAGTCCTCAATCAGGTACTCGGCCACCAGGCCGGCGTGCCAGGAAGTGCCACAAGCCACGATGATGATGCGCTGGGCATTCACAAACTTCTGCTCGTAGGCCCGGATGCCGCCCATGTTCAGGTGGCCGGCTTCCAGCTCCAAACGGCCGCGCATCGAATCCATGATGGAGCGCGGCTGCTCGAAAATCTCCTTCAGCATAAAATGCTCGTAGCCACCCTTCTCGATGCTGTCCAGCTCCATTTCCAGCTTCTGGATGTAGGGCGTCTGGCTCACGTCTTCGCGGCTGCGAATCTCCAGCTGCCCGTCGCGGATAACGGCGATTTCGTAGTCATTCACATACACCACTTCGTTGGTGTACTCGATGATGGGCGTGGCATCGGAGGCAATAAAGAACTCGCCTTCGCCAATGCCAATCACCATCGGCGAGCCTTTGCGGGCGGCGATGAGCTGGTTGGGGGCATCCTTGCTGAGCACCACGATGGCGTAGGCCCCCACCACTTCGTGCAGGGCCAAGCGCACGGCCTCTTCCAGCGAGCAATGGTTTTGCGTCTGAATTTCCTCAATCAGGTTCACGAAAACCTCCGTGTCCGTATCGGAATGGAACGTGTGGCCCTGCTGCTGCAAGTGCGTTTTCAGCGCCGCGTAGTTCTCAATAATGCCGTTGTGGATGATGGCAATGCGCTCCGACGTGGAATAGTGGGGGTGGGCATTCTCATCGTTGGGCTCGCCGTGGGTGGCCCAGCGCGTGTGGCCCATGCCCACGTTGGCGTGGGTGTCTTTGGTGGCAATAAAAGACTCTAAATCACTAACCTTTCCCTTCTTTTTATAGACGGTAAGCTCGCCGTTGAGCAGCGCGACCCCGGCGGAGTCATAGCCCCGGTATTCGAGCCGGTGCAAGCCTTTGAGAATAATGGGGCAGGCCTCACGATGGCCCAAATAAGCAACAATGCCGCACATGGCAGGGGGGGGTTAAGTATTGTAGTTAATTAATTGAAGGACGAAAGCCGGCTCTTAGCAGAGGGCCGCCCGTCTGGCACTACCGCTTGGAGTAATAGACGCGCAAGCTAATATGCGCCGCGTCGAGGGCGGCCCGGTTCAGCGACAGCGAAGCTGAATTGCGGACGTTTGGCACCAGCACCAGGGCGGTCGGGTCGCCGTCCAGCTTGTCTTTGAGGTAAGCATCCAGGTAGCTGGTGATGGGAATGCTGTAGTACGATTGGGTCGTGGCGGCATCGGTAAGCGCGCTCGTGGCTGGGTAGCTGGTACCCAACTGGTCTTGGCCATCGGCCTGGACTATCCGGTCGTAAGACGTGTAGTTCACTATGCGCTGCAGGATGTCGTTGTTAGGCCCGACTTCTACTGCATATAGTAGGCCAGGGTTCGGGAATAGAGCGTTGGTGTAGGGCTTGACGGGGGCGCGCAACTCGGCACGGTTCACCGTCAGCCTCGGCTGGTTCATCAGCACACTCAGTCCCCGGAAAGTTACGCGGGCTCCGAAACCCGTCCCCTCCTGCACGTAAGCGATGCCATTCAACAAATTAGGGTCGATTGAGCCGGCGTTCGTGTTCAGCGCAGCCAAAGCCGGCGGCAAGGTGGATATAATCTGGGTGTAATAGCGCGGGTCGCTGGCCGAAGCCGCGCCGGCACCGCTATAAACCGGGCCAAAGAAAATCGAATACGAATGCCAGGTTCGCCGCTTGGGAGCCGCAGGCGCGGGCACCCCATCGTCGTGAAAGAAGAACGCCAGGCGGGCATTATACGCTCGCCCAAAGCTGACAATGGCGCTCGAATAGCCCGGGCTGGGCACAATGGCCAGCCCTTTTAGCAAGCCATCGAGCTGTGCCTGGGTGAAGCTCGTGCCGCGCAGTGCCGTGAAAAACGTGTTGCTGAAAAACGGGGACGCAACTGCCGGGGAAGGGGCCAGAGGGGCCGTCGTTGCCGCTGCCCGATACAACGCTAGCCGCACCACGGGGTCAATCACCGTGGCCGTGGTGATGGGCCGCGTGGTGGTATCCGTAGCTACTTGCAGCGTATGGTCGAGCCGGCCCACCAGGTTTGAACCAAGGGCAGTAGGCCCCGTCGCCGTTACGGAGCTGCTGTTATACGACTGGCGCTCATCCAGCGAAGCTTGCAGGTTGTACACGTCGAACTTAACGGGCGTGCCGGTGCTGCCGTTTACCTTGTCGTACCCCATCACCAGCACCACCGAATCGAGGACGGGCGTGATGAGTTTCGAGGGCAGCGAATCGTTTGAGCTGGCGGTTATGACGTTGAAGTAGGCCCGGGCTTCGGTGGTGCCGGCCACATTATCGACTAGTCGCCCAATCAGGTAGTGGTCAGTTTTCTGGGTCTGCACCGGGGCGAAACGCACCGTCGCTACATCTACCGGGAAATCCTGGTATTCGGTGTTGACGGCCGTGGTGTCGGGCAGGTCTACGTTCAGGTCGGTGCCTTTGTCGCAGCTGGCGAGGGCCAGGGTGGCGAGGGCCACCAGGGGAGCACAGCGGCTAGTTAGCCAATTCATTGTACAGCGCTAGGTAGGAAGAGTGCAGGTTTTCGTCGGTGGCTACCTGGCTGAGCCGGTTGTGCAGGGCGTATTCGGTAAACATGCCGTTCATGTTGTCGCTGAAGTCCTCGTCGGACCGGACCACCGTGTCGGCATATTCCATGCCCATCTTGATGAAGCCGCTGAAATCTGCCGTTTTGAGCGACGCCAGCATGGCGTCATCGATGTCGAGCATTTTGGCTTTTTCGAGGATGTTGCCTTCGAACTTGTCCTGGAATTCGTTGCTGTAAATCGAGAAAACCGACTTGGCATCCTTGAAGACCGGGTCTTTTTTGTACGTCGTTTTCAGGTACAGCGGAATCAAGCCGGTCATCCAGTCGGAGCAATGCACGATGTTAGGGGACCAGCCAAGCTTTTTCACCGTTTCGAGCACACCTTTGCAAAAAAAGATGGCGCGCTCGTCGTTGTCGGCGTAGAACTTGTCATTTTTGTCGACCAAAGCCGACTTGCGGTGAAAATAATCTTCGTTATCGATAAAATAAACCTGCAACTTGGCCGTAGGGATAGAGGCCACTTTGATAACCAAAGGCTTTTCGTCATCGCCGACGGCGATGTTGATGCCCGAGAGGCGCACTACTTCGTGCAACCGGTTTTTGCGTTCGTTAATAATGCCGAAACGAGGCACGAAAATGCGAATCTCGCAGCCCATCTCCTGCATGCTGGCGGGGAGCCGACGCAGCATTTCAGCCACCTTCGTGGTCTGCAGAAACGGGTCAATTTCGGTGGCCGCGTAAAGGATTCGTAGCTTCGACATAAAGGGATTATTGAAGAGAATGGAACAAGGCCATGCTATGGGTGCACAAAATTAAACAATTCTGAGCGGAAAATCAATAAAACCTACTTTGGGGGCCGTTCCGATTGCCTTCCTCTTCTATGCAGATACTTACTACGGCGGCTGAGTTGCAAGCCTATACCGAACAAGCCCGCCAAGCCGGCCAACGCATCGGCCTGGTGCCCACCATGGGGGCGCTGCACGCGGGCCACCTGCAACTGGTGCAAGCCGCCCGCGCCGAGTGCAACGAGGTGGTGGCCACCATTTTTGTGAACCCCACACAGTTCAATAATGCCGAGGATTTCCGGCTCTACCCGCGGGTGCCGGAGGCCGATGCGGCCCTGCTGGCGCCGGCCGGCTGCACCGCCTTATTCGTGCCTTCGGTGGAGGAAATGTATCCCCGGCCCCCGGTGCTGCGGTTCGACTTTGGGGACCTGGAACGGGTGATGGAAGGGGCACATCGGCCCGGGCATTTCAATGGGGTGGCCACGGTGGTGAGCAAATTGTTTCATCTGGCGCGCCCGCACCGGGCTTATTTCGGACAAAAAGACTGGCAGCAGGTGGCCGTGATTCGCCAGTTGGTGGCCGATTTATCGTTCGACCTGGAAATTGTGGCCTGCCCTACCATTCGCGAAGCCGACGGGCTGGCCATGTCCTCCCGCAACCGCCGGCTGGACCCCGCCGCCCGCGCCGCCGCGCCGCTGCTGCACCAGGTGCTGGCCGCCGCCGCCGCCCAGGTGCGGCAGGGCGTGCCCCCGGCACAGGTGCGGGCGGCGGCCGAAGCTACCCTCGCCCACGAGCCGCTCGTGACGCCCGAATACGTGGAAGTGGCCGATGCCCAAACCCTGCAGCCGCTGGAAAACTACGCGCCGGGCCGGGCCGTGGTGCTGTGCCTGGCAGCCCATCTGGGCGGGGTGCGGCTGATTGACAATGTGGTGGTGGTGCGCTGATTGGCCGAAAGAGCAGATTTTGGGCCTGCGGAGCCGGTCAGCAGTATCTTTGCCGCCCTCACCAATGCGATTAGCCGGGCCATGTATATTGAAGTAATGAAGTCCAAAATCCACCGGGTCACGGTCACGCAGGCCGAACTGCACTACGTGGGCAGCGTGACTATTGACGAGGACTTATTGGACGCGGCCAATTTTGTGGAAAACGAAAAGGTGACCATTGTGAACGTGAACAATGGCGAGCGGTTCGAGACCTATACCATTCGGGGCCAGCGCGGTTCGGGCACTATTTGCCTGAATGGGCCGGCCGCGCGCAAAGTGGCGGTTGGTGATGTGGTCATCATCTTTTCTTATGCGATGGTGGACTTTGCCGAAGCCCGGCAGCACAAGCCGACCGTTATTTTTCCTGACGAGCAAAACCGTCTGCAGTGAGCGAATCGATGAATTTCAAGAGAAAAATGGCGGGGTGCCTTTCTTAACTAGTTGATTCACCAAATGGCTAACCTACCTAGTTTACTCATCACACTATTGCCTTGAAGCATCTTTTCACAATTCTCAAATACGCGCTGCTGTTGAGCATCTCGGCGGCCCTGATGTGGTACGCGGTGCGCGGGCAGGACCTTTCCCGGATTGGGCACTACATCGCCACGGCCAACTACCTGTGGCTGGGCCTCACGCTGTCCTTGTCGACACTGGGCTACTTCAGCCGGGCCTACCGCTGGCAGATGCAGCTCAACGCCTCGCAGAACCCGGCTCCGTACTGGCCCGTGTACCACGCCATGATGGTGGGCTACCTCGCCAACCTGGTGCTGCCGCGCATGGGCGAAGTCATTCGCTGCTCGGTGCTGCGGCGCACGAGCGGTGTGCCGGTGCAGGTGGCACTGGGCACGGTAGTTACGGAGCGGGTCATTGACGTGCTGGTGCTGCTGGGGTTGCTGAGCACCATTTTGCTGCTGGATTTCAATACTTTTTGGAATTTTGTGACCCAGAACCTGTTGGGCGGCCATTACGACGCGCTGGCCCGCAACCGCACGCCCCTGCTGATTGCCGCCTGCATTGGGGCGGTGCTGCTGCTCACGGCGGGCTACGCGCTGTTTCGCAACCTGGAGCGGCTGCGGCAGAATGCGTTTTTCAACAAGGCGATTCTCTTCGTGAAAGGCTTGCTGGCGGGCGTGTTCAGCGTGCTGAAGCTGGAAAATAAATGGCTGTTTCTGTTCCACACCTTGTTCACCTGGACCATCTATTACCTGATGGATTACCTGGCGTTCTTCTGTTTTCCCGAAACGTACAGCCTCGACATGCGGGCCGGCCTGGCCGTGCTCACCTTCGGCGCCTTCGGGATGGCCGCGCCGGTGGCGGGAGGAATCGGGCCGTTTCACGTGCTGGTGCAGGGCGTGCTGCTGGTGTATGGCGTGAGCAAGGAGGCCGGCATTGCCTACGCGCTGGTGGTGCACGGCGCCCAAACGCTGCTGGTGGTGCTCATGGGCGGCATCAGCTTCGTGGCCGTGGCTGCCGCTGACAAAGGCAACATGCTCACCGAAGCCGAAGCCCTGGCCGACGAGCCGCTGACGACGGAATAAAATCAGTGAGTGGTGAACGAAGAGAACGTCATGCTGAGCGCAGTCGAAGCATCTCTACCGCTTCGTTGCAGCGACATTGATTAGTATTGAGGTAGAGATGCTTCAACTGCGCTCAGCATGACGCTCTCTTTGTTCACTGCTAACTGCTAACTGAATCATCATGTGGACGAAAGATAAAATCATGAGCCGGGAGCAGCTGCCCGCTACGCTGGCGGCCTGGCGGGCGCAGGGCCGCAAGGTGGTGTTCACCAACGGCTGCTTCGATTTGCTGCACCTGGGCCACGTTGATTACCTGGAGCAGGCCCGGCATTTGGGCGATGCCCTGGTGGTGGGCCTCAACACCGACATGTCGGTGAGATGCCTCAAGCCCAGCCGGCCCATTCAGGACGAGGAAGCCCGCGGGCGCATCCTGGCCGCGCTGGCCTTTGTGGACGCGGTGGTGCTGTTTGGCGAGCCCACGCCGCTGGCCCTCATCGAGCTGGTGCGGCCCGATGTGCTGGTGAAGGGCGACGACTACGCCATCGAAAAAATTGTGGGCCACGAGCTGGTGCTGGCCAATGGCGGGCAGGTGCTGACGGTGCCGCTGGTGCCGGGCTACAGCACGTCGCGCATCGTGGAGCGCATCATCGCCACGCTGTAGCCAAATTGGCAGGAGCAAAAGGCTGCATCTTTTTTGCAGAGCCTGTGTTTGAATTGTAGCGCCGGCCGGCCACGCTAAACCAACTATCAACGGGCGCTTCACGCCGGAGATGGGGGCGCGGCCGGCGGTTCATCTTTCTCATTCCATTCTCCAACCATGCCTCTTCCCTATTTGCTTATCATTGTCCTCATGCTGGCTAGCTGGGGTATTCAGTGGCGGCTCCGCAGCAAGTTCAAGCAGTATGCCCAGGTGCGCCTGCAATCCAACTTATCGGGCGCCCAAATCGCGGAGCGGATGCTGGCCGACCACGGCATTCGCGATGTGCGCGTCATTAGCACCGCCGGCCAGCTCACCGACCATTACAACCCCGTGGATAAAACCGTGAACCTGAGCGAAGGCGTGTACGCCGAGCGCAGCGCGGCCGCGGCCGCTATTGCGGCCCACGAATGCGGGCACGCCGTGCAGCACGCCACGGCGTATTCCATGCTGCAATTTCGCTCGGCCATGGTGCCGATGGTGAGCTCGGTGTCGCGTTATATGTCCTGGATTCTAATTGCCGGGGTATTGCTGCTGCGCACCAGCGCCATTCCGCTGGAGGTGGGCATTGCCCTGTTTGGGCTCGTCACCCTGTTTTCGTTCGTGACTTTGCCGGTCGAGTTCGACGCCTCGCGCCGGGCCCTGGCCTGGATGGACCAGCGCGGCGTGGTGACCACCCAGGAACACGCCATGGCCAAAGATGCCCTGTGGTGGGCCGCCATGACGTACGTGGTAGCCGCCCTGAGTGCCCTGGCCACGCTGCTGTACTACGTTAGCATTTTCATGCGGCGGCGGTAAGGCTGTCGGGTTAGCCATTGGCGCAAAGCCGCCACTCTGCTCGCAGGGTGGCGGCTTTTTTTATTGGGATGAGGCATAAGCCCGGGCTAAATACCACGTATTTCTACCTGATTTTATTGAGAATTAATACATATAAAATAATAATTATTGATAATTAAAGTATAATTTCTACTTTGGCAGTTCCTTTCCACTTCCCGACGCCAGTTGTTGCCATCCTTTCCGGGCAGAAGCCACTGGCTATCAGCGTCACATTAATCTCTGCCACATGCCATGATGGTTTCTGCCCCGACGGCCCTGGTTGCGGCCGCGCCCACCCTGTTCCGGCAGGGCCTGCTGGCTTTGCTGCGCGAGCAGTGGCCGCAGCTGTTGCTCTCCCTCACCGCCGATGCCACCCAGGTGGCCGAGCTGGTAGCGCGTCGCCCCTTTGAGTTGATGGTGCTCGACGGGGCCCTGCCGGGGCTGGACCTGCCCCACTTGCTGACGCGCCTGCATCATGCCCGCCCCACGCAGCGCCTGCTGGTACTCGCCGACTCGCGCACGCTGGCCCACCCCCACCCCGCGCTGATGTGGCCCGGCACCCAGCTGCTGGTGCCCCGCCAGGTACCGCCCCCGGCCCTGGCCGCCGCTCTGGCGCCCTGGCTGGATGCTATACCGGCGGCCAGCCCGGCACCCGCGCGCCCCGCCCGGTACACGGTAACCACCACGTTCAGCCCCCGCGAGCTGGAAGTGCTGCGGCTGGTGATGGACGACCACTGCAACGAAGAAATTGCCGACCAGCTTTGCCTGAGCGTGCGCACCGTGGAAAGCCACCGCCGCACCATGCTGCAAAAAGCGGGCGCCCGCACGGTGGCGGGCCTGGCCGCCCGCGCCATGCGCGAAGGCTGGGTGGCCTAGGATTTCAGTGCTGGCACTGATGCCCGGGGCTGTGAAAAGAACGAGTTTTAGCACAGAGCCGGCGCAAGTGCCGCCGATGTGACCGGCCAGTTTTTATCCGCACGCTTATGCCTACCTGGAAAGGAATTATCGGGGCCAGCTTCACACCGGCCACTTTCGACCAGTATTGCCACTTGCTGCATTGGCTGCAATGGCGCCCCAGCTTCGTGGCGCTGCACAACACCGAAGTGCCCACCCTGAAGCAGCGGCCCAACGGCCTGACCAAGCAGCACATCCTGGACCTGGAAAAGTATTACCGCGACGAGCAGGGCTGGTCGGCGGGCCCGCACCTGTTTGTGGACGACCACCAGATTTGGGTGTTCACGCCGCTCACCGTGTCGGGCGTGCATTCGCCGTGTTTCAATAAAGTAGCGCTGGGCGTGGAAATGCTGGGCAACTACGATACGGAAGCCTTCGATACGGGCCGGGGCCGCCTGGTGCAAAACAACGCCGTGGCTGCCCTGGCCACGCTGCACGCCGTGCTGGGCCTGGAGCCCGCCACGCTGAAGCTGCACAAAGAGGATGTCTGCACGACGCACAAGCATTGCCCCGGCAAGAACGTGCACAAGGCCGCCATCATCCAGCAGGTGCAGGACCTGCTCCAGGAACGCCACCCCGGCGACCACCTGCCCCCGCCCGAGGCCTGAAGACGGTGGGCCGATGGGAAGGCATTCGTGCCGCAGCCAGCGCCGGTTCGGGGTAATAGACTCCTCCGTTTTCCAACATGGAAGGTATTTCCTCCACTTCCTCATCTTCAATCAAACCGTCCAATTCCATGGCAAAGAAACCCACGGCCGCCGCTGCTGCTCCCGCCACGCCGCTGCTCACCTGCACCCCCAAGCGCCTGCCGCGCGAGCTGTGGATTCCGGCCGCCGCCCAGGCCACGGCCATCAACCCCAACAACCACCCGCCGCTCGAACGCCTGGCCCGCGTCATGCGCTTCACGCCCACGCCGGACCGCATTGCCGTGCTCACCACCAAGCGCTGGCACACGGCGGGCGTGCACCTCACGGTGGGCTTTCTGGACAACCCACCGGCCGATTTGCGCAAGCGCATCATCCAGCACATGAATGCCTGGGCCAAAACGGCCAACGTGCAGTTCAAGGAAAGCAGCCATAATCCGCAAGTGCGCATTGCCCGCGTGGGCGGCCAGGACGGCGGCTACTGGTCCTACCTGGGCACTGATATCCTGAGCATTCCCGCCGCCGAGGCCACCATGAACCTGGAAGCTTTCACGATGAGCACGCCGGAGTCGGAATTCCACCGGGTGGTGCGGCACGAAACGGGCCACACCCTGGGTTTCCCGCACGAGCACATGCGCAAGGAACTGGTGGCCAGGATTGACCCCAAGAAAGCCATTGCCTTTTTCGGGGCCACCCAGGGCTGGTCGCCGGCCGAGGTGAAACAGCAGGTGCTCACCCCGCTGGAAGAATCGTCGCTGCTGGGCACCGTGCCGCCCGACCCCAACTCCATCATGTGCTACCAGATTCCGGGCACCATCACCAAAGATGGCCTGCCCATCATCGGCGGCATCGATATCGACCCCACGGATTTTGCCTTCGCGGCCAAAATCTACCCCAAGAAGCTGCTGTAGACGCAGAGGAACGGCCCCGCCATGTTCAACAGCCCGCTTTTCGACACGGCCATTGCCTTGATTACGCTGTACCTGTTCTTCAGCCAGCTGACGCTTTCGCTGGTGGAATTGCCGGCCGGGTTTCTCAACAAGCGCGGGCGCTACCTGCACGACCACCTGGAAAAAGCCCTGGGGCCCGCCGCCCACCTTGGGTTTTACGGGGCCGCCGCCATCAAGTCGCTGATGACGGAGCCAAAAGAAAAAAACTGGATGGTTGGTTGGGTTCCGGTGTGGCCCGCCTACGTGAGCGAAACCTTGTTTGCCCAAACCATCATCAATTGGGTAAGCGAGCAAGCGCCGGCGCCCCCCGCCGGCGCCGCCCCGCCGCCGGCAATCGAGAAATTTGAGTCGGGGATGAGCGGGCTGCACGGCACACCCACCGACAAGGACTTCCAGAAGCTCCTGCAAACGCTGTACAATAGCGCAATAGCCACGGCCCCCGGCAACCCGGCGGAGCAGAGCCAGGCCCTGCAAAGGAACCTGGAGACCTGGTTTCATGAATACGGCAGCCGGCTGAGCGGCTGGTACAAGCGCGACCAGCGCTGGCCGCTCTTCCTGACGGGGCTGGTGGTGGCCGTGCTGGCCGATGTGGACACCGTGCGCCTGGCTCGTTTCGTTGCCGACACCAGCAACTCGAAGGCCCGGCTGGCGCTGGTAGAAGCCGGCGTGCTGGCCACGCAGGGCGCCGCGCCGGCCAGCGGCGGGTATCGTCCCGACGGCCCACCGCCCGCCGATACCGCCAAAGACCCGGGACGAGAGGTGCTGAAAAATGCGGCGGCGGCGGCCGTCCTGGACTTTCAAAAGACCCTGCGGGCCGTGCCACAGGTGGGGCTGCCCCTGGGGCCGGTGCGCTGGATTGACTATAGCATAGACACCGTTTACAGACAACGGCCCGATACCTCGAAGGTCACGGACCCCCAAACCAGGAAGCGAATACCCAACCCGCACCCCCGCAGAGACTCGGTGATAGTGGGCTACCGGTGGGCCCCGACGGCCGATGATTTTGGCCTGCCGGGGTATGCCCAGCGCCGGCAGATTGACCGGCGAACCGGCACCGTCGGCCATGCTGGAATTGGGGTAGCCGTGGCAACCATCGGGAAGATGCTCGGCGGCTGGCTGCTCACGGCCTTTGCCATGATGCTCGGCGCGCCTTTCTGGTTCGATACCCTGTGCCGGTTCGTGAACATCCGCAACGTGGGCATTAAGCCGCCAAAAGCTGATAAGAAACCTAAAGCTTAGCTGAGAAGACACCCAGCCCCATGGCGGGCCCTGATTTTTTCCGGCCGCATTGTCCAACCCCAATTACGGACCCCATGAAAACCATCCGTTTTTCGCTCATCGTCTCGGGCTTTGGCGACGCCATTGCCACCGTGCTTTGGTATGATGGCGCCACCCTGTGCCACTACTACGGGACCGACATTCACATCGACACCCTCTCGCCGGGGGAATACTTTGTGACCGTGGCGGCGCACCTGCTGGAAGGCTCTCAGCTGACGGTACTCGTCGACGACATCACCGACATCAAAAAACCGCAAAACCTATTCCGCCAGTTTTCCGACCGGGTTATTACCAATATCAGTCAGCCATACGAAGTCAATGAGCAAGATGAAGCGTGAAATCGTTGCCCTCGTGGGGTTACTATTGGTGGCCAGCCACGCCTGGTGCCAGAGGGGCACTGTGAACCTGGCGACGGCGTTGCGCAACGACCTGGTGGCCGCCCGGGCAAGCAGCACGAGCACCGATTCTGCCACCGTAAATAAAGAGGCGGTTGTGGAAAAGCTCCAGAACAAGCAGCTGAGCCAGTTAGCGTTCGAAACCTTCGCCAAATACATTCAATTGGCCTACGACCGGGATTTGCTCACGCAAAAGGCTACGCCGGATGGGGCGGGGGCAACCTATGTCCTGAAAGGCACCCTGTTTGCCATTGACGGCTTGACCAGGGGTGATTTTGATGAATTGTCTACGCGACAGGGTACCGCGTTCATGCGCCATTTTTCGGTGGAATTGGGGGCGAAAACCGGGAAGGGCAGCTCGGTGAGCGATGGGGTGTTTGGGTTTAATTGGGCTATTGTGAACAAACGCGACCCGTTCTTTAATTTTCCGGCCAATGAAATCGAGCTTCAGAGCAAGGCTGTGGTTTCACTCAGCGCGGCGCGCGTGAAATTTAAGGCCAAGCTTTTAGCGACTCCGGACCCGGCGCTGGCCGCTAAGGAGAAGGCCGCCGTGCAAAAAGACAAAGCAGCAGGCAATACCGACGAGCAACTTAAATTCTACCAAAGCCAGGGCTATGCGGTATCTGCCTACACGTTGGCCCTGGTTGCGGAGGCGCTTAAAACCCGGGGCTTGCTCACCCTTTTTGGCCGGGCCAACACCAATTTTGGGAAAACCCAAGGCTTCACTCACGGGGAATTGGGCTTGCGCTATTTGGTGGGCTGGCTGCCGGTCAGGAACAGCAATTCCCTGGAGCTGGACGCGAGAACAGCGTTTGCCTGGGACACCACGGCCACTCCCACCGCCGAGCCACGCGGGCTCGACCACCGGGCTTTTATCACAACCGTGGGGTTGAACAAGGTGCTAATCAGCAGCAGCGACGTGGCCAGGCCACTACTGGAATTTAAACTGAACGCGGGGTACGAGCATCGCCCCAGCCAGCTGTACAACGGAGAAAGCCGGGACAAGCTTTATGGCGAAACCAGCCTGCGCGTCCGAATCAACGAGCAGGTGTGGGTGCCGCTGACGGTGCAGTACGACACGCACGGCAACGTGTTGGGTTTTCTGAAGGTGGTCTGGAATATTGTGCCCAATTGACCAGGCCGGCCGGGCGCAGTAAGCCGTTGCCTGCCACTCGTAACATCGCGGCGACAGGAGAATTTACCACAGGTGCTCTCGCCGCGCGGTACCAAAAGGGCTTTGTTTGGCAATGAATAGCGTCGGAGATTGAGTCGCGGGATTTTTCTGTCAACTACCTTTCCAACCCTATTGCGTTAAGAGGAAGAATAACCAGCCAGGCGGCGACGCCGGGCCCGCTTTCTTCCGCCGAAATCAGGCTGTTTCATTTTTATTCTCCGGATGTTTTCCTACGGCTCCAGCGCTGGCTTTCCGCTTATTTGCCTTGCACTAAGCGGCGGTGCTATCATTCCCACCATGGCCCAAACCACTCCCGCCCCCAGCGCCATCCTCGCCGGCCCGGCTACGCCGCAGCTCATCGCCCGCCAGTTCAAATTCACCGAAGGCCCGGCCGCTGATAAGGCTGGCAACGTCTTCTTTACCGACCAGCCCAACGACAAAATCTGGAAGTACGACCTCGATGGCAAGCTGAGTGTCTTCCTGGAAAAGTCGGGCCGGGCCAACGGCATGTACTTCGATCCCAAAGGCAACCTGCTCGTTTGCGCCGATGAGCAAAATCAACTCTGGTCCATCGCGCCCGACGGCAAGGTGACCGTGCTGCTGCAAGACGCCCAGGGCCACCAGCTCAACGGCCCCAACGACCTGTGGCTGCACCCCGGCACCGGCACCATCTACTTCACCGACCCCTATTACCAGCGCGATTACTGGCCCCGCACCGCGCCCGACCCCGGCCTGGGCGGCCAGAAGCTGTACTACCTGCCCAAAGGCCAGACCCAGCCCGTGGTGGCCGATGATAAACTGCAAAAACCCAACGGCATCATCGGCACGCCCGATGGCCAGCAGCTTTACGTGGCCGACATCGACGGCAACAAAACCTACCGCTACCAGATTGCGCCCGACGGCCGGCTCACCCACCGCCAGCTATTTGTGCCCCAGGGCTCCGATGGCATGACCATCGACAACGAGGGCAACGTGTACCTCACCGGCAAAGGCGTGACCGTCTACAACGCCGCCGGCCAGCAAATTCAGCACATCGACGTGCCAGCCGAGTGGACCGGCAACGTCTGCTTCGGTGGCAAGGACCGGAAAACCTTGTTCATTACCGCTTCCGATGCCGTGTTCATTCTGCCGATGAAGGTGCACGGCGTGCAGTAGCTGCTTTACGCCGTGTGCAGCAGCGCCGCTTTTAAGCGCCGCCGCTGCTAATAATTGAAGTCCCGGGGCTCGCCGGCCAGCTCCCGGCCGCGCAGGATGAGGCGCTCCAGGTAGGCGGGCACCGCGCATTTCTGCTTGGGGTCATCCTCGTCATCGGGCCTGGTGGCATCGTGGTAGGCGCGGAACTGGTCGGGCGCGGCCGGGGCCAGGCCCGTGGCCAGCCGAAATTCGTAGTCCTCGAACACGGCCGGCAGCGCGGCCAGCAGCAGCGCCCGGTGCAGCTCCTGCGCGGCCCCCACGATGCCCAGCCGCCAGTCGGGGTGCGCGGCCACGGGCCAGGGGCCGCGGGCGTCCCAGAGCAGCTCCCGGCTGCTTTCGGTTTGCTGCATGAAGTGGCTGTAGTGACTGTTTTGCAGCCGGAGCCAGGCGCGGTGGTAGGCCCCGAGGGGCTCCGGCTCGGGGTCGAAGGCTTTGGCAAATGCCTCAAACTGCTGGGCATACTTGTCGATGTACCAGCCGGCCGGGGACTCAAACGACTCCTGGGCGTCAAAGTCGTGATAAAAAGGTCGGGGGTCGGGCACGTAGGGCGTGGGCGGGCCCTGGGTGGCCTGTTCCTCCTCAATGGCCAGGTCCCGATAGTATTCCTCGCGCTCGCCTTTGTGGTTGGAATGGGTGGCGAAGGGGTAGCCGGCCGGTGCGCCGGTGCGGGCGTCGTCGTAGGCGTACCAGGCTGGGTACGGGGCACAGTCGAGGAAGTCGTCGGCGGGCGGGTTGGGCTGGGTGCTGCGCCAGTCGTCATACATCCGGTCGTAGTCCTGCCAGTCATCGAAGCGCCGATGGTCGGGGTGGTGGCCCACGTCCTGGCAGGCGGAGCTGGCCAGGTAGTCGCAGTACCGCTCATACTCGGCCGGGGTGATGGGCGGCAGCCAGGGGCAGGCGTGGACGTGCCGCTCCCAGAGCGTAAACTGGCGGCCGACGGCCACGCCGGGCAGGGTGATTTCGCCGGCCCGCCAGCGCACCTGCAAGTCAAACAGCTTCTTCTGCTGAATGTCGAACAGGCGCTCGTAGGCATCTTCCTGGTATTCGATGGCTTGGTGCAAGCGGAATTTCACCATGCCGGGCCCCTTGCGCAGGCAGTCCACTTTGTGGGCCGCGTAGTGCTTGATGAACCCCTCCACACTGGCCGGCGCGTAGCCCGCCAGGTACGGCTGGTAGCGCGGGTCGGTGCGCAGCTCGTGCTCGAAGTCGCGCTGCTGCCGGGCAAACTGTTCTTCCCGCTCGGCGGCGGCGAGGTGGTAGTCGGTAGCCATGGTATGATAAAGGGAGAAGCAGTGGGGGAAATAAACGGCCCGCGCTAGCGGCCCGGCTGCCGGGCCTGGTAGGTGGCAAAGGCCGCCCGAATGGCGGTAGCCAGGCGCTGCTTGCGGTGGTCGAGCCAGGTCAGGTGCAGGGCTTCGCGCCAGTCGGCGGCGGCCGCAATGGGCAGGCGCTCGGGTATCTCGGCCAGCAGGCGGCCCGCCTCGTGCCCGGCATTGTTGAGGAGGCGCTCCGCTTCGATGATTTCCGGGGCATCGGGCGCGGTGGGCGGGGGCAGGCAGGCCTGGTGGTAGCGCTGCATCTCGGAGGTTTCCTGCTCGCGCATGAGGGTGGCGGTGAGGCCCGCATAGTCCGCATACCCCAGCCACGGGACCGGCGGCGGCAGGGGCGGGTCGGGGGCGGGTGGCGGGGATGGGGGCGCAGCGGATGCCGGCCGGAAGATGCCGGGCTGGTCTTCGTCCTCCTCCTCCGCGTCGTCGTCGGGCCCGTTGGCGAAGCCGCGCAGGTTGGGCCGGCTGAGCACCAGGTTGGGCGGGCCGTCGCGCTGGTCGCACCAGGCGTACCAGCCGGGGTACTGCAGCTCGTTGGTGCCGAAGCGCGCCGTCCGGGCCCGGCGGCGCACCCCGGCGGGGTCGTAGTCTTCGCCCCGCAGCAGCAGGAAGTGCCTGAAGGCGTCGTAGTCCTGAAAATCGGGCGTCTGCGCGGCCTCCGGGTCGGCATCCGAGCAGTACGGGCTGGCCAGGTAGGCCAGGTAGTCCGCCACCTCATCGGCCGTGATGCGGGGCAGCCAGTGGCACTTCTTCACCTTACCACCCCAATATTGAAAATCGGCCGCCGTGCTCACGTAAGCCTCGGCAGCCGTAGCCTCGCCGGCTCGCCAGCGCACCTGCTCTTCAAACAGCTTGCGCTGCTGAATTTCGCGCAGGCGGTGCTTGGCCTCCCGCGCCAGCTCCCGGTCGATGCGTTGCTCGTACTCCAGATGGTTGCGGCCGGCGGTGAGGCTGCTGGCCCGGCTATCCGCGTAGGATTCTAAAAAACCGTCGCCATCGTCGCGGAACTGCCGCAGCCATTCCCGCACGGCCGGGTCGTTCTGGTGCCGGTCCAGCGCCTCGGCGCGCAGGCGCACCAGCTCGCGGTGGCGGGCTGCGGTCCGGCGCGGGTCGCCGTAGGGGAGGTGGTCGAGGGGGGGCTGGTCGTCGGACATCAGGGGCAGGTCAGGAAAGGCAACGGTTAGTAATTGAAATCCTGGGGTTCGCCGCACAGGGCGCGGCCGCCCAGCACCCAGTCGCGCTGCACTTGCAGCACATGCTCCTCGTAGTCTGCCCGGCTCAGCCCCTCGTGTGGGGAGGGCGGGGCGGGGCGCAGGCCCAGGGCCAGGCGCTGGCGGTATTGCTCGTATACCGTGGTCAGGGCCTCGGCCAGCCAGTGCTTGCGCAGGTCCGTGGCGGCCGTAATCAGGGCCTCGCGCCAGTCGTCCGCATCCGCTTCGAGCGGCACCAGCTCCTCGGCTTCCATCAGCACCTCGAAGGCCTTGCTCACTTCGTCGTTGGTGTTGTCGCGGTGGTCCAGGCCGGCGTCCATGGCTTCCTTGAGCTGCCGGAGGCGGGGCGTGGGGTCAAACGTTTCGGCTATTTCATCGAATAGCGCCCCCGAATCATAATGGCTCCACATGGTGCGGCGGTCGCGGCCGGGCGCGGGATGGGGAGCCGCCGGGCTATCAGGAGGTAAGGCGGCGTTATCGTCAAGTAAGGCTGCGTTATCACTAAATAAGGCCGCATTATTGATAGGTAAGGCAGTGTTATCGGCAAGGCGGGCCGCATTATCATCAAGCAAGGCAGTGCTATTGCTAAGGCGGGCAGCGTCATCACTAAGTAAGGCAGTACTATCGGAAAGGGGGGCAGCATCTTGGGTCGGCAGGGCCGAGTTGCCGGTAGGGAGGGCGGTGGTTGCGGCCTGCGCCGCTTTTTCGGCGGCTTGCCGGGCGTGGCCGTCTTTCAAATACAGGGTGGCGTAGTGCTTCTGGCGCTCGCCGCGCAGGTCGGGCAGGGCCAACATGTCGGTGCCATGGTGGCGGTCGTAATAGCGGTACCACGGCAGGTAGCCGGGGTGGTAGTTGTTGATGCTGGCCTCGTCGTCCCGGTAAAAGTCATCGGGGTCGAAGGCCGGCTCCTCGGTCAGGTGGGCGTCGGCGTAGTTCTGCCAGTTATCGGGCCGCCAGTCGCTGTAGTGGTCGGCCGCGTCGAGGCATTCCGGACTGAGCAGGTAGGCGCGGTAGAGTTCCACCTCGTCGGGGGTAACGGGCGGCAGGAAGTCGCAGCGTTCGGGGTGGCTTTCCCACTCGCCAAACTGCTGGTAGATGTTCACGCCGGGCAGGTCGATTTCCCGGGCCCGCCAGCGGCATTGCAGGTCAAACAGCTTCTTCTGCTGAATGTCCCACAGGCGCTGGTAGGCCTCGGTGTGCAGCTCGGCGGCGTGGCGCTCGCTCCACTGCTCGTAGCTGGGGCCGTGCAGCACGTAGCGGGCCTTGCGCTGCGCATAGGCCGCGATGAACGCCGCCACGCTGGCCGGGGTGTAGCCAGCAAAATAGGGCTGGTACTCGGGGTTGGTGCGCAGCTCGTGCTCGGTATCGCGCACCAACTGGGCCAGTTGGCGGCGCTCGGCCGCCAGCTTACGGGTCGTTTCGGCAGACATTGGCAACGGCAAAAAAGGGGTAAGCAGAAAAGCTATGGGGCCGGGCTACCCCGGCGGCGGGTGGGCAATGCCCGTCTGTTCCCGCAGGCAGTAGTCGCGGTACACGGCCGGCAGGGCTTCGGCCAGGGTGCGCTTCTCGTGGGCTACCTGGGCCAGGCGCAGGCACTCGCGCCAGTCGTAGCCCGCCGCCACGGGCACGGGTTCCCGCGCTTCGCACAGCTCCTCGTACACGGCATACATGGCTTCGGTCTTGGCATCCTGTTCCGGCTGAAACTCCATGGCCCGCATAAAGCCCAGCACCTGCCGGCTCTCGAACCGCTTGATGAGGGTTTCGGACAGCTTCAAATCGTTGGCCCCCAGGTGGCGCAGGGCGGGCTCGGGCGGGCCGGGTGGCATTTCGGGCGGCCGCGGCTTCGCGGGCAAGGCCGGGCTCGGGGCCGCGCCGCGCTCGTCGGGCAGGCACAGCAGCGGCCCGGTGCCCCGGTACAGGTCGTAGTACGCGTACCACTCCGGGTAGCGAAAAAGCAGGTTGAAGAGGTGCCCGAACGAGTCCTGCAACCCGGCGGGCAGGCCCCGGCCCACGTCGTGGCCGGGCGAGTCGGACCCGGCTTCTTCCAGCCGGTGCCACTGCCGGAACAGGTCATATTCCTGCCAGTTGGGCTGCCCGATAACGCCCGCGCCCACGTCCACGCAGTCGTTGCTGAGCAGGTAGGCGCGGTACAGGGCCACGTCCTCGGCGCCGATGGGCGACAGCAGCGGGCACCGGGTAATGTCCTTGCCCCAGGTGGCAAACTCCGCCCCGGTTTCCACGCCGGGCAGGTCGAGCAGGCCCGCCCGCCACTCGCATTGCAGGTTAAAGAGCTTTTTCTGCTGAATTTCCCACAGGCGCTCATTCGCTTCGGTCAGCGGGCGCAGGGCGCGGCTTTCTTCGGCGGCCAGCCAACTCGGGCCGTGCACCAGGTAGCGGGCCTTTTCTTCGGCGTAGTGGCCGAGCAGGCCGCTGCCATCACCGTAAAAATCCGTCAGCCACGCCTGCACGGCCGGGTCGGCCGCCAGGCGGGCTTCGGTTTCTTCGGCAATGCGGGCCTGCTCGCCGAAACTATCGGCTTCCTGGTCGTAGTGGTCGGCAGTATTCATGGCAGCGATGAAGTAGCCTGCCAAGCTACACCATCACCGGCACATTTCTACCCCAGCTTCTTGTAGCGCACGCGCTTCGGCTCCACGTCGCCCAGGCGCTTGCGCTTGGCTTCCTCATAATCGGAGAAGTTGCCCTCGAACCACACCACCTCCGAGTCGCCCTCAAAGGCCAGGATGTGCGTGGCCAGCCGGTCCAGAAACCACCGGTCGTGGCTGATGATGACGGCGCAGCCGGCAAAGTTTTCCAGCGCGTCTTCCAGCGCCCGGATGGCGTTTACGTCCAGGTCGTTGGTCGGCTCATCGAGCAGCAATAAGTTGGCGCCCTGCTTGAGCGTCATGGCCAAATGCACGCGGTTTTTCTCGCCGCCGCTCAACGTGCCCACTTTCTTCTCCTGGTCGCCGCCGCCGAAGTTGAACTTGCTTACGTAGGCGCGGGAGTTCACCGGCCGGCCGGCCAGCAGCATGGTTTCGGTGCCGCCCGTAATGGTGTCGAACACCGATTTGCTGCCGTCCAGCGTGTCGTGCTGCTGGTCGATGTAGGCCGTGAGCACCGTCGGGCCCACTTCAAACGTGCCCGCGTCGGGCTGCAATTGGTCCGTGATGAGGCGGAACAACGTGGTTTTGCCCGCGCCGTTCGGCCCGATGATGCCCACAATGCCACCCTGCGGCAGCGAAAAGCTCAGGTTTTCAAACAGCAGCTTGTCGCCAAACGACTTCGTGATGCCCTCGGCTTCAATTACCTGCGCACCCAGGCGCGGGCCGTCGGGAATGAACAGCTCCAGTTTCTGCTCCTTGTCTTTGGCCTCCTCGCTGGCCAGCTTATCGTAGTTGGCCAGGCGGGCCTTGCCCTTGCTTTGCCGGGCTTTGGGCGACATCCGGACCCATTCCAGCTCGCGCTGCAGGGTTTTCATGCGCTTGCTTTCGGTGTTCTCTTCCTTGGCCATGCGGTCGGTTTTCTGCTCCAGCCACGAGGAATAATTGCCCTTCCACGGAATGCCCGAGCCGCGGTCCAGCTCCAGAATCCAGCCGGCCACGTTGTCGAGGAAGTACCGGTCGTGGGTCACGGCGATGACCGTGCCCTTGTATTGCTGCAAGTGCTGCTCCAGCCACAGCACGCTCTCGGCGTCGAGGTGGTTGGTGGGCTCGTCCAGCAGCAGCACGTCGGGCTCCTGCAGCAGCAGGCGGCACAGGGCCACCCGGCGCTTCTCGCCCCCGCTGAGCGTGCCGATAATGGCCTCCTGCGGCGGGGTGCGCAGCGCGTCCATGGCCCGTTCCAGCCTGGTGTCGAGGTTCCAGGCGTCGAGTTGGTCGAGCCGTTCCTGCACCTTGCCCTGGCGGTCGAGCAACTTGTCGAAATCTGCGTCCTCGGCCCCAAAGGCTTCGTTGATTTCGTCGAATTCCTTCAGCATGGCCACGGTTTCGGCCACGCCTTCTTCCACTACTTCGCGCACCGTTTTGGTGGGGTCGAGCAAGGGCTCCTGCTCCAGATAGCCCACCGAGTAGCCCGGCGAAAACACCACTTCGCCCTGAAACTGCTTGTCGACGCCGGCAATAATTTTCAGCAAACTCGACTTGCCCGAGCCGTTGAGGCCGAGCACGCCAATCTTCGCGCCGTAAAAAAAGGAGAGGTAGATGTTCTTGAGAACTTGCTTCTGGGGCGGGTAAATCTTACTCACGCCGGCCATGCTGAAGATGATGGTCTGGTCGCTCATGGGGTGGGGGAGGGGGCTAAAAGAAGGATTAAGAACGCAAAGAACGACAGCCCACGCTTGTGGGCCATGCCCCGCCCCGGCAGTTTTGGCCGCCCCATGCGCCCTGTCCGTTCAGGGCGGGCTTCAGTTTTATCCCGTTTCCTTATTGCTACATCTTTTCATCACGTTTTTACCGTAAACTTGTAGTCCTTTCCCGGCCCACGTTCCCCTTTCTGCCCAAGCTCTACCCTCCCACCCACGTATCCTACACTCCTACCCCCGAGCTTAACATTTCTATGGAACCAACCGCCCCCCTGCTGGCCGAAGCGAAACGCTATGGCTACGTGGAAGCCGGCGGCGTCTGGCTGAGCCCTGTGCTGGGCCAGCCCGCCCGCCAGATTGGCCTGGTTAAAGAAACCGGTGATGCCGCGCTTCTTTATTTTGCCCAACGCTTCGAAGCCCTCAAAGCCAAAGTCGACGCCTTATTGGCGAAAATGGACGCGAGCGAGAACAAAGGCTCGTTTTTAATGAAGGCGCTGCACCTCAAAGAGCAGCTGCTGACCCACGACGGCCTTGGCGATTTCGCGGGCCTGCACCGCCGCCTCACCGCCGCCGAAGAAGCCGTCGGCGTGACCGTGGCCCAGAACCGCGAAAAAAACCTGGCCACCAAGCTCGGCTTCATCAAGGAAGCCGAGGCCCTGAGCGAGAACGTGGAATGGATTTCGGCCAGCGAAAAGGTGAAGGACCTGCGTCAGGGCTGGCTCAAAACCGGCCCCGTCGACAAAGCCATGACCGACCAGCTGGAAAGCCGCTTTCAAACGGCCATCCAGGTGTTTTTCGACCGCCGCAAAGCCTTCCAGTCGGACAAAAAGGCCATGAGCACGCGCGTGCAAACCCGCTACCGCGACCTCATTCAGCAAGCCGAAGCCCTCAAAAACTCCGACCAGTTCGAAACTACCTCCCGCCAGCTCAAGCTGCTCCAGCAGGCCTGGCGCGAGGTGAACGGCACCTTGCCCAAAAAGCAGGCTTCGGAGCTGTGGACACGCTTCCGGGCCGCCAACAACCATTTTTTCGAGCGCCTGAAAGTGCACATCGCCGCGCAGCAAGCCACCGGCAGCTCCAGCGCCTCGGCCTTGCCCGATGAGCTGCTGGCCCGCAAGCGCGCCCTCGCCGACCGCGCCGAAGCCCTGATGGCCATTCCCCCGCAGGAAGCCATTCACCAGGCCAAGGCCTTGCAAGCCGAATGGAAACAGGTAGGCACCGTGCGCGGCGAAGAGTCGGACCGCATCTGGCAGCGCTTTATGGTGGCCTGCGACAAGATTTTTGAGCTTAGCGCCCTCGAGTACCACTTGCGCAAGCGCACCACCGGCGAGCCCATGCCCACCGCTCCGGCCGAGCGGGCGCGCTTCCGGGCCAGTACCCTGCGCGAACTGCTCAAGGACGACCACCAGGAGCTGGAAGTGCTGCGCGATAACCTCGACAAGCTCAGCCCCAGCGCCGCCAACGATGCCTTCCGCCAGATGCTGCAAACAAAAATCAGGTCGTTTGAACGCAAGATTCGCACGAAAAACGACCTGATTGCACTATTTAGCCAGCAGGCCCAGGCCGCAAGCTAACATTCACTCATATTTTTCGTTGTCGATTCCAACGCAGTTTCTATCTTGTATCTTGACAGGAAACTGTTACCTTCGCCAACCTTTTTTTTATCCTCCTCCCTATGTATTGGACACTCGAACTGGCTTCCTACTTGGAAGATGCGCCCTGGCCCGCCACCAAAGACGAACTGATTGACTTTTCCATCCGCTCGGGTGCGCCCATGGAAGTGGTGGAGAACCTGCAAGCCCTGGAAGACGACGGCCAGCCCTACGAAAACATCGAGGAAGTGTGGCCCGACTACCCGACCAAGGAGGACTTTATGTTCAACGAGGACGAGTATTAGGATGTATGATTGTTAGTTGCTCGTTGTCAGTTGTTAGTACCTAAGCGGCTCCTCGCTGTCCCATGTCTGACAACCCACAACTAACAACCAATAACTCAATAACCATCGAAAATCTGGTTGCGGGCTACCCCGGAAGGGTGCTGGTCCGCAACCTTTTTTTGTGCCTGCCCGTGCCGGCTTTCGTGGCCGTGGTGGGCCACAACGGCAGCGGCAAAACCACGCTGTTCCGGGTGCTCACGGGCCAGCTGCCCTACCAAGGCAGCATCCAGTTGCACGGCCAGGAGGTGCGCAACCTGCGCCGGGCCGCCCAGGCGGGCCTGCTGGGTTACCTGCCGCAGCGCGGCAGCATTGGTTTTTCCATAGCCGTGCGCGAACTGGTGGTGATGGGCCGCTACCGTCACCACGGCCTGCTAAGCGCCTACTCACCCGCAGATTATGCCCTGGCCGATGCGGCGCTGGCCCGCGTCGGCATGGCCCACCTCACGGCCCGCGACTTCACCCAACTCTCGGGCGGCGAGCAGCAGCTGGTGTGGCTGGCCCAGCTCAGCCTGCAGGACGCGCAGATATACCTGCTCGACGAGCCCACCCAGCAGCTCGATGTGTACTACCGTCGCCAGGTGTTCAGCCTCGTCCACGCCTGGGCTACGGAGCAGGGCAAAACCGTGCTTTGCAGTACCCACGACTTGGATAACCTGCCGGAATTATCGGGTTGTCTGCTCAATCTGTCTGAGCCGGAACCGCAATTGCGGCCCATTTCGGCCGCCACCGTACAAGCCGCCCGCGCTTGGCTGGAACAGGCCCCTATGGGTAAAGAATGAGTTAAAATATGGACGCCCTTTTTAACTCTTCCCTTTTAACTTGTTTTTCGCCGCCCCGGCCGGTCCCGCAGCACCTGCGCAATAGAGTGCATAAACGGCCCCGGCGCCACCGAATTCATCACCCGCAGGTTGTCGGCCCACGACGTGGTTTCGTCCAGAAAGCGGAAGATGCGCTCCACGGGATTGCGCTCGAACAGCTGCCGAAATATATCCCGCGTGGTTTCGCCGCGCCGCTGCATGATATCCAGCAACAGCGTGTCGAACAGCCGAAATTGCCACTTATCGCCGGTTGCATCAGCCGGCGGGTGCCCCGTGCTTGCGAGCGCCGCCACCAGCCGCGCCGAGTGCTGCTGAATACGCTTGAACGCATAGCCAGTGCTCGGTTTGGCCCGCCCGCCCCGCGTGCCCAGGTTGATGACGTGCTGGCCCGCCCGCGCCGGCAGCGGGTGGTCCGTCATCGGAATAGCGCCTACTTCCTCGGCCCTAACGTGGTAAGCCGTCAAGCCCAGCGTCCCACTTAGATATTCCCGAATAGCCGCTTCATATTCCTCCTTCGGTAGCGTCGTTTCAGAAAATAACGTGTACTCCACCAATGCTTTGCGCGCCGAAAAGGGCAGTACGTACATGAACCGCGCCTCGTGCTGCTGTTCGCCGCGAAAGTCCATGAATTCTACCGTAGTCGGGTCGAACACATCAGCATCAGTCTCAATTTCCCAGCCCACGAAGTGCTGCAACAGGTAGCGGTGTTTCTCTGGCTGCTTCAGCTGCTCCAGGTTGGGCGGGCGGCTATCGAAAGCATAGTGGCCCCTGAACTCGCCCGCTGTGGTGCGCGCCCGTGCGCGGTGCGCAACATTGTCCAGGCTTTTTACCGTGCCGCGCACGAAGGTGAATTGCGGATTATCCGCCAGTGCCCGCCACACAAAGCGGTAATAATCCAGCCCGTTGATGGTCTTGTAGCGGTAGCGGCCCAGGTCGAAAACCCGTTCAAAGCCGGGGCTACGAAAGGCGATTTTCCGCCACTCATGCGCCACGATGCCGTCGAATGCCGTCGGCTCATCGGTCCAAAAGGACCAGGTTCGGTCGTTCCGGTCTTTGGCTTCGGACTCAATCAGCAGCACCTTTTTACCAGCAAGGCGCGGCTCCCGCGCAATGTGATACGCCAGACTCAGCCCCGCCGCGCCGCCGCCGACAATCAGGTAATCAAACTCTGGAATTTCGGGAACAGCAAGTGAGGACATGAGCGAAGAAACCACAAAAGGCCTCGGAAAGGCGAAGCTACCCACAAAAAAAGCCGCTTCCGAAGAAGCGGCTTTTGGGAAAGCGGCGTTTCCTGCTCCAAAACCGGGAGACCAATAATCCGCAAAATCCACCTAATCCGGCTAAATCCGCGATTAAAAGTTCGGCGACAGCAAGTACTTGTGGTAGAAATCGTCGATGATTTTCACCGCCTCGCTGGCGTCGTCCACAATCTGCACCAGGCTCATATCTTCGGCCGAGATGTTGTGCTCTTCGTGCAACATCACGTCCTCAATCCACTTAAACAGGCCATTCCAGTACGCCGAGCCCACCAGCACGATGGGGAAGCGGCTGATTTTCTTGGTCTGAATCAGCGTCATGGCTTCAAACAGCTCATCGAGCGTTCCAAAGCCGCCGGGCATGCCCACGAATGCCTGCGCGTATTTCACAAACATCACCTTCCGCACAAAAAAGTAGTCGAAGTTGATGCACTTGTCCTGGTCAATGTAAATGTTGTGGGTTTGCTCGAAGGGCAGCTCGATGTTGAGGCCCACCGACTTACCGCCCTCGGCACGGGCACCTTTGTTGCCGGCTTCCATGATGCCGGGGCCGCCGCCCGTGATAACGCCGTAGCCGTGGCGCACCAGTTTGGAGGCAATCTCCTCGGCTAGCTGGTAGTATTGGTTGTCGGGCTTGGTGCGGGCCGAACCGAAGATGCTGACGCACGGGCCGATTTTGGACATCTTTTCGAAGCCCTCCACAAACTCGGCCATCACCTTGAAAATCTGCCAGCTATCGGCAATTTTGATTTCGTTCCAGTCCTTGTCCACAAAAGCTTTGCGCAGGCGCTGCTCGTCCTCAATGGCCATGGTGGTCTGGCCGTTGGTGGTTTGGCGCATCTCCGTGATGGACGTGAGCTTATCGTCGTTGACGTTGGGCTGCTTGATGGTTTTGCCGCTGCCGGCATTCAGCATGTCGTCGGAAACCTTGGTCTTGCTGGTCTTTGCTTTTTTCAGAGTAGACATAAATTCAGAGGGAATTCTATTAAAAACAAAATCGCCCCGTAGATGGGGCGACCAAAAGTAGGGCGTCAAAGTTATCGAATTGTTACCAAATAACAATTGATGTGCTCAAGTGCTGATTTGCTGACGTGGAATGGCATGGCAAGCCGCCGCGCTGTTTGCTTTAGCACAAGGTCGTTATATGCCAGCACATCGAGAAATCAGCAAATCACCCCTACACCAACTGCCGCAGGGCCATCTCAAATGAGCGCTGCGCGATGCCCGTGGCTTGGGCATTTTCCTGGCGCGTACGCTCCAGGGCCGCCCCGATGATGCGCGAAGTATCGGCGAAGATGGCCTGGTCGGTGATTTCGGCACCGGTTTCCATGAGGTAGGCAAACACGCGGGCCATGCCGCAGTTGGCAATAAAATCGGGGATAACGGCCGCGTGCTGGTCGGCAAATTCGCCGGTGGGGCCGAAGAAAATTTCCGGGTCGGCGAAGGGTACATTGGCCCCACAGCTTATTACTTTCAACCCGCCCGCCAGTAGCAGTTCCAGCTGTTCCCGCGCCACGAGGCGCGACGAAGCCGCCGGAATGAAAATATCGGCCCCCACAGACCACACCTGCGCGTTAATTTCTTCGAAAGACAGCAAGTTGCCGTCGGTTAGGGAGTTTCCTTCACGGGCCAGCAGCAATGCCCGGATTTCTTCCAGGCCGAAGCCGTCGGGGTTCAGCAATCCGCCGGCCCGGTCGATGATGCCCACGATGCGCACGCCCTGGCCGGCCAGGTAGTAGGCCGCCGCCGCGCCCACGTTTCCCCAGCCCTGGATGATGGCGCGCTGTCCGCGCACGTCGGTGCCGGGCCAGAGGCGGTAGTAATGGCGCACAGCCTCGGCCACGCCGTAGCCGGTGATGAGGTCGGCCACGGTGTACTTGCGGGCCAGGTTGGGAGAGAAGGTGGCGTCTTCCACCACCTTCACCACGCCTTGCCGGAGCTGGCCCAGCTTTTGGATTTTCTGGGGTTCAGTAGCGTGGTAATGACCCGTAACTACGCCCTCTTGCGGATGCCACAGGCCATATTCTTCAGTAATAGGTATAACCTCATGTATCTCATCTACGTTAAGGTCCCCACCAGTGCCGTAGTAGTTTTTCAATAATGGAAATACGGCGCGGTACCATCGCTCCAATACCCCGCGCTTGCGCGGGTCCTGCGGGTCGAAGTTGATACCCGACTTCGCCCCACCGATTGCCGGCCCCGATACCGTGAACTTTACTTCCATCGTTTTTGCCAAACTTTCCACTTCCCGCTTGTCCAGGCCCTTGCGCATGCGAGTGCCTCCACCGGCTGCACCACCACGTAATGAGTTGATTACCACCCACCCTTCGGCTTCGGTTTCCGAGTCTTTCCACTCAAAGACAATTTCAGGACGTCTGTTTTCAAATTTGGTCAGCAGGTCAAGCATCGAATGACAACTTAAAAAAAATCTGCCAATAAAAGCAGGGCCGTAAAGGTAGGCAGGAACTCCTGAGCGGTTAAAAAGTGGAATTGCATTACCGGGAGAAATAAAATGCATAAATATTTATGTATTTTGAAAATATTCGAACTATTTCCCCCTATTTTGCATCATGCTTAGGAACTACCCAAGTAGCAATGATGTATTGCACTTATTCTACACTTCCATTTTACCTTCACTTTTTATCCAGTTCATGAAACCATTGCATTCGCGCGTAGAAGCGCAACAGTTGGACCGTGCCGCGGCTATGCTCAAGGTTCTCTCTCATCCAAAACGATTGGCTATTGTTGATTTGCTGGGCAAAACCAAGGGCAAAGACAGCCAGATGTCCGTTACGGACATTTACCAAGCCCTTGACCTGCCCCAAGCCATTGCTTCGCAACACCTCATCACCCTCAAAGACCGGGGCGTACTGAAGTCGAGCAAAGTAGGCACCAAGATTTACTATTCGCTGGCTGTGCCTCAGCTTCTTAAGGTGATTGACACCTTGGAGGATTATTCCGGTAAGCTATAGATTATTAGAAGTGCCCAGTAAGGAAGGCTGTTTCGAAAGAAGCAGCCTTTTTTATGTTCCTTAGGGCTGGCTAAATGCCGTGTGCAAGGCCAACACCTGGGGCAATAACGGCTGCACGTCGTCATTGGTCAGCACATAATCGGCCCGCCGCATCTTTTCTTCTTCGCTAAGCTGCTTGGCCATGATGGCTTGCACATCGGGAGGGGAGCGGTGCGGGTCGCGCCGCAGTACGCGGGCCTGGCGCACCGCCAGCGGCGCAAATACGGTGATGATGCGGTCGAGCTGCTTGTAAGAGCCGGCTTCGAAAAGCAGGGCCGCTTCTTTTAGAATATAGGGGTGGCCGGCGCGCTGCTGTGCGGCAGCCCAGCGCTCAAAATCGGTGCCGACATGCGGATGGACAAGGGAATTGAGGTGGGCCAGCAAAGCTGGGTCCCGAAACACGGTGCCGGCCAAAACTGCTCGGTTCAGGCGTCCCGTGCTGTCGTAGGTATCGGGGCCGAAGGCGGCGTTTAGCTGCTGGCGCAGCTCGGCATCGTTCTCCATTAGCCACCGGGCCCGGGTGTCCGCATCGTAGACGGGAACGCCCAATGCGTGAAATAAACGGCTGGCAATGCTTTTGCCAGAGCCAATTCCGCCGGTGATGCCAATCCGTAGCATATGTGCTTGATGGAAGTTATTTGGGCGTTTCGGCCGTGCGACGGTGTCGGCCGCGCGGGCGGAGTACGGCGCGGGGCTGCCTCCGCACCCGCACTGTGGCTACCAGGGCGCGTACCCGTGCCGGTGTTTTAATGGCTATTTCCAGTTCTTCAGCGTCGCTATCAGCCGCCGGGGGAAGCGCCACGGGGTAGGGAGTCGGCAGGGCATTCACCAGACTGGCCGGGCCGCGAAACGTGACCTCTGCCGGGATAAAAAGTGCGGTGTAGTGCTGGGCAGAGTCGGGAGGGAGCCCGAGCGGCAGCCGCCGGCTGGCGTACCGGTCAAACGTGAGCCGCAGGGTGTCGCCGGCCCATTCGTTGACCTGCAGGCCTTCGAGTGCGGTTTGCAGGCCGCGGTGCCAGGCCTCGGCGGGCAGGTAGCGGGTGCCGGGCAACGGCACGGGGCGCAAGTCGGCGGGGTGGGTGCCCCAGCCCAGGTTGGCCCGCAGCAGGCGCCAGCCCTGGCCCGTGACCGTGACCGGCAGCACTGCCGGCAACGGCCGCAGGGGCACGTAGTGCACCGAATCGTAGTGCCACGCCAGTGGGAAATTCAGGCGGGTGGTGTAGGTTTTATTCAGGGCATTCATCTGCCAGAACAAGCCAGCCGCCAGCAGGCACGCCGTCACGGCCCGGTAGAAGCTGGGTTCCTGGCCTTCAAAGGGGCGCAAGAACCAGCGCACCAGCCGGCCCGCCCGGTTCAGCGGCCCGTCCATGACTAGGTGTTGGCGATGCTATCGGCGCCGGAAGCGGCTTTGTTGCCCACTTCGCGGGCAATGGCCGAGCGGTCGAAGCGCAACTTGGTGCCGCGGTCGACTTCCACCACCACGGTGTCGTCGGTGAGCTCAATAACCAGCCCGTGCAGGCCGCCGATGGTGACGATGCGCGAGCCTTTGGCCAGCGACTGCCGAAATGCTTTGGCATCGGCCGTGCGCTTCTGCTGGGGCCGAATCATGAAGAAGTACACCACGAGGCCAATGGCCGCCGGAAATATCAGCTGCATGAAATCCATTCCGCCGGAAGCTTGTAGTAGTAAGGTCAAAAACATGGTGTTTAGGATGTTAGCTTAGAGAGGTTTCTTGGCGTCGGCGTCGAGCACATTGCCTTTGATGAGGATGGTGGTGATGTTGGGCTGCGTATTGGCCCGCACCGCCACCTGCTTGCTGATGATACCCTGCTTGCCATGGCTATCAAACTGCACTTCCATTTTGCCCTGGGCACCGGGCGCCACGGGCTCTTTGGTCCAGCTGGGCGTGGTGCAGCCGCAGGAAGCCGTAGCGTCCTCAATCAGCAGCGGCGATTTGCCGGTGTTGGTGAAGCTGAACGTGTGATGGACTTTGGTATCAGGCTGAATGTCACCAAAATCAAATTCGGATTCGGCAAATTTCATTACCGGCGCATTCGGGTTAGGTGCTTCATTTTCGCTCACCACATTGGGGTTGTCCACCGTAGGATTGGCGGCATCGGAAGCGGCGGTGGCGGCGGCATTCATGCCTTCGGTCCCAACTTCCGGGGCTTTGTCGCGATTGCAAGCCGCAAGCAGAAGTGTAGCAGCGAGAAGAATCTGGTATTTCATCGAAGAGGTGGGCACGCGCCCAGGCGCGTTCCGGTGTTGAACGAATTAAAAGTCAAGGGTATCACCAAACAGCAGCGCGCCGCGCAACGTGCCCGGCTGGGCAGGCGGCTGGTGCGACTGGCGCAGCTATGCGAACAATTATTACAACGCGGCCACACGAACGCGCTATAGCGCGTTCCTACAGCTTGTTGATGATGTTTTGGGCGAACTGGCTGGTGCTGGCTTTGCCGCCAAGGTCGCCGGTGCATTCCGCCTGGTTGAGCAAAGTGCCTTCGAGGGCTTTTTCAATCTGGTCAGCCTTAGCGTGTTCGCCCAGGTAGTGCAGCATCATCAGGGCCGAGCGGAGCAGGGCGGTGGGGTTGGCTTTGCCCTGGCCGGCGATGTCGGGGGCCGAGCCGTGCACGGCTTCAAAGATGGCCATGTTGTCGCCGATGTTGGCCCCGGCCACCACGCCCAGGCCGCCCACGAGGCCGGCGCAGAGGTCGGACAGCAGGTCGCCGAACAGGTTCGTGGTCACAATCACGTCGAACTGTTCGGGCTTGTTCACGAGCTGCATGCACATGTTGTCGATGATTTTATCCTCGAACAAAATCTGCGGAAACTCGTTGCTGGCCTCTTTGCAGGCGTTGAGCATCAGCGTGCCAGCCATTTTGATGATGTTGGCCTTGTGGGCCAGGGTCACCTTTTTGCGGCCGTGCTTGGCGGCGTAGGCGAAGGCCGCGCGGCATATCTTGCGTGAGCCCTCCACCGTGACGCGGGCAATAGCATCGGCGATGCCGAGGCGCTCGTCCCACATTTCGAGGCCCGAGTACAGGCCCTCGGTGTTTTCGCGAAACAGCACGAGGTCGATGCCCTCGTAGCGGGTGTGGATGCCGGCCGTGGTTTTGCTGGGCCGCACGTTCTGGTAGAGGTCGTACTTCTGGCGCAGCGTCACGTTGATGCTGCGGAAGCCTTTGCCGACCGGCGTGGTAATCGGGCCTTTGAGGGCCACCTTATTCTTTTCCAGGGACTTGAGCAGCGAATTTGGAATCAGCTCGCCCGATTGGTCAAACGTGGTCTGGCCAGCGTTCTGCTCTTCCCACTGAATGGGCACCTGCGCGGCAGCAAAAATATCGGTTACCGCTTTCGTGATTTCGGGGCCAATGCCGTCGCCGGGAATAAGGGTTACTAAGTGCATATTACTAATGTGTTGATTGTTCGATGTGCCACTGTGTTAATGGACTGATGCGCTGCGGAATCGGATTCCCGCAATCAGCACATCAACCCATTAACACAGTGGCACATCAACTAGGCTCCCTTGCGGGAATTGATTTGGTTAATGAGTTGGTCCACATCGCCCAGCAACTGCTCGGCTTTGGATTTGGCGTCGGAAATCACGCGTTGGCCTTCGCTTTTGGCGGTGGACTGGCCGGTGGCTTCGCGGCTGGTCACAAGGCTGTCGGTGAGGTCGGCCAGAACGGAGCGGTATTTCTCCAGCTGATAGCTGAGCCAGGAGCGGGTTTCAGTGCCGGGTTCGGGGGCATAGAGCAAGCCAAGGGCTGCGCCGGTGAGGGCGCCGCCCGCGAAGCATAGGATGCCGGTGGTGGTTTTGCTGGCCATGGTCGTCGGGATGAAAAAGGAAGAAAGGTGAGAACAGGTGCTGGCGTGAGTACGGAGAAACGCGGCACCAGGTGCAAAGGTGGCTACGGCGGCCCAATCTCGGGCCACCCGCGCCGGTTGCGTCCAGTGTTGCCGGCAGCTTACTGGTTGTCCAGCAGGCCACGGCCCGATTTGCGAATGTCGCCACTGGCTGCCAAATCCTGCGCCAGCTTGTCCAGAATGCCATTCACAAACTGCTTGCTCTTGGGCGTACTGTAGAGCTTACTGATTTCAATGTACTCGTTGATAGTAACTTTCACCGGAATGCCGCGGAAAAGCTGCATTTCGGTGAGCGCCATTTTCAGGATGATTTTGTCGAGCAGGGCCACGCGGTCCACGTCCCAGTTCTGCACCGAGCCGGCGATGAGCTTTTCCATCTTGTCGTCCTCAATCAGCGTCTGCTTGTAGAGGGTTTCGGCAAATTCGCGGTCGTCGGCCCAGTTGGCCGAGAGGTTCATCAATTCCTGTGTTGGCTCGGCGGCGAAGGGCAGCATTTTCAGCGTCTTCAGCACCAGGTTGCGCACGATGGGCCGGTTTTCTTCCCAGTTCAAATCGTCGGCTTCGAGGTGGCGGGGCAGGGCATCACCCTTGAAAATGAAGTCCTTGTAGAGATGACGCAGGATTTCCATGTCCGTGTCGTAGTCCATTTCGGGCTCGTCGGTGGGCTTGCCAGCCAGGTAGGCCAGCAGGGTTTCATCGGCCTTCATTTCGCCCCAGGCCGCGCGCAGGGCTTCGAGGTCCTCGGCGCTGTCCCAGGCCAGCTTGCGCCGGATGGTCAGGCTCTGGAGCTGCTCGTTGGCCATCAGCTTGGCCATGGCGACGTTCTGGTGCAGGCGGTTGGCATCCAGGGCGTCTTCGCGCGGGCCGAGGCGGCGGCGCTCCTCGCGGCTCTGCTCTTCCTCAATCACGCCGAGCAGGGCGGCGGGCAGGTTGAGCAGGTGCAGGTACTGGTCGTGAATGCTTTCAGCCCCGGCCAGCAGCTGCCCGCCGAAGAAAGTGCCGTCCTTTTTCACCTGCGCCTGAAAAAAGCTGATGGCATCGGCCAAAGCCGCGTCCACGGCCTTGTCGTCGGTCTTTTCGGGGGCGTTGCCGGTGCGATACCAGTCGCGCAATTGGGCTTCGCCCAGCTTGCGCTGGCCTTCCAGCTGGCGGCGGTCGGGCGCCTCTTTGGCTGTCAGGTCGGGCTCGAAAGCAGCCGCGATGCGGTCCTGCGCCAGCATTAAATCAGCTCCCACCGCCTGGTGGTAGGAGTAGAGCGACTGCATGACTTTGATACGAAGGAGGCGGCGGTTGAGCATTGTTTAGTTGTTAGTGGCTGGTTGTCAGTTGTTAGTGCCTGGTTGTCAATTGCTGGAACAGACTAGCAACTGACAACCAGCCACTAATGACTAGTAGGTCGATTTCACCTTGCCCACGCTGGCAATGCGCTCCTTGGCCTGCCGGATGGCGGCGGCTTGCGGGTGCGTGCCTTCTTCTTCGGCTTTCGCCAAAACCTGGAGGGTGAAATCGTAAATTTTTTCGGTTTGCGTAAGGGCGCCCTGGCGGCTGGCGCCGGTTACTTCAGAATACACATTGATGAGGCCGCCGGCGTTGATGAGGAAGTCGGGGGCGTACACGATGCCGCGGCGCACTAGCTCGGGGCCGTGCAAATTTTCGTTTTTGAGCTGGTTGTTGGCGCAGCCGGCTACCACGCGGGCTTTCAGGCGCGGAATGGTGTCGTCGTTGAGCGTGGCACCCAGCGCGCAGGGCGAGTAGATGTCCATCTCCTGGTCGTAGATGTCGTCCAGGCCCACGGCTTTGGCGCCGAAGCGGTTGGCCGCATCCAGCGCCCGGTCCTCGTAGTAATCGGTAACAATGAGCTTGGCGCCTTCTTTCTGCAAATGCTCCAGCAGGTAGGTGCCGACGTGGCCCGTGCCCTGCACGCCGATGCGCTTGCCGGCCAGGCTCTCGGAGCCAAAGGCTTTCTTGGCGGCGGCCTTCATGCCCATGTACACGCCGTAGGCCGTGACGGGCGAGGGGTCGCCGGAGCCACCCATGCTCTCGGGCAGGCCGGCTACGTGGGTGGTTTCCATGCGGATGTACTCCATGTCCTTGGTGGTCATGTTCACATCCTCGGCCGTGATGTACTTGCCGTTCAGGTTCTTCACGAAGCGGCCAAACTTGCGCAGCAGGGCTTCGGTCTTCATGGTAGCGGCGTCGCCGATGATGACGGCCTTGCCGCCGCCCAGGTTCAGGCCCGAAATGGCGGCCTTGTACGTCATGCCGCGCGAGAGGCGCAGCACGTCGTTCAGCGCTTCCATGTCGCTGGCGTAGTGCCACATGCGGGTGCCGCCAAGCGCGGGCCCGAGCACGGTGTTGTGGATGCCGATGATGGCCTTCAGGCCCGTCTCGTGGTCGTGGCAAAACACGACTTGCTCGTGCTGGTGCTCGGCAATCTGACCAAAAATGGTTTCAGGTGCCAGGATTTGGGTTTCAATCATACTTGGGGGATGAATGAGTGTGGTGGGAATTTGGAATGGATGGTTGAGAAGTGTGCGGCGTAACTTTGTTGGGTCTTTATACGGAGTCTGTTCGGAAGCAGTAAACATGCTTCACGGCGTTGAGTATTACCGTTGAATTGAAAAGTTTTTGATAGCAGCGTAAGCCTTTCAGGCCGCAAAAGTACCGCTATTTTCCCGAACCGGCCCCCTTTCCACCCTGCCCGTGCGCGCATTATCCGCCGTTAACCCGTTCATTTTCCGCTACAAGTGGCATTTCCTCGCGGGCGTGCTGTTCGTGGCCCTGAGCACTTTGCTGGCCATTTTTCCGGCCCAGCTGGTGCGCTACGCGTTCGATTTGGTGAATGAGGGCATCGACCTCTACCACCTCTACGCGGGCACCCAGACCCAGAGCGGGGTGTACCAATTGTTTGGCCGCAACGTGCTGTTTTATGGCATGCTCATCATCGGGCTAGCCCTGCTGCGCGGCATTTTCCTGTTCTTCATGCGCCAGACGCTCATCGTGATGTCGCGGCACATCGAGAACGACCAGAAAAACCAGATTTACCGGCACTACCAATCCCTGCCGCTCAGCTTCTACCGCCGCCACAGCACCGGCGATTTGATGTCGCGCATCTCGGAGGACGTGAGCCGGGTGCGGATGTACCTCGGGCCGGCCATCATGTATTTCCTGCAATTGGTGCTGCTGTTCCTGCTCATCGTGCCACTCATGCTCCTGGTGAACGTGAAATTGACGCTGTACACGCTGCTGCCGCTGCCGGTTTTGTCGGTCAGTATTTTCTACGTCAACAACTTGATTGAGCGGAAATCTGACGAAATCCAGCGGGCGCTTTCCGGCATGACGACCTTTGTGCAGGAAGCTTTCTCCGGAATTCGGGTGCTGAAATCTTTTGTGCGCGAGGCCGATTCGCACGCCCAGTTTGCGGCAGCCAGCAACGAATACAAGGAGAAGTCCCTGAGCCTGAACTTCGTGAACTCGCTGTTTTTTCCGCTCATTCTATTCCTGATTGGGCTGAGCACGCTCATCACCGTGTGGGTGGGCGGGCAGGAGGTCATCCGGGGCACCATCACCACGGGCACCATCGCCGAGTTCCTGATTTACGTGAACCTGCTCACCTGGCCGGTCACGGCGCTGGGCTGGACGTCCTCGCTGGTGCAGCGGGCCGAGGCTTCGCAGGCCCGCATCAACGAGTTTCTGGACCAGAAAACCGACATCGTCTCGCGCCAGAACGTGCAGCACGAGCTGGTGGGCGACATTGTGTTCGAGAACGTGTCTTTCACCTACCCCGATACTGGTATTCAGGCCCTGCGCAACGTGAGCTTCCGGGTGCGGCCGGGCCAGACGCTGGCCGTCATCGGCAACACCGGCTCGGGCAAAAGCACGGTGGCGGCCCTGCTCTGCCGCCTCTACGACGTGACGGCCGGCGACATCAAAATAGATGGCACCGACGTGCGCGACTACTCGCTCAGGGCCCTGCGCGGCCAGATTGGCTACGTGCCGCAGGACGTTTTTCTGTTCTCCGATACCATCCGCAACAACATCAACTTCGGCCTCGACCAGCCCGATGAAGTCCGGATGCTGCAAGCCGCCAAGGATGCCGACGTATACGAAAACATCCTCGCCTTCCCCGAAGGGTTCGACACGAAAGTGGGCGAGCGCGGCATCACGCTTTCCGGCGGCCAGAAGCAGCGCGTGAGCATGGCCCGCGCCCTGGTGAAAGAGCCCAAAATTCTGATTCTCGACGACTCCCTCTCGGCCGTCGATACCAAGACGGAGAACGCCATTCTTGGTAGCCTCCAGCGCATTATGGCGGCGCGCACCAGCCTCATTATCTCGCACCGCGTTTCGTCGGTGAAGCTGGCTGATGAAATCCTGGTGCTCGACGATGGCGTGATTGTGCAGCACGGCACTCACGACGCCCTCATGGCCGATGCCGACGGCCTCTACCGCGCCCTCTACGACCGGCAGCTCCAAACCGAAGAAGCGTAGCTGATGGGCTAATTGGTTGATTTGCGGATTACTTAATGTGCCTCAGCATATTAGCCCATCAACTAATCAGCTTGCCGGCGCGTGAACCAATCAGCCGATTATCCCATGCGCCAACATCTTGCCCACGTCACCCTGCTCGTTCGGGATTATGACGAAGCTATTGCCTTCTACACCAACGTGCTGGGTTTCAGCCTGACTTCTGACCAAGACATGGGCGGCGGCAAGCGCTGGGTGGTGGTAGCGCCGCCCGGTTCGGCCAGCGGCAGTCTGCTGCTGGCCGAAGCCAAAACCGACGAAGAAAAGCGCGGCGTGGGCCACCAGGGAGCTGGCCGCGTCTGGCTGTTTCTGCACACCGACGACTTTTGGCGCGACTACCCGGTGCTGCAAGCCCGCGGCCTGCATTTTCTGGAAGTGCCCCGTAGCGAGGTGTACGGCCACGTTGCCGTGTTCGAGGACCTGTACGGCAACAAGTGGGACCTGCTCGAGCCGCTGGGTTAAGTGCTCCGATGCAGCATAAAAATACCCCGGCAGTAGCTGCCGGGGTATTTTTCATTTCGAAAAGTACGAGTTAATTAATCGAAGATGTAGCGCACGCCCACCTGCGCCCGCCAGCGGCTGGCTAGGTTGGTATCGGTGAAGAACGTCTGGTTGCCGCCGCGGAAGTTGAACGCGGGCACATCGGAGCCGGTCGCGTAGCTGGTTTCCAGCAGGCGGTTGTTGCCCACCACCTGCCGGTTGCCCCAGCTGCGGTTGAGGAGGTTGCCCAGGTTGAGAATGTCGAAAGACACCTGGAGCGTATTTTTCTTGCCGCTGCTGGTGGCCACCGCAAAGTCCTGCATCAGTTTGGCGTCGAGCTGAGTATACCAGGGCGAGATGGCCCCGTTGCGCTCGGAGTATTCGCCGCGGTGGGCGCTGAGGTACTTGTCCTGGTTAATATAGGTGTCGAGCTGCTGCCACTGCGTGGCGGCTGAAACCGTCTGGCCCGCTGCGGTGGTGTAGGGCACCAGGTTGATTTGGCTCTGGCTGCTGGGGATGAAAATCAGGTCGTTGCCGTCCACACCGTCGCGGTTCAGGTCGCCGGCGTAGGTGTAGCTGAAGCGGTTGCCCTGCCCGGCCTCAAACACCAGGCCCAGGGTGGTGCCCAGCTTGTCGTTGGCGTAGGCGAAGCGGCGGCCGGCGGCGGCAATGATGCGGTGGCGCAGGCCAAAGTCGCTGTAGGAGAGCTTGGGTTGGTTGGGGTTGCCCACCACGGGCAGGCGCTGGAAAGCATCGCCGGCAATTTCGCCGGGGTTCGAGGTAATGTCCTTGGCCTGGGCGTAGGTATAGGCCGCCGAGGCGTAGAAACCGCTGGCAAACTCCTTGCGCAGCTGCCCGGTGAGGGAGTATTGGTAGCCCTGGTTGGTGTTTTCGAGCGCAATCACGCCCGCATCAAGGAAGGTGAACTGGCCGTTGGGGCCCGTGAACGAGTTCAGGCGCGGGCCGGCGGCGGGGTAAATCAGGCGGTTGTCGGCCCCGGCCAGGTGCTGGGTGGGCGTCACAAGGTTGTAGTTGCGATGCACCACGGCGTTGCGGTCTTTCGAATAAATGGCCTCAATGGTGCCCACAATGCCGCCCGGCAGCTCGTGGTCGACGGCCAGATTTGAGCGCCACACCTGCGGGAATTTGAAGTCACGGCCCGTCGAGTTAATCTGGAAGGTGTAGAAATCGCCGAATGAGGCGTTCGAGGCCTGGTTCGAAATCCACACAAACGGGATGCGGCCGGTGAAAATGCCGGTGCCGCCGCGCACCTGGGTTTTGGCGCCGTCGCCCTGCGAAGTGTAGTTGAACCCCAGCCGGGGCGAAAACAGCGGCGTCGATTTCGGCAGCTCCGACACGTCCACCTTCACCGGCTGGCCGTCGGAATTGAGGAACGTGGCGGCCGCAACCTGCGCATTCGGAGCCACCGTCGTGTTGTAGATGGGAATGTCGGCGCGCACGCCCAGGGTCAGCTTCAGGGCCTGGCTCGCCTGGTACTCGTCCTGCACGTAAAGGCCGAGCTGGGCCACGCTCACGTCCACCTGCTTCACGGGCGTGAGGGCACCGGCAGCGGCCTGGCCGTTCAGGTCCAGGAAATTGGGGTTGGGGCTGCTGGCGGTGCCGGGACGGGTGTCGGCAAAAAAGTCGCTCAGCTCCAGGCGCTGGTAGCCATAGCGCTGGAGGTTAAAGCCGTTCACGAAATTGAACCGCTCGTAATTGACGCCCGCCGTAAAAATGTGCTTGCCGGCAAAGTAGCTCAGGTTGTCGGTGAGCTGCAAAATGTTCTGGTCCAGGGTGTTGTTGGCCGAGAACTGCTCGGTGCCCACGCTGGTGTAGGTGGTGCCGCCCTGGGTAATGTCAATCATCGGGAAGAATTTGCCCGAGGGCAGCTCCCGAAAGTCGCGGAAGGCCGAGAAGCTGGCCTGGGCCTTGTTGCTGAATTTGCCGCCCCCGAACGTGCTGTTCAGCTCGGCCACCACCGAGTTCAGGTTGTTGTCAATCGTGTAGCCGGAGTTGGCAAACTGCAGGGTGTTCACGCCGGGCACGCGCGAGGAGGGCGCGATGGCAATGGGGTGCGGCCCCTGCTCGCGGTAGCTCTTGAGGTAGTTATAGCGGATGGAAAACGTGTTCTGCGGGTTGATATTCCAGTCAATTTTAGCCAGAATCTTATCCGAGTACGTGCGGTAGTTAAAACCCTGGAACGGCCCTGGGTCGTAGCCGTACACCGACGTCAGGCGGTCGCGGATGGCCTGCAAATCGGCCTGTTGCACCCGGCTCACGCCGTTGAGCTGGCCGCTTTGCGCGGCCGTGGCTTCGGCCGCGCTGGTGGCAGGCCGGAAAGTCTGGCCGGGGTCCGTCTGGCGGGTGATTTCGGCGTTGGCAAAGAAGAACAGCTTGTTCTTGATAATCGGCCCGCCCAGGGCAAAGCCCGTCTGGTTGAATTTCAGGCTGGGGTTTTCGATGGTGGCACCTTCCACTTTCTTGCCAATCAGGCCCTCGTTGCGGAAGTAAGTGTAGGCCGTGCCTTTTAAAGAGTTGGTGCCGCTCTTGGTCACGGCGTTGATGCCGGCCCCGGTGAAGCCGCCCTGGCGCACGTCATACGGCGCCAGGCTCACCTGAATCTGCTCGATGGCGTCGAGGCTCACCGGCTGCGAATTGGTTTGGCCGCCGGGCGTGGGCGAGTCCAGGCCAAAGGAGTTGTTGAAGATGGAGCCGTCGAGCGAGAAGTTGTTATACAGCGTGTTGCGGCCGCCAAAGCTCTGGCCGCTGGCCTGGGGCGTGAGGCGCGTAAAGTCCTCCTGCGAGCGGCTGATGGTGGGCAGCGTGCGAATGGCCGTCGAGCTGATGTTGGTGACGGCCCCCGTGCGGTCGGGGTTAATCTGGCCGTCGCGGTTGCCCTTCACCACCACTTCGTCGAGCTTCTGCCCCTCGCCTTCTTTTAGGGTGATGCGGGTTTCGAAGGTTTTGCCCAGCACCAGCTGCACATTGTTCTGCACGTAGGTGTCGTAGCCCACAAACGACACCTTGATTTCGTAGGGCCCGCCGATGCGCATGTTCAGCAGGTCAAACTGCCCGTTGTCGCGGGTGGCATTGCCATACGTGGTGCCCGAGGGCAGGTGCGTGGCCACCACCGTGGCGCCCGGCAGGGGCTGGCCTTTGCCGTCGAGCACCAAGCCCTTTATTGCGGAGGTTGTGACCCCCTGCGCCAGCAGGTAATTGTGGCTCGTGAAAAGCAAAAAGCCGAGCAATAGGAGTAGTAATGATTTGTTCTTCATGTGAATAGCTTTTTTATTTATCCGAAGCTTATGCTCAGAATTTCGCCGCAAAGTTATGTTAAGCAATTATTAAGTAGGCGTGCATAACAAATTAGTAACTCTGCGATAACATGGGAACCCAATTTATATAATAATTTAATTATAATAATTATACCGAGCAATAGCCACCGAGATAAATGACAAGCAGGAACATCCCTTTTTCATTCGTTAGTCAATTTCCTGGCTTCGAAAAGGGAATAAAAAAAACCGCCCACCAATTATTGGTGGGCGGGGCGAAATGTTGCTATAGTCGCAATACCAGCAATAAGACCTCAGGTCGCTATTGCTGGGCACTGGCCCATGCAGTTGCGATGCTTTGGGCTATTGCCCAATCATCACCCGGCGCATGCCGGTTTTCTCGTAGGCGGTGCAGCGCACGATGTACGAGCCCGCGGGCAGCTGGCTGACGTTGAGCACGGCTGGTGCCTGGCCATTCATCATGGTGTAGGTGAGTACCGGCCGGCCGCCCACGTCGGTGAGTTCCACGCGGGTGGGGCCGGGGTTGTCGGTTTTCACGGTGAGGCGGCCCGCCACGGATTCGGCCTTCACCTTGATGGCGTTGGGATTAGCCGCCGGCGTTTCGGGCGCCGGCGCGATGAGGGACGCAGGGGCTGCCGCAACGACGGCGGTGGGCGCCGGGGCCGCCACCACGCCGCTGGGCAAAATGGCTTCTTCTTTGGCTGGCGCGGGGGCCGCCGCGCCGGGTGAGGCCGCCGGAGTCTGGGCCTGAGCGGCCGCCGATACCAAGGCACTGAGCAGCACGGATAGTAATAACTTTTTCATAGTGCGATACGAACGGGATGGGGTAAAATTGCTAGCGTAAAGCTAAGCAATTCTGGGGCCGTTTATCGCCCTCGCAGCTGGCGAAGGCGGGCGGTGCCGCCCGGCCGCGCTGCTGGGTGCAAAACTTTCTTTGGCGCTGGCTTGCGCTACACTCGAAAAAACCCTTACCTTTGTCGCTCCAATACCAATCGGGGTGTAGCGTAGCCTGGTATCGCGCCAGCATGGGGTGCTGGAGGTCGTAGGTTCGAATCCTGCCACTCCGACGGAAGAGCAGCCGCTCTTGTAAAGCCTCCGAACTTCTGGGTTCGGGGGCTTTTTTCGGCCGCTAACTATTGGAAAAAAGAAAACAGGCCGCCCCATCGGCCTGCTTTCGGGGTGTAGCGCAGCCCGGTAGCGCGCGTCGTTCGGGACGACGAGGCCGTAGGTTCGAATCCTGCCACCCCGACATTTCCCGCCAGTGCCAACGCCCCCGCCATCCCGGCGGGGGCGTTGCGCGTTGTGGCCGGTTTGGTAAGTTGCTACTATACTTCGCGTAACCGCTCAGGCGCACTGGGCCGCGGCATGAGGGCCGCAAATAGTTGGCTGGCGGCATTGGAAATGAGGTGCTCCACAAGAACTTTGCCCCAAACCTTAATTTCCTTCATGAAAAGTTCACTACTTCTACTGGCCGCATTAGGCAGTACCCTTTCGGCTGCACAGGCGCAAACCACCATCGGCAAAGGCACGGGCTTGCTCACCGGCTCGGTGGGCTACCACACCAGCACCGACGATGTAACCAACACCGGCAGCGGCAGCACGTACACCAGCACGGTCACGTACGGCACGTTCAATCTGGATGTTGCCGTCGGGGGCTTTGTGGCCGACAACCTGGCCCTGGGCCTGCAGCTCAGCCACTCGGTAACGGGTGGTTCGGCCAAATCTTCTTCCAACCTTCAAACCACCAGCCCGCCTACTTCCACTACGCTACGGGTGGGGCCGATGGTGCAGTACTACAAAATGCTGAGCGAGCAATTTGGCCTGACCGCGGGGGTTGGGGCGGGATATGAGTCGGACTTGCGGCGGTCCGTGCAGTATTACACTTCGGGGGGCTACCCTACTACCTACTACACCAACCTGAAGGCTACTGGCTATTATGCGGCCCTCACGCCGGGCATTGTGTTCTTCCCGGTGCCCAAGTTTGGCTTGACGGCCACGATTGGAAGCCTGGCCTATAACCGGCTGACCATCAAAAATAATAACCTGACGGGCAGCAACATTCCCGACGAAACCGCTAGCTCGTTTGATGCCGGCTTTGGCTTCAGTCAGCTGCAGTTTGGGGCCTCGTATTATTTCGGGCGCAAATAATAGACGGCTGCATCCCCGCGTAAAAAGGCCCTGGTATCGGAAGATGTCAGGGCCTTTTTACGCATTCATGAAAACGACCGGTTGAGCAAAGGATATTCATTCCGCTATTCGTAAATTAAGCGTCATGAAAACAACTTTTACTTTGGTGGCGCTGCTAGGCGCTGCGTGGCTACTGGTTCCGCAACCCGTACAGGCGCAATGCCATTTCGTCCATGTGCCGTCCGTTCATCAAGCCTGCTGCCACCACCGCGATTCCTGCGCCGTGCAGAAGCCCTTTGTGCCGGGCCGGTGGGCCGTGGGGATGGGCCTGCTGGGGATTAGCGACCGGTAAGGCACTCCCTACGCGGGCGGCGAGGTGCAGGGTTATTATTGGCTGCGGCCGCGCTGGGGCACGGGGCTGCGCGGCACCGTCACGGGCGAGATGCCGGCCGCCGCCTCGGCCGAGCGGTACGCGGGCGTGGAAAAGCCCCGCCTGCTGCTTTACAGTGTGACCTGGAACAACCACCTGCTGCTAACCGATACCCCCCGGTGGCGGCTGGCGCTGGAGGTAGGCGCGGGCCTGGGCGGTGTGAACCTGTACGACCAGGCGCGCCAGGTGCCCACCAAAGGCAGCTGCGGCTGCACGGAAGCGGAGAAAATTGCCTCGGCCACGGCCCCGGTGACGGAAGCTGGCCTGGCCGCCACCTACAAGCTCAAGCGCGTGGAGGGGCCGTGGCTGACCGTGCGCGGTGGCTACCGGCAATGGAATGGCGCGGTGCCGTTCGGGACGTTCAACCAGTTTTCGGCTTATGTGGTGAGTGTGGGCGTGACCATGCCCGATGCGCCGGCTAAGCGGAAATAAGCGTCACTACTTCACCCCAATCCATACCTCAGACTCATCGCCGGTGCCGAAGCGCTCCAGGTAGAAATCGCCGCGCTGGGCGAGCTTTTGGGCTTTGATGGCCTCCAGGGCGGCGGGGTAAAGCTTGTTGGGCGACAGCAGGTAGCTCACGCCGCGGAGGCGGGCGGCAATGACGCGCTGCCCGGCCGGCACCAGCCGGTAGCGAAAGCCGGCGGGCAGGGCCTGCGCGGTATCGGCCAGGGCCAGGCCGATGAAGGCGCGGATGGTGTCGTGGGCCGATTCGGGGTCGTTGAGGTAGAGGTTGGCGAGGTCGCCGTGCAGGCGGGTTTGGGCGTCCTTGGCCTGGCGGAAAAGCTGGCCAAAGGCCTCGCCACGCACCGCGCCGTGAAAGGGCTGGCCGGCTAAGTACAGCGGCGCGGCCGTGGTTTCGAGGGATACTTTGGGCTCGCGGGTGCCGCCGAGGTAGACGTAGGTGCCGGCCGCGACCAGGGTGAGCAGGATGATGGCGAGGAAGAGGTAACGCATTTTTTTAGTGTGCAGTTAGCAGTGAACAGTTAGCAGTGGTAGTTCGAGGTTCTGCTCAAATGCTATCGTCAGCAGTTTTCCCCTCTCCTAACTGCTCACTGTTCACTGCTAACTGTTCACTGACCACGTACTGCATGCGGTAGAGCTGGGCGTAGTAGCCGTTTTCAATGCGCAGCAGTTCCTCGTGGGTGCCGGTTTCCTTGATTTCGCCCTTGTCGAGGACGATGATTTTATCGGCTTTCTGGATGGTGCTCAGGCGGTGGGCGATGACGAGCGAGGTGCGGCCCTGCATCAGCTTTTCGATGGCTTCCTGGATGAGCTCCTCGGTTTCAGAGTCGACGGAGGACGTGGCTTCGTCGAGCACGATGATGTGGGGCTGGTACACCATGGCCCGCACGAAGCTGATGAGCTGGCGCTGGCCCACGGAGAGCGTGGCCCCGCGCTCCATCACGGGGTAGCCCAGGCCGTTGGGCAGGCGCTCGATGAAGCGGCGGGCGCCCACGAGGTCGGCCGCTTCCCAGATTTGGGCGTCGGTGATGGTTTTGTTGCCGAGCGTGATGTTGTCGCGGATGCTGCCGGCGAACAGAAAAACGTCCTGCAGCACGATGCCGATTTGGCGGCGCAGCAGGCTGAGGTCGTACTCGCGCAGGTCGCGGCCATCGATGCAGATGCTGCCTTCCTGAATGTCGTAGAAGCGGCTCAGCAGGTTGATGATGCTGGTTTTGCCCGCGCCGGTGGCCCCCACGAAGGCAATGGTCTGGCCGGGCCTGACGTGGAAGCTGATGTCCTTGAGCACCCAGTCGGGCTCGTTATAAGCAAATTTGACGTGCTTGAATTCGACGTCGCCCTTCAGCGCTGCGGGAGCGTAGGTGCCGGTGGTGGCCACCAGGTCCTGGTTGTCGAGCAATTTCAGCAGGCGCTCGGTGCTTACCAAGCCCAGCTGGAGGGTATTGAACCGGTCGGCAATCTGCCGGATAGGGCGGAAGAACAGCGCGTTGTACATGATGAAGGCGATGAGCGCGCCCTTGGAAATCGAGCCCTCAATCTGGCCCTGGGCGGCGTACCACACCAGCAAACCCACGCCGACGGCCCCCAGCACTTCGGCCACCGGAAAGTAGATACTGTAGTAGAGCACCGAGCGGATGTTGGCCTCGGTGTGCTCCTGGTTGATGGCTTCGAACTTGCGGTATTCGCGCTCCTCGTTGTTGAAAATCTGGACCACGTTCATGCCCGTGAGGTGCTCCTGCACGAAGGAGTTGAGCTTGGCCACGGCCGTGCGCACGTCCTGAAACGAGCCCTTGATTTTTTCCTTGAACACGTAGGTGGAGAAGAGCAGCGGCGGAATTACGGACAGGCTCACCAGCGTCAGCCGCCAGTCGATGTAGAACATGAAGGCCATGATGAAGAGCAGCTGCAGAATGTCGCCCACCATGGCCGCAAGGCCTTCGCTGAAGACGTCGGAAAGGGTTTCCACGTCGGAGATGTTGCGGGTGACGAGCACGCCGATGGGCGTCTGGTCGAAGAATTTGAGCTTGAGGCCGAGCAGGTGGCGGTAAAGGTCGGTGCGGATGTCGCGCACGATGTACTGGCCCAGCCAGCCGCCGTAGTACGTCTGCAAATAGCTGACGCCGGCGTGGGCTACCAGCAGCACCAGCAGCAGCAGGAACATCGAATTAAGGCTCTTCAGGTCGCCCTGCTCGATGCTGACATCGACCATGCGCTGGATGAGAAAGGGCCGCAGCGTGCCGAGCACGGCCGTGGCCACGGTGAGCACAATCAGGCCGATGAAGACGCGCCGGTAGGGGCGCACGTAGCCGAGCAGGCGGCGCAGCACGGCCCAGTCGAAGACCTGGCCGGTTTTGGTGGCGGAAGTGGTGGGGTCCATAAGTGGGGCAAAGGTCGGGAGTAAACAGCGGCGGGACCGAAAAAGTCTGCGGTCGGGGCCGTACCTGGCGGCCAAATGCCAAACCGGCCCGCCAGCAGTGCTGACGGGCCGGTTCGGGTGAGAAAGTCGGGCCGGTCCGCCGGGCTACTGCAGGACGAGTTTCCGGGTGAAGGCAGTGGTGCCCACCTGGACGAACACCACGTACAGGCCGGGCGGGCAGCCGGCCAGGTCCAGGCGGGCGGCCCCGGTGCCGTCGGCCCCGACGGGCACCGGCCGCGCCTGCCCGACGGCGCGGCCCAAGGCGTCGCGCACCTGGGCCGTGGCTAGGGCGCGGGGCGGCAGCCCGGCCAGGGCCAGGGTGGCCGTGCCGCCGGCGGCGGGGTTGGGAAACACGCTCGCCAGGGCGGCCAGGGCGCGGGCCTGCTGGGCGGCGGTGGGCGCGCCGAAGGGGTAGAGGGTGAGCGTGGCCGAGCAGCCCAGGTTGTTGGTGACGGTGAGGGTGAGGGGGCTGCCGGGGGCGGGGGGCGTGGCGAAGCGGTGGGGCGGGGGCGAGGGCCCCTCGAAGAAGGCGCCGTCGGGGAAGTGCCAGCGCCAGCGCAGGAGCTGGGCGAAGCGGGGGCCGGGAGCGGAGAAGTCGACCAGGCGCAGCGTGTCGCGGGCGGGGCTCAGGGCGAAGCCGAAGCTGGGCAGGGGCGGGTGGGCGCAGTAGGCCGGGGCGTAGGGCGTGCCCGCGTTGGCGAAGCGGGTGAGCAGGCCGGCCGGGTCCTGGCTGGTGACCCCGCCCACGGTGTGGGGGATGAGGCGCTGCCCGGCCAGGGTGAGCGTGCCATCCGCTTGCAGGGCGGTTTGCTGCTGAGCCCCGGCAAAATACGTTTCCCAGACGGGGGCGGCCCCCGTGCCGGTGGGCGCGTAGGCGGCCAGGTAGCCGGAGTTGGGGTCGCTCAGGGGGACACGGGTGCGGAAGCCGTTGACCAGGTACTGCCCGTTGGCCAGCACCTGCACGTGGTTCAGGCTGGCGCTGGGGTACTGGGCGTTGAGGCCGCTGAGGCGCTGCTCCCACTGCACCACGCCCAGGCTGTCGAACTTGGCCAGGAAGCCCCGCGGGTTGGGGCAGCAGTTGAAGACGGGCAGGTACTTGTCGGGGTAGACGCTGCCCACCACCACGTACCCGCCGTCGGGCGTGGCCTGCACGTCGGCGGGCTCGTAGAGTTCGGAGATGCTGCCGAAGTACTCGCTGGCCAGGCGGAGGGTGTCGCCGTTGGCTTTGAGCCGCTGGGCCCAGCCGCTGCGCACCACAATGGCCCCCGGTGGGTACGGGGCCTGCCAGGCGCGGCCCTTCTGGCCAATGAGCACGTAAGAACCGTCGAGTAAAACAGTCATCGCGGCTACGTTCACTCCATCGGCAGCAGGTGTGTTGCCAGGGTATTGTCGCCGCCATACTATCCGTTGCGCTGAGTCCAAGCGTACTACTTGCACCGCGTTCAAACCCCCATATGCTCCTTGCACATATGGTTGCAAATTGATGGTATGCGCCCATAAAAGCCCCTCGCTGGGCAACGGCAGCAAACCTGCTGGAGCTTGGCCGAAACGGTACTGACCCAAATACCGGGGGCGGCTGCGCCATGTACCGAACGAGTCGGTACGGACGTAGAAAAGGGCTTCATCAAATGAATTTGCTACCGACGCGGTATCGGCGTAGCCGGTCAGCAACCAGTCGCCGCCATGTAAGGGCAGCATGTTCAGGTAGCTACCATTATTGAGCGTATAGCCCTGACTTTGAATGGTATCACCTTGCCCGTTGAACCACCAGAACCGAGCATTGCGGGTGACATAATTACCGAGTGGTCTCACCCGGCTACCGATGCCCGCTAGCCGGTTGGCGCGTACCTGCCGCAATTCTACTAGCCCGACTGTTGCCCGAGGCTCTTCTCCGAACGTTCGTTGCCAGACTTGGGTAGGCCGGGCGCTGGCGGTCGTGCTAAGGGCTACCCCCAGCACCACCAATGTTAAAAAGCGTATCATGGCCGCTATTGTACCACCAGCCGCCGCGTTACCAAAGGCCAGCCATCAACAATGAGCGAACAGAAATAGATGCCAGCCGGGTAAGCCCCGAGTGACAGGTCGCCGTACTGATTGCCGGGGGACGGGGGTATTGTCGCCGCCAGTTGCCCATCCAAGGCGCGGTAAATACGCAAGGTTGCTTGGTGCACCGTGCTGGGTACCGTATAAGAAAAACGAGTAGTACCCGTGCCGGGGTTGGGAGGGGTAGAATTTTTCATGTGCAACCAAACGGAAAAAGGCAAGGTGAGCAATCGTGCCGGCAAGGTGCTGGAAAGCAAGGGTATTTGACCACGCGCAATCCTTGCGATGGAATTAAATAATATAGGATTTATGCGGCTGAATAGCCGCGAAGCGGCGGCCCCGGTGGCGTGCAGGGGGTGCCGCCGCTTTGCGGCTTTTTCGACGGCGGTGGTCCTACAATAATCAGGTACCCCAAGTTGCGAAGTAGCCGCAACCTGGGGCAGGTGCCGGTCCGAAGACTGCCTGACCAGCGCATTATAGTGGGTGCTTGTGCCGGTTGGGAAGGCAGGAAATCGGTTTCCCACCTCCTTGCCCAAGCCCGGGGCGCCAGAAAATCGATTTCTCCCCCCCTCCGCCCCAGCCCGAAGCCGCCAGAAATCAATTCCCCAACGCCCCGCCCCGCCCCGCACCAGCGGGAAATCAATTTCTCCCCCTCCGCCCGCGCCGGGAGCCTTCGGAAATCGATTTCCCGACGCTCCCGGCCCAGCCGGTATCAAAAAACAAATAGCCCGGCTTGGTTTCGTCTAAGCCGGGGTGGCGGGGGCCACTGCCGCCGGGTGGTCGGAATCAGGGTAGGGGAAGAAGGCCGCCGCCTGGGCCGGGGTTGCGGCAAAGGCATCGAGCAGGCGGCCGTGGAGGCGGAACAGCACCACGCAGGTGGCGTGCTCGGCCGTGTCGAGGGCGGAGCTGGCCACTTTGCCGGTTTTCACCTCGGTGCCCCGGCCGCTCAGGGCATTGCTGAGTTTCAGCAGCCAGGCGTCGCCTTCTTCGCCGGCGGTTTTGCCCAGGGTGTCTTGATACAGCTTGAGGCCATCGACGTAGGTGGTGGCTTCGGTGAGCAGCTCGCCGTGGTCGGCATCGTAGAGGCCGGTGGCCCCGTGGGGCAGGATGGTGAGCCGCTCCTCGGCGCCGGGGTTGGGGAATTTGGCGAAGACGGTGGTCGCGTTGGTGAGGCGCACCCAGGCCAGAAACTCGCGGATGGTGGTGCCCAGGGTAGCCACTTTGCCGCTCTGGCCGCCGCTGCCGGCCGCCTGCCGGGCCTGGCGTTGGGCATTGTAGAGGGGCTGGAGCAGGGCGGCTTCGGCAGCGCGGGCGGGGTCGGCCGCCAGGTTGCGGTAGGTCTGCTCCACGAAGGCCATAAAGGCATCATCGGAGAGGGAGGCGGCCAGGGCCAGAAAAAAGTTCTGGTAGTAGGATTGGTACTGCATCGGTAAAACGGAAAAAGTAAGGATGGACACTGCCGGGGCTCACGCTGCCGTAGACCGGATGCGCCAAATGTAAGCGCCGCGCGAGTAACCCCGACTTATATCTGATTATAGTGGTGCAGGTGAAATGTCTGCTCTCGGTTAAGCAGTCGTGCCAAAGTGAACGAGTAGAAGACCGTCATGCAGAGCGCAGGTTCCGGTCGGACCGCCCCAGGCGGTCCGACCGGTTGTCGTCAGGGCGGAATTGTTCCCCCGACAACCGGTCAGACCAGAGCCTACGCTTCCTTCTGCCCGACTACTTAGACCGGCCGTTGGATGAATCCTACCCATGCTTCCCAAGGAGATGTATTGTCCCGTGTCTCCCGCGCCCGAAACCATAGCCCCGCAGCAAGCAGGATAGCCAGGGGTAACTACCGCACGATTTCCACCCAGCCCTTCACCTTGGCCGTGCCCTCGGCCCCGCCCAGCAGGTAGTAATAGATGCCGGCGGCCAGGCCCTCGCCGCCCCACTCGTTGTGGTACACCGGGCTGTCGAACACCGGCTGGCCCCAGCGCGAAAACACCTGGAGCCGGCCGGGGCAGCCCCCCAACGCGGGCGCGAACGTGTCGTTCTGCCCGTCATTATTCGGGGTGATGATGTTGGGCACGTTGCCGGGCAGCACCTCCACCGGCGGCAGGGCAAACTGGCGCGGGCAGGGGCCCGTCGCGCCGCTGCTGGCGGGCAGCGCGGCCTGGGGCAGGTAGTGCCCGGCGGCGTAGCTGTGCAGCACCACGGCCCCGGTGGCCGGCGCGCTGCCATCGCCAAAGTCCCACTGCACCTGGCCGGCGGCCGGGCCCGTGGCCTCGAAGCGCAGGCGGCGCGGGGCCAGCAGGTTGCCGGGGCAGTCGGGCACCGTCCAGCCGGCGGCGAAAGTGGGCTGCACCGGCACCGTGACGCGGTAGGGGGCCGCGCCGCAGCCGCCGGGCAGCGTGTAGGTGAGCACGGTGGTGCCCGCGGTGCTGGGCGGGGTGAAGATGCCGGCCGCCGTCACGCCCGGCCCGCTCCAGGTGCCGCCCGCCGGGGTGGCCCGCAGGCGAAACGGCGTTTGGTCGGCGCACAGCACCGTGTCGGCGGGCAGGCGAATGGGGGGCAGCTGCGTCACTTCCACCACCTGGGTGGCCACGATGGTGCAGGTCAGAAACCGGATGGTGTAGGTGAGCGTGTGGCGGCCCGGCCCGGCCAGCGCCGGATTGAAGCGGTTGCCCACCACGCCCGGCCCGCCAAACACACCCCCGGCAGGCTGCGCCGTGAGCACCTCGCCGTGGGGCGGCACCGCCGTGCAGAAGCTGACGGGCGGCACGGGGTCGAGGTAGGGCTCGGGGCCGGCGCGTACTTCCAATTGCAGCTGGCCCGAGCCGGGGCACTGCGCGGGGTCGGTGGACGGCGGCCCGCTGTACGACAGCGTTTGCATGCCCACCAGCGCCGGGCTGGGCGTGAAGGTGTAGCCCGCCGCCGGCGCGCCGGCCACGCCGGGGCCCGTCCAGGTGCCGCCCGCCGGGCTGGCTTGCAGCACCTGCGGGCCGGCCGTGGGGCACACCACGAGGGCGGGCGCGCCGAGCTGCACCGAACCCGAGTTCAGGCGCACGACGCGGCGGGCCCGGGGCGGGCAGATGTTCGGGCTCGTGACGGGCCCGGTGTAGGTGAGGGTGATGAGCGTGACGGCCTGGGTGCCCGCCAGCACCGGGCTGGGCGTGAACGTGTAGCCCGCCACCACCGAGCCCGTCACGCCCGGCCCCGACCAGACGCCGCCCGCCGGCAGCCCGCCGCGCAGCCGGAAGGGCGCGGCAATGGAGCACATCACGGTATCGGCGGGGGCCGTGGCCGTGCCGGCCACCGGGCGCACCGTCACGCTCAGGGTGTCGCTCGCGCCGGGGCAGTCGGGGGTGCCGGCAAAAACGTAGGTGAGCAAGTGGTGGCCCACCAGCGCGGGGCTGGGCGTGAACACGTAGCCGCTGCCCGAAACGCTCACGCCGGTCCCCGTCCAGACGCCGCCGACGGGGCTGCCCGTCAGCGACACGGGCGGGTCGTTGGCGCACACCGTCAGGGGCGGGCCGAGGTCGATGACGCGCAGGCCCTGCACCGTAATCAAGAGGAAAGCGCTAACCGGACAGCGCCCCCCGGTGACGTAATACACCTGGTGCACGCCCGGCCCCGCCAGCACCGCATTGAAAGAGGAAGTGCCCGGCACGATGCCCGCACCGGCAAAAAAGCCCCCCGCCGGCGTGCCCGTCAGCGGCACCGGCGGCGGCGCGGGGCCACGGGGCTGCAGGCAGATGATGCGGCTGGGCGCCGTGATGCGGGCCCGGGGCTGGGCCACCACCGTAATGCGCCGGGTGCTGGTGCCCGCGCACAGCCCCAGCAGCGGGCTGGTGTAGGTGAGCACGAAGGTGCCAAGCCGGGTGGTATCGGGCGTGAAAACGTAGCCCGCCGCCACCGAGCCCGTCACGCCGGAGCCCGTCCAGACGCCGCCCGCGGGCGAGCCGCCCAGCCGGATGGCGTTGGTGCGGGCGCACACCGTCAGGGTATCGGGCCCGGCGGGGGTGCTGCCAGACCCGAAAGCGAATTTGAACGCCGCGTTGTTGCAGTGGGCCGAGCCGTTGGTGGCGGTGTAGTAGGCCGCGCCGGGCGGAATGGGCAGGCCGCCGCCGCTGCCCTGGTTGCAGGCGCACAGGGCCTGGTAGAGGGTGCCCTGCGGGTCGAAGCGCGAGGTGCCGCCGTCGATGTGGTCATCGGCCGAGGTGCCGAAAAAGGTGGCGTAGTCGAGCACCCGTGCCCCGTCCGACAGCTGCATCAGGTAGAAGTCCATGCCGTCGGTGGTGGTCTGGAAGGCGTTGGGGGTGACGTCGAGGCCCACCGTGGAGCCGTTGTGCGGGTCGAGCCCGCCGCCCCAGCCGGCCACGAACAGGCGGCCGTAGCAGTCCACCTCAAACGCCGTGGGCGAGATGTCGGGCATGGCCCGGCCGCTGCCAAACACGGTGGCAAAGCCGGCCGTCCGCAAGTCGGGGGCCAGCTGCTGAATGAACTGGTGGCCGTTGGGATTGGCGTACAAGCTGCCCGTCTGGCGGGGCCAGGCCGTGGCCAGCGTCTGGCCCAGCACGTACACCTGCCCGCCCGCCGTCCGGCGCACGAAGTAGGCCTGGTCGTAGGTGCTGGTGCCCAGGTAGGTGCTCTGCGTGATGGCCCCGCCGGCGGTGAGGCGCGAAACAAAGCCGTCGACCCCGCCCGACAGATTGGGCTGGTACCCGCCAATGGCCCCGGCCAGGTTGGAGCTGGCCGTGCCGCCGGCCACCAGCAAGTCGCCGCTGGCCTCGTCGCGCTGCAGCGAGTAGGCCGCATCGGCCCCAAAGCCGCCCACCAGCGTGGTCCAGCGCACCCGGCTCAGGCTGGAATCGAGGCTGGTGACGAGGCCGTCGGTGAGGCCGCCGCGGTAGGTGGCGCCGGCCGCCAAGCCGGGGAAATTGGCCGAGCCCGTGACGCTGGCCACGTACACGTTGCCCTGCGGGTCGAGGGCGAGGTCGCCGCGAAAGGCGTCGCCGTAGTTGTAGCGGAGGTTGGGCGCGGGCGCGGCGGGGTCGAGCAGGCCATCGTTGGCCGTGCCGCCGAGGTAGGTGCTGGCGCGCAGCCGGCCGCCGCTGGCGTTCAGCCGGCTCAGCACGATATCGGACCCGCCCGCCAGCACAAAGGCCGACCCCACGCCGTAGGGTGCGATGCTGGTGCCGCCCTGAAACGTGCGCGTCACCGCTGCCGCCGTGGTGGGGTAGTCGGTCGACGACGTGGTGCCGAGCAGCAGCAGCTCGCCGCGCCCGTTCACCAGCAGGCTGTGCGGAAATTCCAGGCCGCTGCCGCCCAGGTAGGTGGCCCAGGCCCGTGCGCCCGCGCCCACCACGCCGGTGTTGAACTTCATGATGGCCATGTCGGTGCTGCCGCTGAAGCTGGTTTGGTAGGCGCCGGTGGTGGTGGGGTAGCGCGGCTCGAACACCACGCCGGCCGTGTACAGGTTGCCGGCCGCATCGGAAGTGGCCGTGAAGCCCCAGTTTTCTACCGGCGAGCCGGTGTAGCTGGCAAACTGCACCACCGGGTCGATGACCAGCGGGCGGCGCCGGTCGTAGTCGCCCAGCCGGAAGCTGACCTCGGTGCCGCGCAGCTGGAAGGCGCAGGCCACGGCCTGGGGGTGGCCGGTGGCGGGGTCGGTTTGCCAGGCGCGGGGCTGCCGCTCGGTGAGCACGCCGGCCGAGGTTTGGACCAGCAGGTTGCCGGTGGCGGGGTCGAGGCGCAGGGCATCGGCCCCGGCGTAGCGCAGGCGCGGGCGGTGGGGGTTGGCGCCGGGGGCCAGCAACAGGTCGTATTCCAGCTCGTGGGCGGCGTTTTCTTTCAGCACCAAATCGGTGCCGGGCCATAGCTGCTGGTAGCGCAGCTGGCGGAAGGCGCGGGCATCGGTGGCCCAACGGGCGGGGTCGGAGCCGCGCAGGTAGTGCTGGCGGGTGGGCGTGGCGTCTTCGGCCAGGAGGGCCAGCGCTTTGCCGGGGTTCACGAATTCGACTCGCAGGGCGTGGCTGGCGAGCTGGCCGCCGGGCGCAGGCCGGGCCTCGCCGCGCGGGTGGGGTGCGTGGTCGGGCAGGCCGGCGGTGAGGGCGTACGTCAGGCCAGTCGGCTCGACGAAAAGCCGGGCCCCGGCCGCAACATGCGCCGCGTAGTGCGCCCGCGCATCCCACTGGCCCTTGTTCTCAACAAACTCCACGGTACGAGCCGCTTCCTGTGCCCGCAGGGGCCAGGAAAAAGACACAAGCAGCAGGAGCAACAGAGTAGCTGTTGGACGCATAAGCACACGATTGGAAAGGAGGCCGGAAGCGGCACCGTGCCCTGCGCAAAAACAGTGCCTTGCTTTAACCTGCCCCTCTTGAATGTAGGGGGCGGGGCTTGCCCCCGCCCGTCGTTGAACGAATCCGGTACCAGTCGTTCAACGACGGGCGGGGGCAAGCCCCCGCACCCTACCCCAGCCCGTTTGTCATCTCCGGCACAAGGCCCGGCGCGTACTCCACCCGGCTCAGAAACAGGCCGCGGGCCGGGGCCGCGCCGCCGGCATCTACCCGGCGCTGGGCCCAGAGCAGCGCCTGAAACTGGCGCGGCGTCATCTTGCCCCGGCCCACGTCGAGCAGGGTGCCCACCACCAGCCGCACCATGCCCCGCACGAAGCGGTTGGCGCGGATGCGGAATACCCAGCCGCCCGGCGCGGCGTGCCAGCCGGCCTCGTAGCAGTAGCACACGTAGTGGTCGACGCCGCCCTTGACTTTGGAAAAGGAGGTGAAATCGAACTGCCCGATGAGGCAGGCGGCCGCTTCGTTCATGGCCGCCACGTCCAGCGGCCGGTCGATGTACAGGGCGTGGTCGCGCCGGAAAGGGTCGGGCTGGGTCACCACGAAATACTCGTAGGTGCGCTCCTCGGCCGAGAAGCGGGCGTGGTCCTCGGCGGCCACCGGGTGCAGGCGCAGGGCGCCAATGTCGGTGGGCAGGGCCCGGCGCAGGCGGTAGAGCAGCAGGTCCAGGGTGAGGTTCTCGGGCAGGTCGGCCTCGAAATGGGCAACCTGGTGGCTGGCGTGCACGCCGGTATCGGTGCGCCCGCTGCCCAGCGAGTGAATGGGCTGGCGCAGCACCTGGCTCAGGCAGCGGTCCACTTCGGCCTGCACGGTGAGGGTGTTGGGCTGCACCTGCCAGCCGTGGTAGCGCGTGCCGTCGTAGGCAAAATGAAAGAAGTAGCGCATGAGGCGCAAAAGTACGGCCGGGAAGCAGCGCTGTAGCGCGGACTTTGTAGTCCGCGTCCCGAACAAGTCGTTGGGACGGCGTTGGGACGCGGACTACAAAGTCCGCGCTACTCTACCACCACGCGCCGGGCCACGGTGCCGCCTGTGAGCATCAGCCGCAGGGTGTACACGCCGGGCGCCAGCCCCGTGGTTTCGACCGGGAAGCCGGCCCCGCCGCGCCCAGGGCCAGCAGCAGCGCGCCGCGCCGGGTGAAACGCAACAACTGCTTGGTAGAAAAAAGGAAAACGTGTTTCATGCGAAGGAAAAGAATTGTAAGGGTTAGCATTTAAGCAGCCGTTGGGCCGCCCAAGATACGGGCGTGGCAGGGCTTCTTGAGGAGTTTTCCCGCAGCCCGGCAGGCGAAAGGCCCCCGACGAGCCGTACCCGGCCCTTCGCCACTACCGCAACGGTGCCGACGGCCCGTAAGGGGCCCGTCGGCACCGGCGAAAGGGTGGTTACGGGACGTAAGGGGCCTTTCGTCGTCGGCGAAGACCGTCCTACGCCCCCGCAGCACCTCCGTGGCTGGGGCGACAGCCCCCCGACGAGCCGGAAGCGGCGTGGCGGGCCCATGGGAGCGGCTCGGATGGCCGGGCCGGGGCAGGTATTGCTAAATAGTTGTATTCTTGTGCGTCGTCAGTTGCCAACGCTTCAACTTATCACCCTTCTTCACTGGCGCGCCATCTACTATGCAGGACCCTACCCCCTTTTTTGCTCCCGATTTCTTTGCCACCAAGGACGTGACGCTGCCGCGCCTGCAAAAATTTACGCTCGACGTCATCCAGCGCCTCACCCTGGATAACCCCGATGGCGCGTTTACCAAGCTCACCGCCGACCTCACCACTTACTACACCGCCCTGTTCGGCGCGGTCACCGATGGCGACGCTGGTATCAGCCAGCGCCGCACCAGCGCCCAGTTCATGTGGGGTGCCGTGGCCGACCTCCAGCACCAGCTCGAAGAAGACGAAGCCCTCATCGATTACAAAAGCAAAAAGACTCCGGCCATCCGCCTGGCCTTCTTTCCCAACGGCCGCCAGGAATACGGCCATGCCACCCTGCTCACCGCCGACCTGCTCTTTGCCCGCGCCGCCGAAGCCGCCACCACCCACGCCAACGCCCTGGGGGCCGAGTTCGACGCCACACTCTACACCGGTTTCTACACCGCCTTCAAGAACGCCCGCGACGGCACCGGGGCCGGCGACGAGCAGAGCGCCAAGGCCCGCGCCGAAGCCCAGCACCACCGCGCCGACCTCACCCTGCGCCTCTCCGATGCCGTGAAGCTGGTGGCCGCCCAGTTCCCGCGCGACGAAGCCCGCGCCGCCGCCTACTTCCGCGTGGGCCTGCTGCAAGCCCCCGCCCCGGCCGAGACGGCCAAGGCTACTGTGCAAGGGTAGTTTCGGCTGAACGAGAAAAAAGCAGAACGTCATGCCGCGCGTAGCCGGGGCATGACGTTCTGCTTTTCCCGTCTCCCGTTTCTCTACGCCTACAGCTTCTCGTACACCACGGCCGCGCCCTGGCCCACGCCCACGCACATCACGGCCAGGCCGTAGCGCATGCCTTCGCGGCGGTGCATCTCGTGCAGCAGCGTGGCCGTGATGCGGGCGCCCGAGCTGCCCAGCGGGTGGCCCATGGCAATGGAGCCGCCGTTCACGTTCACCTTGGCCATGTCGAGGCCCAGCTCGCGCACGCACACGATGCTCTGGGCCGCAAAGGCCTCGTTCAGCTCAATCAGGTCGATGTCGTCCAGCGTCAGGCCGGCGCGTTGGAGCACCTTGCGGGTGGCCGGAATCGGCCCCAGGCCCATCACCGACGGGTCGACGCCGACCACGGCCGAGGCCACCACCCGCGCCAGGGGCTTGAGGTTGTAGCGGGCCAGGGCGTCCTCGTTCACCATGAGCACGGCCGCCGCCCCGTCGTTGATGCCGGCCGAGTTGCCGGCCGTCACGGTGCCGCCGTCGGGCTGGAAAGCGGGCCGGATGGTGGCCAGCTTTTCCATCGACGAAAAGCGCGGCTGCTCGTCGGTATCGAACAGGGCCGTGTCGCCCTTGGGGCTCGGGATGAACACGGGCACGATTTCCTTGCGGAAGCGGCCTTTTTCCAGGGCCCGGGCGTATTTGCGCTGGCTTTCGAAGGCAAAGGCGTCCTGCTCCTCGCGGGTCACGCCGTACTGTTTGGCCACGTTCTCGGCCGTCTGGCCCATGGCGTAGGGGTAGTGCATCTTGCTCAGGCGCGGGTTCACGAAGCGCCAGCCCAGCGTCGTATCATGGGCCGTGAGCTCCCGGCCGAAGGCCGATTCCGACTTGGCCATCACGAACGGGGCGCGGGTCATGCTCTCGGCCCCGCCGGCCAGAAACACGTCGCCTTCGCCGCATTTCAGGGCACGGGCCGCGTCCATGATGCTTTGCAGGCCCGAGGCGCAGAGGCGGTTCACGGTGTTGCCGGGCACGGTGATGGGCAGGCCGGCCAGGAGCGCGGCCATGCGGGCCACGTTGCGGTTGTCTTCCCCGGCCTGGTTGGCGGCGCCAATGATGACGTCTTCCACGGCACTTTTATCAACGGAAGGATTGCGGCGCAGGAGCTCACGCAGAACGTGAGCGGCCAAATCATCGGGGCGGACGCTGCTCAGCGCACCGCCAAATTTTCCAATCGGGGTACGCACCGCGTCCACGATATAAGCAGTTGGCATTAGTAAGAGGGTATCAGGTGCGGCGCAAGCGCCGGATGGGATTAAATTTGCAGCCCCGGCACAGGTCCGAGGCTTTTCTACATTACAACAAAGATGATACAAAGAATCCAAAGCGTGTTTTTACTCCTGCTGGCGCTGGCCATGCTCAGCGTGCTGGCCCTGCCGCTGTGGCACAAAGTCGACGGCCTCACCCACCAGGAGCTTACCCTCACCGCCTTCGGTTTCCAGGCCCAGGGCCTGCAAGTGCCGGCCGGAACCGGCCCGGTGTGGGTGATTGGTCTGCTGGCCGCCGCATCGGCCGCCGTGGCCGCGTTCGAGATTTTCCAGTTCCGCAGCCGGGCCCGGCAGCTGTTGCTGGGCTCCGTCAACCTGCTGCTCATCGTGGCTACGCTCGGGGCCATGTTCTATTTCTCCAACAAAGGCGAGCAGCTGCTCAACCTCAAGCTGGAAGGAGGCTTCCTGGCCGGCTTCTACCTGCCCACCCTGGCCCTCGTGCTGAACCTGCTGGCCAACCGCTTCATCCGCCGCGACGACCAGCTGGTGCGCAGCATGGACCGCCTGCGGTAATCCCGCCGCACCAACCACCAAAAAGGCCGCCGAGAACATCTCGGCGGCCTTTTTGGTAGCAGGGCCAGGGGTTAATTGCGGGGCTCGGCGCTCACGGCCTGCTGCACCTCGCGCTTGCTGGCCTCAAAGCTGAAGGCCGAATACACGCGGCTAAAATTCTGAACGTCGGCTACGTGGGCGTAGCCAAACTTGGCCAGCTCCACGCGGGCCGCGTCGAAATTCAGCAGCAGCAGCAGGCGCTTCAGGTCGTCGGCCTGAATGGAGCTCTGGTCCAGGGCCTGCTTGGCCAGGTCCAGCTTGCTGGCCTCATCGGGCTGCTGCCGCAGGTCCTGCAGCAGGGCGTTCACGTCCTGCGGGTCCATCATGCGGTAGCTGCCCGCCGGAGCGCCGGGGTAATTGCCCGGGCCACTATTGGGGCCGTTGTAGCTGCCGTTGGGGTTGTTCGGGGCGTTGTTGTAGCCGCCATTGGGGTTGTTCGGGGCGTTGTTATAGCCGCCCTGGGGTCCGTTGTTGTAGCCACCTCCGTTGTTGGGGCCGGGGGCCGGAGCATTGCCGTAGCCGCCATTGGGGCCGCCGTAGTAAGGGTCATTGCTGCCGTAGCCGCCCTGGGGGGCCTGGGGGTAAGGCGTGGGGCTGTTGTAGCCGCCACCCTGGCCCGGGTAGCCGGGGCCATAGCCGCCGCGGCCATACAGCGGCACCGCGCTCACCTGCCGCAGGTCGAGCGGCCAGCCGGGTCTGGACACCAGCACAAACGTGGTTTCGAGGCCGGGCTGCAGCCACACCTGGCTACGAAAACGCACCAGCCGGCCGTAGGCAGCGGGCAGGGTAAACTCGGCCCAGTGCTGGCCGGGCAACACCTGGTCGAGGTGCACCTGCCGGGCCAGGCCGCGCGTGAGCGGCCGCCCGTCGAGCACGAGGCCAAACGGCAGGCCGCGCTCCGAGGTAAAATTGACATTGGCAACCGCGGGCGGGTACGCCAGCGCAGGGGCCACCGCCGCAAACAAACCGGCCAAGGCAAGAAGTAAGGCCTTTTTCATGGCACTAAAGGGGAATACCTACCGGTGATTCCGGCGGGTATTTACGTTGATTTCAAAAGGTGTGCCACGTTCCAATAGGTCGGATTAGGGGCCTTCGCAAGCCGGTTTATTGCCCCAGCGTGGTGCGGTCGGCCCGGTGGAATCCAAACCCGTTGGCGACGGTCAGGCTCATCTCAAACAGCGTCTGCCGGGAGGTGTAGTCAACTTCAATGATTCGGCCTCCCTGGCCGCTGGCGGTGGGCACCTGGTAGCCGGGACAAAACAGCACATGGTTGGTGCCGGGCAGAAACTGCACGCGCGACACAATGGACGAAAACGTGTCGGCGCCCCGCTCCTTGCCGTATTCCCACACTTGCTGCACGGTCATGTGCACCGGGTCGATGCGGTATTCGACGGCCCGGCTGTACACGGCATTCGTCAGGCCGAAGTTGCGATGCGTGCCGTTGTCAAACAGCATCCAGTCGCCGTTGGGCATCTTCGTGGGCGAGTGCTGGTACCAGTTCCATTCGAAGTCGGGCCGGTTGGTGTTGCCCAGCAAAACGTCGGTATCGGTGATGAGCGCGCCGTTGGCGTCAAGGGGGGTCAGCAGGTAGTTGTTCAGGTCCTGCCCGCGCCGGTTGGTGCCCCAGCCCTTGTGCGGGGCCAGAATCCAGACAATCTGGTCGCTGTAGCTCACCTTCACCACGCCCTGGAAGCGGCCCGAAATCACGACGGTATTATCGGCAGGGTCATACATCACGGCGTTGATGTGCAGCCAATCCTGCGGGTCGCTTTCCAGCGCGGTGCGGCCCTCGTCGAGTAGCGCCCGCAGGTCCCATTCGTGCACCACGGCGCCGGTGGTGCGGTTCAGCTCAATCACGAAGTCTTCCACGGTGGGCCCGCCGCTGAGGTTCGTGCTGCCGTCTTTGCTCACCGTAACGAGGAAATTGCCGTCGGGCTTTTCGTACGCTTCGTGGTGGAACGTGTAGCCGGGCAGGTCCCAGGTCGCGACCGATTTGCCGAAGGCATCCACCTCATAAAGCTTGCCGGTGGTTTTGTCGCCGAAAAAATAATCGCCATTCTTCAGGCGGCTGATGCCGCAGTCGTACGCCAGGTGGTTGAGGGTGGGATGGGTCGAAAAATCCAGCAGCCAGCGGATGTCGCCGTAATTATCCACCACAAAAGGCACGTAAGGGTCCGTGCGGCTGAAATTGCTCACCAGGCTCAGCGCGCCGCCCAGCGCGGCTGCGGGCGGCGTGGTAACGGTGATGGCCGTGGGCAGATTGGCGGGCAGGAAGCCGGTTCGCACCGTTAGTGTGTCGGTCAGCACGGTCTGGCCATTGTCAGCGGTGAAGGTAACTGTCACGAAATTAGCCCAGTTGGCATACAAGCCCAGGATGGGCGCCACATGCGTCGGGCCCGCGTCGTGGATGTGCTGCGTGATATCGGATGCGGGGCCGTGTTTACCGTGCACGACCACCGTGGTAGTCCCCGCCCCGGTGGTACTAAAGGTGAGCTGGGCCGAAAGTGGCGCGTAGCCCGACGGATTGAGCAGGAGGGTGCTGCGGGGAATCGGAGACGACTGTACGGTGGGCACCGGCACCACGACATCGTCTTTGCGGCAACTGCTCAGGCAAGTCATAAAGATGCCTATTGAGAGCAGGGAAAGGTGTTTCAACATAGGTAAAAAAGGAGAGAGTGGAAAAGCGCAACATTGGCCTATTTGCCAAAAATGCTAGTCGCTAGACCGTGGCAGACAAGCCAGGTTTAGCGGCCAGCGGCAAAAAAATGTGCCCATGAGGGGGCACGCTGCCACGCCAGCACCCAGCCCAAACCTGGCGGCGCGCTCCCGCGATGCTCGGCTCCAATCGACCAACTTGTTAGCGTATTCGACTAAGCGTGGTATGAACGTTCTTTTCCTGTCTCCTCTGAAAGGATAAGGCGCAAAAAAAGCCCCCGCAACCGAAGTTGCGGGGGCTTTTTTGGAGGCGGCAAGTGAACTTACTTGGCGACCCTCGTCACTTTGAACTCGGTGCGGCGGTTGCGCTGGTATTCTTCTTCGGTCTTGGCATTGAGCACCACCGGGCGGGTTTCGCCGTAGCCCTTGGCCGTAATGCGGGCCTTGTCCACGCCCTTGCTCACGATGTAGGCCACCGCGGCTTCAGCCCGCTGTTGCGAGAGCTTCATGTTGTAGGCATCCTTGCCGCGCGAGTCGGTGTGCGAGCTCAGCTCGATGGAGATTTTGGGGTTGTCCACCAGCGTCTGCACCAGCGTATCGAGGCGAATGGCGGCATCCGGACGGATGTCGTACTTATTGTAGTCGTAGAAAATGTCTTTGACTTCGATGGCCCGGGCGAGGATGATTTTGTTCAGTGTGAGCGATACCGGCAGCTGAATGTCGTTCGTCAGGTTGGGCAGCTGGTCCTGGGTAGGCTTGCGGCCCACGGTGCTCACGGTGGTGCGGGCGGCAAAGTCGCCGGGGCGCTCGGCGCGCACCGTGTAGCTCGTCACCGAGTCCAGCTTCAGGCTGAATTTGCCATCGGCGCCGCTGGTGGCAGTCTGGGACTGGCCGTTGGCGCTGGCCACGGTCACGGTCGCACCGGCAATGGGCGTCGTCGTATTGGCTTTGTCGTCGTGCTCCAGCACGGTACCGTCAGCGTAGAAGGTCACCAGCTTGAGCGGCTTCTTCTTGAACATATACTCGTCGTCCGAGCCTTTGCCACCGGCGCGGTTCGAGCTGAACAGGCCGGTGTTGTCGGCCATCGGCACGGGGGCGAAATCGTCGGCCGTGCTGTTCACATCGGCGCCAAGGTTCACGGGCTGGCCCGCTTTCACCATGAAGAGGTCGAGCTTGCCCAGGCCGGGGCGCCCGTCGGTAGCGAAGTACAGCGTGCCGTCGGGGGCTACGCCGGGGAAGTTGTCGTTGCCTGCCGAGTTGATGCTTTCGCCCAGGTTTTCGGCCGGCGAGAAGCGGCCGTTGGGGCCCAGCGTGGATTTGTACAGGTCGTTGCCGCCCTGCCCGCCCTTGCGGGAGGAAGCAAAATATAGCGTGGTGCCGTCGGGGGCGAAAGCCGGCGAAAAGTCGTCGGCGGTGCGGTCGTTGATGTTGGCCAGGACCGGCTCGGTCCAGGCGCCGGCTTTGAAGTAGGAAATCCAGAGGTCGACGCTCAGGTAGCCTTTTTTGCTGCCGTCGTTCGAGCGGGCAAACACCATCGTCTTGCCATCCGGGGTGTAGGTGGCGCTGGCTTCGTGCTTGTTTTCGGTGTTGAAGGGGCCTTCGAGCTTGCGCACGGTGCCGCCGCTCATGGCCGCCGCGTTGTCAAACTTGATGGCGTACAGGTCTTCGAAGTTCTCCCCGTTGCCGAGGAACTTCTTGCCGTCGCGGCCCGAAGTGAAGATGAAATCACCGGTGCTGGCCAGCATGGTGCCACCAAAATCCGAACCGGCCGAATTCAGGGCGTCCACCGGCATCACATCGTACTTGTTTTTAACGGCGGCTACGGCCTTGCTGGCCGTGGCGTTCTTGCTTTCAGCGTCGGCGCGGGCAGCCAGCGTGCGGTTGCCCCCGCTGCTGGCGTAGGTTGCAAATTGGGTGGCGGCTTCGTCGTATTTGCCGTTGGCTTTCAACGCCTCAGCGTAGCGGAAGCCAGCGTCGGCGTTTTTCACGCCGCCATCGAGGGCGGCCTTATAGAAGGGTTCACTTTGCTCAATCCGGTTGGACAACCGGTACGCTTCACCAAGCCGGAAATTTGCAATGGCGGCGTTTTTTCCCTTGGCCACATCGGCCTGATACAGGGGAATGGCCAGCTCATACTGGCCTCGGGCGAATTGTTTGTCGCCCTTGCTCATGCTGCCCGTGGTGGCACAGCTGCTCAATAGCGCAACAGAACCAGCCGCAGTGCAGACGAATAATAGTTTCCTCATAGGTGGTGTGATGGGGGGGGGTGGAGAGGGAGGGGGGAACCGGGAAATATTCCCGATTTGGCATTTTTGGGTTAGCAATAATACTACGTTTAGGTAGGATTCACGCAAGCTGCCGGTTTTTTTCTTCCTGTCCGAAGTAGCGGGCCAGCCAGGTTTGGCCCGCGGGCCGGGGCCATTTGGTATCCAATTCGCCCTTAGTCGCTAAGGTATTGTCGAAGTAGAACGTATCGGAAACTACGGTCCCGGCTGCCACGGCGGCCTTCAGTTCGCCGCGCTTCAGCAGCTGAACAGTGCCTGCCTGCAAAAAAGCCAGCCGGGATTTATCCAGCAGCTCCACGTCCAGTAGTTGCTCCAGCTGGGCCACGAAGCGCACCGACGCGTCGATGGAGCAGCCGCTGGCCCCGGCAATGCCTTCGTCGAGGCCAATGACCAGAAAGTGCTGGTGCAGCACTTCCGCCGAGGCGTGCAGGGTGCGGCCGTGGCTGGTCCATTCCTCGGCAAAGCGGGCCAGGCCCGGCAGGATGGACACCGCCTCCGGCCCCGTGAGCGGGCGGCTGGCCTGATAAATCCACACCCGGGCTTCGGGGGGCAGCTGGTCAAAAGCAACGTACATAATATCGGGGAGTTAACGGCGGGAAATTTAATCAAGCCTCGCACAGCGGGCCTGCCCCAAAGTTATGGGGGTAAACGAAGCCAAGCAGATTTTCTTGTCTTCGTTTACCCCCATAAGTTAACTCCTGCGAAGGAATCAGGCGTTGATGCCTTCGGCCGAAGCCACCAGCTCGGCCAAATCGAACACCTGCACCTTGCTTTCCTGCTCCTTGTTTTTCACGCCGTCGCTCATCATCGTCATGCAGAAGGGGCACGATACGGCAATGATGCTGCCCTGCAAATCATGCGGGCCGGGGGCACTGGTTTCGGTTTCCACGCCGGTCAGGTTGGCCAGCGCGTCGGCCTTGCCGCTGAGGGTGGCCAGGGCTTCCTCGGTGCGCTCGATGTTGATTTCCTTCTTGCCCGGCTCGGCTTCTTTCCACATCTGGGCGCCGCCCGCGCCGCAGCACAGGCCGTTGGCGCGGCTGCGCTTCATCTCCACCAGGTCGGCGTCGAGGGCGGCCAGCACGTCGCGCGGGGCTTCGTAAATGTTGTTGGCGCGGCCCAGGTAGCAGCTGTCGTGGAAGGTAATGCGGCGGCCCTTGAAGCTCTCGCCGCCGGTCACGCCCACCTTGCCCTCGTTGATGAGCTGCTGCAGGTAGGTGCTGTGGTGAATGACTTCGTAGTCGCCGCCCAGCGCCGGGTACTCATTCTTGATGGTATTGAAGCAGTGCGGGCAGGCCGTCACGATTTTCTTGATGCCGTAGCCGTTCAGCGTCGTGATGTTCTGCATGGCCTGCATCTGGAACAGAAATTCGTTGCCGGCCCGTTTGGCGGGGTCGCCGGTGCAGCTTTCCTCCAGGCCCAGCACGGCGTACTTGGTGCCTACGTGGTCGAGGATGCGCACGAAAGCACGGGTCACGCGCTTGTACCGGTCATCAAAAGCACCGGCGCAGCCCACCCAGAACAGGATTTCGGGCGACTCGTTGCGGGCCGCCAAATCGGCCATGACGGGAACGTTGATTTGCTTTTTGGTGGGAGCTTCAGGAGTCATAAAGGAAGGGTTATCTAGGACGGTCATGCTGAGCGAAGCCGAAGCATCTCCACCGTATAAGTCATTAGTTAGTATTGCGGTAGAGATGCTTCGACTTCGCTCAGCATGGCTTTTTTTCTTAGGACACTGCTACTTTCACCGCCTTCTCCACCGCAAACAAGTCATCGGCCCAGTTGAACCGGTCCGATGGCGAAAAAGCCCACGGCGCGCCGTTGTTTTCGATATTGGAGAACATCACGTTCAGTGAGTTCGGGGCGGCCGACTCTTCCAGCACCAGGAAGCGGCGCATTTCGATGATGCTTTCCAGCGGGTTGATGTTCACGGGGCAGCTTTCCACGCAGGCATTGCAGGTGGTGCAGGCCCAGAGCTCCTCGGGCGTCACTTTGCCGCGCAGCAGTGTGGCTTCCATCAGGTCGGTGATGGGCTCGTGCTTCGCTTCCTCACCGTACAGGTTGGGCCGGAAAATGAGGGGCGAGTTATACTTCTCCTCCATCCGGTCGCGGGTGTCCATGATGATTTTGCGCGGCGAAAGCAGCTTGCCCGTCAGGTTGGCCGGGCACACCGAGGTGCAGCGGCCGCACTCGGTGCAGGAGTAGGCGTTCAGCAGGTTGGTCCAGGGCAGGTCGTCCACGTCCTTGGCGCCGAAGGGCGTGGGGGCCAGGGCCGAGCCATCGGGCGCAGTCGGCGCGGGCGGCACCACGAAGCTGGGGTCCATCATGGCCTTCACCTCGTTGGTGATGCTTTCCACGTTCGAAAACTGGCCCTGCGGCACCAGCCGCGAGTACCACACGTTCGGGAACGCCATGATGATGTGGAAGTGCTTCGAGCTAGGCAGGTAGTTGAGAAACAGCAGGATGCCCGTGATGTGCGCCCACCAGCCCACGCGCTCCATAATTTCCAGCATGCCCGCATTAGCCGGCAGCAGGCCCATGAGCAGGCTGCTGATGGGGAACGCGCCGGGCAGGTTTTCGCCCCGCAGCTGGTGCAGCTTCAGGTCCGAGGTATTCATTGTGAACAGGGCCACCATCAGAATTACCTCAACGTAGAGGATGATGTTGGCATCCATTTTGGGCCAGGCGCGCAGCTCGGGGCCGCTGAAGCGCTTGAGCGGCGGCTTGCGGTTGCGGCGCCACCAGAACGCGGCCACGGCGATGATAACCAGTGCGCCCAGCACCTCATTGGTCGCCATCAGCAGGCTATATACCGGCCCTAGGAAACTCAAAAAGCGGTGGGTGCCGAACAGGCCGTCGACCACAATTTCAAGCACCTCAATGTTGATGACCAGAAAGCCCACGTACACCACCAGGTGCAGCAGGGCCGGCGTCATGCGCTTGAACATCTTTTGCTGCCCGAAAGCGACGAGCAGGGTTTTCTGGAAGCGCTCGGCGGCGTGGCCGCTCATATCGCGGTCTCGCCCGACGAGGATGTTGGCGCGGATTTTCCGGACTTGCCAGGTGAAAAAGCCGAAGGCTGCGACCAGCAGCAGCGCAAAGAGGATGGGTTGCAACATGCGGTAAAGGTAAGAAGGCGGGAACGTTTGGGGATGCAATATACTCGGCATGCCGACTACTTTTAAAAATAACCAGCCAGCTATTCGACTTTTTTTGCGCCACATCTTGCGGCATTGCGCTGCTTTCGTACCTTTGCGGTCCCCAAAGCAGGTTACTACGGCGGGGAAACGGCAACATAGCTCAGTTGGTAGAGCACAGCACTGAAAATGCTGGTGTCGTTGGTTCGATTCCAACTGTTGCCACAAAAAAGGCCCTTAGCGCACTGCTAAGGGCCTTTTTATTTGTGCCTGAACTACAGGACAAGGCCGGTTTCCCAAGCGGCTGCCAGCTATGCAATATACGGCCTGAGATAGTTCGGTTCTGGTAGCCAACTGGCGCAGGACAGGTGTTTCAGGCTTGGGCGTTAGTAGCGCGTATCAGGGCTATTTCCAGGTAATGTCCACCGAGTCGCGGATGGTGGTGGCAATGCCGGCCGTGGGGCCCAGGTAGCCGCTGGCGGGCAGGTCGCGGCCGTAGCTGTAGGCCATCACCCGGCCGCTGGTGAAGACTTTGACCAGAATAAAGCCGAAAAACAGCTTGTTGGGCGAGGCGCTGGCATCGAGCGGACTGCCGCCGTTGCCGGCAATGAGCTGCCACGGGTGGAATGGTGGCGTTTGAATGCGGTAGTAGAGGTGGTTGTGGGCGGCCAGCATGGCTTCGGCATGGTTGGCATCGAGGATGCTCCACAGGCTGCCCCCATTGCTGAGGCCGTCGCCGGCGGGAGCTGGGAGCGCGGGCTTGTGGCCCAGGGCGAATAGGTGCTTGCTGCCCCGGGCGCGGGCGGCGGCCAGGTCGCGGCCCAGCCAGTCGAGCGGAGCAGTGCCCTCGGTGCCCACCGGGTCGGTGTTCAGGATGACGAAGTGGCTCTGCTTGAAATCGAAGGAATAGGAAAGCTGGCTTTGGTCGGTGGCCAGGCGGTCGGGACCGCCGGCGGTGGGGCCGTTGCTGCCGGCCAGGTAGGGCCGCAGGGCCGCCCGCCACGCCTGCTCGGCGCCCAGGAAGGCGGGCTGGTTCTTGCCGCTCATCACCTCGTGGTTGCCGGGCAGGGCCACCATCCGGATGCTGGTGCGGCTGAGCGGCGCGGCGCGGTAGAGAGCCACCCAGGCCCGCAGCTCGCGGCCGATGACGGCCGTGTCGGGCGAGTAGCCCAGCACCATGTCGCCCATAAAAAACAGGTAGTCGGGCACGGGCCGCAGGGCCGCCAGGTCGGCGTAGGTGCGGGTGAGCTGGGGCACGTTGGCCGTGCTGGGGTTGGTGGCCAGGTTCGCGTCCGAGTTGTCGACGCGGTTGCAGCCCATCACCGCGAAGGAGTACGCCAGCGTGTCGCGTACGGCGCTGGTGGGCGGGGCGGGCTGCGGCTGGGTGGCGGTTTCGGGATGGCAGGCCGGCAGGGCCAGCAGGCTCGCCAGCGGCAGGAGCAGCAGGCGGATGATTCTGTTCATGGTGGTTTGGGATGGGCCGTAAACCGGAAAGGGCTGTAAAAACGTCATGCTGAGCGCAGTCGAAGCAGCTCTACCGCAGTACTAAATCAGATTAGTTGCGCGATAGAGCTGCTTCGACTACGCTCAGCATGATGGCCCGATGAGGGACAGCTGCCTGGCTGACGAATAATTAGTGCTGGTTGCCCGAATTGTCGCTGGGGTAGGCGCCCAGGTCGCGGCTGGGCAGCGTGATGGCCGTAGCGCCGAAGTTGGCATTCACCGGGATGGCGGGGGAGGTGGCCAGGGGCTGGAAGCCGGTGTAGCCCTTGCCGAGGGCCGGCGAGCTGGCCAGCAGGTGAAAGTTGTAGGTACCCACGGTGTTCACATCGGCCAGGCGGCGCACCGGGGCAGGCAGCGGGAAATTCACGAATTGCGGGTTGTTGGCGCGGAGCAGGCTCTGCGGGGCGGTGTATACCTGGCCCAGGCGGTAGCCAGCCGGCAGCCAGGAGCTGGGCAAGGGAATATCGGTAGCCTGGGGCTTGGTGAGGAAGGCCGTGGGGTAGATTTCGTTGGCCAGGGCCAGCGAGTCCACGTAGTTCAGGCTGTAGCCGTAGCGCAGGTTGGCGGTGTCGGCTACCACCAGCACGTTGCCGAGGTAGTTGCCCGAGCCCACCACGCGCGGGCCGTATTTGCAGTTCACCATCAGGTTGTTGTAGTACACGCCACGCGAGCCCTCCTCGTAGTTGATGGAGCCGCCGCGCCCGGCCGAGTTGCGCCGGAAGCCGCAGTGGATGTACGTGTTGTTGTACATGTAGATGTTGGTCTGCGGGTTTTTGCCGCCGTTGTTCGAGGCTTTCGAGCCGTTGGTGGCCGTGCCGACGAACAGGTTGTAGGCAATGTTGCCGGTAGTGCCCGACTTGATGTTGAGGCTCTCGCCGCCGGTTTTGCCGCCTTTCTCAAACGTGTTGCGCATCACCTGAATGCGGCCGCCAAGCACCCGAATCGGGTCGTCGGTGGCGCCGTACACCCACGAGTCTTCGAGGATGAACGCGCCCAAGGGATTCTGGAAGAAAATGGGATAGGTGTTCTTGTTGTTGGCAATGCCGGCCGATACGGGCGACACCACCACAGTGCCGCCGCCGAACTCGACGTGCGTCCATTTCAGCACCATCAGCGGGCAGGTCACGTCGCCCAGAATGCCGCCCCAGAGGCCTTGGTAGGCGGGGTCGGTGGCGGGGTCGGCGCTCACCTGGTCGGTGTGGGCCACCACGGTGTTGGTGGTGGCGTTTTTGGCCCGGAAATACACCGGCTTGGCCTGCGAGCCCAGCGAGAGCAGGGTGCCTTTGATGATGAAGTTAAAGTTGCCCAGGAAGTTAACCTTCACGCCGGGCTGAATCACGAGCGTATCGCCGGCATTCACAAACACGTCGGCCGTCACGTTGTACTCCAAATCCTGCTGCATGGTGCCCTTGATGGGACCGCCAATCGGCGCGGAATTGTTGACCGGGTGGCCCACCGACAGCGGCGGCGTGGACAGCTCCACTTCCTCGTTGGACTTGTTGCAGGAGGCCAGCAGGCCCAGTGCGGCCAGCGCCACCAGGCCCGTCCCGCGCAGGGCAGTTGTAAATAATTTCATAGGGGTGTTGAAAAAAGAGGGTTGGGGAAAATCAGGGTTGAGGGGCCGTGGCACCCAGCTCCTGAAACTGGAACAGGGCGGGCTGGGTGGGGTCCACACTCACGCGCACGGCCACCACGTCGGCTTCGCCGGGCACTTGCAGGCGGGTGAAATTCTGGAGCACCTGCTTGGGCGACGCGGGGTTGGGCAGCGGCTTATCGATGAGCAGGCGGTGCGAATCGCCGTTTACCAGCAGCACGGGCCGGCCAAAGGCGACCGCGTGCCGGCTCAGGGCGGCGATGATTTCGGTGAAGCCGTCGGCGTCCTTCGCGTTTTTGTCCGGGCTGAACATATCGGCCTGGGTGAAAAGCACCACCCCCAGCCGGTGCTGGGCCGCCGCGTCGGCGAACACCTCATCGAGCCAGGCCACGTTGGCCTTCATGCGGTCGTAGAACTCGTGGTTCTGGCCCTTGGCGTCGTTGGGCACGAAGTTGTTGTTCGAGCCCACCAGGTGCACGGTGGCGAAGGCCACGTTGCCGCTGGCCCAGCGGTTGTTTTCGACGTAGGCGGCGAAGGCCGGGCGCAGGGCCTGCGAGGTGAGTGGCAGCTTGGTTTTGCCGAAGGAGTTGTGGTCGGGGAAGAACAGCTTACGCACCACGGCTAGCCGTTCCTCGGGGTCGTAGCGGCCGGCTTTTTCGCGGCCGCAGTCGGTCCACTCGTTGTCGCCGGGCGTGTAGATGAGCGGCTGCTCAAACAGCTGGAATTCCGCCAGCACCTTGCCGTACAGCTCCTCCGTGCACAGCGTCGAGCCCGATTTGATGTCGCCGACGTGCACCGTAAAGCGCGGCCGCTGCCGGTTCACGGCCCCGATGAGGGCTTCGAAGCGGCCGTAGTCGGCGGGCAGGAAGTAGGGCGTGTCGCCGAGCGCCACGAAGTCGAACGGGGCCGGCGCGGGGCTGGCTTTGGGCGGCCGGCCGGGACCGGCTGCGCTCGCCGCCGCGCTGCTGAGCACCGCGAGCAGCAGGCAGAAAATTCGATTAATCCGCTTCAAAATCAGAGAGTAAATGAGGTGCCGTACTTAGTTGAGGCGGTAGCGCAGGCCTAGCAGATAGGTGCGGTTGTATTCGTCGCGCTGCACCAAAATGCGGTCGGTGCGGGTTTGCTCGGGCGCGGACAGCAGGCTGGTGGTGGGGGCCTGCATCACCTCCACCACGGTGGGCGTGTTGAGCAGGTTCGTGATTTTGAGGAAGGCCGTGAGGTGGTGGGGCAGCTTCTGCTCAGTCGAGAAATCGAGCTGCGTGGTGGCCCGCTGCCACTGGTCGAGGTCCTTGTAGGGCGACACAGCGATGATGCGCCGGCCGGTGTACACGGCCGCCACCTGCGCGTTGAAGCCCGAAGTTTCGTTGCGGTAGAGCAGCGCCAGGTTGGCAATGTGGTCGCTCTGGCCTTGCAGCGGGCGGGTTTGGGTGGGGGCGGTGGGATATTCAGCAGTGGGCTGGCCGGCATCGGCGTTTTGCAGGTTGCCGTTGGCGTCGCGGTAGTACACGCGCTTGGTGGTCGTGATGGACGAGTGCGTGTAGGTGTAGTTGCCGGTCAGGCCCAGGTGCCCCAGGTACTTGATAAACACCAGCTCGGCCCCGTAATTCACGGCCGTGCCGAAGTTCTGGGGTTGGTAGTAGGAGCTGTTGTTGCCCACCTGCTTGAAGCCATACTCAATCGGGTTCTGGATGTTCTTATAAAACACGCCCGCCAGCAGCTGCGAGTTGGCCGGGCCGTAGTGCTCGTAGCGCAGGTCGTAGTTATCGGCCTGAGTATGCTTGAGATAGGGGTTGCCGGCCGAGGTATAGTATTCGTTGTCAAGGTTATTAGTGCCCGGAATCAGCTCGTAGAGGTTGGGCCGGCTGATGCCTTTGAAGTACGAAGCGCGCAGGTTCTGCCGTTCGCTGAGCAGGTACTTGAGGTGCACACTGGGCAGAATGTCGAGGTAGGTGAGCGTGCCGCTCTTGCCCACGGCAGAGGTGGGCAGCTGCGAATCGTAGTGTTGGCGCGTGTTTTCGAGCCGCACCCCGCCCAGAATTTGCAGCTTCTGCGCCAGCAGCAGCTTGGCTTGCGCGTAGCCCGCCGTGATGCGCTCGGTGCCGGTGTAGTTGTTGGCGTCGGTGGTTTTGGCCAGGCCGTCGTAGCTGCTGTTAAAGGCGAAGCGGGCCTGGTCGTAGCTCGTGAACACTTGGCGGTTGTTGGTGCCGGTGCCGGTGGTGGCGCCCGCCAGGTCGTAGTAGTCGTAGAAATTGCTGCGGTCCTTGTTGCGCAGCATCCCCCCGACGGTGAAATCGAGGCGGTCGGTGGCCGCGAAGTTGAGGTTGGCGTAGCCGGCCACGTCCTGGTCGAGGCTGCGCTGCCAGAGGTGGGTGTTCGACTGCACGAAAGTGCCCTGCTGGGTATTGGCGGCGGTGGCGCGCACGAGGCCCACGGTGGTCTGGTCGGGGGTGGCGAAGGTGGCCCGGCCGTACACCGCCGACCAGTTCAGGCTGAGGCGCGGCAGCAGCGTGTGGTCGCCCTGCAGGGTTTCGGACCACAATTGCTGGCGCTGGAACCGCGACTGGTCCTGCACCGGCACATCGCCGCCGGTGCCCAAATCGTTGGTCACGATGTGGCGGTGCTGGGCATCATCGAGCCGCACCAGCAGCGAATACAAGCTGATGCGGTTACGGGCATTGAGGACGTAATCGAGCTTGGCGTGCAGCCCCACGCGGGTTTGCAGCAGCGAATACTCGCGTCGCTGAATCTCATCGAAGGTGAAGGTGTTAGGCTGCGGGTCGGGCTTGGGCTGGCCCAGCGGCTGGTAAAAAAGCCGGTCCGAGCCGCGGTAGGTGTTCTGGAAGCTGCCCGCCACCAGCAGGCCCAGCTTGCCGTCCTTGGTGCGGTTGCCCAGCGTGAGGCCAAACAGCGAGTTCACTGGCAGTTTGAGGCTGGAGTAGTTCAGGGCCTTGTTCGAGAAGTCGCCCGGCTGGGCCTGGTAGCCGGCCGGGTGCGTTTCGCTGGGCGACTGCCGGGCCTGCCCGCTGGTACTAAAGCCCGCAAACGTGCGGCTGGCGAACAAATCGCTGAAGCCGCCGGCCGCCGTGGCCGCCACCACCAAATGGTCGGGGGCCGATTTCATCACCATGTTCATGGCCCCGCCGATGGCGTCGCCTTCCATGTTCGGCGTTAGGGCCTTCACCACTTCCAGCCGTTCCAGCAGCTCGGCGGGGAAGATGTCGAGCGGCACGTAGCGGTTTTTGGGGTCGGGGCTGGGGATTTTGATGCCGTTGACCAGCGTGTAGTTGTAGCGCCGGTCCATGCCCCGGATGATGGCGTACTGCCCGTCGCCGCCCGAATTGCGCACCACCGACACGCCCGAGGCCCGCTGCACCACGTTGCCCACCGTCACATCGGGCGAGAGCTCAATGGTGCGGGCCGCGATGATGTTCACCACGTTGTCGGCCTTCTGCTCCGAGCGCCGCGCCTGCTCCGCCGATTCGCGGTCCATGTGCCCGGCCACCAGCACCTCGGTCAGCTCGCGGCCCGTGGCGGCCAGCTTGAATTCCAGCGTTTGCGTGGTGCCCGCCGGCAGCGCCACCGTGAGCAGCTGCGGGGCGTAGCCCAGGGTTTGGGCCTGCACCGCCACGGCCGCGCCGGGCTTCAGCCCTTTCAGCGAAAAGGTGCCGTCGAGCAGCGTGGCCGTGCCCTGCTGGGTGGCCGGCACCAGCACCGTGGCCCCGATGAGCACCTCGCCGGTAGCAGCGTCGCGCACCGTGCCGCGCAGGGTGGCCGGGGTAGTGCTGCCACCACTTTGCGCCGCCGCCGGCAAGGCCAGCAGCGAAAGCAGCAGTAGCGCACAATAGATAAAAGAACGGTACAGAGGAAGCATAGCCAACAGGTTAACAGTGGCCAAAAGTACCCGCCAGGTAAGGCTGTTATCTTGATTTTATATTAACTACATGAAATGATAATCAATGCGTTACAAACCGTATTTTAGGTAATTAAATCCTAATACTTGGGTCATGATTTGGTCGCATTCCAATTAGTTATCCGGGCTGCCTCCCAGCCCGACCGCAACCGGATAAAGTCTGATGATTGGCGCCGCAGAGTAAATACTTCTGCGGTGGCGTCGGCACTCGCTCATAATCAGCGACTCGGGGCCTTCGAGGGCATCTTGAGCGGCCGCTTAGCGAGCCCGGCCAGCGGGGCTATTCCAGAAAACTTACTGCCGATGCAATCCGGCTGCCGAACCAGTGGCGTAGGTGGGTCATCATTCAAAACATCAAACCATTCCTCTATACCAATGAAAAAGTCTTTGTTCTCCCTCGCCTTCGTAGCCCTCTTCAGCGTTGCCGCTACCACCACGGTTTCGGCCCAGACCAAGAAGATGCTCGGCACCGTAATGGTGGGCGGTGCGGCCATGTACCCTACGAAAAACATCGTGGAAAATGCCGTTAACTCGAAAGACCACACCACCCTGGTGGCCGCTGTGAAAGCCGCCGGCCTGGTTGAGACGCTGGAAAGCGCTGGCCCTTTCACCGTATTTGCCCCTACCAACGAAGCCTTCAACAAGCTACCCGCCGGCACGGTAGAAACCCTGGTGAAGCCCGAGAATAAGGCTACCCTCACCAAAATCCTGACCTACCACGTCGTAGCTGGCCGCATGACCTCGGCTGACCTCATGAAAGCCATCAAGGATGGCAAAGGCACGGCTACCCTCAAAACCGTGAGCGGCGGCACCCTGACGGCCATGATGAAAGGCAAAGCCATTGAGCTGAAAGACGAGAAAGGCGGCATTTCGACCGTGACCATCGCCGACGTGATGCAGAGCAACGGCGTTATCCACGTCGTCAACACCGTGCTGATGCCCAAGTAAGGCTTTCTGCGCACTTAAGTTGTCAGTTATTAGTTGTCTGTTGTTAGTATTTTGACAATCATCTGACTGACTACTAACAACGAGCAACTGACAACCCGTTTACTTTTGAACGGCTACTTAAACGCAAACAACCGCCGTCGGCCCTGAGCCGGCGGCGGTTGTTTGCGTTTATAGGTTATTGAGGAAGGTGCTGGCCGGCTTCTTACTTATCGACGTAATACTGCAGGTTTTCCTTGGTGATAATATCAAGCGGGAGATACTTCAGCGCGGGGACCTTCTTCTTGAAAACCAACAGGTCGGCCAGTGCGGAGATGCCCCAGTAGCCCTGTTTTTTCGGGTTTTGATTGATGAGAAAATCAATGACGTTCTCGTTCAGGAAGTGAATGTTTTTTTCCAGCAAATCGTAGCCCACCAGGCGAATGTCTTCGCGGTGGTTGGCTTGCAGATAAGGCGCGATTTCGTAGGCCTTGGAGGTGCTCACAAAAATCCCCTTGAGGTGGGTGTGCTCGTCGTCGAGCAGCCGGTTCAGCTGCCGGGCAAATGCCGGGTCGGTGGGCTGGGGCAGGTCGATGCTGATGATGTTGAAGGGGGGGGGTGGGGGGCCATCCGGCGCGGGCGCCAACTGGGCAAAGTAGTCGCGGAAACCCCGTTCCTTTTGGGAAATATGGACCGAGTTGGCAATGTCCTCGGCAATGTGCGCGATGACGAACGTGCCCGGCTGCGACTGCCCGAAGTGCACCAGCTTGCCCGCCAGAAAGCCGCTCTGGTACGAGTCCTGCCCCACGTAGCTCAGCGACTGCAACTCGGCGATGTAGGTGTTGAACAGCACATAGGGAATCCCCTGCTGCTGCCAACGCTCAAAAAATGCCAGCGACTCGCGGTAGAACAGCGGCGCAATCAGAATGCCGTCGGGCTGAGAGAGCGTAGCGGCTTCCGCCTGCTTCAGGAAAGAGTCGACCTCCGTCAGGTTGTAGGAATGGATGGTAACGTGCACCCCGTACTGCTTCAGCTCGCGGGCGGCTTTCTCCAGGCCGTTCCAGGGGGCCTGCCAGTAGGGGTCCAGGGTATGGTCGGGCTGGAGCACGGCCAGCTCGTAGGTGCGGTTCGAGCCCAGGGCGCGCGCAATCATGTTGGGCTCATAGTCAAGCTCCTGCATCATGAGCAGCACTTTCTGCCGCACGTCCTCCGATACCCGGCCCCGGTTGTGCAGCACCCGGTCAACGGTTCCTACCGAAACGTTGGCCTTGGCCGCGATGTCCTTGATGCGCACCGCACTTTTTGCCATAATACTATCCTTAGTGCCTGCTTGAAGATTCATTCAAAGGTATGACCGAAAGAAGCAGGGAAAAGCCCGGTTCGGGCCCGCTGGAAGCCCTGCCCGGTCACTCACTATTTACTGCGACTTCCTCCCGAAGCCGATTCGTTTATGGAAGTAAATTGGAATCAATGCACCGAAGTTAGCTGTTGCGCGCTCTTCATTCTTTGGGGTGAAGGCAGGGACCTATCTGTTCATTTTCATATTTGGCGGCCGGGTTAGGGAGTATGAGCCCCGAACGTATAAATCTTCTGCGTGTGCGCACACTTGGCAGGAATATTTTTGCGTGTGCGCACACATTTTTTTCCAAATTCGCTTGCTTTGTCCGAATTGAGTCTGTAAGTTTGATTCTATCGGATGAGCAGCTGTCCGGAGAGTCCTATTTCAAAACGGGTGATTTTATTGGCAAAAGAATAGTAGTGAAAAGATTTACATAGGAGCAATAATTCATAAAAATGTAGCAGAATATCATCAAGTATATCTTAAGATTCCTGTACCCGGCAGGCCTTGCAAATTGAATCGTCTGCCTCGCTCGCTCATTCCGCAAACTTTTACCTCCGAAAGCCCGCTATGGAAGTCTTGAATTACTCCGAAACCACCTTCGAGAAGCTGCCGGTCACGATTTTCGATGAATCCCGGGAGGCCGTTATCAGCATCGCCTATGAGATTGCGGAGCTGATTCGCCACAAGCAGAAAAAGGGTAAGAAAGCCGTGCTGGGCCTGGCCACCGGCTCGTCTCCCATCGGAGTGTACAAAGAATTGATTCGTTTGCACCGGGAAGCCGGGCTGAGCTTTAAAAACGTGGTTACGTTCAACCTTGACGAGTATTACCCCATGCCGCCGGACGAGCTGCAGAGCTACGTCTACTTCATGCACGAGCAGCTGTTCGACCACGTCGATATTCTGCCCGAAAACATCCACATTCCCGACGGCACGCTGCCCATCGAGAAAGTGAAGGAGTACTGCCAGGCCTACGAAAAACTGATTGAAGACTGCGGCGGGCTCGATTTGCAGCTGCTGGGCATTGGCCGCACCGGGCACATTGGCTTCAACGAGCCGGGCTCGTCCATCGCCTCGGCCACCCGGCTGGTGAAGCTCGACCCGCTCACGATTACCGACGCCGCCAAGGACTTTATCAAGGAAGAATACGTGCCGCTGCGGGCCCTGACCATGGGCGTGGGCACCATCATGAAAGCCCGCAAAATCATTCTCATGGCCTGGGGCGAAGGCAAGGCCAAAATCCTTCAGGAAACGGTGGAGGGCCGCATTTCGGACGAGGTGCCGGCCTCTTTCCTGCAACAGCATCCCCACACGGAAGTGGTGGTGGACCAATGGGCCGCCCTGGAGCTGACGCGCATCAAAACGCCCTGGCTGGTGGGCATGTGCGTGTGGGACGACGCCCTGATTCGGCGGGCAGTAATCTGGCTGAGCCTGAAAACGCAAAAGCCCATCCTGAAGCTGACCGATGAAGACTACAAAGACGGCAGTCTGAGCGACTTGCTGGCCGAAGCGGGCAGCGCGTATAGCCTGAACATCAAGGTGTTCAACACCATCCAGCACACCATCACGGGCTGGCCGGGCGGCAAGCCCAACTCGAACGACGCCCAGCGCCCCGAGCGCGCCGTGCCCGCCCTGAAACGCTCGCTGATTTTTAGCCCGCACCCCGACGACGACGTGATTTCGATGGGCGGCACCCTGCTGCGCCTCGTCGACCAGGGCCACGACGTGCACGTGGCCTACCAGACGTCGGGCAACATCGCCGTGTTTGACGACGATGCCCGTCGCTACGCGGATTTTGCCCTGGATTTTGCCGAGAAGCTGAACGTTGGCGTAGAAAGCACGCGGCGGGAGCATGCCGACGTGGTGGAGTTTCTGAAGCACAAAAAGCTGGGCGAGGAAGACAGCGCGCTGGTGCAGGACATTAAGGCGCTGATTCGCAAGGGCGAGGCGGCGGCGGCCTGTCGCTTCTGCGGCGTGAAGGAGCCGAACGTGCACTTCATGAACATGCCGTTTTACGAAACCGGCCAAGTGAAAAAGAAGCCCTTGGGCGAGGCCGACATCCAGGAAACGGTGGACATTTTGCGGGCCATCCAGCCGCACCAGATTTTCGCGGCTGGCGACCTGCGCGACCCGCACGGTACCCACCGCGTGTGCCTGGACGCTATTTTTGCGGCCCTGGCGCGCCTAAAGGGCCAGGAAGAATGGGTAGAAGACTGCTACCTGTGGCTCTATCGCGGGGCCTGGCAGGAATGGGACGTGGAGGAAATCGAAATGGCCGTGCCCATCAGCCCCGAGGAGCTGATGCGCAAGCGCAAAGCCATTTTCAAGCACCAATCGCAGAAAGACAGCGCGGTGTTTCCGGGCAACGACAAGCGCGAGTTCTGGCAGCGCTCCGAAGACCGCAACCACGCCACCGCCAAGCTCTACGACCAGCTGGGCCTCACGGAGTACGAGGCCATGGAAGCGTTTGTGCGCTACCGGTTTTAGCACCGGTTCAACCATATAATAAGGCCGCCGTGCAGATGCTTCGGCGGTGCGGACGCTAGATGAGCAGGACCAGTCAACGTCTAAATCCTCGTATTGAAAATGGCCAGAAACCGAGCAAGCGTCGTTCCGCCCCTGGCCATTATTGGGGCGCTGTTTTTCATTTTTGGGTTCATCACCTGGCTCAACGGGACGCTGATTCCGTTCCTGAAAATCGCGTGTGAGCTGACGTATTCGCAGGCCTTGCTGGTCACGTTTGCGTTCTACATCGCCTACGTTTTCCTGGCCATTCCCTCGTCGCTGATTTTGCAAAAAACCGGCTTTAAGAACGGCATGGCCCTGGGTTTGGTGGTGATGGCGGCCGGGGCGCTGGTGTTTGTGCCGGCGGCGCTAGCCCGCTCCTACGGCCTGTTTCTGACGGGGCTGTTTGTGCAGGGGGCCGGGCTGGCCTTGCTGCAAACGGCATCCAACCCTTACGCCAGCATTCTGGGGCCCATCGAGAGCGCCGCCCAGCGCATCAGCATCATGGGCATTTGCAGCAAGATAGCCGGCGCCCTGAGCCCGGTCATCATCGGGGCGGTGGTGCTGAAAGGCGCTACGGCTTTGGAAAAACAGCTGGGCGGCACCATTTCGCGGGCCGGGAAAGAAGCCTTGCTCAACGAGCTGGCGCGCCGGGTGGTGCTGCCTTACCTCATCATGGCGGGGGCGCTGGTGGTGCTGGCGGGGCTCATCAAGCTGTCCGGCCTGCCGGAAATTGATGCCAACCAGGAGGCCGTGAAAACCGGTTCGAACGAGCCCGCCAAAAGCATCTGGCAGTTCCCGCACTTGCTGCTGGGAATAGCGGCCATTTTCTGCTGTGTGGGCGTGGAAGTCATCGCCGGCGATACCATCATTCAGTACGGCCGGTTGCAGGGAATCAGCCTGGACATTGCCAAAAACTTCACCTCCTTCACGTTGATTGCCATGCTGGCAGGCTATTTTATTGGAGCCGTCACCATTCCCCGCTACCTGACGCAGCAGGCGGCGCTGGGCATCTGCGCCGTGGTGGGCGTGGGGTTCGCCGGGGGCATTGTGCTCACGCATGGCTACGTGTCGGTGCTGTGCGTGGCCTTGCTGGGCCTGGCCAATTCGCTGATGTGGCCGGCCATTTTTCCCCTGAGTATCAAAGGGCTGGGTGGGTTCACGGAGCAGGGCTCGGCGCTGCTGATAATGGGCATTGGGGGTGGGGCCGTGTTGCCATTTCTATACGGAAAAACCGGCGAGCTGCTGGGCTTGCAGCATGCCTATATCATCTTGGTGCCCTGCTATTTGTATATCCTGTTTTTTGCCTTGAAAGGCCACGCTTACCACGCAAATGCGCAGCTGAAATACGCCGTGCCCGTCATCTCAAAACAGCCCTCATGAAAACCCCGCGGTTACTGAGTCTGACGTTGCTTGTCCTGCTGCTGGCATCGGGCGCGGGGTGGTGCCAGTTCCGGGTGGTGGGCTACCTGCCGGCCTGGCGCGGCGACGTGAGCGCGGCCCAACTCGCCCAGCTTACGCACGTCAACTACGCCTTCCTGCTGCCCACGGACACCGGTGGCCTGCAGCCCCTCGAGAACCCCGCAAAACTACGGCGCTTGGTGGCGGCCGCTCATGCCGCGGGAGTGCGGGTGCTGGTGTCGGTGGGCGGCTGGCACGATGGCGACCACCGTGCCTTCGATGCAATTGGCGCCAACGCGGGCTACACCAACGCATTTACGGCCAATCTACTGCATTTTGTGGCCGAGTACCATCTTGATGGCGTGGACCTCGACTGGGAACACCCCGACACTTGCACAGCCAGCCGCTACGCGGGCCTGGTGCAGCAACTCGCCGCCCGGCTGCATGGCGCGGGCAAGCTCCTGACGGCCGCAATCGCCGGCGGCACCTGGGCCGGGCCGGGCATCCAGCGCAGCGTATTTGATAACGTTGATTTTCTGAATATTATGGCCTACGATGCGGCCCCGCCGGCGCACTCCACCTATACGGGTGCGGCGCAATCGCTGGCTTACTGGAAGGGGCGGGGCCTGCCCGCCAGCAAGGCCGTGCTGGGGGTGCCGTTCTACGGCCAGCCGGGCGGCGAAGCCTTTGCCACGCTGCTGGCGCGGGGTGCCCCGCCCGGAGCTGACCAATTTGGCGGCGTGGGCTACAATGGGCTGGCCACCATCGAGCGCAAAGCCACCCTTGCGCTTGACCAGGCCAGTGGCCTGATGATTTGGGAACTGACGCAGGATGCTACCGGGGCCAATTCCCTGCTCGCTGCTATTAGCCGGGTGGTGGCGCAGCGGGCGGCTGCCGCCCTACCGGCGCGCTAGCGGCGAGTGCCTACTTCCAGGTATGGTGGCCGCGCAGCAGTCCCGCGGCGCGTCTTATTTCACAGGTTAAGTAGTTGCTAAAAGTTATATCCGCTCAAACTGAATACTGAATTATTTATTTTGACTCATCGCGTAGCAACCAATGCCCAGAAGTGGCTAAAAAATAATTGCGTGTGCGGGCACTCTCATTGGAATGTTTTGCGTGTGCGCACACATTTTTTTCTCGAATTTCTTGCTTTACATATTTCAGGTAGGTATGTTTGGGTTATATAAGTTGCTTTCTGTTCGAATAGTCTTATTTGTTAGCCTTTGCAAGGCCAAACAGTAAGCTTGTGAATGACGCGTTCAACCAGGCCTGGCCTGATGGCGCAGTGCCCCCGGCACGGCCAGGACTTCCACGGTTTTATCCTGCCACGACATCGTTCAGGCCTAAAATTCGTGGTGTGATTTACCCTTGAGTATCTCCTCTGGGTGGTGCGGCCTGGCCGCTGCCGCCCGGCTCCGGCCGCGAAAGCCGCCCACTTCTGTTGCCGACCCGCCGCTGATAGTCCACCGTCTCCAGCACCGCCTCAGCCATCTCACAGTACCTTGATTTTCAGGATTTTTAGCCTGTTTTATCATCAAGAATAGCCGAAATCCTTTGTGGGATTTTGCTATTGCCGTGGCCTTGCCGTGTTTTTTTCATCCCCTAACCAATCACCTGAAGCCCATGAAAACATTTACCTGGCTCACTATCATGCTTTTACTGGGCTTGCAGGGCCTGGCACAAGCGCAAACCAAGTCGGTGACTGGCAAAGTCACCGACGCCAAAGGCAGCGCGCTGCCAGGCGTTACGGTCCTCGTGAGAGGCACTAATCAGGGCATCAGTACCAATGCCGAGGGCACCTATTCCGTGGCTGTGGGCGACACGGCCACGCTGGTGTTTTCGTCGGTGGGCTTTGAGGCGCAAACCGTTTCGGTGCGTTCGGAATCCGTCATCAACGTGACGCTGCGCGAAAGCTCGCAGGCACTGAACGAGGTGGTGATAACGGCCCTGAACGTATCAAGAGAGCGGAAAACGCTGGGCTACTCGGTGACGGAAATCAAGGGCGAGTCGCTGACGCAGGCGCGGGAAACCAACGTGACCAACTCGCTGGTGGGCAAGGTGGCGGGCCTGAATGTGAACTCGACTTCGGGCGGGCCGGGGGCTTCCAGCAACGTCATTATCCGGGGCGTGTCGAGCCTGAACCAAACCAACCAGCCGCTGTACGTCATCAACGGCATTCCGGTGGAGAGCCAGCCCAGCGTGTCGAATACGGGCGGGCAGTACGACAACTCGCCCGATTTAGGCGACGCCATCTCGAACATCAACCCCGACGATATCGAAACCATTTCGGTGCTGAAGGGCGCCGCGGCCTCGGCCCTGTACGGCTACCGCGCCAAGGCCGGCGTGATTCTGATTACGACCAAAAGCGCCAAAGGCAACGACGGCGTGGATTTCAACAGCAACTACGTGGCCGAGAAAATCTACAACCTCACCGACTGGCAGTACGAGTACGGCCAGGGCGCCAACACCCTCAAGCCGACCACGGCGGTGGGAGCGGCGCAGGTGGGCAACTCCAGCTGGGGCGGCAAGCTCGACGGCTCCAACGTCATCCAGTTCGACGGCACCACGCGGCCCTACGTGGCCCAGAAAGACAACCTGAAGAACTTCTACCGCACGGGCAGCAGCTGGACCAATACCGTTGCCTTCAACAAGAGCTTCACCGGCGGCTCGGTGCGCCTGTCGGCCAGCAACCTGAACAACAACGCGGTGGTGCCCAATTCGGGCCTCGACCGTCAGACGTTTAACTTCGCTGGCACGTTCGACCCGTTCAAGCACCTCACCATTGACGCGCGGGCCAACTACATCCTGGAGCAGGCCAAAAACCGACCCATCCTGGCCGACGGCGCAGGCAATGCCAACTTCAACGTGGCTTTCCTGCCCACCAGCCTCGACGTGCGCACCTTGCAGCCGGGCACGAAAGCTGACGGCACCGAGCTGCAGTACAACACGGGCAACCCGTACAACACGAACCCCTATTTCGCGGCCAACAACTTCGTCAACAACACGAAACGCGAGCGGCTGCTTTCGTCGGTAAGCGCCCGCTACACGCTGGATAACGGCTTGTTTTTGCAGGGCCGCGTGGGGCGCGACGGCTACACCGACCGGTTTACGGCCGTCACGCCTTCGGGCACGGCCTATTTGCCGGCGGGCAAGGTGACGGAGGTGACCACCCAGGTTACGGACCTGAACGCGGACGGGCTGGTGGGCAAAACCTTCAAGGTGGGCAACGATTTCGCCATCACCCCGAACCTGGGCACCAGCTACCGCCGCACCAAGTCGGAGGCGTTCCAGAATATCGGTTCTGATTTGGCCGTATTTGGCGTCAACACCATTGGCAACGCCAAGAACAAGTCGGCGCAGTCCTTCGTGAGCGACCAGGAAATTCAGTCGATTTACGGTTCGCTGGATTTGTCTTATAAGGAGTTCCTGTTTCTGACGGCCACAACCCGCCGCGACTGGTTTTCGACGCTGGCCTCGCCCGGCAAAACCAACGACCTAAGCGTGACTTACCCGGCCGTGAGTGGCTCGTTTGTCTTCTCTGAGTTGTGGAAGCCGGACTTCCTGTCGTTCGGCAAAATCCGGGCGGGCTACTCGAAAGTGGGCCAGGCCACCAACCCCTACCAGACGCAGCTGAGTTACGCCTTCCTGCCCACCACGCTCAACGGCCTGCCGCTGGGCACCATCAGCCCCGACAACGTGAACATCCCGAACAGCAGCCTGATGGCCTCGAAAGCCACCGAGTTCGAGATTGGTACGGAGCTGGCCTTTGCCCAAAACCGCGTGCGCCTGGACCTGACGGTGTACAAGAAAAAGTCGTCGGGCGAGATTGTGTACGCGCCGGCTTCCATCAGCTCGGGTTACCAGGGCGCAGTGCTGAACTCCGGCGAAATGGAGAACAAAGGCGTGGAAATGCTGCTCACGTTCGTACCCGTGAAAACCAACGATTTCACCTGGACGTCGTCCTTCAACGCGGCCTACAACAAGAACACGGTGCTCTCGCTGGCTGCCGGCCAAACCCAATCGGTGTATGCCACCTCGCGCTCCGGCGTGGGTTTTGTGGGCCAGATTGTGGGCAAGCCCTTCGGGCAGGTGCTGGCGTACGACTACAAGTACAACGCCGACGGCAGCATCGCGACGACGACCAACGGCGTGCCGGTGCGCGGCGACCTCACCTCGTTCGGCACCGCCTTCCACCCCTGGACCGGCGGCTGGAACAACGATTTCAACTACAAGCGCCTCACGCTGGGCGTGCTGATTGACGGGAAGTTCGGGGCCAAAATCTTCTCGGCCACCGACTATTACGGCACGGTGTTCGGGCTGCGCAAAGAAACCCTGGTGAACCGCGAAGGCACTTTCGGGGCCGACAAAGTGGACGCCGCCACCTACTACAGCACCCTGGCCAACAACGTCTCGAAGGACTTTGTGCAGAACGCCAGCTTCATCAAGCTGCGGCAGGTGACGCTGGGCTATTCCTTCGCCAGCGCGCTGTTCAACAACAAAATCCAGCGCCTCAACCTGAGCCTGGTGGCCCGGAACCTGTTTTTCATCTCGCGCAAAACCGATAACATCGACCCCGAGGGCAGCTACAACGCTTTCGCCCAGGGCCTGGAGCTGGGCGGCGTGCCGCCGGTGCGCACCTACGGCCTCAACCTGAGCGCCAAATTCTAATGCTTTCCACCCGGTTATTTTCAACCTGCCTCTCCATGAAAACCGTCCTCAACAAATACCGCGCCCTGGCCGTGATGGGCCTGCTCCTGGCCAGCGGCTGCACCAAGGAATTCGACGACATCAACACCAACCCGTCGACCTACAGCCAGGCCACCTTCGACGCCAACTACCTGCTGACCACCGCCCAGCTGGGCTACACCGGCAGCTCGGACTTCGCCTACGACACCTGGCGCGCCAACCTGATTTACAGCTCCACCCTCATCCAGGGCCTGTCGACGGTGGTGAGCTACTGGGCCGGCGACAAATACCTGCTCAACGAGGCCTACACGGCCGCTTACTGGGGCGGCACCACCGTGGGCGCCTACGTGGAGCAGGTGAAGCCCATCACCGACCTCGTGGAATCGACCGCCGGCAAGGACCGCTACAAGAACCTGCACCAGATTGGCCGCATCATGCGCGCCCTGATTATGGAGCGGATTACGGATTTGTACGGCGACGTGCCCTATTCCGAGGCCGGCATGGGCTACTACAAGGGCATCATCACGCCGAAGTATGACCGGCAGCAGGACATCTACAACGACCTGCTGAAGGAAGTGGAAGAAGCCACCAACGCCCTGGACCCGGCCGCCGACATCCCCACCGGCGACGTGTACTACCACGGCAACATTGCGCAGTGGCAGCGCTTCGGCAACACCCTGATGCTGCGCATGGCCATGCGCCTCACCAAGGTGGACGCCGCCAAGGCCCAGGCCTACGCCACCAAAGTGCAGGGCAAAACCATGCAGAACAACGCCGATAACGCCTTGGTGACGCACGATGTTTCCGGCGCCCGCGTCACCCAAAACCGCAACAGCCAGGTGCTGCTCGGCGACGGCGGCCAGGAAAACTACTACGTGAAATGGTCGAAGACTTTCATCGACTACCTGCAAGCGACCAACGACCCGCGCCTTTCCAAAATCGCCGTCACGCAGCTCTACCTGACGGATGTGACCAAGGCCCAGAACCCGGCCGCCATCTCCGCCGCCGCCGCGCAAAAGGGCATGCCCAACGGCCGCGACCTGAGCGGCCGGGCCGCCTACGACATTTCGACGGCCTCCAACTACACCACGTTCCCCGCCTACTCCTCGCCCAGCCCCGGCCTGATTAAGCGCGACGGCCCCACCTTCGTGCTCACCTACGCCGAGTCGGAGCTGCTGCTGGCCGAGGCCGCCCAGCGCTGGAGCCTGGGCAGCGCTTCGCAGCACTACGCCGCCGGCGTCACGGCCGCCAGCACCTACCTCAGCCAATACGACGCGGCCCTCACCGTGGCCCCGGCCGACGTGGCCACTTACCTCACGGCCAACCCCTACAACGCCGGCACCGGCCTGCAGCAGATTAACACGCAGTACTGGGTGCTGACCAACACGATGCTCGATTTCTACGAATCGTGGGCCAACTGGCGCCGCAGCGGCTTCCCCGTTCTCACGCCCGTGGTGTACCCCAACAACGCCACCAACGGCCAGATTCCGCGCCGTTTCCCCTATCCCACGTCGGAAATCACCAGCAACCCGGAGAACTACCGCTCGGCCAGCTCCACCGTGCCCGGCGGCGACAACCTGAGCGGCCGCGTGTGGTGGGATATTTAACCTAAGTAGCCGTTCAAAAGTAAACGGGTTGTCAGTTGCTCGTTGTTAGTAGTCAGTCAGGTGATTGTCAGGGTACTAACAACAGACAACTAATGACTGACAACTTAATTGTCCTTCCTTTCTGAGCTTGAGAACCAAAAGGGGCTTCGCTGCAAAGTGGAAGCTTCTTTTGGTTTTCGGGCGAAGGACCGTCAGGCTCACTTCCCCTTACAACTCCCTCCCATTCCGAAACCCCTTATGCCCTTCTTCCTTTCTTTCAAATTCCGGCTTTCCACCCTGCTGGCTGCCGGCCTGCTGGCCACCGGCCCGGCGCTGGCGCAGCTTCCCGAAATTCCGGCCCAGCGCCTGGGCCTCGTGCCGCTGCCCCGCGAGGTGAAAACCTACGCCGCCACCTACGCCCTGCCCCAGAAAATCAGCATCTACGCCGCCAGCGCGGATGAGCGCAACGTGGCCGGCTTGCTGAAAGAACTGCTCACCGCCCTGGGCAAAACCGTGACGCTGACCACCAGCCGCCCCGCTGCCCAGATTACGCTGCTCACGGCCGCCACGCCCAATCCCGAGGGCTACCAGCTGGTGGTCGACAAGGCCGGTGTGCGCATTACGGCGGCCAGCGGCGCGGGGCTTTTTTATGGCAGCCAGACGTTGGTGCAACTGCTGCCGGCGCGGGCGGCGGCCCCCGCCCGCGTGCCCTACGTGCGCATCACCGACGAGCCGGCGTTCCGCTGGCGGGGCGCGATGCTTGATGTAAGCCGCCACTTTTTCCCGGTTTCCTTCGTGAAGAAGTACATCGACTGCCTCGCCACCTACAAGCTCAACACCTTCCACTGGCACCTCACCGACGACCAGGGCTGGCGCATCGAAATTAAGAAATACCCCAAGCTGACGCAGGTTAGCGCCTTTCGCAAGGAGACGCTCATTGGGGCCCAGCAGCTGTTCAAAACGCCCGCCGAGTTCAAGTTTGACGCCACGCCCTACGGCGGCTTTTATACCCAGGCAGAAATCCGCGACGTGGTGGCCTATGCCCAAAAGCGCTACGTCACCATCGTGCCCGAAATTGAGATGCCGGGCCATTCGGTGGCCGTGCTGGCCGCTTATCCGGAGCTGGCCTGCAAGCCCGGCCCCTACCAAACCTGGACGCAATGGGGCGTGACCGAGGACCTGGTCTGTCCCACGGAGCAAACCTTCCGCTTTTTCGAAGACGTGCTGACCGAGGTGAGCGCCCTGTTTCCGGGCAAATACATCCACATCGGGGGCGATGAAGCGCCGAAAGTGCGCTGGAAAGAAAGCGCCGCCGTGCAGGACATCATGAAAAAGGAAGGCATCAGTGACGTGGAAAAAGTGCAGGGCTGGTTCAACAACCGCATCGAGAAATTCCTCCGGAGCAAAGGCAAGAAGCTCATTGGCTGGGACGAGATTCTGGAAGGCGGCATCGATGCCAATGCCACCATTATGAGCTGGCGCGGCGAAAAAGCCGGTATCGAAGCCGCCCGGCACGGCAACGACGTGGTAATGGCGCCCAGCGGCTTCCTCTACATCGACGCCGGCCAGAACCCCACGCCCCACAGCCCCAACGAGCCGCTGATGATATGCTGCTACCTGCCGCTCGACAAAATCTACAACTACAACCCGCTTCCCAAAGAACTGAATCCGGAGCAGCAGAAGCACATTCTCGGCCCCCAGGCCAACATGTGGACCGAGTACATCACCACGCCCGAAAAGGTGGAGTATATGCTATTCCCTCGCCTGCTGGCCATTTCGGAAGTGGCCTGGACGCCCGCTGCCCAAAAGAACTACGCCGAATTCCTGCCCCGCATGAGCCAGCAGTTTGCCCGCCTCGATGCCCACAACATTAACTACCGCGTGCCCGAGCCGCTGGGCCTCGACAGCCTCAGCATGACCCGGCAGGGCGGCAAAGCCGTGTTCACGCTCCGCACCCTGGTGCCCGGCGCCCAAATCCACTACACCCTCGACGGCCTGCTGCCCGACGAAACCACCGAGCGCTACTCCAAGTCCCTGGCCGTGCCCCTGAACCGCCACCTCACCGTGCGCGCCGTCACCATTGCCCCAAACGGCCGCAAAAGCCCTCCCACCGAGCTGCTGGTGAAATAGCGCCAGCCTATTTGCAGGCCTCCCGGGCCGTGCGGGCGTACTCGTAGCCCAGCCGGAGGGCGCGGCGGTAGAACTCGCAGGCGGCCGTGGAGTCGCCGGTGTGCGCAGCCAGGCGGCCGAGCAGGAAGTGCGTGCGGCCGTCTTTGGGGTGGGCCTGCAGCACGTGGAAGTAGTCGGCGCGGGCCTCTTGGTAGCGGCCCAGGGCCGTTAGGGCCACGCCGCGCACCTGCACGTAATGCCACGGCGTGGCCGCCTCGGCCCGGCGGCGCTGGGCAAGGCCGGTGCTGAGGTCGGTTAGGGCTTCGTTGGGCTGGTGCAGGTCGAGCAGGCGGGCTTCGCCCCGCGCCAGGTAGGCGGCGCTGAGCGTGCTGTCGAGCAGCAGGGCGCGGTTGAAGCTGAGCTCGGCGGCGTGGGGGTGGCCCAGGTCGGCTTCGCAGCGGCCGAGGTGGTAGAGAATGTCGGCCGCCACGCGGCGGGACTGCGGCTGCAACAGCGCCGCCTGAAAATCGGCACGGGCAGCCCGTGGGTCGTGGTTTATCAGCTGCTCCAGCTCGCCGTGGCGGCGCAGGGCCGGGGCGTAGTCGGGCCGGAAGTGCAGGGTTTCGTCCAGAAAGCTGTAGGCGGCCGCCCACTGCCCACGGGTGTAGGCGCGCAGGCCATCGGCGTAGTTGCTGTTGGCCGTGACGCGGTCCATGGTCACTTTCACGGCCATCGTGAACAGGGCGATGCCCAGCAGGAGCAGCACGGTGAGCGTCCAGTCGCGGCGATTGAAACGGGTGGGCTGGCGCGGAATGCGCTGGTAGTGCCGCTCGGTGCTGCCGGCGGGCGGGCGGGTGCGGAGCGGGGCAGCGGGCGGCATGGGCACGCCGTAGACGTGCTGCGTGGCCGGCCGGTTCTGCTGGAGCCGCCGCGCTTCCTCGGCCCGCCGGGCGGCCTGGGCCAGCTGGAAATCGTAGCCGGCGCGGCGTTCGGGGTCGCTCAGAATGCGGTAGGCCGTAGCCACGGCCTTGAACTGGTCCTCGTAGCGCACGTCGCCGCCGTGCTTATCCGGATGGTAGCGTACCACCAATTGGCGGTAGGCCCGCTTAATGTCGGCCGCCGGGGCATCGGTGGCCACTCCAAGGACTTGATAATGATTTTGACTCACGCTGGGCAGCAAACACAAAGGACCTTACAAAAGTCAGCCACGCGCCGAAATTTTCCGTAGAACCGGCGCGGTCCGCTGCTCTTTTTAATAAGAAACCGGCCCGCCACTATTCTTTTTCTTTCTTGCCACTCCTTTTTCGCGCCGTATGGTCACCGACGACGACACCTCCAAAACCCCTCGCAACGACAGCCTGATTGGCAATTTAACTGGCTACCTCGACACGCGCATCGACCTGGTGCGGTTGGAAATCCAACAGAAAGCATCCACGATGCTCGTCGGCACGATTCACGGCGCTACCCTGGCCACGCTGGGGCTGCTGTTTATCATCTTTGTCAGCATATTTGCCGGTCTGGCCCTTAATTCGGCCTTGGATAGCCCTTTCTGGGGCTTCGGTATTGTGGCCGGCGTCTACCTGGTGCTGCTGGTGCTGGTGCTGGTGGGCGTGGACAAAGCCGCTTTCCAGGGCCTTGCCAACAAGGTGCTCAAGGACACCATTTACAAATCTGACAAACGCCAAGCGTAGCCTGCTATGAGTGACTTGCAAAACCCCCTGTTCGACGAAGAAAAAGAATTTCTCGAGCGCAAAAAACTGGAATACGAACGCGCCCTGCGCGGCGACGTCGAGCACATCAAAGACCAGTCGGTGATGGTGGGCAAAGTGGCGATGGTGGGCGCGGGCTTAATTGGCAGTATCTGGCTCATTGCTAAGGCATTAGGCGGCAAAAAACACAAGCGCGCCGCCAAAGGCAAAGCCGGTAAATACGACCCCCGACACGCCGCCGACCACGACGAGCGCGAATCGGACCACGACTACGAGTTTGGCACCGGGTACTTCAGCAGCGGCAAGCCATACGACAGCGCGGCTTCCTACAAGTCGGCCGCCGATTCGGCCCGGGTGTTCAACGAGCACCACGAGCACACCCACGAAGCCGACGACCTGGGTTTTGGCTCCACGGCCGCCACGCCCGTGGCGGAACATCCCGAAGCGTACATTAAGAGCTACTCGCCTGAGCCGGCGGACCAGCACGAGCAATCGGGCTACGACCCGGAAGAGTTTGAGGACGACCCATTTCAGGACCTTCCCTACGACGACAGCCGGCGCCTGCCCACCTCGCACGCGTTCGACGACAACGTGCGGGCCCCGGCCGCCAGCTCGCGCTCGCGCATGATTGGCTCCGTGCTGCAAGCCTTCCTGCAGTCCGATACCGGCAAGATGCTGGTGGCCCAAACGGCCGCCGTGGCCCTGGCTCTGGTGACAAAAAAGGTGAGTGAGTTTTTCCCGGCCACCAAAAATTCCGACCTTGCGGCTTCCCCCGCTCCGGCTTCGGCCGAATACGGGTTTTCTCCCGTCGCCTCGTCTGCTTCTCCTGTTCCCTCGGATGCGTCTTACCCCCCCCAGTCTCTATGACGCGCTGCGCACCCGTCAGCAGCACGGCCGCAAGGCGCTGGCCGTGTTGCTCGACCCCGATAACTTAGATGAAACCAGCCTGTTGCACCTGTTGCGCCTGAGCCAGGCGCATCCGGTCGACTACTTTTTCGTGGGGGGCAGTTTGGTGCTAAGCTCGCACCAGGCTGCCCTCATTGCGTTGATAAAGGAGCACTCCGACGTGCCCGTGCTGCTGTTTCCGAGCCACAGCCTGCATCTCGATGGGCCGGCCGATGGCGTGCTGCTGCTCTCGCTCATTTCGGGCCGCAACCCTGATTTTCTGATTGGGCAGCATGTGGTGGCTGCGCCGCGCCTCAAGGCCAGCGGCCTGCAACTGCTATCGACTGGCTATATGCTGGTCGATTCGGGCCGGCCCACTACGGCTTCGTACATGAGCGGCACCACGCCCATGCCGCACGACAAGCCCGGCATTGCCGCCTGCACCGCCCTGGCCGGCGAGCAGCTGGGCCTCAAGCTAATGTACCTCGACGGCGGCAGCGGGGCCCAGAACCCGGTGTCCGGCGCCATGATTGCGGCCGTGCGTGAGGCCGTGAGCACGCCCATTATCGTGGGCGGCGGGCTGAACTCGGGTGAGAAAGTATACGCCGCCCTGGCCGCCGGGGCCGATGTCATCGTGGTGGGTAACCACATCGAAGCCGCACCGGAATTCCTGGCCGAAGTGGTGGGCGTGGTGGCATCGTTCAACCAGCTGGCCCACGCGCGGGAGCTGGCCGGCTGAGCCGGGCAATGCGTTCATTACGTGCAGGCTGAAACGAGTAATTGCGCCGCCCGAATAACGATGTACACTGGAAATATCCGCCGTTAAGTTGTCAGTTGCTCGTTGGTTGATAAGCATTTGCCTGACAACTAACAACGAGCAACTAATAACGAGCAACCCGACTATTTAACCCTTGCAACCACCTTCTGTTCTCATCATCGGCGCCGGCATAGGCGGCTTGAGCGCCAGCATTCGCCTGGCCCGCCTGGGGTATCGGGTGCAGGTGCTGGAAGCGCGGGCCAGCGCGGGCGGCCTGGCTTCGGGGGTGGCGGCGGCGGAGTTTGCGTTCGATGCGGGCCCGTATATTCTCCTCGACAAGCCGGGGCTGGATTGGGCTTTTCAGCAATTGCGCATTGCCCCCGATGCCCTGCGGCTGACGCCCATCGAATCGGTATACCACGTGCTGCACGAAGACGGTACCACCACCGCCTTCGACCGGAGCCTGGATGCCACGGCGGCCCGGTTCGAAGCCGCGCACCCCGGCAGCGGAAGGCAGTACAAAGCCCTGGTGGTAAAGACGTTCCGGATTCATCAAAACCTGAAGCCGTTTACGTTCAAAACCCACCCCAACGTGTGGGACGTGCTGCGCAACGGCTCGCTGCGGTACGTGCCCTTCCTGCTCAGCTCCCTCGATTCGGTGCTGAAAAGCTCCGGCCTGCCGCTGCCGCTGCGCAAGGGCATCAGCATCTGGACGCATGTGGCCGGGCAGCCGGTGGCCCAGGCGCCCAGCCCGATGGCGTTTGTGCCCGGCCTGTTCCACCACATTGGCGCGTATTATCCCGAAGGCGGCATGCGGGCCGTGGCCGCCCTGCTGGAAACCACGGCGCTGGCAGCGGGCGTCAGCATTCGCTACGGCACCAGGGTAGCCGCCATTCGCACGGCTGGTAAGGCGGTGACGGGGGTGCAAACCGCCACCGGCGAATTCATTGCGGCCGAGGCGGTTATTTCCAATTCCAACGGCATCGGGACGTACACGGAGCTGGTGGAGAACTTCCCGGCGCCCGAAAAAGCCAAGCTGGAGCGGCTGCCGCTGCAGTCGCCGGGCGTGTGCGTGTACCTGGCGGTGCAGGGCCGCAACCCGCCGTACTACATTCGCTTTAAGCTGAATGGCACGGGCTGCACCGCTTTTGTGCAGCCGGGGCTGCTGGAGCCCGGTTTAGAGCAGGCCGGGTGGTACCCCGCCCGGCTCATTGCCCCGCTCGACCACGCCACGGCCGCCGCGCTGGGAGAAGCCGGGCAGCACCGGCTGATGGACGAGCTGCTGGCCGACCCGTGGTGGCGGGAAAATATCAGCGCCTACCGGGTGCTGCACCGGCGCACCACCTTCGAGTGGGGCCGCGAATACACGCTGTACCACGACAGCATGAACCCGGTGATGACGGCGAAATTCATGATTAAGGGCCGCATTGCCCACCGCAGCCCGTTTGTGCGCGGGCTCTACCTCACCGGCAGCTCCACGCATCCGGGCCAGTGGGTCAGCTTCTGCGCCATCTCGGGCGTACTGGCCGCCGATTGCCTGGCCCAGGATTACCCGGCCCATGCTTGATACCACCTTTGAATCGTACCGGGGCCAGCGGGTGCGCGTGGCCCGGCTCGGCCACGGCGAAGCCGTGATTCTGCTGCACGGCTACCCCGAAAACCTTCAGGTATTTGCCCGCCTCGCGCCCGGACTGGCGGCTGATAAGCAGGTCATTGCTTTCGACTGGCCCGGCATGGGCCACAGCGAAGAATGGCCGGGCGGGGCCACGCCGCTGCTGGTAGCCAGGCACTTGCTGCAGCTCCTGGACGCGTGGCAGATTGACCGGGCGCACCTCGTGGGCCAGGACATGGGTGGGCAGCCCGCCCTGGTGTTCGCGGCCGTGTACCCCGAGCGCGTGCGCAGTGTGGTGGTGATGAATTCGCTGGTGAGCGGCACCGCGAAAACGTCGTGGGAAATAAACTGGCTGCGCCGCTTTGGGGTGAACCGGCTGCTGTTGCGGCATTTTCCGCGGCTTATCTTCTGGCGGGCGCTGCATACGTTTCTGCCGGCCGGGGAGGGGCTCGAACCCGCCGTGCACCGGGATATGTGGGCCACGTTTCGGCAGCCGCGGGTGCGGCAGTTCATCGTGCGGATGTGCGCGGGCTACGAAGCCCAGCTGCCGCGCCTGCCCGCCTGGTACCAGCAGGTAAAGTGCCCGGTCCTGATTTTGTGGGGAGCCGAGGACAAGCATTTTCCCGTCGCCCACGCCCACGATTTGCAGGCCCAGATTCCTCAGGCGCAGCTGGAAATCATTCCCCACGCCGGCCATTGGATGGTGGTTGCGCAACCCACCGAAGTGCAGCGCCGAATCCAGGCCTTCTACCGGATAATCTAAGTTGTCAGTTGTTGGCCAGTAGTTGCTAGTTGTCAGTTGCTAGTTGTTCGTTGTCAGTTGTTAGTGTACTGACAACTTCCTGATTGACAACTAACAACTAACAACCAAAAACCAATAGCTAACAACCCAGCTGCTTAATAATTGAGCCGGTACACCTGGTAAAACTGCTGCTCCACCAGCCGGGCCGGGGCCGCCCGCATCAGGCCGTTGCGCAGGGCGCCCGCCGCTCCGGTCCAATAGCCAATTTGCCCCATCAGGCGAGATTTTTTTACGATGCTGGTGGCCTTTGGGCGGCGCAGCCGCTGCATGGCGGCAAAGGCCAGCTCCGGCGTGGGCTCGTGGTGCAGGCACTGGGCAATGGCATAAGCATCTTCCACGGCCTGGCAGCCGCCCTGGCCCATGTAAGGCGTGGAAGCGTGCGCGGCATCGCCAATGAGGCAAACCCTGCCGCGGCTCCACTGCGGAATGGGGTCGAAGTCGGCTATTTCATTGCGAATAATCCGGGTTTCGTCCGTGGCTTCCAAAATGGCCGGAATAGGATAGGCAAAGCCCTGGAAAATAGTATGTAAGCGGGATTTCAACCCGTGATGGTCGGCATCGGCCGGGGTGGCCTTCACCACCACAAACCAGTCGACCAACCCATCGGCCACTTCCGAAAACCCGAAGCGCACGCCCCCGGCCCACGCCTCCGTAATGGACCTTTTATAAACCGGGGCCAGCTGAATTTCCGTCATGCCCCGCCACACGACGTGCCCGGTCCCGGCAAACCGCACGCTTGGAAAAAGCTGCGCTCGCACGGCCGAGTGGATGCCATCGGCGGCGATGACGAAGCCGGCGGTGATGGTGGTGCCATCCGCAAACGCGACGTTCACTCCCTGAGGTACTTCGCGCAGCGAGACGCAGGTTTTGGCAAGCAGCACGTCGGCCGGGGCAATTTCGGCCAGCAACAGGGCCTGCAGCCGGGCCCGCTTGATGGCGGTGGTGGTGTGGCCAAACCGCTGCCGGATGCGCTCCTGGCTGGTGCGCAGGATGGGCCGCATTTGCCCGTCCACAATCTGAATGTTGTGCAAGGGCACGCCCGCGGCGTTGATTTTTTCGGCCAGGCCCAGGCGCTGAAATACCTGCATGGCGTTGGGAGCCATCCAGATACCCGCGCCGAGCGGCAGAATTTCCGGGGCCGATTCGCACACTTTCACGGCGATGCCCCGCTGTTGCAGGGCCACGGCCGCCGTGAGCCCGGCAATGCCTCCACCAATGATAATGCCGGGTACGTGCATGGAAAGAGCGGGAAGTTCGGCCAACTGGGACATAAAAAAACCCGAAAAGCTGCTTCCATTCAACGAGAAGTAACTTTTCGGGCGTAAGAATGGAGCCGCTTATTGGACTCGAACCAACGACCTGCTCATTACGAATGAGCTGCTCTACCAACTGAGCTAAAGCGGCTTGTGCCCAACCAACGGTTTTGGAAGGGCTGCAAAGATAGGCAATGCGCCGGAAGTGGCACAACCACCGCCTCAGAAAAATTTAGCAGCCCCGCCGCCCGGCCTGCATTTGCAGGCGGGCTAATGCCTGTAGCCGGTGAAAATTAGCCCAATCCGCGCCGCCGTCCGGGTCCGGCGGAAACGATAGCAACCGCCGCATCGTTTGCCTGAAATAAACGCGCCGCTCAGCCGTCAACGGAGGCGGGTTGTACCTTGCGGCGGCATTTACGTTATTGACTTTATGCGTTTCTGGCTCATCTTCATTCTTATCTTTTTTGCGGTGCGCTACGTGCTGCCCATCGTGTTGCGCCTGGCACTGAGCGGCTTCGTGCGCAAGCAGATGCGTAACGGCGGCTTCGTGGTGCCGCCGCAGGGGCCGGGTGGCCCGCCGCCCGCGCCCGGCCAGGTGCGCGTCGATTACGTGCCGCCCGTGGCTCCGGAGCGGGAGAAGCCGCAGGGTTTTAAGGGTGGCGAATACGTTGACTTTGAAGAGGTGAAATAAGAATAAGAACGCAAGGGCCGCAAACGAAGCGTGGTCGTCGTGCTGAGCGGAGCCGAAGCAGCTCTACCGCAGAAGTAAATGAGTCACTTGTGCGGTAGAGCTGCTTCGGCTCCGCTCAGCATGAGGTTCTGTTACCGGTAGCTCGCACCTTCGCGCGGTTCTACAGTACCTTCGGGGCCATTTTCATTTTCCCCAAAATTGCCCTGATGGCTGCTGTTGCTTCTGTTGCCCCTGTTTCGTCCGCGCCGTGGTGGCAACGGGCCTTGCCGCACGTATTGGCGGTGCTGTTTTTCGTGGTGCTGGCCTGCGTGTATTTTTCGCCCATCATGTTCGAGGGCAAAACCCTGGCCCAGCACGATATCACCCAGTTTCAGGGCGGCGCGCACGAGGCGCAGCAATACGCAGCCACCATGGGCAAAGAGGCGCTGTGGACCAACTCTATGTTCTCGGGCATGCCTACTTACCTCATCAGCCTGCACTTTCCGGGCGACTGGTCGGGGTATTTGCAGAAGGCCATGACCCTGGGCCTGCCCGCCGTGGTGGCCAACCTATTTCTGGCGCTGCTCTGCGGCTACATTCTGCTGGTGGCGCTGGGCGTGCGGCCCCTGATAGCCGTGGCCGGTGCCGTGGCGCTGGGCTTTTCGAGCTACAACCTCGCCATTCTGGCGGCCGGCCACAACACCAAGAGCCTGGCCCTGGCCTACGCGCCCCTTGTGCTGGGCGGCCTGCTGGTGACGTACCGCCGCGATAAGTGGCTGGGGGCGGCCCTGTTCGCCGTCGGCCTCACGCTGAACGTGCACGTCAACCACCTCCAGATTACCTATTACCTGCTGCTGCTGGTGGCCATTTTTGGCGTTATCGAGCTGGTTTCGGCGGCCCGCGCCGGGCGGCTGCCGGAGTTTGCCAAGCGCACGGCGCTGCTGGCCCTGGGCGCGGCGCTGGCGGTGGGCGTAAGCTTCGGCCGCCTCTACACCACAGCCCAATACAGCAAGTACAGCAACCGCGGCCCGAGCGAGCTGAAGTCGGCCGCTCCGACGGCTCCCGGCCAGGCCCCGGCTGCTGCTAACGCTGAAGAAGGAGGCTCGGGCGTCGACCGCGACTACGCTTTCCAGTACAGCTACGGCGTGGGCGAAACCATTACCCTGCTGATTCCCAACTTCTACGGCGGGGCCAGCCAGATGCCGCTTAGCACTGATTCTAACCTGGCCAAAGCCGGGCTGCCGGCCGAATATCTATCGGCCATGCCCACCTATTGGGGGCAGCAGAGCTACACGGCCGGCCCGGTGTACATGGGCGCGGTGGTGTGCTTCCTGTTCATTCTGGGGCTGTTTGTGGTGGAGAAGCGCACGCGCTACTGGCTGCTGGCCGGCACGGTGCTGTCGATTCTGCTGGCCTGGGGCAAGAACTTCGAGACGTTTAACTACCTGATTTTCGACCTGCTGCCGGGCTACAACAAGTTCCGGGCGGTGAGCATGGCGCTGGTTATCGCGCAGCTGGCCATGCCCATTCTGGGCGCGCTGGCCCTGAGCCGGGTGCTGCGGCCCCGCGCCGTGGGGCCTGCCGCGCCGGTGCTGCCCGGCACCAAGCCGGCCCTGACCGCCGATGCCATGCAACTGCTGCCCAAGGTGCTGTACGCCGGGGCCATTGCGGCGGGCATTTGCGTGCTGGCTTACCTGGCCAGCTTCAGCTTCGATTTCTCAGCTCCAATTGATGGAGAGCTGACCAAACAGGGCTTTACGCCGCAGCTGCTGGGCGCCCTGCGCGCCGACCGAGCTGATTTGCTGCGCAACGACGTGTGGCGCGGGCTGCTGTTCATTGGGGCGGCGCTGGGCGTGCTGTATTTCCACCTCAAAGGCCAGCTGAAGGTGCTGCCGGCGGCGGCCATCATGGTGCTGCTGGTGCTGGTGGACCTGTGGGGCGTGGACAAGCGCTACCTCGGCGAGAATAAATTCCAGCGCGAAACCATCGCCGAGGAGTTCCAGCCCACCCCGGCCGACCAGCTGATTTTGCAGGATAAAGACCTGAGCTACCGCGTGCTCAACATGCAAAACCCCTTCAATGAGGCGCAGACATCCTACTTCCACAAGAGCATTGGCGGCTACCACGGCGCCAAGCTGCGCCGCTACCAGGACCTCATCGAGCGCCAGATTTCCAACAACAACCAGCAGGTGCTCAACATGCTGAACACCCGTTACCTCATCACCGGCGACGCCAAGCAGCCGGTGCAGCGTAACCCCGGCGCCCTGGGCAATGCCTGGTTTGTGAGCGAGGTGAAAACCGTGCAGAGTCCCGACGAGGAGATGGCGGCCCTCGGCACCCTCAGCCCCGCCACCGTGGCCGTGGTGGACGCCAGCAAGTTCCCGCAGCAAAAAGCCGCGACCTACGACATCGCCGGCTCCAGCATCGCCCTCACCAACTACAGCCCCGACGAGCTGAAGTACCGCTACAACGCCACCCAGGCCGGGCTGGTGGTCTTCTCCGAAATCTATTACGCCGATGGCTGGCAGGCCTTTATCGACGGCAAGCCGGCCCCGCACCTCCGGGCCGACTACGTGCTGCGGGCTCTGCAAGTGCCGGCCGGCGCGCATACCATCGAGTTCAAGTTTGAGCCCAAGGCCTACGCCGTGGGCAACGGCGTGTCGCTGGCAGCCAGCATTGCGCTGTTGCTGGCGCTGATAGGCACGGGCGTGTACGTGGCCCGCCGCAAGCCCGGCGGCTACGAGCTGGCCGAGCCAGCCCTGGCGTAAAAGCAACTTGAGCCAACCAGGCGAGTACCCCGAAATTTCATTTCGGCCGTTGAACGAAGGTTGTTCCGACGGGCCGAAATGAAATTTCGGGGTACTCGCGTTAACTGCACTCTCCATGCCTTCCGCTACTCTTCTACAGGAGCTATTCGAGCCCGTGGCTACCGCTCGCGGCGTGCGCCTGCTGCTGTGGCGCGATGATTTGGCCAACCCCGACCTGCCTGGCAACAAGGCCCGCAAGCTCAAATACAACCTGGAAGCCGCCCGGCAGCAGGGCCACCGCACGCTGCTCACCTTTGGCGGGGCCTATTCCAACCACATTGCGGCCGTGGCCACCGCCGGCCGGCTGTTCGGCTTCAACACCATTGGCCTGATTCGGGGCGATGCGCCGACGGCTGGCACTCCACTCAACCCCACGCTGGCCCAAGCGGCGGCCGACGGCATGGCCCTGCATTACCTGGACCGCAGCGCCTACCGCCGCCGCTCCGAGCCGGAGTTTATTGCCGGACTGCTGGCCCGTTTCGGCCCGGCCTACGTGCTGCCCGAGGGTGGCACCAATGCCCTGGCCCTGCCCGGCTGTGCTGAGCTGGCAGCCGAAATCCGGCAGCAAGTGGCTTTTAATGCGGTGGCCGTGGCCGTGGGCACGGGCGGCACTTTGGCAGGGCTCCTGACCGGCCTGGCCAGCCAGGAGCAAGCTGTGGGCGTGGCTGCGTTGAAAAACGGCGGCTTCCTGCGGGCCGAAATCGATGAGTTGACGCAGCAGGCGCGGGGACAAATATTCCGTAACTATTCGCTGCAAACCACTCATCACTTCGGCGGCTACGCCAAGTATTCGGCCGAGCTGCTGGCATTTATTCGGGAGTTTCGGGAGCGGCACGGGGTTTTGCTCGACCCGGTTTATACCGGTAAGCTGCTATTCGGGGTGCGGGACTTGATTGGCCAGGGACATTTCCCGCAGGGCAGCACCGTGGTGGCCGTCCACACGGGCGGCTTACAGGCGTGGGCGGGCTGGCGACAGCGGTTCGGCGAGGACCGGGGACTGGTGTGGCCGCAGCCATGAGGCGGCGCGGGGAGCCAGCCAGGCAGTCAGCTCCAGCGCCGCCAGCACAAATACGGCGGCCAGTACCGGGGCCAGAAACCGCACGTCCCAATCATCAACCGTGAGCATGATGATGGCGGTTTGGAGCAGGAAAATGGCCGCCAGAAACACCCGCGCCGGCCGCCAGACACTGTGCCGCCGCGTGGCCCGCGCCGCCAGCCAGTAGGCCGGCCACAGCACCGACGCCCCCAGCAGGCGGTGCGCCAGCGAATAATGCGGTTTGAGGTAGCTGACGAAAACAAACAGCTTTCCCAGCATCAAACGGCCCAGATAAACGGGGTTGTGCACACCGAAATAGAGTACCCGCGCCGCCGGCCCGGTGCCGGGCGGCGGCATATTCAGCGGCGCGGCCTGATGCACAGCCCAGAGCTGGTAGCGGAAAATCAGCTCGCCGCGCTGGTAGGTATCCATCAGGTAATAGGTGGCGAGCTGGTGGTTGAGGGCCGCCCACAGCAGCGGCGAAAGCAGCGCCAGCGCCAGCAGCGCCGCCCGCCACGCCCGGCGGCCGGGCCGGCGGCGCAGCGCATCGAGGCCCGCCAGCCCGGCGGCGAGGCCCACCATAAAGCCATTGGGCCGGGCCAGGGCCGTCAATATCAGCACCACAATCAACCAGGACCAATCAGTCGTTTGCCCCCCCCGCACGCGGGTGAAAGCACCGAACGACAAGGCCGTGAGGCTGATGAACAACGACTCGGTAAGTAGAAAAACGTTGAACTGCTGGATATCGGGCCAGGCGATGAAGAGCAGCGTGGCCAGCGCCGCCGCGCCGCGCCGGCCGTCAGTCAGGCGCCGCGTGCCTCGGTAAAGGGCCCGCGTGGCCAGCGCCGAAACCGCCACCTGACCCGCCACGATGCCCCACCAGCCCAGGCCCAGCCGCAGCCAGAGGCTCATAAAAACCGGGTAGAGCACGTAGCGCAGGTTGTGGCCGGGCTCAAAGTAGCCGCGCTCGGCAATGCCGGCGGCGTAGAGCAGGTAGCGGGCGCTGTCGTTGGCAAAGTGCGGCCCGTGAAACTTGCGCAGGTACGCCAGTTGCAGCAGCACCCACAGCCCCGCCAGCAGTGCCGGATGGTGCCGCCAGAGGCGTTGGCCGAAGGAATAAAATAAGGGCGGGATGCGCATCGGCTGCAAAGCTAGGCCGTAGCCCGGCCCAACGCTGCGGCTCCGGGCCCGTACTTTACCGCATATGAATGTAGTCCGCCTGTTGCGTCGCTTGTTGCCACTGTTGTTTTTAGTGGGGCTGGGCTGGTTTCTGTGGCGGAAGATAGGCCCCACGCTCGCCGGACTCAACCCGCTGAACGCCGAGCCCAGAGTCACCGTCACGCACAATACCGTGCTCACCCAGGTTGAGGCCCTGGGCAAGCTGGAGCTGGTGCGCTACCGCTTCAAAGACGTGGTGGAATACCGCCGGGCCAGCCGCTACCCGCTGCTGCCCGATGCCAAGGTGGCCCTCGTGGTGGGCGGCGAAGCCGTGGGCTGCCTCGACCTGCGCAAAATCCGCCCCCAAGACGTGGTATTTGAAGGCGACACCGTGGTGCGCGTGTTCCTGCCCGCGCCCGAGCTGTGCTCCTTCCAGGTAAACCACGACCAAAGCCGTGTTTTCAGCACCGAAAACGGGTTTTTTCAGGATGCCGACCTCGTGGATGAAGGGTACAAGTACGCCGAAAAGCAGGTGCGCAACGCGGCCCTGCAGTCCGGCATCCTGGCCGAAACCCAGCGCAACGCCGAGCAGATTCTTGTGCCCATGCTGCGCACCCTCACCGGCCGCCGCGTAGTAGTGGGCCAGCAGCTGCTGATGCCGAAGGTGGGCCCGAAACAGTAGATGCTTCGGCTGCGCGGACGCCAGATAAGCATGACGGGCTGGAGGAGTTAATCCTCGTCCTCCGGAACCTTGCCCAGGTCATCGAGTGCGATTTTTATCAGGTCCTGCTCGTAGCCTTTCCCCGTGAGGTACTGGGATATTTTCATGCGGCGCACGCGCGGGTTCTTCTCCTTTTCCTGGCGGTCTTTTTTCTCCATGATGTCGACCAGGTTTTGGTAATACTCCTCGCCGTCAATCTCCTTCAGGCCCGATTTGATGCAGTATTCGCTGATGCCTTTCTGCTTGAGGTCCTGCACGATGCGGCGACGCCCCCACTTCTTCTGGCGGTAGTGGCCGCGCACGAAAGCCTGGGCAAACCGCTCCTCGTCCAGCAGCTTTTCGCGGCTGAGGCGGATGATGATTTCGCCGGCTTCGTCCTCGTCCAGGCCGTAGGATTTCAGCTTCTGCTCGACGTCTTTCTGGGTGCGTTCCTGGTAGGCGCAGAAGGCGCCGATTTTTTGCAGGGCTTCGCCGGGCGTGTACTGCCTGGGCGTTTTGTCGGGGCTTTTGAACATGAGATGGGGGTTTCGAAAGGCAAGTAACACTGAACAACGCGCCGGGTAGTTCATTACCACCTCCGAGGCGCATTTTTTGCGGGGCTTTCGCGCCGTGCCGCTACGGCCGCAGGCAACTATTTGCCTGCCCACTGGCATCAGTTAGAATGGGGCCGTAACTTGGCATGGCCCTTTTCTGCGTTTTGCTATTTTATGTCATTGATTTCATTTCGCCTGTTCGGTCTGGGCCTACTGCTGAGCTTGCTGCCGATGCTCAGCCGCGCCGGCGTCATCAAAGGCACGGTGAGCGGGGCGGATAAGGCGGGGCTGGCCTTTGCCAACGTGGCCGTGCGCGGCGCCGCCACCAGCACCGGCGCCAACGAGCAGGGCCAGTTTCAGCTGCGGTTGCCGGCCGGGCAATACGAGCTGGTGTTTCAATACGTGGGCTACCGGCCGCACATCGAACCGGTGCGCGTGCCCGGCGGCGACTCGCTTCTGACCGTGAACGTGACCCTGCAGCCCGAGGCCTACAACCTGGGCGAAGTGCTGGTAAAATCCACCGACCGCGACCCGGCCTACGCCATCATCCAGCAGGCGCAGCAATGGCGGGCCTACCACAAGCGCGAAGTGGCCGCCTACCGGGCCCGCATCTACATCAAAGCCCTGGGCCGCATCACCGACACGCCGGCCAAAATCATGGGCCTCTTCAAGCTGGGCCCGGACATCAAGAAAGGTATTTTTTACCTGTCTGAAAGCCTGTCCGATTTCAGCTTCACCCAGCCCAACATCGTGAAGGAGCACATGATTTCGAGCCGGATAAGTGGCGACTCGCGGGGCATCAGCTTCAACCGGGCCAGCGCGGGGCGCAACCTGAGCTTCTACGAAAACCTGATAAATCCCGGCTTTTCGGAACGTGGTTTCGTGTCGCCCATCGCGGCCAACGCCATGCTGTTCTACAAGTACGAGCTGGTGGGCAGCTCCCCGCAGGGCGGCGTGCTGGTGCACAAAATAAGGGTGCTGCCGCGCCGCCGCACCGACCCCGTTTTCGCCGGCTACATCTACATCGTGGACGGTTCCTGGCGCATTCACTCCGTCGATTTAACCCTCGACAAAGACGCGCAGCTCGACTACGTCGACAACCTGCACCTGGCCCAGCAATACGCGCCCGCACCGGGCAATCCCAACGTCTGGCTCATTCAGTCGCAGCAGGTTACGGCCAATTTATCGGGCCTGGGTTTCAAAGGCTCCGGCTACATCACGGCCCTGCTCTCGAACTACGCCAACGTGGTGCCCACCTACCCCACGCCGCCCGTGGCCAAAGCCGCGCCGCCCGTGGTGGCCGAGGGCAAGGACGCCCCCCCCGTGGGCCAGGAAACCGCCGCCCAAATCCGCAAGCGCAAGCCCGACCTGCGCGGTCTCAACGCCCAGGTCCGCAAGCAGGTGAAGCGGGCTCAGCGTGACTCGCTCAAAAACGACCCCTTCGCCCGGATGCCGCGTGGCGAGGTGCAGCTGGTGGAAAAAGGCGTGAACGAGCGCGACTCGGCCTACTGGGACGCCATCCGCCCGGTGCCGCTGTCGGCGGAAGAAAAGAAGGACTACCACGTCAAAGACAGCACCGAAGTCATCCGCCGCTCGCGCCCCTATCAGGACTCGATGGACCGCAAGCGCAACGCGTTTGAGCCCATCAACCTGGTGCTGGGCGGCTACACGCACCTCAATACCTTCCGCAAACGCTCGGTGACGGTGCTGCCCGTGTCCCAGATTTTTCAGTACAACACCGTGGAGGGGGTCGTGCTCAATGCCCAGGCCATCTTCAGCAAGCGCACCGACGACCGGCGCTTTTTCACCATCACGCCCACGCTGCGCTACGGCTTCAGCCGCCAGGAATTGAACCCCAGCCTGGAGGCTACCTGGCAGCTGCACCCGGCCAAGCGCCAGCAAATCAGCGTGGTGGCCGGCCGGACTATTGAGAATTTCGACAAGAACTCGCAGCTCACGCCGGCCATCAACACCATTTATACGCTGTTCGACAACCGCAACTACGCCAAGCTTTACCGGCGCGACGGGGCCGAATTCACCTACCTCACCGAGCCGGTGAACGGCCTGAACCTTCGCGCCACCGCTGGCTACTTCGACCGCCGGCAGCTGTACAACGCAACTGACAAGCTGCTGCACGACGTGCCCGGCCGCGCCTTCACCCCCAACCAGCCCGTGAGCGACGAGCTGGCCGATACCGGCTTCGGCCGCAGCCGGGTGGCCACCGTGGGACTGTCGCTCGACTACCGGCCGGGCACCCGCTACATCAGCCGGCCCGACGGCAAATTCAACCTCGGCTCAAAGTGGCCCACCTTCAATGTGCAGGGCCGGCTGGCCATTCCGCACCTGTTTGGGGCCGATGTGCGCTACCTGCTGCTGCAAGCCGGCGTGCGCGACAATATTTCGCTGGGCCTCTTGGGTACCAGTAGTTTCCGGGTAAACGTGGGTGGCTTCGTGGGCAAGCAGGAAGGCGTGACTTTCATCGATTACCGCCACTTTTCGGGCAACCAGACCCTGCTTTCCGGCAACTTCAGCAACTTCCAGCTGCTGGACTACTACCGCTTCAGCACCGACAATACCTACCTCGAAGCCCACTACGACCACCACTTCAACGGCTTCATCTTCAACAAAGTCCCGCTCTTTCGCCAGCTGAAGTGGCAGGAAGTTGTCTCGCTCAACTACCTCACCACCGCCCAGGCCGGCCACTACGTGGAGCTGGGCGCGGGGGTGGAGCACATCTTCAAGGTAATCCGAGTTGATTTCTACACCGCCCTGCAAAGCGGGCAGCGGCTGGGCACGGGCTTCCGGGTAGGCGTGGGCTTTTAGTGAACTCACTAGTTCAAAACCACCGTTTTTTGCTCACTGCTCACTGCTCACTGCTCACTCTTCCGTCGCCAACGGGCGGCGTCCATGCCCAGGGTAACGAGCAGGGCGTGCGGCAGGGTCACAACCGAGGCGGCCAGCAACGCCAGACTCACCAGGACCGGGCCACTCGCTGCCCGCGCCCAGGCCAGGCCGAACAACACCGCCAGCCCACCCACGCTGATGAGCAACAGCGGGGCCGAGCGCCGCAGGAAAAAGCGCAGCTCGTGCCCGAGTCCGCGCGGGGCAGTAGCCCGGCGGTCCATCAGTTGGTTCATCCGCAATACGTGCCGCAGGCTGTGCCAGAACACGAAATACACCCCCGCCGAGAGCACTGGCGGCAGCACCAGCAGCAAGGCCATAAGCAGCAGCGTTTCCAGGGCATCGGTGCGGGCCAGGGCGGCCTGCTGCTGCCACAGGTAGCTGAGCCAGAGTAATATCAGGCCTCCGGCAACTATCGGCAGCAGCAGGCTGGCCGCCTGCGTCACGGTGGCCGCGCGCATGGGCGCGCCCCCGGTCAGGGCCAGCAGGCCACTCACGATGCCCTGGGTTTTGGTGGGCCAGTGCCACAGCGGCACCGCAAACAGCAACCCCCCGCGCAACAGGCTATGCGCCAGCCATTGGCTGCGGTGCAGCGTTTGGGCGGGCGCATCGGCTGAGCCCCAGTGCCAGGCCGTGAGCCCAAAAAACAACGCAACGGCCGCCGTGGGCTGCCACCACCACAGCCCGGCCACGGCCGCCGCCAGCCCCAGGTAGCCGGCCAGAAACCCCGCCCAGTACCGGCCCTTGCCCCGTGCCAGCGCGGGGTGCGTGGCCGGCACCACAAACTGGTCGCAAGCGCCGTGGGCTACGCCCAGCAGCACCATGCCGCCCAGCAGCGCCGGCCCCAGCAGCCAGGCCACGGTGCCGGGGGCCAGCCAGCCGATGGCCACCGCGCCCAGCACTGCCGCGTAGGCGTAGTGCCGGGGCTCCGCCGCAGCGCGCCAGGTATCGGCAACAAAAGAAGTAAGCGGTAGCATAGCAGTGGTGGGAGCATTCCCAGGCGCATAACCAAAGCAGCAACCCGGCCGGTCCGGTACCGCCAAAACGCGTATTCCCGCCCCGCCAAGTGCCAATGGAGAGCGGGAATAAGTAGAATGGACTCGTGGGCCCGGCCGCGGCCGGGCCCGGGACTTACGCGGGTACCGCCGTCCGGTCGGCCGTGGGCATGGTTTCGTGCACTGCGGCGGCACTCTTGCCCGATACGGCAATGCCGTACACGACCAGACCGAAGCCAATTTTATTGATGGCATCGGCAATGTTGTAGAACAAGTCGACGCTCGAGGCCTGCCAGCCCAGGCCGGTGTTCAGCCAGCCGCCTTTCATGCACATGTAGCCGATGGGGTAAATGGCCCAGCCCACCAGCACGAACCAACCCAGCGCCCGAATGCCCTTGATAACCGCCGCATCGCCCGAGGCGCGGGCCAGCTGTGCCACCTCACCCGCCCAGGCGGTGTACAGAATGTAGACGTAGCCCACTGTGGAAATGGTGCCCCACAGCACGGAATGGCTGGTTGAGCCGTCGGCGAAGGCTTCGCCGATGTAGCCGGCCACGAGCATCAGCACCGCCGCGGCAATCAGTTTCCAGAGCAAGCCGATTTTAGCGCCGGCCGCTTTGGTGAGCAAGTAGAACTCCACGCACATCAGCGGCACGGTCAGCGTCCAGTCGATGTAGCGCAGGGCGGTGGGCGTGTGGTGCGTGGCCAGGTAGTAGTCGCGCATGTAGTAATAGTGCACGGCCGCGATGCCCGTAATCAGGGCCGATACCAGCAGGGAGAGTTTCCATTTGCCTTCCACTACGCCCCGCTCGGCGAAAAAGAACACCGAGGCGGCCAGCATGGCCATGTACCCGGTGAAGAAGGTGAAGGCAATGGGGTCATCAACCCGAATGTCGACGATGTTGGTGAGTAATGTGGTCATGGGTTTCTAGGGTTTTTGGGATGGGAATTGTTTAATCTTTAGACATTAAATATTAAACAAATGTTTGTATGTTTCGCAAATAATATTTTTTAATATTGCGATTCAACCCCTCCGCCGTGTGAGGCTTGCCGGGCATAGAAAAGCCCCGCCGTGCCTGACGCTGCTCAGGAACGACGGGGCCCAAGGCCGTACATGTAAAGGCAGGAGGCGGTTATGCCGCTGCTCCGGTGGTGGTTTTTAGGGAGCGCAAGAAGCCGGAATCACCGGTTCCGAACGGCCCGCATCAGATTGGCCAGCGAGGCGGCCGGGTAGGCTTTGCCCCTCGAAATCACGGCGTCAATCTTCTTAATATTGGCAATGTCCTCCAGTGGATTGCCCGTAAGCAGCACAAGGTCAGCGTATTTGCCTGGGGCGATGGTGCCGGTGCGGCTGGCCACACCCATAAATTTGGCGCCGCTAATGGTGGCGGCCTGGAGCGCCTGCAGCGGAGTGAGGCCGGCTTGCACCAACATAATCAGCTCTTCCTGCAACGAGGCGCCGGGGTAGATGAAGGAGTTGAACGGCCCGCTGTCGGAGCCGGCCAGCAGCATCACGCCGGCGGCCTGCATCTGCGGCACCAGGCTCATGAATTTGGTATTCAGTTTCTGGCCGAAGGCACTGGCAGCGGGCGACAGCTGGCGGGCGCTGGCCAGCCGCCGGGCGTAGGTTGCCTGAATTTTGGGGTCGATGTAGGCGCGCAGGGTGTCCTGGGCGTGGTCGTTTTCGGGCAGCTCAGCCAGCGTTTTCTGGATGTAGAGCGTGGGCACGGCGGCCGTGTGGTGCTTGGCCATCAGCTTAAAGATGCGGGCCGCCGCTGCCGGGCTGTAGGTGTCGTACACGGCCGGCAGCACGGCAAACAGGCCCAGCGGCTTGCTGGTGCCCAGGCTGTTGCGCACCAGGGCAGTGAGGCTGTCTTCCTTGCCGGAGCAGGCCTTGAACACGTAGTACAGGTGCTCAGTGGCATCGAGGCCACGCTTCACGGCCTCGCCCAGCGTCACGGAATAGGGCATGTGGCCGGTGGTTTTCAGGCCGCGCCGCTGGGCCTGCCGGATGGTTTCGAGGTAGGCCGCGCCCGAAATCCTGCTGTCGTAAATCTTCACGTAGTCCACCCGCAGCCGCTGCAGCGAGTCCAGCGCCTTGCTGATTTGGGCGGGCGTTTCTACTTCCAGCGAGCCGGGCCAGTAGGCGCCGGGGCCGTCAATCTTGGGGCCGGAGGTGAAGATGCGCGGGCCGGCGTACAGGCCCGCGTCCATCTCCTGCCGCCAGCGGAACACGCTGGGGGTGAGGTCGCCCCCGGCGTCGCGCACCGTGGTGATGCCGTGCGCCAGGAAAAGCGTCAGGCTTTTTTTGTTGGCCGCGATGAGGCTGTCGCCGCCCCGGAAATGCACATGCATGTCCCACAGGCCGGGGATGAGGTAGCGGCCGTTGCCGTTCACGTACTGCTTGGCGGCGTAGCTGTCCTGGTCGGCGGGCTCAATTTCCACAATCTTGCCCCGCGACACGGTCACTACCTGGTTGGGCCGAAGCTGCCCGCTTTCCACGTCCACCACGGTTACGTGGTTGATAACCACGTCGTATATCTTTAGCTTGGTGGGCCGGCGAGCGCAGTTGGTGAGCAGCGCGGCCGTGCTCAGGCCGAAGAGAAGTAGGCGTAATTTCATGCGGGAAGTAAAGGCGAGCTGCCAGCGGCAAAGTTATGCGGGGATGATTACCGTGAACTCCGTGAACTCGCCCTCCCGCGTCTCGACGGTCAGGGTGCCGCGGTGGCCTTTGGTAATGATGTCGTGCGCGAGCGACAGGCCCAGGCCGGTGCCTTCGTTGGCGGGCTTGGTGGTGAAGAAGGGCTGGAACACCTGCGCGGCCACGGCTTCGGACATGCCCGTGCCGTTGTCGCGCACCCGGATTTCCACCGTCTCGCCCACGCGTCGGGTGCGCACGCTCATCACGGGCTGGTAGCTGCTCTTGTCGTTCTGCTGGCGGCGCTTTATCGCATATAAGGCGTTGGTAAACAGGTTCAGAAATACCCGGCCCAGCTCGCTGGGCATTGCCGTGACAAGGCCCAGGTCGGGGGCAAAATCGGTGCGCAGCGCCACGGCCAGGGCGCCGTTCTGGGCTGGCGCGGCGCGGTTGGCAAGGCGCAGGCTTTCCTCAACCAAGGCGTTGAGGTCGGTGGGCTGGTGCTGGCCGGTGCCGGTGCGGGCGTGGGCCAGCATGTCGCTGATAATGGACGAAGCGCGCTGGCCGTGGTGGCTTATTTCCCGCAGGTTCTGCTTCAGGCCGGCCATAATCTTTTGCTCCAGGTTGGCGGGCTGGGGGGTGCCCGCGCCGTCCTGGTTGAGCAGCGCCACGCTCACTTCGGCAAAATTCTGCATGAACGCCAGCGGGTTTTGCAGCTCGTGGGCAATGCCCGCCGACAGCTCCCCCACAAACGCCCACTTTTCGGCGGCCACCAGCTGGGCCTGGGCCGCGCGCAGCTCCGTGAGCGTTGTGTTGAGCTCGTTGCGCTGGGTTTCAATTTGGGCGTTGCGCTGGTTCAGGGTCCGATTGGCCCGGCGCTGCTGGCGCGTGAGGCGCCAAAGCAGCAAGGCAATAATCAGGATAAAGCCCAGGGCCACCAGCAAGGCCAATTGTTGGTAATGAGCGGCTTGCAGCTTGTGTTCCTCGCGCTGCTGCGACAGCCGCTGCTGCTCCGTGAAGGCCAGCAGCTGCAATTGCCGGAATTTCTCGGGTCCAAACAGGCTGTCCTGCGCCGCCACCGCTAAGGCCTGGTAGCGGAAAGCACTGTCCACGTTGTGGCGCGCCCGGTGCAGGCGCGCCAACAGGCCGCCGGCTTCCATCACCGTCAGGCGGTACGACACTGCCTGGGCCGTGCGCAGCGCCTGGCGCGCATACCGCAGGCTGGAATCGGGCTGGTGCAAGGTGTTGAACAGCATGGCCAGGTGGAACTGCGCCATGGCCCGGTTGCGCAGGTCGTTGCTGGTGCGCGTTTCCTGCAGCGCCCGCCGGTAGTAGGCAAAGGCCGTGGGGTAATGGCCCAGCCGGGCCTGCACCATGCCCATGTTGCGCAGCGCCAGTGCCGCCGCCACCCGGGGCCGCGGGTGTTGCGCGATAACGATTTCGGCCCGGCACTGCAGTGCCAGGGCCGAGTCGAGCACGTTCATCTTCTCATAGCAGCTGCCAATGTTGGTCAGCGAGCCCGCTACCCAGTGCGGCAGGCCGAGGTGCTTATAAATGGCTTCCGATTGCCGGTAGTAGGTGATGGCCTGCGGGTACTGGCGCAGGTCGAGGCTGATATTTCCTAATGCGTTCAGGCAGTAAGCTTCCCCCTCTAAATCGTGGCTCTGGCGGGTTACCTGGCGGGCAATCAGCTGGTTGGCGAATGCTTTGGGGAGCTCGCCCCGCTCGCGCAGCACCATGCCCACCATGCTCTGAGCGCGGCCCCGGCCTTTGTCAAATTCGACCCGGCGGGCCAGCTGCCAGGCGCGCTGGGCCAGGTACATCGTCGAATCGGGCTTGGAGGCGCGGTAGGTGCGCGCCAGCTCGAGCAACAGCAACACCCGACTGGAGTCGGCCGGCGTGCGGGCCAGCGCGTGCCGCAGGCTATCGGTGGCCGGGTTCTGGGCACCGGCATTTGCCCCGCCACTCAGCAGCCACACGAGCAGCAACAGTCGCATGGCAGCGGCGGGCATGGTTGGGCGTGGAATGGAAAGGAGATGCTGGGGTTCGATTCTTGGCGAGTAGCAGGTAGTGGGCAATACCAGGGAAAACCACCACCCAACGAATGGTACGGGTCGATTATTCAACTTGAGGTGGGTAGGCAGTAGGTGCCGGGCCTTGCGGGCCCGAGCGGTTTAGGTGGTGGGTGGCAGCGGCCGGAATTAGCGCCAGCGCACCTTTTCGCCGGCTTTGCCGGCGTGCAGCCGGGCGGGCACGCTGGCCAGAATCAAGTCGCGCAGGGCACCCAGCAGCGTGGTGCGCACGAAGCCGTGATGCACGACCAGACTCACCTCACGCACCGGTTCCGGGGCCACGAACCGCTTTAGCAGCGGATTGGTTTCCACTTCCTCCAATACGGCTAATTCGGGCACAAGGGTATAGCCGTTTTGCCGCCGCACCAATTCTTTTAGCGTTTCAATCGAGCCGCTTTCGTAAGTGATGGCGCCGGTGGGGGAGGCTGCCCCACATAAATTAATTACCTGGTTGCGAAAGCAATGGCCCTGCTGCATCAGCCACAGGCCGGGCTGTTGCAGGTCGGCGGGGCGCACGGTGGGCTGGGCCGCCAGGGGATGGCTTTCGGAGGCCAGCAGCAGGAAGGGCTCATCCAGCAAGGGCACCTCGTGCAGCTGCCGGTCGTCGAGGGGCGTTACCAGCAGGCCCACGTCCAGCCGGTGGTCTTTGAGCTGCTGCATGATTTCCTCCGAGCGCAGCTCCTCAATGTGCACGCGTAGGTTGGGGTAGGCCGTGGTGAGGCCCACCAAAAAGCGCGGCACCAAGTACGGCGCCAGCGTGGGAATGACGCCCAGGCGTAGGTCGCCCACCACTTCGCCTTTTTCTACCTGCACCAATTCGCGCAATTGCTGGGCTTCGCGCAGCACGCGCCGGGCCTGGGCAATGACTTTCACGCCCACGGCCGTGGGCTCGGCGCCGCGCTGGCTGCGGTCGAAGAGCAGCACGCCCAACTCTTCTTCCAGCTTCTGCACCTGCACGCTGAGGGCGGGCTGGCTCACGCAGCTTTTCTCGGCGGCGAGGCCGAACTGGCGGTGCGTGTCCAGGGCCACGAGGTAAGTGAGCTGTTGCAGGTTCATAACTCAAATATAACCTGTGCTTATAAAATTATCAACTAAATCAATTTTGATTATGAATCGGTAAGTGGGACCTTTGTTCTAAGCCCGGTTTTCCGGGCTTGTTCCATCCCCCAATCTCAACCCGTATCATGGAAGAATCAACCCAACCGAAGAAGCTGACCACCGCTTCGGGGCGCCCGATTTTTGACAATCAGAACACGCAATCGGCCGGCGAGCGTGGCCCGCTTTTGCTGCAAGACTACTTCTTTCACGAGAAGTCGGCCCATTTCAACCGCGAGCGCATCCCCGAGCGCGTGGTGCACGCCAAGGGCAGCGGCGCCTACGGCACCTTCACCGTCACGCACGACATCACGCACCTCACCCGCGCCAAGCTGTTTGCCAAGGTGGGCAACGAGTGCAGGATGTTTGCCCGTTTCAGCACGGTGGGCGGCGAAAAAGGCTCGGCCGATACCGAGCGCGACCCCCGCGGCTTCGCCCTGAAATTCTACACCGAGGACGGCAACTGGGACCTGGTGGGCAACAACACGCCGGTGTTCTTCATCAAGGACCCGATTAAGTTCATGGACTTCATCCACACCCAGAAGCGGGAGGCGCGCAGCAACCGCAAGTCCCCGACCATGATGTGGGACTACTGGAGCCTGAACCCCGAAAGCCTGCACCAGGTCACCATCCTGATGAGCGACCGGGGCACGCCCTACGGCTACCGCCACATGCACGGCTACGGCTCGCACACTTTCTCGCTGATTAACGCCGCCAACGAGCGGACATGGGTGAAATTCCACTTCCGCACCCAGCAGGGCGTGAAAAACTTCACCGACGAGGACGCCAAGCACATGAAGGCGCAGGATGCCGACTTTGCCCAGCACGACCTGGTGGATGCCATCGACAAGGGCGACTTTCCGAAGTGGACGATGTTCATCCAGACCATGACCGAGGAGCAAGCCCGCGACTTCCGCTGGAACCCCTTCGACCTGACCAAAGTGTGGCCCCAGGGCGAATTCCCGCTCCAGGAAGTAGGCACGATGGAGCTGAACGCGGTGCCCGAAAACTACCACGCCCACGTCGAGCAGGCCGCTTTCGCCCCGGCCCACGTCGTGGACGGCGTCGGCTACTCGCCCGATAAAATGCTGCAGGGCCGTATCCTGAGCTACCCCGATGCCCAGCGCTACCGCCTCGGGGCCAACTACGAGCACCTGCCCGTGAACGCCTGCCCCTTCGGCTTCTCCAACTACCAGCGCGACGGCCGCATGGCCCTCGGCGACAACGGCGGCCCCGGCCCGAACTACTTCCCCAACTCGTTCGACGGTCCCGTGGAGGACAAAACCCAAGGGGAGCCCCACGAGGCCCTCGACGGCTTTGCCGACCGCTACGACCGCAACGAAGGCCCCGGCAATGACGACCACTACACTCAGCCCGGCAACCTGTTCCGCCTGATGAAGCCCGAGGCCCAGCGCGACCTCATCCACAACATCGTGGGTGCCATGTCCGGCATCGAAGGCCCCAAGAAGGACCTCATCACCCAGCGCCAGCTGTGCCACTGGTTCCGCGCCGATATCCGCCTGGGCATGGCCGTGGCCAAGGGCCTGGGCGTGGAAGTGGAGATGCCCGCTCAGCACCTGCCCGAGCCCTCGCTGGCCGTGTAATCAGCTTGTTGTTTTGAATAGAAAAGCCCGTTTCGAGCAATCGAAACGGGCTTTTCTGTTGGCTGACCAAGGGTATTTACTGCACTGCCACGTTTAGGTTGGTGAACCGGCCGGTGAGAATGACGTCGCACCGGGGAATGCCGGGCCTGGCGATTTGCGACGGGGCCAGCTGGTCGGGGGCGGTCACTTCGTAACGGCCGCTCACAAGCTGCCGCTTGGAATCATAAGCCGTAATAACGAGGTTGCCAGCCAACTGCGGAACAGTGTCGCTGAAACGGAAAGCAACCACGTCGCCAGCCCAATTGTGCACGAAGGACAGCCCAACCGGGGCGGTGGGCCGGGCCTGGCAGCGCATTGCATACGTGCCCAGCCACTTGGCTGGCAGTTGGTTGCGGTCGACCTCAAAGTGGACAGTATTCCCTGAGCACGCAAAATCCAGCGACAGTAGCGGGGCCGTAAGCAAGGCCTGCCCTTTTATAGCGGCAGGGGTGAAGTCGAGGACCCGGCTGCCGGGCGAAGTGCCGCCCGTGGTAACCGGGACGGCGAACTCAAAGCGGCTGGTCATTTCGAAGGCGGGCGAGAGGTCCGGGGCGGGCGCGTCTTGCGAACAGGCGGCGAAGAATCCGGTAGCGGTAGTGAGGGCCGCGAGGAGGAGGGTGCGGGTGAAGGTTTTCATAAAAAGCAGAAGAGGCAGGAGGCCGGGTTAGATGCTGGCTGCCGAGGCAAAAGTAGCGCCAAAGGCGCCCGGCCAATAAGCCGACGGGTCCGATTTTGCCGCAGCCTTACCGCGCTGCGACAAAATCGGACCCGTCGGCTTGATGCGTATTGGAGAGCATCAATAAGTGTGGGGCAGTTGGGTTAAGCAGTTATCGGCACGACTTCGGTCGACAATGGTCAAAAGCTTGGTGACCGCGACTGCCCCACACTTATTGATGCTCTCGTGGCCGTGGCAACCAGGGCGGCGCTGAGCAGCCCGATAACTAGCTTGTTCCTGGCGATAGGAGGGAAGGCTAGCTCCTGGCCAGCGGGTTGACAGTAATGATGGTGGTGCGGTTGGTCGGCCGCAGGTACTCGCGGATGGTTTTCTGCATCAGCTCCGGCGTCACCTTGCGGAACTCGCTTTCGAGCCGGTTGATGCGCGCCGGGTCGTTGTCGAACAGCGCGAACGCGGCCAGCAAATCGGCCCGCCCAAAATTGGTCGCCCCGCTCACCTGGTCGTAAAACGCCGAGCGAATTTTCACCATTGCCAAATCCAGCGTGGCCTGGCTGATGCCGCTCTGGGCCAGCTTGTTGGTTTTCTGGTCGGGCCCGCACCACCGCTGCCACCCTCATCAGTGCAGGGCTTGCGCACCAAAAGGGCTACTTGATTTTGCCCGGCGCTTTAGCGCCGGGATTGGGATGGTTGGTTCTGTTTTCAGGGGCTTTAGCCCTTGCGCGACGTGAAAACGACCAGGGCTAACGCCCCGCGCGCGCCAGTTGGACCACCCTGGCGGCGCAGTAGCGCGGACTGCAGCATCCGCGCTACAGGTAACCAACCTGAAAAAGACGCTAACAGGCAGCAATTTATTTATATAGCCGATAGTTGGTAACCGGCACTGGCAGCCCGTACATTTAAGCTCCTCCTTTCCACCACCCCACCGGGGCTTCCTCCCAAGCCCCCACTGCCGCTCCCGCCACCCGCCGGGCCGGTGTCCCGCCGAGCGAATGCATTTCCCCGCATTTCTTCCGTCACGTTTTTCGCCAGCTGCTTTCCCGTGTGCCGGCCATTCCAAACCGGCCCGTTTGCCCGTGCCCATTGGTGCGGCTGCCTTTACCGGTTGTCACATTCCCGTTTTTCTCACTTCCCAAACCCTTCTTATCCGGGCTTATGGAACACTTTTTTACCCTGCTCTTCATTGGGGTGCTATCCTTCGGTCCGGCGCACGCGCAGCTTCTCTCTCGGAGCGGGCCCCCGGTCGACCCCTGCCAGGCCAGCTTATTGGCCAGCCAGGCCACCACCTACACGGTTACCGTGACGCCCCCGAGCGGGCCGGCGTTTCAGAAAAGCGTCACTGTCACGGTAGAGGCTCATTGCTGCCAGCAAACCACTGCCAAAAACATTGTGGAGCTGACGAGTAACTACTACGGCTACAACCCCAGCCTGCCCAACACCGGCGACCCGTTCCGGGATTACCCGCCCGGTACGTACTTCCACCTGGCGGCGGGTACCGTCACGCTCGACAACAATATGTTTCAGCCGCCCACGGGCAGCGTGCTGCTGATGGACGCGGGGGCCGACCTCGTCCTCACCGACGCCCGGCTGGTGCTGAACGGGGTCACCATCACGGCCGCCTGCGACGAGATGTGGGGCCGCGTGCACGAGCTCAACAACGGCCACGGCATCGTGGCCGGCCCCGTGCAAGCCCTGCGCCCCCGCCTGATGCACAGCCTGGGCGGGCTGGTGCAGGAAGACAAGCTGCTTAACAGCAGCCGGCTCCAGCTCAGCTAAATGGATTTTATGCACAACTACCAGAGCCTGGCGATGAACTTCGTGACGGTGCCGGCCCACAACACTGATTTCGTCAAGAACTGCCGGTTCGACTCGGACCCGGCCCTGCTGAAAGCGCCCTATAAAGCCACCGGCTCCGACTACTGGTTCAGCCAGCAGCACGTGAGCCTGCGCGGTGACGCGGGGCTGCTCACCTTCGCGGCCAATTCCTTGCAGCACGCCATGCTGGGCATCGCGCTGCTGAAGGACGGCCTGCCGGTGCTGAAGGTCGACAGCTGCCAATTTGGGGAGCTGTACCTGGCGGGCATCGTCTTCAACGACGATTATCACCCCGACCCCAATGCCCGCCTCACCGTGCAGAACAGCCATTTTACCTTTCCGGCGGGCACGGCCCTGCCCCCCACCTCACAGGTGGCCCTCACGGTGGGCAGCAGCTTCACGCTAAACACCAACGAAACCGTGGGCCTGGCCCCACTATTCATGCCCACCGTCGTGACCAACACCGTCTTTGAGCAGCCCAGCACTGCTCTCTACAATACGTTTCACTACACCGACTACCGCCCCCGGCAGGTCGGCATCGCCAGCCACAAGCTGACCCAGGCCTTCGACAACACCTTCCAGGGCCTGGCCATCGGCATTGCCCACCGCCTGCGCGACGGCGACACCAACACCGAAGTGCGGGGCAACGGGTTCACGGCCTGCGAAAAAGGCTACGACCTGGTGCCGGTGGAGCCGGCCAGCAACCCGGCCACGCCCACGGGCACGGCCTACCTGAGCTGCAACAGCTTCGTGCGCGGCGTGAACGCGGCCACCCGCAGCGGCGTGAGCTACGGCATCTACAACGAGAGCTATTCCAAGGTCACCCTGGCTAATCCGGCTCCTGGGGGTGACCTTATCCTCAAGAACCTATTTGATGACATGGGGACTGGGACCGCGGGTTTTTATGCGCTCTACAATGCCAATAGCAGTACCTCCTTGACTTACTACAGCTATAACAACTACAGTCAACAACTTTTGCCCCTCACCAACGCGCCACGGGTGCAACTATCGGGCATTGGTCCTGCCCCAAACTATGTGAACGGCACGGCGTGCGTGGGCATCAGCCTCAACGGCCTGCAACGTACAGCCGTCCCAACAACCGGCTCGCCCGCAACGGCCGATGCCCCGCAGCTGGAGCAAAACGCCCCCAACCCGACGCAGGGCACGGCCAGCATTGCGTACCACGTTCCCAAAGGGGCGCAAACCGCGTCCTTGCTCGTGCGCCGTGGGCTGGACGGGCGACTAATGACCTCCTTGCCCGTGGGAGTGGCGGCCTCGCATTGTGAGATGAAGCTGGCCGGCTACCCGGCCGGGACGTATTTCTATACATTGGTCGTCGACGGGCTGCCCGTCGCCACCCGCCGGTTGGTAGTAGAATAGGACGCTTTTATTTTCTGTCTATGCGACTTTTTTTATTGGTGGTGCTGGGGGTAGCCCTCGGTGCCCCCGCCATGGCCCAGCCTGCCTTGGTGTGGCAACGCACCTTCGGGGACGCGTTTTCGACCAGCGCGAACCCCATCCGGATGCGCCAGGTGCGGCCGAGCCGGCTGGCGGTGGTGGGCAGTACGGTGCATTTCACCAGCACGCTTCCCTATGACGGCCAGGCCGGGTTCTGGCTGTTCAACAACGCCGGCGACACGGTACTGACCCGCCCCTACCCCATGTTGGGCGGGTACACCAACGTGCTGCCCGTGCCAGGGGGCGACCTGCTGCTGACCGGGGCCGCCGACTCGGTGTACGTGCCCGGTACGTCCAATCCCACGTTGTTCTACGTGCGTACGGATTCGCTGGGGACCCGGCGCAGCCGGGTGCACTACCTGTCCGGTTATGGGGCCGCAAGCACCCCCACGGCGCTGCTTCCCCTGCCAGGCGGAGCAGCTCTATGGGCCCACGCCGTCAACCTGCGTCCGTTTGTGCCAGGCCAGTTTACGGCTGAGATAGGCGAGGCCCAGGTCGTGCGCTTCGACTCGGCCCAGCACGTGGTCTGGCAGCGGCGCTACCCCGGCCCTACGCCCAACGTGGCCGGCACCTCCCTGACTGCGGCGACCGTGCTGCTCGACGGCTCCTACGTGCTGGTGGGCCAGAAGGGGCGGGGCTTCCAGCCCCCCTACGCCAGCACGCCCATTGTGGTGGGCAGCGGCTGGGCGCAGCGGCTTAAAGCCAATGGCGACACCGTCCGCTTGGCTAATGAGTTTTTCGGCACTATCTCCGAACAGTATTACCCTGCCGACGTGCAGGCCACAGCCGACGGAGGGTATGTGGTGGTAGGGAGGGTATATCCCGACAACTACCTACCCGTCTTCAACTGCTGCCCCAACCCGCGGGGCTTCCTGGCAAAATTCGACAGCCTGGGCGTGATGCAATGGGAGCAGCGTCTGAGCGGCCTGAATACGCAATACCCCAGCGCTAGTCTGAACCATGTGCAGGTACTTACTAACGGGCAGTACCTAGTGACTGGGGGGCGCACCCGAGCGTCTCTCAGCGACCCAAATACCAGTTATTTAGCTTCATATGCACCCAATAATACGGGGGCGGCGATATGGGAAACATACTTTGCCACCTCAGTCTATGGGCTCCAACAGCAAACGGCCCTGCAAGCTAATGGCACATTGGCAATAGGTGAGCAGCGCCTCATCCCCCACACCGTGGGCGGGGTCACCAGCCAGGACCCGGCCGGCCTGCTCACCCGCTTCGCCGGGCTGGGCGCGCCCTACGCCCCGGCCTACTGCGCCCGCCCGCCCACGGCCCTGGCCGGCTTCGCCCTGAGCCCCGGCCGCGACACGCTGCGCCTGGTCGACTTCTCCGCCCCCGGCCCGCGCTTCGCCCAGCTCGTGCGCTGGCGCTGGCACTTCCCCGACGGCACCTTCTACGACGGGCCCGCCCCGCCTCCGCACCGCTTCGCCGCCCTGCCCGGTGTCGGGGCCGCCGTTACGCTCACCGTCACCAACAACCTGGGCTGCTCGGCCACGCTCACGCTCTACCCCTTCGGCACGCCCACGGCCGCCCAGCAGGCCCGCGCCCTGGCCGCCCAGGCCACTGTGTTCCCCAACCCCGCCCCCGGCGGGCAGGCCACGCTGGCCCTGGCTGGCCTGCCGCCCCACGCGGCCGTCACGGTGCAGCTGCGCGACGCCCTGGGCCAGGCCGTGGGGCCCGCGCTGCCGGTGCCCATCGCCGCCGATGGCACCGGCGCGGCGCGGCTCGGGCTCCCCGGCTTGCCGCCGGGCCTCTACGCCGTGCAAGTGTGCCTGCCCGCCGGGGCCACCTTCACCAAAAAGCTGGTGGTCCGGTAGCCGCCGGCCCATCACCCCTCGCCGCCAAAAAGAAGGCCCGTCCACCACCGTGGCCGGGCCTTCTCCGCGTTGTCCCGGTCCGACCGCCCTAGGCGGTCCGACCGGTCGTCGTTGTTTACCGGAACGTGCTCCCAACAACCGGCCTGACCGCCGCCCGCTACGCCTTTGGCGGCAGGCCCGGCAGCGCGGCCCCGTGCCCGTGCCCGGCGTCCACAATCTCCCGCAGGCGGAAATATTCCTTCACCAAATCCGGCAGCTGGCCGCCCAGGTTCGGCACCCGCACATCCAGGCGGTGCAGGGCCTTGCGGGCATCGCCCAGGTGCAGCACCGCGTCTTCGCGCAGCAGCGAGCCGGCCACCGTTTGCTGGCGCGGCGTCCCCAGCAGGGGCTTGAATGCCGCCGTCGCGTCGTGCAGGGCCAGCAGGTCGTCGGCCGTCACCAGCTCCTCGGCCAGGGCCGCCGCCAGGGGCAGGGCCTGCTTGTGCAGCTCTTCCAGCGCGGCCACCTGGGGCAGGCCCCGCATCTCGTCGAGGCTGGAGCGGGTGTGCCGCGCCAGCGTGGCCAGGCCGGGGTGCTCCCCGTCCATATACAGCGCCTTTATGCCGTTCAGCACGGTCATGGCCGCGTCCAGCGCCTTCACCTCCGCCAGGTCCTTGGCCTGCGTGTAGCCCGCGCTGCCCAGGCCGCCGCGCAGCTGCGCCTTCTCGTCCACCTGGCCCAGCGCCGTTTGCAGCGCCGTGTAGTCGGGCAGCAGCTTCTTGTACAGCGCCTCCCATTCCGCCCGCCAGGTGGTTAGCAGCCCCAGCGTGTTCAGGGCCATGCCCTGGAAATTGATTTCTTCGGCCGTCATATAGGTAAAGTTGGATGGGAAAATGAAGTGAGCCGGGAAGGTACGCCGCCGGCCCATTCCTTTCGCCTGCCGCCCCGCCTGCTGCCGCCCCAAGTAGGATATCTGCGGGGCCAGGATAAGATTATTTCATGCAGAGCATAAATTATTTCAGCCCGAGTAGGATATATTCAACCCCGGGTTCCTTTTCAGCCACAGTTACTATAAATTATTTCAGCCCGAGCAGGATATATTTCAGCCCGAGTACCGTATTGCTCTTTCGGGGTTGCACTCCACCAGCCGCCCTAGCGCGGAGATACACGCTGCCGGTCCGCCCAGCTTGCACTTTCGGGGCTACGCCGCCCAAAGCCGTCCAGTCGCGGAGCCCGCCCGCGCCATTTTTTGCCGGACCTTTGCCGCGTCATGCCCTTCCCCCGCTTCCTCTCCCTGCCGGCGCTGCTGGCCGGCCGCCTGCTCCAGGCCCCCGCCGACGCCACGGCCGAAGTCCGCCACCTGCTGCTCGACAGCCGCCGGGCCGACCTGCCCGCCGGGGCGGCCTTCTTCGCCCTGCGCGGCCCCAGCCACGACGGCCACCGCTACCTGCCCGACCTCTACGCCCAGGGCGTGCGCCTCTTCATCGTCGAAGAAAATACCGCCCTGCCCGGCACCCTCGCCGCCTACCCGGAAGCCGGCATCATCGAAGTAGCCAGCCCCCTGGCGGCCCTGCAAGCCCTGGCCGCCGCCCACCGCGCCGCGTTCACCGGCCCGGTCATCGCCATCACCGGCTCCAACGGCAAAACCATCGTGAAAGAGTGGCTGGCCCAGCTTTTGAGCCCCGATGAAGACATCTGCCGCTCGCCGCGCTCCTACAATTCGCAGGTCGGCGTGCCGCTCAGCGTGTGGGAGCTGAACCCCGCGCGTCACACCCTCGGCATCTTCGAAGCCGGCATTTCGGAGGTGGGCGAAATGGCCCGGCTGGCCAAAATCATCCGGCCCACCGCAGGCATTTTCACCACCCTCGGCTCGGCGCACGATGCCGGCTTTGCCTCGCCGAAAGCCAAGCTGCTCGAAAAACTTAAGCTGTTTCAGCAGCCTGGTTTCGAGCGGCTGTTTTATTGCTACGACGCCGTGCCGGTGCGCGCCGCCGTGGCCGAGCTGGGCCTGCCGGGCTTCGGCTGGACGTGCCAGGGCCACCCCGAGGCCGACATTCAATTCACCCTGCCCGGCCTGGTGCCCAGCGAAAGCGCCCTCATCGAAGCGCACTATCAAGGCCGCGTCCACCCATTCAGCGCCGTGCTGCCCGACGAGGCCACCCGCCAGAACGTGCTGCATTGCGTGGCCGTGCTGCTTTCCCGCGGCGTGGAAGCGGCCGAAATCCAGCGCCGCCTCGCCCGCCTGCACCCGGTGGCCATGCGCATGGAAATGAAGCAGGGCCGCCACGGCAGCTACCTGCTCGACGACACCTACAACAACGACCTGGCCGGCCTGGCCCTGGCCCTGGAGTCGTTGGGCCGGCAGTCGCGCCCCGGTCGCCGCACCCTCATTCTCAGCGATGTGCTCGAATCGGGCCTGAGCAGTCTGGAGCTTTACACCCGCGTGGCCGCCCTGCTGCCCGCCGCCGGCGTCAGCCGCCTGGTCGGCATCGGACCGGAAATCAGTGAGCAGTTAACAGTGAGCAGTGAACAATCAGCAGTTTGGGAAGCTGAGAATGATGCGAGGCAAGAAGCCGGCTCGTCGCTCACCGCTCACTGCTCACTGCTCACTGAATTCTTTCCCAGCACCGAGGCCTTCCTCGCCCAGCTCGACCCCGCCGATTTCGCCCACGAAACCATCCTCATCAAAGGCGCCCGCCGCTTTGGGTTCGAGCGCGTTGTGGCCGCCCTGCAGGCCCAGCAGCACGGCACGGTGCTCGAAGTCAACCTCGACGCCCTCGGCCACAACCTGCAGCACTACCGCCGCCAGCTGCGCCCCGGCACCAGGCTCATGGTGATGGTGAAGGCCTTCGCCTACGGCGCGGGCTCCTACGAAGTGGCCAGCCTGCTCGAATTCCAGCGGGCCGACTACCTCGCCGTGGCTTATGCCGACGAAGGCGTGGCCCTGCGCGAAGCCGGCATCAGCCTGCCTATCATGGTGATGAATACCGCCCCCGATGCCTTCGATGCCCTGCGCCACTACCGCCTGGAGCCCGAAATCTACTCCTTCGACATGCTACGCGAGTACCTCGCCACGTTCGATATTGCAGCCGATACCCCGCTTCCCGCCCCCAAAATCCACCTCAAGCTGGACACTGGCATGCGCCGCCTCGGCTTCGACGAAGCCGACCTGCCCGCCCTCGCGGCGCTGCTGCGCGAGCACGCCGCCCACCTGCCGGTGGCCAGCATCATGACCCACCTCGCCGCCGCCGACGACTCCGCCCACGACGACTTCACGCAGCAGCAGCTGGCCGTTTTCCGCCGCATGGCCGCTACTCTGGAGGCCGCCCTCGGCCACTCCGTGCTCAAGCACGCCCTCAACTCGGCCGGCATCCTGCGCTTCCCGGAGGCGCAGCTCGACATGGTGCGCCTCGGCATCGGCCTCTACGGCGTGGATGCCAGCAACACCGCCAGCCCCACCGACCTGCTCCCGGTGAGCCAGCTGCGCACCACCATTTCCCAAATCAAAACCCTGCCCGCCGGCTACACCGTGGGCTACGGCCGCCGGGGCGTGGCCGCGCCGGCCGAGCGCCGCATTGCCACCCTGGCCATTGGCTACGCCGACGGCTACGACCGCCGCTTTGGCAACGGTGTGGGCACGGTGCTCATCCACGGCCGGCCGGCGCCGCTGGTGGGCTCGGTGTGCATGGATATGTGCATGGTCGACGTGACCGATATTCCGGAGGCCCGGGCCGGCAACGTGGCCCTGCTCTTCGGCGAGGGACTGCCGCTGGCCGGGCTGGCCGCCCGCATTGGCACCATTGCCTACGAATTGCTCACCAACGTGAGCGAAAGAGTGAAGCGGGTATTCGTAAGCGAATGAAATTCCGTCGGAGTGGTTCGCCGCCGAAGCTGCGTGCGGGCAGCTTAGCTGCTTTCTAAGGTCTTCGGACCCCACGACCACGACATCCTGCCCTACCAAATGGTGCATAGTAGGAGCTAAGACGCCTTCTTTTACCTGAAGGCTTCGTATAGCTTCGCTCTGTAAATCATCCATTTTGTCCGGCTAAGTCCTCATTTCGACGCCGAAACGAGGGCTTTTTTTGTGCGTTCGCGCATTCGCGTAATGTTGGCAAGGTATTTATTTTGCTACTTTACAGTTGGTGTAATTCGTCCCGAATAACTTTGGGGTGCCGAAGTGCCCTGTGACGCTCTTTTTTAGTATGAAAATCAATACGTTCTATTTATCCCGCTTCGTGAGCGGACTCTTTCTTTGCCTGGCTTTGGCTGCTTCGGCAATGGCCAATCCTGCGCACGTAGTGGCCGTGGTGGATGCCCCGCCCCTCGACGGCTTATGGAAAGGCCCATTGAAGGTGCCCGGCGGCCAGCTCGAAGTTATTTTCCGGTTTGTAAAGCTCACCGGAGGCGAATATTTCTGCACCCTCGACGTGCCCCTGCAAAAGGTGAGCCGCATGAACGTGAAAACCGAAGTGAGCGGCGACACCGTGCGCCTGTACGCCGAGGAAGCCGCCACCCGCTTCGTGGGCCGCGTTTCAGCCGATGGCAAGCAGATGGCCGGCACCTGGCAGTCGCCCGGCTTCAAGGTGCCGATGACGCTCACATTCAGCGCTCTGCCGGCAATGAATGCCAAAAACGTGCGCCTCACGCCGCCTTACCGCGAAGAAGAAGCCACGTTCAGCAACCTCACCGTCAACGCCCGGCTGAGTGGAATGCTCACCATTCCGGCCGGTCCCGGCCCCTTCCCGGCCGTGGTGCTGCTCAGCGACAGCGGCCCGCAGGACCGCGACGGCACCGTGGGCGACTTTGCCCCGCTGGGCCTCCTGGCCGATTACCTCACCCGTCGCGGCGTGGCCGTGCTGCGCTTCGACGACCGGGGCGTGGGCAAGTCCGGCGGCACTCCCGCCGTTACCACCGCCGACCTCGTCAGCGACGCTCAGGCGGGCCTGAATTACCTGCGTACCCGCCCCGAAATCGATTTATCGCACCTGGGCCTTGTAGGCCACGGCGAAGGCGGCAACGTGGCCCTGCTGGCCGCCGCGCAACCCCTGCCTCCGGCTTTTGTGGTAACGCTGGCGGCCTACGGCCTGCCGGGCCGCGACATTGTGGTGCAGCAGCAGGCCACCACGCTGCGCACGCTGGGCACCGAAACGGCTCAAATCGAAGCCGCCACCAAGCGCCAGCAGGCCATGCTCGAAATCATCCGGCAAACTACCGATAATTCCCAGGCTCAGGCCATCGTGGCCAACATGCTGAAGCAGAACAACGCGGCCATCGACAACGCTACGGCTCAGTCCAGCGCCGCCGAGATGACGTCGCCCCGCTACCGCTACTTCCTGGCCTTCAACCCCGTCGAAAAGCTCACTGGCGTCAACTGCCCCGTGTTGCTGCTCAATGGTACTTCCGACCTCACCATCAACGCCGACGCCAACCTCAACGCCCTGAAAAAAGGCCTGAACCTGAACAAAAACGTCGTTGTCAAGAAGCTGATTGGGGTTAACCACCTCTTCCAGCCCGACCCCACCAAGTGGCCCATCATCAACGGCCAGCAGCAGCCCAACTTTTCGCCCGAAGCCCAGGAAACCATCCGCGAGTGGATTATGGCGCAGGCCAAGAAATAACTCGCTGCTTAAAGCAGTCTGACCGCAATGGTATTGCTGATTGTCAGAAGGCCCCGGCTCACCAGCCGGGGCTTTTTTTGCATAATCCAGTCCGCTGCCATCGGCAGCCAGTTGGCCAGGGTGGTGTCGCGGTTTTCAGTCAATACAGGTTGCCAGAATGCACTGTGTAACTCAATAACCGCCGCCCCTGAAACCGACAAAGAAAAGGCCCCGACTGGCAAGTCGGGGCCTTTTCTTAATTCAGGAAACCACGGTTAATCTGCGGCAGTTGGCGATTTATTTAATCATGTCTACTTCGGCCTTAATCATGGCATTGTAGCGCCGTCCCTGGCCGTTGGCCAACGTGAGGAGGTTCCAGCCCTTCCCGATGGTGTAGCTCCAGGTGCGGCTTTCCTTGTATTCAAAGGTGGGACGCATAATCTGGCCGTAGGGCGTGTAGTTGTCCATGAAGTTGGTGGTGTAGAACTTGTCGCCGCCCACAATCCATTCCATGGCCACGAAGAAGCCTTCTTCCGGTGCGGGAATGTTGTACGTGCTCAAATCGATGGTGTACCATTCGCCGCCACGCGAGGCCGACACGACGACGTTTTCGGTGAGCAAGTCGGTGTTCGGCGCGTTGTAATTGCCGTCAGCCTTATAAATCCGGACGCGGAAGGGCTCGCGGGGAAAGCCGTTTTCACCGATGTAGAAAGACACGGTGCGCACGTTGCCGAGCTTTTTTTGTTTATCGTTTTTCACGAAAAAAGCATATTGACTGCCGGGCAAGCCCTGAATCATGCCTTCGCCAGGGTTATTGGACTTCGACCCTAGCTCCAGGTTCTTGAGCTTGCCGCCTTTAACTGTCACATTGCCCAGTTCAATCACCCGTTTTTTCAGTTCGACAATCAGGTCTTCCGTGCTGCCGCGCTTGATAAATACGGCGCTGCGTTCGTAGCCTAATGTCATGACAATCAGGGAGTCCTGGCTTGTCTTTTCCAGGCCAGCTAGCTGAAAATAACCATATTCATTTGTGAGGGCACCAGTGCCTTCTTCCCGTAAGCCAATAGAGGCAAACGGCACCGGGTCCTTGGTTTTAGCATCCACGACGCGGCCGGTAATGCGGTTTTCCTGCGCCCAGCTTAGCGCCGGCAACAGCAACATAACCCATAGAGCGAGAAAAGGTAAGCGTTTCATCATCGCCAAAAATAATATAATGGATGGTTGACTGGCAAATTTACAAATTCCGAGTCATACAATCGTTATTGTTATCTAGTGAGCGCAATATCGAGCCGGCTTAATGCAAATTAATTTCGGCCGCGTAACGTGGCCGAAGTGGGTTTATTGCTGTTAAAATAGGTTCCGGGCTGCTTTGGCCGGGTCGTTTGGGCGCTATTTATAAAAATATCCGATTCTAAAAAAAATAACATAGCTGGCGATTTTACGTATCAGAGCAGATTACAATTCTTGTACTAACCTCTCATATTCATGAAAAAATCCATTTTTTCACTTTTGGCTGCCGCCTCTATGCTTGCCAGCTGCGACAACCTGAAGAAGCCTGAAACCAAAGACCAGCCCCAGGAAGCAACCGCCGATACGGCCGTAGTATACCGCGATGGTAAAACAGTTGGCGCCGCTGCTGACCAGGCCGCTACCGCCGCCGCCGATGCCTGGGACCTGACCAAAGCCAAACTGGCCGATGTGAAATTTAAGGAAATCACCCTGCCAGGGGTGCGCGTGCGCGGCGACAGCACCTACAACGTGTACAGCATCGACGAAGCCGTGTTGTTCGACACCGACAAGGCCGACATCAAGCCCAGCGCCGCCGAAACGCTGAAGCAGATTACCAGTTCTATTGGCCAACGCTATGCTGCCAACCAGGTGCGGGTGATGGGCTTTGCCGATTCGCGCGGTGATAAAGGGTATAATAAAGACCTCAGCGGGAAGCGCGCCGAAGCCGTAAAAAACTATTTGGTAGCCAATGGAAACATCGCGGCTGCCCGCGTAAGCGTGGAACCAATGGGCGAAGCCATGCCCGTGGCGTCAAACGCGACCGCGGCTGGCCGCCAGGAAAACCGGCGGGTAGAAATCGCGGTGCGCACCAAGTAAAGGAGCGGACCCCCACAGCCCGCGGTTGGAACTGTTCCGGGCTGGTGCTGATACGAATGACAAAAAGAACCCCTGCCCATGGTTGCAGGGGTTTCTTTTTGCCCCATTGCATCGGCTTCCTTGTGGCTTCAGTTTGCCCAAGGTGTGGGCTTCGAAAACCAAAGGTGCTTTGGGGTGAGCGATTGCCAGTAAGTGATAATATAATAATCAGGCCTGTGTCATGATTGGTTATCTGCAACTTAGCGCTACTACTGGACAATTGCCCTGCTAAAGAAATTATTGTCAATTTACTATATGCGGCCTGCAAATACTTATCTTTCGGGTCCCATAAATGGAATTTAATTACCGGCATGATGAGGAGATGTGTACTTTGGGTTCTTCTGCTGTCGTACCTGTTCAGCAATGATAACGTTTGGGCGGGTGCCTGCTCATCGACTGAGGAGGTGCTGCCGCTGGGAGGGTTATGGAAAGGGGAATTGACCGTATTGGGCGGGCAGTTGGACCTGACCATCAGCGTGGTGCTACTGGCGGATGGGAAATATTTCGCGGCGCTTGACGTGCCGGCCCAGAAGGTCAGCCGCATGCCGACAGAAGTTACCGTGCGCGGCGACTCAGTGCTGCTGTGGATGCCAGCGGCTGGTAGCCACTATGCGGCGCATTTCGATGCCGCCAAGCACGAGTTAAGTGGCATATGGACCCAGGCCGGGGTGAAATCGCCGGTGCTGTTGCGGTATTCGCCCATGCCCGCCGCGAGCGGGCCCGGCACGCGCCTGGCGCCCCCTTATCGCGAAGAAGAAGTTGTGTTCAATAACCCTACTTCACGGCTGAATTTGGGCGGTACCCTGACCGTGCCCGCCGGCCCGGGGCCATTTCCCGCCGTGGTGCTGGTGAGCGACCTGGGCGCGCAGGACCGCGACGGCACCGTGGGCGACTTCCATTTGATGGGCTCCCTGGCCGACTATCTCACCCGCCGCGGCATTGCCGTGCTCCGGTACGACGACCGCGGCGTGGGCCAGTCGGGCGGCAGCACGGCCTCGGCCACCACCGCCGTGCTGGTGAGCGACGTGCAGGCGGCGCTGAATTTTCTGCGGGCCCGGCTTGAAATCAACATTGGCCACATCGGCGTAATAGGCCACGGCGAGGGTGCCAACGTGGCCTTGCTGGCGGCGGGCCAGCCACTGCCGCCCGCTTTTGTGGTTTCGCTGGCAGGCTATGGCCTGACGGGTGAGCAAACGCTTTTGCAGCAGCAAGTGGCGCAGCAGCGGGCCAGGAAGGAGGACCCCGTGGTGGTGCAGGCCGCATACGAGCGCCAGCGCACCATGTACGACATCATTCGCCAGACCAATCCGCCCCAGGCCCAGGCCATTGTGAGTAACATGTTGCGTCAGGACCAGCCGGGCCTCGACCCGCAAGCGGCCCAAGCGGCGGCCATCCAACTGCTCACGCCCTGGCGGCGCTATTTTCTGACTTTCGACCCTTTGGCTGACCTCGACCAGGTGCGTTGCCCGGTGCTCCTGCTTAGCGGCACCGAAGACACGGAGGCCCCGATAGATTTGCACCAGACGGCCCTGGAAAAGGAGCTAAGAAGCGTCAACCACAGCACGACGGCCCGGCGACTGCCCGGCGTTAACCACTTATTGCAGCCGCCTAAAACGGAGTGGACGCTGATGAATGGCGAGATGAAGCCGTTGATTTCGCCGGTTGCTCAGGAAACCATTCGGGAATGGATTACCGGGCTGTGGGTGAAAAATACTCCGCGATAACCGGCGATTTATTTAATCATGTCTACCTCGGCCTTAATCATGGCGTTGTAGCGCAGGCCCTGGCTGTTGGCGGCCGTGATGAGGCTCCAGCCCTTGCCAATGGAGTAGTTCCAGGTGCGGCTTTCCTTGAATTCGAAGGTGGGGCGCATAATCTGGCCGTAGGGCGTGTAGTCGTCCATGAAGTTGGTGGCGAAAAACTTGTCGCCGCTCACTACCCATTCCATAGCCACGAAGAAGCCTTCCTCCGGCGCGACGATGTTGTACGGCGTGAGGTCGACGGTGTACCACTGGCCGCCTTGTGGCGCCGACACGACGACGTTTTCGGTGAGCAAGTCGGTGTTCGGCGCGTTGTAGTTGCCGTCGGCTTTGTAGAGGCGCACGCGGAAGGGCTCGCGGGGAAAGCCGTTTTCGCCGATGTAGAACGACACGGTGCGCACGTTGCCGAGGCGCTTATTCTTGTCGTTTTTGACGAAAAAAGCATATTGACTGCCGGGCAAGCCCTGAATCATGCCTTCGCCGGGGGCGTTGGAACGCGCGCCAAGACCGAGGTTTTTAATTTTTCCAGCTTTTACCACCACATTGCCCAACTCGACGGCCCGCTTGGGTACTTCAATGGTGAGATTGGGCACCGCGGTACCGCGCTTTACCAGCACGGCCCGGCGCGCGTAGCCGAGGGCGACGACGACGAGCGAGTCATCGGCATTTTTGGTGGGCGCGGGCACAATAAACTGGCCATGCTCGTTGCTAAGCGCGCCAATTTGCTCGTTTTTTAGGCCAATGGAGGTGAAAGGGAGCGGCTCTTTGGTGTCTTTGTCAACAATAACTCCCTTGATTTGAACCTGCTGGGCCCAACCGGAAGTTGCTGTGGCAACTATAAATAATGCTATGGAAAGTAGACGTGTACACATAGGAAGAGGGATAGAACGAACAAAATTACAAATTCCCGGACGGAAAGTTATTAGAAAATATTAGCAGATACAATCTTCGGCCTCAAGGGCCGGTGCGGATTCCCTGCGCAAGCGCCTTGAGGCGGCCTGGGCCGCACAAGAAAAAAGAGCGATGGCCGAAAAGCTTTTGGTAGTGTACCTTTGTTTGTATTCTTTCTAAATAAGCTTCTCACCCCTTCCAACTCGTGTCTTTATTCCGCCGTTCTTCGCAAATTATTGCCGCTGGGGTTGCCGCCCGACGCTCGGCCAAGGACTTGCGCGTGGGCGAAACCGGCACCATCTGCTGCCTGGAAGACCCCGAAATGGCGCTTAAGCTGCTGGAAATGGGCTGTGTACCGGGGGTGAAGGTGCGGCTGAGCGGCCGGGCGCCCTTCGGCGACCCGCTGATGCTGGTGCTCGGCGACCAGGAATACACGCTGTCGGTACGGGCCAGCGAAGCGGCCACCATTTTGCTGAAAGAATAGGCGCAACTGATGGCGGCAATCGTGAGTAATTCGGCGACGGCGGTGCCTCTCGCACCGCAAACTGGCCCGGCGACCGGCCCCCGGCCCTTGCGCATTGCCCTGATTGGTAACCCCAACAGCGGCAAAACTTCATTATTTAATCAACTGACCGGGCTCAACCAAAAGGTTGGAAACTTCCCGGGGGTGACCGTGGACCGCAAGTCGGGGTTTGCGCAGCTGACGCCAGCGCAACGAGCCGAAATCGTGGATTTGCCGGGTACGTACTCGCTCTACCCTAAAAGCCTGGATGAGAAAGTAATAACGGACTTGCTCTACGACCGGGCCGCCCCCAGCTACCCCGATTTTGTGGTGGTGACCGTGGATGCCAGCAACCTGCGGCGCAGCCTGCTGCTGTTTACTCAGCTGGGCGACTTGGGGCTGCCCGCCGTGCTGGCCCTGAACATGATGGACGTGGCCGAGCGCCACGGCGTCAATATTGACCTGCCGGCGCTGGAGCGGGAACTGGGCGTGCCCATTATTCCAATGAATGCCCGCAATGGCATTGGCATCGCCGCCCTTAAAATTGTGATGGCGCAACGACTGGATGCGCCGCCCGTGCGCTTCTGGCAACCCGACGAAAAGCTGCTGCCGCTGGTGCGGCAAATTCGCTACTACTTCGACCTGCACAACGACTACCTGGCGCTGCACTACGCCCAGCAGTACCGCCACATTAGTTTTCTGAGTGCCGATGACAAAGCGCATTTGCAGGAACTGACCCAGCAATACGGCTTCGATGCCACGGCCCAGCAAGCGGCCGAAACCATTGGCCGCTACGACCGCATCAACGAAATTCTGCTGGAAACGGTGACGGTGGTGCGCACCGAAACCCGCGAGCCGGTTTCCAACCGCATTGATAAAGTGCTGACCCACCGGGTGGGCGGCTACCTCATTTTTCTGGCCATTCTGTTCCTGTTGTTTCAGGCCATTTTTGCCTGGGCACAGTACCCCATGGACTGGATTGACCAGGGGATTTCGGCGCTGAGTGCGGCCATTCAGGCCAACTTTTCGGGGCCGCTGGTGCGGCTGCTCACGGAGGGCGTCCTGGCCGGCCTGGGCGGGGTGCTGATATTCATTCCGCAGATTGCCTTACTCTTCGGCTTCCTGGCGGTGCTGGAGGAAACGGGCTATATGGCTCGCGTTACTTTCTTGATGGACAAGTTAATGCGGCCATTTGGGCTGAGCGGAAAGAGCGTGGTGCCGCTGATTTCGGGGTTGGCCTGCGCGGTGCCGGCTATTATGGGGGCGCGCACAATTGAGAGCTGGAAGGACCGGATGATTACGATTTTTGTGACGCCGCTCATGTCCTGCTCGGCGCGCATTCCGGTGTACACGGTGCTGGTGGCGCTGGTGGTGCCCGACCAGGCGGCGTGGGGCATCTTCAACCTGCGCGGCGTGGCCCTGATGTCGCTGTACCTGCTGGGCTTGTTCTCGGCGCTGGGCTCGGCCTGGGTGCTGAAAAAGGTGCTGAAGGCGCGCGAGCGGAGCTATTTCATTATGGAATTCCCTGTGTACCAGTGGCCGCGCTGGAAGAACGTGGGCCTGACGATTTACCAGAAGGTGCAGGCGTTTGTTTTGCAGGCCGGCCGGGTAATTGTGGCTATTTCGGTGTTGCTGTGGGTGCTGGCCAGCTACGGGCCGGGCCAAAAGCAGGAGGCGGCCGAAGCACAGGTACGGCAGGAAGCCACCGCTCAGAACTGGGACGCGCCGGAAATCAGCCGCCGCGTGGCTTCGGCCCGGTTGGAGAATTCCTACGCGGGCTCGTTTGGGCACGCGCTGGAACCGGCCATCCGGCCGCTGGGGTACGACTGGAAGATTGGCATCGCGCTGCTCACCTCATTTGCGGCGCGGGAAGTGTTTGTGGGCACTATTTCCACCATCTACAGCGTGGGGCAGGATGCTGATATGGGCACGCTGCAACAGAAGCTGAAGGCCGAGAAGGACGCGAATGGCCAGCCGTTCTTCACGCCGGCGCGGTCGTTTTCGCTGCTGGTGTTCTACGTGTTTGCCATGCAGTGCATGAGCACATTGGCCGTGACTTATCGCGAAACCAAAAGCTGGAAATGGCCGCTGGGGCAGCTGCTCTACATGACGGGGCTGGCGTATGTGGCCGCTTTTGTGGTGTACCAGGTGCTGGCGTAGCGCGGGCCGTCCCGCGTCGGAACAGGTTCCGGCCACGGGTCGGCATCGGCCAGTGGGGCGGTCAAGGGGCGGGCGTGGGCAAGCTGCTGTTCCAGATGTCCTGATGCAGGTGCCACTGTCCTTGTTGCTCTTTCCAGACCACGAGGTACTTACCTTGGTCTACGGGCTGCAAATCGGGGCCAAGTAGCGTGTAATGACCCAGCTCGATGGCCGTGTCGGCCAGTTGCTCCACCTCCTGGGTTTGCAGCTTCACATGCTTAATGCCCATTTGCATGGCCCCCTGCCAGAAGGCCTGAATGCCCTCCGTACCTTGGATGGATTCCATTCCCGTGGGAAGCAGCACTGCCCCCGGCGTGTACAGGCTGGCCATCGCGGCGGCGTCACCCCGCTCAAAATTGGCTTCAAATTGGTCGTTGACGCGCCGGATTTCGGCCGTGACGTCGGTAGTGGTGGCGTGCATAAGTGAAAAGGTTATGTGAATGGTATGTGAAATATATGCATATTATTTTGTGATGAAAGCAGAGTTGATAATTGCTTCGCGGGGAGGCAAGGGCTGGGCGCGTTGTGGCCGCAACTCAGGTGGCTGAGTAGTCTTTGGCGGTAGTTAAGGCCCCGTGCCGCCATTGTGCCCCAACGGACTGGCAAGGCCAGTTTAACGGTGTGTCGTTTCTGGGCATGAGTTGTCCGGTTTGGGGCAAGACGTCCGGAACCGGACAGTTTTTGCCATCGCTCAAATCGGGTTTTGAAGATAATTTATTAAAAATCAATGCATTATTAATCTGGCACACGGCTTGGCCTTCTGTGTAGAAACCTCCCTGATTTCTGCACGAAAATGGACAGAGCTATTGCCGATTCTATTCAAGCCCACCGCCAGCGCCGGCGCTGGCTCCTGGCGGCTGGCCTGCTGGGGCTGCTGCTGGCGGGGATTCTGGCTTTCCGGACGGCATTGAAACCTGGCTTGCGCCACAGCGATATCCTGACGGCCACGGTGGAAACGGGGAATGTGGAAGCGTCGCTGACGGCGGCCGGCACCATTATTCCGGGCCGTGAGGCGGTGATTACCAGCCCCATTCAGAGCACCATCCGGCGGGTGCCGGTGGTGGTGGGGGCGCGGGTGAAAGCCGGCGAAACCATTCTGGAGCTGGACAAGGACCTGACCAACTCGGCCCTGGCCAAGCTGGACGACGAGCAGCTGCGCAACCGGAACAAGAACTCGCAGCTGCAGCTGAACCTGGAGCGCAGCCTGAACGACCTGCGCGCCCAGGCCCAGGTGCAGGCCGTGAAAGTGCGCAGCCTGCAATCGGCCCTACGCGACGAACAGCAGCTGCTGAAAATAGGCGGCGGTACGGCTGAAAACGTGCGCCAGGCCGAGCTGAACCTGACCGTGGCCCGGCTGGAAGCCAGCCGCCTGGCCCGCCAGATTCAGACCCAGCAGCGCTCCAACGCGGCCGATGTGCGCGAGCTGGGCTACACGGTTTCGATGCAGCAGCGCAGCATTTCGGAGCTGGCCAACAAGTTGCGGCAGGCCAACATCAGCAGCCAGCAGCCGGGCGTGCTGACCTGGGTGAACGACAACCTGGGCACCACCGTGCAGGCCGGCGACGCCTTGGCGCGGGTGGCCGATTTGAACAGCTTCCGGGTGCGGGCCACGATTTCGGACAGCTACGCTGACCAGCTGCATCAGGGGGATTCGGTGGTGGTGCGTATTAATGACATCGACTTGCGCGGCACGGTGGCCAGCATCAGCCCGGCGGTGGAAAAGGGCGTGGTGACGTTCTATGCCCAGCTCAACAACCCGCACCACCCGGCGTTGCGGCCCAACCTGCGGGCCGATGTATTTGTGATAACCCGCGCTCACCACGGCGTGCTGCGCGTAAAAAACGGGCCGTACTACTCGGGCGGTAAGGAGCAGCCGGTGTTTGTGGTGCAGAATGGCCGGGCAGTGCGCCGCGCGGTGCGCTTCGGCGACAGCAACTTCGACTACGTGCAGATTGTGAGCGGCCTGCGGGCCGGGGAGGAAATTGTGGTGTCGGACATGAAGGACCATGTGGACACGCCGGAGCTTACTCTTCACGACTAACGCGGCCCGACTATGAAACTCCGTACCCTTTCGTTGCTCCCGCTGCTGGGGTTGCTGTGGCAGCCCGTGGCCGCGCAGGCTCCCGCTCTCACGCTGGCTGAGGTTATTGCCCAGGCCCTCAGCCACTCGGCCATTGGCCAGCAAGCCGTCACCACCCGCGAAACCAGCTACTGGGCCTGGCGCGGCTACCAGGCCAACTACCGGCCGCAGCTGGGCCTGCAAGGCACGCTGCCCAATTTCAACCGCGTGATTACGCCCGTGGTGCAGCCCGATGGCACCACCAGCTTCGAGTCGGTCCGCATCAATAACTCTGATTTGGGGCTGACGCTAAGCCAGAACCTGGGCCTGACCGGCGGGCAGGTGTACGTGAGCTCGGTGGTGCAGCGGTTCGATGATTTTAACGGCAACCTGAAGCGCTACAACAACCAGCCGTTCACGATAGGATTTACGCAGCCACTGGGCCAGTTCAACGGCCTGCTGTGGGCGCGGCGCATCGAGCCGCTGCGCTACCAGGAAAGCCAGCGCCAGTTTGTGGAAGACCGGGAAACCATCGCCCAGCGCGTCACGGAGCTGTATTTTGATGTGCTGCTGCAACAGGTGAACGCCGACGTGGCCCGCCAGAATGCCCAGGCCACCGCCGAGCTGCTGCGCATCGGCCAGGAGCGGTACCGGCTGGGCCGGCTCTCGCAAAGCGACTTATTACAGTTGGAATTGAACCTGCTGGACGCCCGGCAGGCCCAGACCCAGGCCCGGCTTGATGCCCAGAACGCGGCCGTGAACCTGCAGGCCTACACCGGCCTGCCCGGCACCGAAGCGCCCGCCCTGGCCGTGCCCGTGCCCGCCCCGCAACCCCCCGTGCTGCCCGCCGTGGCGCTGGAGCAGGCCCGCCAGAACCGCAGCGCCACGCTGGCCTTTCGCCGCCGGCTGCTGCTGGCCGAGCGCGACGTGGCGCAAGCCCACGGCACCACCGGCCTCCAGGCGGCGCTCACGGCCAACCTGGGCTACGTAAACCAGGCGGAAAGCCTGGGCAATACCTACCTGAACCTCCAGAATCAGCAGCAGGTGCGCCTGGCCTTTAGCCTGCCGCTGGTGGACTGGGGCCGCCGCCAGGCCATCATCAAAACTGCTGAGCTGAACCGCGACCAAACCCAGCACGCCGTGGCCCAGGAAGAGCGCAGCTTCGAGCAGATGGTGGTGGCCCAGGCCAGCCAGGTGGCGGCGCTGAGCGAGCAGCTGGCCCTCGCCGGCCGGGCCGACTCGCTGGCCCAGCGGCGCTACGACATTGCCCGCGCCACCTACCTGCTGGGCCGCATCAGCCTCACCGATTTGACGCTGGCCTCGGTGGCCAAGGACGGGGCCAAGCGCGGCTACATCTTTGCCCTGCGCGCCTGCTGGGTGGCTTATTACCGCCTGCGGGCGTTGACTTTATATGACTTTGAACGACAAACTCCCCTCCTTAGATGAGGAGGGGATGCGAGCGCCGAAGAGGCGCGAACGGGGGGGGGTGAACTCGTTGAACGACACCCGAACGATATCCTCCTCATAGTTCTGCCGCTAGTCGTTCAACGACTTCAACCACTCCAGCTGCCGCTTCGCGGCAGCGTCCCCTCCTCAGCTGAGGAGGGGAGTTTTAATCGCCAATCCATCATTCCCGCTTTTCTTATGGAAAACCTACTTGCCAACTCCTCCGAACCCCGTACGCAGCCGGTGGCACTGCACGGTGCCGTGCTGCGGCTCACCGATATTGAAAAGGTGTACCAGACCAAAACCATCGAGACGGTGGCGCTGAACCGGGTGAACCTGACCATCAATCGCGGCGAGTTCGTGTCCATTATGGGGCCGAGCGGGTGCGGGAAGTCGACTTTGCTCAGCCTGATGGGCTTGCTCGACGAGCCCACCAGCGGCGTGATTGAGGTGGATGGCCGCGCCGTGACCTCGTTCTCCGACCGGGAGCTGGCGGGGCTGCGCAACCTGAAAATTGGCTTCGTGTTCCAGAGCTACCACCTCATCAACGACCTGTCGGTGGTGGACAACGTGGAGGTGCCGCTGCTGTACCGGCCCGGCATGGGCAGCAAGGAGCGCCGCAAGCGCGCCGTCGACGCCCTGGACAAAGTGGGCCTGAGCGCCCGCACCGGCCACTTCCCCAGCCAGCTCTCGGGGGGGCAGCGGCAGCGGGTGGCCATTGCGCGGGCGCTGGCCGGCGGGCCCGAAATCATTCTGGCCGATGAGCCGACCGGCAACCTCGACTCAGTGATGGGGGAGGAGATTATGGGCCTGCTGCTGGACCTGAACCGGCAGGAGGGCGTGACCGTGGTGATGGTGACCCACGACGAACACCAGGCGCTGAAAACGGAGCGGGTTATCCGGTTCTTCGACGGCAGCCAGGTCGGCTGAGGGGTATGAAAATCGGTAGAACGTCATGCTGAGCGCAGCCGAAGCATCTCGCTCGGCTCACTAATCAATGACGCTTTTACGATTGGATTACTGCTGCACGCGAGATGCTTCGGCTGCGCTCAGCATGACGTTCTCATCAATCAAATTACGCAAAGCCATGCTACTTAGCTATCTCAAAATTGCCTGGAAGGTGCTGATGCGCCGCAAGTTCTTCACCTTCATCAACCTGTTTGGCGTCAGCTTCACGCTGATGATTTTGCTGGTGGTGATGGCCATGTTCGACCAGCTGACGGGCAACCACGCGCCCGAAAAGCGCAACGACCGCATGCTGTTCATCAGCCGCATCACGGAGAAGATGCGCGGCGAAGACGGCTGGATGATGAACCCGGTGAGCAGCTACTTCACGGACACGTATGTGCGGCCCATGCACACGCCCGCGCTGGTGGGCCTCACGTCCATCGTGAGCAATGCCACGGCCTTCACCAGCAACAAGCTGCTGCCGCTGGATGTGCGCTACACCGATGGCAACTTCTGGCAAATTATGGAGTTTGACTTTCGGAGCGGGCGCGGCCTCACGGGGGCCGAGGTGAAGCAGGCCGCGCCCGTGTGCGTGCTCAATGAGGCCACGGCCCTGACCTATTTTGGCACCACGACCGATGTGGTGGGCCGCGAAATCGAAATCGACCTGAAGCGCTACCGGGTGGCGGGCGTGGTGGCCAATGTGGCTGCCGCGCACCTGTTCTCCTACGCCGATGTGTGGCTGCCCTGCACGCTGAGCAAGGACTACGGCGGGGCCGGCCGCCTCGAAGGGAGCTTCATTCCCATTCTGCTGGCGCCCTCGGCGGGCCAGGTGCAGGCCGTGCGCGACGAGTACCAGCAGGTAATGGCCCGCGTGCCCATTTCCGACCCCAAGCACATCACCAACCTTTACTCCAACGCCGACCCGATAATGGCCAGCATCTCGCGCGAGCTGATGCCCATGAAGCACGGCCTGGATGGCGACGGGCTGGCCCAGTTCTATCTCATCTGCACCGCCCTGGCGCTGCTCTTTATGCTGCTGCCGGCCCTGAACCTGGTGAACCTGAACGTGACGCGCATCCTGGAGCGCTCGGCCGAGATTGGGGTGCGCAAGGCCTTTGGGGCCACGGGCACGCATCTGGTAAGCCAGTTTTTGGTCGAGAACGTGGTACTGGCCGTGGTGGGCGGGCTGCTGGGCCTGGGCCTGGCGGCCGGGGCGCTGGCCCTGGTGAACGAGAGCCATGTGCTGGCCTACGCCAATTTTGCGCTCAGCGGCAGCGTATTTGGCTGGGCGCTGGTGCTGGCCCTGGCCTTTGGGCTGATGAGCGGCGTGTACCCGGCCTGGAAAATGTCGCGCCTCAACCCCGTGGCCGCCCTGCGCGGCAGCGGCGAGCAGAAATAGCGCAAGCCGGGATAAGAGAACGTCATGCTGAGCGCAGTCGAAGCATCTCTACCGGGTGAGTCATTCAATCGAGACAACGAAGCGGCAGAGATGCTTCGGCAAGCTCAGCATGACGTTCAGTAGTACCCTTTTTTCTTCAATCATTATGCTCCGCCACCTCTTCAAACTCATCTGGAACCGCAAGCGGGCCAACCTGCTGCTGATTTCCGAAATCTTCTTCTCCTTCGTCGTGCTCTTTGGGGTGGGCACGCTGCTCATCAACTTCGGGCGGAACTACCGGCTGCCGTTCGGGTTCGACTCCGGACCGGTGTGGCGGCTGGCCATCCGGGCGGGGCAGGGCCAGAAAATGCCCCGCGCCGAGCTCGATGACGTGCTGCGCCAGGTGCAGGCCCTGCCGGGTGTGCAGGCGGTGGCCCTTACCAGCGACAACACGCCGTTTTCCTTCAACAACAACAATACCCGCTACTACAACCACGGCCTGCAATCGCCCATCACCAACAACTACGACGCCGACGATGCCTATGCCCGCGTGATGGGCCTGCGCCTGCGCGAGGGCCGTTGGTTTCAGCCGATAGATGATGCTTCGAAAGCCCGCCCCATCGTCATCAGCCAGGATTTTCGGGAAATTATGTTCGGAAAAGGACCGGCCGTGGGCCGGGCCATCACCGGGGGAAACCCGGCCGTGGACCCCAAAACCGACCAGTACCGCGTGGTAGGCGTGGTCGATGCCGTGCGGATGGACCACGATTTCGCCGCCCCTGAGCCCGCCCTGTGGAAGCGCCTGGAACCCTTCGATACCACCCATTGGGAAACGGCCAATGTGATGGTGCGCGTGGCCGCCGGCCAGGGGGGCGCACTCCAGGAAAAAATAGCTCGCACCGTGGCCGGTGTCACCCGCCAGTGGTCCACCGAAGTGCGCACCCTGGAGGACGAGCGCCTCAGCAAGCGCCGCTACACCCTGGTGCCGGTGATAGCGCTGTCGCTGGTGAGCCTGTTTCTGATTGTGAACGTGGCGCTGGGCCTGTTTGGGGTGCTGTGGTACAACATCAGCCAGCGCCGGGCCGAGATTGGGCTGCGCCGGGCCATGGGGGCTTCGGCTGGTGCCATCAGCGCGCAGTTTCTGGGCGAAATGATGGTGGTGACCACCCTGGGCGTGCTGCTGGGGGTGCTGCTGGCGGCACAGTTTCCGCTGCTCGGAGCCTTCGGGATGCCGACGGGCTTGTATGCGGCGGCTATTGGCGCGGCCACGGTGGCGGTGTACGTCATCACGGCGCTCTGTGCCTGGCAGCCCAGTCGGCTGGCCGCCCGCATTCATCCGGCCGTGGCCCTGCGGGAAGATTAGGGCGCTCTGCTTTACAAGTAGAAAGGCCGGCTGATGGATTAGAAAGGCCATTTCATGAACCAGAAGGGCCGGCTCATAAACCAGAAAAGCCGACCAGTTAATCGGAAGGGCCGCCTTGTAAACCGGAAAGGCCGGCCGGTTAATCGGAAGGGCCGTCTTGTAAACCGGAAAGGCTGGCCGGTTAATCAGAAGGGCCGGCTAGTGAACCAGAAAGGCCGTCCTCTGAAAAAGGAAGGCATTCCCGCAAAAAAGGAAGGCATTCCCGGCTGATTGGCTGCCATCCTGTACCTCCTGATTTATCCCGTTCTTCGCACCTGCTTTTTTTCTGCAATCATGGTACTCATTGTCGATGACGACCTGGCCATCCGCACGTCGCTCAAGCTGCTGCTGAAGCAGGCCGGCTACCCCGCGCAGGCTGCGGCCGGGCCCGCCGAAGCGCTGGCTGTGGTGTGCGACACCCCGCCCCGGCTGGTGCTGATGGACATGAATTTCTCGCTCGACACCAGCGGGTACGACGGCCTGACCCTGTTGCGCCAGGTGAAGGCATTGGCCCCCGAGGTGCCCGTCATTCTCATCACCGGCTGGGGCAGCATCGCGCTGGCCGTGGAAGGCATGAAGGCCGGCGCGGCCGAGTTTGTGACCAAGCCCTGGCACAACGAGGCCCTGCTCCAGACCATTCGCACGGTGCTGGCCGTGCGCGAAACTCCGCCCGAAACCGAGCCCGCTGACGCGCCCGCCCGCCAGCGCCGCCAGCTCGACCAGCAGTTTCAGTTTAAGGACATTATCGGGCAGGATGCGCAATTGCTGCACGTGCTGCGCCAGGTGGGCCAGGTAGCGGCCACCGATGCCGCCGTGCTCATCGAAGGCGAAAGCGGCACCGGTAAAGAGCTCATCGCCGAAGCCATCCACCGCAACAGCCAACGGAAAAACCAGGCGTTCGTGAAGGTGAACCTGGGCGGCATTTCCAGCAGCTTGTTCGAAAGCGAGATGTTCGGCCACCGCCGGGGCGCCTTCACCGACGCCAAAACCGACCGCGTGGGCCGCTTCGAGCTGGCCAACGGCGGCACCATTTTTCTTGATGAAATCGGGGAGCTGGAGCTGGCGTCACAAGTGAAGCTCCTGCGCGTGCTGCAAGACCGCACCTACGAAGTGCTGGGCGACTCAAAGCCCCGCCGGCTCGATATCCGCGTCATCGCCGCCACCAACCGCAACCTGGCCGAGCTGGTAAGCCAGGGCCGCTTCCGCGAAGACCTGTTCTACCGCATCAACCTGATATCGGTGCGCCTGCCCGCCCTGCGCGAACGCCCCCAGGACATCCCGCTCCTCACCCAGCACTTCGTGGACAAGCTGCGCGCCACCTACCAGCGCCCGTCGCTCAAGGTGAGCACCCGCGCCCTGCACTGGCTCCGCGAGCAGCCCTTGCCCGGCAACATCCGCGAGCTGAAAAACATGGTGGAGCGCGCCGTCCTCGTCAGCGGCAAAGAAGAGCTGGGCCCCGAAGATTTCCAGGCCAATGCCCTGCCGGGTACGGCCCTGCGCCTGCCCGCCCACATGCCCACCCCCGGCGAGCTGCCCACGCCCGGCACCATGACCCTGGATGAGCTGGAAGCCCAGATGATTCGGCAGAGCCTGGCGCATTACGAAGGCAACATCAGCCGCGTAGCCAAGGCCTTGGGCCTGAGCCGGGGCGCGCTGTACCGCAGGTTCGAAAAGCACGGCATCCCGTACGACGAGTAGGTGGCCGATGGCGCGGGGCTGTGCCCCGTGCCGATTATTCGCGGGCCTCTGGCCTGCCCGCCAGAGCGGTGTACATTGAGCCGCTTGCCGGTCGCCATTCAACGCCAGTTGTTCAACAATTGCGGGCCAGAGGCCCACAAATAGCCGGCACGGGGCACAGCCCTGCGCCATCAATAGCATGTCCCTCCGCCTCCAGTACCTGCTTTTCGTCACCATTATCCACGCCGTGCTCATTGCGCTGGCGTGGCAGCTGCGCACCACCAATCTGCCGTTGTTCTTTGGGAGCGAAATCCTCCTGCTCATCAGCAGTGCCATTGCCGTGCAGCTGTACCGGGGTTTCGTGCGGCCGTTCCAGCTCATCGCGGCGGGCACGGCGGCCATCCAGGCCAAGGATTTCAGCATGAAATTCGTGCCCGTGGGCCAGCGGGAAATGGACCAGCTCATCCACGTCTACAACGAGATGATTGACGCCCTGCGCCGCGAGCGGGTGAGCCAGCACGAGAAAAGCTTCCTGCTCGAACGCCTCATCCAAGCCTCGCCCGCCGGCATCCTCATCCTCAATTTCGACGGCCGCATCGAAGGCGTGAACGCCGCAGCCGAGCGCATGCTGGCCCAACCGGCCGCCGCGCTGCTGGGCCAAACCCCGGCCCAACTGCCCGCGGCCTGGGGCCCGGCCCTGGCCGGCCTCGTGGAGGGCCAGCCACAAGCCCTGCGCCTCTCCGGCCTGCAAACCTACCGGGCCCACGCCACGCCCTTCCTGGACCGGGGCTTCACCCGCCGCTTCATCCTGCTCGAAGAGCTGACGCAGGAACTGATGAAGCAGGAAAAAGAGGCCTACGGCAAGCTGATTCGGATGATGTCGCACGAAATCAACAACTCCATTGGGGCCATCAACTCCATTCTGCACAGCTTCCAGCACTACGCCCCCCAGCTCACGCCCGCCGACCAGCCCGATTACACCCAGGCCCTCGACGTGAGCATTGCCCGCAATACCCAGCTGGCCAATTTCATTGCCAACTTCGCCCACCTCGTCCGGCTGCCGCCGCCCACGCCCCAGCCCACGGATTTGCACGCCCTGCTGCGCGGCATCTGCCGGCTGCTCCAGCCCCAGAGCGAGGAGCGCGGGGTGAAATGGCACCTGGAGCTGCCCCCGATACCTCTGGTAGCTGCCTTTGATGCCCAGCAGCTGGAGCAGGCCCTGCTCAATGTCACCAAAAATGCCCTCGAAGCCATTGGGCACGATGGCAACATTTGGGTGCGCACCACGGCCCAGCCGCCCACCCTCGTAATCGAAAACGACGGCCCCGGCCTCACGCCCGCCGTCAGCCAACAGCTATTCACGCCTTTCTTCAGCACCAAGCGCGACGGGCAGGGCATCGGCCTCACGCTGGTGCGCGACATTCTGCTGGCCCACGGCTTCCGGTTCCGGCTGGCCACGAATGAGGCCGGGCGCACAGCCTTCGTTATTGAATTCTGAGTTTAGGGTGGTGTTGGCAAGAATGGGCGGGATGGATAAATTATATAGAGTCAGAATGAGAAGGCCCGATTTAATAGAGGGGTTTGCTGGAATTTGTTGATTAATTTCGCAAACCAGCCTTAAATTTACCCCACTATGAATCGTAAGCAATATTTAGCCACTGCCTTTCTGGGCCTGATGTTATTACTGGCCTGCCTCGCCGCTTTCCTGCCGCAGGACCACCCCGACGCCCAACCCAAAGCCTTCGAGCCCGCCGATATTGCCTGGATGCTGTCTGCCTCCGGCCTCGTGCTGCTGATGACCCCCGGCCTGGCCTTCTTCTACGGCGGCATGGTGAGCAAGCGCAACGTGATTTCCACGATGCTGCAAAGCTTCATTGCCCTGGGCGTGATTTCGATACTGTGGTACGTGGTGGGCTTTTCGCTGGCTTTCGGCGACAGCATCCACGGCCTCATCGGCAATCCGCTCACCTTCTTCATGTTCAACCACGTGGGCACGGCCCCGCACCCGCGCATTGCCCCCAACCTGCCGCTGGTACTCTTCGCCGCCTTCCAGCTGAAGTTCGCCATCATCACGCCGGCCCTCATCAGCGGCGCTTTCGCCGAGCGGATTCGGTTCTGGGGCTACCTGCTGTTTATGAGCCTGTTTAGCCTGCTCATCTATTGCCCGCTGGCCCACTGGACCTGGCACCCCGACGGTTTCCTGCTGAAGTGGGGCGTGCTCGATTTCGCGGGCGGCACGGTGGTGCACATCTCGGCGGGTTTCGCGGCGCTGGCCGGCGCGCTGGCCCTGGGCCGCCGCAACGTGCACAAGGAAGGCCACACCCACGTGCCGCCCAACGTGCCGTTCATTCTCATCGGCATGGGCCTGCTGTGGTTCGGCTGGTTCGGCTTCAACGCCGGTTCGGCCCTGGCGGCCAATGCGGTAGCCGTGCAGGCCTTCATGACCACGCACCTGGCCTCGGCCGCCGCCATGCTCACCTGGATGCTGATTGAGGCCGTGCGCGGGCAGCGGCCCTCGGCGGCCGGCGCAGCCATCGGCGCAGTAGTCGGGCTGGTGGCCATCACGCCGGCGGCGGGCTACGTGAGCTACGGCCCGGCCCTGTTTATCGGCGTCATCTCCGCGGCCATCAGCGCCGGCGCGGTCGACCTGAAAAACCGCACCACCCTGGACGATACCCTCGACGTATTCCCCTGCCACGGCGTGGGCGGCATCGTGGGCATGATTCTGACGGCCATTTTTGCCAAGGAAGGCGGCCTGGCCACCACCGGCTCCTGGACGCTGCTGCTGCACCATCTCGGGGCGCTGGCCTTCATCTCGGTATTTACTTTCGGTGGCTCGTTCCTGCTCTACAAGCTCACCAACCTGCTCATTCCCATTCGGGTGAATGCCGTGCACGAAGCCGACGGCCTCGACATGAGCCAGCACGGCGAAACGGTGCTGCCCATGGCGCCCGAATCCGAGGCAATGCCTTCAACTGCGCTGCATTTCGCCAAGGCCTAAAGTTTCGTGCTGGGTCAGGTGCCCAGTACGAATACCGTCGGAATCTTGTGCAGCTCCGGGGCGGGCAGGCGGCGCCAGTCCGATACCGCCAGCGTCTTGATGAACTCGCCCGAACCGGTCACATCGGCGGCCACGCACAGGCGGGTGCCGGGCTGCAGGTGCGCCACCAAATCGGCAAACAGCGCCCCGTTGCGGTACGGCGTCTCGATGAACAATTGCGACTGCTGCCGTTGATAGGCCTCTTTTTCCAGCTGTTTGATGGCGGCAATGCGGGGGGCTTTCTCAATGGGCAGGTACCCGTGAAACGCAAACTGCTGCCCGTTCAGCCCCGAGGCCATGAGCGCCAGCAGGAGGGAGGACGGCCCCACCAGCGGCACTACTTTGATGCCCTGTCGGTGAGCCTCGCGCACCAGTGCCGCGCCGGGGTCGGCAATGCCCGGGCAGCCCGCCTCGCTGAGAATGCCGCCGTCGATGCTCTCTTTCACCAGCGGCACCAAAGCCGCTCGCACTTCCGCGTCGGAGCTGTCTTTGTCGATGACGGTGAAGCGGATATCCTCAATCACGCGGGACGGGGCCACGCTTTTCACGAAGCGCCGGGCCGTTCGGGCATTCTCCACCAGGAAATAGGGGAGGGCGGCCACGGCGGCCACCACCTGTGGCGGCAGCACCTGCGGGGCCGTGTCGTCGGCGAGGGGGGTGGGGATGAGGTACAGGGTTCCGGGCATGGGCATTGCGATTGATGCACAAAGGAACGGCGTAGCCAGTGGCTGCGGAGCTTTGGCTTTTTCTCGGTGGGCGGCTCTACGGGTTGGTTCTTCGGAAAAAGATACGCTGAAGCGCACAAAAAAACGGGCCGCCCTGCCCCGGACGGTCCGTTGAAAATAATGCCTGGCGGCCAGCCGCCCGTTTGCCTGGGGTGGGCAAGTCCGCGCCATGCGCCCAGGCCGTTAATACCGGGATTTGTGCGGTAAACTTACCCTACCGGTAGGTGCCAGGCTGAGGCCGTCCGCTGCATTGGGCTGCACCCGCGAGCTGGTTGGCGTTTCCGGGTTTTGCGGGCGGTTGTGGTTGGTGGTGGTGCCGTTGCCCAGCTGCCCGAAACAATTGCAGCCCCAGGTGCATAGCTGGCCATCCTTGGTGAGGGCCAGGGTGTGAAAGCCGCCGCTCGCAATGCCGGTCCAGGCCGCCGAAGCTTGAGGCCGGGCCACGGCCACCGGGCGAAACCGCGCAGTAGTAGTGCCGTTGCCCAGCTGGCCGGCGCAGTTATTACCCCAGGCCGCCAACTGGCCGTCGGCGCTCAGGGCCAGCGAATGGGCATCGCCGGCAGCCACCTGCGCCCAGGCCATATGAGCCAGGCGGGCGGGCATGGCGAGCATCTCGGGCGCGTTGTGGCCCGTATCGCGGGTTTCGCCCAGCTGGCCGAACCGATTGGAGCCCCAGGTATACAGGCGGCCGTCGGTGGTCACGGCCAGGGTGTGGTAGCGGCCGGCCGCCACCTGGGCCCAGTGCGCGCCGCCCCGCCCTCGCGGCAATGCCACGGCCACCGGCTGCGGGGTAGAATTGTTGGTGCCATTGCCCAGCTGGCCGTGCAGGTTGCCGCCCCAGGCAAACAAGCGGCCGTCGGCTGTGAGGGCCAGCGTGTGGTCGTTGCCGGCCGCCACCTGGGCCCAGGTGGTGGTAGCGGCGCTGGCCGGCAGCGGTACTTCTATAGGAGTGGTGCAGTCGCGGGCCAGGCCGTTGCCCAGCTGGCCATTGGTGTTGATTCCCCAGGTGTAGAGCCGGCCATCGGCCGTGAGGGCGAGGGAGTGCGACGAGCCGGCAGCTACCTGTTTCCAGCTGGTGTGCGCCGTGCCGGGCACCTCAATGGCTACCGGGCTTTCGTGGGAAGTAGTGGTGCCATCGCCCAATTGGCCCTCGTGGTTGCAGCCCCAGGCGTAGAGGCGGCCATCGGTGGTAATGGCCAGGGTGTGGGATATTCCGGCGGCCACCTGGGCCCAGTGCGTGTCCGGCGCGTCCGGCAGCACCTGCACAGGTGCCGGGCTGCCGGTGGTGGTGCCATTGCCCAACTGGCCTTGCAGGTTCATGCCCCAGGTCCAAAGGCTGCCATCGGGACGAATACAGGCGGAGTGGTTGGTGCTGGCTGCAAATGTATTAGCTGGGGCCTGAGCCGTGGCCGCTCCGGCGCTGAAGAGCAGGCACAGCCCGCCCCACAGGGGAATTGCATTGAATTGCATGATGCTTCACAGAAAAGAAATGAGAAAGAATTTCGTCTCCTAGGCCAGACATGCACAAAGATGTATTTTTCTATAAATCGTTGTCTAAGCCAACTGTTAATTTTTGTTAAGTGGCGTTTCCGAGCTGGAATTGACATAAAAAAAATAGTGGCCTGACCGGTTCAGGGACCGTGCCGCGAGCCCGGATGCGGGATAAGCCAGCGGCCGCGCTGGCTCAAAAAAAAGCTCCGCTCCCAAAATGGAAGCGGAGCAATAAGCCTGGGTGGGCCAGCCGGCTGGCTGCGCAGGAGCTATCAGTCTCTTTTCAGCATGCGGGTAAAGTACCGGTCGCCTTGGCGGGCTCGCAGGGAGTACACGCCACTGGCCAGGTCACGAACGTCAAGCTGAAACCGGCTCGCGCCCGCCGAAACGGTTTCCTTCCGGCTAATCATGAGGCGCCCGGCGATGTCGTACAGCTCAATCTGCACCAGGCCCGTTTCGGTCGTCACGAGGTCGAGGGTCAGGTATTCCTGCAGCGGCACCGGATACGCCTCTAGCTTGAATACCGCCGGCCCGGTAAAGGCCATCGTTATCACTTTGCTAAACTGGCTGTTGCCATTGATATCGAGCTGCCGGAGCCGGTAATAAAGCGTGGAGGCAAGGTCGCCGGCATCCTTATCAACGGCGGTGGAAGCGGCCGGCGACCACCGCTGGTCGGCGATGGGCTGCCGGCTGATTTCCCGCCACTGCTGCTGGTCCACCGACCGCTCGATAACGTACCAGCCATTGCCGGGCTTCGTGGCCGTCGACCAGGTCAGCACGGCGTCGGCCCGGCGGGCAGTACCGGCAAACAGCGTTTGGGCAAGGGGGCCGGTGGCCTTGGTGCTGCTCAGGCTCACCGTGTACCAGGCATTAAGCTCGGTAGTAGCCACGGTTACGGCGCGGCCCCCGGCACTTTGCGGCTCGCCTACTTTGGTCCAGCTCTGGCCCTGGGTGGTAGACTGCCACACCTGGGCCAGGTTGCTGCCAAAGTCCAGGCCGTAGTCATTGGCCGCCAGCCAGGCCAGCGAAATGGCCACGTTTCCGGTCGGCTTCTGCCCGGCGGCCGTGCTCAGCTGCCAGATGCGGTCGATGCCGTGCCGGCCCGCGAACTCCGGGCTTTGCCCGTACGAGTAATTTACCTGGTGCAGGCCGCTGCGCCGGTCCACGGTCACGGTCAGGCTCTGGCCGTTCGGGTTCAGCACCACGCCCATGTTGCCAAAGCTGACGGCTTCGGTACCGTGCACGGCTTTCGCTTGCACGAGGCTGCCCTGCACGTAATGGCTGCCATCTTCGGCCCCGGCCGGGCCCGCGCCCCGCACGGTGGCATCGGGCCCCAGGTGCAGGCTGTAGGCCGGCGTGGTGAGCAGGTTGCCGGCGGCCAGGCGCAGGCTCGCCGCTACCGTGGCATCCGAGCCGAGCGTGGTGCCGGCCGGGTTGTCGAGGCGCAGGGTGTAGAGCGAAGCGCCGTTCATGCTGAGCAGGTGGGGGGCCATGCCCATCAGCACGACCGTGCTTTTGCTGGCCACCCACTTGCCGGTGGCGGTGTTCAGCAGGTTGCCTTCGTCGATAAAGAGCCGGTTGGATAAGCTACCAGCTGCGGTGGTCAGGTCGAGCTCGCCGGCGTTCTCCACATCGCCACGCACGTAGCGCACCGAGTCAGTGATGGCGACGAGGCCGCCGGCCCCGTTGTAGAGGCCCTGGCCCTGGCTGGTGTGTGGTGCCGCAGCACCGCACACCAGCAGCAAGGCAAGCGCGACCTTGGGGAGTTCAAGAATTTTAGAGGACTGAGTCATGACGTGCTGATTAAAGGGCAAACCAAGAGCTTCCGTCGAAGATGAACAAGCGCGTCAGGCCAATACCGATAGTGGCAGTGATACCGGCTGTAGAATTCAGGTAAATAGTAGCCCCAGCAACGGCACTATAATTATGCAGGTAAATCAACCGCCCGGTAGTACCGCTACCGGTAGTCAAAACATAATTTACCTTATTGGTCGAGGAGGGATTCAACTCTACATAATTGCCGGCCCCGATGGCAGTCGTTAAGTCAAGTGAGCCACCGGTAGATGGACCGCCATCATATTTTGTGGCATTGACGGTGACGGCCACTGGTCCGGCTGGGCCAGTAGCGCCAACTGCACCGGTAGTGCCAGTTGCACCGGCTGCGCCGGTAGCACCGGTAGCACCAGTCGCGCCCTGAGGAACGGTAAAGCTCAGGACGGGAGCGGCCGCATTCGTATTGTTGATGCTTACGGCAGCAGGTCCAGTCGTTGTGGTGCCTATGCTCAAAACAGGAGTTGCGCCAATTGGGCCTTGCGGGCCAGTAGCACCAGCTGGAACAGCAAAAGCAAACACAGCCGCCGAAGCAGTACCGGTGTTAGTCACCGAGGCCTGCGAACCGGCAGCGCCCGTGGTGGTGCTGCCTACTGCTATTGTGGCCGCTACCCCGTTCGCGCCAGATGCGCCGGTATCGCCCTTTATCCCCTGAATACCTTGGTCGCCCTTGGCCCCAGCGGCGCCAGCCGCGCCGGTTGCGCCCTGAGGTCCAATTGGACCAGCAGCACCGGCTACGCCTTGAATACCTTGGTCACCCGTAGCCCCAGTGGCACCCTGAAGGCCTTGGGGACCGGCCGTGCCGGTTGCGCCAGTAGCCCCAGTTGCGCCGGTCAGGCCAGTAGGACCTTGCGCGCCGTCAGCACCGGTGGTGCCGGTTGCGCCCGTGTCTCCTTTAACGCCAGTGGCACCCATCGGCCCCATTGGACCAGTGGCGCCAGTGGCGCCGGTGGCACCAACTGCTCCGTCAGTGCCCGCGGCCCCAGCCGCGCCAGTGTCGCCTTTCGCGCCGGTGGCACCCATTGGACCGGTGGCACCCGTGGCGCCGTCAATGCCTGTGTCACCTTTAGGACCCATGGCGCCGGTGGCGCCAACTGAGCCGTCAATTCCGTTGGTGCCGTTGGTGCCGTTGGCCCCAGCCGCGCCGGTGGCTCCGGTGGCACCAGCAGTGCCGGTGTCGCCCTTAGGGCCGGTGGCACCCGTCAAGCCCATCGGCCCGGTGGCGCCAACTGCGCCGTCAGCACCATTGGTGCCGTTGCTGCCCGCGAGGCCAGTGGCACCCGTGTCGCCTTTGGTGCCGGTGGCACCCATTGGGCCAGTAGCGCCAACCGCACCGTCAACGCCATTGGCACCAGCTACGCCGGTGTCACCTTTAGCACCTGCTGGACCGGTAGCGCCCACGGCGCCATCAGCACCATTAGCACCAGTTAAGCCGGTCAAGCCCATCGGACCAGTTGCACCGACTGCTCCATTGGAGCCATCCAATCCATTGGCTCCCTGAGGGCCGGTCGCGCCAATGTCTCCCTTGATGCCCTGAATACCTTGAAGGCCCTGGGGGCCGGTATCGCCGGTGTCACCTTGGTCACCTTGGATGCCCTGGCTGCCCTGTGGTCCGGTAGCGCCCGTGGCCCCCGTGGCGCCAATGTCGCCCTGAATGCCCTGAATGCCTTGAGGCCCGGCAATGCCCTGCGCACCGGTGTTTCCGATATCGCCTTGGTTGCCCTTCTCACCTTGGTCGCCTTGAGGGCCTTGGGCCCCTTGGAGGCCTTGGGCGCCCTGAGGACCTGTAGCGCCAACTGACCCCGTGGCGCCAATATCACCCGTAATGCCTTGAATGCCCTGGTTGCCTTGTGCGCCGGCAGCACCGGTCAATCCGATGGCGCCGGTGTCCCCCTTGTCGCCCTGGTCCCCTTTAAGTCCCTGAATGCCTTGTGGCCCAGTGGCTCCGGTTGCGCCAGTTGCGCCAACGTCGCCCGCTATGCCCTGAATGCCTTGGCCGCCCTGGGGGCCCGTGGCACCCGTGTCGCCTTTATCGCCCTTGTCACCGGTGAGGCCGATATCGCCCTTGGTCCCCTGAATGCCTTGGCTGCCAGTTGCACCGGCGGCTCCGGTTGCGCCAGTTGCGCCAACGTCGCCCGCTATGCCCTGAATGCCTTGGCCGCCCTGGGGGCCCGTGGCACCCGTGTCGCCTTTATCGCCCTTGTCACCGGTGAGGCCGATATCGCCCTTGGTCCCCTGAATGCCTTGGCTGCCAGTTGCACCGGCGGCTCCGGTTGCGCCAGTTGCGCCAACGTCGCCCGCTATGCCCTGAATGCCTTGGCCGCCCTGGGGGCCCGTGGCACCCGTGTCGCCTTTATCGCCCTTGTCACCGGTGAGGCCGATATCGCCCTTGGTCCCCTGAATGCCTTGGCTGCCAGTTGCACCGGCGGCTCCGGTTGCGCCAGTTGCGCCAACGTCGCCCGCTATGCCCTGAATGCCTTGGCCGCCCTGGGGGCCCGTGGCACCCGTGTCGCCTTTATCGCCCTTCTCGCCCTGGTCGCCCTGAGCACCGGTCAGGCCGGTATCGCCCTTGTCACCTTTGAAACCTTGGTCGCCGGTTGCGCCTGTGGCACCAGTTGCTCCGTCAACGCCATCGGCGCCAGCCGCACCGGTGTCGCCTTTGGCGCCGTCAACGCCGTTGGTGCCAGCCGCGCCGGTAGCGCCAACCGCACCGTCAACGCCGTTGGTGCCGTTGGTGCCGTTGGTGCCAGCCGCGCCGGTGGCACCGGTAGCGCCCAACGGACCAGCCGCGCCGGTAGCGCCCACCGCACCGTCAACGCCGTTGGTGCCGGTGGTGCCGTTGGTGCCAGCCGCGCCGGGGGCACCGGTAGCGCCCATCGGCCCAGCCGCGCCGGTAGCGCCAACCGCACCGTCAACGCCGTTGGTGCCGTTGGTGCCAGCCGCGCCGGTAGCGCCAACCGCACCGTCAACGCCGTTGGTGCCAGCCGCGCCGGTGGCACCGGTAGCGCCAACCGCACCGTCAACGCCGTTGGTGCCGTTGGTGCCGTTGGTGCCAGCCGCGCCGGTGGCACCGGTAGCGCCCATCGGACCAGCCGCGCCCGTAGCGCCAACTGCACCGTCCACGCCGTTGGGGCCGTTGGTGCCGGTGGTGCCCGCCGCGCCGGTGGCACCGGTAGCGCCAACCGCACCGTCAACGCCGTTGGTGCCGTTGGTGCCGTTGGTGCCAGCCGCGCCGGTGGCACCGGTAGCGCCCATCGGACCAGTTGCACCAACTGCACCGTTAGCGCCCGTGTCGCCTTTCGGGCCCATCGGCCCGGTGGCACCAACGGCACCATTAGTGCCATTGGTGCCCGCAAGGCCAGTGGCACCCGTGTCGCCTTTCACCCCGGTGGCACCGGTCAAGCCTATCGGGCCCATCGGCCCAGCTGCACCGGTGTCGCCTTTGGCGCCACTGGCGCCGGTCAACCCTATTGGGCCAGTTGAGCCAGTAGCGCCTTGTGCGCCGGTCAAACCAATCGGGCCCTGCGAGCCGGTGGCCCCGGTCAGGCCCGTTGGGCCTTGCGCGCCGGTCAAGCCAATCGGGCCTTGTGCGCCGGTGCTGCCGGTCAGGCCCCGGGCGCCAGTAGCGCCGGTGGGGCCTTGCGCCCCGGTCAGGCCAATCGGCCCTTGCGCGCCGGTCAAACCAATCGGGCCCTGCGAGCCGGTGGCCCCGGTCAGGCCCGTTGGGCCTTGCGCGCCGGTCAAGCCAATCGGGCCTTGTGCGCCGGTGCTGCCGGTCAGGCCCCGGGCGCCAGTAGCGCCGGTGGGGCCTTGCGCCCCGGTCAGGCCAATCGGCCCTTGCGCGCCGGTCAAACCAATCGGGCCCTGCGAGCCGGTGGCCCCGGTCAGGCCCGTTGGGCCTTGCGCGCCGGTCAAGCCAATCGGGCCTTGTGCGCCGGTGCTGCCGGTCAGGCCCCGGGCGCCAGTAGCGCCGGTGGGGCCTTGCGCCCCGGTCAGGCCAATCGGCCCTTGCGCGCCGGTCAAACCAATCGGGCCCTGCGAGCCGGTGGCCCCGGTCAGGCCCGTTGGGCCTTGCGCGCCGGTCAAGCCAATCGGGCCTTGTGCGCCGGTGCTGCCGGTCAGGCCCCGGGCGCCAGTAGCGCCGGTGGGGCCTTGCGCCCCGGTCAGGCCAATCGGCCCTTGCGCGCCGGTCAAACCAATCGGGCCCTGCGAGCCGGTGGCCCCGGTCAGGCCCGTTGGGCCTTGCGCGCCGGTCAAGCCAATCGGGCCTTGTGCGCCGGTGCTGCCGGTCAGGCCCCGGGCGCCAGTAGCGCCGGTGGGGCCTTGCGCCCCGGTCAGGCCAATCGGCCCTTGCGCGCCGGTCAAACCAATCGGGCCCTGCGAGCCGGTGGCCCCGGTCAGGCCCGTTGGGCCTTGCGCGCCGGTCAAGCCAATCGGGCCTTGTGCGCCGGTAGCACCTGTTGAGCCACTTGGGCCCTGCGCGCCATTCAGGCCGGTTGGGCCCTGGGCGCCAGTCAGGCCAATCGGGCCTTGCGCGCCAGTGGCACCGGTTAAGCCTGTTGTGCCTTGCGCGCCAGCCGCGCCAGCGGCCCCGGTTAAGCCAACTGCCCCCTGAGGACCAGCTGCGCCAGCTGCGCCTTGGGCGCCGATTGCACCAACTGGGCCTTGGGCGCCGGTCAGGCCAATCGGGCCCTGCGAGCCGGTGGCCCCGGTCAGGCCCGTGGCCCCTTGGACCCCGGTTGCTCCGGCTGCTCCGGCCGGAATTGTAAATCTGAGAACGGCGGCCGTGGCGGTTCCGCTATTGACAACAGACGCATTCGTGCCAGGTGCTCCGGTCGCGGTTGAGCCAACGGATATGGTCGTGGTTGGTAGCGTTACCGTGCTGTTTATTACGCCATTGCCAATAGTAAGCTGTTGTCCGCTTACACTCAGTACATCGAGCGGCTGGGCGATTAGCTTGCCCACAGCGTTGGATATTATTTTGCTGGTCGTTCCAGTTCCTCGTCCTAGCGAACCAACCGTGGCACTGCCGCCAACCTGCAAATTGCTGCCAAGGGTACCGTTTCCTGAGATATTAAAATCTGCGGTGTTCTGTACGGAAGTTTGATTAAGAATGTAGGCTGCCTGGGCCGATGACGAACTGTTGTTGCCTATCGTATTTGGGGTACTACCTGTTTGGGGAATCTTAACCACTCCGACGGTACTCCAGGAATCCACCCCGACGGGCGCTCCGGTGGTCACAACCCGAACCCAGCTGGTTGGGCTGCTTCCTTTGGCGCCCGTGGCTCCCCCGGCATTGTAGTAAAGCCCCGGCCCGCCAAGCAAATCAGGGCTGGTGTTGAAAATCATGAGCCCGGTGGCCGGGTTTTCTACCGTGGTGTTGTCGGTAGCTGATTTTAGGGCCACTCGTGGGATGAGCAGGCCCCGATTGCTGCTCGATATATCGAGCGCGGCTGATGGGTCGGGGGTGCGTGTGCCAATTCCTGTCTGGGCGTGGCCCAACATGGGAATCGACATAATCACCCCAACGGATGCAAGCCTCAACAGAAATCCAAGAGGTAGTTGAGTTCTCATTCAGGAATTGAAAAAAGGGTTGAAAAAAGAATGAATATGAATCCTTCCGTAGAAGGGCACAATATTATTTCTTTAATCCAGCTCAATCCTAAGCGAGATTTATTTTTATGACGTCACCTTATTATTTATTGTTGGTTTAATCATATTAAAATAACTACTGTTTGGGCTGCGTTGTTTTTAATTTTTTGAGCAATTTTATGAAATTTCGTTAAAATTTAAGTTTTAAAACCGATTTCAATATTTTGTATAATGAATATTTTTTATTATGATAATTGTTGTTTTATCACAAAATAAATATTTCAATTTTATTTATAAATTATTTTATAGACTGGGTCCGTTTTGTATAGTCAAATATTCTTCGTAACTGCAGGCCTTGCCGGTGATTTGGTCAGGCATCAGCCAGAAACTAAAGCCAAAAAAATAAAGTAAATTATCTGAGTAATATGCAGAAAATAAGCGTATTATATCTGAAAAATAGCCGCGCTTTCTTATATCGTGCGGGGCGATTGAACCAAGCAGGAACGCCGCCTTACTGCTGCACAAAAGCCTGCACCAGTCCAAATACTTCCTCGGGCTTTTCGGCGTGCACCCAGTGGCCGGCGTCGACCATCGTGGCTACTTCCGAGTTAGGAAACAGTGCCGGAATGCCGGTCAACTTGTCATCGGCCGTGATGTAGTCCGACAGGCCGCCCCGGATGAATAAGGTTGGTTTCAGAAACGGAGTGGCGCTGGTGGTGGCTTCGCCAACGGCGGCCAGGTCCTCGGCCAGGACCGGCAGGTTGATGCGCCAGGCGAAGCTGTTATCCTCCTGCCGGTACAGGTTTTTCAGCAGGAACTGCCGGGTGCCCACGTTGTCAATGTATTGGGCAAGGGCGGCATCGGCTTCCTGCCGATTGGTGAGGGTGGCCAGGTTCACCGCGCGCAGGCCCGCCAGAATATTGTCCTGATGCTCCATATTGGAGAAGCGCGGGGCAATATCTATAATAATGAGCCGGGCCAGGCGCTCGGGGTGGTCGAGGGCGAGGCGCATGGCCACTTTGCCGCCCATGCTGTGGCCCATCAGGGTGGTTTCCGGGCCCAGTTGCAGGTGGTCGAAGAGGGCCAGTACATCCTGAGCCATAAGGGCGTAGGTATGCTCGGGGCTGTGAAACGAGCGGCCGTGGTTGCGCAAATCGACGCTGATGACGCGCAGGCCGGCTTCGGTGGCCCAGCGTCGCGCCAGGGTCTGCCAGTTGTCGAGGGTGCCGAACAGGCCGTGGAGGATAACCAAGGGCGGGCCCTGGCCTTGGTCGAGGTAATGGAGCAAAGGCATGGGGCAAAAATAGCGAATGCCTTTCTGGCCGGGCCGGAAAGGCAGGAACATCACGCCTCAATAAACGGACAACAACAATTCGGGATTTGCTTTTCGTGTAATCTAAATTAATTTTTAGACTAATCTAAAAATTCATACATTTGTCATGTCCATAGCTCTTGCTTTGGGGTTTGTTTTTATCTTCGAGTGTAGTGCAAGGCCTTACATTTCGTGGTTGTCTTTGTTTTTCACTCTATTAGCTCACTTTGCGCTCATCCTTACTTTCGTTGCTGCTCGCGGCGTTGCCGCTTGCTACTCTGGCCCAGGTCACTCCGCCCGGCACCACGCCGCCGGCTACGCCACCTAACGCGGCTCCTGCCCAGGAGCCCATTCACCAGCCCAACGACACGCCCGAAAAGCCCCGCAACTGGAGCCTGCACTTTCAGCAGACGCTCATCGACCAGTGGCACAACAACCTGACCACGCCGTATTCGGGGGAATACAGCCTGGCCGACCGCGAATCGGCGAAGCTCTCGCTCACCACCACGCTCTTTATCGGGCGGCGGCTGTGGAAGGGCGCGGCCCTTTATTTCAACCCCGAGGTGGCCGGCGGCAGTGGCCTGAGCGGGGCGCGGGGCATTGCGGGCTTCACCAACGGCGAAACGTTCCGCATCGGCGACCCGGCCCCGAACCTGTACCTGGCCCGGCTGTACCTGCGGCAGGTATTTGCCTTGGGCAGCGGCACCGATGTGGACGAAGACGATTTCAACCAGCTGGCCGGCCCGCGCCCTACGCACTACTTCGCTATCAACCTGGGCAAGTTCAGTACCGCCGATTTTTTTGACCAGAACAGCTACTCGCACGACCCGCGCACGCAGTTCCTGAACTGGAGCCTGATGAGCGCCGGCGGCTGGGACTATGCCGCCAACACCCGCGGCTACACCGTGGGCGGCGTGCTCGAATACGTGACGCCCGACTTCGCCCTGCGCTTCGCCTCTACCCTGATGCCCACCCTGGCCAACGGCCCAGTGCTGGACTTCCACTACGGCACGGCCCACGCCGAAACGCTGGAGCTGACCAAAACCTACCACCTGGGCGGGCGGCAGGGCACCTTGCGGGTGCTGGGCTTCCGCAACGTAGCGGCCATGGCCACCTACCGCAGCGCCGTGGCCCTGGCCCAGGCCACCGGCGAGCAGCCCGATGTGGTGAACGTGCGCCGCGACGGCCACACCAAAGTAGGGTTCGGCCTGAACGCGGAGCAGGAAATCAGCAAAAACGTGGGCCTGTTTGCCCGCGTGAGCTACAACGACGGCAAGAACGAAACCTGGGCCTTCACCGAAATCGACCAGAGCGCCAGCCTCGGCGTGGTGAGCACCGGCACCCGCTGGCAGCGGCCCGACGACCGCCTTGGCGTGGCCGTGGTGGTGAACGGCATCAGCACCGAGCACCGGGCCTACCTGGCGGCGGGGGGCTACGGCTTCATTGTGGGCGATGGCGCGCTGAACTACGGCCTCGAGCAGATTGGCGAGGTGTACTACAGCATTGCTTTGCCGAAATACCACGCCAGCATCAGCCCCGATTACCAGTTTGTGGTGAATCCGGCGTATAACCGCGACCGTAGCGGGCCGGTGCACGTGGTGGCCGTGCGGCTGCACGTCGAGTTTTAAGCAGGGCGATTAAGTTGCGGTTGCGACTGCGCAGCTGGCCAGCAGAAGAAAGGAGAAAGCGGCCGGGCAACCCCCGGGGCGGCAGCTGCATCTTTGAAATGTCAGGTTTAAATCATTCACCTTTCCCCTTTTTTCTGATGAGCAAGTTGCGTAATAAATCGATGTGGGCCAGCCTGATGGTGCTGGCCGTGGGCGTGCTTTCGTCCTTCACCAACGCCGGTCCCACGGCCGACCGCGAAACCCGCTCGGTAGGCACATTCACCGAAATCAGCCTGGGCGGCTCGGCCCATGTGGTGGTGAAGCAGGGCAGCCCCCAAAGCGTGGTGGTAGAAGCCAGCAAAGAAGACCTGGCCGATTTTGAGACGGCTGTGAAGGACAAGCAGCTGCGCCTGGGCTACCGCAGCGACAACGGCAATATGTTCAACCACAAAGACCACGGCCCGGTGACCGTGTACATCACCGCGCCCAGCCTGACGGCCCTGCGCGTGGGCGGCTCGGGCAAGCTCGAAGTGGAGGGGCACCTGAAAACCGAGGCCCTGAGCCTGGCCGTGTCGGGCTCGGGCAACCTGCAGGTGCCGCAGCTCACAGCCAGCAGCGTCGAAACGGCCGTATCGGGCTCGGGCGACGTGGTAGTGGGCGGCAGCTGCGGGCAGCAGGAAGTCCGCATCAGCGGCTCGGGCAAGGTGAAGGCGCATGAGCTGCACACGGAGACGTGCAAGGCGCGCATCAGCGGCTCGGGCGATGCCCATGTGTACGCCAGCCGCACGGCAGAAGCCACTATTTCCGGCTCGGGCAGCGTGTTTGTGGCCGGGGGCGCGCAGCTGAGCAGCGTGGTGCACGGCAGCGGCCGCATTCAGAAGGAGTAACTGGTTGTTAGTTGTCAGTTGGTAGTTTTTAGCGCTTCGAGCAACCACTGACCACTGACAACTACCCACTACCACCCACCAACCAAGTGCCCTCCGGTATAAAATTCGGGCATATTGGGCGGGCACCCCGGCCGCCGCGGGCCGGGCAACGTACCTTTGCCCGGCCGAAAGGTGCGTTAGAATTTCCCACCCAACACCAACCTGTGTATCTTCATCATGTGGCTGCTTACCTTCCGGAGGCAGTCGTGACCAACGCTCATTTCACCCGCCTCAACGGCCTGGCCAACGAGTGGATAATTGAGCGAACCGGCATTCAGGAGCGTCGCAAAGCGGGCCCTGACGAGAATGCCAATACCATGGCCATCGCCGCGACCCGCGCTGTTTTTGCCGCTGCTCCCGCCTTTGCCTCCGATAGCGTTGACCTTATCGTGGCCGGCACTTACACGCCGCACGATACCATTTTCACGGCCGCACACGCTGTGCAGCGCGACCTGGGCGTGAACGAGATTCCGACGGTCAGCATTTCCTCGGCCTGCGCCTCTCTGCTGAACGCGGTGGAAATAGTGGAGGGCTACTTTGCCATGGGCAAGGCCACCCGCGCCGTGGTGGTGGTGAGCGAGCACAACACGGCCTACAACAACGAAGAAGACACCATGGCCGGCCACCTGTGGGGCGACGGCGCGGCGGCGCTGCTGTTTTCCAAGGAGCGCATCAGCCCCGACGACCTGTCCATTGCCGAAGTCATCACCGGCGGCGCGGCCCCCGTGGGCAAAGCCGACGAAGCCGTGACCCTCAAGCCCGTGGAAAAAGGCATTGTGATGCCCTTCGGCCGCGACGTGTTTCAGCAGGCCTGCATCTACATGGCCCGCGTGACCCAAACCTTGCTCGACAAGCACCACCTTGCCGCCACGGACCTCACCTACCTCATTCCGCACCAGGCCAACCTGCGCATCTCGAAGAACGTGACCAAGCAGCTCGGCATCGACCCGGCCCGCGCCGTGAGCAACATCGAGCGCCTCGGCAACACCGGTTGCGCCGGGGCCGCCATCGGCCTGGCCGAAGTATGGGACCAGCTGAAAAGCGGCGATACCGTGATTATTACGGTGTTCGGCGGCGGGTACTCCTACGGCGCGATGCTGCTCAATAAATAAGAAGTAATCGTACATTAAGGGACGTCATGCTGAGCGGAGTCGAAGCATCTCGCGTGGGGTAGTGATTTATTTACTATTGCGGTAGAGATGCTTCGACTCCGCTCAGCATGACGTCCCTTTTCTAGCTTCCCATTCGACCCTGTGCTTCCCCCCGCCGCTGCTTTCCTGCCCGAAATCACCTTCCAGACCAGCCGTTCCAGCGGGCCGGGCGGGCAGAATGTGAACAAGGTGGAGTCCCGCGTGGAGCTGCGCTGGCACCTGATGGATTCGCAGGTGCTGACCGACCTGCAGAAGGCGCTGATTCTGGAGAAGGTGGCCAACCAGCTCACCGCCGAGGGCCTGCTGCTCATCACCGCGCAGGACGACCGCAGCCAGCTGCGCAACAAGGAAATTGCCCTGGCCCGCTTCCACGCGCTGCTGCTGCGGAGCCTGCGCCGGCCCAAGCCCCGCAAGGCCACCAGGCCCAACAAAGCCGCCGTGCGCAAGCGCCTCGAAGGCAAAAAGATTCAGGGCGAGAAGAAGGCCAGCCGCCGGAAGCTGGAGTAGCGCCGGCCCCCGCCACCCGTGGCGGTAGGCCCGGGCAGTGCCTCCGCATGGCCCGCCACTGGTGGCGGTAGGGGCAAGGGGTGTGCCCACACGGCCCGCCACTGGTGGCGGTAGGCCCGGGCAGTGCCTCCGCATGGCCCGCCACCGGTGGCGGCAGGCATGGGCACACCCCCCACACGGCCCGCCACTGGTGGCGGAGGTTTTCGGAAGTAAGGGGTGGGGGCCGCCGCCCGGCCTACAGCAGCGTGCCGTGCAGCATCACCAGGGCCACGGAGAAGTAAATAATCAACCCCGTGACATCGACCAGCGTGGCCACGAAGGGGGCGGAAGACGTGGCCGGGTCCAGGCCCAGCTTCTTGAGCAGCAGCGGGAGCATGGAGCCCGCCAGCGAGCCCCACAGCACGATGCCCACCAGCGCAATGCCCACCGTGAAGGCCACCATGAGCCAATGCGGGCCATAAATGGGGGTGATGCTTTGCCAGATGGCAATGCGGGCAAAGCCCACGATGCCCAGAATAACGCCCAGCGCCAGGCCCGACAGGATTTCGCGCCGCAGCACCCGCCACCACTCGCTGAGGGTGAACTCGCCCAGCGCCATGGCCCGGATGATGAGCGACGTGGCCTGCGAGCCCGAATTGCCGCCCGAGCTGATGATGAGCGGAATGAACTGCACCAGCACAATGGCCTTTTGCAGCTCGCCCTCGAAAAACTGCATGGCCGAGGCCGTGAGCAGCTCGCCCAGAAACAGCACCACCAGCCAGCCGGCCCGCTTCTGCACCATGCGCATGAGCGGCGTGGCCAGGTAAGGCTCGTCCAGCGCCTCCGAGCCGCCGAGCTTCTGCATGTCCTCGGTGTCTTCCTGCTCCCGGATGCTCAGGATGTCGTCAATTGTGACGATGCCGAGCAGAATGCCCTGGTCCGACACCACGGGCAGGGCGTTGCGGTCGTTGCGCCGGAAGATGTCGATGGCGTCTTCCTGGTCCTGGCTGGCGGTGAGGTGCACGAAGCGGCGGTCCATCAAATCGCGCACCCGCGCCGTGGGGGCCGAAAGCAGAAACTCGCGGATGCGAATGTCATCAATCAGCACGCCGTGCGCGTCGGTCACGTAGAGCATGCTCAGCGTTTCGGACTGCCCGCCGTGCTGCCGCACGTAGTCGAGCACCTGCTGCACCGTCCAGTTCTCGCGAATGGCAATGTAATCGGGCGTCATCAGGCGGCCCACCGAGTCTTCGGGGTAGCCCAGCAGCTGCAAAGTCACCTTCCGCTCCGGCTCCGACAGGCTCTGGATGAGCTCGGCCACGAAGTTGGCGGGCAGGAATTCGAGCAGGGCCGTGCGGTCATCCGGCGACATCTCGTTGAGGATGTCGGCCATCTTGTCCTGGGCCAGGTTGTCGAGAAAGTGCCGCTGCACCTCCAAATCGAGGTATTCGAACACCTCGGTGGCCAGCTTCAGCGGCAGCAGCCGGAAGATGATGAGCTGCTCCCGTTCTTCTTCTTCCTCAATAAGGGCCACCAGCTCCGACGGCTGAAAGTCGCGGAGTACCTGCTTTAGCTTGAAAAATTCGCCCTCCTGAATCAGGGACGTGATGGCTTCCACGGTCTGCGGCTGCATAAAAAGAGGGGAGGTGCTTCGCTAGGCAAGCGGGGTTGAGGGAGAAAATATTCCGTGCAAAAGTAGGGCGAAGCCGCCGGTAAATGGGAGCCGCAGAGCGAGCTTTTCCCATTCTCTGCTTCCATTTTGGCCCCACTTCCGTCGCATCTCCCCATCTTGCCGTCCCAAACCCCCGCCAAATGCCCACTGCTTCCGCTTCTCCCGCTGCCGCGCCGCTGGGCACCCTCGTGGTGCTGGGCGGCGGCGACGACGACCCGCTGCTGACCTTGCTGGGCCGCCTGCTGCCCGGCCCCGACGCCACCATCGAGGTGCTCACCACTGCCACCCGCCGCCAGCCCGCCCGCACCGCCGCCGCCTACGCCCACTCCTGGCACCTGCTGGGCTACCCCCATGTCCGGCATCTGCAGGTTGATGAACACAACCCGGCCGACGACCCCGCCACGCTCATGCGCCTGCGCCGGGCCACGCTGGTGTTCATGAGCGGCGGCGACCAGGAGCGCCTCACCGACTTCCTGCTCAACACCGAATTTCTGGCCATCCTCAAGCATAAGTATCTTACCGAAGCCACGTTCATCCTGGCCGGCACCAGCGCCGGGGCCTCGGCCGTGGCCGAGTTTATGCTGGTGAACGGGCACGGCTGGCGCAGCCTGCTGGGCGGCCAGATTGAGGTGAAGCCCGGCCTGGGCCTGCTGCCCGGCGTGCTGCTCGACCAGCACTTTGCCGAGCGCGGGCGCTACCCGCGCCTCATGCACGCCGTGCTGGCCCAGCCCACGCTGCTTGGCATCGGCCTGAGCGAGGAAACCGGCCTGCTCATCCGCCACGGCCGGCCAGCCGAGGTTTTTGGGGAAGAGTCCGTGGTCGTCGTCGATGCGGCCCAGACCACGCACAACAACCTGCCCGGCCTGCCCGAGCACCAGGTTATCAGCGGCCACGGCTTGCAGGTGCACTTGCTGAAGGCCGGCCAACTCCTCGACCTGACTAGCCGGGAAGTCAAGGGCGAATGAGATTCACTCGTTGAATCAATCCCGTTCACCCCTGGGCACCAAACCGCTATACCTTTGCGTTGATGCCGCAAAAATATTCCGTTCGATTCATGCGCATACTTGGTCTTTGGCTGCGGCCGCTGCGTTTCCTGGGGCTTGGGCTGGTGCTGTTCACGCTGCTGCCGTGGGCGTGCACCCGCAAAGCCGTTTCCTTCAACAGCAACCCCGACCAGCCCCTTGCCGCCGTGCTGGGGGCCGATACGCTCACGCACACCGCCGATTCGCTCCGGGGCAAGCCCTCGCTCAGCACCGCCCGCAAAGCAGTGCTCACCAAAGAGCAGGCGAAAGCCGCGAAGGACGCCGAGAAAGACACCGAGCGCAAGTCCAAGAAGAAGAAGAAAAACGTCTTCCTGGGCGAGAAGATGAAGCGGGCCTTCGCCAAAAGCGGCCCCAAAGGCCGCAACCAGACGATTGAGATTTTCTACTTCCTCAAGTACCCCAAAACCCTCAATGCCTACGCGCCGGCGTATTATTACTACGACACCAAGAAGCACAAAGTCCTGAAGCTGGCCGCAGTGCAGGAAGATGCGCCCAACCTGAAGATTCTGCACGGCCCCTACAAAAAGATGCAGAATAACAAGGTGCTCGAAAGCGGCTACTACGCCCTCGGCACCAAGCACCTGCGCTGGGAGAGGTTCGATAAAAATGGCGTGCTGCTCACCAAAATCCACTACGAAATGGGTTTCCCGCGCGATGCCAACGTGAGCTACTACGGCGAAGACCGCGGCAAAATCAACGAAGTGGTGCCCTACGTGGAGGGCAAGCTGGAAGGCGACTACGCCAAATTCCTCGTCAACGGCCAGCCCGACTGGCGCGGTCAGTTCGAAAACGGCCGCAAAGTGGGGGTCTGGACCAAGTTCTGGGGCTTCCGGGGCCGCCGCCACTACGAGTACCAGTACGCCGAATCGGGCTACGACCCCGAGGTGGCCGAGCCCGAGCTGATTCGGGAGTACAACCGCAACGCCGTGCTCATTTACGACAAAGAGAAAAGTATCGACAAGCGCGGTCAGCCCGATGTGGAGGAACGCCCCGGCCAGCGCCGGCCCACGCCGCGCGCGCCGCTTCGTGCCCCGGCCAAAGTGGCCCCCAAGCGTAAATAGATGGGCTGATGTGCTAAAGAGGGGCGTTGTATCGCCACATCAAAGAATCAGCACATCAATAAAAAGCATCCTCAAAATGCTCGATGCGAAAGCCTTGGCTGAGCAGGGTGAGGGCCACAATATCGAATCGGATGTCGCCGCGCCAGTCCAGTTCTTCCTGCAAATGGGTAGCCGCGAGCCGGAATAGCTCCTTTTTGCGGGCCGATACGAAGGTTTCGGGTGGCCCGTACTGGCCCGAAGAGCGGGTTTTGACTTCTGCGAAAACCAAGAGCTCGGTGCCGCGCCGCAGCACGAGGTCTACTTCGGCCCGGCCGTGACGATAGCCGCGGGCCAGCACCTCAAAGCCCTGGGTCAGGAAGTAGTCGGCCGCCGCGGTTTCGCCGGCCTGGCCTAGTTCGTGGGGCGCGTGGGCCATGTGGGGAAGTCGATATCCAACGGGGAGCCGCAAGCTAACTGCCAGCCAGCACAAGCTAAAGCTTACGGGGGGTAGTACCTTTGCGTCCCGTTTCATCAACCCACGCCCATGGCTTCCCCCGTAGAACAGTTCGCCCCCCAACTGCTCGACACCCTCCTTCCCGACGACGCCAGCCCCTCTCCCAACCGCACGGTGCGGGTGCAGCGCCTCGGGTTGGTCGACTACGTGCCCACCTGGCGCCTGCAGGAAGAGCTGATGGACGCCACGCTGGCTATTAAAATTCAGAACCGCCAGGCCGAAACCACCGGGGCCGCGCCAGTTGCCACGCCCAACCACCTGCTGCTCTGCGAGCACCCGCACACCTACACCCTGGGCAAAAGCGGCAAGCCCGAGCATTTGCTGCTCGACGAAGCGGCCCTGGCGGCGCACGAAGCCAGCTTCCACCGCATCAACCGCGGGGGCGACATCACCTACCACGGGCCCGGCCAGCTGGTGGGCTACCCCATTCTCGACCTCGATAACTTCCGGCCCGACATTCACTGGTACCTGCGCGTGCTGGAAGAAGCCGTTATCCGCACCCTGGCCGAGTACGGCCTCAATGCCGGTCGCATCGCCGGACTCACCGGCGTGTGGCTCGATTGGGAAGCCGGGGCGCCCAACCCGCGCAAAATTTGCGCCCTCGGTGTGAAATGCAGCCGTTGGGTCACGCTGCACGGCTTTGCCCTGAACGTCAACCCCGACCTTACGTACTTTGGCCATATCGTGCCCTGTGGCATCACTGACAAGGCCGTTACCTCCCTGGCTCAGGAGTTGGGCAGCACCGCGTCGGTATCGGTGGCCGAAGTCCAGGAGCGCCTGCTGCCTTATTTGCTGCAATTGCTCGACGCCACCGCCGCCTAACACGTATCCGCTTATTGCCCGTCGGCAACCACAAAAAGCTGTTTAATCCGTCAAAATCCGTTAAATCTGTGGTCCTGTGAAACAAGACATTTCTTTTGACCCGGTAGAAGGCGTTTCCGTGGCCGTGATTCCCGACGACCAGGCCCTGACGCCCGAAGGCCAAACCATCTGGCAAGTGTACCTGCTCAATCACAATGCCTTTCCCCTGCACAATGTCATCGTGAACGCCAACGGCTACGGCGAGCAGGAAGATGGCGAAAAGGTGCGCACGTCCACCCTCCGCTTCCTATTCGAGGAGGTGCCGCCCCGCACCGCCGTGCCCGTCGAGGCCATCGATTCGGCCCTGTTTCACCTCAACAACCAATATTGGGTGAGCTACTACCACGGTCCCCAGATTTTCGACAAGAAATTCATTTTCGTGCCCGACTCTATCGTGCCTAATAACTTTACGCATATCGCCTTACTTGACCGTCTAGGGGTGCTTCACAGCTGATTTCATGTCTATTTCCTGCTATTCCGTAGGTTATTATTTCTACCATTTACCCCTTCATCCCTAACGCATTTCCCATGAATCATTTCGATATTCCATTAGGCTTGTCCTGGATGTGGGCGTTGCTGGTGTCGCTGTTTGCCGTGCCGTCCATTATCTACATCGCTCACCTCAAAAACATGCTCGATACGCCCAACGGGCGCACCGTGCACCAGTCGCTCACCCCGCGCCTGGGCGGCGTGGCGGTTTTCGCGGGCTTCATGTCGGCCCTCACCATCTTCGCGCCCCTGCAAAATGGCGTGAAAGAGCTGCTGGCTGGCTGCATCATCCTGTTTTTCGTGGGCCTGAAGGATGACCTGGTGGGCATGTCGGTTTCGAAGAAATTTGTGGGGCAGCTGCTAGCCACCGGCATCGTGATGATAATGGCCGATGTGCGTATCACCAGCTTTCAGGGCATTCTGGGCATCGGGACGTTGCCCGTTGGCATCAGCTACGCCTTCACCCTCGGCGTCATCGTCGGCATCACCAACGCCATCAACCTCATCGATGGCCTCGACGGTCTGGCGGGCACTATCGTCCTGATTATCTGCAGCACGTTCGGCTACTATTTCTATGCGTACGGCGGCGAAGGCTTTGCCAACTACGCCTACGTTGCGGTCTGCCTGATTGGCGGCCTGCTGGGTTTCCTGCGCTATAACTTTCACCGGGCCCCTATTTTCATGGGCGATACCGGCTCTCTGGTGTGTGGGTTCATCGTGTCAGTCCTGGCCATTCAGTTCATTGAAATGGGCGTGCGGGTGGGCCAGCCTTTCGGCTCTTCGTCGCCCTCGGTGGCCGTCGGCATCCTGTTTGTGCCCTTGTTTGATACCATTCGGGTCTTCTCGCTGCGGATGCTGGCCGGTCGCTCGCCCTTTTCGCCCGACAAAAACCACATTCACCACCGCATTCTGGCCATGGGCTTCCAGCAAATCAGCACCGTGCTGCTACTGGGCCTGCTCAATATCCTGGTGATTCTGTTCGTTATCCGGTTCGCTGCCCTCGGCAATACCGTGCTCATTGTGTCACTGGTGAGCTTTTCGGCGTTGCTGAGTGTTTTCTTCGGCGTGTACCAAAGCCGCATTTCCCGTCGCCAGCTGCTGGCTGCCGAAAGCGGAAGTTAAGCCCAACGTATATGGTAGCCTCGGGCTCATTGCGCACGTCATGGCTGCTCGCCTGGAGCCTGTTACTGGCACTGATAGGCGCAGTGCGTCCGGTCCAAGCCAGCGAATACCGCCAGCTGCCACCCGCTTCGCCCACGGCCCTTTCCAACGACTGGCTCATCCACGATGCCGCCCGCAACCGGCTGATTTTCTACCTGCCGGGCTACCATCAGCCCGCTCACGCGTACTACCAATGGGTCCGGGTGGGCCGCAGCCAGCCTTTTCCACTCGCCTTTGCTGCGCAGCCCGGCCTGAGCTTGTTTCTCGATAACCAACTCGTTTTCACGGCCCGTGCGGCCACCACCTACTCGCTCGACCTCGCCCAGTTGCTGCCCGCGAAGCTGGCACCGGGCACGCATCTGTTGGCCGTGTGGCAGCCCGACGGAACCCCCGCTTTGGCTTCATTCTCAGGAATCAGCCCCATCAGTACCGTTCCCGGCCGGGCCGAGGCCCAAGTCGGACAGGCCCAACCACGCTTGCCTGGCCCTCAGGGCCAGAACGTCTATTTGGGCTTTTTGCTGGTGCTGGGCCTCTCGTATGGGGCCGTTCGCACCACCTACCAGCCCGGTTTGGCGCGCATTTTTCAGATTGAAGAATTGTTCGGCAATGGCAGCGACCAACAGGCCTTTCTGGCCAAGCCCGCTTTCTCACTGCTCAATTTGCTGCTGGTGCTGCTTTTTTCCTTATCATTTGCGCTGCTGCTCACCGCCATCCATACCGACTTGCAGAACCTGCCGCTGTTGCGCCGTTTCTTCGACGTGCCCGAAACCGCTATTGTGGCCCGGGTGCTTCTTTACACGGCCATTATTACCACCTTCGTTTTCAGTAAATACGTGTACGTAGGCCTCCTGGCCTACATTTTTGGTCTGCAGCCCCTTGTCAATATTCAGTATCGCGAGTTCTTGCGCACCACGCTCTTGGCCGGTTTGTTTTTGCCCTTGGTGCTCTTGCTCTACCTTAGCCTTAACGGTAGTTTTCCCCGCACGGTGGCGTGGGCTGCCAGTGCCGCCATTGGCATTGGGCTCATCGGCACCGTTTCCCGGGTTGCCCGCACGTTGCATCATCACACCTCGCTGCTGAATCTGCATTTGTTTGCCTACCTTTGCGCTACTGAAGTACTGCCTTTATTGGTTTTACTTAAGCTCATTGTTTTTACGTACTGATTAGCCCCGCTATACCGTACGATTTAGTTTACTTCCCTCTTCTTATTGTCCTAGCATTACCTTTTCTTCCTGTATGGCCGAGAGTGCAGATAAGCCGGGCACAGGCCGGCATGCCAAGCGCATCAGTAGCATCCTGGTTACCCAGCCCAAACCTACCAACGACGTTTCTCCCTATTTCTCCATTGCCGAGAAATACGGAATTAAGGTAGATTTCCGGGAGTTCATTGAAGTGCAGCCCGTTTCTTACAAGGATTTTCGGCGCGAAAAAATAAATATACTGGAATATACAGCTGTTATTTTTACCAGCCGTAACGCCGTTGACCATTTCTTTCGCATTTGCCAGGAAGCCAAGCTGGAAATGCCGGCAGAAATGAAATATTTCTGCATTTCTGAACAGACGGCTAATTATCTTCAGAAGTACATCGTATTGCGTAAGCGTAAGCTTTTCGTTGGCGAGCGCACGGCTGCCGACTTATTCGACGTCATCAGGAAGCACAAAGGGGAGAAGTTTTTGTACCCCTGCTCAGATATTCGCAAGGACGACCTTCCGGTATTTATGCGGGCCAACAATCTGAAGTTTTCGGAAGCCGTTATCTACCGCACAGTGGCCAGCGACCTTTCCGACCTTTCGGACGTGAAATACGACTGCATTGCCTTCTTCAGCCCTTCCGGCATCAGCTCGCTATTCATTAACTTTCCTGATTTTGTGCAGGGAGGTACTCGCTTGGCCGCTTTCGGCCCTACCACTGCCAAGGCGGTAATTGATGCTGGCCTGATACTCGACATCGAAGCGCCCCATCCCAATGCGCCATCCATGACGGGTGCCATTGAAGCCTACATCCGTCTGCATGCCCAGTCAGACGTCGGAAAAGCCAGCCCTAAAAACGTTAACCCCAACGTCTAGTTGGTTTAAGCCATTGAAAACCGGAGCAACCGCCCATTTGCTCCGGTTTTTTTTGCCCGAATTTTTTAGAGACGGTTTTTCCCTTACATTTGGAAGCTAGACATCTTGTAGCCACCCGCCGCAACCCACCACCCTCTTCTTCCACCACCATCACCACCCCGCTTCTATGAAAGGAACGTTACTCGCAACCCTGCTGCTAACAGCTGCAGCTGGTTCTGCGCTTGCTCAACAGCAGCCTCAGTTCACCCATTACGGTCTCAATGGGATGTACTTGAACCCGGCCTATGCCGGTGTCAAGGGCCAAGGAGAAGTAAGCCTCATTGGTCGTTACCAATATTTGAACTACAGTGGCACGTTCGACGGCGGCGGTTCGCCCCGCACGGGCCTGATTACAGTTTCGCTACCCGTTCCGGCCCTCAGTGGCGGCGTGGGCCTGGCCGTCTACTACGACCAGGTGGGCCAGTCGAAAATGACCAACGCCGCGCTCTCTTATTCGCAGCATATTAAACTGGGCTCCGGCAAGTTGGCCTTCGGCATTCAGGGCATTTATACTTACCTGAGCAAAGGCACTTACAACGCGATTGACAAGGATGACATCAATGTGCCCAGCGATGCCTCCGATAACAAGTTTGATGCGGGCGCCGGCATTTGGTACGAATCCCCGAAATTTTACGCAGGTATCAGCCTCAACAATCTGGCTCGTTCTGAGTACTCGTTCAAAAGCGCGGGAACCAAAGGCATTCAAAGCCGGTATTTATCCGAGAACCACGCCTACTTCACAGCCGGCTACAATATTGAGGCGTCTTCCTCCGTTATAGTGACGCCAATGGTGCTTGTGAAAGATGTACTGCCAGGCAGCTTCTCGAGCAAGAGTAAATTTGATAACGCAAAGAACTACTCCTTTGAAGGTGGCGTTCGAGCCACAATCGACGATAAGTATTGGATAGGTGCCAACTACCGCCACGAAGAATCCGTTTCGGGACTTCTTGGTTTAAGTTTTGCTAAAGACAATGCAATTCGCGTCGGTTATGCGTTTGACTTTATCGCCTTCAATCAAGATGCGCGGGCCTTCAGCTCGCACGAAATTATGCTCTCCTACCGCCTGCCTAAGCCCGGCCTGATTACCCGCCCGGCTATTCGCACGCCCCGTTACAGCTTCTAATTTTCCTATTTTCTTATCTTGCTCGCCAAAAGGCATTATCCAATTCAGTTAGGATAAATTTTAGTCGGCCTCGCAGACGATAAAACGGATTAACCGAGTTATTTGCGCTATTCAGCGTATTTACCCCCAATTTAGTAGTGTGCAGAAATAGTTAGCTATTGCACAGTTTCCTAAATAAGTGTAGATTTGCCTGCCCATCTAAATGTACTTTAGCGGTATTGGTAATTAAAACAGATTTTTTAACTCTCATGAACAAGCTTCTAGCATTATCCCTTTTCGCTATCTCTGGGGCATTATTAGGCGGGTGCGGATTTGGCAAAGGCCCCCAGGGTGACTTGGTAGGCGCCGAAGACCGCCCCATTTTTAACCCTCAGGAAGTGCCTTTTGGCATGGTTCCCTGCCCCGGTGGTACTTTTCACATGGGCCAGACCGACCAGGACATCTCCGCATCGATGGTTAACATGAACAAGCAGGTGACCATCGCCGGCTTCTACATGGACGAAACGGAGATTACCAACAACGAATACCGCCAGTTTGTGGACGCTATCAAGCAAGACTCGCTGGACGTGCTAGGGGAAGAATACGTGATGACGGAACTGTACCCGGATACCACGGTGTGGGTACGGGACTTTACCTACCACATGGGCGACCCTCTGTTGGAGTACTACTACACTCACCCAGCGTTTGATGAATATCCAGTGGTCGGCGTTGACTGGTTTGCTGCTAAGTATTTCTGCAACTGGCGCACAAAGTTCCGCAATGCGGCCCGCGAAGAAGCCGGCTATGCTAACGACCCGAACTTCCGTTTGCCTTCCGAGGCCGAATGGGAGTACGCTGCTCGCGGGGGCCGTGATTTGGCTACGTATCCCTGGGGCGGTCCTTACCTGCGCAACAGCAAGGGTTGCATGCTGGCTAACTTCAAGCCCGGCCGCGGGGATTACGCCTCCGATGGCTTTGCTTACACCTCGGAAGTAGGTTCTTTCTTCCCCAATGACTTTGGTTTGTACGACATGGCCGGCAACGTGTCGGAATGGTGCGATGACGCTTATATGGAAGCCTCCGTGCCGGTTGTGTGGGACTTGAACCCTACCAACCCGGATGACAACGAGCCCCGCAAAGTGGTGCGCGGTGGTTCGTGGAAAGACATTGCGTACTTCCTCGAAACAGGCACTCGCAACTTCGAATACCAGGATTCGGCTCGCTCGTACATCGGTTTCCGGTGCTCGATGATTCAAATTGGTATGGGCACCAACAGTTCCCTCAACTAAAAATTTAAACGGCCAAACGCCATATTTTTAACCACCCTCCCCCTTCCAACACCTTCTTTCAACCCCTTTCAACAGTTAAAATCTCATGGCAGCTAAAGGAAGTTTTCTCTACGATACGCTGATGCCCAAAATTTACGGCATCGGTGCAGCCGTTGTAATTGTCGGTGCATTGTTCAAAATCGAGCACTGGAAAGGTGCCGACTCTATGCTAATTGTAGGTTTGGGTACGGAAGCCGTTATCTTCTTCCTAAGCGCATTCCAGCCCCAGGCCCACGAGCACGACTGGAGCTTGGTGTACCCGGAATTGAACGAAGGTTATGACCCCTCAACGGGCGGCAAACAAAACGATAGCAGCGCTAAAGGCTTGACGATGAAGCTGGACGATATGCTGAAAAATGCTAACGTAACGCCGGAGGCTCTCACCAGCTTGGGCCAGGGCCTGAACCGCTTGAGCACCACCACATCGCAGCTGTCGCAATTGGGCGAGGCTACCAACGTGACCGACGAGTACACCAAGAAAGTGCGTTCGGCTGCCGACTCGCTCGACAAAATCAACGTGGCTTACGGTAACACGGTAGAGGCAATTTCGGCCATGTCGAATGCTACTTCCGATGCTAAAGAGTACCACATGCAGGTGCAAAACGTGACCAAAAATCTGGGTGCTCTGAACGCAGTGTATGAAATGGAGTTGCAGGATGCCAACACGCACCTTAAGTCCATGAACCAGTTCTACGGTACGCTCAGCAAGGCCATGGACAACATGACCCAGGCTGGTAAAGACACCGAGCAATTCCAGAAGCAAGTATCTGACCTGACGGGCAACCTGACTTCGCTCAACCGGGTGTACGGCAATATGCTGAACGCCATGCGTGCTCCTGCCCAAGCTTAAGGCTTAGGAAGATAGCAAACAGTTAGTTCTTCATCCAATTTTAGAGGAAACAGATAATGGCAGGCGGAAAAGAAACCCCGCGGCAGAAGATGATTGGCATGATGTACCTCGTGCTAACCGCTCTTCTGGCGCTTCAAGTGAACTCAGCGATTCTGCTGAAGTTCAAATTTATCGACGATAGTCTTTTGGGCGTCAATGATAAGACCTCGGTGGCGGCCGACGGTACCATTGATGGCATTAAGACGGCAGTTACCAAGAACCAGAATCAAGCCCGTGACTTGGCCGTGTTGAAGCAGAGCGAAGAAATTCGCAGCAAGACGAAGGACATGGTTACCTACTTGCGTGAAATTCGGCAGCAACTGCTGAAGGTGACGGAAAACACTGGTCCGGAAATGACCAACCTGAGCGGTGAAGATAAGGTGGCTATCACCATGTTGGGTGGTAAGCGCAACGGGCTTGCTTACACCGGTCTGAAACCAAAGCTGAACGAATACTCTGACTTTATTAAGCAATACGTGCCGGAGGCTTCTCCGCTGGCTGTTGATGCGAAAGATGACAAGCGAGTAACCGAGAAATCGCAGAAAACCAAGGACTTTGCGGAACTCAACTTCGAGAATACTCCGGTTGTAGCTGCATTGGCCACCATCTCGCAAAAAGAGACGGAAGTGCTGAAGTACGAGGCGGAAGCGTTGTCCGCTCAGGCTCAGAAAGTAGGTGCTAAGTCGCTTGTGTTTGATAAAATTGGTGCTTTCGCAAGTGCCGAGTCGAACACGGTGGCAGCGGGCACCAAGTACAAAGCAGAGCTATTCCTGACTGCTTCGGCTTCGAGCATCCACCCGAGCATGACCTTGAACGGTTCTTCCCTGTCGGTAGGTCCTGATGGCCACGGCAAAGTGGAATTTACTGCTCGCCCGGGCAGCTTCGATGCTTCGGGTAATGCAAAGGCATCGTGGGAAGGACGGATTAAGTTCAACCAGAACGGCCGCGATACCACCTTCACAGTGAAAGTGCCTTACACTATCACTAAGCCAGTGATGCAGATTCAGTCGGCTTCGGTGCAGGCACTGTATTTCAAGTGCGGCAACAAGCTGAACGTTTCGGTGCCGGCACTGGGCGCGCAGTACAAGCCCAGCTTCTCGGCTTCCGGCGCGGCTGTGATGTCGGGTGCCAAAGTGGGTGATGTGACGCTCGTTCCTAACTCCCGTGAGGTAACGTTGAATGTGAGCAGCGGCGGCAACGCCATCGGCTCGCAGACGTTCCAGGTGCGTCCCATTCCGAAGCCTACGATTGAGGCTTTCGCAGGTGGCCGCCCGGTTAATGATAAACAAGGCACTCCTGGCACCGCGGTTCGCTCGTTTAGCCTGAAGGCTATTCCGGATGCTGGTTTCCTGACTTTCCTGCCGGATGATGCTAAGTTCCGGGTTTCCCGCTACGAGGTGACGCTGGTGCGTGGCAAACGCCCTGCTCTCCAGACCAAGACCATCAGCGGCCCGCAAGCTGACTTGAGCGACGTGGTAAATGCCTATCGCGAAGGCGACCGCCTCTATGTTGAAGTAAAAGACGTGCAGCGCCAGAACTTCCAAGGCAACGTTGAGCCCGTGAGTGTAACGCGCACTTTCAACATTCCATTGCTATAATATTTCGTGGCCTTGCTGCGTTAGTCAACTATCCTACAGCCAATTTGCTTTTGCCCGTTATGAAATCCATTCACACGTTGGCCGCCATTGCGGCAGGTTTGTCGCTATCGCTGACGGCGGCGGCCCAGGAGCAAGCCACCACGGCTAGCAGCACTGGTTCGCATCGGCCGATTCCGCCTTCCGACCAAATGTTCCGCAAGAGTATCTGGCGGCAGGTGGACCTGCGCGAGAAGCAGAACAAGCCGATGTTTTCGGAAGGCAAGGAAATTAGCCGGGTCATTCTCGATGCGGTGAAGCGTGGCGAGTTGCAGGCCTATAAGAATGATTCGCTCACGTCAACGTTCACTCCGGCGGAGGTTTCCAGCAACATGTCGTATGCTGACGAGACGGTGAAACTGAGCGATGAAGAAAAGGCGGCTGGTTTTAGCGAAAAGGACCTCGGCGGTGGAGGCGATGACTGGGGTGCTCCGGCTCCCAAAAAAGGAGCTACCAAAAAAATACCTAAGTTGGATGCTAAAGGCAAGCCAATGAAGGACAAAAAGGGCCGAGTAATTATGGTGAATGCCCCCGCGGCAGTTGCCGTTGTTGCTAAGCCCGCGCCCGCTGCGAACGAGTACCGCCCCAAGGACATCTATGAGATGGAATTGAAGGAGGATATGATTTTCGACAAAAAACGGTCGAGAATGTACCACGACATCAAAGCCATCACTTTGCTGGTTCCTTCAACGCTTGCTTCGAACGTATCGGGTATTGAGAAGACGATTGGTACTTTCAAGTACAGCGACCTGGTAAAGGTGTTCCGTAACAATCCGCAGAACGCCATCTGGTTCAACGCGGAGAACGACGCGCAGCATAAAAACCTTGCTGATGCCTTTGAGCTGTGGCTGTTCAACTCCTACATTACCAAAGTATCGAACGCGGGCGACAGCCGACTGGACGATATCTACGGTGGTGCTCAGCAGGGCATTTTGGCTGCTCAACAGACGGCCGCTGATTTGGTTGAGTACGAGTATAACCTGTGGTCTTTCTAGCGTCACGGAGTTAGCCGGATTATTCGGATTTCACAGATTGATTGTTTACAGAAAGGCCCTCGCAGTGATGCGAGGGCCTTTCTGCTTTTTTTCTTTATAATAGTTGGGAATTAGCTGGGTAGTTGCCGGGCGGGCATGGGGTGGGAAGGGGCTTCGTGCTGAGCGAAGTAGTCTTGAAGGACTTTGGCTTTGGCCTTGCCTACTTCGGCGATTAGCTCGGCCTCGGATAGTTCGCGAATTTTCTTGACGGACTTGAACTTGTTGAGGAGCTTGTCGGCGGTGACGGGGCCGAGGCCTTTGACGTCGGTGAGTTCGGTTTTGAGGGTGCCGGCGTCGCGGCGGGAGCGGTGGAAGGTGATGCCGAAACGGTGGACTTCGTCGCGCATGCGCTGGAAAAGGCGCAGGGACTCGCTCCGTTTGTCGATATAGATGGGCAGCGGGTCGTTGGGGACGTAGATTTCTTCGAGGCGCTTGGCGATGCCGATGATGGCAATCTGGCCCCAGAGGTTGAGGTCTTTCAGGGCTTTGACGGCCATACTGAGCTGGCCTTTGCCGCCGTCGACGATGACAAGCTGGGGAAGGCTGGCGCCTTCATCGACGAGGCGGCGGTAGCGGCGCGACACGACTTCGTACATGGAGTCGAAGTCGTTGGAGCCGATGACGGTTTTGATATGATAGTGGCGGTAGTCTTTTTTGCTGGGTTTGGAATTGCGGAAGCAGACCATCGCGGCCACGGGGTTATCGCCCTGGAAATTGGAGTTGTCGAAGCATTCGATGTGCTTGGGAAGCTCGGTAAGGCGCAAGTCCTTTTTGATGGTTTCCATGATGCGCACTTCGTTCACGTCCTTGCTCTTCTCGTTCATGCTTTCCTTCTCCTTGCGGGCGTAGAGCACGTTTTTGATGGCTAATTCGAGGAGCTTGCGCTTGTCGCCGATTTGGGGGACAGTGAGGGTGACGCCGGGCAGCGGGAGGTCGAGGAGGACGTTGGTGAGGATTTCCTTTGACTCGCTCTCGAACTCCTGGCGGAGCTGCATGACGAGAGGCGCGAGGATTTCGGCGTCTTCTTCGTCGAGCTTCTTGGTGACTTCGAGGGACTGGGTGAGGATAATGGAGCCGTTCATGACCTTGAGGTAGGTGATAAAGCCCGATTTCTCGTTGCTGGCGATGGCGAAGACGTCGATGTTGGTGAGCGTGTCGGAAACGATGGTGGACTTCGCCTGGAAGTCTTCCAGCCTATCGAGCTTGACTTTGAACTGATGGGCCAGCTCGTACTGCATTTCCTGGGCGGCGGCGCTCATGCGCTCGCGGAAATACTGCTTGGGGATGCGCAGGTCGCCGTTGAGAATGTTGCGGATTTGCTGGATGTAGGTGTTGTAGGTGGCTTCGTCTTCGCGGGCGATGCAGGGAGCGTTGCAGTTGCCGATTTGGAGTTCCAGGCAGGGCTTGAACTTCCCGGCTTCGACGTTTTGAGCGCTCAGGTTGTAGTTGCAGGTGCGGAGCGGGTACAGGGCCCGGATGAGCTCCAGCAGGACATTGAGGGACGTGCCGTTGGCGTAGGGGCCGTAATAGCGCGAGCCGTCGTTGATTTTGTTGCGGGTGGGGATGAGGCGGGGGAACCGCTCGTTGGTGAGGCAGAGGTAGGGGTAGGTTTTGCCGTCCTTCAGCAGGATGTTGTACTTGGGCTGGTGCTGCTTGATGAGGTTGTTTTCGAGCAAAAAAGCATCGGATTCGCTGTCCACGATGGTAAACTCCAGCCGCTTGATGTTGCGGACCAGCTGCTGGGTTTTCTTGTTGTGGTCGTTTTTGGTGAAGTAGCTGCTCACGCGCTTGCGCAGGTCGATGGCCTTGCCCACGTAGATGATGCCTTCGTCATCGAAATACTTGTACACGCCGGGCTTGTGGGGCAGGGCGTTGATGAGGGCTTGCAGTTCGGGGTTGGCGGCCATGAGGGCAGATTTAGACGGGTTTTGCGGGTTTCACGGCTTGGGCAAAGCCGGACGTTCGCGCATCAACCATAACGAAAGATGGCTGGCGAAAGTCGCCAGCCATTCTAAAATTCTGTTGGGAGCCCGGCGGCCTCCGGCAAGTCGGTAGGGGAGGCCGGGCAAAACATTAGGACGTTTGGGGCTAGATGTCCTTGTCGTCCAGGTCGGCGGGGTCGGGCGTGGCCATCTTTTGGTCGGCGGGGATGGTGTCGCGCTGGCCGCCGTAGTACTTCGAGCAGTCGATTTCGATGCTGAGCGGCGCCGCTGGTTTGGGGAAGGGGCCCGTGTTGATGCCGATGCTCTTGTCCTTATACACCTTCTGCATGAAGAGGCCGTAGAGGGGCAGGGCCTCGCGGGCACCCTGGCCGTAAGCCCCGGTGCGGAAGTGGATGCTGCGGTCTTCGCCGCCCACCCACATGCCGCACACCAGGTCGGGGGTGATGCCCATGAACCAAGCGTCGGAATAGTTGCTGGTGGTGCCGGTTTTGGCCCCGATTTCATACGGGAATTTGAAGCCCGTGTGCAGGATGGTGCTGGTGCCGCCGGGCTCGGTGGTGCTGGCCTGCAGCATGTAGGTCATCAGGTAGGCGGTTTCCTCACTGAGCACTTCCTTGGTTTGGGGCACGAATTCGCGCAGCACGTTGCCGTTCTTGTCCTCGATGCGGGTGACCATGATGGGCGAGGTCCACACGCCTTTGTTGACGAAGGTGGCGTAGGCCCCGCACAGCTCGTAGATGCTGCAATCGGAGGTGCCGAAGCCCATGGAGGGCACCGCATCGATGGGGGAGGTGATGCCGAGACGCTTGGCGTAGGTGACGATGGTTTCGGGCGTGAGCTTCATCACCAGCCACGCCGTAATGGAGTTCATGGAGCGGGCCAGGGCCTGGCGCAGGGTGAAGACACGGCCGGAGTAGCCGCCCTCGAAGTTGTGGGGGGTGTAGGCGGCGCGGCCGGCCACGGCGGGGAAGGTGGTGGCCACATCGGGCCGCGGGAAGCAGGGCGAATAGCCCTGATCGATGGCGGCCGTGTATACAATGGGCTTGAACGTGGAGCCCGGCTGGCGCTTGCCCTGCCGCACGTGGTCGAACTTGAAGAACTTGTAGTTGGGGCCACCTACCCAGGCCTTAATCTGGCCGTTGAGGGGGTTCATGGCCATGAAGCCGGCTTGCAGGTAGCGCTTGTAGTAGGCCAGCGAATCGAGCGGCGACATGAGCATTTCCTTCTCGCCCTGCCAGGTGAATACCGGCATCTTGTACTTCTTGTGCAGGTAGTAGTTCACCGAGTCGCGGTTGCCCTCGTAGATGTTCATCAGCGACTTGTAGCGCTGGGTGCGGCGCATGGAGTTGTTGAGGAAGTTGGGGATGACCTTGCCGGTTTCGTCGCGCCATGGCAGTTGGCCCTTCCAGTGAGCGGTGAACCACTTCTGCTGCAAAGCGAGGTGCTCGGCCACCGATTTCTCGGCGTATTCCTGCATCCGGGAATCCACGGTGGTGTAGATTTTCAGTCCGTCGGAGTACAGGTCGTGGTCGGTTTCCCTGGCCCAGGCCAGCAGCGACTTCACCACCTCGGCCCGGAAGTAAGGGGCCAGTCCCTTGCTGGGGTTCTCCACGGAGTAGTGCAGCACAATGGCTTTGCCGGTATCCTGGGCCAGCTCAGCGTCGGTGATGTAGTTCGACTTGGCCATCTGGCGCAGCACCCAGTTGCGGCGCATCTTGGAGCGCACGGGGTGCAGCACGGGACTAAAGCGGCCGGGCGCGTTCACGATGCCCACCAGCGTGGCGGCCTCGGGCGTGCTTAGCTCCTTGGGCTTCTTGTTGAAGAAGGTTTTGGTGGCGGTGTTGATACCGAAGGAATTAGAGCCATACTCCACCGTGTTGAGGTACATGCGCATGATTTCGCGCTTGGTGTAGTTGCGCTCCAGACGGATGGCCAGAATCCACTCCTTGGTTTTGGTGATGAGCAGGCCCAGTTTGCCGGTGCCGTTCAGGGAGCCATCGTTGAGGTCGCCGCGGGTGCGGAACAGCACCTTGGCCACCTGCTGGGTGAGGGTGGAGCCGCCGCCGTTGTGGCTGAAGGTGAGCACGCCGGTCACGGCCCGCATCACGCTCTTGGCATCAATGCCGGAGTGCTGCTCGAAGCGCACGTCTTCGGTGGCAATCAGGGCGTCAATCAGGTTCTGGGGCAGGTCTTTGAACTCGACGGGGGTGCGGTTTTCGTGGAAGTACTTGCCCAGCAGCACGCCATCGGCCGAATAGATTTCCGAAGCCAGCTCCGAACGCGGGTTCTCCAGCGTTTTCAGGTTGGGCATGCGCCCGAACAGGTTCAGGAAGTTGCCGCTCACGGCCAGCACAAACAGGCCCAGCCCCAGCACGCCGGCCCCGAATAGCAGCCACATGGTACGAACAAAGGCCGTGAACCGCCCCTTGCGCTCCGGTTTCAGGGGCATCGGCTTGGGACGGCGGGCGGGGGAGGAGGTCGGCATAAGTAGCAAAGACGGAAATAATTCAGCAAAAATAAAGCCCCCGGCGCGGGCCGGAGGCTTTCGGGCGTTTCGGGCCCGAAAAACTCATTTGTACACGCGCTGGTAAAAACTCAAATACCCGGCCAAATCACCGGAAGATTGCAGCAGTGCAAGGTTTTCCAGGCTGATAACCAGGGTTTGATAGCCGGCCCCGCGCAGCCGGGCCAGCGGCGACTGCGGCCCGCGCAGCTTGGTGGCGTAGCTCTGGGCCACCTTGGCACCCGGCAGCGCCCGCACCACAAACAAGTCCTGGTCGGTCCCGAGCGTCGGGGTTTCGATTTGCAGGTTGTTGGCCCGGAAAAACCGGTTGTTGTAGGTGCCCAGCTGCGTAGCCAAATCCGTAGCCGCCGGCGAGCTTTTGGGGAATACCAGCACCACCGCGTGGGCCCCGCTCAGCTGCGTAACGTAGGCCGTGGCCGGGGCCGAAGACGCCGTGCTGGCCCCCGCCGTGGTGGGCGTAGGGCTGCCCCCAACTGGCGAAGGCGCCGGAGTAGTGGCCGACGCGGCACCGGGCGCTCCCACCACGGGCGCCGGAGCCGGAGCGCCCGGCGCTGCGCTTGGAGGGGCTGTTTTAGTTGTCGGGGCGGGGCCAGCCGAGCCACTGGGTACTACCGCTTCCGGCTTGGTGGCGGCTTTGGGCGCGGGCGTGGCGGGAGCCGGCACCGGCACCGGTGCGCCCAATGCCTTCGCCGGGCTCTCATCTTCCCGGTAGAAAATGCGCAGGCGGTTGTCGACCTCGCCGGGGCGAAATATCGATACCACAGGCTTTTCGGTCGATGCCAGCGCGCCGGTTATCTGCCCCGTTTCCTGCTTCTTGTAGGTGTCAACCATCGCCTGGGCCTTGAGCACCAGCGGGCTATTGGGGTAGTCCTGGTAAAACTTTTCGATGGACGAGCGCGCCGTGAGCGGCGGCTGCGTGCGGATGACGAGCAGCGTTTTCAGGTAAGCCACCCGGTCGTTCAGGTCACTCTTGGGGTACAGCTTTTCGGTACGGGCCAGCACCGCTGAAGCTTTCCGAAATTCCTGATTTTTGTAGTAGAGGAAAGCTGAGTCGACGCGGCTGGCCACGGCGTTGTGCAGGGCCTGCTCGTGCTCGCGGTAGAGCGGGTCCGCAATCAGCTTGGCGTAGATAGACGTCGGGAACTCGCGCTGGAGCGCCGCCGCGTACTGCGCCATTTTGGCGGCGTCGGGCTTGTCTTTGTTGTAGAGATAGAGCAGGTAGTAAGCATCGGGGGCGTGTTCGCCGCGCACGTAGCGGGTCACCTGCTTGTCGTAGGTGTCGAAGCCTTTTTCGCGCTCTTTCAGCTGCTCTTTGTAGATGCCGGCCAACTCGTACAGCGCCGCTTCCACCTGCTTATCCGATGCCTGTAGCTGCGCCGGAGTAAAGGGAATGTCCTTGCGGTATTGCGCCACCAAGGCATTTTTCTCGGCGTCGGGGTTGGCCGCTGCGGCAGTCGCGGCCGAATCGGGCCGGCCACCGTTCACCCGCGTCTGGCCGTTGCCGGTGATGGCCACGGGCACGCCGCCATTGGCCTGCGCATTGGGCGAGCTGCTGGCCTGGCGGCTGGTGCGCCAGTTGTCCTGCAATTGCCGGTCGCCAAACTTGCGGATGAAATCGGCGCGCGCCGTACCCAAAGTGGCCGGATTATCAAAATACCACACCCCGGCCGAGGCCGTAGCGGTGGGGTCAAAAGACAGCGGGTCGACGGCACTGGCCCCACCGAGCAAAGAGCTGGGGGCGCTGCTTTGCGGCCGCGCAGCAAATTCGGCTGCCTGGGCCTGCGTTTTTTGCTGCGCGGCCAGCCGGGCGGCCTCCTTCTTTTTGGCCACAATCTCCGCCTCAGCATACACGCCCAGCTGCTGGTCCAGCGCGTCTTTGCTCAGCTTGGCCAGGGCCTGCAGGCTGTCCTGCGTTTCAATGATGGTGTATTGCTTGGCGAAATCTTTCAGAATGTCACTGCGCTCCTTGATGGCGATGTAGTTGCGGGCGTCTTTGGCCAGGTTCTGCACCGTGCTGTCGTAGTAGGCCGCCGCGAGGCGGTATTTCTGCAGGTTTTCGTAGTAGATGCGGCCTGCCAATAGGTAAGTGTAGCTCTTTTGCAGCCGGTTGGTGGTGGTGGCTTTGATGGACTGGCGCAGCAGTTTCAGCGCTTCCGGGTAGTTCTTTTCGCGGTAGTTCAGCCGCGCCATCTCGTAGTAAATTTTGTCGCGGTAGTCCTTATTCTTCAGGTCTTTCAGCAAGCCTGCGAAGTTCTTGTCCAGCCGTGCCCGGTCCTGCGTGCTCAGGTCCGACACCTGCGCCATCATCAGCTTGGACTGAAAATCAAGCTCATACGGCGGATTGCGGGCCAGAATCTGGTCGAGCTGGTCGTAGGCCTTCTTGTTATCGCCCGCATCCTGGTAGAGCTGCGCCAGAATATAGCGCGTCCGCGACCGTTCGTTCTTGAATTCAATCAGCGGAATGGCCTTTTCCAGCTGCGGAATGGCTTTGGCCGGCTCGTCGATTCGGATGTAATAGTCGGCGCGGGTCAGGAACAGCTGGCGGGCATCCTGCGGCAGGCCGGTTTCCTTGTCCAGCAAGTCCGACACCGCTTTGGCATTCTCAAACTCGCCCTTCGCCACGAAGGTGCGCATCAGTCCAATCAAGGCTTCGTGCTGAGCATTAGCGTCCTTGCTGGTCGAGTTGACGTACTTAAATGTCAGGGCCGCGTCATCGAACTGCATCTGGTAAAACCGCGCCCAGCCCACCAGTACGTAAGCATCATCAGTCCAGTCGGAACCCGGCCGGTGCTGAATCGGCATCGAAGCCTTTTTGATGATGTCGTTCAACTCGGCCCGGCTGGCGCGCACGGTGCCGCTGTCCAGCGTCGGAAACAGGGGCAGCGTCTGGTTGTAGTCGTTCACGCGGCCGGCGTAGAGCTTGTCTTCCGTGGCGTGCAGCTTCTCGCGGGCCAGAAAGTACGCGTTGTCGCGCGCCGCTACGTTGTTGAACGCGTGCGATACCAGGTTTTTATCCGACGCGCAGCCCGCCGCGCCCAGCCCCAGCAGGAAGACGAGCAGCGCGGCCCAGCGATGTATCAGCAGATGGTGTGTCAAAGCCAAGAGAAAGGATGAAAGCAAGCCGTCGCGCCCGGAACGCCCAACGCGCCCCGAAATGTTCGCACACGCCGGTTGGCTAACGTAGCCGGAAGGGTAAAATTACGTTTTTTCATTTCAGCCAGCGCTTTCCCGTGTCATGTTGGCGCGTTTGCCCGGATTTTGCCCGTTACCTTGCCGTCATTGTCCCTTATTTCCCACCCGCCATGTCGCCCGAAAAGCCCAAGACCGATTCTTCCGCCGACCAGGCCAGCAACGTGGCCAAATACTCCGGCATTGCCTTCACCATGCTGGCCATCATTGGCCTTAGCGCCTGGTTTGGTACTTGGCTCGATGGCCACTACCACAACAAAACGCCTTATTACACAGTAAGTTTGATGCTGGTAGGCCTGTTTGTGGCGCTCTACCAAGTCATTCGCTCGCTGACCAAATAATTCTAATGCCCCGATTCCTGCTGCACTTAGCTTTATTTACGCTTGCCCTGGCCGCCATTATCTACCTGTTGGGCGCGCAGTTCGGCCCGCACATCATCCACCCCTACACCGGGCGCGTGCTGCTGCTGTTGGCGGTGCTCACGGGCGGCACGTACTACCTCACCGCCCGCGTCACGGCCCTCAAGCAGGATTACTTTATCGCCGCTTATTTCGGTGGGGTCGTGCTGCGGTTTCTGGGGTCAGTGTTGGTGCTGGGCATCTACTTATACCGGGCCGGCGGGGGGCGCGACCAGGGCACCGCGAGCCTGCTTATTGCCTTCTTCGTCCTGTACTTTTTGTATGCTGGGTTTGAAATTTGGGCTATCCTTAGTAACTTGCGCCCGTTTTCAAAATCAGGGTAATTGGAGTTCCGGCCCCTTTCGCCGCCTTCGCCCCTAAGTCTGACTGAATGAAGCATTTACTGCTCGCCCTCTGTTTTCTCCTCACTTTGCCTTCATTTGCTCAGCAGCCCGAAACGGCTGTTGCTGAAGGAGCCAAGTCGGAAAATTTCGACCCCGGCAAAGTCATCATGGAGCACGTTGCCGACAACCATGAATGGCACTTCGCCACGCTGGGTGACGAGCACACGGGGACCCACATCACCCTGCCGCTGCCCGTTATTGCTTACCAGCCTGCGCACGGCCTATCGGTGTTTTCGTCCAGCAAGCTGCACGACTCCGAAACCCATACCTACGGCACCGTCAAGCTGGAGGAGAGCAAGCTCGTCAGCACCGACGGCACCCCACTTTACGATTTTTCCATCACCAAGAACGTGGCCTCGCTCATGCTGAGCTGCCTGATTCTGATTCTGATTTTCCGGACCGTAGCCAGTGGCTACAGCACCCGCAAGGGCGGTGCGCCCAAAGGGGTGCAGTCCATGCTGGAGCCCATCGTCCTGTTCATTCGCGACGAAGTGGCCAAGAAAAGCATCGGCCCCAAGTACGAGCGCTACATGCCGTACCTGCTCACCATCTTCTTCTTCATCTGGTTCAACAACCTGCTGGGTCTCACGCCCGGCGCGGCCAACCTGAGCGGCAACATCACCGTGACGTTTATGCTGGCCGTGGCCACGCTGCTCATCACCCTGTTCAGCTCGAACAAGTACTACTGGGGCCACATCTTCCGCCCGCCGGGCGTGCCGCTGTTGTTGTTGCCCATCATCGTGCCGGTTGAGATTGCGGGCATTTTCATCAAGCCGATTTCGCTGATGGTTCGTCTGTTTGCCAACATCACGGCCGGGCACATCATTGTTCTGAGCTTCATCAGCCTGATATTCCTGTTCAAGGCGGCCACCGTAGGCGTCGTTGCTATTCCTTTCGCGCTGTTCATCAGCTTACTGGAACTGCTGGTGGCCTTGCTGCAGGCGTACATATTCACGCTGCTGTCGGCCATGTACATCGGCGGTGCGGTGGAAGACCACCACGATTCCGACTTCCAGATGGGCTACGACGACGGCTCGGAAGGTGCCCCGGCCGCCCACTAATTCACGTTTTTCCTGCGAACTCACGGCGCTCCTCCCCCCAGTCGTGACTAGCTGACTTTCAATTTTTCTTTTTTCTTTTTTCCAAGTTTATGCTTCTTTCTTTGTTCTTGCAGGCTGTGGCCGCAGTAGCTGGCAACGGTAACAACCTCGCTGTAATGGGTGCCTGTATTGGTGCTGGTCTGGTGGCCCTGGGTGCTGGTGTTGGTATCGGCCGCATCGGCGGTAGCGCCATGGACGCCATTGGCCGCCAGCCCGATGCTTCGGGTAAAATCCAGACGGTAATGCTGATTGCCGCTGCTCTTATCGAAGGTCTGGCCCTGTTCGCAGTGGTAGTCTGCCTGCTGGTGAGCTTCAAGCTGTAGAAGTAGCCGCTACAAGTTCGGCAGCCCGCTGGCGCGTCCGCCCCTCGCGGCGCGGCGCGGGCTGCTTTTCTTTTCACTGCTAACCTACTGATTCGATGGACTTAATCACCCCCCAATTAGGCCTGCTGTTTTGGCAGACAATCCTATTTTTACTCCTCCTCTTCGTCCTGACCAAGTTCGCCTGGAAGCCCATTATGGCCGGGCTGCGTGAGCGGGAAGACAGCATCGAAAGCGCCCTGCGCATGGCCGACCAGGCCAAAATCGAGATGCAGCAGCTGAAAGCCGGCAACGAAAAATTGCTCGCCGACGCCCGCCAGGAGCGCGACCGCATGATGCAGGAAGCCCAGGTTATGGTCAACCAATTCCGCGAAACGGAAAAGACCAAAGCCGTGGAAGAAGCCAACCGCATCACGCAGCAAGCCCGCGAAGCCATTCAGACCGAGAAGAACGCCGCGCTGGCCGAGGTGAAAAATACCGCCGCCCAGCTGTCGGTTGACATCGCCGAGCGCATCCTGCGCCGCGAATTGAGCGAGCCGGCCGCTCAAACGCAGCTGGTGGATTCGTATTTGAAAGACGTTAAATTGAATTAGTTGCTGGTTGTTAGTTGTCGGTTGATGGGTCGTGCAAACGGCTATAACCAACGGACCTGACAACTAACAACAACCAACTGACAACTAAAACATACTATGGCTGACCAACGAGTAGCGGCCCGCTACGCCAAGTCGCTCCTCGACTTGGGCAAGGAGATGGGCACCCTGGATTCGGTGAAGGCGGACATGGACTTGCTCGGCAAGACCGTGGCCGAAAGCCGTGAGCTTCGCCTGTTGCTGCGCAACCCGATTGTGAAGCACGACAAGAAGCTCGCCATCCTCACTGCCATTTTCAAGGGCAAGGTGTCGGACGTTACCATGCGCTTCTTCACCATCCTCACCCAGAAAAACCGGGAGTCGGCGCTGGAAGGAATGGGCACCGAGTTTCAGGTGCAGTACAATGCCATGCAGGGCATCCAGATGGCCGAGGTGACCTCGGCTACGCCACTCACGCCGGCCTCGCGGGCTGAGATGGAGAAGCTGGTGACCGAGCAAACCGGCCTGACTCAGGTGAAACTCACCGAGAAAGTGGACGCGGACCTCATCGGTGGCTTCGTGCTGCGGGTGGGCGATATCCAGATTGATGATTCGGTGCGCACCAGCCTACGGAAGATGCGCATCTCTTTGCAGGAAAATACTTATCAACAGAAGGTGTGATGAGGTCTTTGGTGATGAGGTAATGATGTGACCGGCCGCCGGTTTTTTTATTACTTACCTCATTACCCCATCACTCCATTACCTCATCACATTAGATTCCCAAATAAATGGCAGAAGTACGTCCGGATGAAGTCTCCGCAATCCTGCGGCAGCAACTGTCCAATTTCAAGTCCGAAGCCGAGCTGGAAGAAGTCGGCACCGTGTTGCAAGTGGGCGACGGTGTGGCCCGCATCTACGGGCTGAGCAAAGCCCAGGCGGGCGAACTGATTGAGTTTGAGAATGGCCTGCAAGGCCTCGTCCTCAACCTCGAAGAAGACAACGTGGGCGCGGTACTGCTCGGCGACTATTCCGGTATTCAGGAAGGCGCCACGGTGAAGCGCACCCGCAAAATTGCCTCCATCCAGGTGGGCGAAGGCATTGTGGGCCGCGTGGTAAACACCCTCGGCAAGCCGATTGACGGCCGTGGCCCCATCACCGGCGAGCTGTACGAAATGCCGTTGGAGCGCAAGGCGCCCGGCGTAATTTTCCGTCAGCCGGTGACTGAGCCCATGCAAACCGGCATCAAGTCGATTGACGCGATGATTCCGATTGGCCGGGGCCAGCGCGAGCTGATTATCGGTGACCGCCAGACCGGCAAGTCGGCCGTGGCCATCGATACCATCCTGAACCAGCGCGAATTCTTCGAGCGCGGCGAGCCCGTGTTCTGCATTTACGTAGCTATCGGCCAGAAGGCTTCGACCATTGCCCAGGTGGTGCAGTCGCTGACCAAAGGCGGGGCCATGGATTACACGGTGGTGGTAGCTGCTCCGGCCGCCGACCCCGCGCCGCTGCAATTCTACGCGCCTTTCACGGGGGCCGCTATCGGTGAGTTCTTCCGCGACACGGGTCGTCCGGCCCTCGTGGTGTACGATGACTTGTCGAAGCAGGCGGTGGCTTACCGCGAGGTGTCGCTGCTGCTCCGTCGTCCTCCCGGACGTGAGGCTTATCCCGGCGACGTGTTCTACCTGCACAGCCGTTTGCTGGAGCGGGCTGCTAAAATCAACTCTTCGGACGAGATTGCGCGGAACATGAACGACCTGCCCGACAGCATCAAGCATCTGGTGAAAGGCGGCGGCTCGCTGACCGCCCTGCCCCTGATTGAGACGCAGGCTGGTGACGTTTCGGCATACATCCCGACCAACGTAATTTCGATTACGGACGGCCAGATTTTCCTCGAGACGAACTTGTTCAACTCGGGGGTTCGGCCGGCTATCAACGTAGGTATTTCGGTATCGCGCGTGGGTGGTAACGCCCAGATTAAGTCGATGAAGAAAGTGGCCGGTACGCTGAAACTCGACCAGGCCCAGTTCCGCGAGCTGGAAGCCTTCGCTAAGTTCGGCTCCGACCTTGATGCCTCGACCAAGCTCACCATCGAGCGCGGCCGTCGCAACCTGGAGATTCTGAAGCAGCCCCAGTTTTCGCCCGTGAAGGTGGAAGACCAGGTGGCCATCATCTACGCTTCGACCAACGGCCTGCTGGATACCGTGCCCGTGAACCGCGTGCGCGAATTCGAGAAGGAGTTTGGCCAGGTGATGAACTCGCGCTACCCCGACGTGTTGAAAGCCCTGAAGGCTGGCAAACTGGAGGACAGCGCCACCAAGGCCATCCGCGAGGTAGCCAAGGACGTGGCGGCGAGCTACGCGGTGAAGTAGTCAAGTAAGAAAAGGACGTCATGCTGCGCTGCGCGCTGCATGACGTTCAATTAACCGTTATCAATGGCAAGCTTAAAAGAAGTCCGCAGCCGCATTCAGTCGGTGAGCAGCACGCAGCAGATTACCAAAGCCATGAAAATGGTGGCGGCGGCCAAGCTGCGTCGGGCCCAGGACAACATCATCCGGATGCGGCCTTATGCCCAGCGGCTGAACACCATTCTGGCCAACCTGACCCGCACGGCCGATGCCGACATCGTGAGCGATTACGGCGTGGCCCGCGAGGTGCGCAAGGTGCTGGTCATCGCCATCACCTCGGACCGGGGCCTGGCGGGCGCGTTCAACTCGAACGTGTTTAAGGGCGTGAATGCGCTGATTGCGGAGCGGTATGCCAAGCTGCCGGCCACCAGCATTTCGGTGCTGGCCATTGGCAAGAAGGCGCACGACTACTACACCCGCAAGGGCAGCGTCGTGGGCAACTTCACCCACGTCTTCGCCAAGCTCTCGTTTGAGACGGTGCGCGAGGCGGCCGAGGTGGCCATGGACGGCTTCCGCAACGGCACCTACGATGAGGTGGTGATGGTGTACAACGAGTTCAAGAACGTGGCGACGCAGTTTATCCGCGCCGAGCAGCTGCTGCCGCTGGTGCCGGCCGCGTTGCCCGCTTCGGCGACGCCCACGGCCAACGTGGACTACCTGTTCGAGCCCAACAAGGAAGAAATCGTGCGGACCCTGATTCCGCAGTCGCTGAAGATTCAGCTCTACAAGGCGGTGCTGGAAAGCAACGCCTCGGAGCACGGCGCGCGCATGACGGCCATGGACAAAGCCACCGACAACGCCGGTGAGCTGCTCAAAGCCCTCAAGCTGACGTACAACCGGACGCGGCAAGCGGCCATCACGACCGAGATTCTCGAAATCGTGGGCGGGGCTGAGGCGCTGGCGGCGGGATAATTCCTGGTTTCCTACACAATTTTAAAGGCCCCCTTCCGTTGGAAGGGGGCCTTTTTTATGCGGAACAGGCCAACGCTGACGCCGGCTTTCGAGTAAGCGGGATGGCGGGGTGGCGCTGACGGACGGGCGAACGAGGCAACTGAGCTGACCAGCAACAACACCAGAACGGAGCACCTGACGGGGGGAGGCGGCGGCGCTGGCTCCCGGTGGCCCCGGCTTTATGTTATACTTCCTATCCAGACTATGAGAAATATCGTGTTTTCGCCCCGCATGGGCCTATTGGTGGTCCCGGTACTGCTGGAACTGTGGGGGCCGGCGGCCAGTGCCCAGGACCTGGCCCCGCTAACCGACGTGAGCGTGTACCCCAACCCGGCCCACATCCGGGCGACGGTGCAGGTGCCGGCGGTGCCGGGCATGGAGACAGCCACCGTGACGCTGACGGACGCGCTGGGGGCCACCGTGTTTGAGCAGCCGGTGAGCCTGACCGAGGCCGGCGGCACGGCCGAAGTCCCGCTGCTGGGCCGCGCCCCCGGCCTGTACCGGGTGCAGGTGCGGGCCGGGGAGCAGCGCGTGGCCCGGACCCTGAAGGTGGAGTAGGCCGGGAGGGCATCAAGGGTGCCAATCGATTGGAAGGGGCCCGCGTATGTTTGTGGGGCGATGCCTGCCGGAGGAGGCAGGGCATCTGCGGCTACCGGCTCTCCTTTTCTTATGGTGTTGAAACTCTACTCCTGCCTGGCGGGGGCAGCCGGAGGGCTGCTCTGGCTGGCTCCCTTCGCGTCGGCGCTGGCCCAGGGGCCTGCCATCGTTACCATCAGCCCGGCGGCCAATGCCCGGGCGGTGCCCCGCAATGCCTCCGTGGTGGCCACGTTCAGCCAGCCGCTGACGGCCGCTTCGGCCGGGGCGCTCAAGGTGTTCAGCAGGCAACGCGGGGGGCTGCGGGGCGGGGGTCTGGCCGCGGTGGCCGGCAATACCCTCACGTTTGCCCCGACTGCCTACGACTTCCGGCCGGGCGAAACGGTGCAGTACACCGTGACTACGGCCGTTGCCGGTGCTGGCGGGGCAGGCGGCGCATTGGGCCCGGCCCGGGTGGGGCAGTTCACCACGGCGGCGCGGGTATCCGCGGGGCAGTTTGGGACGGGGGCCGACCCGAGCGTAGACACGCAGCCATTCAGCAGCGCCCTGGGCGACATCGATGCCGACGGCGACCTGGACCTGGTGGTGGCCAACGGGATGAGTGGCCAGGTAAGCATTCGCAGCAACAACGGCCGGGGCACGTTCAGCGGCTCGCAGGCCCTGACCGTGGGCGGCAGCCCGGGCGGCGATGTGGCCCTGGCCGACGTGGACGGCGACGGCGACCTCGACCTGCTCAAAGCCGACCAGGGCATGGGCTTCTTTGGCGGGACGGTGTACGTGCGTCTCAACAACGGCCTGGGCACTTTCAGCGGCTCGCAGAGCGTGACCGTGGGCCGGGGCCCCGTGGTGCTGGCCATCGGCGACGTGGATGGCGACGGCGACCTGGACTTTGCCGTGACCAGCTCCTCTACGTCCAGCATCAGCATCCGGCTGAACGACGGGGCGGGCAACTTCTCGGGGAGCCAGAGCGTGGCCGTGGGCACTACGCCCTGGTCGGTGGCCCTGGCCGACCTCGACCACGACGGCGACCTCGACCTGGTGGCCACGAACTATGGTGACAACACCGTGAGCGTCCGCCTCAACGACGGGAGCGGAGTATTCAGTGGTTTTCAGGACCTGGCCACGGGCACCAGCCCCATCAGCCTGACCCTGGGCGACGTGGACGGCGACGGCGACGCAGACCTGCTGGTGCCCAACTACGGCAGCAACACGGTGGACCTGCGCCTCAACAACGGCACCGGCACCTTTGGCAGCGCGCAGACCGTGGCCGTAGGCAGCGCACCCGGCGATATCAGCCTGGGCGACGTGGATGCCGACGGCGACCTCGATTTTGTGGTCACCAACTTCAATGCCGGCACGGCGAGCGTGCGCCTGAACGGCGGCACCGGCCCGCTGGCTACCGCGCCCGGCACCGCGCCCGCCGTGCTGGCCGCCTACCCCAACCCCGCCACCGGTCGGGTGACGCTGGCCCTGCCGCCCGCCGCCACCCGCGCCGAGCTGCTCGATGCGCTGGGCCGCGTGGTGCGCTCGGTGCCCGCCCAGGCCGGTGCGGCCACGCTGGACGTGGCGGGGCTGGCCCCCGGCCTGTACGTGGTGCGGGCGGCCGGGCAGGTGGTCCACATTCAGGTAGAGTAGGGGCCGCCGGGCTCCGCCTGCCCCGCCACTGGCTGGCGCGCGTCGCAGACGTGTGCCAGCGGGAACCCCACGCCCCACGCCCGGCCCGCGCCTACATTTGCTCCCATGCTTCTACCCAGCCTCCTGACCCCTGACGCGGCCACTACCGCCCTGCGCCGCCTGCGCCCCACTCCCGAACAGCTTGCCGAATTCCGCGCCCATCTGGCGGAGATGCTCCGGCACCTCGACCCGAACAAGATTGAGCGGCACGGGGAAACCCACATTCTCGACTTCCTGCGCAGCGTGAGCCGGCCCACCGAGGGCGGCTCCCGCTACGGCAACGTACACAACAAGCGCGACCTGGTGCTGCACCTCGGCGACACGGCCGACTCGCCGGTGGCGGTGGTGCTGGAGGTGAAGGGGCCGAAGAACCCCAGCGAGATGCTGGCCCCCGACGACCTCAACCGCAAGGCCTTCCAGCAATTGCTGCTGTATTACCTGGAGGACCGCACCGACGAGCAGGCCGACGACTTCCGCCGCCTTATCATCACGACGGGCTACGAGTGGTACGTGTTCGATGCCGTGGACTTCAACCGGCTGTTCTGGAAGGACAAGGCGCTGGTGAAGGCGTTTCGGGACTGGAAGGCGGGGGCCAAGGCCGCCACCGATACCGACTTCTTCTACAAGTCCATTGCCGGCAAGAAGCTGGCCGCCCTCGAAGGCGAGCTGCGCGTGGCCTACGTGGACCTGCGCCCCGGCCTGCCCACCAAAGCCACCGAGGTGCTGGCTCTCTACCGCCTCTTTCACCCGGCCTACCTGCTGAAGGAGCCCCTCACCGGGCGGCGCGACCCCAACACCCTCAACCAGGAGTTCTACAACGAATTGCTGTATTTGATGGGGCTGAAGGAGGACAAGCAGGGCGGCCTGCGCCGCATTGGCCGCTGCCCCGAGGCCGAGCGGCAGCCCGGCTCCCTGCTCGAAAACACCCTGCGCAAGCTGCACACCGGCCACGGCCTCAACAACCTGCCGCTGGCCGAGCGCGCCCCCTACGGCGACACCCTGGAAGCCCAGTTGGAGGAAGTGGCCCTGGCCCTGTGCCTGATGTGGGTGAACCGCCTGCTGTTTCTCAAGCTGCTGGAGGGGCAGCTGGTGCGCTACCACGCGCCCGCCGACGCGGCCCACTTCCGCTTCCTGCACCCGGCCCGGCTCACCGACTACGACGAGGTGCTGACCCTGTTCTTTGAGGTGCTGAACCGCGCCCCCGCCGACCGCAGCCCGGACGTGCGCGCCGCCTTCCCCGAGGTGCCCTACCTCAACTCCTCCCTCTTCGAGCCCAGCCAGCTGGAGGGCTACACCTTCGACATCAGCGGGCTGCGCGATGGGCTGGGCCTGGCGCCCTACCCCGGCTCGGTGCTGCGCAAGGCGGGGGCGCCGGTGGTGCCCCCGGCCAAGGCCCACACCAGCGCCGCCCCGCAGTGGGCCGCGCTGCCCTACCTGCTGCACTTCCTCGACGCCTACGACTTTGCCACCGACCCCACCACCAGCCACGCGCCCGCCGCGCCCGGTGCCGATGCCGCCGCCGCTCCCGCCGCCCCCGCGCCCCGGCCGCTGCTCTCGGCCGCCGTGCTGGGGCTGGTGTTCGAAAAGATAAACGGCTACCGCGACGGCTCGTTCTACACCCCCGGCTTCGTGACCATGTACATGGCCCGCCAGACCCTGGGCCGCGCCGTGCTGCGCCACTTCGCCCAGGCCCCCGCCCTGGCCGAGCTGGCCGGCTGCGAAACCCTCGACGACTTGCAGGATGCCCTGATACCGGCCAAGCGCGCCCGCCGCCAGGAATACGCCGCCCACTTCAACACCCTCACCGTGCTGGACCCCGCCGTGGGCTCGGGCCACTTTCTGGTGAGTGCCCTCAACGAGCTGCTGGCCCTGAAATCGCGTCTCGGCCTGCTGCTCGACGACGACGGCGCGCGCCTGCCCTACTCCCTGGAGGTGGAGCACGACGAGCTGCTGGTGACCGATGCCGACGGCCTGCCCGCTCCCTACCGCGTGGCCACCTTCGATGCCGCCACCGGGCTGCGCACCGTGGGGCCGGAGCGCACCCGCCTGCAACGCGCCCTCTTCCGCGAGAAGCGCGCCCTGATGGAGCACGCCCTGTTCGGGGTCGACCTCAACCCCAACTCCGTCCGCATCTGCCGGCTGCGCCTGTGGATTGAGCTGCTCAAACACGCCTACTACAAGCCCGAAACCGACTTCCGCGAGCTTGAAACCCTGCCCAACCTCGACCTGAACGTGAAGCCCGGCAACTCGCTGCTGGCCCGCTTCGCCCTCGACGTGGACTTGTCGGAGGTGTTTAAGAAGGGCGGCTTCACGCTGAAGAAGTACAAGGAGGCCACCCACGAATACTTCGGCAGTCGGGGGCGCGAGGACAAGAATACCCTGCTGGGGTTCTTCCGGCAAATCAAGGAGCAGTTCACGGCCGTGCTGCACCTCAAGGACAAGAAGCGGGAGGACCTGCGCAAGTACCGCAACCAGCGCCTGGTCCTCGAAACCCAGGGCACGCTATTCGCGGGCAGCGCCAAAGAGCAGGACGCCCGGCAGTTCGACATGCGCCGCCTGGAGCTGCTGGCCGACAAGCTCGACGCCGAAATCCAGGCCCACGAGCAGGGTGCCCTCTTTCGGGAGGCCTTCGAGTGGCGCTTCGAGTTTCCGGAGGTGCTGGATGAGGCGGGGGCCTTTCGCGGCTTCGATGTGGTGATGGGCAACCCGCCCTATATCCGGCAGGAAGCCTTCACCGCCCTCAAGCCCCACCTCAAACAGCGCTTCGGCCACGTCTTTGCCGGCACGGCCGACCTCTACGTGTACTTCCTGCAACTCGGGGCCGAGCTGCTGGCCCCCGGCGGCGAGCTGTCCTACATCGTGCCCAACAAGTGGCTACGGGCCGGCTACGGGGCGGCCCTGCGCGGCTGGCTGGCCAGTGCCCAAACCCTGCTCGAATTCGTGGACTTCGGCGACTTGCCCGTGTTCCCCGAAGCCACCACCTACCCCGCCATCGTGGCCCTGCGCCAGGGCGCGCCCGCTGCGGAAAGCACCTTCCGCGCCGCTGCGTTGCCGAAGCTGCTGACTGCAAACTTCGATTCTTACGTGACAAGCCTAGTACGCACTGTTCATCAATCTTCATTAAAAACAGAAGGATGGAACATGGCTGATGCTGAAGCACAAGAGTTTTTAGATAAACTCCACGCTGTTGGTACACCACTCGGAGAGTATGTCAAAGGCGGAATTTATTACGGCATTAAAACTGGTTCAAATGAAGCTTTTGTAATCGATGGCGTTACTCGTGAGCTTCTTATTGCTAAAGACCCAAACTCAATCGAGATTATCAAGCCGTTCCTTGGAGGACGCGACATAAAGAGATACCAACAGCCTAAAGGCGACAAGTATTTACTGTTCATGCGCCGGGGTATCGACCCCGGTAAATATCCTGCGGTGATGGCGCATCTTGAGCAGTACCGCCAGAAGCTGGAGCCACGTCCTAAAAATCTAACGGGAAAAGAGGCTGCTGAATGGCCGGGCCGTAAGCCTGGTACATACAAGTGGTATGAAGTTCAAGACAGCATTGACTACTGGCAAGAGTTCGAGAAAGAGAAGATTATCTATCAGGTTTTTCAAGTGAAACCCGTATTCACTTTTGATAAGCATAACACCTATGTAAACAACGCCACTTATATAATACCAGGCAATGACTTGTTTCTTCTGGGCGTCCTCAACTCCAAGATAGGCTGGTTATTGATTGCTAATTATTGCACGGAGATTCAGAATGGGTATCAACTGATTTACGAATACTTCAAACGGATTCCCATCCCCGCCGCCACGGCTGCCGAGCAAGCGGCCATTGCCGCGCTGGTACAGCAGATTCTGGCCGCCAAAGCGGCCGACCCCGCCGCCGACACCGCCGCGCCCGAAGCGGCCGTCGATGCCGCCGTAGCCGCCCTCTACGGGGTGGCCCTGCCGGCCGGGGCCGGGCAGTAGCGCAAAGGTTTCAGTGCGCGGCCCCACGCCGTTAGCAGCTATTCTGACGGTGCGGGGCCGCGCACCGGAACCTTTGCGCTGTTGTGCTACCGCTTTGGCAGCCGGGCCGATTTATTTTCCCCAAACGTTTGCGGGGCCGGTCGCGGCAGGTATATTTGGTGCGTTGTCCTGGCATACCGGGCTTTGGCGCTGGCCGAAGTAGTGGTGGTCAGGGCATTGTCCTGGCTTGCTCTACCCGCGCCCGAATGTCTTTGCCCCGCCGTTTTTGTTGCGTCAGCACCTCGTGGCCGTTAGGGCCGGGCGGGCCGGGCAGTGCCCGGTTCGGGCCTGCTGGCGCCGGGCTTTTTCCTCCTTCTTTTGGGTTTACAGTCTACGCCGTCGGGTTAACCGGTCACGCCATCGGGTTAACCGGATGCGCTGTCGGGTTAACCGGTTACGCCGTCGGGTTAACCCGACGCGCCATCGGGTTAACCGGATGCGCCGTCGGGTTAACCGGATGCGCCATCTGGTTAGCCCGGCAGCGCAACCGGTTAAGCAGATACGCTGTCCGGTCAACCGGGTACGCTGTTGGGTTAACCCGAAATAGCCGGGAAGCGGGCCGATGGCCGCGCACGGACCACCGGGGGGCGGTATGGTGGCAAAAAACCCGGGTGCTTCGGGGCCGCGTGGCCCACTGCTTGGTTGTTTAATCCTTTTTATTTTGCCGTTATGTCCGCACATAGACTCAATACCAATTTCGATGCCGTTCTAAAGATGGACGTTGGCCCGCTGGCCCAGAACTGCCTCACCAACATGGTGAGCAATGCCCGCTACCCCGACGCCAGGCCCTTCACCGACACCCTGGGGCTGGCCCTCACGCCCTACCTGGCGGCGGCCAGCATCCAGCATCCCACGCCCACCCAAACGGCCGAGCTGGCCCAGCTCCGCACGGCCCTCAACGCCGCCCTGAGCGCCGTGGCCGTGATGGCCAACGCGCTGTTTCCCGACGATGATGCCGCCCTGCTTTCCACCGGCCTGCCCCTGGGCAAGGTGCCCGAGCGCCACACCACGCTGGAGGCACCTACCAAGTTCCAGCTCGTGGACGGGCCGCAGGCCGGCACGCTCTGCGCCAAGGCCAGGCGCTCGCCCCACGCCGTGGCCATGAAGTACCTCTACACCCTCGATGCCACCCTGCCCGACATGGAGTGGTACGTGGTGGTGGTGCGCGATGGCGACGCCCTCATCAGTCAGTGCAAGTCGGGCGACCGGGTGTACTGCAAGGTAGCCGCCGTGGGCGGCGACACCGATGCGCAGCCGTTTACGGACGTGCTGAGCCGGATAGTGCAGTAGGGGCGGGGCTTGCCCCCGCCCACCGGGCGCGCCGCCCGTGCCGGGCACCTCGCCCCCGGCCCCTCTCCCGCGGAGAGGGGAGCCTGACGTCATGCTGCGCATAACCGGTGCCTCCTCTCCACGGGAGAGGGGGACAGGGGGGGAGGCGCCGCCCCCGCGCCGCCCGCCGATACGACACCCCAGCAGCCCCCGTGCCCCCCGGCGCGGGGGCTTTTTGCGTGGTCGGGCGCCGGGTGCGGGCCGGCCGGGCATCGCATCAACATGCGATGCCGCCGCGTGATAAGGGCCGCTATCTTTGCGGCATTGTTCAGTTATCGCTGATTAATTGCGGCAGTCTTTCCTGGTCAGGAAGCGGAGCCGCAGCATTCAACCGACTGGTCCTTTTTCTTGTTGATGGAAAACTTTTACATTGTTGCCGGGCGGATAGCCCGCGTGGGCACGCCCAAGCCCGTATCATTCGTACGCCCGGTGCTGCTGGGGCTGCTGGCGCTGCTGCCCTGGGCGGCCGGGGCGCAGGCCCCCACTATCACGGCGGTAACGCCCCCGGCCACTGCCCGGGCGGCGGCCCGCACCAGCCCCGTTGCCGTCACCTTCGACCAGGCCCTGACGTCCGGCTCGGCCGGGGCGCTGAAAGTGTTTTCGGCCCAGCGCGGGGGCCTGCGCACCACGGCCGCGCCGGCCGTGGTGAACGGCAGCACCCTCACCTTCACCCCGTCGGCCTACTCCTTTTTGCCGGGCGAAACGGTGAGCAGCACCGTGACCACGGCGGCGGCCAGTGCCGGGGGCAGCCTGGCTGCGCCGCGGGTCACGCAGTTTACGGCGGCGGTGGGCGGCACGGGCCGGGGCCTGTTCCTGCCCGGCACTACGCTGGCCGGCCCCACGGCGGGCGAGGTGCTGGCCGCTGACTTCAACAACGACGGCATCCTGGACCTGGCCGATACCGGCGGGGGCCTGCAGGTGCGCCTGGGCACGGGCGGCGGCAGCTACGCCGCGCCCACGGCCTACGCGGCGGCGGGCGGCTACTTTTCCCTCACGGCCGGCGACCTCGACAACGACGGCGACCTCGACCTGGTAGTGCCTACCAACGGCACCAACGGCACCACCAACGGCACAGTATCGGTGCTGCAAAACGACGGCGCGGGCGGCTTCACGCTGCTGGCCCCGGCCCCCGTGAGCAGCAACGACCCGCGCAAAGCCGCTCTGGGCGACCTCGACGGCGACGGCGACCTCGATATGGTGGTGCCCAGCTCGGGGGGCGGCGGCACCATCACGGTGTACACCAACAACGGCAGCGGGGCCTTCACGCTGGCCACGGCCATCAATGGCCCGGCCGGCAATGCCGTGTATGCGGTGCTGGGCGACGTGGACAACGACGGCGACCTGGACTTCGCGGTGGCCGACTACAACAACGCCCGCGTGGTGGTGGGGCTGAATGCGGGCACCAGCCTGAGCTTTGTGACCAGCACCGTGGCCGTGGGGGCCAACCCCAACGGCGTGGTGCTGGCCGACCTGAACGGCGACGGAGCCCTCGACCTGGCCACGGCCAACGAAAGCGCGGCCGCCCTCTCGGTGCGCCCCAACCTGAATAACGGCACCGGCACCTTTGGCGCGGGCAGCAACGTGGCCGTGCCCGCCACCTGCTCGGGCGTGGCCGTGGGCGACGTGGATGCCGACGGCGACCTCGACCTGGTGGCTGCCAGCCGCGGGGCCACCGGCTTCTACCTGCGCCTGAACGACGGCGCGGGGGCCTTTAGCGGCAGCGGCGCCAGCGCGGCGGCCACCAGTGTGTTTTACCTTACCCTGGCCGACTTCGACAACGACGGCGACCTCGACCTGGCGGGGGCCAACTCCGGCGGCACCGGCGGCGTGTACCTGCGGCTGAACCTGCCGGCCGCGCCGGTGGTCAGCAGCTTCACGCCCACCACCGGGGCGGCGGGCACCAGCGTGGTGCTCACCGGCACCGACTTCACGGGGGCCACGGCCGTGGCCTTCGGCAACATTGCCGCGCCGGGCTTCGTGGTGAACTCGGCCACCCAGATTACGGTATCCGTGCCGGCTGGGGTGGTGCAGACGACTATTTCGGTGACCACGCCTTCGGGCACGGGCACCAGCCCGGGCTACTTCACAGTGCCGGTGTGCGCAGCGGGCAAGGTGACGGTGACGGCCAACGGCCCGACGGCCATTCCGGCCGGGGGGCGCATAACGCTCACGGCCGCCGCCGTGCTGGCCGGCCTGAACACGGCCGGGGGCTTCAACAACACGGTGCGGGCGGTGGTGGTGCAGCCCGACGGCAAAATCCTGGTGGGCGGCAATTTTACCACCTACCAGGGCCAGACGGCCAACCTCCTCATCCGCCTCAACGCCGACGGCAGCCCAGACCCCACCTTCGCGGTGGGCGTGGGCTTCAATAGCCAGGTAAGCGCGCTGGCCCTGCAGCCCGACGGCAAGGTGCTCGTTGGCGGCAGCTTCACCACCTACCAGGGCGTTGCCAATACTCGCATTGCCCGGCTCAACGCCGACGGCAGCTCCGACAAAGGCACCAGCCCCGGGCAGTTCAATTCCGGCGTGGGCTTCAATAGCCAGGTAAGCGCGCTGGCCCTGCAGCCCGACGGCAAGGTGCTCGTTGGCGGCAGCTTCACCACCTACCAGGGCGTTGCCAACGGCTACATTGCCCGGCTCAACGCCAATGGCAGCTCCGACAAAGGCACCAGCCCCGGGCAGTTCAATTCCGGCGTGGGCTTCAATAGCCAGGTAAGCGCGCTGGCCCTGCAGCCCGACGGCAAGGTGCTCGTCGGCGGCAGCTTCACCACCTACCAGGGCGTTGCCAATACTCGCATTGCCCGGCTCAACGCCGACGGCAGCTCCGACAAAGGCACCAGCCCCGGGCAGTTCAACACCGGCACGGGCTTCGGCAACACGGTGAGCGCGCTGGCCCTGCAGCCCGACGGCAAGGTGCTCGTCGGCGGCAGCTTCACCACCTACCAGGGCGCTGCCAACAACAACTACATTGCCCGGCTCAACGCCGATGGCAGCTCCGACAAAGGCACCAACCCCGGGCAGTTCAACACCGGCGTGGGCTTCAACACCGCGGTAACCGCGCTGGTCCTGCAGCCCGACGGCAAGGTGCTCGTCGGCGGCCTCTTCACCACCTACCAGGGCGTTGCCAATACCCGCATTGCCCGGCTCAACGCCGACGGCAGCACCAACACCGGCACCAACCCCGGGCAGTTCAACACCGGCGTGGGCTTCAACACCGCGGTAACCGCGCTGGTCCTGCAGCCCGACGGCAAGGTGCTCGTCGGCGGCCTCTTCACCACCTACCAGGGCGTTGCCAATATCCGCATCGCCCGGCTCAACGCCGACGGCAGCACCAACACCGGCACCAACCCCGGGCAGTTCAACACCGGCACGGGCTTCAATAACCAGGTAAACACGCTGGCCCTGCAGCCCGACGGCAAGGTGCTCGTCGGCGGCCTCTTTACCATCTACAACGGCGGGGCGGCCGGCAGCACCAACCGCATCGCCCGGCTCAACGCCGACGGCAGCACCAACACCGGCACCAACCCCGGGCAGTTCAACACCGGCACGGGCTTCAACTCCACGGTGAACGCGCTGGCCCTGCAGCCCGACGGCAAGGTGCTCGTCGGCGGCCTCTTCACCACCTACCAGGGCGTTGCCAATACCCGCATTGCCCGGCTCAACGCCGACGGCAGCACCAACAATACCGACGCGCCGCTGGCCGGGGCCACCTACGTGTTCAACCCTGGGGCTACGCCCGGCGCCACCCGCGTGGTAACGCAGGCGGGCTCGTACACGGCCACGGCCACCGACCCGGCCACGGGCTGTACTTACACCTCGGCCCCGCCGGTGGTGGTGACTATTCAGCCCGCGCCCACCATTACCAGCTTCGCGCCCAACCCCGCCGTGGCCGGCCAGGCCGTGACGCTGACGGGCACCAACCTGAGCACCTTCACGTCGCTGGTGGTGAGCGGGGTGACGGCTACCAACGGCATCACCAACGCGAGCAGCACCAGCCTCACGTTCCGGGTGCCGCCCACGGCCCCGGCCAGCGGCACCACCACCCTCACCACGATAGGTGGCACGGCTAGCAGCACCGCCCTGGTGGTGACGCCCGCCGTAGCGCCCGGCAACGCCCTGGCCTTCGACGGCGTGGACGACTACGTGGCCCTGCCCACCACTACTCCTGTGCCCGTGGGCAACGGCGCTTATACCATTGAGGCGTGGATAAAGCCTACGGCGATGGGCTACTACGGCATCATCGGCTGGGGCAACTTCGGCACCAACAGCCAGACCAACGCCTTGCGGCTGGACCCGTCCGGCCTACTGTACAATTACTGGTGGAACAACGACCTGGCCGTGAACGTGGGGGACATTAGCGGGCGCTGGCACCACGTGGCCGCCACGTACGATGGCACCACCCGCCGGATTTTCTTCGACGGGGTGCTGCGGGGGCAGGACTACCCCTCGGGCCACGCCGTGCCCAACGCCAGCAACCTGCGCATTGGCTCCACCAACAATGGCGAGTACTTCCCCGGCAGCATCGACGAGGTGCGCGTCTACTCGGTGGCGCTGAGCCCGGCCAACATCGTGGCCGACATGCACAGCACCACGGCGGCCGTGCCCGCTAGCCTGGTAGCTTACTTCAGCTTCGACCAGGGCAGCCCGGCCGGCAATAACGCCGGCCTGACCACCGTGTACGACCAGACCTTCACGGCCAGCCCCGGCACGCTCACCAACTTCGCCCTGGCCGGCCCCACCTCCAACTACGTGGAGAGCTACGCGCTGGCCGTGCCCACGGCCCTGGCGGCCACGGGCATGACGGCCACCGGCTTCACGGCCAACTGGACGGCCCCGGCCTTCGGGGTGGTCGACAACGGGTATTCGCTGGATGTGTCGACCTTGGCCACCTTTGCCTCGGGCGTCACCACTTACGCGGTAGCCAGCGGCACCAGCCAGGCCGTGACCGGCCTGACGGCCGGCACCGAATATTTCTACCGCGTGCGGGCCGATAAGACGACGGTGACCGGCACCGGGGCCTACTCCAATACCATTACCGTAGTGCCCGGCGCGATGGTGCCCCCCGGCAACGCCCTGGCCTTCGACGGGGCGGACGACGTGGTGACCTACGGTGCCACGCCGGCCGTGAACAACCTGGGGCCGGGCAACTTCACGCTCGAAGCCTGGGTGTATTACGACGGGGCCACACCGGCGGAATCCATTATCCGCAAGGACGGCGACTACAACTTCTACCTCAGCGGCAACGTGCTGCACGCCGAGGCGTGGTACAGCGGCACGGGCAGCCCCAACTGGCGCCACAACACCGGCACCGCCATCCTGCCCGCCAACCGCTGGGTGCACGTAGCGGCGGTGTGGACGGCCGCCACGGCCTCCTTCCAGCTCTACGTGAACGGCGTGGCCGATGCCAGCACCACCGCGACCAGCTCCATCTCTGCGTCCGGCAACCTGATGCTGGGCCGCTCGGCCACGTACGGCAACCCGCTCAACGGCCGCCTCGACGAGGTGCGCATCTACACCACGGCCCTCTCGGCGGCCGACATTCAGGCGGATATGCGCAGCACGGCCGTGGCCCAGCCCGCCAGCCTGGGCTTCTACGCCAACTTCGACCAGGGCACGGCCGGCGGCACCAACACCGGCGTAACCACTCTGCCCGACCTGAGCGCCAACGGCTACCCCGGTACCCTGAACACCTTTGCCCTGACGGGCGCCACTTCGAACTGGGTAGAGAGCTACGCGCTGGTGGTGCCCACGGCCCTGGCGGCTTCGGGCATCACGGGCACGGGCTTCACCGCCCGCTGGGCGGCCCCGGCCGTGGGTGTGGTCGACAATGGCTACTTCCTCGACGTGTCGACGGCGGCCGACTTCTCGGCCCCTCTCACCAACTCGCCCTTCACGGTGGCCAGCGGCACCACCAGCCAGGCCGTGACCGGCCTGACGACCGGCACGACCTACTATTACCGCGTGCGGGCCGATAAAACCAGCGTGACCAACACCGGGGCCTATTCGAATACCATCACCGTGACGCCCTGCGCCGGCGCGCCGGTGGCCGTGGCCCAGAACGTGACCCTGACCCTCGACGGCAACGGCAACGCCACGCTGGCGGCCGCGGCCGTGAACAACGGCAGCACCGCCAACTGCGCTCTGGCTCCGGCCACCGCCCTGAGCGTGTCGCCCAGCACCTTCAGCTGCGCCAACCTCGGCCCCAACGCCGTGACCCTGACCGTGACCGACGCCAACGGCGTCACCAGCACCGCCCCGGCCACCGTGACGGTGCAGGATAAGCTGGCCCCCGGCGCGGGGCGCGGCCCGCTGCCGGCCGCCCCCGCCCTGGCCCTGGCCAACGTGCCCGAAGCCAACGGCTACGGCGTGCTCTACCAGCTGGATATGCCCGCTGATGGCAACTTTGGCAACGTTGCGGCGGTGCCCTACGCGGTGAATAACTCGGGGGCCGCCATTGTCGCGCCCGCCCGCGTGGCCTACTATATGGAGTTGACCACCGGCACCGGCACCCAGTGGGTGTGGACCTCAATGGACAACTTTGCCAGCACGCTGACCCAGCTCGGCCTGCCCCATCCCACCACCAACCCCGTGAACTGGCACCAGAGCGTGAGCAACCTGAGCGTGTTCAGCAACGTCGGCGGCGCCCTCGTCACGGGCAGCAGCCTGGGTGCCGGCCGCGTGGAAATGTGGCCCAGCAACTACAGCCAGGCCAATGACGACAACGTGAGCGCGGCCAACGGCAGCTATTTTGACATGGGCGACGGCGGCCAGAACACCGGTGCCGGCCACGGCTCGTTCCAGGTGCATAACCTGACCACGCCCCAGACCGTGTTTGGCTACAACGGCTGGGGTACCTCGGCTGCCCAGGATGGGGTGGGCATCGGCAACCAGAACGCGCCCGGCGTGGGCGACACCGACTGGACCTTCGGCAACAACGTGGGCAGCTACTCGGTGAAGCGCATTTTCGTGCTGGTGCCCAACGTGGGCACCTTCACCCAGCCCGCTTCGGTGGTACTGGGGCCATCGGGCACGGCCACGCTCATGACCAGCCAGGTATACACCGGCACCAGCGACAACTGCACCGGCAGCAATGCCCTGGGCGTAGCGGTGTCGCAAACCACCTTCAGCTGCGCCAACCTGGGCCCCAACACCGTGCAGGTAACCGTGACCGACGCCAACGGCAACGTGAGCACCGCCCCGGCCGTGGTAACGGTGCTGGGCGCACCCGCCCCTCTGACCACCACTACCTGGGTGGGCAACCTGAACACCGACTTCCTCGACTGCCAGAACTGGAGCTACGGCCAGGTGCCCGACGCCACCATCAGCGCCCTGATTCCGGCCGGCGCGCCCCGCTACCCCAACGTGACCACCGGCACCCTGGCCGTGCGCGACCTGACCATCGACGCCGGGGCCAGCTTCACGCTGGGAGCGGGGGCCACGCTGCAGGTGAACGGCGACTTCGCCAACAACGGCACGGGCGCGCTCAACGGCCCAGTGGCCTTTGTGGGCGCGGCGGCCACCCAGCTGCTGGGCGGCAGCGCGGCCACGGCCTTCGCCAGCCTCGCGGTGAATAAGTCGGCCGGCACCGTGCAGCTTCAGCGCGACCTGGCCCTGACCGGCCCTCTCACGCTGACCAACGGCACGCTGACCACCACGAGCAGCTACCGCGTCAGCCTGGGCTCGGCGGCCTCGCTCAGTGAAACGGACGCCGCCTACGTGCTGGGCAACGTGGCCGCCACGCGCACGCTGGCGCCCGGCAGTGCCGAAGCCTTCGGCGGCCTGGGCCTGACGCTGACGCCCGCCGCCGGCTCGGTAGCGCCCGGCCTCACGCCGGTGGTGCGCACCACCGGCACGGCCCTCACCGGCGCGGGCAGCAGCGTGAGCGTGAAGCGCTACTTCGACATTCAGCCCGCCACCAACTCGGGCCTGAGCGTGACCATGGACTTCGCCTACTTCGACCACGAGCTCAACGGCATCACGCCTGCCAACCTGAACCTGTTCAAGTCGGTAAGCGGCCCCGGCGGCCCCTGGGCCAACCAGAACCCGGTGACCATCGCCGCCAACACGGTGACCAAAACCGGCATCAGCGACTTCTCCATCTGGACCCTGGGCAGCAAAGCCGCTCCTCTGCCCGTGGAGCTGAGCGCCTTCACGGCCACGGCCAACGGTGCCAGCGCCGTGCGCCTGGCCTGGGCCACGGCCTCGGAGAAGAACAGTGCCCGCTTTGAAGTCGAGCGCAGCGTCGACGGGCAGGCGTTTGCCCTTGTCCGCACGGTGGCCGCCGCCGGCTCCAGCAGCACCCCGCGCAGCTACGAGTTGCTGGATACGAAGCTGCCCGGCGGCGTGGCCCTCCTCTACTACCGCCTGCGGCAGGTGGACCTGGCCGGCACGTTTAGCTACTCGCCGGTGCGGGTGGTGGCCCTGACGGGCGCCGCCGCTGGCCTGGCCCTCTACCCCAACCCGGCTCACGGCGGCACGGCCACGCTCACGGGCGCGACGCCCGGCACGCTGGTGACGGTGCTGGACGCGCTGGGCCGCCCGGTGACGTCGGCCCCGGCCGATGCCGCCGGCACGGCCCAGCTGGCCCTGCCGGCCGGGCTGCCGGCGGGCGTGTACGTGGTGCGCGCCGGCGGCAAAGCCCTGCGCCTCACGGTGGAATAGGCCGCCGCTTCCGGCTCCTGGTTACAGCCCCCGTGCCTCCCGGTGCGGGGGCTGTTTGCGACGGAGTCGGCCGGGGCCGGGCCGGAAGGCCTCGCATCAACATGCGATGCCGCCGCGGGGCCGGGGCCGGTACCTTTGCTGGGATTGCTGCTCTCTTTTTATTTGTTCATTGGGGCCCGGCGCATGGCGTGCGCGGGCCCCGGCCTTACTTCCGGGGGTGACGCTCCCGCTGCTTCTATGCTACACTTCTTCTCGCTGGCCCGGTGGAGGGCGCAAGCCCGCTACTGGTTGTCGGCCGGCGTGCTGGCCTTGCTGCCTTTGGCCGCATCGGCCCAAAAAGTGGCCGCCGGCGGCGGCTTCTCTTTCAGCATTCACGCCGACGGTACCCTGTGGGGCAGCGGCTACAACCAGAACGGCCAGCTTGGCGACGGCACCGGCGTGCAGCGGGCTCTGCCCGTGAAGCTGGGCACCAGCACCTGGCTGAGCGTGGCTTCGGGCTCCTATTTCACCGAGGCCATTCGCAGCGACGGCACGCTCTGGGCCTGGGGCCGCAACGACAAGGGCGAGCTCGGCGATGGCACCAACTTCAACCGCAACGCTCCCGTGCAGGTAGGCACGGCCACCAACTGGCGCAGCATCGCGGTGGGCTACACGCACACGCTGGCCCTTAAAACCGACGGCACGCTCTGGGCCTGGGGCCGCAACGACTACGGCCAGCTCGGCAACGGCACCACCAACGGCAGCGCCAACGCCATCCCCGTGCAGGTCGGCACCGACACGGACTGGCAGAGCGCCGCCGCCGGCGTGTACCACAGCCTGGCCCTGAAAAGCAACGGCACCCTCTGGGCCTGGGGCTTCAACGGCGACAGCCAGCTGGGCGACGGCACCACCACCACCCGCACCGTGCCCACGCAGATTGGCGCGGGCACCGTTTGGCAGAGCGTGGCCGCCAGCCCCTTTGCCCTGCACGGCGTGGCCATTGCCGCCAACGGCACGCTCTGGGCCTGGGGCCGCAACGTGAACAACCAGCTGGGCGACGGCACCGCCGCCGTGCGCCGCAGCCCCACCCAGATTGGCACGGCCACCACCTGGCAGCAGGCCAGCGCGGGCCCCAACTACACCGTGGCCCTGCAAACCGACGGCACTCTCTGGGGCTGGGGCAACAACGACTACGGCCAGCTGGGCGACGGCAGCACCACCAACCAGGCCACGCCCACCCAGATGGGCACCGCCACCACCTGGCAGGAAATAGCGACCGGCAGCAGCCAGACCGTGGCCCGCCGCACCGGCAGCTCCATCCTGGCCTGGGGCCTGAACTCGAACGGGCAGGTGGGCAGCCCGGCCGCGCCCACCCCCTTGCTGCTGGCCCCCGCCCAGGTGGGCAGCGCCACCGACTGGACCAGCGTGGCCGCCGGCCTCGATTTCAGCCTGGGCACCAGGGCCGCCGCCGAGCGCTGGGGCTGGGGCACCAACATCACCGGTGAGCTGGGCACGGGCAGTGCCCTGAAAGCCGTGCTGGCCCCGGTGCACGCCGGCACCGATGCCTGGCAGCAGCTCAGCGCCGGCTACCGCCACGGCCTGGGCATCCGGCCCGATGGCAGCCTCTGGGCCTGGGGCCACAACGGCAACGGCCAGCTCGGCCAGGGCACGCAGTACAACAACCCGCCGGTGCCCACGCCCGTGCAGGTGGGCGGCGCTGCCTCGACCTGGCTGAGCGCGGCGGCCGGCTCCGACTTTTCGGTGGCCGTGCGGGCCGACGGCACCCTTTGGGCCTGGGGCCTGAACAACGTGGGGCAGCTCGGCGACGGCAGCACCACCCTGCGCAACGCCCCCGTGCAGGTAGGCAGCGCCACCACCTGGCAGCGCGTGAGCGCCGGCAACAGCTTCGCGGTGGCCCTGCAAACCGATGGCAGCCTCTGGGCCTGGGGCACCAATGGCAGCGGCCAGCTCGGCCAGGGCAATACCACGGCCCAGCTCACGCCCCAGCAAGTGAGCATTGGTACCAGCTGGCAAAGCGTGGTGGCCGGCGGAGCCTTTGTGCTGGCCCTGAAACCCGACGGCACCCTCTGGGCCTGGGGCGACAACGGCAGCGGCCAGCTCGGCGACGGCAGCACCACCCCGCGCCTCAGCCCCACCGCCATTGGCACTGCCACCTGGCAGCAGCTGGCCGCCGGGGCCAACTACAGCCTGGCCCTGCGCCCCGATGGCAGCCTCTGGACCGCCGGGGCCAACGGCGTGGGCCAGCTGGGCGACGGCACCACCACCACCAACCGCAGCGCCTTCGCCCGCGTGGGCACGGCTACCTGGCAGCGCATAGCCACGGGCTCGCTGGCCACCCACACCCTGGCCGTGCAAACCGACGGCACCCTCTGGGGCTGGGGCAACAACGGCGCAGGCCAGACCGGGCTGCCCTTTACGGCCCCCGCGCCGGTGGTGGTCTTCCAGCAGCCCCTGCCCGTGGAGCTGACCGCCTTCACGGCCACGGCCGAGGGCCCGGCCACCGTGCGCCTGGCCTGGGCCACGGCCTCGGAAAAGAACAGCCAGGCGTTCGAAGTCGAGCGCAGCCTCGACGGCACGGTCTTCGCGCCCCTGGGCACGGTGGCCGCCGCCGGCAGCAGCAGCAGCGCCCGCCGCTACGGCTTGGTGGATGCTAATCTGCCCGGCGCAGTTCTGCTTTACTACCGCCTCAAGCAGGTGGACCTGGACGGCAGCTTCAGCTACTCGCCGGTGCGGGCCGTGGCCCTGGGCCCGGCGTCGGCCGGGGCCGGGCTGGCCTTGTTCCCCAACCCGGCTCACGACGCAGCCACGCTCACCGGGGCCGCGCCCGGCACGGAGGTGCGCGTGTCTGACGCGCTGGGCCGCCCGGTGACGTCGGCCCCGGCCGATGCCGCCGGCACGGCTGCGCTGGCCCTGCCGGCCGGGCTGCCGGCGGGCGTGTACGTGGTGCGCGCCGGGGCCCGCGCCCTGCGCCTGGTGGTGGAGTAGCGCCCCGCTGCCCTAACAAGAAGGCCCCGGCGCTCAGCGTCGGGGCCTTCTTCGTTTCTGGTCATGCCGGAGCAGCATCAGCTGCGCTCCTTCTGCGGCCGGGGCACCTGGGGCTGAGCAGCCAGCAGCGCCGGTAGTTGGGCGGGCGTGAGTTCGGTGAAATCCTTGATGACGGTGAGCGGGGCCTGGAAATCGGCCGCCTTCAGGGTGGTGGCCACGGCCACACAGCGCATGCCGGCGCGGTAGGCGGCCTGCTCGCCCAGCAGGCCATCTTCGAACACGATGCAGTCGGCCGGGGCCACGCCCAGCTTTTTGGCCGTCACCAGCCAGGTGTCGGGGTGGGGCTTGCCGTGCTTCACGTCGGCCTCGCCCACAATCACGTCGAAGTAGGGGCGCAGGCCCAGGTGGTCGACGATGTAGTGGATAGCTGTTTCGCCCGAGCCCGTGCCCAGCCCAATGGGGTGCCCCGCTGCCCGCGCCGCCTTCAGGAAAGCCGTGAGGCCGGCCACCTCGCGGCGCTTGTTCCAGAACAGCACGCGGTAGAGAAACTCGCGCTGGGCCACGTAAGCCTCGCGCTGCTTCAGCGGCACGGGGTGGCGGAAAACGTGGGTGAGAATCTCGGCGGCGGGCATGCCGTTGAAGCGCTTGAGCAGCCGCAGGGCGTTGGTGGTCAGGCCCAGGTCGCGGAACAGGAGCTGGAAGGAGCGGGCGTGGGCGCCGGTGTTGTCGACGAGTACGCCGTCCATGTCGAAGATAAGGGCGGGGAGGGGCATAGGGGAAGTTGGGGAGAAGGAAGAAGCACGTCGTGCCGAGCGCAGCCGCGGCATCTCGCGTGTGGTAGTAATCAATGCCATTACAACGAAGCACGCAAGATGCCGCGGCTGCGCTCGGCACGACGTTCTGGTTATGGCGCATTCCTCATGCCCGGGCGGGGGTATCTTTGTGGTCGTCTAGCCTTACCTGCTTTTCCTTGAAAAAGATATTATCTCTCGTGTTGCTGGCCCTGGCTGCCGTGCCCGCCCTCGGCCAGAAAGCCGGCGAACCCGTGCCCCGCCCCAAGCTGGTGGTGGGCATCGTGGTCGACCAGATGCGCTACGATTACCTCTACCGCTACTGGTCAAAGTTCGGTAACGACGGCTTCAAGCGGCTGCTGGGCCAGGGCTTTAGCTTCGAGAATACCCACTACAACTACGTGCCCACCTACACCGGGCCGGGCCACGCCTGCATCTACACCGGGGCCACGCCCTCGGCCAACGGCATCATCGGCAACAACTGGTGGGTGCGCGAGGAAGGCAAGGGCACCTACGTGACCGAGGACAAAACCGTGCAGCCCGTGGGCGGCACCTCGCTGGTGGCCGGCCAGCAGAGCCCCCGCCACCTGCTGAGCACCACCATCGGCGACGAGCTGCGGCTGGCCACCAACTTTCAGAGCAAGGTCATCGGCCTCAGCATGAAAGACCGGGGCAGTATCCTGCCGGCCGGCAACGGCGCCAACGCCGCCTACTGGTACGACGGCACCAACGGGGCCTTCATCACCAGCACCTTCTATATGAAGCAGCTGCCGGACTGGGTGAGCAAGTTCAACGCCCGCGGCCTGCCCGCGCAGTACCTCAGCAAGCCCTGGGAAACCCTGCTGCCCCTGGCCGACTACACCGAAAGCAGCCCCGACAACGTGCCCTGGGAAAACGGCTTCCCCGGCGAAGTCACGCCCACCTTTCCCCACAACCTGCCGGTGCTGAGCGCCGCGCCCGTGGCCGCCGTGAAATCCCTGGAAAAAGCCGCCGGCGAAACCCAGCCCAAAACCACGCCCCAGAACCTCGACCTCATCCGCAGCACGCCCTTTGGCAACAGCCTCACGGCCGATTTCGCCATCGAAACCCTGCACGCCGAGCAGATGGGCCAGCGCCCCGGCATCACCGACCTGCTGGCCGTGAGCTTCTCCTGCACCGACTACGTGGGCCACCAGTTCGGGGCCAACGCCGTGGAAACCGAGGATACCTACCTGCGCCTCGACCGCGACATTGCCCGCCTGCTGGCCGAGCTCGACAAAACCGTGGGCCCGGGCCAGGCCCTGGTCTTCCTCACCGCCGACCACGGCGCGGCCCACGCCGTGGGCTTTTTGCAGGAGCACCACCTGCCCGGCGGCGGCGTGGGCATCGGCATCATGCGCGACTCGGTGCAGCGCGTGCTGACGCACCGCCACGGCCCCGGCGCCTGGGTGCTCGATTTCGAGAACCTGCAAGTCTACCTCAACCGCCCCCTGCTGGCCCAGAAGCACCTGGACCTGGCCGCCACCCAGGCCGAAGTAGCCGCCATCCTGCGCACGCTGCCCGGCGTGGCCCAGGCCCGCACCGCCACCGACCTGCAGGCCAGCCACTGGACCGAAGGCCCCGGCATGTTCCAGGAAAACGGCTTCTTCGCCCCCCGCTCCGGCGACGTGCTGACCGTGCTGCTGCCCGGCTGGCTCGAAGCCTACTCGTACCCCGTCATCAAGGGCACCACCCACGGCGTGAGCTGGCAGTACGACACCCACGTCCCGCTACTTTTCTGGGGCTGGCACGTAAAGCACGGCGAATCGGTAGTCCCCGCCCGGGTGGTCGACATCGCGGCTACGCTGGCGCGCTTCCTCCACATCCAGGAGCCCAGCGGTTGCTCGGGGGTGCCGCTAGGTGAGGTGCTGCGTTGATTTGCTGATTTTTTGATGTGCGGATGTGCTGCCTAAACAAAGTCCGCTTAGGCCTTGTGAGCGGAAGAAATGATTTTCGAAAGAATCTTTCGGATGCTCAGCAGCCGGGGCAGCAACTCGCCGGGGTTTTCGTAGGAAGGGGCGTGGTGGCACAGCAAAAGCCAGTAGTCGGTTTCTTCGGCTTCCTTGGCCGCAATTTTACATTTGTGCACAAAGTCGGCCCGGCTTTCCGCGCTTTGGGCTTCCCGCACATTGGCGCCAATGGAGGTGCCGCTTTTCATCAGCTGATTGGCCATCACGTAGCGGCGTTGAATTTCGAGGCGCTCCGTGTAATCAATAATCAGCAGCGAGAATTCAAAAGTCAGCCGGACAATCAGGTTATCGGTTTCAGGAATCGCCACGCAAGAAGTTTAAAGAATAGTCATTTCAAACAAACATACCGTAATTCATCAACCTTAATCAACCGCCTGCCCTGAAAGGTACTTCCACCCCAGCACATCAACAACACATGCCTGCACTGAAAGGCGCCTCCAACTCAGCACATCAGCACACCAAAAAAATCAACACATCAATCAATGACCCATTTTAATCCCTGGCACGACGTGTCGCGCGGCGAGGATACCCCGACCGTGGTGCAATCCATCATCGAAATTCCCAAAGGCAGCAAGGGCAAATACGAGCTCGACAAAGACAGCGGCCTGCTGAAGCTGGACCGCGTGCTGTTCTCGGCCGTGCACTACCCGGCCGCTTACGGCTTCATCCCCCAAACGTATTGCGACGACAAGGACCCGCTGGACATCCTGGTGCTCTGCTCGGTCGACATCGTGCCCATGTGCCTCGTGGAGGCCAAAGTCATCGGCGTGATGCAGATGGTGGACCAGGACGAGGAGGACGATAAAATCATCGCCGTGGCCGCCCACGACATTTCGGTGAACCACTACAACGACATCAGCGACCTGCCGCCCCACACGCTGCTCGAAATGCGCCGCTTCTTCGAGGACTACAAGGCCCTGGAGCACAACAAGCACGTCACCGTGGAGCGCTTCATGGGCAAGGAGGACGCCTACCGCATCATCAACGACAGCATCAAGCTCTACGAAGACACCTTCGGCGACCGCAAGGCCTAGGTCGGCGGTTCTTTTCCCGCGGTAGTTGCCATTCAGGCGAAGCTGGCCCCCGGGCCGGGCTTCGCCTTTTTGCTGCGGCCCCGGCCGGCTTTACCTTCGTTCGTGGTTTCGTCGTCGCCTTCTGTTGGAGATTCCGCCGGCCGTGGTCTTTTCCGGCGCGGCCTCGATGCCGTGCTGTTCAGCAGCGTGTGGCTGGCCGCGGCCGCGGCCGCCCAGACGGCCGCTACGTTCAAGCTGTGGCCGGTGGCCCCGGCCGGCAGCTACCGGGTGGTTTTGCTGGTGTTCGCCGCCACGCTGCTGGTCTACAACCTCGACGCGGCCCTGCCCTTTAAGCACCGGCAGCCGGCCGGGGCCTCGGGCCGCAAGGCCTGGCAGCAGCAGCACCGCCGCCTGCTGGTAGGGCTGGCCGGGGTCGCGGCGTTGGTGGCCGGCTACCTGTTTCTGGCCGATGGCTGGTGGCGCTACCTGCCCAGCCTGCTGCCCCTGGCGGCGCTGGCGCTGCTGTATTCGTGGCCGCTGGCGCGCTGGGGCGGGCAGCGTCGGGCCCTGCGCGAAGTGCCCCTGCTGAAAGGGTTTCTGATTGCGGGCGTGTGGTCGGCCATCACCGTGGGGCTGCCCACGCTGGCGCAGCACCGCCCGCTGGCCGAGGCGGGCGGCCTGCTGGCCCAGCGCTTCTGCCTGGTGCTGAGCCTGGCCGTCGTGTTCGATATCCGCGACCTGAGCCGCGACCGGGCGGCGGGCACCCGCACCTTTCCCGTGGTGCTGGGCCTGGCCGGGGCCAAAGCCGTGGCGCTGGCCTTCCTGGCCGGGGCCATGGCCCTGGGCTTCGAGCGGGAAGCCCCGCCGCTGGTCCTGCTGCTGACCGGCTTATCAGCGGCTTCGGTCATCCTGCTGGCCGATGAGCGCCGGAGCGACTACTTCTTCGCCCTGCTGGCCGATGGTGTGCTGCTGGTGCCGGCTGTGCTCTATTTGGTGGGGTAAGTAGGAGTAGAACGAGTACTTCTGACGCAAGACGAGCATGCCTGTTTAGGCTTCCAGCTCCGCCAACGCTGGCCCCATGTGGCGCACGATATCGCCGGCCACCAGCCCGGCCTGCCCGGTTTGCGCGGCTCCCAGGTCGCCGGCCCGGCCGTGGGCGTACACGCCCAGCCGCACCGCCTCGAAGGCCGGCAGTTGGGCGTGGGCGCGCAGGGCCAGCAGCACGCCGGTAAGCACGTCGCCGCTGCCGCCGGTGGCCATGCCGGCGTTGCCGGTGCTGTTGAAGTGCAGCGCGCCGGTGGGCGTGGCCAGGCAGGTGTAGGCGCCTTTGAGCACCACCAGGCAGCGGTATTTGGTGGCGAAGTCGCGCAGCAGGTCCAGGCGGTGGTAGTCGTCGCGGGCCGGCTCGGTGAGGCGCTCGAACTCCTTGGGGTGGGGGGTGAGCACGGTGTTTTCGGGCAGCAGCTTCAGCAGCTCGCGGTGCAGGCCCAGCAGGTTCAGGGCGTCGGCATCGATAACGAGGGGCAAGGGGTTGGGGCGCTTTTCGGTGGGCTTGGCGGCCGCTTTCAGCAGCTTGCGCAGCACCGCCAAGGTGGCCGTTTCCTGCCCCAGGCCGGGGCCGATGCCCACGGCCTGGTAGGGCGCCAGCTTGGGCAGCTTGCTGATAAAATTCACCTGCGTATCGGGCAGGCACATGGCTTCGGGCTGGCTGATTTGGAAGATGTCGTAGCCGCAGCCCGGGATTCGCGCCGTGAGCAGGCCCACGCCGCTGCGCAGGCAGGCCCCCGCCGAGAGCACGGCCGCGCCCATCTTGCCCCGGCTGCCGGCCAGCAGCAGCGCGTGCCCAAAGGTGCCCTTGTGGCTGAACCGGGGCCGGGCCGGGAGCGCGCCAGCCACGGCGGCGGCATCGGTGTAGTGCCAGGGCGTGGCGGTGTCGGCAATGAAGCCCTCGCTCAGGCCAATGTCTTCCACCTGCCATTCGCCCACGAAGCCCGCGTTCTGCGGTAGCAGAAAGGCCAGCTTGGGCCGGCCGAAACTGACCGTGTGCTGTGCCCGCACCACCGGGCTGTCGGCGGGCTGGGGCGCGTCGGCGAAGAGGCCGCTCGGCAAATCAATGGCGACTACGCGAGCGGGGGCCGCGTTCAGGTGGGCCACCACGGCCGCCGCCAACCCATCCAGCGGACGCGAAAGCCCGGTGCCAAACAGGGCGTCGATAACCACCCCGCCGGCCGGAAACCCGGGCAGCTGGCCTTCGCTGATTTCGACCACGGGCACGGCGGCCGGCAGATGCTGGCGGTTGTGCTGCCAGTCGGCCGACTGCTTTTCGGCGGGCAGCAGGGCCACGCGCACGGGGTAATTGGCTTGCAGCAGCAGGCGGGCGGCGGCCAGGCCGTCGCCGCCGTTGTTGCCGGGGCCGCACAGTATCAGGATTTCGCCGGTTTCGGCCGGGCTGAAATGGCTGGCAAACCACCCCGTGAAGGCCGTGGCCGCTCGTTCCATCAATTCGACCGAAATGAGGCCTTGTTCGGCAATGGTGGCCTGGTCGAGCTGGCGGGTTTGGGCGGCGGAGAAGATTTTCATAGAGAAAGAAAGGTAACAGGGGAGCTACTTTTGAAGATGCAAGAAACAGCCCGCGTCTTCATCGTGCCCGGCCTCGGCAATTCCGGCCCCGACCATTGGCAAACGTATTTCGAGCGCATGCAGCCAGGTTTTACCCGCATCGAGCAGCGCAGCTGGGACAGCCCCGACCGTGCGGAGTGGGTCGAAACCCTGGCGCAGGCCCTGGCTGGTGAAGACCTGAGCCGGGTGGTGCTCGTGGCCCACAGCCTGGGTTGCGCCACCGTGGCGCACTGGGCCGCTGCCTACGGCCACCGCATCAAAGGCGCGCTGCTGGTGGCCCCGAGCGACGTCGAAACCGCGCATTATGCCGCCTTTCCCACCACCGGCTTTGCCCCGATGCCCCTGGCCCGGCTGCCCTTCCCGAGCACAGTGGTGCTGAGCCGGAACGACGAATGGGTGACGCCCGCCCGCGCCCACCAGTTTGCCGAAGCCTGGGGCAGCGAGCTGGTCGACATCGGCAACGCCGGCCACATCAACACCGCCAGCGGCTACGGCGACTGGCCCGCCGGGCTGGCCCTGCTGGACGAGTGCCAACCGCCCGAACCGCTTCCCTGGGCGGTTGCCAACCCCCGCGGTTAGGGAAAAACGACGGCCTCCACCAGCTCCTCGGGCAACCGGCTATCAAACCCCTCGGCCAGGGGGAGTTCCACGGTAAACACGCTGCCCTGGCCTTCGGTGCTGGCCACCGACAACGTGCCGTCGTGCCACTCCACGATGGTTTTGCAGAGCGACAGGCCCAGGCCAATGGTTTCCTCGCCCCGCAGGCCGAGCCGCCGGGCGCGGGTGAACCGCTCGAACACGTGCGGCAGCATGGCCGCCGGAATCCCGATGCCGTCGTCGGCCACTTCCACCCGCGCCCGGTCGGCCAGCTCCACCACGGCCACCCGCACGTGGCCCTCGTCGCGGGTGAATTTCATGGCGTTGCTCACCAGGTTGATGACCACCTGCGTGAATTTGCTCACGTCCAGGTTCACGTACACGGCCTCCGCCGGCAGCGTATAGGCGAAGTGGTGGCCCAGCAGCTCGTAGCCGACGTGCAGCTGCTCCAGGGGGCCGCGCATGATTTCGCCCAGGTCCACCCGGTCCACCTTCAGGTTCGTGGTCACGGCCGCCGCGAACTCGATGTTGATGAGGTCGCGAATCATCTTCACGCTCTCGCGGCTGGTGTTCTCCAGCATCTCCAGCAGCTGCACCTGCGACTGCGCGGCCTCGGGCAGCTCCTCGCGCAGGTACTGCGCCAGCTGCTCAATCATGATGAAGGCCCCGCTGGCATCGTGCGAGAGGACCTCCAGCGTCACGTTTTTGCGGCTGTTGAACAGGTCGGAATTGGCCTGGTGGTGCTTGGCGGCGCTGATGTCGTGCAGGGTGCACACCAGCAGCGGGCCCGCCGCCGCCGCCGCCGGATGGTAGTAGGGGATGACCGTGAACCACTGCGCCGACTCGCCCACGCGCTGCAAGCGGACGGTAATCTCGCCCAGCTGCTCGCCCCGCACCCACCGCGCCCAATGCTCGTCGAGGTAGCCCCGGTCGTCGGGGTGAATGCGGGCCAGCAGGGCGGGCAATTCGGCGTTGACGCCGGCATCGGTGCCCAACAGCACCTGCTCGTAGGCCTGGTTGATGAAAACCACCCGGCCGGCGGCAATGTCGTAGACGAATTGCACCTGGGGGCTGGCGTTCACCTTGGCCAGGAAAAGGGCCGCTAAATCATGCATGGCGTGAGGGGGCGGGAAAAAGAACCGCTGGGATAACTAGTACGGTAACGGGCGGTAAAAAGCTGAAAGCGAACAAGACAGAAAGCCCGCGAAGAGGACGGGGCAAGCGGAGGCAACAATCAGCCAAAAATAAATATGAATGTTTCTCGGGCGCAGGGTGCCCGGCGGCAACATTGGTATCTATTTTTACCTGATTGTTGCCTCCGCTTGCCCCGTCCCGCCCATGTCGCGTCGCGCTTATCCTTCCCGCAGCCTCGCCGCCGCCGTGCGGGCCCATTTCGGCCTTACCCAGGCCGAGCTGGCCGCGTTCATCGGCGTGAGCCGCCCGCACCTGGCCCTGGCCGAAGCCGGCACCTCGGCCCTGGGCCCCGGCCCCGACCAGCGCCTGCAGGTGCTGGCCCGCCAGCTGCCCCCGCCCGACGGCCTGGGCCCGCCTGCCCCGGCCGTCGGCCCCGCCGGGTACGACCCCGCGCCCGCCCCGGCCGACCCCGCCGCCGACCTCACGCCCCTGCGCCGGCGGCTGGCCCGCTGCCGCTGGCTGCGCACCCGCCTCACCTTCGAACAGGAGCAGCAGCGCCAGCCCAGCCAGGCCCGCCACCAGCGCCGGGCCTGGGCCGTGCAGGTGCTGGGCCCCGCCCTGGCCGCCCCGCTGCCGGTGCCCGACTGGCTGGCCCCTGGTGGCCCCGGCCCGCTGCCGCCCTACCCCCTGGCCACCCCCGACGCCCCCCGCGACACCCACTGGCTGAGCGGGCTGGCCCTGCGCCTGGCCGCCACCACCGCCCCGCTGCCGCCCGCCAGCGCGGCCCTGGCCCGCGCCCGCCGCGCCGGCCTCGATGCCGAAATCGCGGCCCTCGAAGCCACTTTGGGGCCCGGCGCGTAGCTTGCGCCCCCGGAGGGTACCCACTCCGCTATATTTCATCATTTACCCCCTTTCCAATTCCGATGAATTACTCCCTCTCGCTGCTCAAAACGCACGCCGACTGCGACGCCGTGCTGGCCTTCTGCACCAGCAAATCCGGCCTGCTCAACTACCACAACAACCAAACCGACCACCGCGCCGAAAACCTCACCGCCTCGGCCACCGGCCTGGCCTCGGAGCTCACCGGCCTCAACGCCTTCATCACGGCCATGACGCCGGTGATTCCCACCCTGCCCGCCGGCAAGGACCGCGACAAACAGGAAAACGACCTGCGCGTGAAAACCGACCGCCGCGACACCCTGGTGGCCCGCCAGGGCCAGACCGGCCCCGAAGCCCTGGTCGAAAGCCAGCTCGAACAGAACCTGGTGGACCTCCAGCTGCCCGCCGTGCAAGAGCTGGTGGACCTGGTGACGGCCCACCGCGCCACCCTGGCCAGCTAGGCCGCCGGGCCCGTTCCGCACTTGAAAAGGCCGCGCCGGGGTACCGGGGCGGTTTTTTTGTGGGCGCCAAACCTCCCGGCCCCGGCCGCGTTTACCATATCACCCCATTCCTTCATCACCTCATCACTCCGATATGCAAACCTGGAACGACGTTATCCGCCTCGCCAACCACCCCACCGCCTCGCCCCGCCGGGTGGAGAAAACGCCCGCCGAGTGGCGCGCCCTGCTCACGCCCGAGCAGTTCCACGTCACCCGCGAGCACGGCACCGAGCGCGCCTTCACCGGCGAGTACTGCGAGGCCCACGAAGCCGGCCTCTACGCCTGCGTGTGCTGCGGCACCCCGCTCTACGACTCGCGCACGAAGTTCGAATCGGGCACCGGCTGGCCCTCGTTTACGCAGCCCGTGGACGAAAGCGCCATCCGCTACCACAAGGACACCAGCTTCGGCATGACCCGCGTGGAAGTGCTCTGCAACGTGTGCGACGCCCACCAGGGCCACGTTTTCCCCGATGGCCCGCCTCCCGGTGGCCTGCGCCTGTGCATCAACTCGGCCAGCGTGAAGCTGGTGACGGAGGGCACGGCCGTAGCCTAGGCACCGCGCGGCTACTTGCGGCAATCGTGTAGTTTTACCAGTGGTTCCCCGTGAGTGCGGGGAGTCACTGGCTTTTTTTATTCCTCCCAACCCCTCTTAGATGAAGCAAACACTACTCCTGGCCCTGACGGGCCTTGGCCTGCTCGCCCGGCCCGCTGCCGCCCAGCCCCGCCCGCACCGCGAGCCGGCCCTGGCCGTCGCCCCGGCCCAGCGCATCACCTCCAACACCAGCTTCCGGCTGCTCACGGCCCTGAAGCAGCAGTACCGCACCAGCGCCTGGCTCGACACCCTGCGCTTCACCTACTCCCGCTTCACGGCTCTGAGCAAGCCCCTGCGCGAGCTGCGCGAAAATGCTCCCACCCGGGGCGCGGCCCTGCGCCCCCTGCGCCAGGAAAACTACCAGTACAACGCGGCCGGCAAGGTCACCTCCGATTCCACGTTCACCTACACCAGCGGGGTGCTCAACACCACGGGCACCCTCGTGCTCGCCTCCACCTACAACGCCCAGGGCCAGCTGGCCCAGGAGCTGCAAAGCGTGCGCGTGGGCGGCAGCTGGCGGCCCTACGGCCGCACCACCTACACCTACAACGCCCAGGGCCAGAACACGCGCATCCTGGACGAGTCGTACTTCGGCTCGACGTATCTCGCCGACGACCAGGAGCTGTTCACCTACAACGCGCAGGGGCAGGTCATCGTCGATGAGTTTCAGCTGGCCGATGTGTCCGGCACCGCGTTCAGCGCCTTCCAGCGCGACCTGTTCACTTACAATGCCGCCGGCCTGCGCCTCACCGACGTGCAGCAGCAGTACAACAACGGCGCTTTTGCCGATGCCTACCGCGTCACCAATACCTACACGGCCCCCATTGGCCAGCCGGCCGCCGCGCAGCTCGCCGGCTACCTGGTGGAGCGCGCGGCGGGCACGGCCTGGCAGCCCTACGCGCAGGGAGCCGAAACCTACGACGCCGACGGCAACCTGACCACCGACCTCTACCAGCCCTACACCGCCGGAGCCTTCGCCAACGATTACCGCTACCTCTACACCTACCAGCGCGTGCTGGCCACGGCCACCGCCCAACCATTGGCGGCTGGCCTTACGGTAGCGCCCAACCCCGCGCCGGCCCCTGGCCCCCTGGCCCTGCACTACCACCTGGCCGCCGCCGCCCCCGTGGCCGTGGCCGTGCTCGATGCCCTGGGCCGCCCGGTGCTGTGCCTGCCCGCCACGCCCCAAACGGCCGGCGAGCATGTCCTCAGCCTGCCGCAGCTGCCAGTGGCGGCCGGCCTCTACGCGGTGCGCCTCACGGCCGGCACCCAAAGCCAGACGGTGAAGCTGGTGGTTGAATAACCCGCCCTGCCGCAAGCAAAGCCGCTTCCGGGTCCGGAAGCGGCTTTTTTAATGCCCTGGCCCCAAGCCATCGGGGGCTCGGGGCCGGGACCACGCCGGGGCCGCGCGCCGGTTTACTCGCCGGAAACGTACACCTTTGCGGAGCCCCCCGCTGCCGAACGAACCGGTGCGGCCCCGTTGTTGACCAGTTTCCCCTTCCTCTTTTCCCACCCCCGCCATGTCTTTGCTCTTCACCGATTTTGCCTCCTGGGGCGCGCACTGCGCCGCCACCGGCCAGCCCCTCTACCAACCCGTGCTCGACTACGAAATCGAGCAGAAGGGCCGCACCGAAGACGAAATCTGGGCCGGCCTGCAACGCGCCTACGACGTGATGCGCGACGCCGTGAAGGAGAGCATGACCGGCGACATGACCTCCCGCTCGGGCATGATAAACAACGGGGCCAAGAAGATTGCCGCCTCGCCCGTCACCGTCCTCTCGCCCGAGTTCAAGCAGCTCATCACCCGCGCCCTGGGCGCTAAGGAGGTGAACTCCTGCATGGGCCGGGTGGTGGCCGCGCCCACGGCCGGGGCTTCGGGCATTCTGCCCGGCGTGCTGGTCACCCTCCAGGACTTGCACAAGCTGGAGGACCGCCAGATTCTGGAGGGCCTGCTGGTAGCGGCCGGCATCGCCCTGATTATTGAGCAGAATGCCTCGCTGGCCGGGGCCGTGGGCGGCTGCCAGGCCGAAACCGGCTCGGCCGCCGCCATGGGCAGCGGCGCCATCGTGTATTGCCTGGGCGGGCCGGTGGCGCAGGTATTTGCCGCCGTGGCCGTCACCATCCAGTGCATGCTGGGCCTGATTTGCGACCCCGTGGCCGGCCTGGTGGAAGTGCCCTGCGTGGTGCGCAACGCCTCGGCCGCCGCCATTGCCTTCTCCTCGGCCCAGATTGCCATTGCCGGCATCGACCCCGTTATTCCCGTCGACCAGTGCGTGGCCGCCCTCGGCGAAGTGGGCCAGAGCATGGAAACCCGCTACAAGGAAACCGCCCTCGGCGGCCTGGCCAACACCACCCGGGGCCGCGAAATCGAGCGCCGCGTGCTGGTGCAGGACATCAACATCCTGCCCGACGAAGCTGGCACGCTTAATTAACCCCAGTTGCGGCGTATTCCACTAGCCGCGAAGCGGCGACACGTTGGTAGCAAAACCTGGTAAGCACCGGATAAAAGCCGCAAAGCGGCGGCATTTTTTCGGCGAAAGTGCCGCCGCTTTGCGGCTCTGGAGCTACATTTTCTTCCAACCAACTACCAACGTGCCGCCGCTTTGCGGCTGAAAAAGCTGCTCTGCAACTTGAGTTAATGAGGAATGAGGCCAGAATTCCTCATTATGCTAAACCGGGCCAAAAAAAGACCCGCTGGCATTGCCAGCGGGTCTTTTTACTGCTAACCGGAAATGATTACTCGCGCACCAGGCGGCGGGTTTCCACGCCGTCGGTGTTGGCCAGGCGGAGCGTGTACACGCCCGCGGCCACCTTCGACAAGTCGAGGGCGTGAATGGCCACGCCGCTGGCAGCGGGCAGCACTTCACTGGCCACTACGCGGCCCATGGCGTCGAGCACCGTGAGCTTGGTCGCTACCCGGAAGCCGGTCAGCTCCAGGGTCAGCTGGCCGTTGGGCGTTGGGTTGGGGTACACGTTCAGGCTAGCCCCGGCGATGCTGTTGCGCGCCGCCGTAACCACCAGCGGCAGCGATGCTGCGGAAGAGCAGCCGAAGGTGTTGGTGGCCACTACCGTGTAGGAGCCCAGCTGGGCAACGGTGCCGTTCACCACGTAGGTCTGGTTGGTGGCCCCGGTGATGATAGCGCCGTTCAGGTAGAACTGGTTGCCCGTCGTCGCGCTCGACGTGAGCGTGGTAACGGCGCCGTTGTAGGCGGCCGTCAGCACGGGGCGGGTGGGCGTGGGGTTCACCGTGATGGTGGCCGTAGCCGTGGCCGCGCAGCCGCCGGCCGGAGCCACGGTGTTGGTCACGGTGTAGGTACCGGCCGTCGAGGTGGCCAGGGTGACAGCGCCGGTGGTGGCGTTAACCGTCAGGCCGGTGGTCGAGGTGAACGTGCCAGCCGTGGCGCCCGTGCCCAGCGTGGCGGCCGTGGTGCCGGTGCTGCCCGCGCAGTTCCCCGTGGCGGGGTAGCTGAACGTAGCCACCGACGCCGGGGCGATGGTGACCGATTGCGTAGTCGTCAGGGCCGGGCAGGTGGCCGTGGCGGGCAGGGTGTTGGTCACCACGTAGGTGCCGGCCGTGCTGGTGCCGGGCGTGATGGCGCCGGTGGTAGCGTTAATCGTCAGGCCCGTGGTCGAAGTGAAGGCGCCGGCCGAAGCGCCGGTAGCCAGCGTAGCCGCCACCGTGCCCGTAGCCCCGGCACAGATGATGGCCGTGGGGTAGGTGAACGTGGCCGAGCGCGTGCCCGAGGTGATGGTTACCGGAGCCAGCGCGTTGTTGGCGGGGTTGTCATCGCCCAGGAGCAGGGTCGTAACGGTAGCGGTGTAAGTACCCAGCACGCTCAGGTTGGCCGTGCCGGTGAAGGCGACGGCCTGGCTGGCGCCAGCGGCCAGCGTGCCCGTGTTCACCACCGTGGTGAACGTCTGGGGCGTGCCACCGGCCGGCGGCGTAATGGTTACCATCACCGTTACTGGATTGGTCACGAAGTTCAGCGCCACCGTCGAGGAGTTGGTGATGCTGGCCGTTACGGTTTCGGTGGTGCCGAAGCAGGTGCTGCTGGCCACCGGGGCCGTCAGGGCCGCTACGCTCACGTCGAGGTTGGCCACGAACTCATCGGCGCCGAGGTCGGGAGTGGTGGTCGAGCGGGTGTCGCCATCAAAGTCCGTCGTGATGCCGGTGATGGGGGTGCCCGCCCCGTTCAGGGCCAGGCCCGCGGCGTTGGTAGTCAACACGTGCAAATCAGTAGCCGAGACGAACGGCGAAGTGGCCAGTAGGAGCGACGTGCCCACGGGCAAAGTGGCCGTGGTGGGCCGGTCCTGGCCGGTTTCGGTGTTCAGGTCGGCCAGGGTGGCGCGGGCGGTGCCGCTCACCAGGCCGCCGGTGAGGCCGGTGCCGCCCACGCCGTAGAAGGCGTTGTTGGTCGACGTCAGGCCGGCGTAGTTGCCCGTGGTGCCCGCGTAGGCATAGCCCACGGCGTAGCTCAGCGCGCCGGTTACGGTCTGGCTGTTGTAGAACACGTTGTCGCGCACCTCTACCGTGGGCGAGGTGCCGCCGACGGCCAGGGCGAAGTTCGGCTGGTTGGCCGATGAGGTGCCGGGGTTGGTGCCCGTCATGCTCACCGAGTTGTAGAGCACGCGGGTGGTGCCGCCACCGGCCGCACCGCTCACGTAGATGCCCGCGCCGAAGTCGCCACTGGTGCCATTGCTGTTCACGCCCGATACGAAGTTGTTGGCAACGGTGTTGGTGCCGGTGGTAGCCGTCGCCACGCCGATGCCCACGGCCGAGAACGTGCCCGTGCTCACCACGCTGCCGATGTTATTGCGGCTCACCAGGGTGTTGGTTACTTCGTTGCCCGTGAAGGTGGTGTTCGAGAAGTTGCCCACGGTGAAGCCCAGGCTAATGCCGGACACATCGCTAGTGTTCAGAATGTTGCCGATATTGTTCTGGGTTACTTGCGCGTTGTTGTCAAACGACAGCAGGATGCCACCGCGGGTCAGTCCGCCCGAGGCAGCCGGAGCGTTCAAATCGTTCTGCGTGATAAGCACGTTCTGATTTTTCAGGGTTGCGGTGCCGCCCAAAGAGGCGATGCCGACCAGGGTGCCGCGCACGGCGCAGTTTTGCACCGTGTTGTTGGTGTACAGGTTGGCCGTGGTGGCGTTGCTCACGCCTTGCAGGGCAATGCCGTAGAGCGTGGCCGCCGTGGCCGCCGTCGAAACGCCCACCGCCGTCAGGTTTTTGATGGTGTTAAACGTCGCGCCGTCGTTGGTGAACTGGGCAAACTGCTGCACCACGAGGCTGCTCGTGCCGGTGTTCGTATTCGAGACGGTCAAATCACGGCTGGGGCGGGGGTCGGTGGCCGAGATGGTGCCGCCGAGCGACCCGTCGATGGTCACGTAATCACTGGCCAGCAATTGCAGAATGGCCGTGGCCGCCGAGCCGGTGATGGCAACGGCCGTGGTGCCAGTGGCATTGCTGGGCTTGATGGTGAGCGTGTTGGCGGCCGAAGCATCCGCATTGTTGAGGATGGCAATCGGGAAGGTTTCGCCCGTCGAGTACGTGGGGTCGAGCAGCAGGAAGGTCACCGCGCCGCCCAGGCCCGAGGTATTGTAGGCCGCTACGGCCGCCGTGAGAGTAGCGTAGGTGCGGGCCGGAACCGGCGAGGTAGCCGCGGTGGCGCTCACGTAGTACGTGCCGCTAAGTGCGGGCAGAATGGTGTACTGGTAAGCCACCGAAGGAGCCGTGGAGCCGGGAGGCGTCACGCCGGTGCCGCCGGTGGGGTTGGTGCCCACGTTGCCGGGCACGTCCTGCGCGGCGATGTAGTAGTTAATGATGTCGCCGGCCACTACGCCGCCCACCAGCGAATAATCGAAGGTGAAGGTGTAAGCCGAGCCGACCACGGTCGGCCCTGCGCTGGCCACATAGACTCCGGAGGTGCCTTTGCGGAAGTACAGGCGCGGGGCACTGGTGCCAGTGGCCACACCGCTGGGGTCGGTGATGGTCGCCGTTACGGTGCGGCTGGTGGTGCTGGCCTGGCTGCCGCCCAGGGCAGTAACGGTAATCAGGGGCGCCGTCTGGTCGAGCAGCAGGAAGCTGCCTTCGTCGGCCCCGATGTCGGGCGTGTTCACGTTGCGCGTGTCGCCATCGAAGTCGGTGGTGATGCCGCCGAACGGCTGCCCGGCGCTTTCGGCCTGGGTGGCGGCCCCGGCCGTGAGGTGCAGGAACGTGGCCGCCGCGCCCGTAGTGCTGGCGAAGGGAGTCGTCGTTTCCGTTACGGAGTTGGCTTCACGGTTCAGCAGCAAGGCCTTGTAGGCAGCCAGCGTCTGGCTGGCATTGGTGGCCGTGGTGGTGCCTTCCACGTAAATGAGGTTCGTGGCCGACGGCGTGCCGGCGTAGTACAGGTTGTTGTTGCCGAACAGGTTGGCGGGTACCGTGCCGGCCGTGCCGCTGATGCGGCGAATGGCCGTGGCAGAGCCACCCGTGCCCACGGGCACACTCAGGTTCACCACCAGATTGTTGAACAGGTTCAGGCCCACCGTCAGCGAGTTCAGGTAGATGCCCTGCGTGCCGAACGTGGCGCCGGTGCTCGTGCCGTCGAGGCGAATGGTGTTAAAGGCCACATTGTTGGTGGTGCCGCCCGCCACCAGCACACCGGTTACGGCGGTCAGGCTGGTGGAAGCCGGAGCCTGCAGGTCGCCAATCAGGTTGTTGTTGACGTTGTTGGTGGTGCCGCCCAGCAGCCAGATGCCGGTGCTGGTAGCGGCCACGCCGCTGCCGGCCACCAGGGTATACAGCTTATTGCGGCTGAGGGTGTTGAGCGTACCCGCCGCCACCAGAATACCGGCCACGTTCGAGGCCACCGTGGCCGACGAACCCACGCCGCTGATGTTGCTGATGGTGTTGCCCGTGATGTTTACCGTGCCCGACGAAGCGCTCGAAATACCGAACGAGTAGCCGCCAGTGGTGCTAGTGCTCACCGAGACAGGTCCGGCTACCGTGCCGATGATGTTGCCCGTGCTCGTGCCAATGTTGGCATCGCCGCTGCTCACGTAAATGCCGGAAAAGATGCCGTAGGTCGTAGTCGCGCCGCTGCTGCTCACCCAGGTGATGTTGGCCACGGTGTTGCCCTGCACGCTCGTGGCGGTGCCCGAAGTGCTGAGGTAGATGCCCACCAACCGGAAGGCCGCCGCCGGGCCCGTCGCGGTGAGGGCCGAGCCGCCCGCGCCCGGGGCCGAGCCGCCGATGAAGTTGCCCGTCACGGTGTGGCCGTTGCCGCCCACGATGTAGATGCCGTACAGGGTGCCGGCCGTGCTAGCGCGGCTGGCCGTCTGGTAAATGCTGTTGCCGCTGATAACCCAGCCCGTACCGGCCGAGTTGATGTTCATGCCGTAGGCGCTGCCGGCCGAGAGGTAGAAGTTCGACAGGTTGTTGCCGATGATGCTGTTGCGGCTGTTGAGCGAGCTGCCCGAGTACACCAGGGTAACGGGCGTGGTTGCGCCGTCCTTAATGGTGTTGTACTGCAGGGTGTTGTCGCTGTTGCCGAGCGTAGTGGTCGTGCCCGTGAAGTTCACGTTCGGGTACGAGGAAACGTTGTTGCCCACCCCGATAATCTGGGTGTGCTCCACCACGTTAAACGTAGCGTCGCTGGTAAACTGCATCGGGATGCCGTTGGTGCTGGTGCTGGCAATGGTGAGGTCGGTGGCCAGGGCCGCGCCGCTCACCGGGCTGCCCGAGCCGCCGGGGCGGCCGTCCAGAATCAGGTACTTGCCGCCGAAGATGTTGAACGCCGCCCCGGCCACCGTGCTGGTGATGCTCAGGTTGGTGGCACCGGCGGCGGGGCGCACGGTCACGGTGTTGGTGGCCGTGCCCGCGTAGTTATACACCAGCGGGAACGTCTCGGTGGTGCTTACATAAGCACTTTGCAGCTCCAGCACGAGCGGGCCGCATACGCCGTTGATGCTGAGGGCCGAAAAAGCGGCGGTCAGCGTCGGGTAATCAGCCCCCGCCGCAGGACCTACCGATTTGGTGCCGCAAAAGGGCACGGCGGCCAGCGTAGTAGCCGTTACGGTGGCGTTGGTCGACACGCCGCCGGCCTCGTTGTTGGCCGTGACGCGGTAGTAGTACGTGGTGCCGGTCGTCAGGCCCGTTTGGGCAAACGTCACCGTGCCGCCCGTCGCGGCGGCCGTGGTCGACGCGACCGTGCCCACAGTGGTGAAAGTGGTGTTATCGGTTGAGCGGGAAACCGTGAAATAGGTTTCGTTGGTCGAGTTGTCGGTGATAACCAGGTTCAGGCTGGCTTGGCCCACTGCGCTGGCTGCCAGGCCGGGTGCCACGGGAGTGCCCGAGAGCGGCGTGAAAACAAACACCGTGCGCGAGCCATCGGCCGAGGAGTTCAGCACGGCAATTGCCGCGTTGTCGGCCAGCGTGGTAGCCGTTGCCGAAGTCACCGTCGCATCATAAGTTGGGGTAGCGTTAAAGGTCTTTACCACGCCAATTTGCCCGGCATTCGTACCGGCCGAAATAAAGATGGAGCGCGTTACAGACGTACCGTTGTTGAATGCCGCACCGTAGCGGTACTCAACCTTGCCCGTGTTTTCTTCCAGAATGGCCTGAACTTGAACGGGCGTGCCGGCAGCGGGAGTACCCGCGTAAGGCACGCGCAATCCCGTCCATTCTACCACCAGCGTGCGGTTGGTGCCGGCCACTACCTTATACCGCACCGCGCCGGTGGCCTGGGTCGCATTGTCGCCGCCAAAGGGAGCCAGGATGGCCTGGCCGGACGTTGGCGCAGTATTCGTGCCCGAAATGACCGTGGCGCCCAACCGCAACTGGCCGTTGGAGTTCACGCTGAACTGCGTGTAGTTCGTGCCCATGAACCCAATCGTGAAGCCAATGGGCAGCACGGCCGAAGCATCATCGTCGCGGTAGGTGCCGGTCGCCAGGGCATCCGTCGTACCGGTCGACATATCCACCAGCGAGCCCGTGGAATTGGTGGTAAACGCGTAATTGGCTGTGCTTTGGGCCCAGGCGGCTGAAGTGCTCAGCAGCGCCACAAGCACCATGGCCAGCCACCGGGTCAGCCGGTTAGCGAGAAAAGGTGTGTGCATAAAAGTTGGAAATAGGTGAGGGGAAAAAGAGTGAGAAAGGGTGGTAAAAACAGAAAGGGTGGTGCAACCAGAATAGGCGGAGCCAATTATTTATATTTCAGCCCTGAACAAGGGTGTAAATTAAGGACAATTTCAGGCTGCTTCAATACGCCGGCCGGGATAATCGACGGATGAGCTTTGTTAAATGCCAAAAGGGCCCCGTAGCGCGACCAGGTGCTTCTGCTAATTCCGCCAATTGACGTATTACCTTGCCGCCGAGGCCGGGCTTGCCGTCGCCGCCGCGAAGGCAAGCCCAACAGCTTGGACACTTTCCGATTGGCAGGCAGGGACAAAAGGCCTACTGGCGGGCCGCTCCCTCACCCCCCGGCTTTGAGGCCCGGTGCCATGGTGAGGCGGGCCAGGAAATTCAGGGCGGGCAGGTAGCGGCTGCGCAGCTCGCGGTATTGCCCCCAGGCGGCCGTGCGGTCTTCTAGTAGTTGCAGCCCGCTCTCGGTCAGTCTTTTGCAGGCCAGGTCAAAGTCGGCGCGGCCCTCTTCCTTAAGGTTCTCATCGGGCAGAATGCTGCTGGGTTCGGCCCCGGCCTTGGTGTCGAAGAAGCGGTAGACCCGGTTCAGCGCCAGGCAGCCGGCCTTGAAGGTGATTTGGGCCTGCCGGGGCTGGGGACCGTCCACGGCGGCAAAGAGCAGGGCGGCGGTATCCAGAATCAGGCCGCCGCTGACTACCCAGGAGCGGCCCGGCTGCGGCGAGCGGAAAAAAGACAGAATGGGCAGCGAGGTGTGGCTTTCCTCAATCTCCACAAACCAGCGCTCCCACTCGGCCCACTGCTGGTCGTCGTTCTGCACCGAGCCGTCATGGTTGAGCCAAGCCAGCAGGCAGGCGGCCGTGGGGGGCGTGCCGGCCCGCAGCTCCAGCAGCGCCACCGTCACCTCGCGCCGCGAAAACGCCTGGTAGATGGTGGGCAGGTAGGAAATGAGCAGCGTGAGCAGCAGCAGCCCCAGCGTGGCCTCGGAGTAGCTGAGCGCTGAGATGAACAGGTGGTGGGTGTCGGTGGTGCCCAGCGTGAGCAGCGAGCTGCCGCTCAGCTCGTAGCAGCGCCGCCAGCTGCCCTCGCCCAGCGCCCAGTAGATGCTGGTGTAGCCCGTGCTCACCAACGCCTCCCAAAACACGGGCAGCGCCACCAAAGCCACCGGCGCGTAGTGCGCCATTATTTTATCGCGCCGCTCGTACGAGTTGGCCAGCCGGGCCGCCAGGTCAAAAATCACGCGGATGCCCATGAAGGCCCACACGTTCATCTTCACCACCTCGTTGCGCGGCAAGATGAACGAGCGGATGGCTGCCGACAAGGTGGTGATGACCAGCACCATGCCGCCCAGGCCGGTAACCACGCGCAGGGCTAAAAAGAGGAGGGGCGGCATAGTCGGCAAAAATGCCTGATACGGGCAAATGCGCCAAAGCGCCGAACGGTTAAGGCGTTAGTCCCCGCTACGGGCGGGCCGCCCGCTGCTTCCACAGCTCCCGGAACGAGGCCGGGGCGATGGCCAGCGCCGCCCGCCGCTTGCTCCAGCCCACCTGGCCCAGCAGGCGGCCCAGGCTCCAGTCCTTAATGGAGGCCGGCAAAATATCCAGGGCCCAGCGGTGCTGCATGCTCCACTTCCAGAGGCCGATGGCGACCTTTTCCTCGGTGGGCGCGTAGCCTTCGTGTACGCTCTGCTGGCGGTTGAGCAGCAGTAGGTTGTGCAGTGGAACGCGCACCGGGCACACCGTGGTGCAGGCGCCGCATAAACTGCTGGCGTAGCTCAGGTGCTTGTGCTCGGGCAGGCCGCTCAGGTGCGGGCTGATGACCGAGCCGATGGGGCCGGAATACGTGGTTTCGTAGGTGTGGCCGCCGATATTTTTGTACACCGGGCACACGTTGAGGCAGGCGCCGCAGCGGATGCAGCGCAGAGCGGCGCGCTTGTCGGGCTGGGCCAGCAGGTTGGTGCGGCCGTTGTCGAGCAGAATGACGACCATTTCCTCCGGGCCGTCCACCTCGTTGGGCTGGCGCGGGCCGAAGTACACCGTGTTGTACACCGTCACTTGCTGGCCCGTGCCGCTGGTGCTGAGCAGCGGCCAGAACAAGTCCAAATCCGTCAGACTGGGAATGACTTTCTCGATGCCCACGATGGCAATGTGCAGCTTGGGGAAGGAAGCCGAAAGCCGGGCATTGCCCTCGTTCTCCGTCACGGCCACGCCGCCGGCATCGGCGATGAGGAAGTTGCCGCCGGTCACGCCCACTTCGGCGCTGGTGTACTTGTTGCGCAGCAGGTGCCGGGCCGTGAGCACCAGCTCCTGGGCATCGTCGGTCGATTTCGTGCCCAGGTGCTTCACGAAAATGTTGTTGATGTCGGCCTTGCTCAGGTGCATGGCGGGCGTCACAATGTGGTAGGGCCGCTCGCCGTTCAGCTGCACGATGTACTCGCCCAGGTCGGTTTCCACCGAATCAATTCCCTGCGTGGCGAGGTACTTGTTGAGGTGGATTTCCTCGGTGGTCATGCTTTTGGCCTTCACCACCGTTTTGGTGTTGCGGGCCTTGGTCAGCTTCCCGATTTCAGCCAGGGCCTCGGCGGCATCGCTCGCCCAGATTACCCGGCCGCCGCGGGCCGTGAAGGCGGCTTCAAATTGCAGCAGGTACTCGTCCAGCTTCTCCAACACGGTGGCTTTCAGGTAGGCGCCGCGGTCGCGGGCCAGCTCGTGCTGGTCGTAGAGCTTCATCCCGGTGCTCACGGCCGCGTCGTACTTGCCGATGTTGAACCGGATTTTGCGGCGGTGTTCGCGGTCGAAGGCTTTGGCCTCGGCGTCGTGCTGGAACTGGGTGGCTTTGGAGGTCGGAGTCATGGCTTAATCAGGGCTTATTGGAATCAACCACAATGCGCTGCTCGCGGTTGGCCAGCTCCCAGGCCGTGTGGAAAACCAGCTGGGCGCGCTCCGCTAATTTATCGAATTCAATTTTGTCCACGTCGTCCGTGGCCCGGTGGTAGTCGGCGTGCTCGCCGGTGGTGTAGAAGATGACCGGGATTTTGCGGCGGGCAAAGTTGTAGTGGTCCGAGCGGTAGTAGATGTGCTCGGGCTCGTTCGGGATGTTGAAGTGGTAGTCCAGCTCCAGGTGCGTGTAGTCGCGGTTGGCCGCCTCGTTGATGCGGTGCAGCTCCGACGACAGCTTGTCGTCGCCCACCACGCACACAAAATGCTTCTTCGGGCTGTGCTTGCGGTCGGTGCGGCCCACCATGTCAATGTTCAAATCGGCAATGGTGTTGGCCAGCGGCACCACCGGGTGGGCCGTGTAGTATTCCGAGCCAAACAGGCCTTCCTCCTCCGCCGTCATGGTCACGAACAGGATGCTGCGGCGCGGGCCGTGGCCGTCCTTTTTGGCCTGGGCGAAGGCTTTGGCAATGGCCAGCACCGCCACCGTGCCCGAGCCGTCGTCGTCGGCCCCGTTGTAAATCGTGTCGTGCTTCACGCCCAAATGGTCGTAGTGGGCCGAAATCACCAGCACTTCGTCCTTTTTATCCGTGCCTTCGAGGTAGCCCAGCACGTTTTCGGTGGTGAGCTGTTCCTGGTTCTGCGGCAGGTAAATAGTGGCCGTGGGGGGATGAAACAGGGCCGGCACCGGCCGGCGCGCCTGCCCCACGGCGCGCACGTAGTCAATCAGTCCGTTCATGGTGGTGCCGGCCAGCTGCAGGCCCAGCTCCTGCGAAGTAAAGTACACGCCGATGCCCGGCGGGATGTTTTCCGCTACCGTGTCAACGACTTCCGGGCCGGGGTCGGGCAGGGAAAAGGCCGGCTCCTGTAGCGAAGCGGCCATCTCCGCGGTTTGCTTGCGGAAAGCCGCCGCCGGAGCAAACGTCATCAGAAAAATGCCGCGCGCGCCCTTGGCCTTGGCCAGCGCCGCCTTGCGCAGGCCCGAGTCCCAGTAATCGGCGCTACGGCCGTTGGCTTTCAGCAGCTTGCGGCCCCGCTCGTCCTGCGGCTCACCCATGATGGCCACCACGTCCCGGCCCTTCACATCGAGCCCGGCGTAGTCCGAATACGCGCCCTGCTCCACGCCAAAGCCCACAAAAACCGGCTCCGAAACCGTGGCGGTGCGGTAGGGCGACGGCATGGGGCCGTAGCTGAAAAAGTCCCTCAGGTACTCGTGGCGCTGGCCGTTTATTTTCAGGTAGCCACCCGAGGCGTAGGTGTGGCGCGTGAGCTGGAAGTGCTGCAAATACGGGTTGTCGCCGCCCGGCACGGGCCCTTGCAGGCCCAGCGCCATGAACTGCTTTACCAGGTAATCGGCCGCCAGCTTCTGGCCCGGCTGGCCCGCCTCGCGCCCCTGAAACGCGTCCGAGGCCACCACGGTGAGGTGTTCGCGCAGGTCTTCGGGCCGAATGGTGGCGGCGTAGGGACTCGATATATCCGTGACGGTGGCTGGCGCGGCGGCTACGGGCACGGCCCCGCTTTTGGTCTTGGTTTTGACTTTGGAAAGCGCTTGCTGAGCAACCGCAGGCAGTCCGAAGGGCAGGGCCAGAAGCCCGCACAGTACAAATTTTTTCATGAAAAGCAAAAGGATGCCGAAAGGTAGAAGAATGAAAACAGAACGTCATGCTACGCGGCGCGCAGCATGACGTTCTGTTCGGCATCCAAATCAAGCGGTAAAGCCTGCTTACGGCTTATTCGAGTCCACGGCGATGCGGCCGTCGCGGTTGGCCAGCGTCCAGGCCAGGTGGAACACCAGCCGCGCCCGCTTCTCCATCTTGTCGAACTGGATTTTGCTGATTTCGTCGCTTTCCTTGTGGTAGTCGGCGTGCACGCCGTTGAAGAAAAAGGCCACCGGTATCTTGTTCACCGCGAAGTTGTAGTGGTCGGAGCGGTAGTAGAAGCGGTTCGGGTCGGCGGGGTCGTCGAAGCGGTAGTCCAGGTCGAGCTGGGTGTACTGCTTGTTTTCGGCCTCGTTAATCACCTTCAGCTCCGAAGCCAGCTTGTCGGAACCGATGACGTACACGTAGTCGCCCTTGCCCTCGTGCTCCACGTCGGTGCGCCCAATCATGTCCACGTTCAAATCGGCCTCCGTGCTGGCCAGCGGGAACACCGGGTGCTTGGAGTAATATTCCGAGCCAAACAGGCCCTTTTCCTCGCCCGTCACGCTCAGAAACAGCAGGCTGCGGCGCGGCCCGTGGCCTTCCTTCTTGGCGCGGGCAAAGGCTTCCGCCATCGTGATAATGGCCGTGGTGCCCGAGCCGTCGTCATCGGCCCCGTTGAATACCTGGCCGTCGTGCATGCCCAGGTGGTCGTGGTGGGCCGAAATTACGATGACGTCCGACTTCAAATCCGAGCCTTCGATGAAGCCCAGCACGTTCTCCGTATCCAGCGGCTCGCGCTTGCGCACGGCCTTTATCTGCATCGGCGCCAGCTTCTTAAAGGGCGACGCCACCGGCTGCTTGGTGGTGTTAATCTTGGCCAGGTAAGCCTGCAAATTGGTGTCGGTGGTGCCCAATACCGCCCGGCCCACGGCCGGCGAAATGAAGAACGACGGCACGCGGCTCGGCTTTTCGCCCTGCATCATCGTGGCCGGCCGGCTGATGAACGGGGCCAGCCGCGCCGCCTGCTTGGCGAAATCACTGGTGGGGTTGAAGCTCACGAAAAACACCGTGCGGGCACCTTTCTGGGCCGCCAGCTGGGCCTTGCCGCGGTAGTCCAGGCCCCACTTGGTGGGCGAGCCGTCGGCGCTGAGCAGGGCCTTGCCGCCGTCGCCGGTGGGCTCGCCCAGCATGATGAGCAGGTCCTTGCCTTTCACATCGAGCCCGGCGTAGTCGGAGTAGCCGGGCTGCTCGATGCCGTAGCCCACGAACACCGGCGTCACGCTGGTTTCTTCGTTGAAAGGCGAGTCGCCCATGCCGTAGAAATCGGTGAGCCAGGCGTAGCTGGTTTTGCCCACTTTCAGGGTCGCGCCGTCGGCCCAGGTCACCTGCTCCACGTTGAAGTGCTGCTGGTAGGGGTCGGCCGGGTTGGGCAGCGGGCCGGTCAGGCCGGCATTTTTGAACTGCTCGGCCACGTAGGCGGCGGCCATGTGCTGGCCTTTCTGGCCCGTTTCGCGGCCTTCGTACTCGTCCGAAGCCAGCACGGCGAGGTGGGTGCGCAGGCGCTCGGCGGTAACCTGGTCGGCATATTTGGCGCTCCAGTCGGTGTTGACGACTGCGGGTGTTGCAGGTGCTGCCGCTGCTTGCGGGGCCGGGCTGGCTTTCTTGGTTTTGACTTTGACCTTGCCTTGGGCGTGGGCCGGCGCGGCGCTGGCCAGGGCCAGAAAGGCCAGTAGGAGGGAGGTTTTATTCATGCGGGAAGTGAGGTGGAAACGGATTTTATTGGGGAACGTCATGCCGAGCGTAGCCGAGGCATCTCGCTCGCATCGTTGACCGATTGGCTTACTGCCGCACGCGAGATGCCTCGGCTACGCTCGGTATGATGTTCAAGAGAGATGATTAAACCTGCTGAATGAGCACGGTGGCATACGCCGCCACGCCTTCCTGCCGGCCCACAAAACCCAGCTTTTCGGTGGTGGTTGCTTTGATGGAAATATCGTCTTCATCAATGCCCATCACGGCGGCCAGCACGCGCTGCATTTCGGCAATGTGCGGGTTCACTTTGGGCTGCTCCAGGCAGACGGTGGAGTCGATATTGCCCACCTCAAAGCCCTTGGAACGCAGCAGGCGCATCACCTCCGAAAGCAGGCGCTTCGAGTCGATGCCCTTGTATTGCGGGTCGGTGTCGGGGAAATGAAAGCCGATATCGCGCAGGTTGGCCGCGCCCAGCAGCGCATCGCAGATGACGTGAATGAGCACGTCGGCATCGGAGTGGCCGAGCGCGCCGTGGGTGTGCGGCACCAGGATGCCGCCGAGCCAGAACGGCAGGCCTTCTTTCAGTTGGTGGACGTCGTAGCCGAAGCCGGTGCGGATTTTCATGAGGGTCGAAGTAAAAGCAAGCCTACGCGGCCGGCACAAAAGTACCCGCCGGCCGGGGCTTCGGCCCCAACACCTTTTTGGCCGGCTTCACAAATTAATAATTTAATTATTGCATACTATTCAACTAAAATTATTAGCTTTGTATTGCCAGCTAAATTAGTTAGTCATGCAGGTCGCAACTCACTTTTTTTCGGGGATTGATAAAGTAATCGGGGCTGATGTGCGTCAGGCAAAGGCGGAAAGTGCCTGGAATGGCCAGGAACGCCAAAAAGAAAACGGAAACTTTGAGCACAATAAAAGTTTCCGTTGTATCTTTGCGGCGTTAGTTATGGAAATTAAAGACCGAATCCTGAACCACGCGCAGTCGCTTTTCATGCGTAACGGCATCAAAAGCGTGAGCATGGACGACATCGCCGCCGACATGGCCATGTCGAAAAAAACCCTCTACAAGTGGTTCGAAAACAAGGACCAGATTGTACAGGCGTCGATGACCCGGCACCTCATGGACACGCAGGGCGACTGCACGGTGATGATGCAAGCTGCCACTTCGGCCATCGACGAGCTGTTTCGAATGCTGGAATGGACGAAGCAGGAATTCAGCAACGTGCACCCCAGCATCTTCTACGACCTCCAGAAATTTCATCCGGGCACCTGGGCGCTTTGGCAGGCGCATAAAAACGAATTCATCCTCTCGCAAATCATCCAAAACCTGCGCCGGGGCATTACCGAAGGCCTGTTTCGGGCCGACCTGGATGTGGAGGTCGTTGCCCGCCTGCGCCTGGCCCAGATTGAGATGCAGTTCGACTACAACATCTATCCCTTCCGGCAGTTCGGCAACGAGCGGGTGTCGCAGGCTCTGCTGGAGCACTTTATGTTGGGCGTGTCCACCCTCAAAGGCCACCGGCTCATCAACCAGTACCGCCACGTCACCGAAGAAGAATAGCCCGCTTTTCCCGCTTACCCGTTTCCTTATTTTGCTGTTATGAAGATGTTGTTACGCCCCAGATTCCTGCTACTGGCCGCCCTGAGTGGCGCGGTGCCCCAGGCGCTGCTTGCCCAGACCCAGGCCGCGCTGCCGGCCGCCCCGCCCACCACCGGCACCATGCCACTGAGCCTGCAACAGGCTGTAAATTACGCTGTTCAGAACAAGTCGACGCTGCTGGCCACCCGCTTGGGCGAGGCCACGGCGGCCGCCAAAGTAGGCGAAATCAAGAGCGCTGGCTTGCCGCAGTTCAACGTGTCGGCCACGACTTCCGACAACTTCAAGCTGCAAAAAAGCCTGGTCGATTTCTCGGCCCTCGGCGGTGGCTCCTCGGCCACGCCGCTTACGGCGGCCGATATCGCGGCGGCCCAGTCGGGCCAGACGGTGAACATCAAGCCCATCACGCTGCCCAGCACCCCCCAGCCGCCGTCAGCTTTTGCCTTCGGCCTGCAGTACGCCGGCAACGCCAGCGCCTCGGTGTCGCAGCTGTTGTTCGATGGCTCGTATCTGATTGGTTTGAAGGCGGCTAAGGTGTACACCGAATTAGCCAGGAAGCAAACCCAGCAAGCCGAAATCGACGTGGTGGAGCAGGTGAGCAAGGCCTATTACAGCACGCTGGTGGCCCGCTCGCGCCTGAGCCTGCTGTCGCGCAACGTGCAGCGCCTCGACACCGTGCTCTACCAAACCAACCAGACATTCAAGGCCGGCTTCGCCGAAAAACTGGATGTGGACCGCCTGCGCGTGCAGCGCAACAACCTGGTGGTGGACCAGCAGAAAGCCCAGCGCCTCACCGAGTTGAGCGTGGCCTTGCTCAAGTTTCAGATGGGCCTGCCGCAGCAGCAAGTCATTCAGCTCACCGATTCGCTTGGAGCAGCGGTGGTGGATGCCGGCGCGCTGCGCCAGCGCCTGGGGGTGGCCAGCTTCAACACGGGTGGCGGCCTGGCCGGCCAGGCACCCGTGCCCACGGCTCCCATTGCGCCCGGCGTTAACAGCCCCGCCGCTCAAAACCGCCTCGACCAGCAGAATGCCCTTTCCGGCGGCCTGCCCCCGGCCGCGCTGGGCGCGCTGAACTACAACAACCGCATCGAATTCTCGACCCTGGAAACGCAGCAGGCCCTGGCCGGCCTGGACCTGCGCAACCGGCAGGCCGGCGCGTACCCGCGCCTGGTGCTGTCGGGCGCCTACGGTTTCACGGGCTCGGCCAAGACGCCGGGCGACTTGTTTTCCTTCCGCGGGCCGGACTCGCGCAATGCCAGCAACTTCCCCAACCAGAACTGGTTCGGTTTCGGCAACATTGGGCTGACCTTGACGGTGCCGGTGTTCGACGGTTTCCGCCGCAAGTACCTGGTGCAGCAGAGCCGCTTGCAGCAGCAAACCATTGAGCGTGGTTTCGAAACCTTACGCCAGAGCATTGACTTACAAGATGCTCAAAGCCGGACCACGCTGGTGAATGCCCTGGATGTACTCGACAACCAGAAGGCCAACCTGGACCTGGCCACCGACGTGGCCCGCGTAACGCGCATCAAGTTCAACGCCGGGGTAGGCTCCAACCTGGAAGTCATCACGGCCGAAACCGATTTGCGCTCGGCCCAAACCAACTACTACGGGGCCATTTATGATGTGCTGGTAGCCAAGGTGGACCGCGACAAAGCCACCGGCGAGCTCTACAATCAGGTTAAAAAATAATGCGTGGCGGTCGCGCCATTATCCGTCAATTTCTTCGAAAATACCCGCTTACCATGCGCTTTTATAACATTCAACCTGCCGCCCTCATTCTTGCCGGCACCCTGTTGCTCGCTTCCTGCGGCGGCTCTTCTTCCAAAGACCCTAAAGCGGAGCTGGCTAAGCTCAAAGGCGAGCAGGCCGCCACGCAGGCCAAAATTGCCGAGCTGGAAGCCAAAAACGGCGGCCCCGTTACCGTCGCACCCACGCCCGTGTCGGTGATGAATGCCAAGCCCGAGAGCTTCAAGAGCTACCTCGAAGTGCAGGGCCGCGTCGATTTCGACCAGAACGCCACCGTGGGCTCCCGCGCCGCCGGCTCGCTCACCAGCATCCGCGTGCAGCGCGGCGACCACGTGAGCAAGGGCCAGGTGCTGGCCACCGTGGATGCCAGCATCCTCGATGCCAGCGCCGCCGAGCTGCGCACCCGCATGGACCTCGCTAAGACGGTGTACGAGAAGCAGAAGAGCCTCTGGGACCAGCAGATTGGCACCGAAATCCAGTTCCTGCAGGCCAGGAACAACTACCAGGCCCTGCAGCGCAACCTGGCCACCCTCAACCAGCAGCGCGCCACGTACAGCGTGGTGGCCCCGTTCTCCGGCACGGTGGATGAGGTGCTGCCCAAGCTGGGCGAAATCACGGCGCCCGGTGCGCCGGTGGTGCGCCTCACCAGCGGCACGGGCGGCAAAATCCTGGCCGATGTGAGCGAAGCCTACGGCAACAGCATCAAGGCCGGCGACAACGCCGTGGTGACCATTCCGGACCTGGGCAGCCAGGAGCTGCCCGCCACCGTGCGTGTGGTGAGCCGCAGCATCAACGCCACCAGCCGCACGTTCACCGTGGAGCTGCGCCTGAAGAGCGCCAAAGCCGCCGACCTGCGCCCCAACATGGTGGCCACGGTGCGCATCCAGAACTATGCCCAGACGAATGCCACCGTTATTCCGGTCGACCTGGTGCAGCACGACGAGGAAAACAGCTACGTGTACGTGGTGGCCCAGGAGGCCGGCAAGGCCGTGGCCAAGAAGCGCATCATCAAGACCGGCAACACCTACAATGGCAAAGTAGAAGTGACCAGCGGCCTCACCGCCGCCGACCAGATTATCTCGGGTGGCTACCAGAACCTGAACGAAGGCCAGAAGGTGGCCGTGCAGGGCGCGTAGTCACGCAACTATTTCTCAAGCTTTTAGAGAAGAAACCATGCAGGACATCGAAAAAGAATTTGGGCCGACCAGTTGGTCCATTAATAACAAGACCAGCATTTACATCATCACGGTGATTCTGTGCGTGGCGGGCATTTTTGCCTACATCAAGCTCGGCAAGGAGAAGTTTCCGGATATCGTGATTCCGCGCATCATCGTGGCCACGGTGTACCCCGGCACGTCGCCGACGGACATCGAAAACCTGGTGACCCGCCACCTCGAAAAGGAAATCAAGGGCATCAACGGGGTGAAGCACATCAACTCCACCTCGAACCAGGACTATTGCATCGTCGACGTGGAGTTCAACTCCAACGTGAAGGTGCCCGAGGCCAAGCAACTCATCAAGGACGCCGTGGACAAGGCCCGCACCGAGCTGCCCAACGACCTGCCCGCCGACCCCACCGTGAAGGAAATCAACATCTCGGAGCAGCCGATTATGTTTGTGAACCTGAGCGGCAACCTGCCCGCCGCCCAGCTCAAAAAGTTCGCCGACGACTTCCAGGACAAGATTGAGGCCCTGCCCGAAATCACCCGCGTCGACATCGTGGGCGCCCTCGACCAGCAGGTGAACGTGGACGTGGACCTGAATAAGCTGCGCGCCTCGCGCCTGAGCTTCACCGATATTTCTCGCGCCATCAGCGGCGAGAACGTGACCGTGTCGGGCGGCAGCATCGACGTGGGCGGGCAGAAGCGCGCCGTGCGCGTGGCCGGCCAGTACGTGCGGGCCAGCGACATTGCCGACATCCAGGTGAAGAACCTGAACGGTTCGCCGGTGCGCCTCGGCGACATTGCCACGGTCACCGACGGCTTTAAGGACCGCGAAAGCTACGCCCGCCTCGACGGCAAGCCCGCCATCACGCTGAACGTGGTGAAGCGCGCCGGCGAAAACCTGATTGACGCCTCTGATAAAATCAAGGGCCTCATCAAGGATTCCCGGGCCAACCTGCCCAAGGAGCTGAACATCACCGTGACCGGCGACACCTCGAACGACACCCGCGTGACGCTGCACGACCTCATCAACACCATCATCATCGGCTTCCTGCTGGTGACGCTGATTCTGATGTTCTTCATGGGCACCACCAACGCGCTGTTCGTGGGCCTGTCCGTGCCGATTTCGATGTTTCTGGCCTTCCTGGTCATCCCCCTGTTCGGCTTCACGCTGAACATGATTGTGCTGTTCGCCTTCCTGCTGGCCCTCGGCATCGTGGTCGATGACGCCATCGTGGTCATCGAAAACACCCACCGCCTGCTGCACGAGCACCCCAACCTGAGCACCCCGAAAGCCGCCAAATTCGCTGCCGGCGAGGTGTTTATTCCGGTGCTGGCCGGCACGCTCACCACGGTGGCCCCGTTCGTGCCGCTCATGTTCTGGCCCGGCATCGTGGGCTCGTTCATGTACTACCTGCCGGTCACGCTCATCATCACGCTCATGGCCTCGCTCATCGTGGCCTTCATCATGAACCCGGTGTTTGCCGTGACGTTCATGGAGCGCGAGGAGCATTTCGAGGAAGACATGCACAGCAAGCCCAAGCTCACGCGCAATTTCCTGATTGCGATGGGCGTGCTGCTGGTCATTGCCATCATTGGCTACGTGGCACATTCCACCTTCGTGGGCAACCTGGCCATCACGCTCATCCTGTTCTGCTTCCTCGATAAGTTCGTGTTCGTGAAGATGATTGGCTGGTTCCAGACCCGCGCCCTGCCGCGCTTCCAGAACGGCTACGCCAGCCTCGTGCGCTGGGCCATCGGCCACCCGGCCCTGGTGATGGTGGGCGTGCTGGTGCTCTTCATCGGCTCGTTTGTGGCCGTGGGCGCACGCAAGCCGCACGTCGACTTCTTCCCCAAAGGCGACCCCAAGTTCATCTACACCTACCTGAACATGCCTGTGGGCACCAAGGTAGAAGTGACCGACTCGATTACCCACGTCCTCGAAAACCGCGTCTACGGCGTGATTGGCCGCAATAACCCCGACGTGGAATCGGTGATTACCAACGTGGCCATCGGCGCCGGCGACCCCAGTGAGGCGTCGGCGGCCGGCGTGTCGCAGTCGCACATGGGCAAGGTAGCCGTGGCCTTCAAGGAGCTGAGCGAGCGCAAAGGCCCCAAAACCAGTGTCTACATGGATAAAATCCGGGAAGTGGTAAAAGGCATTCCGGGAGCCGAAATCTCGGTCGACCAGGAATCCAGCGGCCCGCCCCAGGCCAAGCCCATTGCCATCGAAGTGGCCGGCGACGACTACCCTGCGCTGGCCGCCCTCTCCAAGAAAGTGACCCGCTACGTCGATTCGCTGCACATTGGCGGCGTCGAGGCCCTGCGCTCCAACCTCCAGGACCGCAACCCCGAAATCGCCGTCAACATCAACCGCACCCGCGCCAACCGCGAAGGCATCAGCACGGGCCAGATTGGCCTGGAAGTACGCACGGCCATCTACGGCACCGAGGCCAGCAAATTCAAGACTTCCGACGACGAGTACCCCATCCAGGTGCGCTACGCCGAGCCCTACCGCTCCGACGTGGACGCCGTGGTGAACGCCCCGCTCACCTTCCGCGATGCCACCGGGGCCATCCGCCAGGTGCCCATTTCCTCGGTCGCCGACGTGAGCTACGGCTCCACCTACGGCGGCATCAAGCGCAAAGACACCAAGCGCGTCATCACCATCTCGTCCAACGTGCTCAACGGCTACTCCGGCCCCGACGTGGCCAACGCCGTGCAAACGGCTCTCAAAGCCTTCCCCACGCCCCCCGGCTACACCATCGACATGGGCGGTGCCCAGGAAAGCCAGCAGGAAACCACCAACTTCCTGCCCCTGGCTGGCATCGGGGCCCTGGGCCTCATCTTCCTGATTCTCGTCACGCAGTTCAACTCGTTCAGCAAGCCGCTCATCATCCTCTCCGAGGTGCTGTTTTCTATTGCCGGCGTGTTCTGGGGCCTGGCCATTACAGGCCAGAACGTCAGCATCGTGATGACGGGCGTGGGCATCATCGCCCTGGCCGGCATCGTGGTGAAAAACGGCATCCTGCTGGTCGAATTCATGGACATGCTGCGCTCGCAGGGCATGCCGCTGCGCGAGGCCATCGTGCTGGCCGGCCGCACCCGCCTCAACCCGGTTATCCTCACGGCCACGGCCGCCACGCTGGGCCTTATCCCGCTGGCCATCGGCCTGAACATCGACTTCTACGAGCTGTTCAACTCCGGCAACCCGCATTTCTTCATCGGCGGCGAGTCGGTCACGTTCTGGGGCCCGCTGGCCTGGACCATCATCTTCGGTCTGGTGTTTGCCACGGGCATCACCCTGCTGGTCGTACCGGTGATGTATTTGTTGAGCGAGTCGCTGAAAGCAAAAATTTCGAACAAAAACCCCAACCAGCTTGCAACCATTCACGACGAGGTTGACTCTGAGGAAATACAGGCGGCTACGCCGCCTGTACTAGTCTAGCGTTTTATGCGTTGTCGGTGCTCGCCGGCCGGTTATTGTTGCAGCAGCAACCACCGGCGAGCACCTTCGCAACCTCTGCAACGTTAGCCCTGCCTCACCATTTTTTTGCAATTATCATGTACGTATCCACCATTACCCCAGCCCATACCCCTACTATCGAGCAGCAGGTTTTTCGCATTATCAGCAAGCGCAAAGCCATTCGGGCCAGCCGCGTTCGCAAAACCGCCAGCCTTTCCCGCGACCTTCGCTTCGACACCGTCGACGTCGTCGACATCATTCTGGAACTGGAGCGCAACTTCAGCATCACCATCCCCGACGAGGTGCCGCTCTACACCGTGGGCGACTTCGTGCGCTTCGTGCGCGCCCACGCCGCTGCGGCGTAAGGGAGGCGCGCCCAGCCGGCGCGGATAGCTGGAATGTTAAGCCACAAAAAAGCCCCGCAACCATGGTTGCGGGGCTTTTTTGTGCGCAAAGCGGAAAGAATCAGCGGATATTGCCTCCCGTATCCACGGCGCCGGTATTGGGTTCGCGGCTGCTGTCGGTGGCCGTGCCTGCGTGCTTGGCCGATTCACCGGCTGGGTGCATATCAGGAGCGGCGGGGTCATTGGAATGCGAAGGATAAGCGGCCGGGGCGGGCGCGGTTGGGGCAGATGCCGTGCTGGCGGCGGGGGCAGTGGCAATCACGGCGGGCCGGGTCAGCTCCCACTCATGGAACTTGTCCATTTCGCCTTTTAGCGTAGTTGAGAACCACGCCACGAGGGCCACATCGTCGAGCAGGCCCAACACCGGAATAAAGTCCGGAATCAAGTCAATCGGGCTCAAAAAGTAAACAAGCACCGCCACGGCTGCCGCCACAGTGGTGCCGGGTACGCCCGTGTATTCGCCCGACATCGAAGCCTTGATGAGGCGGAACATCGTTTGGAGGGTTTCCCAGGCTTCGTGCGCCAGCGTACCGACGTCGTTTTTCTCGGTCGCTTTTTCGTAGGCGTCCGTCAGCAGCTTCTTCATGCGGGTGGGCTGGCGGATGTAGCCTTCGGCCGTATTGAGAAACTTCTTGAAAAGGGCCGAGCCGGCAACATCGGTGCCGGTAGGAGGAGGTTGGTTATTGTTAGCCACGGAGTGCGGAGTTAAAGGGGGACAAAAGGAGGGAAAGACAAACGGCCTTATCTAAGCCTGAATACTAGAATCACCGGCCGAAGGTTGTAAAAAACGCAGCATTTAACCTCATCAACTGGCAGAATGAAGGGCTTGTTTTACGTGCCGCAGCTAATAAGTTGTTAGTCACGAGTTGTTCGTTGTTGGTACGTAGGCAGCATCTTGGCTGACAACCAACAACGAGCAATTAATAACCCGGTTGCTGTTGAACGACTACTTAATCGCCGCAATCGAATACGCATTACAAAACAAAGGCCTGCTCCACTAAAGAAACAGGCCTTTGAGAATTACGGGCAGCCGCCAAATCTGCTTCAACGGCCAAAATAGACGCTATTCAAACACCTTGACTACGAATACGTAATCCTGCAGTTTCTTGAGCTGCTGGGGTCGCCCGGAGCCGGCCAACTGCCCGTAGTGGGGCAGGTGGTAAGGGTATGCCGCCGCCGGCTTGGCCGCCGCCAGCGAATCAACCAAACGCACCAGATACGACGACTTGGTAGCGAAAGCCGCGCTCTGCGCATCATTCTGGCGCCCGCTCACCACGCCAATCAGGTTGCCGCGCTCATCAAGCAGCGGGCCGCCCGAGTTACCAGGGTTCACCGGAATGCTCACTTGATAGAAGGCCGTATCGCCCTCAAAGCCAGAGCGGGCGCTCAGGGCACCTTCGCCGTACACCACGTCCTCGCGCGGGTAGCCGAGGGTGAATACTCGCTCGCCCAAATCAGCCTGGCCCGACTTAATGGCGTAAGGCAGACGGCCAAAACCAGCGAATTTCTTATCAGTAATGCGCAGAATGGCTAAATCATGTTTGATGTCGGAATACACCGGCTCGGCGTGGTAGCGCTGCCGGTCACGGCCCTCAATCAGCAGCGAGTCAGCGCCTTGGATGACGTGGTAGCTGGTTACCAGGTAGCCTTCCGAAGTCAGGGCGAAGCCTGTGCCGCTAAACTTGCCGTTGTTGACCGCTGGCGTGGGCAAGGGGCCCTGCGTGAGGATTGACTCCTTGAGAGCCCGTTGGCTACGTTGCAACTTGGCCATCTCGCGGCGTAGTGCTTGGTAGCCGTACAGCGAAGGCTCGGTTTTGTAGCTGCGCCACAAATCCAGGCCCAATAGCGTGGCAAACACGGCCAGAATGGCCACCGAAGCGGCTACGCCCACCGTGGCGCGGTGCCCGCTCCAGAACTCGCGCAGCCTGCGCTCGGTGCGCGAAATGCGTAGCATGGGGTTCACCGAGTGGGTAAGCTTGGTTTCAGTCGGGGTAATTTCCTCCGGGGCATCGGCGGCCAGCATGGCGGCGTGGATGCCGCGCAGCTGCTGCCGGGCCTGCTGGCGCTGCCCGTAGGCGCGCAGCGTGCCGGTCATTTCCGTGAAGTCGGCGTAGCGTAGGGCCAGCGCCGGGTCGGCGGCCAGGCGCGCTTCGAGGTTGGCGCGGGCGGGCCCGGCCAGCTCGCCGTGGGCGTAGGCTTCGAATAAGGCGTAATAATCTGCTTCAGTCATCATGGGTAAATGCTGCCGGGTGGGAAGAGGCGGCGGTAAGCGAATGGGCGATTCTGCGGGCGAAAGACCAGCAGCCAATGGATATCAGATAGGCTCTTCTTTGTAGTGGGCAAAAAATAATTTCTTCAAGCGCACCAGGCACTTATATTTTTGATTCTTGGCATTGTCGGCGTTGGTGTAGCCGAATTCTGCCGTGAGGTCCTGCATCGATTTATCGAGCAGGTAAAAGCCTTCCAAAAGCGAGCGGCAGGGCTCACCGAGGTGGTTCAGGGCCTCGCTCATGGTGGCGAAACGGCGGTCCTGTTCCTCAGCGGCCAGCAGGTCGTCCTCGGCACCGGTGTTCAGGTACGGGCCGTGCTCCTCGTCGTCGAGCAAGCGCACGCCGAAGCGGCTTTTGCTGGTCAGGCGTTTGAGCCACAGGCGGCGGCACACGGCGTAGAGGTAGGTTTTAATCTGGCAGCTCAGCTCCAGGGAGCCATCGCGGACCTTTTCATAAAACACCATTACGCCTTCCTGGTACACGTCCTGGGCATCGTCTTCCAAGCCGCTGTTTTGCAGCACGAAATGCGACACCATGGGCCAATGCAACCGGTAGAGGTGGGCCAGGGCCCGCTCATCGCCGCTACGAATGGCGGCAATCAGCGCGTCGTCGGTGGGAGTCAAAGAAGAGGAATTGCCCCTGCTCATTCACTTTGAGGGTTAATACAAACGCGGGCCACAAGTAACCCAACGAAAAAAGTTTTTTCTGGACCGGGTTACCTTTCTCGTAAGCCGGGATAAAGGGCGTTTTTAAGCTAACCCACTTTCAAAATTACCCCCAAAATGAAGAATCTCTTTAAATTCGCTGCTCTGGGCCTGGCCCTCACCGCTGGTCTGTCGTCGTGCGGCGAGAAGAAGACCGAAGAGTCGACTACCGTTACGACTCCTGCTACGGACGCTACCTCGACCACCACTACTACGGACAGCACCGCCACTATGGCTGCTCCTGCTGCTGACTCGGTTGCTCCTGCTGCTAGCACCACCACGACTACTACCACCGAAGAGAAGAAGTAATTGGCCGCTGGCCTTTGGCCAGCCCAATGCTCACTCAATTCAAAACGGCCCGGACCTTCCTTTTGGAAAGTCCGGGCCGTTTTTTTGTGCAGAGATGAAAAGAGGCCAGTAAAGCCGGTTTAGGCAATTAAGCCCAGCAAATCGGCGGCGATGCCGGGCCAGGGCTGGTGCAGGTTGAGCGTGACGACGCGCACCGGGTGCCCCCCCAAGGTGTAGCGCACGTCCACGGCCTGCGCGGCGGCCGGGTAGAGCAGCACGCCTTCCAGGGCCTGGCCGGGACCGGGGCGCTGGTTTTGGAGGTAGGCATAGAGCTGGTAGAGGTGCGGCGCGATGAGGCGCTGCCGGTCGTAGCGCGGGCGCAGGGCCGCCGCGTAATACTTGGTGTCGAGGATGATTTTGCGGTCGGGCGCGTCGAGGGTTGTGTCCGTGAGCATGGTGGGCAGCAGGGCCAGGTCGTCGGGCTGCGCGGCTTCCGCCTGCCAGGCAATGGTTTCGGCGTACACGCGGTAGCGGCGCTGCTCGCGGCGGTAGAAATTGCGGGTGAACTGCTCAAACAGCCGCGCCATTAGCACTTCGTCGCGCCGGAAATCGGTGAAGCGACTGCGGCCGCGGGCCGTAGGCTCGGGCAGGGCCGACAGCCACACCAGCTCGCACACGTGCAGCAGGAAAGTGGCCTGGCCGCCCAGGCGCTGCCGGCGCAGCTCCCGGAACGTGGCGGCCGAAGGCGGAGCAGCTGCCTGCGCAGTGAGCGTGGCCGGAAACCGCTGGCGCACCTGGCTCAGTTCACGGCGCAAGGCCAGGGGCAAGGCGGCGGCCCGGGCCAGCACGGCCAGGGTCTGAACTACGAGGCGGTGGAGCGGCAAGTCGGCACTCAGCTCATCAAATGCGCAAATGGCGCGGCCCCGTTCCAGCAGCCCCCGGCCCAGGCTGGGAGCCAGCTCGATGCGCCCGCGCAGGCTGGTCAGCTCGGCCTCCTGGCTTACAAAGGCGCGGGGCAGGCCGGGTTTGAGCAGGCTGCGGGTGCCGTGCAGCAGCACCTGGGCCAGCAGCCCCAGCGGCCGATGAAATGGGGTGGTCTCGCTGGCCTGGAGCACGGCCGGTTCGGGCAGCCGGTTCCAGGCGTAGCAGAGAAAGTAATACAGGGCGGGGAGAGGTATCACGCAGGGGTAAAGTTCGGAATGTGCACGCAAAGCGGCATTCGCTCCATGAGTTGATTTCGAAATAAGCTTTTAAAAGTGCCCTCCTTGGTTGAGGGCCGGTGCTTAGCTATCGAAACGACTGGATAAGCACTGGTGGCCGTTGGGAGACTTTTTCTCTGAGCTGCCCAGCCACCAGTGCAACCTGCGCTTGTTACTAACGGTCAGCTGGGCAAGGCCTGCTTTTGGGCGCTTTCTTCCTCCAAAAATGAATAAATTCCTGCTAGCCGTAGCGCTTGTTAGCCACGTAATTTGTGCGAAAGGGCAAGTGCAACGGCCACATCCTTACGAAATTGGGGTAGAAGGAGCAAGCTACGCCGCTGCTTCGTCGCCGACACGGCCCCGGTTTCAGCCACTTTCCGGGGTGTTCTTTCGCTACGGGTTTCAGCGGGCGGCACTACGGGCCGGCCTGGCCTTCAGCCAACAAGTGACCCCCGCCGAAATCAGCAACTGTGCCGACTGCCTTTCCGGCGAAACCGCCTCCCACACGCTCACCTGGCGCGCCGGTGGCCAATACGCCGTGCTCCCGCAGGTAAAATGGCTCTACACGTTCCTGGACGTGGCCTACCGCGCCACCGGCGCCAGGGGCGAATATACAGGGGGATTTTGTGGCTGCCTGGACAATACCGTGACGGCAACCACCAGAATGGGAGGAGCCATGGCCGGCATCGGAGCCGCGCTGCATCCGCTCCCGCGGTTTTACCTCAGCCCCGAGCTGTATATACGAAGGCTTCGTGGGGCGCACCGTCGGTTCATTCGTTGACAACCGAACGGGGCAAGCTACCACCACGCCGAGCCAGCGGGCCACGCAGCATGCGCCCGCTGTCCGGCTTCAGGCCACCGTTTCGTTCTAACTCATCAGCTTGCGCAGCTGGGCAGCGGCCGTGCCCGGCTGTTCGCGCCAGTAATCGGCCAGCAGCGGGCCAATTTCCTGTTCCATAATCAAGCGCAGCCACGCGGTCGCCTGCTCCGGGCGGGGCGGGGGCTGACAGAAATAGCTGTGGCCAATTTCAAAGTCCGGGCCCAGCTCGGGGTCGTCGGCAATGGTTTGGTTGAGCGCCGCCATGCGGGTACTCAGCTGCTCGATGAGTACCCCAGGAACTTGCCGGGCCGCCAGAAACTGCCGCAGCGGCGGCCCGAATTGTGGCCCCAGCTCCACGAAAGCAAACCGGCGGCGCAGGGCATAATCCAGCGGGCTGAGCGAGCGGTCGGCCAGGTTGAGGGTGCCGATGACGTATAGATTATCGGGCACAAAGAAGCGGAGGGCATCCGGGGGCGCGTAGGGGAGGCGCAACGCGTGGGCGGGCCCGCGCTTGTCGGCTTCCAGCAGCAGGAGCAGCTCGCCAAAAATGCGCGGCACGTTGCCCCGGTTCACTTCGTCAATCAATAGAAAGTACGGCCGGTGCGGGTCGGCGGCGGCGCGCTGGCACAGCAGCGGGAGCACGCCGGGCACCAGGTGGAAGCGCCCGTTCGCATCGGGCCGGAAACCCAGCATAAAATCCTCGTAGCCGTAGCTGGGATGAAATTGTACCAGCTCGATGCGGCTTTCGTCCTTTGCCCCCAGCAGCAGCCACGCCAGCCGGCGCGCCAGAAACGTTTTGCCCGTGCCGGGAGGGCCCTGCAGCAGCAGGTTGCGGCGGCGCTCCAGGCCGGCCAGGGCCGCATCCAGGGCAGTTTCAGCGATGAATAGTTCGGCCAGGGCCTCGGCGCGGGTGTACACGGGTGGGGCGTATGCGGCCGTGGGCTCGGCGGCTGTGGCCGAAGTGTTTTCGGCCATTTCTTTGGGCAGGCCGGTGTACAAACCCTCGGCTTGCTGGCGGGCGGTTTCGTCGCCATCGGGCCCCGAGCCGGAGGTGAGCACCGGCCGCTTCGTGCTGATGGTGAAGTCCAGGCTTTCCAGTAGCGCATTGGTGGGGGCGCCGGCGGGGCGGGGCCAGTGCGCGGCGGGGTTGCCGGTGGCCAGGCGGTAGGCCAGCTCGGCCACGGCGCGGGGCGGGTAGCGCCGGCCCCGGTACACCAGCTCGTACACGGTGCCGGGCGGCAGCGGGCGGCCTTCGCGCGCTACCTGGCGCAGGGCCCGCAGCACCTGTTCGCGGGTGAGCAGCGGAATGGCAGCGGCATCGGGCGGAGATGGAGGCATGGCGGGCAAGGTAGCGCGGGAACAACAAACGGCTGCAACCAAAAAAGTCTCCTGGCGGGGCCAAGAGACTTTTTTGGAAATAATAACGGAAAAATAACGGCGCCCGGAACGGGTTTCGTTTCGAATCGTGATTACGGGGCCACCGTGAAGGTGCGCGTCACCGAGTTGTACGGGCCAGGAATCATGGTGCCGCTGGCATCCACCAGTTCCAGTTTCACGGTGTTTTCACCGGCGGGCAGGCCTTCCATCTGGTAAGGCATCCACTTGTCGAGCATGAATTCCGTGCCGTTGATGGTGGCGCGAACGCGGTTTCCGCCGGGCTCCAGGGTGGTGTTCACCAAATAAAAGTCCAGCATGATGCGCTTGGCGTCAGCGCCGGAATAGGTGTCTTTCGGGCGGCTGTAGAACAGGTTCGGCGCTTTCACGTCGATGATGGGCGTGGCCGGAGCCGGCGTGTTGCCCACGTTGATAACGCGCAGGTCGTAAGCCCCGCGGTGCTTCAGACTCTCGTGGTAAGAGCGCGACAGAAACGAGAGAACAACGTGCTGGCCGTCGGGAATAGCCTTGGTGAATCGGGTATCGTAGTGGGCCGTGTAGGGCTGATTATCCACGATGTTGTGGATGTGCTGGCCTTTCATCGAGTTAGCCATCTCGGCCATGTGGGGGCCGCCGCTCATTTTGGTGAGCTGAAAATTGGTAACTTGGTAGTCAAACGCAACGTCGCCGCTGGGCAGGGTAGCGCCCGAAATAGGGGCTCGCAGCTGCATCTGGGCTTCGGGGAATTTGGGCGAATCTCCAAAAGGCGTCAGGCGAATGCCGTTCGACTCCATGCTCTCGCCGTTGCTGCTGGAACGGCCAGCGGAGGGGGTAGTGCTGCCGGCGGAGGCGCTGACATCGGTAGCAGGCTTGCTGGATTCGCAGCTGGCCAACGAAGCCAAAGCAAGAGTCGTGCTGCACAGCAGCCAGAGGGAACGTTTCATGTAGAGTGTGTTCAAAAAAAGTTTAGTTGTAATCATATATCCAGGCCCGCTTACGGGAGAGGCCCGGTGCGGGGTTTTGCTTAACTTGCGTCGTTGCCCACTAAGGAGCTTACACAGCCTCAAAGTAAACCTAATTTTTCCATGCAAGACCAACTTCTCGACCAAATTCCCTCGCTCGACCTCGCCGACTTCCGTTCCGGCGACCCTGAGCGCAAGGCTCGCTTCGTGCAACAGCTCGGCGAAGCCTACCAAAGCATTGGTTTCGTAGCCCTGAAAAACCACGGCCTCAACGACGAACAAACCAAGCAGCTGTATGCCGACGTGCAGGCGTTCTTCCAGCTGCCCGACGAAGCCAAGCAGCGCTACGAGAACCCCGAGCTGGCCGGCCAGCGCGGCTACATCAGCAAAGGCAAGGAGCACGCCAAGGGCCGCAACACCGGCGACCTCAAGGAGTTCTACCACGTTGGCCAGGAAGTGGAGGAAGAGGACCCCATCAAAAACGAGTACCCCGCCAACATCTGGCCCGAGGAAGTGCCCGGCTTTAAGGACAGCACCTTCACGGCCTACCGCACGCTGGAAAACGCGGGCCAGGACGTGCTGCGCGCCATTGCGCTGTACCTGCACCTGCCCGAAAACTACTTCGACGACAAGGTGAAGCACGGCAACAGCATCCTGCGCCCCATTCACTACTTCCCCATCGAAGACCCCGACGCGGTGCCGGCCGATGCCGTGCGCGCCGCCGAACACGGCGACATCAACCTGATTACCTTGCTGATGGGCGCCAGCGCCGACGGCCTGCAGGTGAAGCGCCGCGATGGCAAATGGATTCCCATCACGGCCCTGCCCGACCAGATTGTGGTGAACGTGGGCGACATGCTCCAGCGCCTCACCAACGGCGTGCTGAAATCCACGATTCACCGCGTGGTGAACCCCGCCCGCGAAAAAATGAACACCTCGCGCTTCAGCATTCCGTTCTTCATGCACCCGCGCTCCGAAATGAGCCTGGCTGCCCTGGAGCACTGCGTAACGCCGGACAATCCTAAGAAAGAGGCCGACATCACGGCCGGCGAATTCCTGAACGAGCGCCTGATTGAGCTGGGCCTGAAGAAGAAGTAAGGGAAGGGTAAAACCGCCGTCAGCACGTCATGCTGAGCTTGCCGAAGCATCTCTACCGCGTACCCAATCAATGCTCTTGCAACGAAGCGGTAGAGATGCTTCGGCAGGCTCAGCATGACGTGCTTTTTTTGTCTGGTATGACTGTTCCTCCATCGCCAACTAACGCCCCGCACCCACCCGCATCCGTTTCCCTCGCGCCGCCCCCGCGGCGCTCGGGCAAGCGCACGCGGCGGGTGCGGGGCATTATTTTTCTGAAGGATGTGGCCGTGTTGGCGCTCACAGCCTTTGGGGGGCCGCAGGCGCACCTGGCCATGTTTTTTCGGCTGCTGGTAGAAAAGCGCCGCTACATCAGCGCCGCCGAGCTGCTGGAGCTGCAGGCGCTGTGCGCCCTGCTGCCGGGCCCGACTTCGACGCAGACCATTACCGTCATCGGCTTCCGGCTGGGCGGGCCAAATCTGGCTTACCTCACGCTGCTGGTCTGGATGGCCCCGGCCGTGACGCTGATGACCCTGGCCGGCCTCACCCTCAGCCACCTCGACCCGGCCCGGGTGGCGGCGCTGGTGCAGTTTGTGCAGCCCGTGGCCGTGGGTTTCGTGGCGTTTTCGGCCTACCGCATTGCTCAAAAAGTCATTCACACCAAAACCTCGGTGGCCCTTATGGTGGCCGCTGCCATGCTGGCCTATTTTTTTCAGTTGCCCTGGATGCTGCCGCTGCTGCTGCTGGCCGGCGGGGCCGTGACCACGGTGCGCTACCGCAAACACGCCATCGTGCAGGAAAAAAAGCCGCTGCGCGTGGAATGGGCCAACTTTATTCTGTGGTTTGGCATTCTGGTGGGCGCGGCGGTGCTGGGGCACTACACGCAGCTGCTGCCGGTGCGGCTGTTCGAGAATTTTTACCGCAACGGCTCGCTCGTGTTTGGGGGCGGGCAGGTGCTGGCCCCGTTGCTCTACGCCGAGTTTGTGGAGTTTAAGCACTACCTCACGGGGCCGGAGTTTCTGTCGGGGCTGGGGCTGGTGCAGGCCATGCCGGGGCCGAATTTTTCGATTGCGGCCTACATCGGCGCGCTAGCTATGCGGCCGGCCGGGGGCACCAGCATGCAGGTGCTGGGGGCACTGGTGGGCGTAGTGGGCATCTTTTTGCCGGGCACGTTTTTGATATTCTTCGTCATCCGGTTCTGGGACCGGCTGCGGCAGTACCGGGTGGTGCAGGCTTCGCTGGAGGGCATTAACGCCGTGAGCGCGGGGCTGGTGTGCGCAGCTACGTTCCTGCTTTACCACCCGCTGCCGTACCGCCTGCTGGACCTGCCGTTTCAGCTCGGCCCGATTGACACGCTGCCGCTGAACCCGCTGCTGGTGGGCACCACGTTCCTGCTGCTGCTCTGGGAGAAGGTGCCGAGCGTGGTCATTATTGTAGTGGCGCTGGTGGCCGGGGCGCTGGTTGGCTAAGCGGCCGGAAGAGGGGCTGGCACGGAGGCCAACGCGTGGCCTAACCGGGCTGGCACGGAGAAGAAAAATGCCCACGGGCACGGATTGACGCGGGTGGGCGGGAGAAATTCCTTTGTGGACATCGATTCGGGTGAATTGTCTCCACCGCCAAACGTCTCCGCCCCATGAAAAACGCTCCGTTCCGGCGCTGGCTGCCGGCTGCTGCCGCGCTGGTCGTTGCCCTGCCCATTGCGCCACTACCTACCCAAAAGCTGGCCATTGAGAAGCTCCACGACGTGTTGGGCAAGGCCAAGCGGGGCTTTCCCGACGACGTGAACGTGAACGAGGCCGCGAACAAAGTCGACCTGGTTTTTTGCCCCAAGGCTACCAACCGCAAGGTGAGGTTCTAGACGTATCACTTCGATAAAGAACTCAACTTCAGGGGGGGATAAGCGAGGGCGAGGAGCCGGCGGAAAGGTGAAATGGTGGGTTTGATGTTTTCTCTGCGCAGTTTGCGCAGAGAAAACATCAAACCCACCATTTCACCACCTTACTATTTCACCATCTTACCGCGCCGTCAGGTAGGCCGTGCGGGCCTCTTCCAATTGGCCTACCAGCTCAGCGCGCTGCCGTAGCAGTTCGGCTCCTTCGGCCGGGGCGCGGCGGAACAGCTGGGCCGCCCGCAGCCGCCGCAGCCGGGCCGAGAGCGTGTTCCAGTAACCCAGCGCGTAGGAACCGCTGAGGGGCAGGCTTAGCACATACAGCGCGGTCAGTCGCCAGTCGTGGGTGAGCCAGTGCTGCACGGCGGCGGCTTGCAAAGCGTACGCTAAGGGGAAGGTAATCATGCCCATCACCAGCATGATGGGGGCCACGAATTCAACTTCCTTGGTGGCCCGCTTCGCCACAAATGACGGCAGGATGTAAGGCAAATAATTGTTCAGCACCCCATACAGCCATACCGGAGCCCCAAAAACCAGGTTGAGCAGGCCTACAGCGGAGCCACGCCGCTGGCCATCGAGGGCTTCGTCGGTGAGGCCGTGGCGGTGCAGGTTGGTCAGGTAACTTTGCAACTGGGCGCGGGCCAGGGTGAGGCGCTCGGGAAAAGTTTGCTCGGCCCAGGCCAGGGCTTGCAGCAGCGTGCGGCTCAGCTGGAAGTTGTCGTAGAGCGTATCGGGGTCGTCATCGGGATTGAGGTGGTCGCCGAAGGTGCGCTCAATCTGCTGCACGAAGGCGTCATCGGCGGCGTCCTTGCTCACCACGAGGCGGCGTTCCAGCGCCACCCGGATGGCCTCGGTAAGCTGGTCGGCGGCCTCGTCGGGGTCCTGGGCGTAGGCAGCGGCATAGTCGGCCACAAGGATGGGCGGGGCCACGTTCAGCAGCACATCGGAGCGAAACTTGCTGGGGTCAAAGTAGTTGGTGGCCACCGGCACTACCTTCAGGCCCAGCCTGAAACCGTGCCGGGCCTCGGCGCCCAGCGCGATGCGGGCGGCCCCGGTTTTGAGGGGCCGCAGCCGGCGCTCGCTTACGCTGGTGCCCTCCGGGAATATCATGATGGTGCCGCCCCGGCCCAGGTAGTCGAAGCAGCGGCCGAAGGTGGCCTCGTTCTGCGCGGCCCGCTGCTCGGGCGTGACGGGCCCGCCCATGCCCGCGTCCTGGGCCCGGTAGATGGGGATGGAGTTGCCGGATTCCATGATGGCCCGCACGATGGGATTGACGAAAAACGTGCTTTTGGCCAGGAAGGCAATGGGCTGGCGGCGGTTCACGGCGGCCAGCAGCGGGTCCATGAGTGTGTTGGGGTGGTTGCCGGCCAGCAGCAGGGGCCCCAGCAGATGCATCCGCTCGGGGTGCCGGACTTCAATGCGCCGAAAGAAAACCCGCAGGGCGACCTGCACCAGCGGTTTCATCACAGTATAAAAGAGCATGGGCGGGAATACGTAAGGCCCCGAAGATAGGACGCCACCCGCCCGCAACCAGCAAAAACCACCCGCGCCGCCACGCTCGGAGGCATGGCGGCGCGGGGCCAGGAGCAGCAGCGGCGCGCTACTACTTCTTTTTCTTTTCCGCCTTGGCTTTGGCCTTGGCTTTTTCTTCGTCGCGCTTGGCCTTGTCTTTGGCTTTGCGGGCGGCGTCTTCTTCCATCTTTTTGCGCTTGCCGGGGTACTTCGCGTCATAGAGCTGCACCTTGGCAATGCTATCGGCCGCCACAATGGCCTGACGACTGGTGACGCGGCCCGAAAGCGACACTTGGTCGCCTTCGCTGATTTGGGTGGTGGTGCCGTTGGTGGCCGTCACCAGGCCGGTGGGGCTGATGGTGGTGCCGTTTATCAGCTTCTTCTCGGTGATGAGCGGATTGGTGATGCCTAATTCGGTGAGGACGACGCGGCCTTTCTGCATGGTGAGGCCGTCCTTCAGGCTGGTTTCGGTGACGGAGGTGGCTACGCGGGGCTTGGGAGCCGCGCTACCGGGGCGGCGCGGCGGCAGCTTGGTTTGGGCCTGGGCCGTGGCGCCGGTCAGAAGTGCCACCGCGAGAATGAGGGTAAAGGGAATTCTGACTTTCATGGAAAAGTTTTAAATAGAATAAGTAAAAATCAGTGTAAATTGCTTTACAGATGCAAGGTACGGCTTTTTTTATAGCGGGCTTAACACACAGGTAATGACTGAGTGCAAAACTGAGGCCAGACCTTCTGAGAACCGCCAGCTACCTTTTTGGGGGCATATTTCGTTCAGTGGGCCTGCTTCATTGCGATGCTGAAATGGGATTTGCTACCGAATTATTGCGAATATCACACAACCGGCTCCCTTGCAGCTTCCGTGCCATGCTCAGCAGCCACAACGAGGCCGGGCCGCAGCGGTGGCCAAACGCAACAAGCCCTTCTTCCCGTGGAGGAAAGCGTGGATATTACGTATTGAATGTTGAATTTGCGTAACCTTGCTCGTAGTAGGCGAGGGCAGCGAAGAGGTAACCAACGGCGCGCCATTCAGCATTTAACACTTAAAACTCGCAGGCAGTGGATTATAAAGATTATTACAAGGTGCTGGGCGTTGAAAAAACGGCTACCCCTGAGCAAATCAAGAAGGCTTACCGCAAGCTGGCCCGCCAGCACCACCCCGACGTGAACCCCAACGACAAAGGGGCCGAGCAAAAATTTAAGGAATTAAACGAGGCCAACGAAGTCCTTAGCGACCCCGAAAAACGGAAGAAGTACGACCAGTTTGGAGCCGACTGGCAGCACTACCAGCAGCAGCCGGGCGGCGGGGCGGGCCGCGGGGGCCAGCCCGGGGCCGGCTTCGACTGGAGCCAGTACACCCAGGGCCCGGGCGGCGGGGGCGGCAGCCCCTTTGGCCAAGGCGAGGATTTCTCGGATTTCTTTGGCTCGCTGTTTGGCAACATGGGCGGCGGGCGCGCCGGGAGCGGCAGCCGGCCCGGTGCGGGTGGTGACTACCAGGCCGAGCTGGAATTGACCCTGGAAGACGTGTACCACGGCGGCCCGCGGACCATCACGGTGAATGGCAAAGCCTTGCGCCTCACCATTCTGCCCGGCGTGGCCGATGGCCAGACCATCCGGCTGCGCGACCAGGGCGGCCCCGGCCGCAACGGCGGTCCCAGCGGCTCGCTGCTCATCACCTTCCGCATTCAGCCCGACGCCCGCTACGCCCGCACCGGCAACGACCTGACCCAGGACGTGCCGGTGAGCATCTACAAGGCGCTGCTGGGCGGCGAGCAAACGGTGGAAACCCTCAGCGGCTCCGTCAAAATCAAGCTCAAACCCGAAACCGCCAATGGCACCCGCCTGCGCCTGAAGGGCAAAGGCCTGCCCGTATACAAGAAAGAAGGCCAGTTTGGTGACCTGTACCTGCGCCTGAACCTGACGTTGCCCCAGCACCTCACTGACCTGGAGAAGGAGCTGATTCAGCAGCTGGCCGCTCTTCGTCCCGAAGCTTAACCCGTTGTACCTACCGCTATGGAAACGCAAGTTCTTGTCCTTACTTTTCAGGAATGCAATATTCGCTACGGCCTGGCACCGGCGGCTTTGCGCGAGTTCCTGCAAGCCGGTTTGCTGCGCGCCGCTTCCGCGCCCGAAACCGTTATCGTTGATGAGCCCGATGAGTTGCCCCGGCTGGCTCGTCTTCATCACGAGCTGGGCCTGCCCACCGAGGCGCTCGATGTGATTCTGGCCATGCGCCAGCGGTTGGTGCGCCTCCAGGCTACGCTGGATTATGAAACGGCCCGGGCCCGCCAGCTGGAAGACTTTTTGCGGGGCACCGGGCCGGTTTTGGATTTTAATTGACCGGTGATTCCGTTAACAGTGGAACGTTATGTCGAGCGCAGCCGAGACATCTCGCGTGCAACGGTAAATCTGTTGTTCAAGGATTGAATTACTATCCCGAGCGAGATATCCCGGCTGCGCTCGACATGACGTTCTTTGGCTCCCGGCGCCTAACTACGCCACGGCCAGGGCCAGCAGCAGGCCCGCCAGCGTAGCGCCCAACTTGGGCCAGTTGAGCCGATGCTCCGGGCTGGTTTCGAACAGGATGGTGGTGGAGACGTGGAGGAAATTGCCCGCCACCAGGCCCAGCAGCGCCGCGTACAGGCCACTGCTGAGCAGTTGCGACAGCACCACGTAGTTGCTGATAATGATGCCGACCGGCGAGGCCACCGCGAATATCAGCAGCCCCGGCCACACCCGCCGGAACGCGCCGAGCCGCAGCCGCAACAGCGTGGCCAGCGCGAATGCCGCCGGCATGTGGTGCAGGGCCACGCCCACCACAATGGCGTAAAAATTCCGGCTCATCTGGCCCACTTCCGGCGTGCGCACCAGTATGCTGCCCTCCAGAAACGAATGCACCACCAGCGCCCCCAGCAGGAGAAAGGGCACCCGCCCCGGCCCATCGTGCGGGCCGTGAGCGGCCTCGTGGTGCACATGCCCGTGTTCCACCCCCTGCGAAAGCCCTTCGAGCAGCAATTGCCCAAAGAAACCGGCCAATACCCAGTAGCCCACCCGCTCGGGGTGCGCGGGCAGTAGCTGCAGCGCCTCGGGCAAAATGTGCGTGACGGTGAGCGTGAACAGGTAGGCGCCGCTGAATGCCAGCAGCGGCTTCAGCCACTGGCTGCCCCGCGCCACCGGCACCCAGGCCGCTGCCGCGCCCGCGCCCAGTACCGTGAGCAGCAGCAGAAAAATAGCAAAGCCCATGGCAGTCAGGAATCAAGTACAAGGGCTCCGGCACGCGGCGGACGGAAATCCACCGGGCTTTGCTCCCTGCTTCACGTAAAAAAAAGTGCGGCAGCCTTGCTGCCGCCATCCGGCGGGCAAAGCTGCCACTCCAATAAGGACTACAACAATTGCGAGCGTCTTAGCGCTGAATCTGATGGCCGTTTTCGGCCGTGTCGGCCTGGCCGGATTTGCCGGCGTCGTTCAGCTTGCCGCGCTTGCGCATGCCTTCTTCGGCATTGGCCGAGATGGCCGACTCGGCCGAGGGCACGGACTTGGTATCGGTGCCATTCACTTCGTCGCGGGCTTCCTGCATCATCGGCGATTCGGCGTTCTCAACGGAGGCGTTCGGCAGCGAATGGTCGAAGTTGTCATCGGCCCGGGTACCGGGCTCAACCAAATCGACGGACACTTTCTGGCCGGGCCGCCAGTCGGAAGGCTCGCTGCTGCAAGAAGTCAGGGCCAGGGAGGCGGTGGCCGCAGCCAGCAACAGGGTGTGTGTAAATTTCATCAAGGTAAAATTAGAAAGTAAAGAAAGTCAACAAAAGCCCAGGCTCCGGCGCGGCGGTGCTCGGAACCGCCGCGCCCCGCATACCGGTTGCCCGCCTAAACGGTTGTGGCTCCGGCCTCGGTGGGCAGCAGGTTTTTGCGGCGGAGCAGGGCTTCAAACAGCTTCAAATCGTTGGGCGAATTGAAGATGCGCAGGGGCAAATGTAAAAACATCGGCACATCAAATGCACGGGCCAGCCAGAGGCGCCACGGGGCCATGCCCTCGGGCGCAGGCCCCGGCTTGAAGTAGAGCAAGTACGCATCGGCATCGCGGCGGGCGCGGCTAAAGGCATCCCAGGTCAGTTGCATGGCCTTTTCGGGGCCCACACGCAGGAGCATCTGCTTCTGGTCCATCTCAAAATTCATGCGCTCAAACAGCGGCTTGGTTTGCTCCATCTGCGTCACGCCCGTCACCTGAGCCGAGCGAAACAACACGAACAGGAGCGTGAGCACCAGGGACAGGGCCAGCCACCACCACGAGTGCACGAACACAGCCGGCAGCAAGCCGATGGCAAACGGAATCAGGGCGTAGGGCCAGTCCTTTTTCCACACTTCCACCATCACCAGGCGGGTGTAGTTGTCGGTGGTAAACTGCGTTTTCTTGGTGCGAATGGCCAGCGGCGAAGCCTGCTGCGCCTGGCGGAAGCCGCCGCCTCCGCCCCGTTGGTTAGGTTGGTTCACGATGTTGATAGGTTAATTCTCTGGTGGGTTGATGTGCTGCGTGGTTGATGCGCCAATGTGCCCGGTCAGCACATCAACCCATCAAATAGTCAACACATCAAAATGCTTTTAAGCTCAAATCCAGGCTCTTCACGGAGTGCGTGAGGGCACCTACCGAAATATAATTGACGCCGGTGCGGGCTACTTCGGCAATGGTCTGCTCGGTGATGCCGCCGCTGGCCTCGGTCGGGTAGCGCTCGTTGATGAGCGCCACGGCTTCGCGCAGCTGTTCGGGGTTCATGTTGTCGAGCATGATGCGGTCGATGCCGCCGGCGTCCACGGCCTGCTGCACCTCGGCGAGGGAGCGGGTTTCGATTTCGATGGGCAGCTGCCGGCCGGTCTTGGCCAGGTAGGCGTGAGTGGCGGCAATGGCCTGGGCCACGCCCCCGGCGTAGTCCACGTGGTTGTCCTTCAGAATAATCATGTCGAACAGACCGTAGCGGTGGTTCACGCCGCCGCCGATGAGCACGGCCCACTTCTCGCAGAGGCGAAAGTTGGGCGTGGTCTTGCGGGTGTCGAGCAGCTTGGCCGTGGTGCCGGCCAGCAAGGTGTTCAGGTGCGCCGTATAGGTGGCGATGCCGCTCATGCGCTGCATGCAGTTGAGCACCAGCCGCTCGGCCGTGAGAATGCTGCGGGCCGGGCCTTCAACGGTGAAGGCAATGTCGCCGTGCTTCACGGGCGCGCCGTCGGCGAGCAGCGCGGTCATTTGCAGGGCCGGGTCTACTTCGTGGAAAATCAACGGCGCCAGGGCCATGCCGGCCAGGATGCCTTCGCCTTTCACCAGCAGGTGGGCGCGGTTGCGCGCCGCAGCGGGAATAGCGGCCAGGGCCGAATGGTCGCCATCGCCCACATCCTCGGCTAGGGCCGTGCGGATGAAGCTGGTCAGGGCTTCGGGCGTGAGATAGGGAGCTAGAGGGGTTTGCACGGCGCAAAGGTACGGCCCTTGTCCCGGCGAATAAAGCGGACCGCAATTGCCATTGCCCCACAAAAAAAGCCCCGACCTTATCAGGCCTTGTCCTTACCCAGATTTTAGGTCTGGGTAAGTTGGGTGGCGAGCCGGACGCCTTCGACGAGTAAACGCAAGCTCATCAGTCCGCGCCAGAGGGTTTGCCAGCCAGGCGGTCCGTCGCCTTTGCGGCCCAGGTGGCCGCCCAAGCCCGCCAGGGCATAATACACGTCACGTACGGTCTGCACCGGCCGTGGGCTGCGCAGGGTGAGCACCTGCAAAAAAGTCGCCTCCAGCCCCGCTGCCCTCGCCGGCAAGTCGGGTTGGAGGCGGCTTTTTTCGCGCATATCCACCAGCGCCAAGGCGACCACGCTGAGCAGCGCGACGGCGGCGAAGAGGCGCTCAGCGGTTTGCAGCTGTAGCTTTTCGGCCCCCAGGCCCGTTTTCAGCGCTTTGTGAAAATCTTCTGCCAGCCAGCGACTCGTGTACTGGCGGGCGCAACTCAGCGCCTGGGCGAAGTCCGTGATGGGCTGGTCGCTGAGCAGCAGCCATTCCAGCCCCGGCGTGGCCGAATCAGCTTCAGCGGCTTCCCGGACCCGCACCGCGGCGCAGGGAATCGGGTCCCCTTTGCCCGTGGCAGCTCCCGGCCGCTGGGGGGCGCGCGGGGCTGGCGGGGGGCTGAAACTCACGTGCAGGCCCACTTCGCGCGCCGCCTGTCCCGGCCGGCCGCGCAAGGCCAGGGTAAACTGGCCCACGGACGGCTGGGCCCGCGCCAGGGCGAAGAGCCGCCCGGCAGGGGCTTTCTCAGGGCCGGCCGCCAGGGCCCGGTCCTGGGCGGCGCGCACCACAAAGCCCAGGCCCTGGGCCTGGCACTGCTGCAGGGGCTCGTAAATGTCGGCCCCGCGGTCGGCCACCACCACCCAGCGCGTGCCCGCCGGCGGGCGGCCCACTTGGCGCAGGCTCCGGGACCAGAGCGCCGACTCGCGGACCCGGCCCTGGCGCAGGCGCGCGCCGCCGTGGGGATGGTCTTTTTCGGCTTCCGGCACCGGCTGGCGGACGTGATACTGCTGGTCGAGCAGGCCCAGCAGCGGCAGGGCGGGCCGTTTGGCCGCCGGGTCGGGGTCCTGCGCCGGCCAGCCGGCGGCCACCAGCGAATGCAGCAGCACACCCTGGCTCGTGGCCTTGCCCGGCCCGACCGGCCCCAGGCCGGGGCGGCGCTCCTCCGTGTCGGGCCAACTCAACTCGGTCGTGTCTTCCACCAGCAGGCAGGTCCCGGGCTCCTGCAAGGCCTGGCGAACCACGGCCTGATGCGGCCCCTGGAGTGCCTCGGGCGTGGCCATTGCGCTGCCCAGCAAGCGGTACGCCGCTTTGCTGGCTCCGGCCTGTCCGGCGCTCAATTGCGGAATGCTGGCTCCCGGCTGCCGCGCCCAGCCGGCGGCCAGCGTCACGACCCGCCGGCTGCGGCGGGCATCGCCCAACACCGTGCCCCCAAAACGCGTCTGGGCCCACAACTGCGGGTCGCAGAAATGCGTCGAAATACTCATCCCGCAAGCTACTACGCCCCTCCGCAAGACCCCCACAAAAAAACGCCGACCTCTCGGCCGGCGCTTTTCGAAGATGTGGGTAAGGACAAGGCCTGAGCGGCGGGGGCTTTACCAAGTTGAGGAAGCGAAGAATTATTCTTTCGTGAAATCCAGCGTGTCAATCAGCGGCGCGCCGCGCGAGGGTTTCAGTTTCACAAACACCCGGTAGGTGCCGCCGCGGCCCGTGTAGCGGCCAATGGCGTACTGGATGTGCTCCTGGCTTTCGCCCTGGTGAATGAATTCAAAGCTGCTGGGGGCATTTTTAGAGAAAAAGTCTTTGATGACAATCTCCGCCTGAGTCGAGTTGTAGCCTTGCTTTTCGCCGTCAAAGCCGACCTCGACGGTAGCCGCGAAATACTGCGACAGCTCACGGGAAGAGCCGTTGCGCAGAGCCGAACGTACGGCCCCAAGGTTATCGGCTTGCGCGTGCGCCGCGCTGAGGCCAAACAGGAATAGCCATCCTAAAAATAGCGTCCTAACAAAATAACGTTTCATTATTGGGGTAGTAAATGCGTCATACGCGGTGAATTTCAAGCGAAAATGGTGCCAGGAACTAAAAGGGGCGACGGGCTTGCCAGTAAACTTAACGAAAAGAAGCGCAAACGAAAGTGACCGCGAAGGTAGATATTTCTAACCCATGGCGCGGGGCTGCCGTATCTTTGTGCTATGAATAAACAGGTTTTGTTGGTGATTCTGGATGGGTGGGGCATTGCCCAGAATACGGCAGTGTCGGCGGTAGATACGGCTAGTACGCCGTTTTTTCACGAGCTGTTGCAGCGGTATCCACACAGCACGCTGCAGGCCTCGGGCGAGGCCGTGGGGCTGCCCGAGGGCCAGATGGGCAATTCGGAAGTCGGCCACATGAACATTGGGGCGGGCCGCGTGGTCGACCAGGAGCTGGTGCGCATCGGCAAGTCCATCCGCGAGCGCAAGCTGGGCCAGATGCCGGCCCTGGTGAAAGCGTTCGAGTACGCCATTGCCAACGATAAGCCGCTGCATCTCATTGGCTTGCTTTCCGACGGTGGCGTGCACTCGCACATTGACCACGTGAAGGCCCTGTGCACCATTGCCCACGAAGCGGGCGTGCGGCGCGTGTTTGTGCATGCCTTTACGGATGGCCGCGACACCGACCCCAAGAGCGGGGTGCGCTACGTGAACGAGCTGGAAGAATCCATGGTGCGCAGCGGGGCTAAAATTGCCTCGGTGGTGGGCCGCTACTACGCCATGGACCGCGACCGCCGCTGGGAGCGGGTGAAAGTGGCCTACGACCTGCTGGTGCACGGTATCGGTACCCCTTCGCAGAACTTGATTCAAACCATTCAGGAGCAATACAAGGAAGGTGTTACGGATGAGTTTTTGAAACCAATCGTGAAAACGGGGGCCGACGGCCAGCCGCTGGCCACCATCCAGGACGGCGACGTGGTGCTGTCCTTCAACTTCCGCACCGACCGGGGCCGCGAAATCACGGAAGTGCTGACGCAGCAAGACATGCACGCCTTCCAGATGCAGCGCCTGAACCTGCATTACCTGACCCTGACCAACTACGACGACACCTTCGTGGGCGTGACGCCCATTTTTGAGAAGGATAATCTGAATAATACGCTGGGTGAAGTGCTGGCCGCGCACGGCAAAACCCAGATTCGTATTGCCGAAACGGAGAAATACCCGCACGTCACGTTCTTCTTTTCGGGTGGCCGCGAAAACGAGTTCGAGGGCGAGAAGCGCATCATGCGGGCCTCGCCCAAAGTGGCGACGTACGACCTGCAGCCCGAGATGAGCGCCGCTGAATTGCGCGATGCGCTGATACCGGAGCTCCAGGCCAAATCGGCTGATTTTGTGGTGCTGAACTTCGCCAACCCCGATATGGTGGGCCACACCGGCGTATTCGAAGCCGTGGTACGGGCCGTGGAAACGACCGATGCCTGCGCCCGCGCCGTGGTGGAAGCCGCTCTGGCTGCCGGCTACGCCAGCATCATCATCGCCGACCACGGCAATGCCGAGTTCATGCGCAATGCCGACGGCTCGCCCAATACTGCGCACACCACCAACCTGGTACCGTGTATTTTAGTCGACAATGACTACACCGGCACGCTGGCCGATGGCAAGCTGGGCGATTTGGCCCCCACCATTCTGGAGTTGATGGGCGTGCCCAAACCCGCGGAAATGACGGGGGTGAGCATTCTGCGGCCCCATGCAGCCCCGAATGCGTAAGCTGAGAGCCGTGGCAATGGTGCGGGCTTCGGGCTGGCTGGCTGGGCTGGTGCTGCTGGCCGGCTGCGGCGATGCCGGCCCGGCGGCGCCCGTTGCCCGCCGGCCGCTCTACTTCGATGTGAAGGGGCTGCTGACGCAGCAGGTGGCGCAGCTGGCCCAACGCCATGCTGCCGTGACCAAGCATGTAAGCCTGCGCGGCAATGCGACCGAAACCGTGCGCGTGCCCACCGTGAAATGGGCCGATGAGCTCCAGATTTTCTTTCAGGCCGATATCAACAAAGCCGCCTTGCGCGGGGCGTATGCGGTGGATTCGGCCACACTACCGGGTGGCTTGCTGCGCCGCACCTACACCCGCCGGCCCGGCCAGCCCAATGCGCCGGTGGCCAGCCTGGTGGTGGTGCAGCGAGGCAACGAGGCCCAGGAGGTAGCCGCAACTATTATCCAGAATAACCCGCTGTTCTCAGCTCAAAAGCAACTGCGGTTCCAACTGCAGAACGGGCAGCTGCGGCACTACGAAGTGGTGGGCACGCAGAAGCTGGTGCTGTTTGATACGCTGCGCTACGCGGCAGCCGGGCAGGTCGAGTAAGCAACTCGTCGCTGGCGGTTACTCGTAGGCCCCGAGACTGGTCTGGTTCAGGTTCAGGTTGCTGCGCCGTACGTTGAGCAGGTCATTGGACGGCGTGGATGGAGGCGTGAGGGGAGCGCGCCGCTTGGCCGGCGAACTATCCTGCAGGCGGTAATCGGGCTTGCCGATGGTGAGGGAAGTGCGCACGAACAGCGGGTCAGCTACATTGATGAGGTTGTTGTAGGCAGTGTTGGCCAGGCCGGGCTTGCCGGTGGTGCTGGTGGTGGCCTGGTACTCCTTGGTGCGCAACAGCGTATTCAGGACGTTGACCGTGTAATTAGCAGCGCCGTTGTTTTCGAGGAATAGCTCGTCTTCAAACGAGCCCCAGACGATGGAATTGAGCAGGTTCAGGGTCAGCGGCAAAGGAGTGCCGTCGGTCACTTTCTTGTTGGTAAAGGTGAGGGAAGACGTTTCGCGGTGGAAGGACGGCGTGTAGTTGGCGAAGGTGCAGAAGTTGAAATTATAGATGCCGCCGCCGGCTCCCAGCACGGCGTATTCGCCGCAGTTGGTGAAGAGGCAGTTGGTGGCCGTCACGTCGCCGGAGTAGCTTATAATGCCGCCCCCGGTACTGGCCGTGGCATTGGCGAAGGAGAGGTTGGAGCCGGAAATGTTGCGGATGACCGTGTTATCCACCGTCAGTTTGGGATGCGCGGTAGCGTTCGGATTATACAGGAAAGCCCCAAACGTGGCGTTCTTGATTTCGGCGTAGCGAATGCTGTTGTTCTGGGTGCTGCCCGTGAAAACGATGCCGCCCCACTGGCCGGGAACGTCGGCGTAAAAGGGTTCCAGCCGGTCGCCCTGAAAGCGCACGATGTTCGGGTTGGTGGCCTTCACGGTATCGGTAGTGCCAGTGCCGGGCACGAAATCATCATTCACTCGCAGCGTGCCATCAACTTGAATTAAGCCCCCGGCGTGTGAGTAAATGCGGGCTCCCTTGGGAATGCGCAGCGTAGCGCCAGCTGCCACATACACACCCACGCTAACGGGAGCAGCGCCCGGCTGGGCGATGTACGGGCTGTTTATGATGACGTGGGGCTTATCGGTAGCCCAAGTCTTATCCGTGCGAATAATATCGGCCCGGTGGAAATAGGCATTCTGGCCATAGGCCACCAGCTTCACGTTCTGGTCGTTGCCGTTGGTGCGGAAATGCACTTCATCGGTCACCAGAAACTTTTTGGCTACGGTGGCCTGGCCGTTGTCGCCGAGCACGGCGCGCACCAGCACCAGCAGGCTGTCCTTGCCCCGCACGGTAACGCCGCTGGCGGAGGGGCCGGCATCGCCATTGATAAGCAGAGAATAAGGGGTGCCCGCCGTGCCCGTCAGGCTCACGTCGGTTTTCACGGCGCCGCTGTTGCGGTTGTACACCCATAGCCGCTTTGTCACCGTGCGGATGGTGGTAAATACCGTATCGAACAGCACGGTATCGGCCCCCATTTCCAGGCTGCCGGCGGTTTGCACCAGGTCTTCCTTCGGCTCGCAGCCGGGCAGCAAGGTGAGCAGGCAACTCAGAACGAGGAACAGCGGGAAGAGGTAGCGCATAGAGGGAAGCGCAGGCGATGAGATGCGCCTCGGGGAAACGGTGAAGCTAACGGAAGTATTGCAGCGCAAACCACGGCGCGAGCACCGGCCCGCGCCGCGACGGGCTTATTTGGTTACGCCTTCCTGCAGGCGCTCAGCGCTTTCGGCGATGCGGAGCTGCTCCACAAAGTCGTCCACGTTGCCTTCCATCACGCTGGCCAGGTTGTAGACCGTGTAGCCGATGCGGTGGTCCGTGACGCGACCCTGCGGGTAGTTGTAGGTGCGGATTTTGTCCGAGCGGTCGCCGCCGCCAATCATGCTTTTGCGCACGAGGCCGTCGGCTTCGTTCTTCTTGGCCAGCTCCATTTCGTACACGCGGGAGCGCAGCACGGTGAGGGCCTTGTCGAAGTTTTTGAGCTGCGATTTCTGGTCCTGGCACTGGGCCACGAGGCCGGAGGGCAAGTGGGTGAGGCGCACGGCCGAGTACGTCGTGTTCACGGACTGGCCGCCGGGGCCGCTGGAGCAGAAATAGTCCTTGCGGATGTCGCCCATGTTCAGCTCGATGTCGAACTCCTCCACTTCCGGAATCACCACGATGGAGGCCACGCTGGTGTGGATGCGGCCCTGGGTTTCGGTGGCCGGCACGCGCTGCACGCGGTGCACGCCCGATTCAAACTTGAGCTTGCCGTACACGTCCTCCCCGCGCACGGCCACGATGATTTCCTTGTAGCCGCCGGCGGTGCCTTCCATGGCATCAATAAGCTCCATTTTCCAGTTCTGCTTTTCGGCGAAGCGCATGTACATGCGCTGCAGGTCGCCGGCAAAAATGGCGGCTTCGTCGCCGCCCGCACCGGCCCGGATTTCCATGATGACGTCTTTCGAGTCGTTCGGGTCCTTGGGCAGCAGCAGGTCCTTGATGGACTCTTCCAGGCGCTCCTGTTCGGGCTGGAGCTCGTCGAGCTCGTCCTTGGCCATCTGGCGGAAGTCCTCGTCTTTCTCGGTAGAAATTACCGCACGCGCATTTTCGATATTGCTGAGCACCTGCTGGTAAGCGCGGTATTCTTTCACAATCTTGCCCAGTTCCTTGTATTCTTTATTGAGCGCTTTGTAACGCTTGAGGTCCGACATGACGTCGGGCTGCATCAGCTCTTCGTTGACGTTGTCGTAGCGCTGGCTGATGGCTTCTAGTTTATCGAGCATCGGGTGTTCAGGAATTAGTCAGTAGTTTGCAAAGGTACTGAATCTAAACACCGCTATGTAGGCCGGACGTTCATTCAGAATCATTACCCAACATCCGCCGAGCGGCCTGAGTTTATGCAAGTGTTAAAATTCGGAGGCACGTCCGTGGCTTCCGCCGAGAATATCCGGAAATCCCTGGCCATTGTGGCCACTGCCGCTGCGCAAAGTCCGGTTGTCATGGTAGTCTCAGCCTTGGGCGGCACTACCGACGTGCTGATTGGGGCCGGCCGCACTGCCGCGGCCGCCGATGCCACCTACCGCATCACCCTGCAGCAACTGGAGCTGCGCCACGTCACGGCCGCCGAGGAGCTGCTGACGGGCGCGGTGCCGGACACGGAAATTGAAGCCATCAACGCGCAATTTGCGGAGCTGAAACACTTGTGCGACGGGATTTTTGCCTTGGGCGAATTGTCAAATCGTACCCTCGATAAGCTCATGAGCTACGGCGAGCTGCTGTCGTCGCGCCTGATTGCGGCGGCGGCTCAGGCCCAAGGCCTGAATGCTGCGTGGGCCGATGCCCGGCTGCTTATTCGCACCAATTCGCGTTTTGGCATGGCCGAAGTAGACATGGCCACCACTGAGCAACAGGTGACTGATTTCAAGACGGAAAACGACGCCAACATCTGGGTCGTGCCGGGCTTCATCGCCGCCGATATTCACGGCACGACCACCACGCTGGGCCGCGGCGGCTCCGACTACACGGCCGCCATCCTGGCCGCCGCCCTCGGCGCCGAGGTGCTGGAAATCTGGACCGACGTGAGCGGCATGATGACCGCCGACCCGCGCCTGGTGCGCAGTGCCCGGCCCATTGCACGCATTTCGTACCAGGAGGCCATGGAGCTGTCGCACTTTGGCGCGAAGGTGCTCTACCCGCCCACCATTCAACCGGTGATGCGGCGCGGCATCCCGCTCTGGATTAAAAACACCTTCGCTCCCGCCGACCACGGCACGCTGGTGGAGGTGAGTCCGCCGCGCACCGCTGCTGTGGTGCAGGGCATTTCCAGCATCGGCAACCTGGCCCTGCTGAACCTGGAAGGCAGTGGCATGGTGGGCGTGCCGGGCTTCTCGAAGCGGCTGTTCGCGGCCCTGTCGCGGGAGCGCATCAACGTGATTCTCATCACCCAAAGCTCGTCGGAACACTCCATTTGCGTGGGCGTGAACGAGCAGGACACCGCTCCGGCGCAGGCCGTAGTGGACGAAGAATTCGCGCACGAAATCGCGGCCGGCCGCATCGAGCCATTGCGGCCCGAGCGCGGGCTGGCCATTGTGGCGCTGGTGGGCGAAAACATGAAGGACCACCCCGGCATCAGCGGCAAGCTCTTTGGCGCGCTGGGGCAGAACGGGGTGAACATCCGGGCCATCGCGCAGGGCGCTTCGGAGAAGAACATTTCGACGGTTATTCGGGCCGCCGATGTGCGCAAGGCCATCAACGTGCTGCACGAGGCCTTTTTTGAAGCCACCGTGAAGCAGGTGAACCTGTTCATTCTGGGGCCGGGCAACGTGGGCAGCAAGCTGCTGGGACAGCTGGCGCAGCAGCAGGCACATTTGCTGGAAAAGCTGGGCCTGCAGGTGCGCGTGGTGGCCATCGCCAACAGCCGCCACTGCCTGGTGAACGAGGACGGCCTCGACCTGACCGTGTGGCCCGAAGCGCTGGCCGAAGCGCCCGCCCAGACGCTGGACGAATTCACCCAGCTCATCATCGGCCGCAACCTGCGCAATTCCATCTTCGTGGACGTGACGGCCAACCCCGCCGCCGCCGGTATCTACGCCGGGTTGCTGGAAAAAAGCGTGGCCATCGTGGCCTGTAATAAGGTAGCCGCTTCCTCGGAATACGCGCACTACGCCCGCCTGAAAAGCCTGTCGAAGGAGTTTAACACCAGCTACTTATTCGAAACCAACGTGGGTGCGGCCCTGCCCATCATCGGCACGCTGAACGACCTCACGCGCAGCGGCGACGTGGTACGGCGCATGGAAGCGGTGCTGTCCGGCACGCTCAACTTCGTGTTCAACAACTACGACGGCACCCGGCCCTTCGCCGAGGTGGTGCGCCAGGCCCAGACCGAAGGCTACACCGAGCCCGACCCGCGCCTCGACCTGAGCGGCAGCGACGTGGCCCGCAAAATCCTCATCCTGGCCCGCGAAGCCGGCCAGGTAATGGAAATGAGCGACATCGAAATCGACACCTTCCTGCCGCCCGCCTGCCTGGAGGGCGACGTGGAAGCCTTTTATACCCAAATGGCGGCGCACGAAACCCATTTCCGCCGTCTCTACGCCGCGGCGGCAAGTGCTGGCAAGCGCCTGAAATTCGTGGCCCGCTACGCCGATGGCCACGCCGCCGTGGGCCTGCAAACCGTAGCACCCGGCCACGACCTCTACGACCTGCGCGGCAAGGACAACGTGGTGCTTTTCTACACCGACCGCTACGTGGACCAGCCGCTGGTGGTGAAGGGCGCCGGCGCCGGTGCGGAGGTTACCGCCTCGGGTGTGTTTGCCGATATCATTCGGGCCGCCAGACTTTAAAATCAGTGACCAGTTAACCGTGAGCAGTTAACAATCAAAGGTTCGTTGCTAACTGCTCACGGTTAACTGTTCACTGATTTTCATGCCCCGTTCCGTTCTCGTTCATTCCCCCGCCACGCTCTCCAACCTGGGCTGCGGCTTCGATGTGTTTGGCCTGGCCCTAGCCGCTCCCTACGACGTTATTCGCGTCACGCGCACCGATGAGCCGGGCGTCCGCATTCAGCACCTCGACTCCTACAACCTGTCTACCGACCCGCTGCATAACGTGGCCGGCGTAGCCTTGCTGGCGATGCTGGAAGAAGTGCCTGAAACGATGGGCTTCGACGTTGAGATTACTAAGGGCATCATGCCGGGCAGCGGGGTGGGCAGCAGCGCGGCCAGCTCGGTGGGGGCAGTGGTGGCAGCCAATGTGCTGTTGGGCAATCGCTTTACCAAAATGCAGCTGGTGAATTTCGCGATGGAAGGCGAGGCCGTGGCCTCCGGCGCCCGCCATGCCGACAACATCGCGCCGGCTATTTTCGGGGGCTTTACGGTGGTACGGGCCCTGGAGCCGGCAATAGACATTATCGCCCTGCCCGCGCCGCCCTTGTGGGTGGCCGTGGTGCATCCGCAGATTGAGGTGAAGACCAAGGATGCACGCAAAGTGCTGCCCACCGCCGTGCCTCTGGGCCTAGCCGTGCGGCAGTGGGCCAACGTGGCGGGCCTGGTGGCCGGCTTCCTAACGGCTGATTACGACCTGATTGGCCGCTCGCTGGACGACTACATCGTGGAGCCCGCCCGGGCCCCGCTCATTCCCGGCCTGGCCGAGGCGCGGAAGCGGGCCCTGGCAGCTGGGGCCATCGGGGGCGGAATTTCCGGTTCGGGACCGTCAATTTTTATGCTGAACCGGACCGAGGAAACCGCTCAGGCGGTGGGCGCTGCGATGGGCAGCGTGTTCGCGGAGTTCGGGATTGAGTTTAATGTCTACGTCGGGCCGGTGGGCACGGAGGGCGCACGGGTGGTGGGGTAGGAACGCGCCATGGCGCGTTCGGCTGCGGCGCTATGTCCGGCCGTGGCCTAATCGTTCAACGACTGAACGCGCCGTGGCGCGTTCCTATAAAACAACATATGAAATACTACAGCCTTCGCCACCAGTCGCCACCGGTTGATTTTCGCACGGCCACCATCACCGGGCAGGCCCCCGACGGCGGCCTGTATTTTCCCGAAACCATCCCGAAGTTCTCGGCCGGCTTTCTGCGCGAGCTGCGCGGCCTGAGCAAAGCCACCGTGGCGCTGAACGTGATGCGGCCCTACGTGGGCAGCACCATTCCCGAGGCCGATTTGCAGCGCATCTGCGCCGAGGCGGTGGACTTTGAATTCCCGCTGGTGCCGGTGGCGGCGGGCGTGGCGGCGCTGGAGCTGTTTCACGGGCCCACGCTGGCGTTCAAGGACGTGGGCGCGCGGTTTATGAGCCGCTGCCTGGGCTACTTCGCGCAGCGCGGCGACACCCCGCCCGTGACCGTGCTGGTGGCCACTTCCGGCGATACCGGCGGGGCCGTGGCCAGCGGCTTCCTGGGCGTGCCGGGTGTGGAAGTGGTGATATTATACCCCGCCGGCAAGGTGAGCCCGGTGCAGGAGCAGCAGCTCACCACGCTGGGCCAGAACATCACGGCGCTGGAAGTGAGCGGCACTTTCGATGACTGCCAGGCGCTGGTGAAGCAGGCGTTTCAAGACCCGGAGCTGGCCCAGCGGCGCTTCCTCACTTCGGCCAACAGCATCAACGTGGCGCGCTGGCTGCCGCAGCAGCTCTACTACTGCTTCGCCATGCAGCAGTGGCCGGCTGGTGCGCCCGCGCCGGTGGTGGCGGTGCCGAGCGGCAACTTCGGCAACCTGTGCGCCGGGCTGCTGGCGCAGGCGTCGGGGCTGCCGCTGGGACATTTCATTGCCGCCTGCAACGCCAACGAGCCCGTGCCGGCGTACCTGCGCACCGGCACGTTCACGCCCCGGCCGGCCGTGTCCACGTTTTCCAACGCCATGGACGTGGGCAACCCCAGCAACTTCGTGCGCATTCTGGCGCTGTTCGACAACGACCTGGAGACGATGCGCGCCGCCCTCAGCGCCGATACCGTGAGTGACGCCGACACGGTGGCCGCCATCCACCAGGTGTGGGAAGCCGACAACTACCTGCTCGACCCGCACGGCGCGGTGGCCTACATGGCGTTACGCCGCTACCAAGCCCGGCACGCCGGGGCCGCCGGCATGATACTGGCCACGGCGCACCCCGTCAAGTTTCCCGACGTGGTGGAGCCCATCCTGGGCCGCGCCATCGAATTGCCGGAAGTGGTGCGCGCCTTGCAGGGCCGCCCCAAACGAAGCGTGCCCATAACGGTTAAGTACGAGGAACTGAAAGCCTACCTGATGTAGGAACGCGCCTTGGTGCGTTCGTCGTTGGTAAAATCGGCCTGTTACTCTTTCTTGACTTTGAAAAACCTGTTGCAAAAAATTGGTTTCCCGCGCCTGGTGGCCGCCCGCGCCATGGCGCGCGCCTACGTGGCGGTGGCGGTGGCGCTGGCCGCCACAGCCTGCCGCCCCGACCAGATTGAACACCTCAAGGACCACAAGCGCATCGGCATCGAAGCCGAGAACTGGGAGGTGAAGCGCATCATGCCCAAGGACTTGCTAAACGCCACCCGCTGGGCCGGCGACTCCCTGACCATCACCGCCGACTCGCTGCTGCGCCAAACTCTGGCCCGCGAGCTGGCCGCTGGCGGCGTGGCCCGGGCGGCCGCCTTCTGCCGGCCCGAAACCTACCATTTCGTCGATTCCTTGGCGGGAGTGCTCCGGGCCACGGTGCGCCGCGTGAGCGAGCGGCCCCGCAACCCGGCCAACCAGGGCGTGCTGCTGCCCGAGGAAATGAACCCAGACACGGCCCGCACCATCAAGCGGATGTCGCAGGAAGTATTCTTCTATAGCCGCCCCATTGTGCTGAACAACAAGGTCTGTCTGCGCTGCCACGGCGAAATCGGCCAGGATATTTCGGCGGCCGATTATGCGGTTATCAAGCAGAAGTTTCCACGGGACCAGGCCACCGGCTACAAGCTGGGCCAGCCCATGGGCGCCTGGCAGCTCAGCCTGCGCCGCGACGGCGTGGCCGAATTCTGGACCATGAAAACGCGCAAGAAATGGCGGGAGCATAAGATGCCCAAGTTGTTTTAATAACTGCTGTTACGAACCAGCGACGGGCTGGCGCGCGTCTGCGACGCGCTGCCGCTTGGGTTCGAGCCTCTGGCTCGGGTCGTGAGCACGTCTGCAACGTTTTCGCTGCCCGAGCCCCAGGCTCGAACCCAGTAGGCAGTGCCTCGCAGACGCGCGCCAGCCCGTGCCCGTCGTTGGTGCGTAACGTCAGTTATTAACCAGAGCCGTTGGAAGGGTTTTGTTGAACAACTTCGTGTCTAATTTTTCCCCACGAAACCGTTTTCTCCAACATCTACCCTTATCCGCATGAAATCAAGTTTACGAAATTGGCCCCGGCCTGCCCTGCTGGCCGTTGTGGTTTGGCTCACCGGCATTGGCCTCGCAACCCCGGTGCAGGCGCAACGGGCCCTGAGCGCGGCGGGCGTTCAGGCCTTGCTGGCACCGGGCGCAACCAGCCGCAATGCCACCGTGCCCGAGTGTATTGAGGTGATTAAGGGCGACAGCACGCTGCTGTATTACGACCTGAGGTACAACCTGACGCCGCCGGCCTGCGCCGACATTCGCCGCCAGACCCACGTCACGGATAAAGGCGATTTTCAGGGCGAGGCGCGGGATTATACCATTGTCACCAGCAAGTTGCGGAGCCGGCTGCATTACGAGCAGGGCCAGCGCCACGGCCCGTACGAAACCTATTTTGCCAACGGCCAGCTGGCGATACGGGGCGCTTTTACGCACGGCGAGCCCACGGGCACCTGGGAATTCTGGTACCCGAGCGGCAAGCCCCAGCAAACCTTTGAATGGACCGGCAAAGCCGCGCCCCGGCTGCGCATCGTAGCCTCCTGGGACTCGACGGGCCAACCGGGAGTGACCAATGGCAATGGCTTGTGGCAGGGCATCATGCCCCAGCTGAAGCGCCGGTACGGCGGCCCGGTGCTAAACGGCCTGCCGCAAGGCATCTGGGAAAGCCACGCCCTGGGCACCGGGAAGCTGCTGACCACGGAGGTATATGAGCAAGGCATTTTTCGCGGAGGCAAGGCTCTGGACGCTCCCGCCGGCATATCGGCGCGCTACAAGGCCCATTCGCTGCTGGAACCCCAGATTGATGACCCGACGGCGGCCAGCGACCGGGTGCGGCTGGGGATGAACTGCGCGGCCGTCCGGGCCGAGCTGCAACGCCTCAACGAGCAGCAGCAGACCAATCAAGCCTTCCGGAACATGCTCATAGAGCCGGCCAGGCCGCCCGTCGATGCTATTTCCTGCATGCACCAGCTCCTGGACCGGCTGAACCAGACCAACCAGCGCAACCAGTGGGAAAACATGATTGACGGCCAGGAATTCACGATTCGGGCAACCGTGGACGACCAAGGCACGTTGCGGCTGGTAGACGGGCAGGGGGGGAGCGGCATCCTCACGGCCGTTGCGCAAGCCCTCAACGGAATGGCCCGCTGGCACCCCGCTACGGCCGATGGCAAGCCGATGCCGGGGGAAGTCCGGTTTCTCATTGTTAAGGCGGGTGCGCAACTAAGCATTCGTTGGAGAAGTGAGCTGCCTACTGTTCGTATTCCGAAGCCGGGCAGTACCGGGCCGGGATAATTACCTTGATTAAGCTGTAAATGAGCAATTCTTCAAAACCCGTTATCCTCATCGGCGCGGGCATGGCGGGGCTGGCCTGCGCCACCTGGCTGCACCGCGCCGGCCGGCCCGTACTGGTGCTCGAGGCCACCGACGCCGTGGGTGGCCGCGTGCGCACCGACCTCACGCCCGACGGCTTCCGGCTCGACCGCGGCTTTCAGGTCCTGCTCACCAACTACCCCGAGGCCCGGCGCATCTTCGACTACGGCGCCCTCCGCCTCAAAGCCTTCCGTTCCGGCGCCGTTATCCGGCTGGCCGATGGGCAGGAAACCACCCTGCAAAACCCGCTGCAACGCCCTTTGGCCGCCTTTTCGGCCCTCACCTCGCCCATCGGCACCCTAACTGATAAGCTGCGCATTCTCAGCCTGGTGCGGCACGTGCTGAAACACACGCCGGAGGAGCTGCTGGCCCGGCCGGCCACCGATACAATCACGTTTTTGCAGCACTACGGCTGGAGTGAGCAGATGATAAACTCGTTCTTTAAGCCGTTTTTCGGGGGCGTTTTTCTGGATAGGGAGCTGACCACGGCCAGCAATTTCTTCGAATTCGTGTTCCAGCAATTCGTGACCGGCGAGGCGGCGGTGCCGGCTCTGGGCATGCAACAGCTGCCGGAGCAGCTGGCGGCTCGCCTGCCGGCCGGCACGGTGCGCCTGAACACGTCAGTAGCCGGCTTGGTTGACGGCACCCAGGTCCGCCTCACGTCGGGGGAGGTGCTGAATGGCGCGGCCGTGGTCCTGGCCACCGATGGGCTCGCGGCCCTGCGCCTGCTGGCCGGCCGCAGCGGCAACGCCGACGACTTGGCTAGTGCCCAGGCCGCCAGCTTTTCCACCGCCGCCCGCATCACTACCTGCACCTATTTTGCCACCCAGGGCGGCCACTCGCCGGGCCGCAACGATAAATTGCTGCGCCTCAATGCCGCTCCCGGCGCACTGGCCCACAACGTGGCATTCCCCGCCGATGTGAGCGGAGCTTACGCGCCGGCCGGCCGGGCGCTGGTCTCCGTCAGCACCCACGGCGAACGCGGCCTGAGTGAAACCGAAATCACGGCGGGCGTCCACGAGGAGTTGGTCACCTGGTTTGGGCCGGCGGCCCGGCAATGGGAGCACCTGCGCAGCTACCGCATCCCGGCCGCGCTGCCCGTGTACCTGGCCGGCCAGCCCGCCCAGCAGCCCCTGAAGCTGACCGATACGCTCTACCGCTGCGGCGACTGGGCCGCCTATCCGTCGCTGAACGCCGCCCTGGCCACCGGCCGCGAAGTTGCCGAGGCCATTATCAAGGCATAAAAGAAGGCTGCCCGCGTTTGTGGGCAGCCTTCTTTGGGGTTTCAGCCCACCCGTTAAACGGCTGGATTGGGCAGGGCCGGGCTTTCGTAGGCCGGTGCCAGGCCCTGCGCGCCTTCAACCGGCAGGTGAATTTTTTCGTCGTCGGAAACGCGCAGCGTGAGCAGGCCGCCGATTATCATTAGAATGCCGCCCAGCACCACCACGTTCAGCGGGTCGAGGGCCGGGAATTTCTTCATGATGAAGGGCAGGCCCAGCGATGCGCACACTTGGGGAATCACGATGAAGGCATTGAAAACGCCCATGTAATGCCCCATTTTATTGGCCGGAATGACCCCGGCCAGCATGGCATAGGGCACCGATAGGATGCTGGTCCAGGCCACGCCCACACCTATCATCGAGAGATAAAGCATCCACGGCTCGGTGATGAACGCCACCGAGAGCAGGCCCAGGCCGCCCGCCGTGAGGCAGAGCATGTGGGTGAGCTTGCGGCTGAACTTGCGGGCAATGAGGGGCAGCAGCAGGCTGAAGCCCGCCGAAACCCCGTTGTACACCGCGAACGCCACGCCCACAAAATTGGCCCCTTCGTTGAACGCCGCCGATTTGGTGTCGGTGGTGTGGTACAGGTGCTTGGTGACGGCCAGGGTAGTAAAAATCCACATGCAAAACAGCCCGAACCAGGTGAAAAACTGCACCGAAGCCAGCTGCTTCATCACCTTGGGCATGTGCAGCACGCCGGTGAAGGTTTCTTTCACGCCTTCCCACAGCGTGACGCTGTTTTTCTCGCGCTCGAAGGCTTCCAGGTCTTCCGGCGGGTACTCCGTGGTCGTCATCACGGTGTAGACCACGCACAGGAAAAAGGCCGCTGCGCCAATGTAGTAGGCATATTTCACGGAGTTGGGCACCAGGCCGGCCGCCGCTTCATTGGCTACCCCAAAATGCGTGAGGATGGTGGGCAGCAGCGATGCCACCACGGCCCCGATGCCAATAAAAAAAGACTGCGTGGCAAAGCCCGTGGTGTGCTGCTCGGCCGGCAGCATGTCGCCCACGAAAGCCCGAAACGGCTCCATGCTGATGTTGATGCTGGCATCCATTATCCAGAGCATGCCGCCGGCAATCCAGAGGGTGGGCGAGTTGGGCATGACCAGCATGGCCAGCGATGCCATGATGGCCCCCACCAAAAAGAACGGCCGCCGCCGGCCCCAGCGCGGGCTCCAGGTGCGGTCGGAGAGGTAGCCGATGATGGGCTGCACGATGAGGCCGGTGAGCGGCGCGGCCACCCACAGAATCGGAATGTCGTCGGCGTTGGCCCCCAGGTTGGAGAAAATGCGGCTGGTGTTGGCATTTTGCAGCGCGAAGCCGAACTGAATGCCCATGAAGCCGAAGCTCATGTTCCAGATTTGCCAGAAGCTCAGGCGCGGCTTCTTGCGGGTACTCGTGGTGGCCGGAGCCGCAGCGACAGATGCCATCGGACGTAGGTGGGAATTGCGGGAAAAGAAAGAAGGCTGCCCGGCCCAGGAAAACCTGGTGCCCGGCAGCCTTCAAATTTACTGATTGACTTGCGTACTCCGGCAACGTTACCGGGACTTTATCTCGAAAATATAGGCCGACAGCGGAGCTAACGTGAGATTTAGGGTATTGCGCGGCTCCTCCGGGTTGAGAAGGTCGGTGTAGGTATAGAATTTCTTGGTGCTGAGGCCAATGGCCGCCAGGGCTTCGGCGGGGAGGTTGATGACGGGCCGGTAGGTCTTGTCGGCGCTGAAATTCACGACTATCAGCAGCTGCTGCTTGTCGGTGTAGCGCAGGTAGGTGAAGAGGTGGCGCTGGTCGTATTCCTTGCCCAGGTTGTTGGCGTCCTGCAACTCGTAGAAGCGGCCTTTGCGAATGGCTTCGTTGGTGCTGGCCACGTTCAGCAGGCGGCTGTAGAAGTCGCGCAGGCTCTTTTGCTCCGGGCTCAGCTTGGCCCCGTCGAACTTGCCCTGGTTCAGCCATTTCTGGTGTTCAGGCACGCCCCAATAGTCGAAAATTGAGGTGCGGCCGTCTTCGCTGCTGAAGCCTTCGGCGCCGCGCGCGGGCTCGCCCACTTCCTGCCCGAAGTAGAGCATCACCGGGCCGCTGCCCAGGGTGGCCGTCACGGTCATGGCCGGAATGGCGCGGCGCGGGTCGGTGGCAAAGTCTTTAGAGGCAATGCGTTGCTCGTCGTGGTTTTCCAGAAAGCGCAGCATGTGCGACGAGAAGCCGTTGCTCTCGTCCTTCCACACTTTGGTGATGTCCTCCGTGGTGCCTTCCTGGCGCATCAGCTTGCGCAGGCCGTCGTAGAGGCCCACTTTGTCGTAGAGAAAATCGAATTTTCCTTTGTCGAGGTAGGTTTTGTATTCCTGCGGATTGTAGGCTTCGCCAATGAAAACCAGGCCGGGCTTCACCTTTTTCAGCTCCGGAATCACGTAGGCCCAGAACTCCACCGGCACCATTTCCACCATGTCGCACCGGAAACCGTCCACGTCCTTGCCGGCCCAGAACACGAGGATGTCGCGCATCTTCTTCCAGGTGTCGGGCACGGTTTCGAAGTGTGTTTTGCGGCCGTTCTCGTAGTCCACGCCATAGTTCAGCTTCACGGTTTCAAACCAGTCGTTCACACTGGGCGCTTCCGAAAAAACGTCGTTGCCGGTAGCTTTGGCGGGGGTTTCGAGGTATTTGCCGTCCTCGCGCGGTCCTTTCAGCGGGCCCAGCGGGTTGTAGTTGGCCGGTACCACGAAGCTTTTGCCGGGCAGGTAGTAAAAGTTGTTGTTGGGCGCGAAGGCCTTGGTTTTGTCGTCCTGGGCACCCAGGTCAACCACGCCCAGTGGCTTGGCATCCGACTTATAGGAGCGCGCCACGTGGTTCGGGATGAAGTCCATGAGGACTTTCAGGCCGTGGTCGTGGGTGCGCTTGATGAGGGCTTCGTACTCCGGCATGCGGTTTTTTACCACCACGGCCAGGTCGGGGGCCACATCGTAATAATCCTTGATGGCGTAGGGCGAGCCGGCGCGGCCCTTCACCACGTCGGCGTCGTCGGCGGGCACGCCCTGAGTGGTGTAGTCCGTCATGGTGGCGTGCTCAATCACGCCGGTGTACCAGACGTGGCTCACGCCCATTTTCTTGATTTCGGCGAGGGCCTGGTCGGTAATGTCGTTGAATTTACCACAGCCGTTCTCACCAATGGTGCCGTAGGGCTTGTTCAGCGCCACTTTATTGCCAAACAGGCGCGTCATCAGCTGGTAAATGACGAGCTTATGGTCCTGGGGTACTTCCGCCGTCGTGTTGGGGTCGTTGGCCGGGGGATGAGTCTTGTGCACGGGCGGAGTAGGCAAAGAGAAAGCAGCCAAGGTGAGGAGGCCGCCGGCCAGCAACAGTTTTTTCATGGTGCGGCAAGATAACAGGTCAGTGAACAATTAGCAGTGAACAGTGAACCGGACGGTTTTACCCGCCGGTTGGCAGCACCGCATTGTTCACTGTTCACTGCTAATTGTTCACCGAAAAATTACCATTCCTGTGTGAGCGGGTGCAGCATCAGCTCATCTACCACCACATGGGGCGGGGCCTCCAGCACGTAGCGCACGGCCTGGGCAATGTCGCTGGGCCGCAGATGGGTTTTCTCCGTTTCCGCGCTGCCCGGTTTGGTGTCGTTGAAATACGTGTCGACAAACCCCGGGTAGATGACGCTCACCTTGATGCCGTGCGGGCGCACTTCCTTGCGCAGGCTGGCCAGCACGGCGTCCTGGGCATATTTGCTGGCGCCGTAGGCCGTGCCGTTGGCGAAGGTGCGCTTGGAAACATCGGAGGCAATGCCCACGATGTGGCCTTTGCGCTGGGCCTTCAGGTGCGGCACGGCGGCCTTGCAGAGCAGGAAAGTGCCTTTCACGTTGGTGTCGAATATCCGGTCCCACTCGGCGCTGCTGAAGTGCTCCAGCTCGTTGAAGGAGCCCACCCCGGCGTTGCACACCACAATGTCGAGCCGGCCATAGCGGCGCAGCGTTTCGGCCACCACGTGCTGCGCATCCGTCTCGTCCGCCACGTCGGCCACAATGCTCAGGCCCTGGGTTTTTTGCGTAAGCTCGTCAAGCTCAGCCTCGCTGCGGGCCACGGCCACTACTTTGGCGCCTTGCATGGCCAGCAGCAGTGCCGTGGCCCGGCCAATGCCGCGGCTTGCCCCGGAAACGATGGCTACTTGGTTGGTGAGGTCAGTCATAAGCGCAGAGTCTTGCGAAGTTTACAATCAAGTCCCGCAAAGGCGAATGGTAATGCTGCTTCGCCGAATTTAAGAAAAAATAGTTGCAAGAAGTTACAAGAAATCAGTGCCTTTGCGAGACTTGATTGTGAACTTCGCGAAGCCTAGCGCGCTATTTTCGCAACTCCACTACCCAGGCCGTATGGGCCGGCACATTCAGGGCCTTCAAATCCGAAATGGTGGCCCCGCTCACTACCTCAATTCCTGAGGAAAAGCCGTCGGTTCGCTCCGCGAAGCGGGTGCCGTCCACCTTCTTCTCTTCCTTGGTGTTGTTGGCAATAATCATCACGCACTCGCCGCCCTCGTTGTAGCGGAAATACGTGTACACGCCGTCCTGCGGAATGAATTGCATGAGTTTGCCGCTCGATAAAACCGGGTGCGTTTTGCGGTAGTTGGCCAGCTTGCTCACGTAGTCGAACGCCAGGCCGGCCTGGCCGGTGCGCGCCGCGAAATAATTGTTCTTGTCAGCGGCCCAGCCACCGGGGAAATCCTCGCGCACCTTGCCGTCGGGGTTCGAGAAATTCTTCATCAGTACTTCGGTGCCATAATAAATTTGAGGAGTGCCGCGCAACGTGAGCAGCCAGGCCATGCCGGTCTTGAACTTGTTGAAATCCTCCCCAATCACCGAATAGATGCGGCTCATGTCGTGGTTGTCGAGGCAGGTTACGTTGCGCGTGGCATCCACGTACAGCCAGTCGGCCTGCAGGGCGTGGTAGAGCTGGCCCAGGTCGCCGTTTTCTGTTTTGAGGACGTCGCGGATGGCGAAGCAGGTTTGAAAATCCAGCACGGCCGGCAGGTTCGATTTGAAGCCATTCACCGGAGGCAGAATGTTCTGGGCAAAGAACGCCTGCTGGGCTTCGGTGGCCTCCATGGCCTCGCCAAACAGCGCCAGCTTGGGGTACTCCTCGGCAATGGCCTTGCCCCAGGTCATGAGGAACTGCGGGTCCGAATACGGGTACGTATCGATGCGGTAGCCGTCGAGGCCGGTGCTTTCCACCCACCACAGGAAATTCTGAATCAGGTAGGTGGCCACCAGCGGGTTGCCCTGGTTTACGTCGGGCATGGTGGTGTCAAACCAGCCGTCATTAAACAACGTGTAGTCGCGCTTCGAGCCGTAAGGGTCGTTGAGGGCGTAAGCGCTGTAGTTGCTGCGCGTGAAGGTGGGGAAGGCGTGGAACCAGTCGGCCGCCGGCTTGTCGAGGAATAAATGATGGTAGCTGCCCCAGTGGTTGAGCACGATGTCCTGCACCACTTTCAGGCCGTCGGCGTGCGCGGCTTTCACAAATTGCTGGTACTCTTGGTTGGTGCCGTAGCGTGGGTCGATTTTGTAGCAGTCCGTCACGGCGTAGCCGTGGTAGCTGGCCTTGGGCATGTCGTTCTCAATGAGCGGCGTGGGCCAGATAGCCGTGGCCCCCAGCTGCTTGAAGTAAGCAAAGTGGTTCTGAATGCCCTTGATGTCGCCGCCGTGGCGGGCATACATCGAGTCGCGGGCAATGTGGTTGACGCGGGTACCCTTCACCACGTCGTTCTTCGGGTCACCGTTCGAGAACCGGTCGGGCATCAGCATGTAAATAAAATCGGCCTGCGTGAGGCCCTGCGTGCGGTTCGGGTCGGTGTTGCGGGCGCGCAGCTCGTAGCTGTAGGCCAGCTTTTTGCCGCCGCTGAAGGTGAGCTTCAACTGGCCCGGCTTGGCTTCGGGGCCGATGGTGAGGTTGACGACGAGGTAGTTGGGGCTTTCCAGCTTTTGGCTGCCTTCCAGCGCCACGCCGGGGTAGGCGGCCAGGCTAGCCGTGGCCCCCGAAATACCAGCCGCGTGCACCAGCAGCTGCAGCTTGGGGTTTTTCATGCCTACCCACCAGTACGTGGGGTCGATGCGGACGGCAGGGGCCGCTTTGGAATGGTCGGCGCTACTGACGGTGTTTTGGAGCGGGCGGGCTGTAGCTGCAACGGGCGGAGCGAAAGCGAGCAGCGGCACTGCTGCTGCCAGCAAAAGGCGTGGGAATTTCATGCAAAAAGGGCGTTAGGATAGCATCAGGGCCAAAAGTACGGCTTTCCAGCTTGGCGCATTCTGCGCAACCGTTTCCATTCCGGAAATAAATTTGTCGCATCTCAGGAAAGCAAAAGCGCCCGCTACCGAAACTGGCAGCGGGCGCTTCTCTACTTGTTCAGGTGGCCGCTACGGGCAGCCGATATCGAACCTTACTGCAGCTTGGCCAGCCAGAGGGAGGCGTTCATGTGCAGCTTGGCATGGCTGGCGATTTCAGTCCAGCCGGGGTACACGGTGTTGCCGGGGCTGCCGGTGCCGTCGTCGGCCGGCGACGAATCGGTGATGCACACCACGCGGCCCGTGCCGTAGGTGCTGCTCAGGCACATGATGTTGGTGTTGCCTTGCGAGGCGGTGCTCTGCCAAATCAGCGGCGCAGCGGCCGAACCCGAGGTTTTGGTGATGGTGGCGCCGTTCGAGAATTTCAGCTGCGTCACGTCGCCCTGCGAGCCGTGCAGGATGGTGTTGGTGCTGCTGGCCAACACGTTGCTGGTGGTTTCCGAAATGTTGGTCAGGGCAATGCTGTAGCCGAAGGGGTTGGCCTGCACTGAGTTGTTGGTCATCAAATCGTTCCAGATGGCGGGCGAGTCGTAGCCGTCGTTGTTGCGGTCCGACACGGTGTGGTCGGAAATCATGAACAGGCCGCCGCCGTTTTTCACGAAGTTGACAATGGCCGATTTCTCTGTGGCCGTGAACAGCGTATTCGGCTCATCCACCACAAACACGCTGTAGTTGGCCAAATCCTGCGGGTTCGAAGCATTGCCGTAGGTAATGGCCGTGCCCAGAGGCAGGTTTTCCACGCTATTGCCCAGCTTCACCAGGGCCACGCCCCAGGAGGAAAGGGCCGCCGTCCAGTAGCTTTCCGGCGTGCTGGCCGTGATGCCCGACGCGGCGGGCGTGGGGTAGCGCGGCACTACGCCGCCGTCCACGTCCAGCACCCAGTCGGCGTTGCCGGCCGTTTCGGCCTTGGTGGCGTCAAACAGGAATTTCTTGCCGCCGGTGCCACCGCCGCCGCCGCTGTAGCTTTCCACGGTGATGTTATCGAAGTTGAGGCGGTTGGTGCTGCCATCGGTTTTGCGCACTTGCAGGCGCACGGTGCCGGCCAGGTTCACCGTGAAGGAGGCTGTGCTGAGTGCCGTGCTGCCCGTGGTGATGGTGCTGCCCACTTTGGCGTAGGAAGAGCCGCTATTGGCCGAGGCCCACAGTTCCCAGGTGCCGCTGGCATCGGTGCCGTAGAGGGCGTGGCCCACCGTCACGACGCCGGCGCCGGCGGTCAGGTCAAAGTTCATGCTCAGCGAGCCGCTGTTGCGCACGCGGGTCGACTGCGTGCCCGTTTTGGCATCGGCCGTGGTGTTGCCAATCAGGGCGTCGTTCAGCGTCCAGGAGCCGGAGCCGAGCGTAACCGAGCCGGTGGTGTAGGCCGTTTTGGTTCCCGTCTCAAACCCCTCCGGGAAACCCGGCGCCGATACGTTCTGCGTAGTGGCGGCGGCGACCGGCGTTTCCGGCGTAGGTTCCGATTTGGAACAGCTTGCGAATAGGACTGCACCCAGCAGCGGCGCTACCAGGTAGCGGGCGGAAAATGTCATGCGCATACGTGTGAAACTGAGGTTGAAAAGTACGAGAACAAAGCATCAAAGCTAGAGCAAGTAGTCAGTTACGTTGCAATACACGAGATTACAAGATTATGTCATTATATTAAAAAATCATTAATAATAATTGCATATAATTGAATTATTGACACTTTTTAATTTGATTTACCACGTTGTGCTGCCAATTTCACCAAAAATGGCAGGTCTTACGGAGCAAGCCTGCTGGCAGTGCTGCCTTGCCGCTTGCTGCCGGAGGATTGCCCAGCCGCCCGGCAATGAATTTAGACTGAACCTACTGCCTTCGGGTGTTACAAATTGCTGGTTGGTATACTGCTGATAATGTACAGGTTGTGTAATGCTAACGTTTGTGCAAGTAGGTTCTATGTATCAAGTTGTTGCGTTTTTTGGCGGAATGCTTCGGACCTTGCGGCCGCGCCGACCTATGGAGCCTGGGTTGGTGTCCCCGTTTTTAATCCAGCATTTTCTTACCGGCACGCGCAATGGCGTGCACCTTACCTCTCTATGGCATTTACGTTCAAATCCTACGCGCCCGCGGCCAAATACAAGACGGCCGCCGCGTATTTCTCGATGGAATTCGCCGTCGACCAGGCCCTCAAAACCTATTCCGGCGGCCTCGGCTTTCTGGCCGGTTCGCACATGCGCTCCGGCTACGAGCTGAAGCAAAACCTGGTGGGCATCAGCATTCTGTGGAGCTTTGGCTACTACGACCAGGGCCGTGGCGAAGACCAGAGCATGCGCGCCGAATTCCGCCAGAAGCACTACTCTTTTCTGGAAGACACGGGCATCGTTTTCCCCATCACCATTCACGGCGCTGATGTGCACGTGAAGGCCCTGTACCTGGCCCCCGAAGTGTTTGGCACGGTGCCGATGTTCTTCCTGACCACCGACATCGCCGAGAATGACTACCTCTCGCGCACCATCTCGCACCACCTCTACGACCCGGACGCGGCGGCTCGCGTGGCCCAGAGCATCCTGCTGGGCGTGGGCGGCGGCAAGCTGCTCGACGTGCTCGGCCGCAAAACCGACGTCTACCACCTCAACGAAGGCCACGGCCTGCCGCTGGCGTTTTATCTCTACGAAAAGCATGGCCGCGACCTGGCCGAGGTGCAAAAGCGCCTCGTGTTCACGACGCATACCCCGGAGCTGGCCGGCAACGAGGAGCGCCCCATGAAGCTGCTGACGGACATGACGTTCTTCGGCTCGGTGCCGGAAGCCGAAATTCGCCGCGTAACCCGCATCGGCAACGGCGACGCGCTGAACTACACGCTCACTGCTCTACGCTTTGCCCGTAAGGCCAACGCGGTGAGCAAAGTACACGGCACAGTGGCCAACGAAATGTGGGGCCACTACGAAGGCATTTGCCCCATCATTCCCATCACCAACGCCCAGAACGGCACCTATTGGCGCGACCCGCAGCTGGCGGCCGCCAACAAGAGCAAGGACGATGCCGCCTTGCTGGCCCGCAAGCAGGAGCTGAAAAAGGACCTGTTTAAAATCGTGGCCGACCAGACCGGCAACATCTTCGACCCCGCCGTCATTACCATCGTGTGGGCCCGCCGCTTTGCGGCCTACAAGCGTGCCGACCTGATTCTGCGCCACTTCGAGCGCTTTGTGGAGCTGGCCAATAATTCGCAACACCCCATCCAGGTGATTTGGGCCGGCAAGCCCTACCCGAAGGATTATGGCGCGGTGGCCTCGTTCAATGAAATCATCAAGCGCACGGCCAACCTGAAGAACTGCGCCGTCCTCACCGGCTACGAGCTGGGCCTGTCGGCCGCCCTCAAGAAGGGCTCCGACGTCTGGCTGAATACGCCGCGCTTCCCGCGCGAGGCCAGCGGCACCAGCGGCATGACCGCCGCCATGAATGCCAGCGTAAACCTGAGCATCGCCGATGGCTGGATTCCCGAATTCTGCAAAGACGGTGAAAACGGCTTCCTCATCCCCATTGCCGACGTGACCCTGCCCGATAACGTGAAGGACGATTCGGAGGCCACCGCGCTGCTCGACGTGCTCGAAAAAACGGTGCTGCCGCTGTACTACGACCAGCCCAAGAACTTCCTGAAAGTGGTAAAAACCGCCATGAAGGACGTGGAGCCCGAATTCGAATCGGGCCGCATGGCCAAGGAATACTACGAGTTGCTGTATAAAATCTGACCACAGATTTAACGGATTTCAACGGAGTAAAACGGATTTTTTGTGGTTCCGTAAAGAAGCCCCAACGCGGTCATTGCCGTGTTGGGGCTTTTCTGTTGCCAATGCCCCGGCGATTCGTTCATCGGTTGGCAACCACAAAAAATCCGTTTTATCCGTTGAAATCCGTCAAATCTGTGGTCCTATGTGTGGCCGTTACACCTTCATCGCCCCCGCGCCAACCGTTGAACAGCGTTTCGACGCCAGATTCACCGAGCCTGCGCCCGCTACCTACAACGCCGCGCCCTCGCAGCGGCTGCCCATCATCACCAACGCCGCGCCCGGCCAGATTCAGCTGCTGAGCTGGGGGCTCGTGCCCAGCTGGAGCAAGGACCCCAGCACCGGCCCCAGGCCCATCAACGCCCGGGCCGAGACGCTGGCCGAGAAACCCTCGTTTCGGCAGCTGCTGGGGCGGCGGCGCTGCCTGGTGCTGGCCGATAGTTTTTTTGAGTGGCAGGCCACGCCGGCGGGCAAGGTACCGCACCGCATTTTGCTGCGCGACGAGCAGCCATTTGCCTTCGCCGGCCTTTGGGATGAGTGGCTTGACCGCGGTACCGGCGAGCTGCATCCCACGTTCACCATCATCACCACCGAACCCAACGCGCTGATGGCCAATATTCACAACCGGATGCCGGTTATCCTGCCCGGCCGCGCCGCCGAGCAGGCCTGGCTGGACGACGGCCTGGGCCTGGCCGCGCACCAGCAACTGCTGCTGCCGTATGATGCAGCCGCCATGCAGGAGTACGTCATCAGCAAGCGGGTAAATTCGCCGGCCAACAACGACGCCGAAGTTTTGGCTGCCGCCTGATTTTAGCCGCCGGGTGTGCCGGAGGATTCCACTGCCAATGTATTGTGCCGCAACCACGCAATTCGTGTTACTTTGCTGGCATGAACTGGCGCAATCCCTGGCTTTTACCCATTCTTATTTTGGTGCTGGCCTCGGCCGCGCAGTTAGATTTTCCCTGGTGGAGCCTGGCCGTGGTGGCGTTTGCCATCGGGCTACTCATGGCGCCTACCGGCCGGGTGGCCTTTTGGGCAGGTTTCAGCGGCGCCGGGCTGAGCTGGATTTTGCCCGCTGCCTGGCTATCGCAGCAAAACGATAGTCTGCTGGCGCACCGGGTAGCCCAGCTGCTGCCATTGGGCGGCTCAGCCATTGCGTTACTCCTGGTAACCGGAATTGTGGCCGGCCTGGTGGGCGGCCTGGCCGCGTTGGCCGGGGCGTGGCTGCGCGAAGCATTGCGTCCTGCGCCGCAGCCCAGCTAACGCAGTGGTTGCTTATTGCTTCACTTGCTGAAATACCCACTCGCCAATGGTTTCCAGCGCATCGGTCGAGGCCACCGATGGCTGCTCAGTGCCGGCGGCCAATGCCTGTTCGCTGGCGGGCATCTGGAAATAGTGGTTCACTCCTTCCAGCTTCTGAATATTCACCCGCTTGTTGGCTTTAAGGCCTTTTTCCAGGGGCGTCAGGTTGGCGGCGGCAGGTACTTGCGTATCGGCGGTGCCGTGAAGGAGCAGGGCCGGGCAGGTCACTTTGCCGAGCTCCGATTGCGGGTTGAAGATGAGGAACGAACGGTACCAGGGGCTGGTGAGCTGGCCGGCCCGGGTTTGGGCCGTGGCCGACGACAAGGCCGGGTAAATCTGCTTCAGCATGTTGGCCACAATGGCTCGGGCCTGGGCATTATCCGAGGTTTGACGAATGATTTCGAGCATGGCGTATTGCCGCTTGTATAAGGCGTCGCTGCGCTTTTTGGCTTCCATGCTCAGCCGCAGCTGCTCCTGGGCCAGCCGGATTTGTACCTGCTCGGCGTTGGCACCGCCGGCTAGCTGCTTTTTGGCCTCGCGGCGGGCCAGAGCCATTAGTTGGGCCTGCTTCCGGGCAAATGTGGCTTGAGCCGTGTCGGGCTCACCGGGCTGGTTCACCAGCGAGGTTTGCCGCGCCAGCAGTTCCTGGCCCGTCACACCGGCCGCGCCGAGCGCCACCACAAAAGCCGGGGCAGATGCTTGCGCCGCCGCCAGCAGGGCCACGTTGGCGCCCTCGCCGTGCCCGAGCAGGCCCACGCGCATGGGGTCGATGCCCGGCCGGGTGCGTAGAAAGTTCATGGCCGACTGCGCATCTGCCACCAGCTCCGTGCCCGTATTGGCCCTGGGGACGGCTTCCGACCGGCCCGTACCCCGGTCGTCGAGGCGAAGCACGGCAATACCTTGCCGGGTGAGGTAGTCAGCCAAGCTAGTGAGCAGGCTATAAGTGCCATCCAGGTGCTCCGCAGTGCCGACGTCGGACAGCAGCACAATGGCGGGAAAAGGCCCGGCCCCGGCGGGCATGTTGAGCGTGCCGCCCAAGCCGATTTCACTGTTCGGACTGTTGGCGCTGCTCACCCGGACATCTTCGGTTTTGTAAGCAGCGGGCGCTTCTTGGGCCACTGCTGCCGCGTTGGTAGGCGGCACCCGGTCCAGCACCAGCGTGGCGCGGAAGCCGGGCTGCTGCCACTGGCCGCGCAACTGTTGCCCGTCGGCCACGGGCTGGCCCGCAAAGCGGCAGCCCACGTTGTCGGCGTAGAAAACCACGCTGTCCGCGTTGCTCACTACCCGCATGGGGCTGTTGTTCAGCCGGGCAACTGCTACGTGAAGTGTCGCCGACGTGCTTCCATCCGACAACTGGCTCACGGTGATGGAAATCTGACGACTGCCGCCAGGTACCGGCAGCGGCCCGGTCCACTGGCCCACTAATATTGCTTTGTCAACTGCTCCTGCCCGGGCTACTCCAGCCAAGTGACTATTGGCAGAGGTAAAAGCCGCGATTATCAGCAGAAGGAGAAGTTTATTCATATTGCGGGGGCTCATTGTGGGGGCTCACTAGTTCGCCAAAGCTAATAGCAAGACTCTTAGAGGTAAGATAATTTAACTGTTCAAAAGTACAATCATTTCTTACTTAATGAAATTAAAGCTCATCTTTTTAATGATTTTTTATTTGAATAGCTTTATAATTTGTTGAAAAAATTATTTAACTACACCATTTGATGACACTACGTAAAGCCGCTTTGGGGCAGGAGTAAAGAGGTGATGGCGTAGGTATTGCGCACGAAAATGCCGTTCTCACACCTCGCCGCGAGCAGCAAGGCGTGAGAACGGCATTTGGTTGGCTTGGCTACTAAAGCCGGGAATACAAAATTTCGGGAGTGCTTCGTCGCTATTATTGGTAGGTGTACCAGGCCAGCACTTCCAGGCCGGCGGCATCGCCGTCGGCTTCCACTACCTCGGTGATGACGTACTGAATTTCGTCTTCGTTCCAGCCTTCGTCTTCGGCGGCAGGCACCCAGAGGTCGAGAGCGGCGTAGCGGTTGGTGCCGGGCGGCAGGGTCCAGCGCACTTTTTTGCGGATATTCATGCAGGGTGGATTTTGGGGGAAAGCTAATAGGGGAAAGGCTTTAGCGGCTGGCTGCCCTCACTACGGTGAGCTGCACGGGCACCACGCCGGCCCCGATGATGTCGAGCTGCGCGGCGGCGCGGCGCGACACGTCCACGATGTAGCCTTTGGTGTGCGGGCCCCGGTCGGTTACGGTTACCTCCACGGAGCGGCCGTTGCGGGTGTTGGTCACCCGGATGAGGGTGCCGAAGGGCAGGGTGTTGTGGGCGGCAGTCATTTCGCCGGGCCGGTAGGTGGTGCCGCTGGCCGTGGGCCGGCCCACAAATTTATCGGCGTAGTAGGAGCCCAGGCCGGTTTGGGTGTAGGCACCTCGCGAGCCGGTGGCGCCTTTGCTCACTCCCCGGCTGCTGCTGCACGAGGCGAAAAACGCCAGGGAGAGCATCAGCAGGCAAAACGGTTTGAGGTGCAAGATTTTGGCCTGGGAATATATCTTCATCTAAACTTTATGATTGCGGGTAACCTTTCGTCCACATTTCTCACTCCAACACCGTTTTACAAATACTACGATGAAAAACCTCCTCAAATTGGCTTCGGCCGTAGCGCTTTCCTGTACGTTTCTGGCCGCTCACGCTCAGCAGGGCGACGGCAAGATGATGAAAAAAGACGACAAAATGGACGGCAAGATGATGAAGAAGGACGGCAAAATGGCGTCGAAAGACAAAATGGCCAAGAAAGACGGCAAGATGATGAAGAAGGATGGCAAAATGGCGTCGAAAGACAAAATGTAGGCTACCGGGCTCGTTGAGCCTCTCTGGTCGCCCGGCGCGCTGGCTTCTTCGGAGGCGGCGGGCCGGGCGTTTTTTTGGGTGCCTAGCGGTAGGCGGGCGCCACGGGCTTGGGCACCCGCAGCGCTTGCAGGTCCTCAAAATTGCCCTGAAATACGTTGAAATCGACTACGCCGCGGATGCCGGGCACGTAGGCTTCGTCGGAGTGCTGCCAGATTATCCACTTGCTGCGGGGCAGCGTGGGGCGCTCCACTTCGTAGTGGGCCAGCCACAACGGGTAGTTGTCGAAATGGCCGGCGAGGTGGCGCTGGTAGAAGCTGTGGTTGGAATAGAGGATGGGGCGCACGCCGTAGTGGGCCTCGATGAGGCGCAGCCAGCGGGCCACTTCGCGCCGGAAGATGGCCACGTCGTGGAAATTGGCGGCTTCCACGTCGAGCACGGGCGGCAAGTCGCCGGGCGCGAGGGGCACGGTGCGGGCAAACAAATCGGCCTGGGTCTGGCCGTCGCGGTTGGGCTGAAAGTAATGGTAGGCGCCGCAGAGCACGCCGGCGGCGCGGGCTTCGCGCCAGTTGCGGGCAAAGCGCGGGTCGCGCAGAGTAGCGCCCTCGCTGGCTTTGATGAAGGCAAACCGCACCCGGTTGCGGGCCACCTCGGGCCAGTCGATGCGGCCCTGGTAGGCCGATACGTCGATGCCGTGCACCGAGTAGCCGGCCAGCAGCGGGGTTTTTTCGTGGCCCGTGAGGCCGCCTTTGGTGAAAGTGGCCCAGGCCCGCCGGGCGTAGCGGTTCATTTGCACCTGATGGCGCAGGTAGTACGAAAAGCCCACCAGCAGCCCCAGTAGCAGTGCCGCCAGGAGCCCGCGCCGCCACGGCCAGCGCGGGGCCGGGCGCGGAATGGCCGAAGTGGCAGGGGCGGTGGTGGGGGAGGGCGGCATGGGGCGGTGAACGTCAAAAATAACGCGCTTCCGGCCACCATCGTGCGCCGGGCCGTGGGTTTTCGCCAACTTTGCGGTTCCAGCTGCTTTTCATTCCTATGTCCTTCCTCCGCGCCGCCGATGCCCGCGACGAATCCGGCCACCTCATCAGCGAGCTGCACGGCGTCAAGCTCGCCACCATTCTGGAGTACCTCGTGGCCGCCTACGGCTGGCCCGAGCTGGACGTGCGCCTGCGGATGAATTGCTTCGCCGAAAACCCCAGCATCAAGTCCTGCCTTACTTTTTTGCGCCGCACGCCCTGGGCCCGCACCAAAGTGGAGGAGCTGTACATCAAAGCCCGCGCCGCCGAAGTGCAGGGCCGTCCCCGCCCGTAACTCACCATGGCCGACGTATCCGAAAAATCCTCGAAAACAGCGCTGTTGGCGGGGCTAGGGCTGTTTGTGGTTTTTGAAACTGTGGCGTTCTACGGCCTGCGCTACCTCACGTCGGGGCTGGGCGAATCGAATCAATACCAGGCCGAAAACACCATTGTCAGCAATTGGGTGAAGACGATGGTGTTTTTTGTGGCCCATCTGCTGCTGATTATCGTAGCCATGCTGGTGCTCAGCAACCGCATGCCGCGCCGGTACCGGGGCCAGATAATGGGCTGGTTCTACCTCGCGCTGCTGATGAGCTTTGTGCTGATTATCCCGCTGTTTGGGTAGGTACAAAAATAAAACCACCGCTGCTGGCGGTGGCTCAAGAGTGAAAACCCAAAAGACGAGGTACTCGGCCGGTCGGTCCCGGCGTTATCAGTGGACTGTGGTGCCGGTCGGTCCCGGCGTTATCGAGAGGAGAGTAAGCTTATGCCTTAATTTAATTAAGGAACGTCATGTCGGGCGCAGCCGAGACATGTCGCGGGTTTCAAGCAAACCAATCGATTGATTTACTGCTGCATGCGAGACGTCTCGGCTGCGCTCGACATGACCGCCTGAATAAAATTCCCAAACCAACTCTCTACTCAGTTGTGGCGAATGTCGATTTCGCGCTGCTGGTCGGAGGGGTTCAGGAAGGGGATGCGCACGCGCAGCTCATTGCCTTCGTGCACGGCATCGATGCGGGCCAGGTCCAGGTTGGTGGGCAGGTCAAGGGTTTGAACGAAGAGGGGCGCGGCCATCTGGTCATCGGGCTCGTGGCGGTACTCGCCGAACACGGTGAGCTTCTGCTGGTTGAGTACCACGCGGAAGCTGTCGGCCGACACCGTGGGCATGGCCACGCGCAGCACGACGCCTTTGGGGCGCTGGTCGACGCGAAGCTGGGGCTGGGCCACGCCACCACCAATGGTGTTGAGCAAGTCGAGCTGCGGGGCAATGGAACGAATAAATTTCGGGCTGATAAATTTCATGGAAGGGAGCCGGTTTTAGGAGCGGCTTCGGTCCCGTAATTACAAATGATGTACCAATCTGAATTATGGGTTACCAATGCTGAATATCAGTCGTATTGACGGGAAATTTAGCCGCAATTTCCCGGTTCCGGCCACAGTGGCGGAAAGCAGTATTTGAGCCGGAAAATAGCGGACGAAATGGCGGGCGCTTCGGCGGGCCTCAAAAGCGGCTTGTCAGGCCGAAGTGAATTTTGGACGACTTCAGCTCAAACCCCTGGCTGCTGTACTGCCCCACCGAATACACGAACTGGAACATGCCCGCCGCCGTGCGAAAGCTCAGGCCCGCCCCCAGGCCGGTGGGCTGCTCCACGCGGCGGTCGTCGGAAATGTCGTGGCGCGCGTAGGCCTGGTCGGCAAACGCAAACACGTAAGAATCAGGGCCGATGAACTGCCGGAATTCGGCCGTGGCCACGGCGTAGGAGCTGGTGTAGAACTGGTTTTCGTTGAAGCCCCGCAGCGAATTCAAGCCGCCCAGCCGGAACAAATCGTTGGTGAACAGGCGCGAATTGAGCAGCCCTTCGCCCCGCAGGCGCAGCAGCAGCACGCCCGCCCGCTTCACCGGCAGGTAGCGCTCCACCCGTAGCGCAAAGGAATATTGCGTGGAGTGCAGCGGCAGGCCATCGTAGAGCTCGGGCTTTATTTCGGCGTTTTTGATGATGGTTTTCGTGCCCACGGCGCCCTGGGCATTCACAAGGTAGCCGCGGTGCGGAAAAAACAGGTCGTCGAGGCTGTTCCAGGCGTAGGCCAGGCCGTAGGAATTGTATTGGGAATCAATGGTATCGGGCAGCACGGTCTTCTCCTTCAGCAGGGTGTCGAGCAGATACGAGCTGCGCTGCTCGGCGAAGAAGCTGATGCGGCCGGCCCGCGCCGTGGGGTAAGTCACCTGCAGGCGTGGGCGCAGGGTGAGGAAGGCGTCGGTCTGCTTGTACAGGTTGAACGAGCCGGCCACTTCCAGCGGCGTGCCGAAAAAATTGGGGTGAACGTACTGCACATCAAGCAGCTGGGAGGCGGCGTCGGTTTTGCGCCATTGCAGCCCCAGCTGCTTGCCGCCGCCCTTGATGTTGCGCAGGTTGATGGTGACGTCGCCCGTGAACTGCACGCCCGTCGGGCTGGCGTTCGAGTTCGGCAAAATGCCCACGATGGCGTCGAACTGGTTCGAGGGCCGGTCGTCGAGCAGCAGGTACACCCGCGCCCGGCCCCGGGCAAAACGGACTTCGGGCTCGGCCCGCAGCTTTACGTAGGGCAGCTGGCGCAACAGCTGGGCGGCGGCGGCCACCCGCTGCTGGCTGAACGGCTGGTTGGGGAAAATCTGGAGATATTTGGTGAGGAAACGCTTCTTGGTCTTGGAGTTGCCCACGATTTGCAGCGAATCGAAAACCACCACCTGACCCCGTTTCAGCACCACGCGCCCGGCAATGTCGTGCCCGCTGAGGTGGATGGAATCCAGTCCGACGGTGGCAAACGGGAACCCCTGGTTTTCGGCCTCCACCAAAATGCGCTCCTGGAGCCGGGCCCAGTCTTCGGGCACAAACGGCGTGTGGCGGAAGAACTTTTCGCGGTAGCCGGCGCGGGTCAGCAAGCCATCGCCGAGGTTGCCGTTGCGCAGGTAGGCCCAGCGGAACTGCTCGCCCACGTACAGGCGCACCCGCACGGTGTCGCGGGTCCAGTGCATCTCGTCGGCCGAGGCGGTGAGGTAAGCATCGCCCTGCAGGGCCAGCACCAGCTCCCGCACTTCGCGCAGCGCGCTGAGCGAATCGGGCACGCTGGCTTTCAGCTTGTAGCGGCGCAGCAGGGGCCGGTCGGCGGCTTCGGCATCGAGAACCAGCACGCGCGGATGAGCCAGGGCCCGGCGGGCGGGCGCGGTGGCGGGCGGCGCGGCGCGCGGCGGCAGGGCCGGGGAGGCCAGGCCCGGCTGATTGGGCGCGTTGGGGTCCAGGCTGGGCGTTTGGGCGCGGGCCACCGGCTGCCCGGCCAGCCAGCCAAGGACCAGCATTCCCCAATAGCACAACAGTAACCGAGTAGTCATTCGGGGCGATAACGCGAAAGCCGGCGTTTAATTTCCCGAAGGTAAAACGGCCGGCTCCCCGAATGGCTTGCGCCCCGCCCGGCTACCTTTGCAGCTTCAGATTCCATTGCCACCCGGCATCCAGGGCCACCTTTCCGAAGCGTTTGGAATGGATTGCTCACTGCCCGATGTTCATCAAAACCATGGCTGGCCTCTACCTCCACATTCCGTTCTGCAAGCAAGCGTGCCACTACTGCGACTTCCATTTCAGCACCTCGCTGGGGCTGAAAAGCCGTTTGGTAGAGGCAATTGGGCAGGAAATGGCGCTGCGGCGCGACTACCTGGGTGCCAATGCGACACTGGAAACCATCTACTTCGGGGGCGGTACGCCGTCGCTGCTTTCCGTGAGTGAGCTGGACCAGATTTTTACGGCCATCCACCGCCAGTTCACGGTTGCGCCCCAGGCCGAAATCACCCTCGAAGCCAACCCCGACGACCTGAGCGCTGCCAAGCTTCAGGAACTAAAAGCCGCCGGCATCAACCGCCTCAGCATCGGCCTGCAAAGCTTCTATGAGCCGCACCTGCGCCTGATGAACCGCGCCCACACCGCCGAGGAATCGACCACGGCCGTGCGCCGTGCGCAGGATGCCGGCTTCGAGAATATTTCCATCGACTTGATTTACGGGGTGCCCGCGCCGGGCCACCACATCTGGGAGGCCGATTTGGCCAATGCTTTTGCGCTGGGTGTGCCGCACGTTTCGGCTTACGCCCTCACCATCGAGCCGGGCACGGCCTTCGGGCATCGCCTGCAAAAAGGCACGTTCAAGCCCGCGCCCGATGAGTTCGTGGCCACGCAGTTTGAGATGCTGCTGGCCGCCATGCGCGCCCACGGCTACGAGCAGTACGAAATCAGCAACTTCTGCCAGCCCGGCCGCGAGAGCCGCCACAACGGCAACTACTGGCGCGGCGTGCCCTATCTCGGCCTGGGCCCCAGCGCCCACAGCTACGACGGCCAGAACCGCCAGTTCACCCTCGCCAACAACCCGCAGTACGTGGTCGCCGTGCTGGAGCGCGGCGAAGTGCCCGTGACCGTGGACGTTCTTACGGCTACCGACCGCGCCAACGAGTACCTGCTCACCACGTTGCGCACCGCCCGCGGCTGCGACCTGGCCCATTTGCGCACTCACCACGGCCTCGACCTGCCGGGCACCCGCGCCGCCTACCTCGCCGAGCTGCAGGCCAACGGCTGGGCCACTATCCAGAATGAAGTCCTTACCTTGACCGACGCGGGCAAGCTGCTGGCCGACCACATCACGCTGGAGCTCTTCCAAACCCCTGCCGTAGCCGAATGAAACTCCTGAGCGACAGCCTGGCCGATGACGCCGATTTCTTCATTGAACAGATTTACATCGTCGCCATCGTTTTCGACAACACCGACGACGTGACCGTGTGGGCCACCACGTTCTTCGACAACGACACGCATTTCTTCCACCTGGCCCTGCCATTTAAGGCCCTCGACACCCTTCTCAGCCTCGCGCACGACCGCGCCGAAACCTTGCAGGAAGAAGTCGCCGATGCCCTGGCCCGTGCCGATTGGCCCGCGCTGCTCGAATACAATTCCGACGAGCAGCCGCCCGTGCCCCTGCCCAGCGTGGCCCTGAAACTGTCGGTGACGTACCCCGCCGCTGAGGACGACGAAACCGACGAGGAAGGCCCCGATGACCCGCAGCCGCACAACATCTTCTACCTCGAAGGCGTGTTCGTGCGGCTCGATTCGTAGCCGGCGCATGCCCGCTTCACTCCAGGTTTTTTACCTCATCCCCGGGCTGGGGGCCGATGAGCGCGTGTTTCAGTTCCTGCATCTGCGGGGCGAAACGCACGTGCTGCAATGGTTGCCTCCACAAAGCCGCAACGAGCCGCTGCCACACTACGCCGCGCGTCTCGCGGCGGCGGTGCCCGCGGCGCAGGTCTGCTGGCTGGTGGGCGTTTCCTTCGGCGGCGTATTGGCGTTGGAAGTGGCCCAGCTGCGCCCCCTGGCGCAGGTAGTGCTTATTTCCAGCTTTGCGGGGCCGTCGGAGCTGCCGTGGCTGGGCAAGCTGGCCCGCGCCACGGGCTTGCACCACCTGCTGCCCCCGCAGCTGCTGCCGCGGATACCCCGCGTAGCCCAATGGTTTTTTGGCGTCAGAAATGGGCGCGACTACCAGCTGTTGCGACAAATTTTGTGCGACACCGACCCGGACTTCACCCGTTGGGCCATCGCGCAGCTGTTGCAGTGGCCGGGCCGGCCGGCACCGCCCGTCGTCCGCATTCACGGTACCGAAGACCGGCTGCTGCCTGCCGGGGGCGCGCCCGGCCAGTATCAGTTGGCCGGTGGCCACCTCATCATCATCAGTCGCGCCGCCGAAATCAGCCAGATTTTGAACCAACTTGCCGCTGAAAACTAGCCCATGCCCCCCTGCTCCCTGTGAAACCAACCTTCCCCCACGCCGGCCGCACCTATTCCTACGACCCCGCCGCGCCGATTGATATTTCCCTTCCGCTGGCTCCCGGCGAAAACCAGGTGAACTGCTTTTGGGCCGAGCCCGTGCAGTTCGACACCATTCGGGTGGGCAGCTTCGTGGGCAGCGTGGCGCTGGGCGGCAGCACCAACTACCAGCGCGTGCACGTCACGCCGCACGGCAACGGCACCCACACCGAATGCTACGGCCATATCTCGCCCGACCCGGCCATCACGCTCAACCAGTGCCTGCGCCGCTTCCTGTTCGTGGCCCGGTTGGTGAGCGTGGCCCCAGTGCCCCAGCCCAATGGCGACCTGGTGGTGCTACTGGCCGACGTGCAGGCCGCCCTGGCCCGGCAGCTCGACCGCTCCATTCCCGAAGCCCTCGTTCTGCGCACTTTGCCCAACGACCCCGCCAAGCGCCGCCGCCACTACTCCGGCACCAACCCCACCTACATCGAGCCCGCGTTGGCCGAGTGGCTGGTCGAATACAACGTCCAGCATTTCCTACTCGACCTTCCCAGCGTCGACCGCGAAGAAGACGCCGGCCAGCTGCTGGCCCACCACGCCTTCTGGCAATACCCCGCGCAGCCCCGCTACGGCGCCACCATTACGGAACTGATTTTCGTTCCTGACGAAGTAGCCGATGGCCTGTACCTGCTCAACATCCAAATCACCAGCCTGGAGCTCGACGCCAGCCCCAGCAAGCCGGTGCTCTACGCCCTGCAGTAAGAACCCATCGCGAGCGAAGTACATTTGTTTCGCACCCATCCGGCTGTTGTTCTTACCCCCTGCTTGCCAATGTTTTTACAGTCGTCAACCAGGGGGTTAGGCATTGTTGCGCTCAGCGCCGTGCTGTTGGCCGGGCCGGCGGCCAAAGCCCAGATGCATTCATTGGCGGCAGCCCCTATGGCCAAGGCGCCGGCCCGGCGCGAGCACCGGCTGTGGCTGAAAGCGGGCCTGCGCCTGTCGCATTTTGCCTATGCATTTGGCCCGCGCGGGCGGGTGCTTGTGCTCCCGATTTCCGTGGGTGCCGAGTACCGCCTCACTTCTCAGTTCAGCCTCTACGGCCAGGCCGAAGCCGATGTGATGGGCCGGGGCGGCCGGCGGGGCGGGGCGGCCCCGGCCCAGGGCAACGACGCTGCCTTGGGTCTGCGCTACTACTACCGCCATCTCCGTCCGCTCGATTCGCTCCGGGTGCGGCCCTTCGCTCGCGACTACCTGGCCTTGGAAGGCAACGCCGACTTTGCCGGGGGCACCGGCGGCCGGCGTGGCCGGGGCATCACGCTCAGCTTCACGCCCGCGCTCTACGGGTTCTGGGGCACCCAGCACCGCTGGGCCACCTTGCCGCTGCTGTTCGATTTTAATGCCGGGCTGGGCGTGCAGGTCTTGTCCCGGTACGGGCCCGACCGAGCCGCCATTTCCCGCCTCGACGTGGCCGCACAAGTCAATATGCGCCTATACTTCAGGCGGTAGCCGCACGGCCGCCGCGTGGTGCGCCCGCCGCCCCTCGTGCAACCAAAACAGTGGCCCTGGCATCCCGCAGATGAATTTCCACTTTATCTGCTGCGGGCTTATGCGCTTTCGTCTTCCCCTCTTGCCCGGCCTGCTGCTGGCCGCCGCTTGTAGCAGCCTGGGCCAAACGGTGCCTGCCGCGCCAGCCCAAACAACCGTTGCCAGCGCTTCCAAGCTACTGCTAAAAGTGGGACTGAACCCCGGACGGTCCTTGCGGTGGAGTGGCTTTTATGGGCTAGCGGCGCGTTTACCAGTTTCAATCGGTGCCGAATATTCCCTCGGCTCCAGGTTCACTTTATGCGGTCAGTTTGATTCCGATTTCCGGCTATCTACCCAGAACGTCGCTTATGGCGACCAGCGCTTTGTCATTCCCACCGGAGCGCTGGGCGTGGGCGCCCGCCACTATTACAACCAGGCCGGCCGCGAGCGGCACAACCGCGCCCAGGGCCCTTTTGTGGGCAATTACCTGGCCCTGGAAGCCCAGGGGCATGCAGCGCCGCTTGGGCCGCAATTTTCTGTTCAGCTTTAATACCGGCATTGGCCTGGGCCCTGTCCGCTCCGACGCAGGCTTCGGCTACCACAACCCACCGAGCAACCTTAACATTAAGTAGCCGTTCAAAAGTAAACGAGTAAAAGACGGTCATGCAGAGCGTAGCGAAGCATCTCGCGTGTGGCAGTAAATCAATTGTTTAACTGTGTTAATTATTGCTGCCCGCGAGATGCTTCGCTACGCTCTGCATGACGGTTACTTTTGCCTGACTACTTACCACCCAGCTCAACCTGGGCGTGTACTTCGGCCGGTAAGCCCGCCTCGCTATCTCCAACGCAAAAAGGGCTGCCCGATGGAGCAGCCCTTTTCAATTTAAATCAGTCAGCAATTAAGCCGGTACCGACACCACTTCGCGGGGAATAACCGTCACGAACGAACGGTCTTTGCGGCCCTTGCGGAACTGCACTTCGCCGTCGACCAGCGCAAACAGCGTGTGGTCTTTGCCCATGCCAACGTTGGCACCGGGGTGGTGAGCCGTGCCGCGCTGACGCACGATGATGTTGCCGGCAACGAGGGCCTGACCCCCGAAAATTTTCACGCCGAGACGTTTGGAATGCGATTCGCGGCCGTTGTTGGACGAGCCGACACCTTTCTTGTGAGCCATTTTGTTGGAGCTGTTAGCTAACAGCGTTTAGCTGTTAGCGTCTGGTTAAAATAAAGGCAACTGCCAGTAGAACAATAAGCTAACGGCTAAAGGCCATCAGCTAAAAGCTCAACTAAAACTAGCCGATGCTGTTAATCATCACTTTGGTGAACGACTGGCGGTGGCCGTTCATTTTCTGGTAGCCCTTGCGGCGCTTCTTTTTGAAGACGAGCACCTTGTCGCCCTTTACGTGGGCGAGAATGGTGCCTACTACGGCTACGTTCAACTCGGGTGCACCGATGGTCAGGGTGCCGTTGTCATCGGTCAGCAGGGCGTTGCCCAGCGTTACGGTGTCACCGACGTTGCCGGCCAGTTTGTGAGCGTAAACGAATTTGTTGGCCTCAACCTTGGTCTGCTGGCCAGCTATGTTGACAATTGCGTACATCAGCTTTCGCGGGTTTTTCTGAAATGGGAAGGCAAAAGTACGGATTTGGTTTTGCATATCCAAGCCTAAGTTGTTAATCGTCATTGGCTGGCCCGCGCCCATCGTCCCAAAACCGCCCGGAGACAGATGAAGCGCAGATTAAGGCCGGGTGAAGAAATTGCGCAATCGGCACGTGGTCGGCCCCGATTTGGGGACAAGTGAGCTTATCCACAGAGTGAATGTGGATAAGTGGTGCGAAAATGCCTGATTTTGAGGAGGATTTGGTGAAGCCCTTCGGCTAATCGAGGCGCAAAAATTCCTGCATTTGTGAGTGAAAAAGATTGGTCTTAACTAAAAATTAGTGAATAAAAAAGCTAAAAGCGGTGGCAATCTGCCTCGCCGGCCGGGCTATATTTGATGTTGAAAGGTGACCGAAATTTCTGAGGCCTCCGCCAAACATCAGCCCGATAGTGGCAGTTTGCCTACCATCTTTCTCGCCGAAACCCGCCACTAACCGTCCCGCAATTATGGAGCCGCTCCTCGCCGAAAACCCCAACCGCTTCGTGCTTTTTCCCATCCAGAACGATGAGGTGTGGCAGTACTACAAGAAGTCGCAGGCCTCGTTCTGGACCGCGGAGGAAATAGACCTCAGCCAGGACCAGAAGGACTGGAACGGCCTGAACGACAACGAGCGCCACTTCATCAAGCACGTCCTGGCCTTCTTTGCCGCCTCCGATGGCATCGTGAACGAGAACCTGGCCGTGAACTTCATGCAGGAAGTGCAGATGCCCGAGGCCCGCTGCTTCTACGGCTTCCAGATTATGATGGAAAACATTCACAGCGAGACCTATTCGCTGCTGATTGACACGTACATCAAAGACCCCAAGGAGAAGGACTACCTCTTCAACGCCCTCGAAACCGTGCCTGCCGTCCAGAAAAAAGGCGAGTGGGCCCTGAAGTGGATTAACTCCGAAAACTTCGCCGAGCGCCTCATTGCCTTCGCGGCGGTGGAAGGCATCTTTTTTTCCGGCTCTTTCTGCTCCATTTTCTGGCTGAAGAAGCGCGGCCTGATGCCCGGCCTCACGTTCTCGAACGAATTGATTTCGCGCGACGAAGGCCTGCACTGCGACTTTGCCTGCCTGCTCTACAGCTACTTGGTGAACAAGCTGCCTGAAGCCCACGTGCAAGGCATCATCGCCGACGCGGTGCGCATCGAACAGGAGTTTGTGACCGATGCTTTGCCGGTGAGCCTCATCGGCATGAACGCCAAGAACATGGCGCAGTACATCGAGTTTGTGGCCGACCGCCTCTTGGTTTCCCTGGGCTGCGCCAAAATCTACAACGCCACCAACCCCTTCGATTTCATGGAAATGATTTCGGTGCAGGGCAAAACCAACTTCTTCGAGAAGCGCGTGGCCGAGTACCAGAAATCCGGCGTGATGAGCGAGCGCAACGACAACGTCTTCTCGCTGGACGAGGATTTCTAAGGCACTATAGCCCGGACGCTGCGAGTCCGCGTATACCAGAATAGTTAACCGCGCGGCCTCGCGGAGGCCACTAAAAAGCCCGATTCCAGTTTGGATTCGGGCTTTTTAGTGGGTTTTTATTGGTAAGTTACTGGTATTGAATGCCATAATTTACTCCATCGAAACGTACGGTAATTAGCCGCTGCCCGGCCAGGGCGACCCCAACATCACGCCCAGTACCTTTTGCCGCCGCCGGCTGCGGGTGAATAGCGAGCCTGTGTTTCTCACCTGCTCGTGCAAAGCCCTGGGGCCACCCGTGACCATTGGCGCACTGGCGGTGGGGGGCGGTGCAGGTGCTGGGCGGGTTGCGGTGGCTGGTCCGCCGCAAGTAGACGCTTGAGATTAGCACTGCCGTACAATTGGGGGAAGGTGAACAAAATCAACAATTCTTCCTGTGAATTTAGTATTCAGTAGAGACGGGATGGTGATAAATTCGGAACGGTAAGCAACCTTTGGCTGAGCAGTAGCGAGTTGCTGAATACCGGCTCCGCGCTGCGGCTATTGCTTTCGTTCGTGTCCATTGGTAAGTTGTCATATGAAATACGGGTTACTCCTTTTATTCGGCCTGGTGGCGATGACGCCGGCCGCGCAAAACCCCACCACACCGCAAACCCCAGCTGCTGCTGCTGCGGCCCAGGCACCTGCCGCGGCGCTGCCGGGAGGAATAGCAGGACTGCCGCGCTATACCACGGCCACCGGCCAAATCACCTTCTTCTCCTCGGCGCCGCTGGAGGATATTGAGGCGCTGAATGGGAAGGTGGCGGCCATTTTTGAGATGCGCACGGGCGAGCTGGCTTTCTCCATGCTGATGCGGGATTTCCAGTTCAAGAACACGCTCATGCAGGAGCACTTCAACGAGAACTACGCCGAATCGGAGAAGTACCCGCGGGCCCGGTTCACGGGCAAGCTGGTGACCATGCCCGATGAGGCGCAGCTGCGCCTTGGCCCGCAACCCGTGTATGTGCAGGGCCTGCTCACCATTCACAATGTGAAGCGGAAGGTGCGCGTGCCCGGCACTTTGCAGCTGCGCGACAATGCCCTGGTGGTCACGTCTAAGTTCTCGGTGGCGCCGGCCGATTACAAAATCAAAATCCCGGCGCTGGTGCGGAATAACATCGCCAAGTCGATTGAAATAAGCGTGATACTGAGCTGCCAGCCAGTGGCGGCCGTGACGGCCAGCCGGTAGTTTAATACCGGAATATTCAGAGTCATTATTCCTGTTTCCTCTTCGTGCCGCCCGGCTGCTTCTAAAAAGTGGCCGGGCGTCCTATTTTGAGTCCTTTGTGGAAAACTTCTGGAATTTTTGCTTGTCCTTCGAAAACAGAAGCGGTAATTTCCGGGATTGAATACCCAAGGGCTGCCACAGCCCGGCGCTTTCGGTGCCACTCTTTCACAACTGTACGAACAAGTTGCCGCCGGGCCTGCCAAAGCCGGCTGCTTTTTATACGAAAAAACCCACAACCAAACACCACTGGTATGCTAGTAATTAAACGCGACGGCCGCCGCGAATCCGTGAAGTTTGACAAAGTCACGGCGCGCATCGAGAAGCTCTGCTACGGCCTGCACATGGATTTCGTGTCGCCGATTGAGGTGGCTAAGAAGGTGATTGACGGCATCTACGACGGCGTGACCACCGTGGAGCTGGATAACCTGGCCGCCGAAACCGCCGCTTCGCTCACCACCAAGCACCCGGACTACGCCATTCTGGCGGCCCGCATCGCGGTGAGCAACCTGCACAAGGTGACCTCGAAGTCCTTCTCGTCCACGATGAAGCGGCTTTATACTTACGAGGACCCGAAGAACGGGGACAACGCCTCGCTGCTGGCTACCGACGTGTGGGAGGTGATTCATAAGAATGCCCACACCCTGGACTCGGCCATCATCTACGACCGGGACTACAACTACGACTTCTTCGGCTTCAAGACGCTGGAGCGGAGCTACCTGCTGCGCCTGGAGGGCAAGGTGGTGGAACGGCCCCAGCACATGCTGATGCGCGTGTCGGTGGGCATCCACAAGGACGACATTGAGTCGGTTATCAAAACCTACAATCTGCTGAGCGAGCGGTGGTTCACGCACGCCACGCCCACGCTGTTCAACGCGGGCACGCCGAAGCCGCAGATGTCGAGCTGCTTCCTGCTTACGATGAAGGACGACTCGATTGACGGCATTTATGACACGCTGAAGAACTGCGCGCTGATTTCGCAGTCGGCCGGTGGCATCGGGCTGTCGGTGAGCAACGTGCGGGCCACGGGCTCCTACATCAAGGGCACCAATGGCAACTCGAACGGGCTGGTGCCCATGCTGAAGGTGTTCAATGACACGGCCCGCTACGTGGACCAGGGCGGCGGGAAACGCAAGGGTGCCTTCGCCATTTACCTGGAGCCCTGGCACGCTGATATTTTTGAGTTCCTGGACCTGAAGAAGAACCACGGCAAGGAGGAAATGCGCGCCCGCGACCTGTTTTACGCCCTCTGGACGCCCGATTTGTTTATGAAGCGCGTGGAGGAAAACGGCGACTGGACGCTGATGTGCCCCCACGAGTGCCCCGGCATGGACACCACCTGGGGGCCGGAATTCGAGAAGCTGTACCTGAAGTATGAGCGCGAGGGCCGGGGCCGCAAGACCATCAAGGCGCAGGAGCTGTGGTTTGCCATCCTGGAAAGCCAGACCGAGACCGGCACGCCCTACATGCTGTTTAAGGACGCGGCCAACGGCAAATCGAACCAGCAAAACCTGGGCACGATTAAGTCGAGCAACCTGTGCACCGAGATTATTGAGTACACCGACAAGGACGAAATTGCGGTGTGCAACCTGGCTTCGCTGGCGCTGCCCCGCTACCTCGTGACCGACAAGGCGGGCAACATGACCTTCGACCACGACAAGCTGTACGAGGTAACCTACCAGGCCACGCTGAACCTGAACAAGGTGATTGACGTGAACTACTACCCGGTGCCCGAGACGCAGAAGTCGAACTTCCGCCACCGCCCCATCGGGCTGGGCGTGCAAGGCTTGGCCGACACGTTTATTGCCCTGCGCATGCCCTTCGAGAGCGACGAAGCCTCGGGCCTGAACAAGGACATCTTCGAAACCATCTACTTTGCGGCCATGACGGCCTCGAAGGACCTCGCCATCAAGGATGGGTACTACGAAACCTTCCCCGGCTCGCCCCTGAGCCAGGGCAAGTTCCAGTTTGACCTCTGGGGCGTGACGCCCGACTCGGGCCGCTGGGACTGGGAAAGCCTGCGCGCCGAGGTGGTGAAGCACGGGGCCCGCAACTCGCTGCTGGTGGCGCCCATGCCCACGGCCAGCACCGCCCAGATTCTGGGCAACAACGAGTCGTTTGAGCCCTACACGAGCAACATTTACGTGCGCCGCGTGCTCAGCGGCGAGTTTATGGTGGTGAACAAGCACCTGCTGAAGGACCTGGTGGCCCTGGGCCTCTGGAACGACGCCATGAAGCAGGAAATCATCGCGGCCAACGGCTCGGTGCAAGGCATTGCCCGCATTCCGCAGCACATCAAGGACCTGTACAAGACAGTGTGGGAGATTTCGCAGCGCCGCATCATCGACCAGGCCGCCGACCGTGGGGCCTACATCTGCCAGAGCCAGAGCCTGAACCTGCACGTGCAAAACGTGAACTTCGGCAAGCTCACCAGCATGCACTTCCACAGCTGGAAGCGCGGCCTGAAAACCGGCATGTACTACCTGCGCACCAAAGCCGCCGCCGACGCCATCAAGTTCACGGTGGAAAAGCAAGCCGCCGAAACCCTGGAGCCCATGGCCCTGGTGGAGCAAAACCAATCCGACATGAGCTGCTCGCTGGATAACCCGGACGGGTGCGAGGCCTGCGGGTCGTAAGGGTTAATTTGCATAATATATAATCACCCTGCGAGAGAGTATTATAAATCTCGCAGGGTGATTTATTTTCATAAAGATGCTTTCTAAATTATTTTCAGAGCTACTTTCTCTACTCAAAAGCTTTTTAGTAAAAAACTGGAGAAGGCCGATAGCACTAGTGCTAGTGCTCATTTCTGTCGTTTATGTACATTTCTTTGAGGTAAAGAAGTATGTCAAAGGGTTTGAGCCCAATGAAAATTCTTTGCCCTTTTTGGTACTAGTACTCTTCTTGGTGACTGGTGTATGGTTTTACGCCCGGTTCAAGTATAAACTAGCAGTACGTCATACTACTTTTGGAGTGATAATTAATCACGAAAACAGAAGCGCGGAAGAAATTCATAGAATTATAAAGCCCATAATCTCAGAAGTGAAGTCGGAAGTGCGCGGCATTAAGTTTATTGAGTTGGATTCTAATCTGTTTTCAACCGAATTTCAAGCAAATGAATTTTTAAAGAATAATGATTATGGCCTGAAACAATTGCTTCACATAAAGGCTGATATAGGTAAAGTTGATGATAAAGAAAAGTTCATAATCGATAGTGCAGTTTTTCGCACTTATGGAATGCCTACTAAATTTCCGGTATTCGGTGTAATTGTCGATATAAATAAGGAGGTGGCGTTAAGAAACCCTAATCAATGGTCATTTACAATGGCTGATGAATATGAGGGTACTAAAAAGACAAGATTAGAGTTAAGAGATATACTCTATTACTACCTAGGGTTAAGTTCTGTCTGCAATGGCAATCCAGAGCTTGGATTGGAGATTCTGAAACGCTTAATAACGCCAATCAATTACAGTACTGATTTAGTTGGTGCGAATGATGAATCTATATCGGAAGAAGAGAGAATACGTAAGAATAAAAAGTTCTTTTTGGCTAGCCGACTAGTACAAATACTGTCCGGTCTCTGCCAGTCAGTATTCTTGGATTATCATAATTCAGGCAAGGACCCAAACCTAACAATGGGTTTTCTTAAAGAGTACGAAAAATTGCTAAGCGGCAGCCGCGAGGCAATAGTTACATATGCGCCGCTGGCAAGGTATTCCTATGACCTTGGCAATGTAGAAGCTGCCCGAAAGTATACCGAAAAGGCTGCTTTAGTTATGCCTAACTCTGCTACTGTTTTATTAAACAGAGGTTTCTTCGCTATACTTGACAATAGCCCAAATGAATTGAGTAGGAATTATAAGAATATTATTGAACAGATTCAGAAATATGAAAAGGCAGGCAGAGCTGGCCAGTTCTATAACGCATTAGATATAATAGAATTTTATGCTGAGCAATACGCTAAGCATCCAGATAAGAAGCTCTTTTTTGACTATGCTATTGCTTTTCACACGATTCTTTTAGTGGACACAAAAGAGGGTGTAAGACTCATGAATAAATTTCAATCAGATATTGTCGGGGAGCCCAGGTATAGAGCACTAGACACACAAGCGAGGTTTCTAATTAAAAATGCTTTTACGGCAAAGGCATCGGCAAGGAAATCGGTAAAAACGATTAGAAAGGCAGCATAATTCCGCCAGTACTTAAGCTTCAATCAGCCGCTGCCGCCCCCGGTAGCAGCTGGTTTGGTTTTGAAACCTCAGCTTCTTCAGCCGCTGCGGGACCGGGGTGGCGGGGTGGCGGCTGGCGGGTGGAGCAGCATGCTTGCCGAAATGAAGCGGCTGCGTATGTTAGTGGCCATGCAGGAGCAATTACGACAGCATCTGGAACAAATAGTGTCGCTGACCGATGAGGAATTTGCGCTGGTGCTGGCGCAGTTCACGAGCCGGCAGTTTCGCAAGCATCAGTTTCTGATTCGGGAAGGGGAGCGGGTACGGGAGCTGTACTTCGTGGTGACGGGGCTGCTGAAGCTGGTGCACACCGACACGGCGGGGCGGGCCCACGTCGTGTCGTTTGCGCTAGAAGACTGGTGGGAGGGCGACTTCGCGGCCTACCTGGCCCAGACGCCGGCCACGCTGTCGCTGCAGTGCCTCGAAGACACGGCCGTGTGGTGCCTGCCGCTGGAAGGCTACGAGTACCTCTGCCGCCACCTGCCCCCAATGGCGCGCTTCTTCCTCGTCAAATTTGCGCGGGGCGGGGTGGCCGCGCAACAGCGCATCTTGTCGCTGCTGTCCTTGCCGGCCCGCGAGCGGTACGAGCTGTTGCTGCGTCAGTACCCCACGCTGCCGCAGCGGGTGTCCAAGACGCTGCTGGCGGCCTATCTGGGCGTATCGCGCGAAACCCTGAGCCGGCTGGCCGAGCCGGGCCCAAAATAGTGAGCTAGGTCACGGAGAGGAGGTGTGGCGGGCCGGGACCTTTGCTTCCGCAACCTCACCCTGCGCAGCGGCCCTCCTGGGCCGGGCGCATTTAATAATCTCCCTCATGGAAAAGCGAGCAATCAACCCGTGGCAGTGGCAAGCGCAGAGCGCCTACCAGCAAGCCGTAGAAGTGAAACAAGCGTCGGCCACGCTCTATTGCGCCGGGCAGGCCGCCATCGACGCCCAGGGCAACCCCAGCACCGGCGACATGCGGGCCCAGCTCCACCAAGTACTCGGCAACGTGGAGCAGGTAGTAACCGAGGCCGGCTACCAGTGCCGCGACATCGTGCACCTGCGCCTGTACACCACCGATACCGCCGCGCTGTTTGGCGAAGGGGGGTGTTTTGAGGTATTCACCGATTGGGTAGCCCGGCACGAAATTCAGGCGGCCGCCACCATGGTGGAAGTGGCCTTCCTGGCCTTTGAGGGCTTGAAAGTGGAAGTAGAAGCCACGGCCGTGCGCTAGTGGCGCCCTATAAAGTCGACATCCCCAGCCGCTGCCGCCCCGGTAGCGGCTGGTTTGTTTTTGAAACTTAAGCTTCTTCAGCTGCTGTGGCCCCGGGGGCGGGTAGGGCCGGGGTCGGGGCGGCGCTTTCGTATCTTAGCCACATGGAAACTGCTGCTTCAGCGGCGCATCCGCGCATCACCCTCGACCCGAATAGCTAGCCACGGGCAGCCCACCGTGCGCGGGCTGCGCTACCCGGTGCAGAACGTGCTCGAATACCTCGCGTCCGGCATGACGGAGGCCGAAATCCTGGCCGACTATGAGGACCTGGAAGCGGAGGACCTCCGCGCCTGCCAGGCCTACGCGGCATAATCGGGAAACTTGTTTTAACGCCTCGTCGTTCTATATTTGCAACAACAAAACCCGCCACGCCTCTAGGTTTCACGACCAACGCGCACCAGGCGGGTTATTTTTTGCCCGTCGATGAGATACCGTAAGCTTGCCCTGACGCTCACCGACCAAGTAAATCTGCTTATCAGCCGGGGATTGGTAGTGCCGGACGTGGCCGAGGCAGAGAAGGCACTGGGTAGATTGAGCTATTACCGTTTAGCGGGGTATTTTCTCTACTTTCAGACTGGGCAAGGGCATCAGTTTCGAGCCGGCACTACTTTGGAGGATGTATTGACGCTCTACAATTTTGATGAGGCGTTACGCTCCTTGATTTTCAAAGGAATCAGCCCCATCGAAGTGGCGTTGCGGGCTCAGTTAGCTTATCAGGGAGCTGTAAAGGCCGGACCATTCTGGTATAAGGACCGGCAGTACACCTTGGGCCGAACCGATAGCAAAGGCCAGGATATTCACAATGCCAACGTCCGACATATCCGCAAAGAAGTAAAAAGGTCGGGCGAAGCTTTCATCAAGCACTATTTCAGTAAGTATTCCTCGCCTGCTTTGCCGCCAGCCTGGATGGTCTTCGAAGTGGTATCGTTTGGAACGTTGTCGAAAGTATTTACCCACTTGAAGCCGGCTATTACCAACGATGTAGCCCGGTTTTTCGGCGTCGGCCAGCCAATATTGGTGAGCTGGATTACGGCCCTGTGCAACATACGCAACCGTTGCGCCCATCACAGCCGCGTCTGGAACCGCAAGCTGACCGTGCGCCCGACGCTAGCCGTAAAACAGCCGGTATATGCGTGGCCTGCAAATGCTTCGTCACTCCCCAATGCAGATTTATATGGACTGCTGGCGTGCATGGTTTACCTGCTAAAGGCTGTTGATGGACCAACTGCCGTCGCATTCATCCATGAGTTGAAGCAATTGCTACGTTCATTCGCGGCGGTTCCGACGCAGGAAATGGGCTTTCCTGCCGGTTGGGAACAAGATGCCTTCTGGCAATAGGAAAGCAACTCTAAGCTTCTGCCAGCCGCTGCCGCCCCCGGTCGCGGCTGGTTGGCGGTTGGGCCATTAGCTTGCGATATGAAATGCCTTCTATTAGGAATCATCCTGACGCTAGCATTTTCGAGCGGCGCGCAGATACCGGATGGTCAGCTTCCCAGAGCCATCCGAGTAAGTTTCGAATACATGGAAGCTTGCGGGTTAGGACCGGTGTGCAAGCCAATTGTCGTGAGCCGAAAGCGAGACGAGCAATTGGAACTGGTGTTGCCTCAATTATCTAGAACGTCAGTTACCATTTGGGATGAAGAAAACTATGGCAGTATGATAAAGCGAAAAGGCGCTTATAAGCCACTTCATAGAACAGGAAGCACCGAGGCGGGCGAGAGGAACGAAATAGTTCTACCCTTAAGCAAATTGAAGGATGGCACTTATTACGTTTGGGTAGTTGGTGATTCAGTAGGAGGCACCTTTCAAGTACAATTGAAAACGGAGTAGAAACTCAATCTTCTCCAGCCGCTGCGGCCCCGGTCGCGGCGGGTGGGCGGTTGGGGCCGGGGGACGGTCCCGGAGGGCTACTCGGGTTGCGGGTACTGGTCCGGGACGGTCCCGCAGGCCTACTTGCAACCCGAGTAGGCCTGCGGGACCGTCCCAGGGCCCTATTCCGGTTCGGGGCAAGGTCCGGGACCGTCCCGGACCGGTACTCGCAACCCGAGTAGCCCTGCGGGACGAAACAGGCGGGTGGAATACGAAGACTAACGGCTGCCTTCCGGCCCTCCATTCACCTAACCACAATTTGTTTATGAGCCCTGAAGCTCCCGGTACGCCTGCCTCCGACCCATCCGGCAACGAGCCTACTTACACCCCCAATCTGCCCTTCGGCCAGCTGGAGCTGGCCACCCTGGGCCTGAACGCGGCCAAATTCTGGCAAACCTCCGAGCTCGGCGACCTGCTCTGGAAAACCAAGGCGGCCTTCCTGCCCCAGGCGCAGGCCTATTTCGACAGCCTCGACACCGCCGACGCGGCCGGCAACGACCGCAGCCCGCAGGCCCAGCGCCTGCGCACCCTCGATGCCCAGGTGGACAAAGCCCTGAACTTCGTGAAAGGCTACCTGGCCGAAGACCACGAAGGCGACGCCGACAAGGCCTACTACGACGAGTTCGGCCTCAAAACCGAGGGCCGGAATAAGCGCCTGCCCAGCGCCCGCCCCGCCCGCGCCAAGGCCCTGGCCAGGCTAGTGCTAGCCATCAGCGCCCACGGCTACGACGCCCGCAAGTACGGCCAGGCCTTCTGGACGCCCATCGCCCGGGAATACGCCGAACTGGTGGGCAAGCGCACCAAAACCGAAAGCACCGCCGCCGGCGCGGTCGGCCAGAAAAACGTGCAGGAAAAGCCCCTGCGCAAGGTGCTCAAGGCCCTCATCAGCCTCATCAAGGCCCACCACCCGGACACCTATAAAACGTGCTGCGCGAGTTCGGCTTCCAGAAGGAGGGCTACTAGGCCCCGGCCCGGCCTCGCCTGTTGCGCCCCGCCGCTGCCGTTTCGGCAGCGGCGGGGTTGTTTTTGGGGGGGGCTTGCCGCATGAAGGATTTTCGACTATCAGTCTCCGTGAGCCTGCCTGTTTAATTGATGGATTCAAGTTGAATTTATGGGCTGATACTTTGGGTAACCCGCTTCACCTCCGCGCCGGCCGCGCGCCCATCACAAACACCAGCGTGCCGCCCTTCGCCACGTCCTGCTGCTGGAGAAACGGCTGCGCCCGCCGCTGCCCGTTGAGCGTGACCGACTGCACGTAGACGTTTTTGGGGCTTTGGTTTTTGACCTGGATGGTGAACTTCTTGCCATTCTCCAGGTGCAGGACGGCGCCGTGGACGAGCGGGCTGCCCAGCGCGTACTGGCCCGACGACGGGGCCACCGGATAAAACCCCAGCGCCGAGAAGATATACCAGGCGCTCATCTGGCCGCAGTCGTCGTTGCCGCCGAGGCCGTCGGGGGTGGGGTGGTACTGGCGGGCGAGGATGTTGCGGACCTGGGCCTGCGTTTTCCAGGGCTGGTCGGTGTAGTTGTAGAGGTAGGCGGCGTGGTGGGCGGGTTCGTTGCCGTGCACGTAGCCCCCGATGATGCCCTCGCGGGTGATGTCCTCGGTTTCGGCGAAGAACGAGTCGGGCAGGTGCATGGTAAAGAGCGAATCGAGGTGGGGCACGAAGCGGGCGTTGCCGCCCATTTTCGTGATGAGGCCGGCGGGGTCGTGGGGCACGGCGAGGGTGTAGTTCCAGGCGTTGCCCTCGATGAAGCCCTGGCCGTTGGTGCTCAGCACGTCGAACTTGGGGCGGAAGCTGCCGTCGGCCAGGCGCGGGCGCATGGCGTTGGTGTGGGCATCGAACACGTTCTGCCAGTTGGTGGCACGCTTGCTGAACTCCTGGTAAATATCGGCATGGCCGAGCTTCTGGGCGAGCTGGGCAATGCACCAGTCATCGAAGGCAAACTCCAGGGTGGCGGACACGGAGGTGCCGCTGCGCTCGCTGGGCACGTAGCCGTGGTCGATGTAGGCATCAAGGCCGTCGTACCAGCGGTGGCGGGCGGTGGCTACGCAGGCGGCCAGGGCGCGCTCGGCCTGGGCGGGCGGCATGGTCCCGTTCAGCACGGCATCGGCCACCACGGAGGTGCTGTGGTAGCCGCTCATGCACCAGTTTTCGTTGGCGTGGTGGCTCCAGACGGGCAGCATGTGCTCGGCGCTCTGGTCGTAGTGGGCGAGCATGGACTGCACCATATCGGCGTTGCGGCTGGGCTGGAGGAGGTTGAAGAGCGGGTGCAGGGCCCGGAAGGTGTCCCAGAGCGAGAAGGTGGTGTAGTTCACGAATCCCTCGGCGCGGTGGGTTTGCTGGTCGAGGCCGCGGTACTGGCCGTCGGTGTCCTGGTACACGGTGGGGCTGAGGCAGGCGTGGTAAAGGGCCGTGTAGAAGTTCTCCTTATCGGCCCGGTTGGGCGTCTGAATGGTGACTTTACTTAGCTCCTGCTGCCAGAGCTGCTGGCCGTCGCGACGGGTCTGGTCGAAGTTCCAGCCGGGCAGCTCGGCGTGCATGTTGGCCAGGGCGCCGGCGCTGCTCACGGAGGAGAGGGCAAACTTGACCTTGATTTTCTCGCCCGCCACGGTGGTGAAATCGAAGTAGAGGCGCAGCTGGCGGCCGGCCTGCTCGGGCCAGTTCTGGCTTTGGTCGAAGCGGCCCCAGAAGCCCCGGTAGGTTTCCCTGGCGTCGTATTTCTTGGCGCCGTAGCTTTTGAAGGGCTTCGAGAACTGCATGGCGAAGTACTCGGTGCGGGTGCGGCCCCAGCCGGTGGTTTGGCGGTAGCCGGTCACGAGCGAGTCGTTTTCGATGCGCACGTAGCTCCACACGTTCTTGTCGGGGTAGTTGTAGATGCCGGCCATCATATCGAGAATGACGTGGGCCGGCTCCGTGCCCGGAAACGTGTACTGGTGGAAGCCCACGCGGGCGGTGGCCGTGAGCTCGGCGGTGATGTTGTGGTCGTCGAGCTTCACCTTGTAGTAGGCGGGCTCGGCCACCTCGTTCTGGTGCGAGAAGGCGGAGCGGTAGCCGCTTTGGGGGCGGTCGGCGGTGCCGGGGTTGAGCTGGAGCGGGCCGGTGGTGGGCATCAGCAGGAAGTCGCCCAAATCGGAGTGCCCCGTACCGCTGAAATGCGTGTGGCTGAAGCCGACGATGGTTCGGTCATCGTAGTTGTAGCCCGCGCAGTACTTGTAGATGTCGGGGTTGTACTTGCCGTTCTGCTCGTAGCTGAGGGTGTCGGTATCGGGCGAGAGCTGCACCATGCCGAAGGGCACGGTGGCACCGGGGTAGGTGTGGCCCATCTTCTGCGTGCCCACCATGGGGTGCGCGTACTGGACGAGGTTTTCGGGTGATTTTTGAGCGGAGGCGGGGTGGGCTGCGGCGAGCAACAGCAGGGGCAGAAAATGCTTCATGCGGCAAATTATGCCAGCGCATCAGGAATTGAAGCCGTGCGTTCCACTCTCCCGCCGTGCTTACCGCTGAACGGGGCGATTTTCAGGTGAGTATATGGATTGTAGAGACGCAAAATATTGCGTCTCGTCGTCGAACGACTGGAACTGCGCCTACGGAGTTACAACAACATCAGCAACGACGAGCCTGCAGCTATTGCGGCTCTACCGCTTATTCGCCGGTGGCAATGGGACGCCCGCTCCGCGACCATTCGCTCCAGGAACCAACGTACAGCTGCGGAATCGGCCAGCCCGCCTGGGCAATGGCCAGCAGCGAGTGGCAGGCCGTGACCCCCGAGCCGCAGTGGAAAATCACCTCCGCCGGGGCATGGCTGCCGAAAACTTCCTGGTATTTCTGGCGCAGCTCTGCCGGCGCCAGGTAGGTGCCATCCTCGGCGAGGTTGCTGCCGAAGGGCACACTGACAGCGCCCGGGATGTGGCCCGCAACCAGGTCGATGGGCTCAAATTCGCCCCGGTAGCGGCCGGCCTCGCGCACGTCGATAACCAAGTGGCTGCTGCTCTGGGTGGCGCGCTCTACGTCATCGGCCGTGGCCGTGGACAGCTGCCACACATCAACGGGATAGGGCGGGGCGGGGATGGGCGTTTCCGTCCCCGCGCTGGTGGGCACGCCGGCCGTAAGAGCGGCTCCCAGGCCGCCATCCAGTACCTGCACTGCCGCGTGGCCCACGGCGCGTAGCATCCACCAGCAGCGGGCGGCGGCATTGGCGGCGGCTTTGTCGTCGTACACCACTACCTGCGAGTCGGGGCCAATACCGAGCCGGCCCAGCACCCGCGCAAAGGCCGGCAAATCGGGCAGCGGGTGCCGGCCCCCTTCGGCTGGATTGGCGGCCGGCCCGGCCAGGTCCTGGTCCAAATCAATGGGCAGCGCCCCGCGCAGGTGCTGAGCTTCATAGGCCTGGCGGGCGGTGGGGCCGCTGCGGGCATCGAGCAGGACCACGGGCCTGGTGGGGAGCAGGGCCAGTAGCTCGGCGGGGGTAATGAGGGGATTCATCCGGGTATGAGCGAGGGAATTGACCGGCAATATCCGGTAATTTGGGCCATGAATAACTGCCTGCACTGCGGCGCGCAAACAGCGAACGCGAAATATTGCTCCCGCTCTTGTGCCAACCGGGTAGACGGACATCTTTTTCCCAGTCGCCAGCGCACCGCACGCAGCTGTAAGCATTGCGGCGCGGCTTTGCTAACCCGTCGGACGACCTGTGATAACTGCAACCCCAGCCTGGTTGACTGGTGGACGGTGGCATTGCACCAGCTCAAAGCCAGGGCCTTACCACAGTACGCGGCTCAGATACGCAGCCTGGCGCGGATGATATACCGTAAGTCAAGCAGAGCCAAAGCGTGTACGGTTTGCGGCTATGATACGCACTACGAGGTGTGTCATATCAACCCCATTAACGAGTTTTTGCCAGTTGATTTCGTGGCCGAAGTCAACAAGCTGAGCAATCTGGTGGTGCTGTGTCCCAATCATCACTGGGAATTCGACCACGGACTTCTGTCCCCGCCTTCATTGCGGCCGCGCTGGAAAACAAGCCGGAATCGATATAAAAAAACAAGAGTCTGCTTTCAGATTGAAAACAGACTCTTGTAAGTGCTTGATTATTAAAGTAGCCGCGACGAGAATCGAACTCATATCAAGCGTTTAGGAAACGCCTATTCTATCCGTTGAACTACGCAGCCATGCCGCAAAGATAAGAACGGGGCTCGCTGCCAGAGGATAAACTACGACTTATACAGCAGTGCGATGCCGAACGACAGGGCCGTGAGAATCAGCCCGACCATGAAAATAGTGTAGCTGGAACGCAGCAGGGCGTATTTGCGCGCGAGCACCTCGCCGAGGTAGTACACGTCGGTAACCATGTTGGTGTAGATGGCTTCTTTCTGGCGCATCATCTCGCGCATGCCGCTCTGGAAATGGTCGAGGCTGAGCTTAGTGAACTGGCCGAAAAACAGCAGGTTGACGCGGCGGTTGCTGGCGATTTCGGGGCTTTTCTTCAGCCAGTTGAAGCTGGTGACGTCGGGCTGGGCCGAGAGGATGGCCGTGGTGACCGAGCCCAGGGCCGTAATCAGCAAAATGCTGATAGGGATGCCCAGCACGGGGTTGTTGCCCATCAGCGGGGCCAGGTTGCCGGCCTTGCCCATCTTGGCCCCCAGGTAGGTGATGATGACGGAAATAAGCACGGCGTTGAGCTGAATCATCATGCTGGCCTTCTTGTCGGCCATGGCCGACAGCTTCACGTGGTTGCCGTACATGGTGCGGAACATGGTTTCGATGCCGCGCTTGGGCTCGGCGAAGGTTTCGCTCTTCTCCTTGTTCTTTTTCTTGTCCTTCTTCTCGGTTTTCTTGAGGCGGTCGCGCTGCTCGTCCACGTTCTTCTTGAACTCCTTGCGGTAGCGCTCCTTGCCGGCTTCCGAGTGAAATTTGTGGCCCAGCATGAAATTAAGCTGGAGCTCGGCCCATTCGGGGTTCGTGTAGGACTTGCCCAGCACCAGCTCCCATTCGGTGCGCAGCAGCTCGGCGCGGGAGCGGAAGTCGTCGCGGGCCAGGTTGCTCATGTCGGCATCCACCAGCAGCTTTTGCAGGTCGGTTTCGGCCGTGGAGTCGCGGTGCGTGGCTTTGATGAGGCCCTGAATCAGCTCGATGCGGGGCGTGGGCACGCCGTGCTCGGCCAGCCAGGCGGCGGCGCGCTCCATGCTGCGGAATTCGTGGCCGTCGTACACGTCAAGGTAGCCGGAATCGTGAAACCAGGCGGCCAGCAGCAGGGCTTCGGTGTCGTCGGGGGTGAGCTCGGCGGCCGTGGCCAGGGCGCGGCATTCTTTCACCACGGCCTCGGTGTGGCGCAGCGAGTGGTAGGTGAGCATGGGCGACAAGCCCTTCGTTAACAACTCGGTGACATCGGCCTGCGCTTCTTTCACAAGGGCGGAGGCGGGAGCCTTGGCGGGCTTTTCGGCCGGGGCGTTCTTTGGCACGTCCGTGGGTTCGGCCGGCGCAGGCGCGGCCGCCAGCTCGACGGATTTGGGGACAATTTCTTCCATGATAAGCGAAGCTACGGCCGGTTTATCCGGCGGGCTCGCCGGCTTTCAACGCGAAGCATCAGACGTAAGTTAAAACCCCCGGCCCTAACCGCACTACTGCGCTTTGCGTAACGGGCCGTACTCGGGCCGGGACCGCGCCTGTTGTAAATTTACGTATTGCCCCGCCGACACCCGGCGGCCTCGCTTCGCACCTGCTTACATGACCCTACTTCGTCGCCTCACTTTTCTGCTTGCCTGCTGCCTGCCTCTGGCCGCCAGTGCCCAACTTGCCGCGCCGCTCAAACCGCTCAAGGAGTCCAAAGGCACCCAGCGGGAACTGCCCGAACCCGGCGAATCGGACCAGAACCCCCACCGCAGCCGCCCCAACTACCGCAAAACCGGCGTGAGCTGGCAGAAGAATATTCCGCCCGATTCGACCCGGATTCGCTACCGCGTGTTCCTCATCGGCGACGTGGGAAACCCCATTCCGGTGGCCAAGGGCGGCGAGCCCAGCCTCAATTTCCTGCGCCAGCAAATTATGCGAGCCGGCAAAAACAGCACCACCATCTTCCTGGGCGACAACGTGTACAACTACGGCATGCCCGAAGAAGGCGCCTACGACCGCCACAACGCCGAAGAACGCCTCACCGCCCAGCTCGATGTATTTAAAAATTACCCCGGCGAAAAGTACATGACGCCCGGCAACCACGACTGGATTCAGGGCGCGGCCGGCGGCCTGGCCCAGGTGAACCGCGAGCAGGCTTTCGTGGAAAACTACATGCGGAAGGACTCGGTGGAGTTTGGCTACACCGGCGACTTCTTCCTGCCGCGCGACGGCTGCCCCGGCCCGTTCGAAGTGCGCGTGCAGGACGACCTGGTGCTGATTGCCCTGAACTCGCAGTGGTTTCTGACGGCGCCCACCAACCGGCCCTTCGGCCTCAACGGCGCCTGCGGGGCCGATAACCCCGACGACGTATTTGCGGCCGTGGAAGAAATTATCGCCCGCAACAAGGACAAGCACATCATGGTGTTTGCCCACCACCCGCTGTTTTCCGACGGCATTCACGGCGGCTATTTCACCCTCGCCGACCATATTTTTCCGCTTAGCATCGTTTTCAAGTACGCCTTTCTGCCGCTGCCGGTCATTGGCTCCATCTACCCGTTTGCCCGCAAGTACGGCGGCATCAGCCAGGACATTCCGCACCCGCTGTACCAGGCGTACCGCAAGGGGCTGCTCGATATTTTTGCCAAGTACCCAAACGTCATTTACGCGGCCGGGCACGAGCACAACCTGCAATACTATAAGGAAGGCAGCGCCCATTTCATCATCAGCGGTTCGGGCTGCAAAACCCAGCACGTAAAGCCCGGCGATGGCGGCGGGGCCATTTTCTCGGATAAAGAGAAGGGCTGGGCCGAAGTGAACTACTACGACGACGGCCAGGTGTGGGCCGAGTATTTTATCCCGCAGGGCAACGGCCAGACGGCCCGCCGCGTGTTCCGTACGCCGCTCTACGCCAAAACCACCGGCAGCATTGCCATTCAGCCGCCCGCCCAGCCGATTTCCGATACGGCCCTAAGCACCACCAATGGCGAGGCCAACGGCAAGAAGCTGCCCCAGACCGAGGAGGCCATCAAAGAAAAGAAAAAAGACAAGGAGAAGAAAAAGGAAAAAGAGGCCGAAGCCATTGCCAAAGCCCCGATTCCCACGAAGCGCCCCGACTTCCGCGACAGCTCCGTGACCGTGGCCATCAACCCAAGCTACGACAAGCACGGCGGCTTCCACAACTGGCTGCTGGGCGAGCATTACCGCAAGGAATGGGCCACGCCCGTGAAGCTCCGCACCCTGGACCTGGCCAACGACAAAGGCGGCCTGATGCCCTACAAAACCGGCGGCGGCAAGCAAACCGCCTCGCTGAAAGTGCGCAACGAAGCCGGCTACAACTTCTCGCTGCGCGGCATCGACAAGGACCCCGCCGCCGTGCTGCCCGAGCAGCTGCGCACCGGCCTGGCCAAGGCCGTGCTACAGGACCAGATTTCGGCCCAGCACCCGTACGCCTCGTTTGTGCTGCCGCCGCTGGGCACGGCGGCCGGCATTCTGCACACCAATCCGGTGCCGGTTTACATTCCGCAGGACCCGCTGCTGGGGCAGTACTACGCCCAGTTTGCCAACCTGCCCGCCGCCCTGGAAGAAGACGCCAAGGATAGCCAGGACAATGTGGAAAGCCTCGGCTTTGCCAAAAACCTGGTGGGCACCGAGAAGATGCTCAGCCGCCTGCTGGACGACAACGACAACAAAGTCGACGAGAAAGCCTTCGCCCGCTCGCGCCTGTTTGATATGTGGATTGGCGACTGGGACCGGCACGAGGACCAGTGGCGCTGGAGCGAAAAGAAGAACAAGGACGGCGACCGCACCTTCACGGCCGTGCCCGAGGACCGCGACATTGCCTTCTTCAAGGGCGATGGGGTGCTGCCGTACCTGATTTCGCGCAAGTTTGCCATCCGCAACTTCCAGAACTTTGGCTACGACTACGCCGACTACAAGGGCCTGAACCAGACCGGCCTGAGCAACGACCGGGTATTCATGAGCGCCGTGACCCGTGAACAGTGGATTGCCGAGGCCGACTACATGAAGGCCCACCTGACCGATGAAATCATCGAAAAAGCGTTTCTCGACAAGTGGCCCAAGGAAATCTACGACCTGCACGGCAAGGAAATCATCGCCAAGCTGAAAAGCCGCCGCGACCTGCTGCCCGACCTGGCCGGCAAATATGCCGACGTGCTGGCCGAAATCGTGGAAATCCGGGGCTCGAAGAAGAACGAGAAATTCACCGTGGAGCGCCTGCCCGACCACCACACCCACGTCGTGATGCGGAAAATCAACAAGGACGGCGACCTCACCAAGGTGCTGTACGACCGCATGTTTGATGACAAGGTGACCGACGAGGTTCGTCTCTACGGCATCGGCGGCAAGGACGTGTACGACGTGCGCGGCGACGTGCACAGCGGCGCAAAGCTGCGCATTATTGCCGGCACGGGCCGTGACAGCATCACCACCCGCGACCACGTGGGCGGCCTGCTCCACAAAACCCAGGTGTACGACGCCGATACCGGCAACGTCATCACCCCCAGCTCCGAAGCCCGCCTGCGCCTGGAGCCCGGCTACGAGGTGAGCCGCTACGACTACCCGCACCGCTTCGACCTCAAGGACTACCGGCTCGACTACTTCGGCCCGGCCCTGTATTTTGGGTACAACATCGACGACGGCTTTCTGCTGGGCGGCGGTGCTACCTACCGCCACTACGGCTTCCGCCGCGAGCCCTACTCCTGGGAACAGACCATCACGGCCAACTTCGCGCCGGCCCGCGAGGCCTACAACATCCGCTACACGGGCCAGTTCACCCGCATTTTCAAGAAGACGGACCTACACATCGCGGCCCAGTACTACGGCCCGCAGCTGCTGTATAACTTCTTCGGCATCGGCAACAATACCGTGAACCTGGCGACCAAGGATGAAAACCGCGGCGTGGTCACCAACCGCACCGTGAACAGCGCCTACCGCGTGCGCTTCGACCGCTTCACCATCGCGCCCACCTTCGAGCGCAAGCTGTTCAGCTTCCTCAAGTTCGGCATCGGGCCGCAGTTCGACCAGTTCCGGATTGAAAAGGACCCCATCGGCTCGGTCATCAAGGACAGCCTCACCAACAAGAACGGCGTGGTCACCTACGAGAACCGGCGCTTTGGCGTGCGCGCTTCCGACTTTCAGACCAACCAGTACCTCGGCGGGCTGATGTACCTGAACATCGACGCCAGCTCCTCGGCCAAAAACCCCCGCATCGGCCTGCGCTGGTTCAACGAGTTCCAGTACAACTGGCAGCTCAACCGGGAAAGCCTGAACTTCGGCCGCATTACCTCCGAGTTCCGGGCCTACCTCACGCCCAACTTTCCTTTCCACCTCACCTATGCCGGCCGCATCGGCTACCAGCACAACTACGGCGACTACCGCTTCTACCAGGCCAACACCCTGGGCGGCACCACCAACCTGCGCGGCTACCGCCGCACCCGCTTTGCGGGCCGCACCGTGGTATACGCCAACTTTGAGCCGCGCCTGGAGCTGTTTTCCTTCAATGCCTACCTGTTCCCCGGCAAGTTCGGCATCATGGGCCTGGCCGACGTGGGCCGCGTGTATTCCGACAACGACACCGGCACCTACTCCGGCCTCGCTGCCTTCCACAGCGGCTTCGGTGGCGGCGTGTACATCGACATTCTCAAAGCGGCAGTGGTCAACGCCACGTACTCGGTAGGGGAGGAGAAGCTGGTATTCGTGGGCTTCGACTTCCTGTTTTAGCCCAACGGATTTCCGTGGAAAGCTGAAATTGCGGGAAATTAATAATGGGCAACAGAAGAGGGAAACCTGCTTCTGTTGCCCATTTTCGCTTTTATCCTGCGATATAATTGAAAATTTAGCAAGAAAAACTCGGGAAATATCAAATTTTTCTTAAATTAGGTGCTTCATCCCACCTTTTTTAACCTATTGACCAACTCCTACATGAACAAGCTTTATTTCTCCGCGCTGGCCCTGCTGGGCAGTGCTGCCCCGGCCCTGGCCCAGGACCTGCAAAGCCGCATGGCGGTGGGCTATCAGCTCGAAGCCACCACCACACCCATTACGCACCGCGCCTGCGGCACCATGGAAGTGCTGCAAGCCCAGCTGGCCGCCGACCCCGCGCTGGCCCAGCGCATGGCCCGCATCGAAGCCCAGACCCAGCAGCTGGCCGCCAACCCCACGCTGCAGCGCACCACGGCCGGCACGGTCATCATTCCGGTGGTGGTGCACGTGCTGTACAACACGGCCGCCCAGAATATCTCCGACGCCCAGGTGCAATCCCAGATTGCGGTGCTGAACGAAGACTACCAGAAGCTGAACAGCGACTATAACAAAACGCCCGGCATCTACGCGGGCCTGGTGGCCAACGTGGGCGTGCAGTTTGTGCTGGCCCGGCGTGACCCCGCCGGCCTGGCCACCACGGGCGTCATCCACAAGCAAACCAAAACCTCGTCGTGGAGCACCAACGATGCTGTGAAAAACTCCAAGCGCGGCGGCGACAATGCCTGGGATGCCACCAAATACCTCAACCTGTGGGCCTGCAACCTGGGCCAGGGCCTGCTGGGCTACGCGCAGTTTCCCGGCGGCTCGGCCAGTACCGACGGCGTCGTGATTCTGTATTCGGCCTTCGGCAGCCGCGCCAAGTACGCGGCCGGCACCTACATCAGCAGCTACGACCTGGGCCGCACCGCTACCCACGAAGTGGGCCACTGGCTGAACCTGCGCCACATCTGGGGCGATGACAACGGCGCCTGCACCGGCTCCGACCTCGTGACGGACACCCCCAACCAGGGTGCCGAAAACTACGGCTGCCCGGCCTTTCCGCACGTGTCCTGCTCCAACTCGGGCGACATGAGCATGAACTACATGGACTATGTGGACGATGCCTGCATGTACATGTTTTCCACCGGCCAAAGCTCGCGCATGAACGCCCTGTTCGCTCCCGGCGGTGCCCGGGTCGGTATTCTGACCTCGCTGGGTGGCACGGCGCCGCGCCCGGCCCTGGCCGCAACCACGCCCGTGTCGTTCTACCCCAACCCGGCCAGCGAACGGCTGACCCTGGCCCTGCCGGCCGGCGCCAGCGCCGCCAGATACACCGTGCAGGTGTTCGACCTCAGCGGCCACGCCATGTCGCAGGCCCGTTACGACGGCCGGGGCCAGGTGCAGGTCACCGACCTGCCCAAGGGCCTCTACTACGTGGCCATCGGCGATGGCACCGAAACCGTGCGCCAGCGCTTTGAGAAGCAGTAAGCCCCGGCAGTACCTGATTCCACCTTCTATTAAACGCAACAACGCCTTGCCCTAACGGCAGGGCGTTGTTGCGTTCAGCCCGTTGAGTGCTTGCAAGTTCCAGGAATTTGGGTGGCGTCCGGGCCGGTGGGCTCAACGCCTGGCCTATGGGCCAGTACCTCAACCTGTGGGCGGGCACCATCGGCGGCGGCATCCTGGGCTACACCCAGTTTCCCGGCGGCGCGGCGGCGGCCAACGGCGTCGTTATCAGCCCCGTTTATTTCGGCCGTACCGGCACCAGTGCCACTACCCGCACGGGCAGCTTCACGGTGTCCGCTTCGGCCAAAAGCGGCGCCACCCGCCTGCGCGTGGTGATGAGCGACAACAGCGCCACCACCAGCTGCGGCAGCTTCAGCTACGGCGAAACCGGGGACTACACCGTCACCATCTCGGGCGGTGCCCGTCTCGATGGCAGTGCCGCCCGCCCGGGCAACGGCCTGGCCGACCAATACACACTCCGAACCCGGCTACCGACGTGCTGCGCATTGCCCGTCCGCTGAGCGCCGACCAGGCGCAGCCCTTCTCGGTGCGTGTCTACGACCTGCGCGGGGCCGAAGTGAAAGGCCTGACCTTCACCGATGGCCAGCTGAACGCGTCGGCGCTGGCCCCGGCACCTATATGCTGACGCTGAAAGTCGGTGCTTCGACCACGCACCAGCGTTTCGTGAAAGAGTAGCTTTCCCATTCGCTAAGTAGTCAAGCAAAAGTAACCGTCATGCAGAGCGCAGCGAAGCATCTCGCTCACATCGATAAACGATTGATTTACTACCACAAGCGAGATGCTTCGCTGCGCTCTGCATGACGTTCTGTTATTCGTTTACTTTTGCACGAGTACTTAAACAAAAAGCCCCGGCCGGATGGTCGGGGCTTTTTTGTTTAGCGGGAGGTGGCCGCCCTGGTAGCCTGGGCTACTCGCGCGACATCTATACCACGGCTTTGCGGGCCGTGACGGCGGCGATGTACGCGTTGGTTTCCGTGATTTGAACCTGCACCTGGGCTAAATCAAGCTCGCGGGTGAGCAGGGCCACCGGGCCGCGCGATTCCTGCCGGTCGGTGAGGTCGGCCTGGCGGTTGGTGGCGCGGCGCAGGTTTACCTCGTTGGTTTTGCGGGCCTTGGTACCGGCGGCCAGCGTGGGAATGATGGTATTCAGGGCCCCGATTTCGGCGGTAAGGCTGGCCATCTCGGCCTGAATTTCGGTGGCGCTGTCGGTCGTGTTCTCGCGGGTGTAGTCGAGGTTGTCGCCGCGGTGGTTCAGGTCGCGCAGCTCGGTGGCGGCGAGGGCGAGGGCAGCGTCGCACTCGGCCGCAGTGGTCAGTAAATTCACGGAGTAAGCCATAGTAGGTTAAATGAGTTAGGTGAAGAAATGAGGTTCGCTAGCTGAACGGTAAGCCCGCCCGCGAATTGCACGACCCGCCATTTTTATTTCTGGTCTTCAGAAACTTTACCATCGTTACTGGCCAGTAAATCAGCCAGCGCATCGGCTTCGGCCGTGAGCCCCCGCAAGCGAGCCGCCAACAGGGATTGCGCCCCGCCGGACAGGGGCGGATGCACCGGGGCAGGGGCGAGCTGCGTGAGCCACTTGCGGGTCCGCTCTTCCTCGGCCGTGAGCGCGCCGGCGGCGGGCAGCAGGCCTGCACCTAATTGCGCCAGGCCACGCTGGCGGCGCGTCTGGGCCCGGGTGCGGTTGGCCTCCGTTTCCAGCTGGTAGCGCAGCTGGGCGGCCTCGTGCCGGCAGCGGCGCAGGCGCTTGCGCAGGGCTGCCAGCTCGGCGGCGGTCAGGGGCTCGGTCACCCCAGCCGCTGGGGTAGCCGGAGGCTCCGCTTCCGCTTCGGGCGGCAACAGCAGCACCAGCTGGCGCAGCCGCCGCTCCGCCTCCAGCAAAAACGAGCGTTTGCCCGCTTCCACGAAGGCCACCTGCTCCCGCGCCACGCCCAGGTAGCGCCCCAGCTCCGCCTGCGTCAGGCCGAAATATGCCCGCACAGCCGCTGCCAGCGAGTCAGAAGGTAGTGCACGGGGTATAGCGGGCCTTTTTGTTACATCGCTCAGGAAAATCCGGCGCGATGTAACAACGGTTGTTACATGGGTTTTATTCTTTGGGAGGTGTGTAACGGGGTGGGGAGAGGTGCAATAAGAAGCCCCAGCTGCGGGGCGGCTGGGGCTTCTTTGTAGCTTTAAGACGAAGCTGTTTATGAAGTCGGCCTATTGATGTAGAGACGCATATTTGCGTCTCGTCGTCGAACGAATACTGCCTTTATCGTTCAACGACGAGACGCAAATATGCGTCTCTACCCCTAGCTGGCGACTTCCTAAACAGCTTCTATTTCTTATCGGCTCAATAACCCAGTCGTTAATACTCTCATCATGGTAAAAATTCTCGTGGATACCTGCACTTGGCTTGACTTGGCAAAGGGTGCTGACCAGAATAAATTCATAGGTATTATTGAAGGATTAATTCGGCTTGAAGAGGTAGCATTTATTGTTCCTCAGATTGTCATCGATGAATTTGAGCGGAATAAGAAACGAGTAATTCATGACGCCACCAAGAGCCTGTCCAGCGTTTTTGCGAAAGTGAGAGGCATAATAAGTGAGTTTGGAGACTCTGTAGAGAAAGACATTGCAGTAAGCCAACTAGATGATGTAAGACACAAGCTGTCATCCTTAACTGAAACGGCTGCTTTCAATATTTCAAGGATTGAGAAAATACTGAGCAGTTCAATAGCAATTGCTTCAACTGAGGCAGTGCTTATAAAAGCTGCGCAAAGAGCCATTGATAAAAGGGCTCCTTTTCATCTCCAAAAGAATAGTATGGCAGATGCTGTTCTTATGGAAGTGTATGCGGAAGCCATCAAAGACATAGGAACAGAAGAAACTCAATTCGCTTTTGTTACTCACAATAAAGAAGACTTCGGTGCTACCAATAAGAAGTATCCGCATCCTGACTTCGCAGCCAGTTTCTCCGCCAACAAATCCTATTACTTCGTGACGCTGATAGAAGCTCTGCGTCACTTTATGCCTGAGCTTATGAGTGACATTGAAGCCGAGCAAGAATGGGAAGAAGTGCCCAGAACATTCACGGAAATGCTAGGAGTAGAGAAAGAGCTTTATGATAAAATCTGGTATAACAGACATCAAAATCAGGTCTATAAAGCCAGATTAGGTATAGATGACGTTACCCAAAAGGATGTGGATTTGGGAAAAGCAGCCGCTAAGAGCAAAGAGGAGCAATACGGGAAAGCCAACTTAGGGCCATATAGTGACTTCGAGTGGGGCATGCTCAATGGCAAGCTCTCCGCTATCCGTTGGGTAATGGGCGATGATTGGGATTTTCTTGATACTTAATTCTCGCACAATCTGTGTGAGAATTAAGTATCGCTACTCCAGTCGCGAGAGCAATTTGAATATTAAATGGTCAACGTAGAAAGAAAAGCCGTTTTCCTTTACAAAGGGTCTTGACCTATGTAAAAGGAAATGGCTTTTCTTTACAAAGCTTGATTCTCACCACCCACCTGCGCCTTCAAATTCTACCGTCCCAGCCGCCACTCCGGGCGCTGGGGCAGCGGCAGCTCCTGTCCCTCGAAGCGGCGCACGCCGTAGTCGCCGCCGCTGAGCTCGCCGAAATTGTTGGCCAGGCGCACGCGGTAGTCGGCGTCAATCCAGAACAGGTGGCGGTCGAAGGCGCGGTGCAGGTTGGGGCACAGCGCGAGGCCATTAGCTTCGCTGACCTTCGGTTGGGGAGGGTGTCGTCGTGGCTCACGGCCCAGGGCACAATGTGGCAGGCATCGAGCAGCGGCACGGGGCTGCTGCGGGTGCTGAGCAGCTTCAGGCCTGACACGGCACAGGTGTAGTCGTGGGCTTCGAGCGCCACGCGCTTGAACACGCCGCTGCGCACGGTGAGGTCGAGCTCATCGGCGGGCACGACATGGTGGCGGTAGAGGGCGGCGGGCTCTTCCAGCATCTGGCGGCGGATGTCGGCCAGGGCCTGCTCGCCGGCGCGGGCGCGGTAGCGGCCCTGCGTTTGGGGGAAGTAGCGCGTGAGCAGCGCTTGCGTGAGGGCGGCGCGCTGGGCGGGCTCTTGCAGCAGCAGCCAGAGGTCGGCATCGAGGGCGGCGTAGGCCACCACGTCGCGCAGGTGGCGGAAGCTGCGGATGGAGCCCAAGCGGGTGAGCAGGATTTCGAGGCCGGGCCAGGTGTGCAGGTGCCAGAAGCCATCGGAGCGCAGGTGGTAGAAGGGCAGCGCGAAGTTGGCCGCCGTGAACAGCGCCGAGGTGCCCAAATCGGTGCAAATGGCTTTGAAGGCCGCGATGAGCCCGGGCGTGATTTCGATGCGGTTGCCCTGGATGGAGCCGTCGGGCAATGCCTTCGAGCACGGCCAGCAGCAGGGCGGGCTTGTAGGGCGCTTCGCCGTGCTGGCGGCTGCGGGCCACGCGCAGTTTCTGGAAGCGGCGGCGGTAGGTGGGGAGCATGGTGGCAGAGCGGGGGTGGCAGGGCAAGAGCAGAACGTCATGCAGCGCGTAGCGAAGCATGACCGTTTTTTAGTCATGAGGGTATTCACTTAATGCAACAGCAGCGCGATTTCCTGCTGAACAGCCTTGGATAAGAAAATCTCGTGGCCCAGCCCGGGCAGTTCGAGCACCTTGGCGGGGATGCCTCGTTGCCGCAGCCGCCGGTAATATTCCTGGGTAAGCGCCTTCGGGGCTATCGAATCGGCAGTGCCCACGAGCAGCGTTACCCGCGTGGTGGACGGGATGCGGGCCACTACCTGCTCCGGCGACACGCTTTCGACGGGCAGGTCCCATACCGGCCCCCCCACACGGCGCTTCATGTGCACCCGCCAGGTGGCCACATTGCACGGGCACGAAGCCAACACGGCCGCGTCGGCGAGGCCGGGGTGGCGGCCGAGCAAGTCGGCGGTAATGGCGGCCCCGCCGGAGTGGCCCGCCACCACCACCCGCCCCGCGTGGTAGCGGGCCTTGAGCATGACGAGCGCGCCCGCGATGGCATCGATGACGGCGGGCGTGTAGTTGTCGCCGGCGGCCTCCCCGCGCTGGCCCGCCGACTGGCGCCCGGCCGGGTCGGTGTACCCGGGGCGCAGCAGGCCCACCGCCACCACGCTGGGGTTGGCCTCGGCTACTTGCCGGGCCAGGGTGTACTGGTAGTCAGGCGGGTTGAATGCCGCATCGCCGTGCACAACCACGAGCAGGGTGGGGTGGGCGCTAAGCTTCGCGCTGCGGTACGTCTGGGTCCACAGCCGCTGCTCCCCACTGCCAATCCACTGGCCGGCTCCGGCGGTTGTTGTGGCTTGGCTGGCGGTTTCGGTGGGCTGCTGGCAGCTGCCCGGCAGGCACAAGGCGAGCAGCCCGCCGGCCAGGCCGCAGAGGTTTCGTCGTTTCGGCATGCTGTGAATATAAGAAACAGGGGAGGAGCGATGAGGCCGCCATCTATCGCCGCATCGTTCGCTCGGGCCGAAATAGAATTTCGGGATATTCGGGCCAGCGGCTGAAATACCTGACATAACCTTTTCCTAACCGCCACGGTAAGCAAAACCCCGCTAGCTTCGCCCTCATGAAAACGCTTTATCTCCTTCGCCACGCCAAATCCAGCTGGAGCTTCGACGAGCTCAGCGACCAGGAACGCCCCCTCAACGACCGTGGCCGCGACGACGCTCCCGCCATGGGCAAGGCCCTCGCCAAGCGCCGCATCTGCCCCGATATCATCGTGAGCTCGCCGGCCGTGCGCGCCATGAGCACCGCCGTGCTGGTGGCCCGCGAAATGCAGTTTCCGCACGATAAAATTACGGTTGAGCCCGGCATTTACGGGGCCGATATGGACGGCCTGCTCACCATTATCCACAACCTGCCCGATACCGCGGGCTCGGCTCTGCTGGTGGGCCACAACCCCACCATCACCGAAACGGCCAACGAGCTGTCGCCCTCTGCGCTGAACGAGATGCCCACCGCCGCCGTGGTGTGCCTGCGCTTCAGCTGCGACCATTGGGCGGAGGTGAGCAAGGCCAACGCCGAGTTCTACTTCTACGACTACCCGCGCAATGTTAGTTAAAAGGTAAAAGTGAGGAGTTAAAAAAATCGGCGTAGCTTCTTACCTGGTCGTATCGTACAAGCCGGCTAAACGGGTGGCAAGCACGTCCTCTGCAGAGAGTAGACGGTTTTAACCCTTCACTTTTAACTTTAAACTGCTTTTGAAAACCCTTTCCCGCGACCTGAGCTGGCTGCGTTTCAACGCCCGGGTGCTGCAAGAAGCCCAGTGCGCCGCCGTGCCGCTGCTGGAGCGCCTCAAGTTTCTGGCCATTTTCAGCAGCAACCTCGACGAGTTTTTTAAGGTGCGGGTGGCCACGCTGCGGCGGCTCACGAAGCTGAAGAAGAAAACCCGCGCCAAGCTCGGCGAGAGTCCCAAGCGGCAGCTGCGCGAGGTGCTGGCCGAGGTGGCGCGCCAGCAGGAAGAATTCGGGACCACGTTCCGGGAACTGCTGCCCGAGCTCAACCGCCGCCACATTCATCTGCTGAACGAGGCCGAGCTGACCGACAAGCAGCGCGAATGGACCGTTCGCTACTTCCGCGACAAGGTGCAGGACCTGCTCTCGCCCGTGGTGCTCGACGATGGCCTGCACCACCTGTTTCTGAAGGACCAGGCCGTGTACCTCACCTTCCTGCTCAGCAAGCCCACCGCCGCCAAACCCAAGCCGGCCGCCGAGCGGGTGCTGCTGATGGAGCTGCCCACCAGGCGCCACGGCGGCCGCTTCGTGCGCCTGCCCGACGAGGGCGACGAGCGCTACGTCCTGTTTCTCGATGACGTGATTCGGATGGGCGCCTCTGAGCTGTTCCCGGCCTATAAGCAAGTCGAGGTCAATGCCATCAAGCTTTCCCGCGATGCCGAGCTGGACATTGAAGAAGAAGTATCGGGCGATTTGATGGAGAAAATCCGCAGCAGCCTGGCCAAGCGCGCCACCGGCTTCCCCGCTCGCCTGCTTTTCGACCCCGAAATCCCGAAGGAAGTCCTGCGGGCCATCAAGCAGAAAACCGGCATCACCGACGAGGAGCTGGTGGAAGGCAGCCGCTACCACAATTTCCGCGACTTCTTTGGCTTTCCGGATTTTGACGAGGCCGACTTTCATTACCCGGCCTGGCCGGCGCTGCCGCACCCCACGCTGCCGCGCACGGGCAGCCTGCTGGCCGCCATCGGGCTGCGCGACCACCTGCTGCACCTCCCGTACCAGAGCTTCGACTACGTGACGCGCCTGCTGCGCGAGGCTGCCGCCGACCCGCGCGTGTCGGCCGTCAGCATCACGCTCTACCGCGTGGCCAGCAAGAGCGAAGTGGTGAAAGCCCTGCTGAAAGCCGCCAGGCGCGGCAAGCAGGTAACGGTGGTGATGGAGCTCAAAGCGCGGTTTGATGAGGAGTCGAACCTGTTCTGGGCCGACAAATTGCAGCGGGCCGGTGCCCACGTCATCTTCACGCCGCCCGAGCTGAAGGTGCACAGCAAGCTGCTGCTCATTGCCCGCCGCGAGGCCGACGAAACCACCCGCGAGTACGCCTATTTCAGCACCGGCAACTTCAACGAAAGCACCGCCGAGCTCTACACCGACCACGGCCTGTTCACGGCCAATGCCGAACTAACCAGGGAGGCCACCGCCGTGTTCGGCTACCTGCGCGACCAGACCACGGTGCCGGAGCTGGCGCAATTGCTGGTGGCACCCTTCGGCCTGCGCTCCAGCCTCAACGCCCTGATTGACTACGAAATCAAGCAGGCCAAAAAAGGCAGGGAAGCCTACATCATCCTCAAGGTGAATGCCGTGGAAGACGAGGCCATGATTTGCAAGCTGTACGACGCCAGCCACGCCGGGGTGCGGGTCGAGTTGGTGGTGCGCGGAATTGGGCGCCTGGTGCCGGGCCAGCCGGGCTTCAGTGAAAACATCAGCCAGCGCGGTATCGTGGACCGGTTTCTGGAGCACAGCCGGGTGTACGTTTTTGCCCACGGCGGCGAAGAAAAAGTCTACGTGTCCTCCGCCGACTGGATGACCCGCAACCTCAACCGGCGCGTGGAAGTAGCTTTCCCCATCCTCGACGACGCCCTGCGCGCCGAAGTGCGCCACCTGCTCGACCTACAGCGCCAGGACAATGTGAAAGCCCGCGATTTTGAGAATAATTACATCCTGCCCGCAGCAGGGGAGAAGCCCCTGCGGGCCCAGGAAGCCACCTATGCCTGGCTAAAGGGCCTGAAGAGGAGGCAGCGGAAGTAAGGCAGAGTGCCCCGGGATTTTAGTTCGGCCCGCGTGAACGAAAGTGACTTTCTAACGGGCCGAACTAAAATTTCGGGGTACTCCTGCCCTCCTGCGCTACTTCCGGCTCCGTTCGGCCTTTTGCAGCAGCTTCCTGGGCGGCACAATGAACAAATCGAGGCTGGCGTAGGGCGTGCCGCCAAGCTGGCTGTTGATGATGCGGTCGCGGGTGTTGTCGGTGCGGTCGAAGGCGTTGAATTCGTAGTTGTAGCGGTAGCCGGCCTCCACGCCGGTCCAGAGGAAGGACAGCAGCTCGTGCTCGTAGCGCAGGCGGAATTTTACGTCAATCTGGCGCAGCTCCAGCGCCCGCACGGCGGGGTTATTGGGGGTCGGAAACGTGTTGCGCAGCTTGAGGTTGTAGTTGTTGCTGACCACTTCGTAGCCGGCAAACAGCAGCGACGTGGGCGAAAGGTTGCGGCGCACCAGCACGCGGGCCGGGAACAGCGCCTCCACGCCCCAGCGCGGGTTGAACGTGCGGTTGTAGACCAGCACGGGGTAGATGCTCTGGCGGCCCAGCACGTAGCCCAGCTGCACGCCCAGGCCCCAGGCAAAGGTGGAGCTGCGCTTCCAGCCATAAATGAATTCGGAGGTGACTTTGAGGTAGTTGTTGATGTCCAGCTCGTCGGAATTGTAGTCGCCGTTTAGCTCGGTTTTGGTGCGGAACAGGTACCAATGCACGGCGTCGACGGGCCGAATCACAGCCAGCTGCGCCCCGATGATGCTCAGGCCTTTGTTCTCGATGTTGCCGTACAGCCCGTACTGGTCGCTGGTGGCGGGCTCGCGGAACTGGTACTCCTGGCGGTCGTAGTTCAGGCCCAGCACCAGCTTCAGGTGGGGGTGGTTGAGCAGCGGGGCGTAGGCCTTGATGACGAGGTTGGCATTTTTGCTCACGTCAGTGCGGTAGTCGGGCACGCCGCCCACGCCGCTGCTGCGGATGCTGAAGTTGCCCGGTATCCGCTCATATTTCACGATGAGGCCCTTGCTGGGCCCCATGCCTACTACCTGCGAATTGGCAAAGGTTTGGGCGTCAGATTTGCCCAGGCCGGCCGTGTCGAGCGGGGCTGGCGGCGGATACACGGGAATATCCTGGGCTGTGGCCACCCGGCCCATGCCCAGCAGAAGAACCAACAAACTAAACCGAAGCAACCTGAGCTGACGCATAAGAAAAAAGGCCGCGCCTGAATGGCACGGCCTTCGACCTTACGAAAATATTCATTCAACGTTCATTGGCAAGCAAGGGCCACAACAATTTGGTAACATGGGGTTGCCGGCTTGCCGTTGGCTTCGTGCCCTGTGCCCGGTTACTCGCCGGCCCAGTCGTTGGGTGCCTGGTAGGGGTAGCGCTGCTGGTGCAGGGCCGCCACGCGCTTGCCGAGCAGCTCGCGCAGCTCCTCCATGTTGGTGCGGTGCTGGGCCGAGATGAACACCACCGGGTCGTGCAGCTTGGCCATGTAGGTGGCTTGCAGCTGGGCCAGCGGCGGGCGCGGGGCCGTGCCATCGTCCTCCGCGTCCAGCACTTCGCCGAAGGGGTCGTGCTCCACGTCGTCCGGCTTGTACTGGTCTATTTTGTTGAACACCAGCAGCACCGGCTTGTCGGCCGCACCGATGTCGACCAGCGTGTCGTTCACCACCTGAATCTGCTCCTCGAAGCCGGCGTGCGAAATATCCACGACGTGCAGCAGTAAATCAGCTTCGCGAATCTCATCGAGTGTGCTTTTGAAGCTCTCAATGAGCTTGGTGGGAAGCTTGCGGATAAACCCAACCGTGTCGGAGAGCAGAAACGGGGTCTGGTCGAGCACGATTTTGCGGGTGGTGGCGTCCACGGTGGCAAACAGCTTGTTTTCGGCAAATACGTCGGCCTTGCCCAGCACGTTCATCAGGGTGCTTTTGCCCACGTTGGTGTAGCCCACCAGCGCCACGCGTACCAGGCCGCCGCGCGACTTGCGCTGGGTGTGGCTCTGGCGGTCCAGGTCTTCAAGCTTCTCTTTGAGGAAGGCAATCCGGTCGCGCACAATGCGACGGTCCGTTTCAATTTCGGTTTCGCCCGGGCCCTTCATGCCCACGCCGCCGCGCTGCTTGTCCAGGTGAGTCCAGAGGCCGGTGAGGCGGGGCAATAAGTACTGGTACTGGGCCAGCTCCACCTGCGTGCGCGAGGTGGCCGACTTGGCCCGCAGGGCGAAAATATCCAGAATCAGCAGCGAGCGGTCCACGATTTTCACCAGCAGCTCGGCTTCCAGGTTGCGCAGCTGGGAAGGCGACAGGTCGTCATCGAACACCACCATGCTGGTGCCCTCGTGCTGCACGTAGGCCTTGATTTCGGCCAGCTTGCCTTCGCCCACGTAGGTCCGGATGTCGGGCTTTTCCAGCCGCTGCACAAAGCGCTTGGTGGCGGTGGCGCCGGCCGTTTCAATCAGAAAAGCCAGCTCGTCCAGGTATTCGGTAGTCTGGTGCTCGGACTGGCGGCGTGGGGGCACACTCACCAGAATGGCGGTTTCCTGCTCTTTGGCGGTGGCGTAGGCGCCGTCGGTTTTGGTGGCCACGTAGCCGGCCTTGGCGTTGTCGGTGGTGAAGTGCCGGGTGCTGGCAGCGGGCTTGCGGCCGCCGGATGCTTTATTGGCCATGGGAATTGGGGTAATCGGTAATCGGTAGTATAAAGGTACGGCTTGGGTAAACGGAAGCACAGGAAAAAGGAACGTCCTGCTGAGCGCAAAATAAAACGTCATGCTGAGCGCAGCCGAAGCATCTCTACCGCAGTAGTAATTATTTACTCTTGCGGTAGAGATGCTTCGGCTGCGCTCAGCATGACGTTCTTTAGGAAATATGCTTCCCGGAATCAGGCCCTCTTACTTCACCGGCACCGACGCGGCAGCCTTGGCGAAGTCGCCGGCTTTCACAATGGTCAGCTTCGAATAATCGAGGTACTTCTTGGCGGCGGCGCTCACCTGCTCGGGCGTGAGGGCGGCAATGCGCTGCTCCAGCTCGGCGTCGTGGGTGAAGGTGCGGCCTTCGGGCTTGGTCAGGTACTGGGCCCATTTACGGGCCAGCTGGTCGTCCTGGCTGCGCTCCACCTGAAAGTTTTGCAGGGCGGCCGACTTGGCGGCTTTCAGCTCATCGGCCGTCACGCCGTCCTTGCTCAGGCGCTCCATTTCCTCGCGGTAGGCGGCCTCCAGGCGGGAGGAATTCACGGGGTTGTAGATGGCGTAGGAGCCGAACGTGCCGATTTTGTCGTTGTCATCAGCGTACACGTAGGAGCCCACGCCGTAGCTCACGCCCTCTTTCTGGCGGATGCGGGTGGCCAGCCGCGAGTTCAGGAAGCCGTCGCCGAGGATGTAGTTGGCCATGTAAATCGAGGCATAGTCGGGGTCGTCGTCGCGCACCGGGTACTTCAGGAAGGTCACGAACATGGCGTTGGCCTTGTCGTCGGTCTGGATGGCCTGGGCCTTCGCCGTGGCCGTGTTCTCGAAGATGCGCAGCGGAATGCGGGCGTAGGCCTGGGGCGCTTTCCAGCTGCCGAGCTGGCTTTTCACCGTCTTGCGCAGGCTGGCTTCATCGAAAGCGCCCACCACGGCCAGCGTGGCCGCCTGCCCACCGTAGAAATTCTTGTAAAACGCCCGCACGTCCTCCACTTTCAGCGCTTTGACGGCGGCAATTTCGTCGTCATAGGTCAGCGTTTCGAACGGGTGGCCTTTGGGATAGGGCTCGCTCAGGCGGGTGGCCAGGTTGAAAGCCAGGCCCTGCGGGTCCTGCTTCTGGGATTCCAGCTGGGCCAGGCGCTCCTGCTTCAGCTTGTCGAACTCGGCGGCCGGGAAGGTGGGGTTGCGCAGGCAGTCCATCACCACGGCCAGCACGGCGGGCAGGTTCGGCTTGTCGGTCTGGATGCTGATGCCGGTGCTCTGGCCGCTGCCGTAGATGCGCACCTGGGCCTTGGCCTTGTCAAACGCGTCGCGGATTTGCGGGTAGGTGCGGGTTTTGGTGCCGCGCTCCAGCATGTCGGCCGTCAGGCTGGCCAGGATGGATTTGTTGGTCAGGCTGGCCTCGTCGCCGTAGCGGATTTTCATGTTCACGTTCACTGAGTTGCCGCGGGTTTGCTTGGCCAGCAGGGCGTATTTCACGCCGCCTTCCTGGCCACGCCTGGTGCGGGCGTCGATGTTGGCGGGCGTGGCGGCGAAGGCTTCGCCGGCCGCGATGGCGGCCTCGCCCTTGTAGCCTTTCACCAGCATGGCGATGTCGGGGGCGGCGGGCACGGTGGTGCGGTCGGGCTTGGCATCGGGCCGGAACAGGCCCACGGTGCGGTTGCTGGGCTTGAGGTAGAGGGCCGCCACGCGCTGCACATCGGCGGGCGTCACCTTGCGCAGCTCGTCGCGGTAGAGGTACACGAGGCGCCAGTCGCCGGTGGCTTCATACTCGCTCATGGCCAGGCCCACTTGGTCGGTGTTCTGGAACAGCAGCTCGATGTTCTTGAGCAGCTTGGTTTTGGCACGGTCCACTTCCTCGGCCGTGGGCGCCTGCTTCGAGACGTTATCCAACGCCGTCATCATCACCGTGCGGGCCGAATCGAGGGAGCGGCCCTGGCGCACTTCGGCGTAGAAGTAGGCAAAGCCGGCATCGTGCAGCGTGGGCGTGAAGCCCCACTGGCTGGCGGCGCGCTTGCTCTCAATCAGGGCTTTGTAGAGGCGGCCGGAGGGCTGGTTGGTCAGCACGTCCACCAGCACGTCCATGGCCGCGTAGTCGGGGTGCGAGCCGGCGGGCGTGTGGTAGGCCACGCCAATGCCCTGGGTGTCGCCGGTGCGGCGCAGGGTCACTTCGCGCTCGCCGTCCTGGGCGGGCTCGGTGGTGTAGGTGGCTTGCAGGGTGCGCGCCGGGCGCGGAATGGCCCCGAAATACTGGTTCACCAGCGTCAGGGTCTTGCCTTCGTCAAACTTGCCGGCCACGAGCAGCACGGCGTTGTCGGGCTGGTAGAATTTCTGGTAGAAGGCCTTGAGGTTGTCAATCGGCACGCGCTCAATGTCTTCCTTCGAGCCGATGGTGGACTTGCCGTAGTTGTGCCACAGGTAGGCCGCGCTCAGCACGCGCTCCATCAGCACACTCTGGGGCCGGTTCTCACCGCTCTCAAACTCGTTGCGCACCACGCTGAACTCGGTGTCGAGGTCCTTTTTGGCGATGAAGGAATTCACCATCCGGTCGGATTCCAGGTCCAGGGCCCACTTCAAATTCTCATCCGTGGCCGAGAAGGTTTCGAAGTAGTTGGTGCGGTCGTACCAGGTCGAGCCGTTGGGCGAGGCGCCGTGCTCGGTCAGCTCCTGCGGAATGTTGGGGTGCTTGGTCGAGCCCTTGAAGACCATGTGCTCCAGCAGGTGGGCCATGCCCGACTCGCCGTAGCCCTCGTGCCGCGAGCCCACCAAATAGGTGGCGTTCACCGTCATCGTAGCCTTCGACTGGTCGGGGAAAAGCAGCACCCGCAGCCCGTTTTTGAGCTGGTATTCGGTGATGCCCTCCACGGACGTGACGCGGCTGACGCCCGCCGGCAGGGCGGCCGTGGTCTGGGCCCGGGCCGGGCCGGCGCTCAGCCCCAGCAGCGCGGCGGCCGACAGCCAGTTTCGGAAAGGAAAGGTTTTCTGCATGTTGAAAAAGGGTAAGTGAAAAGGTGAGAACCGGAATATTGTCCTAGATAAACGCTAATAAAACGGTTTAATTTGATACTGAGCTTGTGGGATTCAGGAGAAGGCCGCAACGGTTGCGTTGGGCCAAAAAAAAGCCGGCCCCTTGCGGAGCCGGCTGGCTATCAATCAATAAAAAGCGCCGATGCTATTTCAGCGTGAGTGAATAGGCCACCACCTGCTGCACCTGCGCCGGGGTGAGGGTTTTGCCAAAAGCCGGCATCTTGCCCATGCCGGTCGTGACGAGGTAGGTGCGCCCGAACTCGTTGAGGTTACTCTTGGTGAGGTCGTGGGCGCCGTTGAGGCCACGCTTGCCGTTGGCGCCGTGGCAGCGCACGCAGTTTTTCTGGAAGATGGCCTGGCCGGGCAGCAGCGGGGGCCTGGCCTGGGCCAGCAGCGGCAGCGGCGCCAGCAGCAGTATCGAAATCGGAAGTTTCATGGCTGGGGTAACACGTATTGGGCCTATAAAGTACCGGCACAATCGGTGAAATGGGGAGTTGAAGAAATTGTGAGCTGCTGCGCAAACCGGTGGAGGTAAAATCCGTAAGGCCGACCTTTGCTTTTAATTCAGGATTTCACCCCTCACCAACTCCCCGTTTTGCGCGTCGCTTTAGTTATCAACACCAGCTGGAATATTTGGAATTTTCGCGCCAGCCTCGTGCGGGCCTTGCAGGCTGCGGGCCACGAGGTGCTGGCCATTGCCCCGCCCGACGACTATTCGGCGCGCCTCGAAACCGAGCTGGGTTGCCGCTTCGTCCCGATTCTGATGGAGAACAAGGGCACCAACCCGGTGAAAGACGCCGCCCTCACCCGCCGCTTCTACCAGATTTACCGGCGCGAAAAGCCCGACGTGGTGCTGCACTACACCATCAAGCCCAACATCTACGGCAGCATCGCGGCCCGGCTGGCAGGCATCCCCAGCATCAACAATGTGAGCGGGCTGGGCACGGTGTTCATCATCAAAAACTTTGTGAGCAAGGTGGCGCTGGGGCTCTACCGCTTCGCCTTCCGCTTCCCGCACAAAGTGTTTTTCCAGAACGGCGACGACCGGCAGCTCTTCCTCGACCACGGCCTGGTGCGCAAGGAAATCACCGGCCTGCTGCCCGGCTCCGGCGTTGATACGGCCCGGTTCCGGCCCGCCGCGCAGTTCACCCGCCAAACCCCGTTCGTGTTCCTGATGGTGGCGCGGGTGCTCTATGAGAAGGGCGTGGTCGAGTACTTCGAAGCGGCCAAAATCATCCGGCAGGCCGTGCCCGGCACGCGCATTCAGCTGCTGGGCGGGCTCGATGAGGCCGGCGGCGTGGGCGTGCCCCGCGCCACGTTCGAAGAATGGCTGACAACCGGCGACATTGAGTACCTGGGCCGCTCCGACGACGTGCCCGCCCACCTGCACCAGGCCGACTGCGTGGTGCTGCCCAGCTACCGCGAAGGCACCCCCAAAACCCTGCTCGAAGCCGCCGCCGTGGGCAAGCCCCTCGTGACTACCGACGTGCCCGGCTGCCGCGAAACCGTAGTCGACGGCCGCAACGGCTACCTCTGCCAGGTGCGCAGCGGCGAAGACCTGGCCGCCAAAATGATTCAGGTTTTGCGCCTCTCCGATGCCGATTTGCAGGGCATGGGCCAGAACAGCCGCTACCTCGCCGAAACCAAATTTGACGAGAAGCTGGTGCTGGAGCAATATTTACAGGCGGTGGCGGCGGTGCAATAAATGCCAGCCCCCAATGCGGTAGCCCGCCGCATGCCAACGTATTTTTGTGCCCGATGCAAGTAAAACAACACGCCCTGGCCGGTTTGGTCGAATTCATTCCCCGCTTGTTTGGTGACCCGCGCGGGGTTTTCTACGAAACCTACAGCGCCCGCCTGATGAACGAGGGTGGCGTGCCCGCCGACCTCGACTGGGTGCAGGACAACCAGAGCAAGTCGCAGCCCGGCGTGTTGCGCGGCCTGCATTTCCAGCGCCCGCCGCACGCGCAGGCCAAGCTGGTGCGCGTGGCCCAGGGCCGCGTCCTCGACGTGGTGGTGGATATCCGCCTCGCCTCGCCCACCTACGGCCAGCACGCCACCGTGGAGCTGAGCGCCGCGCTGGGCAACATCCTGTACGTGCCCATCGGTTTCGCCCACGGCTTCGTGGCGCTGGAGGACGACACGCTTTTCCTCTACAAATGCTCGAACTACTACGCCCCGCCCACCGAGGGCGGCCTGCTCTGGAACGACCCCGCGCTGGGAATTAATTGGAATATTGAAAGCCCGCTGGTATCGCCCAAAGATGCCATTCTGCCCACGCTGGCCAACCTGGACAGCCCGTTTTAAGTCATTTACCAGGTATCAGTTAGCAGTTAACAGCCGTTCTGGTGGTGCTTTATGGCCCATTAGAACGGCTGTTAACTGCTAACTGATACCTGGTAAATGAAATCAGAGCAGCTCCACCAGGGTTTCCAGGGCCATGCCGCGGCTGCCTTTCACCAGCACTTGCCGGCTGCGCACGGGGTGCTGGCGCAGCCATTCGGCGGCTTCGGCTTTGGTGGTGAAATGTTGAATGGTGGTAGCCGCGGCGGCTGCGCCAGCCATTTCCGGGCCGATGAGCAGTATCTGGGGCAAGTATAGCTCGGCCAGTAGCCGGCCCAGGGCGCGGTGCTCGGCGGCACTGTCCTCGCCCAGCTCAAACATGTCGCCGAGGATGACCAGCTTGGTTTGCCCGGCCGCCACGGGGCGGGCCGCGAAGCTCCGCAGGGCCACGGCCATGCTGCTGGGGTTGGCGTTGTAGGCGTCCAGCACCAGCTCATTGCCGGCGGCGGTGCGCAGCAGTTGCGAACGGTTGTTTTGCGGGTTGTAGCCGGCCAGAGCGGCGGCCACTTTAGCAGTCGGAATATCGAAGTGCAGTCCCACGGCGGCGGCGGCGGCCAGGTTGGGGAAGTTGTAGTCGCCGGTGAGCTGGGCGGCTACGTCGGTGCCATCGGCCAGGCGCAGCACCACGGCGGGCGTGGCGGAAAGCAGCGTGGCGGGGTAGTTATCCATCAGGCGGGGGTAGCTGAGGATGACGGGCACCTGGGCGGCCAGGGAGGGCAGGCGCGCATCCAGCGTGTTCACGAAGGCCGTGCCGCCGGTGCGGGTGAGGTAGTCGAACAGCTCGCCCTTGCCCAATGCCACGCCCTCGGCCCCGCCAAAGCCCTCGAGGTGGGCCTTGCCGATGTTGGTGATGAGGCCGTGGGTGGGCTGCGCGATTTCGCACAGCTGCGCGATTTCGCCCCGGTGGTTGGCCCCCATCTCAATCACGGCAAAGTCGTGCTCGCCGGTGCGCAGGCGCAGCAAGGTGAGGGGCACGCCGATGTGGTTGTTGAGGTTGCCGATGGTGGCCAGAACCTTGAATTTCCGGGCCAGCACGGCCGTGAGCAGCTCCTTGGTGGTGGTTTTGCCGTTCGAGCCCGTCACGGCCAGCACCGGGATGCGGAACTGCTGGCGGTGGTGCCGGGCCAGGTTCTGCAGGGCCACCAACGGGTCGGGGGCGTAGGTGTAGCGGGCGGGGTCGGCCGTGGCCAGGAGAATGTCATCGACCACGGCGTGACGAGCGCCTTTTTCCAGCGCCTGGGCCGCGAAGGCCGCGCCCCGGAAGCTGGGGCCGTTCAGAGCGAAGAAGAGCGTGCCGGCCTGGGGCTGGCGCGAATCGGTGCTGACGTGGCCGCCGGCGGCCAGGTAATGCGAATAGAGCGGCGTGGGCATGAACTGAAATTACGGGCTGGATGTAACTTTCTGCAAAGGTGGGCGTGATTTTTGTATCGCGGCCCGTCGTCCTACGTCCACCTCTCATCTGCACTTTTGCTCATGCTTCGATTTTACACTTTCCTGCTGGCGCTGCTGGCTGTTGCTACGGCCGCGCAGGCCCAGTCAGGCGCGGGCTTTGGCTTTGAATACCGGCCCGCCGCCGCCGTGGTGCAGGGCACCGATACCCTGCGCAACGCCTGGGGCGGGGGCCTCAACACGCCGCAGTTCAGCACCATCGACCTGAACAACGACGGGCAAAACGACCTGTTTGCCTTCGACCACGAAAGCAGCCGCTGCTACACCTTTCTGAGCGTGGCCGCGCCGGGCACCGCCGCCGGCCGCCGCTGGCAGTACGCCCCGCAGTACGAGAATATTTTCCCCGCCGACCTGCAAGGCTGGGCCCTGCTGCGCGATTACGACTGCGACGGCCGCCCCGACTTGTTCACCTACATCAACGGCGGCGAAATCCGGGTGTTCCGCAACGTGCTGGTGAACGGCCGGCCCAGCTTCACGCTCACCACCAACCAGATTCGTTTCAGCGGCACGTTTTCGGGCACGGCCAACCTCACCATTGGCGGCTACAACCTGCCGGCTATCCAGGACGTGAACGGCGACGGCAAGCTCGACATCATGACCTATGATTTCGTCAGCGCGTCCTTCATCGAGCAATACCTCAACACCAGCCCCGGCACCTGCGGCAGCGCCCTCACCTTCAGCCTGAACACCGATAACTGGGGCGGCATCCAGGCCTGCGGGGGCTGCGCCGAGTTCATGTTCAACGGCCAGCAGTGCTTCACGGCCGCGCGCACCACGCACACCGGCGGCCACAGCCTGCTGCTCCTCGACCTCGACGGCGACGGCGACCAGGACTTGCTCGACGGCCGCGACAACTGCCCCGAGCTCACGCGCCTGCTCAACCTGGGCACGACGGCGGTGCCGGTGCTCACGCAGGCGGGCATCGCGGCCAGCTTTCCCTCGGCGGCCACGCCGGCGCGGGTGCCGGTCTTTCCGGCGGGGTATTCCTTCGATGCCAATTTCGATGGCAAAGCCGACCTGGTGGTGGCGTCCAACATGCTCAACAACGTGTCGGACCTGGTGAGCATGCGCGGCAACGTGCAGCTGTTCACCAACTCGGCGGCCAGCGGCGCGCCCGTGTACACCAACCAGGCCGCCGGCTTCCTGCAAAACGAGATGATTGACGTGAGCGAAGGCGCCGCGCCCACCTTCGGCGACATCGACGGCGACGGCCTCACCGACATGCTCGTCGGCAACCAGGCCGACCGCGTCGGCAACGTGTACCGCGCCAACCTCACGTACTACCGCAACGTGGGCACCCGCACCCGGCCCATCTTCCAGCTGATGAGCAGCGACTACCTGGGCCTGTCCGCCCAGAGCCTGCTCGGCATCAAGCCGGTGCTGGTCGACCTGAACCGCGACGGCGCCATCGACCTCGCTTACTCCTGCTACGACCGGGGCACCAACGTCATCTACTACATCCTGAACACGGCCCGGGCCGGCCAGGCCGTGGCTTTCGATGCGGCCCGCGCCGTTAATTTCAAGCCGCAGGGACCGGCCACCACTGCGCCGCCCACCACCTACACGCCCACTACGGGCGTGCTGCCCTACAGCAAGCAGGACATGCCCTGCTTCACCGACGTGGACAACGACGGCTACGTCGACCTGCTCATCGGCACCAACGAAGTGCGCGAGCCCGGCATGAGCCTGCGCTACTTCCGCAACCGGGGCCGGGGGCCGCTCGACAGCGCGTTTGTGCTGGTGGACAACGACTTTGGCCACCTGCGCGAGGCCACCGGCCTGCGCCCCTACAACCTGAGCCCCACGGTGGCCGACTTCGACGGCGACGGCCTGCCCGACCTGCTCACGGCCGATGCCACCGGCCTGCTGAGCCTCTACACCAACTTCCGCGCCCAGCGCGGCATCTTTTCGGGCCGCACCGACCTGCTGTACAACGCCCTCAGCGGCGTGTATGAGCTCACCCGCCTGGGCAAAGACATCTACTCGCACTACGGTCTGGCGGCCGCCGACCTGAACGCCGACAGTGCCCCCGAGGTGTTCGCGGGCATTGAGGCGGGCGGCATTCTCAGCTACGGCACCCGCAACCGCGTGGTCACCGCCACCCACACCGAAGCTACTCATGCCCTGGCCCTCAGCATTTACCCCAACCCCGCCACCGCCACGGCCACCGTCGAAACCGCCCTGCCCACCCGCCTCACCGTGCTCGACCTCACCGGCCGCGTGGTGCAAACGGTGGCAACGCCCCAGCGCCAGCACACCCTGAGTCTGAGCGGCCTGGCTCCCGGCGTGTACCTGGTGCGCGCCCAAAGCGCCGATGGCGCGGCCGCCGTGCAGCGCCTGCTGGTGCGGTAGGATAGCAGCCCTTTCTGGGCGGCAGGCCGGCAATATCGGGCGCTTCCCGGTAATCAAGAGCCCCAGCGGGGCGACCCTTGTACCACGCAAGGGTCGCCCCGCTGGGGCTTTCTCGTTCCATTCCGTGGCGGTAGCTACCGGCCTGCCGCCCTATCGGGGCTACACGTTGATGCCTGCTGTACCGCGCAGCTCAAAGGCTTCGCCGTCGTTCAGGGCCGTGAACCTGGCGCGGAAATCCTCCAGCTCTTCCCGGTTCAGGGTGTGGGTGAAGATGCCGGCCTGGGCGTGGGCCTCCACCAGATAGTTGCCCCTGGCGTCGATGAGGGCGGAATCGCCGGCGTAGTCGTGGCCAAGGCCGTCGCGGCCCACGCGGTTCACGCCCAGGGCGCAGGCCACGTTTTCGATGGCGCGGGCGCGGAGCAAAGTCATCCAGGCGGTGCGGCGCACGGCGGGCCAGTTGGCCACGTACAGCAGCAGGTCGTAGGGCTCGATGGGCTGGTTGCGGCTCCAGACGGGGAAGCGCAGGTCGTAGCACACCAGCGGGCAGATGCGCCAGCCGCGCCACTCCTCCACCAGGCGGGTGCGGCCGGGCGTGTAGGTGTGCTGCTCGCCGGCCAGCGTGAAGAGGTGGCGCTTGTCGTAGGCGCTCAGGCTGCCGTCGGGGCGCACCCAGAGCAGGCGGTTGAAGTAGGCCCCGTCTTCTTCGATGATGACGCTGCCGGTGACCACGGCGTTGTGCGCGGCGGCCTGGGCGCGCAGCCACGCCACGGTGGGGCCGGCCATGGTTTCGGCCTGGCCGGGAGCGTCCATGCTGAAGCCGGTGGTGAACATCTCGGGCAGCACAATGAGGTCGGTGGGCCCGGTGAGGTGGCCGAGGTGCTGGGCGATGGCGGCACGGTTGGCGGCGGCATCGTGCCAGTGCAGCTCCGTCTGCACGAAGGAAACAGTGAGGTCGGACATGAGAAGATGTGTTGAGTAATCGATGTGCTGATTTGTTGATGGACCGATTAGCCGACGATTTCGGAAGGGCTGGAATCCTTTGCCAAGGCAACATTCTCCCAGCACATCCGCACATCGATTAATCAACGCATCACGTTACCGCAGGCGCTCCGCCGCGGCATCCAGCGTCGCCGCTTCCTTGGCAAAGCAAAACCGAATCAACCCATCATCAAACCCGTCGTGGTAAAAGGCTGAAACCGGCACCACGGCCACGCCCTTGTCGCGGGCCAGGTACTGGGCAAAGGCCAGGTCGGTGGCGGGCGAAAGAGCGTCGTAGCGGGCCAGCTGGAAGTAGCCGCCGGGCACGGGCAGCAGGTCCCAGCCGCCATCGGCCAGCAGGGCGCGGAACTGGTCGCGCTTCGCCTGGTAGAAGGCGGCCAGGCCGTGGGCGTGGGTGTCGGCGGGGTCGTTTTCGAGGGCGTCGGCCAGGGCGTGCTGGGTGGGCGTGTTCACGGCAAAGGTGAGGAACTGGTGCACGCGCCGCACCTCGGTGGTGAGGGCGGGCGGGGCAATGCAGTAGCCCACCTTCCAGCCGGTGGCGTGGTAGGTTTTGCCAAAGGACGAAAGCACGAAGCTGCGCTCGCGCAGGGCCGGGTGCTGGCGGGCGCTCATGCGGGGCGCCCCGTCGAACACGAGGTGCTCGTACACTTCGTCGCTGAGCACGAGGGCATCGGTGCCGGCCAGCAGGCGGGCCAGCTCGTGCCAGTCGTCGGCCGTGAAAACGGCCCCGCTGGGGTTGTGGGGCGTGTTCACCAGCACGAGGCGGGTGCGGGGCGACACCACCCGGCGCACGGCGTCCCAGTCGGGCCGGAAGTGCGGGGCGGGCAGGCGCACGTAGCGCGGCACGCCGCCCTGCAGCCGAATGGCCGGGCCGTACAAATCATACGCCGGCTCGAACACCACCACCTCATCGCCGGGGCGCACCACGGCGGCCAGCACGGCGTACAGCGCCTCGGTGGCCCCGGCCGTGATGGTGATTTCGGTGGCCGCATCCGGCGCGGGGGCGTCGGCGTGGAGGCGGGCCACCTGGGCGGCAATGGCCTCGCGCAGCCGGAGCAGGCCCGGCATGGGCGCGTACTGGTGGTGGCCGGGCGTGCGGGCGTGGCGGGCCAGGGCCTCCAGCAGCTCCTGCGGCGGGTCGTAGTCGGGGAAGCCCTGGGCGAGGTTGATGGCGCCCGTTTCCTGGGCCAGCAGGGTCATTTGGGTGAAGATGCTGACGCCCACATCCGGCAGCTTGGACTGCAGCACCGAGGCGGCGTTGGGAAGGCGAATACTCATGCGAGCGGAGATAAAAACTGTCGTGGGCAAAGAAAGCCAGTGGAAATCTAACAACCCAAAGCCGCCCGTGCTTTCCCCGCAATCGGGCCGTTGCTGCCCATGGCCGTGCGCCCCGTCCTCACGGTCGCGGCCGGCGTCCCCACGGTCGAGGACGCCGGCCGCGCATGTGGGCAGCCCGGCGGGCTACAGGAAAATCTGGAACGTGGTGCCTTCGCCCACCGTGCTGCTCACTTCGAGCCGGCCGCCGTGGTTCTGCACGATGCGATTGACCAGGTAGAGGCCCATGCCGGTGCCGCCCACATGGGTGTGGAAGCGGCGGAACAGCTGGAAGAGCTGCGGCCCAAACCGCTCCAGGTCGATGCCCAGGCCGTTGTCCTGCACCGTGAGGATGGGGCGGCCAGTCACCACGTCGGGGGTGCTGCTGAGGCGGATGACGGGCGGGCGGCCCGGCGCGGCGTACCGGAGCGAGTTGCTGAGAAGGTTGAAAATGACGCTCTGCAGGTTGGGCCGCACGAAAGGAATGACCGGGCAGGTGGCAAAGTCCAGCTCAAACGTGGCCCCCGTCTGCGTCACCTGGTCCTGCAGGCTGCCGATGACGTCGGCCACGAGCGGGGCCAGAGCCACGGCCTCGGCGGGCCGTTCCTGCTGCTGGCGCTGCACCTGCACGATGGCGCTGAGGTCGTCAATCGTGGCAAAAATCTGGGCCAGGGCCCGCTCAAAGTAGCTGATGAGCTTCACGGCGTCGGGGTCGCGGAAGTAGGCCGTGCGGGTGAGCTCCTCAAAGATGCCGGCCATGTTGTTGATGGGCTGCTTGAGGTCGTGCGAGGCCGTGTACACGAAGTTGTCCAGGTCCTCGTTGGTGCGCACCAGGCGGGCGTTCTGGACTTCGAGCTGCTGCTGCGCCCGCTTCTGGTCGTCGATGTCGGTGCAGGTGCCAAACCATTTGAGGATGCGGCCGTCGGCCTGGCGCTGGGGCCGGCCCTGCCCCAGAAACCAGCGGTACGCCCCGTCGTGGCGGCGGAACCGGTATTCGATTTCGAAGAACTCCCCGGTTTCCACGCTGCGCTGCCAGCGCTGGTTGGTCAGGGTCAGGTCGTCGGGGTGAATGACGGCCGGCCAGTTGGCGCGGTCGCCGGTTTCGGCCGGCACCAGGCCCGTGTAGTCGAACCAGCGTTGGTTGATGTAGTCGTTGCCGCCCACGCCGGTGCTGGTCCACACCATCTGGGGCAGGCTTTCGGCCAGGAAGCGGAACTGCTCCTCGCGGCGGCTCAACTCCTCCGTGAGCTGGCGCTGCTGGTGCACGTCGGTGTTGGTGCCGTACCATTTCAGCACCTGGCCGCCGGGCGCGCGGCGGGCCTGGGCCTGGCCCAGGAACCAGCGGTAGTGCCCATCGTAGCGGCGCAGGCGGAACTCGGCCTCGTAGTAGCGCTGGGTGGCAATGGCCTGCTCCCAGCGCTGCTGCATGAGGGCGCGGTCGTCGGGGTGCACGAAGCTGAGCCAGTGCGCGGCCCCGTTCTTCTCCATCGATTCGCCCACGTAAGCAGCGGTGCGGTGGTTATAGAAGTCCACCGTGCCGTCGGGCCGGGCCGTCCACACCTGCTGCGGAATGCTCTCGGCCTGAATGCGCAGCTCCTCCTCGCTCTCGCTCAGCTGCTGCTGCAGCTGGCGCAGCTCGGTCACGTCGGTGTTGGTGCCAAACCAGCGCCGCACTTCGCCCGTGGCCGCGTCGCGGATGGGCCGGGCGCGGCTCAGAAACCAGCGGTATTGCCCGTCGTGCCGCCGCAGCGGGAACGTGTCCTCCCAGGGTTGCCCGGCCCGAATGCTGGCCAGGTAGCGCTCGTTCACGCCGGCCACCAGGGCGGGGTCGTGCACCTGCGTCCAGCCCCGGCCCTGCATGTCTGCTTCGGTTGAACCCGTGTAGTCGTACCACTGCTGGTTGTACCAGAAGATGTGGCCCGTGGCATCGGCCATCCAGGCCAGCTGGGCGATGTTGTCGGCCAGGGCGGCAAAGTCTTCGCGGCTGCGCACCAGCTCCTCGGTGCGCGCGAGCAGCTCGTGGATTTCCACCGTGGCCGCACTGAACCCGGCCAGCTGCCCGGCCGCATCGGTATAGGGCTGCACCTTGGTCTGAAACCAGCGCAGTTCGCCGTCGTGGCGGCGGCACCGGAACGTGGCCTGCCAGGCCTCGCCGGCGGCCATGGCCGCCCGGGCCACGGCGCTCACGGCCGCCCGGTCGGCGGGCGGCAGGGCCTCCCAGGCATCATCGGGCGACGCGGTGCGAGCCCGGCCGGTGTACTCGTAGAAGTACGGGTTGGTGTAGGTGATAACCCCGCTGGCGTCGAAATTGAAAATGAAAACCGGTACCGAAGCCGTGATGGCCCGAATCTGCTCGTCGCGTTGGCTCACCTCTGCGGCCAGTGCTTCGGCGTCGCGGCGGGCCAGCACGCGCCGGGTCACGTCCACCGCAAACGCCAGGATGCCGGTTATCCGGCCTTGCTCATCGCGCAGGGCTTGATAAGTGAAGTCGAGGTAGGACTGCTGCGTCTGGCCCGTGGCCGGGTCCAGCAACATGGCGGGCATTTCCTGGCCCACAAAGGGCGCGCCGGTACGGTACACATTGTCCAGCAGCTCAAGGAAGCCCTGGGCTTCCGCTTCGGCAATGTGCTGGGCGGCGGGCTGGCCCAACTGGGCGCGGTTTCCCACCAGGGCATCGAAACCGGCGTTGGTGAAAGTGAAGCGGTGCTCGGGGCCTGCCATGGTGGCAATCAGGGCCGGGGCCTGGCTCAGAATCTGGCTGAGCTGCCGGTCCTTCACCTCCAGCCGGTGCCGGGCCTCGTGCAGCTCGTGGATGTCGAGGTCGGAGCCGAACCACTGGCGGGAGCGGCCCGCCGCCTGGGCTTCTTCCAGCGGCTCGGGCACGCCCTGGCTCACAAACCAGCGGTATTTGCCGTCGTGCCGGCGCAGGCGCAGCTCGTATTGCCACGGCGTGCCGTTGGCCAGGGCGGCGGCGTACTGGCGCGCTATCCGGGCGTTATCGTCCGGGTGCAGGCAGGCCATCCACGAGTGGGAGAGGTCGTCGGCCGGGTCGGTGCCGGTGTAGGCGTACCACTGGGGGCTGAGGTACAGCACCCGCCCCTCCTGGTCGCTGATGAAGGTGATGGACGGCAGGCTTTCGGTCACGCGGCGCAGGCGCTGGTCGGCGGCCTGGGCTTCGGCCGTCAGGGCCTCGCTGCGCTGCCGGGCCAGCACCTGCTCGGTCACGTCGAGGCTATAGGCGAGCACGCCCGGCGCAGCACCGCTTTCGCCGGCCATTGGCAGGTAGCCAAAGTTATTGTAGTGCTCGCGCAGCTCGCCCGTGGCGGCGTCGGCCAGGGTGCTGCGCTCCTCGTGGCCCAGCACGGGCTGGTTGGTTTCCAGCACTTGCCGCAGCAATTGCAGGTAGCCCTGAGCGGCAATTTCGGGCAGGCTTTCGGCCACCGTACGCCCCACTGCGGCCCGCGCACCCATGGCTTCCCGGGCGCGGGCCGAGAGAAACGTAAAGGCCATATCCGGCCCCTCCATGGTGCTGATGGTGAGGGGCAGCTGGTCGAGAATGCGCTGCATGTGGCGTTGCTGGTCGTCCACTAGCTGCTGGGTGCGGTGGTGGGCATCCACGTCGGTGCACAGGCCAAACCAGCGCTGCACTTGCCCGGCGGGCCCCCGCTGCGCCACCACATGCACCAGAAACCACCGGTACTCCTCATTGCCCCCGCGCATCCGAAACTCCAGCTCGAAAGGCTGGCCCGCGCCCAAAGCCTCGGCCCAGCGGCTGTACATTCCGGCCAGGTCATCGGGATGAATGAGCTGCTGCCACAGCGCCTGTTTCGCGTCCTCATCCATTCGCAGCACATCGTGGCCCGTGTAGTCGATGAAGCGCCGGTTGGTGTAGTCGACCTGGCCCTGGGCGTTGGCGGCCCACACCAGCTGGGGCAGGCTTTCGGCCAGGAAGTTGAACTGCTCCCGCTCCTGCTCAGCCCGGGCGGTGGCCAGCGCTTCGGCCTCCTCGCTCAGCAGCTGCACGCTCACGTCCAGGAGGCGCACCAGCACATAGCGGGGCTGCGCAAGGGGCACGGGCTGCAGGGTGGCCTGCCAGTACTGCCGCGGGGCTGCACCGGCAGCGTCTGCAGCGGCTACTTTGGGGGTAAGCACCTGGGGCACACCTGCAAAGGCAGCCGCTGTGCCGGCTTCCCACGCGGCGGCATCGGCCAGTGTGGCGCCGGTGGTTTCGGCGGCCGCGCGCAGGGCGGCCACGGGCAGCCCCGGCAGCGTAGCCGCCACGCCAGGCGACAGCAGGGCAGTCATAGCCAAGTTCAGGGTCAGCACCGTGCCATCCGGAGCCAGCACGCCGTGCGGGGCCGGAGCCGACGAAAACAGCAGCTCAAAGTCGAGAGCAGGCAGGGCGGAGGGAGGCATAAACGAAGCGTTCAACAAAAACCGGCCGGCTGTGGGTGCCTTTTCGATTCCAAAGATAGGCCCTTGCTTGGGCGGGTTCAAGGCAGAAAACAAAAGCCCCGGCCAGACTGGTCGGGGCTTCTACGCAAGTAGCTGCAACGCAGCACGGGCATTAGAGCGGATTCTTCAAATCCTTAGGAAACAGCTTCTGCACGTGCTCCACTTTGTGGGCCGATACGTTGGCGATGTACGGGTTTTCGGGGTGCAAGCGGTAGTAGCCCTGGTGGTAGTCCTCGGCGGGCCAGAATTTCTGGAACGGCATCACCTGGGTCACGATTTTGCCGTCGTACTCTTTCGAGGCGTTGACTTTGGCGATGGTGGCTTCCAGGATTTGCTTCTCCTCCGGCGTGCGGTAGAACGCGGCCGAGCGGTACTCGGGGCCGGTATCGGGGCCCTGGCGGTTGAGCTGGGTGGGGTCGTGCGAGGCGGTGAAGAAGATATTGGTCAGCTCCTGGTAGCTGATGGTTTTGGGGTCGTAGTAAATCTGCACCGTTTCGGTGTGGCCGGTGTTTTGGTCGGCCACCTGCTCGTACGTCGGGTTGGCTTTGGTGCCGCCGGCGTAGCCGCTCACCACCTGCTTCACGCCTTTTATTTGCTCAAAAGCCTCTTCCTGCGCCCAGAAGCAGCCGCCGGCAAAGGTGGCCTGGGCCAGGCCGGTGAGGTTGGCCGGGGCGAAGCCGGCCGTGGAGCGCGGCGGGTTCTGGGCATCGGCGGGCTGCTGCGAGCCGCACGCGAACGTGAACGCCAGCACGCTCAGACTAGCCAGGGATTTCAATTGGTTTTTCATGGGGTGAGTAAGACAGAAATGATGCCGCAACCGGCCCGTTTGCAGCGATAGACGCGGCCGGGCGACAAACCTTACGCCGGGCCCGTGCCGCCGTAGCACTATACGAAACGCAAGGCCGGTCCGGCTTGCGGCTGGCGGTAAAACGCCGCCGCCGGCACCGCTGAAGTGTGAAGCGTCGCTGATTGGGACACAGCCGGCCCGTGCTAAACAGGTTTATTTCGCCAATTGTTGGTCCTTAATTCTGGCGTAAGTATTTATACGTAAAAAGCCTAAGCCCGTCAATACGGCCGGCAAGTGATAAAATTCAAAATAAATCTGTTGGAAAGCGGGGGAAAGCCCGCATCTTTTGCTACGTATTAGCCGTAGCAAGGCGAATTGCCCTTGCCTTTTTCCACTATGGCCCTACAAATTTTACTTGAAGCAGCACACATCACCATTGCTTACGACCATATCAACGAATGGCTATACGCGGACTGGCACGGCGACCAGGACCTGGCCAGCGTGCAGCACGGAGCCTTGGAAATGCTGCGGCTGCTGCAACTGCAACGCTGCCACAAGGTGCTGAACGACAACACCGGCGTGACCAGCATGTGGAGCGAGGCGGCTGAGTGGGGCGGCAAGGAGTGGTTTCCGGCCATGACGGCCGGCGGCCTGCACTATTTTGCCTGGGTGTATTCGCCCAACCTTTACAGTCGTCTGTCGACGGACCTGACGCTGCAATTCACGGCGGGCAACCCGGTGGTGGCCACCTTCGACGACCTCGAAACCGCCAAGGCCTGGCTGAAGCAAATGTAGCTTGATGATTAGCTTGAAGAACCTGATAACCTGATTTTGCGCTTTAACTACCCGTTTCCCGTGCAATCTGCTGATACGCTCACCTTCCGGCGGCCCGATGGCCATATCTACCTCTCGGCCACCCGCGACCGGGTAAACCACTGGATTCATGCGCAATGGTCGGGCGTGCAATCCCTCGAAACCATTCAGGCCGGCGGCCTGGCGTACATCGATATGCTGCGGGCCGAGCCGTGCGCCAAGCTCCTCAACGACCACCGCGAGCTGGTGGGCCGGTTTGTGAACGCCAATGAGTGGATTGCGCAGGTCTGGACGCCGCGCATCATGCAGGCCGGCCTGCGCTATTTTGCCCAGGTGCTGGCGCCCGGCGTGTTCGGCCAGCTGTCGATGGAGGACCTGCACCAGCGCATCAGCGACCGGTTTGAGCTAAAGATGTTCGGCCAGCTGGAAGATGCCCAGGCCTGGCTGCGCCGCCTGCCGTAGGGCCGCCGCCGGGAGCAACCTGAACCTATTTGCCGTATTTTTGTCTGAAAGCCCAGGCGCGCTACCACTTGCCGCGCCCGCTTTCTGCTCTTTATGGCCCAAGCCCCCACTGCCTTCACCGTTGCCACAGCCCCCGAGCCGCACCGCGTGCGCACCCGCCAAATCATCAAGGCCCACCCCGAGGTGAAGCAATTGATGACCCGCAACCCCACCACGTTCCTCATCGGCATGGGCTGCGTGGTGGCCCAGGTGGCCCTGGCGTATTTCCTGCGCAACCAGGCCTGGTACTGGACCATTCCGGTGGCCTACCTGGTGGGCGCGTTTTTCTCGCACACGCTGTTCGTGGTTATTCACGAAGCGGCCCACAACCTGGTATTCCGCAAGCTGTGGCAGAACGTGGCCACCGGCATCGTGGCCAATTTCCCGTCGATTTTCCCCACGGCCATCAGCTTCAAGAATTTCCACATCAAGCACCACGTTTTTCAGGGCGTGCACGAGCTGGACGCGGATTTGCCCGACTGGTACGAGGCCAAGCTGATTAACAACTACAGCATCGGCAAAGCCATCTGGCTGTTTTTCTTCCCGGTTTTCCAGCTCATTCGCACCATTCGCTGCCGCGAAATCGCTACCGTCGATAAGTATGTTTTTGCCAACATCGCAGCCCAGATTGCCTTCGATGTGGCCATCGTCTACTTCTTCGGCTGGACGGCCCTGCTCTACCTGTTCCTCAGCTTCTGGTTCTCCGTCGGCCTGCACCCGCTGGGCGCCCGCTGGATTCAGGAGCACTACCTCACCCTGAGCGACACCCAGGAAACCTATTCCTACTACGGCCGCCTCAACGGCATCAACCTCAACGTGGGCTTCCACAACGAGCACCACGACATGCCCAGCATTCCGTGGAACAACCTGCCCAAAATCAAGGCCATCGCGCCCGAGTTCTACGAGCCGCTGCTGGCCCACACCAGCTACACCAAGCTGTTCCTCATGTTCCTCTTCGACCAGGAAATCAGCCTCTACTCGCGCATCACGCGCAAGGAGCGCGGCACCGCCACGCTGAAAGACCAGAGCGTGCCGGACAAGGAGCTGCTGTCGGCCTAGCGCCTCGCGCAACCCCGTTTCAACGAAAAAGGCGACCTCAATGGGTCGCCTTTTTCGTTGGCTGAATCCGGCCGGATGGTCCCAATTAGTGATTAGCAGGAGTGCCCGGTATGGCCGAAATGGTGTCCAGCACCATGTGCGGAATAGCAAACGGAGCCTGGTTGGCGGTGCAGACGCGCGGAGTGGCTTTGCGGTTTGGGTCGGTGTTGTAGGTGAAGTAGATGCGTTGGCCCCGCCGGTTGAGAACCCCGAAATCGGCCGAATTGGTGGCGGCGATGACGTTGGTATTGCCCAAACTGTCGGGCGAGGTGTACGACTGGATGGATTGCCCGATGGGAAACGGGCTGTCTACCTGAATCAGGATGCCATCCCAGCACCGGTCACTCAGCACCACGCCCGAGAAGCCGGTCGGCAGCGGGCCGGGAAAACATGTAGTAGGAGTCGGGCCAGGGGCGTGGGATTTATCGCAGCTTGCTAAGCTGCTGATGGCCAAAGCAGACAGGCCCAAAAAGTAGGAGAAACGGGGCATAAGAAGGGAAATACAGCGCTGGAACCTCCAGCCTTATTCTCCTGACCGGTACGCGTTGCGTGGGCTACAAAAAAAAGGCAGCTGCCCCAATCGGAGCAGCTGCCTTTGCAATAGCGAAACGACGCGCGTATGCGGCAATTACGCCTGCTTGGCGAACTGCACGTTGATAATCAGCTTCACGTCGTCGCCCAGCACGATAGAGCCGGTTTCGGTGATGCCGCCCCAGGTGAGGCCGAAATCTTTGCGGTTCACTTTGCCGGTTACTTCGAAGCCGGCCTTGTGGTTGCCGTAGAAATCGACGGCCGAGCCGCCATATTCGGCTTCCAGGGTCACGGCCTTGGTCACGTCTTTCATCGTGAGGTTGCCGGTCAGCTTGTAATTGTCGCCGCTTTCTTTCACGAAGGAAGTCGACTCAAATTTGATGTGTGGGAAATTGGCGGTGTCGAAAAACTCTTCGCTTTTCAGGTGGCCGTCGCGTTGCTCCTGGTTGGTGTCGACGCTCTCGACGTCGAGCGAGAACTCAACTTTGGCGTTTTCGAAGTTGTCGCCTTCCGATTCCATCGAACCCTGGAAGGTTTTGAAGGAGCCGGTGACGGTGGAAATAACCAAGTGCTTGATTTTGAATTGCACTTCGGAGTGCATGGGGTCAAGTACCCATTTGGTGGCGGTGGTGGTTTCGGACATGACGTTGGGGGTTGAAAAGGTGAATTGACGATGCAAATATAATCAATGTTCCTACATAATATGTATCTACATTGATTATATTTTCAGCCTTAACGCGTGCCGCTAAAGAAAGTTCACATCCCGCGCGTAGGGAAGGCTGCCGCGTGGTCAACTCCGCGACCTTGATGCGTTTACTGCTGCTGATGCCGCGGCGGTCGGCGATGCCATCGGGCCAACAAATCGAAGTGGGGCGGGGCTTTGTGCACCCGCAACGAGCCGCGGTTCCAGCGCTGTGCTCCGCCCGGCATGACGTTCTTTAGCGGCCCGTTCAACCACTCGATTTCCAACACCCACCCGCCACCGATGCGTCGTTTGCTGCTGCCGGGGCTACTGAGCCTGTTCTTTACCGCTCCGGCCCGCGCCCAAAGCCTGCCCATTCTCAGCCAAAACCCGCCGGCCCTGCGCTGGCGTACTGTAAACACGCCGCATTTCCGGGTGCTGTATGCGGGCGGAATCGACTCGGCGGCGCGGCGCACGGCGGCGCGGCTGGAGCAGCTGCACGGGCCGGACGTGGCCACGCTCGGTGTGAGCCCCCGGCCCATTGCGGTGGTGATGCAGAACCAGACCACGGTGCCGAACGGCTTCGTGACGTTTTTGCCCCGGCACGCCGAGTTTTTCACCACGCCGCAGCAGGGCTTCGGGCTGGGCACTGTGGACTGGCTCGATGGGCTGGTGGTGCACGAGTTTCGGCACGTAGGGCAATTTGAGAAAGCCCGGCAGGGCATCGGCAAGGCGCTGGGGCCGCTGTTTGGCGATGGCGCGCTGGGCATTGCGGCGGTGGGCGTGCCGCAGTGGTTTTTTGAGGGCGACGCCGTGGGCACCGAAACCGCCCTCACGCGCAGCGGGCGCGGGCGCATTCCGAGCTTCAACGTGGGGCTGCGGGCCAACCTGCTGGCCGGCCGTGACTACTCCTACCAGAAGGCCGTGAACGGCTCACTGCGCGACAATGTGCCCGATTGGTACGTGCTGGGCTATTTCATGACGTCGTACCTGAAAACGCACTACGGACCGGCCGTGTGGTCGAAAGCGCTGGATAAGTACTACCGGTTTCCCTTTTACCCGTTCTCGTTTTCCAACGGCATCCGGCGCAGCACCGGCCTCACGGTGGAGCAGCTGTATGGCCGCAGCATGGCCGAAATCGACTCGGCCTGGCGGGCGCAGCAGGTGGCGCAGCCGGCCGCTACGCCAGCGAAGGAGTTGGTGGTTTCGGCCTCGGAGAAGGTGTTCACGCAGTACCAATACCCGCAGTACGTGACCGACAGCACGGTACTGGCCCTCAAAACCGGCCTCGACGACATCCCGCAGCTGGTGCTGCTGAGCCGCCACGGCGCGGAACAAAAAGTGTTTACGCCCGGCCAGCTCAATATCCCCGAAATGCTGTCGGTGAGCGGCGGCAAGGCCGTGTGGCCCGAGTTCCAGCAGGATGCGCGCTGGGGACAGCGCATTGCGTCGGAATTGAAAGTACTGGACTTGAAAACCGGCCAACTCACGCGCATCGGCCGGGGCGGGCGCTACTCAACCGCCGACCTCTCGCCCGATGGCCGGCGGGTGTTGGCCGTCAGCACCGATGAAGCCTACCATCATGCGTTGGTCGTCCTCGATGCGGAAACCGGGCAGGTTATCCGGACGCTGCCCAACCCGCACAACGACTTCTACCAGCAGCCCCGCTGGACGCCCAGCGGCGAAGCCATTGTCACCGTGACGCTGACGGCGGCCGGCAAAACCATTCAGGAGCTAAATGCCGATACCGGCGGCGGCAGCAACCTGCTGCCCGTGGCCAATGTGAACCTGGCCAACCCTCAGTGCTGGCGCAATTACGTGCTTTATAATTCGTCGCAGTCCGGTATTGACAACATCTATGCGGTTGATGGCCAAGGGAAAATCTTTCGGGTGGCGGCGCGCCTGCTGGGGGCCTACCACGCCACCGTGGCCCCGAATGGCCGCACCCTGGCTTTTTACGACTACCGGGCCACCGGCGCGCGGATAGTCGAAATGACCCTTGATACGGCCACTTGGGTGCCGGTGCCCACCCCTACGGTGGACGTGCCCGGTCCGTATGCAGCCGCCCTCACGGCGCAGGAGCCATCCGGGCAGCTGGTGCCGCGCCTGCTGCTGACGCGGCCCGATTCGGCGGCCCCGCGCTATGGCGTGCAGCGGTATTCGCCCCTGCGGCATGCTTTCAACCTGTTCAGCTACGGGGTGGTGCAAAGCCCGAGCGGCAACGCGGTGAGCGTGGGCCTGCGCTCCCAGGATTTGCTGAATACCACGCAGGTATTTGCCGGCGTGGGCTACGACCAGGTGGAGCGCACCTTCAGCGCCACGGGGGCCCTGAGCTACCAGGGCCGCTACCCCGTGCTGGATGCCGACGTGACCTACGGCGGGCGCGACGCGGCCATCATTTACAAAGGCACTACCTACCGCGACCAGTGGCAGTACACCCGCTTCACGGCTGGGCTGCGGCTGCCGCTCACCCTCACGCATTCCAGGTATTTGCAGGCGCTTTCACTCGGCACGTATTTCCTGCACGAGCAGGTGTACAACTACGACCTGCCCGCCCGCAAGCTCTCCGAAACCGGTCCCAATACGCCGCTCAACGGCTTGCAAACGACTTTAAGCTACGCCACGCAGCTCAAGCGTAGCGCCCGCAGCGTGGCTCCGAAGTGGGGCGGTACCTTCCTGGGAACCTGGCGCACCACGCCCTTCGGCACCGGACTGGAGGCGCGGCAGTGGGCGGCGCAGGCCGGCGTGTACCTGCCGGGGCTGGCCCGTAACCACGCCATCCGGTTGCGCGCCGGCTACCAGTGGCAGGACCAGCTGCAGTACCAATTCGCGCCCGCCGTATCGTTTCCGCGCGGCGAGGGCTACACCAGCTTCGACCACCTCAGTGTAGCCAGCTTCGACTATAACCTGCCGCTGGCTTTCACGCACTGGGAGCTGGGCCGGCTGCTCTACGTGCAGCGGCTGCGGGCCGATGTATTCGGCGACGTGGCCCAAGGCAATGATTTCCGGGGCGCCGCCGCCCAACTGAACTACCGCAACGCGGGCGTAGATGCGCTGGTGCTCTTCAACGTGCTGCGGCTGCGCACGCCCATCGAGGCGGGGGTGCGGGTGGTGTACCGGGGAGCCGTGGGGGCCTGGGTGGTCGAGCCGCTGGCGTTCAGCCTGCGGCTGTGAGCAAACCGGTCGGAGGAGGAAAGGCGGACTCCAGCTTAAGCATGCCGTTCTGTGTTGCCTGCGCCACCCTACCGCAGCACCAACTCGCGGTGCAGGAAATTGTCCATGGCCTGGAGGGTGGCCTGCGGGGCGCTGAGGTGGGGGCAGTGGCCGCCGGTTTCCACCACCACCATGCGGCTGTCGGCCAGCTGCTCGTTGATGTAGTGGCCCACGGCCAGCGGCGCGATGGTGTCGTGCGCCGACTGCACAATCAGGGTGGGGATGGTGAGGAAATCCAGCTCGGCGCGGGTGTCGGAGAAGAGCGTGACGCGGGCGAAGTGCTTGGCGATTTCGGGATTGGTGCGCACGAAGCTGTTAGTAAGCTCCATCACCAGCTCGGGGCGCTCGTGCTGGCCCATCATCACGGGGGCAAAGCCGTGCGACCGGCCCTGGTAGTCTCCTTCCATGGCGGCCAGCAGCTCGTTGATGTCCTTTTGCTCGAAGCCCCCCGCGTAGCCGGCGCCGTTGATGAAGCGCGGCGCGGGCGACACCAGCACCATTTTGGCGAAGCGCTGGGGCTCGCGCACGGCCGCAATCACCCCAATCATGGCCGCCACGGAATGGCCCACGAACACGACGTCGTGCAGGGCCAGGGCGCTGAGCACGCCCAGCAGGTCGGTGGCGTGGCCATGAAGCGTGCGATGGGCAATAGTGGGCTTACGAGCGGTCAGGTCCGATTTGCCGGCGCCAATCAGGTCCATCAGCACCACCTGGTACCGGCTTTCGAAGGCAGGGGCCACGAGGCGCCAATCGTACTGGTCGCCGCCGAGGCCGTGCAGAAAGACAATGGCCTGCACGCCGGGGCCGGATGCGCCCGAAATAATGACGTTGCTACGTTCCAGAAAAGTGGTAGATAATATATCCATGCAAAGGCTATTGAGTAAGAGGGGGTTAATGGAGGGCGAAACTTACAGCGGAATTTGTTAATATGGATTCAATGAATGATTAATATAACTGACGAGCTTTGATTGATTTGCCTGATATTGTTTTATTTATAAAAAGAAATCAGCTCTTTAGCTGGCAGTATGGCTGGGCTGCCGGGCTAATGAAATAGCTAGTGCTTTTATAACTATCCCGTTCGCAGCCGGCGGCCCGGCGCGTCCGAACGGCTTATTAGAGCAGTTCTCGGGTCAGGTTGATGTAGCGCGGACTGCAACGCCCGCGCTACTTGCCAGCGACTAGGTTATCAGACTAAGGCCACTACGCACAACGCCCGGCTAGTTTAGCCGGGCGTTGGTGGGGTTGGGGAAGGGGCGGGACTCCGCTTCAGGCGTCCACGGGTTGCAGGACTTCGACGCAGGAGGCGGGCAGGGGCGGCACTGCTTTGCCCTGGGCGGCCAGCCGTTCGGCGCCCCAGAGGTGCATGGTGTGAAGCATGGGGCCGAGGCTGCGGCCAGCGTCGGTGAGGTGGTACTCGACGCGGGAGGGAACGGTGGCGAAAACGGTGCGGGTGAGCAGCGTGTTGGTTTCGAGGTCTTTGAGCTCCTTAATCAGCATGCGGGCGCTGATGCCGGGAATGGCGCGCTCGATTTCGGTGAAGCGCTTGCTGCCGTCCAGGAGCAGGGCAATGACGGGCAGCTTCCATTTGCCGCCAATCAGGGTGAGGGTGTGGCGGATAGGGCAGAGGTGCGGAAATTTTTTTTGAACGGACATATGGCTATGTATCAAGAGGTGGTATGCAAAGGTAAGTGGTATACACGGAGGTAACCACTAACAAAAAGTAAGGAGTGGTTGTAGCTTTGTTCTTATCATCTTCAACCCCCTTACAATGAATGCCCTTGTAGTGAACTCCAGCGGCCGCACCGAGCTTTCGGTGAGCCGCAAACTGACGGCCGAGCTGGTGCACCAGCTCACGCTCAACCACCCCAGCCTGCACGTAACGCAACGCGACGTGTCGACGAGCCTGCCCTTCGTGAACGACCTGATGATTGGCGGCTTCTACATTCCCGAGGCCCGGCGCACCCCCGAGCAGCAGCAGGCGCTGGCCTTTTCCAACCAGCTGGTGGCCGAGCTGCAGGCTGCCGACGTGCTCATCATCGGGGTGCCCATCTACAACTTCGGCATTCCGGCCGCGCTGAAATCCTACGTGGACCTGATATGCCGGGCCGGCCTTACGTTTTCCTACTCCGAAGCCGGGCCCAAGGGCCTGCTGGTGGGCAAGAAGGCCTATTTGGTGGTGACTTCAGGCGGCACGGAGGTGGGCAGCAGCTACGACCTGGCCACGCCCTACCTGCGGCAGCTGCTGGGCTTCCTCGGCATCACGGATGTCGAAATCATCGGCGCCGGCCAGCTGAGCCTGCTGGGCGAAGTGCCGCTGATGGCCGCCCGCGCCGCCATTCAGCAAATTCACGCCGTGGCGGCGTAGAGCCCTCTGCCCTTGGCCGTGCCGGGTGGCCGGCCAGCATTTATTCCGCTCTTTTTTGCCGTTTTATGAAAGCCACGAACATTCTTTATTGGGCCACCACGGGCCTCATCGGGCTGATGATGACCTATTCGGCCTATGCTTACCTGACCGCGCCGGCCATGCAGCAGGCATTCCATCACCTGGGCTTTCCCGACTATTTCCGGGTGGAGCTGGCCGTGGCCAAGCTCCTCGGCGTGGTGCTGCTGCTGGCCCCGATGGCCCCGCGCCTGAAGGAGTGGGCCTACGCGGGCTTCGCCTTTGTCTTCGTGTCGGCGGTTATCGCGCACACCGCCTCGGGCGACCCGGTGGGCGTGCGCGCCGCGCCGTCCGTGTTTCTGGTGCTGCTGGTGGTGTCTTACGTGACGTATCACCGGCGCACGGCCCAGCTGGCTTAATAGTGCCCGCTGGCTCAAGCCCAAACTTCCAGAAAAGGCGGCCTCAGACGAGGCCGCCTTTTTCGTGTTCGAAACCGGTTTACTTTGCAGAAAACCCCGCTGAATATGCCCACCAGTGCCCAGGCTCCGGCCGTGCCCCGCCTCACTTACCTGCGCATCAAAAACTACCGCGCCCTGCGCGACGTGGAATTTCGCGACCTCACGCCGCTCACAGTACTCATTGGGCCGAATGGCAGCGGCAAATCCACGGTGCTGGATGCGCTGGATTTTCTGGCGGAAGCGGTGCGGGGGAGTCTGACGGGGGCGTGGGAAAAGCGGAACCGGTTTGCGGGAATGCGGACGCGGGGGAGTGAGGGGAATATAGAGTTTGAAGTAGAAGTTGATTTTCCGAATAGTGAAGCTTTAATCTATAGCATTTCGCTTGAGGAAATAGATGGAAGATGCTTCGTCGAGAATGAAGAATTAGCGTTGAAGAATTCGCATTCAACAGATTTACCAAATAGAATATTTTATTTGGATAAGAGCTTGTCGAAAAGTGAGTCTTTTAATCAGATAGAGAGGAGGGAAGGTACCAGAGTGAATGGTTATTTTAGCAACACGATACCATACAATCATTGGTATCCAGCAGAACAAGCCATAATTTCATCTATAAATAAACTTGCCAACGATTTCTCAGGTCCAGAATCTTTAGGGTCTAGAATAGCTAATCATATAGCCTCCTACCGCTACGTCCACCTCACCGACGACCACCTGAAAGGCTATTCCGACGCCGGGCCGCGCGAAAAGCTTTCGCCCAACGGCGACAACCTGCCCAACGTGCTCTATTACCTGCACATCAAGCACCCGGAAGTGCTGGCCAACATCACGGCCCAAATGCGGCGCTGGGTGCCGGGGCTGGCCGATATCGTGACGGAAATAACCTCGGATGAGCGGCTGCTGCTGCGCTTCCGGGATGCGCCGTTTGAGAAGCCGCTGCCGGCCCAGTACATGTCGGACGGCACCATGCGGCTGGCGGCGCTGCTCACGCTGCTCTACGAGCCGGATGCGACGGGGCTGCTGGGCCTGGAGGAACCCGAAAACGAGCTGCACCCGCAGCTGCTGTACCGGCTGGCCGAAGAGCTGGGCAAAGCCAGCGAGACGCGGCAGCTGCTGGTGGCTACCCATTCGCCGCTGCTGCTCGATGCCCTGGCCCCGGAGCAGGTCTGGGTGCTGCATCGCGGGGCCGATGGCTACACCCAGGCCACGCGCACGGCCGATATTCCGAACGTGCCGCAGCTGGTGGAAGACGGCTCGCCGCTGGGCTACCTGTGGACGAGTAATTTCTTCACCGTCGGCAACCCGCTGGCGCCCCGTAACGCGGCTCCCGATGCACGTTGAGTTTTTGCTGGAAGAGCCTTCGGCCGAAGCGGCGCTCACGCAACTATTGCCCCGCTTGCTGCCCGATGATACCTGGCATTGTGTGCCGCACCAAGGCAAAGCCGCCTTGTTCCTACGTCTGCCGGCCCTGCTGAAAACCTATGCCCGGCGCATGGCTCACGAACCCAACCTGCGGGTAGTGGTGCTGATGGACGCCGACGCCGATTGCCGGAAAGCCAAGCAGCAGCTGGAAACGTTGGTAGCTGCCGCGCAGCTGCTCACCAAAGCCATGGCCCCGGCGGGCCAGCCCTTTCGGGTGCTCACACGGCTGGCCGTTTCGGAATTGGAAGCCTGGTTTCTGGGCGACCGGGCCGCTATTCAGGCCGCCTACCCACGGGTGCGCGCCCACCATTTCAAAGGCCTGCCCCGCGACCCCGACGCGGTACCGGACACCTGGGAAACCCTGCACCGGGTGCTGCGAAAGGGCGGCTATTACCCGGCCAGCAAAGCCAAGGTGGAGTGGTCGGAGAACATTGCCCAACATCTGAACTTGCGGCCGGATGGCAACGAGTCGGCCAGTTTCCGGTATTTCTGCCAGGGGCTGGTGGCGTTGCGGTAGGGAGGTATTTAGAGCGGTTCGCTGGTTTATGTACCGTAGCGCGGACGGTGTAGTCCGCGCTACCCGCTACTCCGGCTTCGTCAAATACGTGGTTTCCTCGGCTACGTCGGACAGTGCAAGGCGCGATTCCCGTATCAGCAGCACGCTGGCGTAGAGCAGCAGGCCGGAGCCGAGCACACTGAGCACGGCAATTATCCAGGTGGCCGAGCTGTTCACCAGCTCGAAGATGCCGATGGTGCAGATGCTGGCGATGAACACCGCCAACGTGAGGTGCAGGATGGTCATGGACTGCTGAAGCAGGCGGGCCCGGCGGGCGGCGAACGAGAGCTGGAGCCGCAGGTGGGTGTGCTCGGCGGGGTCGGGCGCGGCGGCGTGGCGCTGCTGGTGGCGCAGCTGCTTGGCCACGTCGCGCTGCCGCTCAATGCTGCGGCTCAGGCGCTGCGAGGTAGTCAGAATCAGCGAGCCGCAGGCCGACACCAGCACCGCCGGCGTGAACATGGCCGAAAGAATGGTCAGCGTGTCGGAGAGGTTCGGCATGGCACTGGTTTGCACGATGACTGACGCGCGTTGGCGGTGCTCAGCGTGCCGGTTGTTTGGGGCATCCGGTGAATTTCCCGCATCTACCCGTCACACAATGGCTTTTTCGGCCACCTCCGCTTCCAGCATCGGTTTTTTTACTTGTCCGATGATGTAGCGCAGGCCTTTGTCCTGGGTGAAATAATTCCAGCCCCAGGTGAGGAACACCGCGATGCGGTTGCGGAAGCCCACCAAGGATATGACGTGAATGAAGCTCCAGGCCAGCCAGGCAATGAAGCCGCTGAGGTGGTACTCGCGGCCAAAAAGCTTGATGTCGGCCACGGCGTGGTTGCGGCCGATGGTGGCCATCGCGCCCTTGTCGTGGTACACAAAAGGCTGCATGGCCTGGCCGGCCAGCTGGCGGGTGATGTTCTGGCCGAGCTGGCGGCCCTGCTGCAAGGCCGGCTGGGCCACCATGGGGTGGCCTTCGGGGTAGGCCTGGCACTTCATCAGGGCAATGTCGCCGAGGGCAAAAACGTTGTCGTAGCCCTGAATGCGGTTTTGCTCGTCCACGGCGTAGCGGTTGCCGGGCAGCAGGCAGTCGGGGGCGAGGCCGGCAATGGGCGCGCCCGTGACGCCCGCCGCCCAAATCAGGGTGCGGGTGATGAACTGCTGGCCCGAGTTGAGCGTCACGGTGTAGCCGTCGTAGGACTTCACCCGCGCTTCGAGCCACACCTGCACGCCGAGCTGGTGCAGGTAATCCAGCGCCTTTTGCGAGGCATTGGCCGACATGCCCTTGAGCAGCGCCGGCCCGCTTTGTATCAGGTGGATGTCCATTTCCTTGAAATCCAGCTCGCGGTAGTCCTTGGGGAAAACGTGGGTGCGCAGCTCGCTGAGCGCGCCCGCGATTTCGACGCCGGTGGGGCCGCCGCCCACAATCACGAAATCCAGCAGGCTGTTGATTTGCTCGTAGTCGCCGAGCTGCAGGGCCTGCTCAAAGTTCGAAAGCACGGTGTTGCGCAGCTCCAGGGCCTCTTCCACGCTCTTGATGGCGATGGAGTTCTTGGCCATCGCGGCATCGCCGAAGTAGTTGGGCTCGGCGCCGGTGGCCAGCACCAGGAAATCGTAGCGCAGCAGGCCAATCGACGTTTCCACCACCTGCTCGGTGGAATTGACGCTCGTGACCTCGGCCAGCCGGAAATAAAAGTTTGCCTGCTCGCTAAGAATTTTGCGGAACGGCGACACAATGTTGCCCTCGTCCAGCCCGGCCGTGGCCACCTGGTACAGCAGCGGCTGGAAAGTGTGGTAGTTCTGCTTGTCAATCAGCACCACCTGCACCGGGGCATTGGCCAGGGATTTGGCCAGTTCCAGGCCGCCGAAGCCGCCGCCTACTATCACCACGCGCGGTTTGCCGAGGTCGTCAATTTTTGCTAAGCCTTCCATGGAGTAAATATCGGGGCCACCTGAAGCGCGGCCTGCCACTGTGCTCCTTACCGGGTTTTGGGGCAGGGAGTTGCCTGAAGTTGCAACAAGCCGGTTCCGGTTGCGAAAAACCGCCCCGAATTGATGCGCCCTACTTCCCGGCGCGCCGGAACACCAGCCGCGGAGTGGCCGCCGTGGCGTCGTACAGCCGCAGCTCCTCGCCGCTGATTTCGTAGCGAGTAGTCAGGGCCAGGTTATCGAGGAACCGGGTTTCCAGCGTTTGCACGGGGCAGGCCACGCGGGTCGGAATCTGGGGCGAAATGCTGAGCAGCTGCCCGTTGCCACCGAGCCGGAAGCGCCCGCTGAAATTGTTGCACGGCCCCAGGCCCACGGTGCATTTGCCAAGGTCCACGAATTCGAGGTAGGGCTTGCTGGCACCCGAATAGCCGGCTACCGCCACCGGCGCGTCATCGATGCGGGCCAGCAGCCAGCGGTTTTCCAGCAGCGCGGCGGTGGGAGAGGCCACGTTCTCTTTTTCGCAGCTAGCCAGGGAAATAACGGCTAACAGGGCCAGCAGCAGGAAGCGCCAGGGTTTCATCGGACAGCGGTTGAGCGTAGAGAACGTAATGATAAGAAGAAAATGCGAAGGCGTTCAGCCAATTAAAAAACGTCCTGCTCATCTGGCGTTCGCGCAGCCGAAGCAGCTCGCTCGCGGTACAAACACTTTGGGGTAAACAATGGATATAGGGCGGCCCGCGAAATATTCCGGTGGCGGAATGGGCCCGCAAAAAGCGGCGCTTTAAGCATGGAGGGGCCGGCAAAACCGGTGACTGTCGAACTCTTTCCGTAAGTGCAGGCGTTGGGCTCCTACCTTGCACTATCCGTCATGTAATCAATAATTTCGCTTATGAACGTGTTGTCGCTTTGCCCGTTGTTGATTGGCAGTAGTGTGTTGGCCGCCGCCGCGCCGGCCCCGCCCCCCGCCGAAACGGCTTCCGTAACGGTCGTGGTCTCGGCGCTGGTGTCCACCACATCCACCGTCAAACTCTATTTCTACAACACCCGCGCCGGGTTCCTGAAGCACGGCCAGTGGGCGTTTTCGAAGTCGGTGAAGCCCGAGGGCAAGAGCGAATTTTCGCTGCCCGTCGATTTGCCAAAGGGCGAATGGGCCGTGGCCATCACCCAGGACATGAACAACAACGACAAAATTGACAAGAACTTCCTCGGCATTCCCACCGAGCCCTACGCTTTCTCCAACAACGTTCGTCCCACCATTGCCGCGCCCGATTTCAACGAGTGCAAATTCATGGTCGACGGCCCCGGCAAAGTCGTGAGCATCGTGCTGAAGGACTAACGGCCCGATTCAGAACAGTCAAGTAACAAGAACCTCATGCTGAGCGGAGCCGAAGCATGAGGTTCTTTTTTTATTGTTAGCCGACCAATCGGTCAGTCGCCGCGAAACGGGTGCAGGCCGCGCGCCAGCCGCTCCACCAGCGTCACGGCGCGCCGGGCGCGGGTTTCGTGCTGCTTGCCCTCGGCCACAAGGCGGGCCATGGAGCGGCGGTGCGAGCCGCTGTAGTTGTTGAAGGCCGTTTCGGCTTCGGGCCAGGCGGCCAGGGCTTCGGCCAGCTCGTCGGGCAGGTCGACGTGGTCGGGATTCGGGTCGGGCTCGATGGCGATTTCCAGCTCCTGGCCCAGCTCAATGCCAGCCTCGCGGCACACGTCCTTGTTTAGCATCAGGTAGCGCCCGCCACCTTCCAGCAGCAGCAGGCCCAGCCGCAGCGCGTGGCCCCGAATGGTGACGATAACGCGCTTCGTGGCTTTGCCGCCCAGCGCCGCCAGCACCTCAGCCGGCACCACCACGGTTTGCGTGGGCATGAAGCTGGGCCCGCCCGGCTCCAGCACGGCGCGGAAATGAATGAGGTGAGGCATGGTGTAGAGACGCATAATTGCGTCATATCGGTGAACGATGACGGGCAAATAAGGCGGACGCCGAGACGCAAATAGGCGTCTCTACCTCGTTCACGAAGTTCTGATTTGCCCAGTGCCGCGCACCAGCCACTTGTAGCTCGTCAGCTCCTCCAGGCCCATGGGCCCGCGGGCGTGTAGCTTTTGGGTGCTGATGCCGATTTCGGCTCCCAATCCAAACTGCGCGCCATCGGTGAAAGCGGTGGAAGCGTTGGCGTACACAGCGGCAGCATCCACCGCATTGAGGAAGGTTTCGAGGTGGTCGGCATCCTCCGAAATAATGGCTTCGCTGTGCCTGGAGCCGAACTGCGCAATGTGCTCCAGCGCTTCGTGCAGCGAGGCCACGGTTTTCACGGCCATGCGCAGCGACAGAAACTCGGTGCCGAAATGCTCCTCCGTGGCGTGGGCCAGCAGCGGGGGCGGGTAGTGGCCCATCAGCGCGGCGTGGGCCGGGGCATCGGCAAAAAGCTGCACCTCTGCCTCGGCCAGTGGGGCCAGCAGCGCGGGCAAATCGGCCAGCCGGCTTTCGTGAATAAGCAGGCAGTCCAGTGAGTTGCACACGCTCACACGCCGGGTTTTGGCGTTGGCAATGATAGCCGCGCCCTGCGCTAAATCCCCGGTTTCGTCAAAAAACGTATGCACCACGCCGGCTCCGGTTTCGATGACTGGCACGCGGGCATTCTCCCGCACGTAGTTGATGAGCGCCTGGCTGCCGCGCGGAATCAGCACATCCACGCAGCCCACGGCCGCGAGCAGGGCCGCCGTGGCGGCGCGGTCGGGCGGCAGGAGCGTGGCCACGGCCGGGTTCAGCTCGTGGCGGGCCAGTACGGGCGCGGCCACGGCCAGCAGCGCGGCGTTGGAGAATGCGGCATCGGAGCCGCCCTTCAGCAGGCAGGCGTTGCCGGTTTTCAGGCACAGCGCCAGGCTATCGAACGTCACGTTGGGCCGGGCTTCGTAAATGATGCCGATGACGCCCAGCGGCACCCGCACCTTGCTCAGGTGCAGGCCGTTCGGCAGGCCTTTCTGGCTAAGGATTTCGCCCAGCGGGGAGGGCAGGCCGGCTATGTTGCGCAGGTCGTTGGCCATGCCTGTGAGGCGCTCGGCGGTGAGGCGCAGGCGGTCGTGGTTGGGGTTGGTTTCCGGCATCAGGGCCAGGTCCCGGGCATTTTCGGCCAGCAGGAAAGGGGTTTCGGCCACGGTGGCGTCGGCCAGGTCGCGCAGCAGGGCATCGATGGCGGCGGGGGCCACGGCGGCCAGCTCGCGGCTGGCTTGCCGGGTGGCTTCAAAAACGGTTTGCAGGTCCACGTTAGGCGAGGTCAGGGTTCAGGAACAGGTAATCGTAGTGCACCAGCGGGCGCTGGTGCTGCTGGCCCAGCCGCTCCAGGGCCTTATCGGCACCGTATTCGGCAATGCCGAGGCCCAGCGGCTGGCCGGCTTCGTCGATAATCTGCACAATATCGCCTTTTTGGAATTGGCCTTCAATGCTCAGAATGCCCACGGGCAGCAAACTGATGGCCTTGCCCGGCGTGCTGAGGGCCGCCCGCGCCCCCGCGTTCACCCGCACCACGGCCTTGGCGGCCGCTTGGGCGTGGGCCAGCCACTTCTTCTTGCCCGAAGCCGTTTTGCTGGGCCGGAACCAGGTATTTACCGCCGTTTCGGCCACCACGGCGGGCAGAATATCGGCCGTTTTGCCGTTGGCAATGTGCACGCTGATGCCCAGCTTGGCCACCTTGTGCGCCATGTGGCACTTGGTGAGCATGCCGCCCCGCCCAAACTGCGAGCGTTGCGCCGTGATGAAGGAGTCGAAGCCCGTATCGGTCGGGGCAATTTCCCGAATCAGCTCCGACTCCGGCAGGCGCGGGTCGCCGGTGAAAATGCCGTCCACGTTGGTGAGAATAATCAGCGCATCGGCATCGAGCTGGGCGGCAATGAGGCTGGCCAGCTCGTCGTTGTCCGTGAACATCAGCTCCGTGACGGAAATCACATCGTTCTCATTCACAATGGGAATCACGTCTTGCTGGAGCAATTCCTGGAAGCAGTTTTTCATGTTCAGGTAGTGCTGGCGGTCGCGGAAATCTTCCTTGGTCACCAGCACCTGGGCGCAGAGCAGGCCGTGGCGGCCCAGCAGCTCGGCGTAGGTGCTCAGCAGCTTTACCTGGCCCACGGCGGCCAGGAGCTGGCGGCTGCGCACGGCATCAGCCTGGGCGGGCATGGTGATGAGGCTGCGTCCCGCCGCCACCGCGCCCGATGATACGACAATGACTTCCCGGCCCTGGGCTTTGAGGGCGACAATCTGGTCGACTAGCTGAGCCATGCGGGTCAGGTCGGGCAGGCCGTTGTCCTGGGTGAGCACGTTGGAGCCGATTTTGACGACGATTCGGCGATAGGGGAGAGGCATAGCGGAACGGGCGCAAAAAAGGCGCTGCCAAAGCTAGCAGCGCCTGTTGGGTTTTGGGCAAAATTAATAGACCGTCGTGCTCGGCTGCGCGGACGCCAGCCGAGCACGACGGTCTTTCGGCCTAACTGTCCCCCAATTACACCGCCGCCGGCTCCAGCGTCTTCAGCTGCTTGTTGATGAAATCCACTTCCTCAAACGTGAGCTGGAAATCCATGGCCCGGGCATTCTGCACGGCTTGCTCGGGGTTGCGGGCCCCCACCAGCGTCACCGAGATGCCGGGCTGCGCCAGTGTCCAGCGCAGCACCAGCTGGCCGAGGGTGGCATTTTTGGTTTCGGCCAGCGGGCGGATTTTGTTCAGCACGGCATTCACGCGGCTCACGTTTTCGGGCGTGAACAGGCGGTGGCCGTTGCGCAGGTCGCCGTCATCGAAGTGCTGGCCGGGCTTCATTTTGCCAGTGAGCAGGCCCAGTTGCAAGGGGCTGTAGACCAGAATGGCCTTATCGTTTTCGAGGCAATACGGCACCACGTCCTTCTCAATATCGCGGCGCAGCATGCTGTAGGGCACCTGGTTGGAAGCCAATTTCACGGTTTTTTCGGCTTCCTGCATTTGGGCCACCGAGTAGTTGCTGACGCCGCCCGCCCGCACTTTTCCCTGTTCGATGAGCCGGGCTACGGCCTCCATCGTCTCGTCAATCGGCGTGGTCACGTCGGGCCAGTGCTGCTGGTAGAGGTCGATGTAGTCGGTGCCAAGGCGGCGCAGGCTGTCCTCGCACTCCTTGATGATGCTGTCGCGGCTGGCGTACTTGTACACGTCGAGGTCGTGGCCGTCGTTGTCCTTGGTTTTCATGGCGAAATCGCCCTGGGCCACATCCCAGCGCATGCCGAATTTGGTGAGGAGTTGCACCTTGTCGCGGGGCAGGGTTTTGATGGCTTCGCCCACTATTTTTTCGCTGAAGCCCATCCCGTACACCGGGGCCGTGTCGATGCTGGTCACGCCCAAATCGTAGCTGGCGTGGATGGCGCCCACGGCGTCGTTCTGTTCGGTGCCGCCCCACATCCAGCCGCCCGCCGCCCAGCTGCCAAAGGTGATGCGCGAAACGGAAACGTCGGAGGAGCCTAGTTTTTGGTATTCCATGAGAAGGGTTGGTTTAGGGGAAAGTGGCCGGCTGGGGCCGGGTTTGTTAACCGGGCTTTGGGGGCGAAGGTTGCGGCGGGGGTAGTTTAGAACATCGGCTATCAGGCCGTCATGCTGAGCGCAGTCGAAGCATCTCGCGTGGGGTAGCAATCCAACCGTTCAATGATGCGGGCGAGATGCTTCGACTGCGCTCAGCATGACGTTCAACAGCTCCCGTTGTATCAGCCTCAGAAACTTTTCCTCGCCCCAGCTTCTTGTAGCCACTTCCGTAGCTTCAAAACCCCAACGATATGAAAGTTGAAATCTGGTCCGATGTGGTGTGCCCGTTCTGCTACATCGGCAAGCGCAAATTTGAAAATGCGCTCCAAAAATTTGCTCACCGCGACGACGTGGAAGTGGTATGGCACAGCTTCCAGCTGACGCCCGACTTTGAGCCCGTTCCCGGCGAAAGCATCCACGAGTCGCTGGCCAAGAAAAAAGGCGTTTCGGCCGAAGAAGGCCGGAAAATGAACGACTACATGACCAACGCCGCCAGGGAAGTGGGCCTGGCCTACGACTTCGACCGCGCCGTGCCGGCCAACACCTTTCTGGCGCACCAGCTCATTCATCTCGGCGCCCACCACGGCCGCCAGGACGCCACCAAGGAGCGCCTCATGGCCGCCTATTACACCGAAGGTCAGAACATCGGCGACCTCGACACGCTCGTAAAGCTCGGAGCCGAAGTAGGCCTTGATGCCGCCGAAATCCGTACCGCCCTCACCGCCGGCACCTACGCCGAAGCCGTGCGCCTCGACGAATACCACGCCCAGCAAATCGGCGTGCGCGGCGTGCCCTTTTTCGTGTTTGAAGACAAGTACGCCGTGTCCGGTGCCCAGCCCAGCGAGCTGTTCTCCGAAGTGCTGGAGAAAGTGTGGGACGAGTTCAAGCCCGCCAAACCGGCCCTCACTATGGTAGCCGACGGCCCCGCCTGCGGCCCGGAAGGCTGTGAATAACGCACCGAAACCTGACCCCATCTTCTTTGGAGAGGGGGTCAGGGGGTGAGGTTTCGTAGCATCGGAATGTGCGGGATGCCGTCCTCCACGTACATCGGCCCGCACTGCTCGTAGCCGAAGGTGTTGTAAAATGGCTCCAGGTGCTGCTGGGCCCCAATCTTATTGGGCTGAGGACCAAACAGCGCATCGGAGTGCGCCAGGGCCTGCCGCATCAGCTCGCGTCCCAGCCCGTACTGCCGGAACTGCTGCGCCACGATGACGCGCCCAATGCTGGCCTCCGCGTAGCACTTGCCAGCTCCGAAGAGGCGGGCGTAGGCCACCAGCTCGCCGGCCTCGTTGTAGCCCAGCAGGTGATAGGCGTCCACATCCTGGCGGTCGATGTCCTGGAAAGCACAGTTTTGCTCCACCACAAACACTTCGGAGCGCAGGCGCAGCACGTCGTAAAGAATCAGGGGCGGGAAAGATTCGAAGGGAATGCAATGCCAGCGAATGGTCATAAACGGGGGCTATTTGGGCATTTTTTCGACGTCTTGCAACGTCAGCACGCGGTATTGAACGCCCAAATTAGCAGCATTCTGCTCCACGGTGGTGGGAAAGCCGGCCTTTTTTCGGCGCTCGTTTACCCCCGCCGCATCCCTGATGGGCCACACGAAGGGGCGCTGCGCTTCGCGCCGGCCGGTGGCGGGGTTCAGCACATTGTAGCCCATGGCTTGCGTGCCGTAGCGCTGCTCCCGGCCCTCGCGCATCAGCTGGCGGTCCAGCATCTGGGCGTAGAGATGGTAAGGCAATTCGTGCTTGTCGGCGGCTTTTTTGACGAGCGGCAGGTACTGGTTGATGTCGTCGGAATGCTGGATGACGTACCAGGCGGCCTCGTTCGTGGGCTCGCCCACCAAGGACTTGCCGGGGTAGCCGTACTGCTTCAGAAGCACGCGCAGCCGCACCTGATTGGCCGAGTCGGTCTGCATCATCCGGCGCGGAATGTAGGTGGGTAAGCTCTCCCGGGTCACGCCCAGCGCCCGGGCCAGCGAGTCAGGCCGGCGCGCGATGCGCGGGTCAAACAGCATGCTCCGCCACCGCTGGTCAACGGTGTAAATGCTGTCCAGCTCCTGCTTGAGGCGCTGGTTGAGCGTAGTCTGAGCCGCTGCCGGCCGCGCCAGCAACCCCAGCAGCAAGCCAAAAAACAGGAATTTCATGCAGGCAAGTTACACGGCCACGGCCTCTTCGCTGCCCAGCTCACTCAGCACGCGCTTGGCCTGCTGAATGGAGCGTACCTCCTCAAACGTCACAATCAGCTGTTCCTTGCGTTCCTTCAGGTTGGCCGTGCGCGAGTGCGTCTGCACGTAGTTGAGGATGGTGCCGAACTGCTCGCCCTGGAAATAGGCCTTGTGGTCGTCATCGGCGGGTAAAAAGCCCTTCAGCGTGTCGCGCTTCAGCGTGATTTTGGTGAACCCCACCTTGCAGGCTTGCCAGCGCAGCCGCACAATGTCGGCCAGCTGCTCCACTTCAGGCGGCAGCGGGCCGAACCGGTCCACCATGCCGGCCAGCAGCTTGCGCAGCTCTTCCGGCTTTTGGGCGCGGTCGAGCTTGGCGTAGAGCTGCAGGCGCTCCGACACGTTGCTCACGTACTTCTCCGGTATCAGCACCTGCTGGTCGGTTTCCACGTTGCATTCCTGGTTGCGGCCCGCGCCGGCCGCCAGTTGCAGCCGCTGGTTCGAGTCGCCCAGAAACAAGTCGCGGAATTCCGTTTCCTTCAATTCCGTCACCGCCTCGTCCAGAATCTGGTGGTAAGTCTCGTAGCCGAGGTCGTTGATAAAGCCGCTTTGTTCGCCGCCCAGCAGGTTGCCCGCGCCACGAATGTCCAGGTCACGCATAGCCACATTAAAGCCCGCCCCCAGGTCCGAAAACTCCTCCAGCGTGCTCAGGCGCTTGCGCGCATCGGCCGGCAATTGCGCCACCGGCGGCGTTAACAGGTAGCAGTACGCCTTACGATTAGAGCGGCCCACGCGGCCCCGCATCTGGTGCAGGTCGCTCAGGCCTGCCAGGTGGGCGCGGTTGATAATGATGGTGTTAGCGTTCGGAATGTCAAGTCCGGACTCAATGATATTGGTCGAAACCAGCACATCGTACTCGCCCTCCACGAATTTCATCATCCGCTTTTCCAGCATCTCGCCGTCCATCTGTCCGTGGGCGAAGGTGATTTTCGCATCCGGTACCAGCCGCAGAATCGTGGCGGCCATTTCCTCAATGTCCTTCACCCGGTTGTGCACGAAAAATACTTGCCCGCCGCGCTTCAATTCCCGCGCCACCGCGTCCCGAATCAGGATTTCATCATACACGTGCAGCTCCGTGCTCACCGGCTGCCGGTTGGGCGGCGGCGTGGCAATCACGCTCAAATCGCGGGCGCCCATCAGCGAGAAGTGCAGCGTGCGCGGTATCGGCGTGGCCGAGAGCGTGAGCGTGTCCACGTTCACCTTCAACTCCTTGAGCTTGTCCTTGGTCTTGACGCCGAATTTCTGTTCTTCGTCAATAATTAACAGCCCAAGGTCCTTGAATTTAATGTCTTTATTCGTGAGTCGGTGCGTGCCAATTAAAATATCGGTTTTGCCCTCCGCCACGCGCTGCAAGGTGTCCTTTATCTGCTTCGTCGACTTGAAGCGGTTGATGTATTCCACCGTCACCGGCATGGTGGCCAGCCGGTCCCGAAACGTCTTGTAATGCTGCATTGCCAGGATGGTGGTGGGCACCAGCACGGCCGCCTGCTTGCCATCCACCACGGCCTTAAACGCCGCCCGGATAGCCACTTCCGTCTTGCCAAAGCCCACGTCGCCGCAAATCAGCCGGTCCATCGGGTGGGGCTGCTGCATGTCCTGCTTCACGTCTTCCACGGCCTTGGCCTGGTCGGGCGTATCCTCGTAAATAAACGATGATTCCAGTTCCGCCTGCAAGAAACCATCGACCGAAAAAGCAAAGCCCGGTGCCGTTTTCCGCTTGGCATACAGCCGGATAAGGTCGGCCGCAATGTCCTTTACTTTCTTCTTTACCGACCGTTTCTTGTTCTCCCACTCCGGCGAGCCCAGCTTGCTCATCGTGGGCGGCGAGCCTTCTGCGCCGCTGTATTTCGCAATCTTGTGCAGCGAGTGAATGCTGACCGTCAGCAAGTCATCGTCCCGATAAACCAACCGAATAGCCTCCTGAATCTGCCCGTTTATCTCCACCTGCGTCAGGCCCGCAAACCGCGCAATTCCATAATCCTGGTGCGTGACGTAATCACCCGGTTGCAGCGTTTTCAATTCGCGCAGCGTCAGTGCTTTTTTCTTCGAGAATTTCCGGGCTTCCTGCGCCCGGTAATACCGCTCAAACAATTGGTGGTCGGTATAAACAGCCAGCTCAAGCTGCTCATCTATAAAGCCTTCGCGCAGCGCCAGCAGCAAATGCTGGAATTGCACGTTGTTGTCCAACTCGTCAAATATCGTTCGCAGCCGGTCGGCTTGCCGCACGGTATCCGCCGTAATTATCGTGGTGAAATTGCGGTGTTGATTTTCCTGTAAATTCTTCACCATCCGCTCAAATTCCTTGTTGAAACTCGGCTGCGGCTTAGCGGTAAATTGAAATGTTTCGGCCGTTTTAAAATGAAACCGCTTACCGAATTCCACCACCGCGAATTCATCGAGCAGCTTCTTGAAATTCCTGCCCGATTCAAACAAATCAGCCGGCTTGCTCACAATTTGCATGCCGCCGGCTTCGCTCAGCATCTGCTGAAAATTCGCTTCAGCTTTCTCGAATAATTCCGTCACCACGTCCAGCGTCTGGCGCACGTCTTTGGCCCAAATACAGGCCGTGCGGGGCAGAAAATCGAAGAAAGCCTCTCGGGTTTCGGTCAGCATCTTGGTCTGCACATTCGGGATAATGCTGATGCCGGGCCGCGCTTCCACCGACAATTGCGTCTCGGGATTGAACGTGCGAATACTCTCTATTTCATTGCCAAATAACTCCAGGCGAAACGGCAATTCATTGGCGTAGCTGAACACGTCCACAATGCCGCCGCGCACCGCGTACTGGCCCGCTTCGTATACAAAATCCGTTTTCTCAAAGTCGTATTCTCCCAGTAATTCACCCAGGAAATTCACGTCCAGCTTGTCGCCCACCTTCGCGTTAAACGTATTCTTCACCAGGCTTTGCCGGTTAATTACTTTCTCCGTCAGCGCTTCGGGATACGTGACGATAAATACGCTATTGCCGGAAGTAGCTGCCCGCGTGGTGTTAATTCGATTCAGTGCCTCGGCGCGCATCAACACGTTGGCATTTTCCGTTTCATCAAACTGGTAGGGCCGCTTATACGAGCTGGGAAATAGCAGCACCTCCGGCCCTTCGGGCAGCAAATGCTGCAAATCGGACAGGAAATACGCCGCTTCATCCTTGTCGTGCAGAATAAAAACGTGCGGGTGCTGGGCGTGGGCCGTTGCGGCCGCCACCACGGCATCCTGGCTGCCTACCAGGCCGCGCAGGTGCAGGCGCAGGCTGCCGGGATTGGGTTTGGCGGCGCCGCGCAGGCGGGCGGCCAGGGTTTGCAGCTCCGGGGATAGGCGGTATAAACGAAGGAAATCGGCTACTTGCACAGATGATTAGGCTAGGACAGGGCAAATGAAGTAGCCCGGCCGGATGGAATTCCGGTCGGGCTGCGGGGTGAATACACGGGAACGGGAGCGAAGGTTTCCGGGGCCGCCCGTAGCTTCGTGGGCGGTTTTTAGTTGTCAGTTGCTCGTTGTCAGTTGTCAGAAGACTCTGTTCGCGGCCCGCCAGCAAACTAACAACTGACAACGAATAACTGACAACTAAAAAATGCGCGGCTCCTCTCACCTGGCCATTGGCCTCATCACCGGCGTGGCCATTGCCGGGCTGGTGCCCGGCATCCCATTTTCGCTGCCCGGTATTGCCCTGGCCGGCTTTTCCAGCCTCGCCCCCGACCTCGACCACCCCGAAAGCCGCCTGAGCAAGCGCCTGGGCTTCACCCAGAACTACGTGCGCTGGGCCTTTGCCGCCGGGGCCCTGGCCATCGCAGCCTATTCTTACCTGCAATTGCCGCCCGGCTCCGAGCAACGGCTCTACTACACGGTGGCGCTGGCGTTTGGGCTGATTGGGGTGGGTATGCAGGGTGGGTCGGCGCGGCGGCTGGCGCTGCTGTTCACCGGGTTGGCCACCGTAGTAGCGGGCCTTTACACCGAACAATTGTGGCTTAGTTTACTGGGAACGTTTGTGGCGCTGGCCCCCTTCACTTCGCACCGTTCCTGGACGCATACCATCTGGGCCACTGCCCTCTGGACGTACATCGGCCATTTGGCCGACCAGCACCTTGGCTGGCACGGGGTGGCCCTGTTCGCGGGTGCTGGGTATGCTTCTCATAACGTGGCCGATAGTTTGACCAAAGCCGGCGTCAGATGGTTTTTGCCGGTCTCCGATTACTCGTTTAAAATCCCGCTTATCAGCACTGGTTCGGCGTCCGGCAATATGCTGGAAGTGGCCATTTGCGTCGGCTACGCACTGCTGGTGCTGGGCCTGGTGGTGGGCCGAATGGGCTTTTAACAGCCCATTCGGCACGCTTGCCAACTGCCAAAGTGCCAGCAGCGCCGGTATCGGCGAGGCCGTGTGTTGCATAAGTCAGGCAAGACCACTAGCTTCGCAGCAGATATGCCGGGGAAATAGGGCAAAAAAGGTATTGATTCGCATTATTATTCCGCGGTTTCAATCGTTTGTGCAATTCCCGTATTCAACTTAACATCAATTAACTAACGACAACTTCATTTGGGGTTAGCTACGCTCTGGGCTACGTCGTCGGGTTTTGTTTCTTAAATAGCACTATACTACCTGTCACGAATTTGCACGGGGTACAATTATTCCTTAGTTTCGTGACACTTCTACCTCATCCCGCACCTTAATCCCACCTGACACTCTTCTCTAACTTTACTTAACCACATTACCATGAACCAGATGAACAGCCCCTTGATTCGGGTTGGTGTCTTCTATGACGGCAACTATTTTTTAAAAATCAGTGACTATTATTATTTCCAGCACGAGCGCAAGGCCCGCATTAGCCTGGAAGGATTGCACGAATATATCCGCCACCAAGTAGCTGAGGAAGAAGATGTAGACGTGCGTCTGGCGCAAATCACGGACGCCCATTTTTTCCGTGGTCGCCTGTCGGCCACCGAAGCCCGCGACAAAGACCGGCTGTTTCACGACCGCCTGCTCGACGACATTTTGATGAACCTGGGCGTGCAAACGCACTACATGGCCCTAAAAACCCGCGACGGCCGCCTGCAGGAAAAAGGTATCGACGTGTGGCTCTCTCTCGAAGCCCTGGAACTGGCCCTGCACAAAACCCTCGACGTGGTGGTGCTCATCGCTGGCGATTCGGATTACGTGCCCCTCATCCGCAAGCTCAACACCGTGGGCACCCGCGTGATGCTGCTGAACTGGGATTTCAAATACGAAGATTTCAAGGGCGAAACCCGCGTGACGCGCGCCTCGCAGCAGCTGCTGGAGCAGGTTACCTACCCGGTGGCCATGCACGACGTGATTGACCGCGGCCTGCAGCAGCAGGACGAAGTGGTGGAAGCCCTGTTCGTGAGCCAATCCGAGCCGGCTGCTTTCGCTCCCAGCACGGCCTCGGCGCCCAAGCTGGTGCGCCCCACCGGCCCCACCGCCGCCGGCCCCGTGGGCACGCTGGGCATGAGCACCATCAAAAACCTGAAAAACGGCTTTGGCTTCGTCGTGATGCCGCCCAACAACCTGTTCTTCAGCTACGCCGACCTCACTGAAGGCGACTTCAACGACCTGCGCGAAGGCGACTGGGTGGAGTTCACCGTGGGCCGCAACCACCGCGACGAGGATTGCGCCCGCAACGTGCGCAAAGTGCCCGCTCCGCAAATGAGCGACGGCGAGGACGAGTACGAGCCCGTTGGCGTGCACGCCGCCACGGCCGAGCTGTAGCAACCCCGCCGTCATTGCGAGGAGAGCGCCGCGGAACGCGGCAATCCTCCCACTCAACGCGGCTAACTTAGCAATGTGAAAAGCCCCGGCTCTGTTCAGAGTCGAGGCTTTTTGCTTGTGGTGCCCTACTGCATCACCAGCTGCGCGAAGTCCCGCTTGTTGGCCGGATAGCGGTTGAATGTGCCTAGGCCGCGGGCTACGGCCACATCTTCTTTGCCCGCCACCACCCGGTAAATCACGCAGCTACTCACCACCAGGGTGTTGCCGGCGTGGTCGACCACGCCTTTGGCCACCAATACGTCGTGCAACTGCACGGCGTGCAGGTAGTTCATCTTGAACTCGACGGTGGAAACAAATTCCAGGCTGGTGAAGGCCAGGGAAAGCGCGGCGGCACCCAATGCTGCATCCATCAGGCCGGCCAGCACGCCGCCGTGGCAGGTATTGGGCGAAGAAAGATGCTCGTCGCGGACGGTCATGCGGTATTCGGCCTGGCCAGGCGTGGGCACGGTGAGGGCCATGCCGTTGGCGCGGCCGTAGTGGTTCATGTGGTTGTAGGCGGCCACCATGGTAGCGAGGTCGGGGAGGGCGCGGGCGGCAGCGGGAGTATCAGACACGGAGCGGGAATTGGAAGTGAGCAAGAATAAGCGGGTTTGCAGCGGCAAGTTTGAGGAAAAATTTGCTTCATTTGCCAGGGTCGGGCGGTCAGCGGTAGGAGGGAGCATCAATTTTCACAGTTTTCGTGACTTACTATGACTCTGCAGCCCCTCACTTTTGCCGAATTTTACCCGCGCTACTTGCGTGAGCACAGCCGCCGGGGCACGCGGGTCCTGCACTTTGTGGGCACAACGCTGTTTTTGGGCTGCCTGGTGATGCTGAGCGCCACGGGGAACTGGCAGTGGCTGCTGGCGGGCATTGTGGCGGCGTATGGCTTTGCCTGGGTGGGCCATTTTTTCGTGGAGCACAACCGGCCGGCCACGTTCCAGCACCCGTGGTTTTCGCTGCTCGGCGACTTCCGCCTTTACGCCGATTTGTGGCGCGGCCGGGAGAAATTCTAAAGCTGCTTTCGCATTAAAAAGTGCGGAATCACCCCAAAGAGCAGGTGCGACGGCTCTACCACTTCGTAGCCGAGGCGTTGATAAAAGCCCACCGCCGCCTCACGGGAATGCAGAATGATTTCGGTGAGGCCGGCCGCTCGGGCCTGGGCTTCTAAATACGCCATTATCTGGCGGCCCAGGCCCGTGCCCGCGGCCGCCGGTGCCACGGCCATAAAGCGCACTTGCCCCTGGTGGGCGCCCGAAGGGTGCAGCATGCCCACGGCCAGGGCGGTGGGAATTTCTCCGGCTTCATCGGCTAGCAGCAGGGCGTGGATGGTGCCGGGTTCCTCATCGGCGGGGCTGCGCTCCGAGCCCAGGGGCTGCTGCCAGGGCTGGCGCAGCACGGCGTAGCGCAGCTGGTAATAAGCAGCCCATTCGGCGGGCGTGCGGGGTGGGTGGATGGGGGCCGTGTCAGGCATAAGCGGGGCGATGGAGGTGGGAGCGCAACTACGGCCGGTTCGGGCTGTTACCTTTACGGTCCGGCTGCAGCCGGTTTCTCTCTTCAAAATTACGTCCCACCCCGCTATGGCATCCTTCGACATCGTGAGCAAAGTTGACCCGCAAACCCTGGAAAACGCGGTGAACACGGCCCAAAAAGAACTCCAGACCCGCTACGACCTGCGCGACACCAAAGGCGGCATCGAGCTGAATAAAAAGGAAAACACCATTTTGTTGTCCTCCGAAAATTCCATGCGCGTGAAGGCGCTGGAGGACATTCTGCTGGGCCGCGTGGTGAAGCAGGGCATCGACGGCACCAGCCTCGACTTCTCGGCCGAGGAGCAGGCCAGCGGCAGCCTGGTGAAGAAAACCATCAAGGTGCGCGCTGGGGTGGACAAGGAGTTCGGCCGCAAAATCATCAAAGCCATCAAAGACGCCAAGGTGAAGGTGGAAGCCCAGATGCAGGACGACCAGGTGCGCGTAACGGCCAAGAAAATCGACGATTTGCAGGCCGCCATCGCCGTGCTGCGCCGGGCTGATATCGGCCTGCCGCTGCAATTTGTGAACATGAAAAGCTAATGTGCTGATTGATGTGCCGATGTGCCGATGTGCTGATTGTAATGATTATCAAGTCTGCGCGTTTCATACGTTTCATTAATCAGCTCATCAACCAATCTCCTAATTAGCACCTCACCGTAGTGTACGATTTTTCTGCCTTTGCCCACGCTGCCACCTGGGTTAGCTTGCTGACCCTCACGTTCATGGAAATCGTGCTGGGGATTGACAACATCATTTTTATTTCCATCGTCGTCAACCGGCTGGCCAAGGAGTCGCAGGCCCGCGGGCGCACCATCGGGCTGCTGCTGGCGCTGCTGTTTCGCATCGGCCTGCTGCTGAGTATTTCCTGGATTGCGAGCCTGCGCACGCCGTTGTTCACCATCAATATTCCGGACATGGTGAACAACTTTGGGGTGACCGGCCGCGACCTGATTCTGCTGGCCGGCGGCTTGTTTCTAATGTACAAGAGCACCACCGAGATTCATACCAAGCTGCAGGGCGAGGAAGATGACGAGAGCATGGGCGGCGGCAATGCGTCGATGATGAGCATTATCGCGCAGATTGTCGTTATCGACATCGTGTTCAGCTTCGACTCGATTCTGACCGCCGTGGGCCTCGTGGATAACGTGCTGGTGATGATTGCGGCCGTGATTTGTGCCATGTGCATCATGCTGGCCTTCAGCGGCGTGGTGGCCAATTTTGTGAACAACAACCCCACCATCAAGATGCTGGCGCTGTCCTTCCTCATCATGATTGGCTTCATGCTGGTGATGGAAGCCGCCCACAAGGAAGTGGAAAAAGGCTACCTCTACTTCGCCATGGCCTTTTCGCTAACCGTGGAAATCCTGAACCTGCGACTGCGCAAAAAAGTCAAGCCGGTGCATTTGCGCGACTCGAAATATGACTAAGCTCTGTCGCGGGGAGCGGGGGAAGGGACAATACGCCTTGCTGAGCCGCGCTCAGCGGGGCGTTCTTGCATAAGGGGCTAGATGGCCGCCAGCGAAACAACCTTATCGGTTTGGTCGAGCACGCGGCGCTGGGCCAGTTCCAGCAGGCGGCGGTTCAGCTCGGGGCGGTGCTGGCGGTAGAAGGTGTATTCAGCGGCAGTGAAGAGGCCGGTTATCAGGCCCACCACGGTGTAGCGCAGTTTGGTGTTGCGGCTCAGGAGTTCCGCCAGTTGGTGGTGCTGGTCGGTGGGCAGCAGCGCAATGTGGTGGTCGAGGACGAAATCGGCCACGACGGCCAGCAGGAAGTCGTTTTGCAGCTTCAACACCGGACGCAGCGTGGCGTGCAGAAATCCGCCGACCGTGGCCGGGGCTTCGGTTTCGGTGGGGGCAACGGGCACAAGTGGACGCAGGGTAACGAGGGCCGCATCGGGCCGGGCAATAGATTCTGAAAGCATAGCAACGGAACCGGGTGGCGCGCCATTGGTTGCGCTACACCACGCCCAGCTTCACCAGCGCATCCCAGAGCACCACGCCGGCCGCCACGCCCACGTTCAGCGAGTGCTTGGTGCCGAACTGTGGGATTTCCACCGCCAGGTCGCAGAGGGCCAGCACGGCGTCTTCCACCCCGAACACCTCGTTGCCCAGCACCAGCGCCAGCGGCCGGCCCGGTTCGGGCTGAAATTCCGGCAGCGCGACGCTGCCCGTGGTTTGCTCCACGGCCACTACCTGGTAGCCGGCCTGCTTGAGGGCGGCCACGGCGGCCACGGTTTCGGCCGCGTATTCCCAGCTCATGGACTCTTCGCTGCCGAGGGCCGTTTTGGTGATTTCGCGGTGCGGCGGGCGCGGCGTGATGCCGCAGAGCCAGATTTTCTCCAGCGCGAAGGCATCGGCCGTGCGGAAGATGGCGCCCACATTGTGCATGCTCCGCACGTTGTCGAGCACCAAAACCACCGGGCTTTTGGGCGTACTTTTGAAGTCCGCCAACGAGGCCCGATTAAGCTCGGCCATTGTGAGTTTTCGCATGGTAAGTAGCGCGAACTTTGTGGTTCGCGTGGTTGGTTTAGTTCTGTTCGCAGCTGCCCGCAACCGGTCGGCGCACGGGTTCTCTTGTTAATTCACTCGCCTCAAACGCGAACTGCAAAGTTCGCGCTACTTGCCTTGACCACCACCGCCAAAAAAGAATTCGTCATCAAGTCCGTCGGGCCCGACCACATCACCCCCGGTTCGCCCGTCGACACGCCCCTGATGAAGCAGTACTACCTGCTCAAGCAGCAGCATCCCGGCGCGGTGCTGCTGTTTCGGGTGGGCGACTTCTACGAGACGTTTGGGGAGGACGCCGTCACGGCCAGCCGCATTCTCGACATCACGCTCACCAAGCGCGGCGGCGGCACGCCCAACGAGATTCCGCTGGCCGGCTTCCCCCACCACGCCCTCGACAACTACCTGCCCAAGCTGGTGCGCGCCGGCCAGCGCGTGGCCATCTGCGACCAGCTCGAAGACCCCAAAGCGGCCAAAGGCCTCGTGAAACGCGGCATCACGGAGCTGGTGACGCCCGGCGTGAGCATGCACGACAACGTGCTCGAACGCCGCGCCAACAACTACCTCGCCGCCATTCATTTCGGCAAAACCGAAGCCGGCATTTCGTTCCTCGACATCAGCACCGGCGAGTTCCTGGTGGCCCAGGGCACGCTGGACTATCTGGGCAAGCTGCTCCAGAATTTCAGCCCCGCCGAGGTGCTCTTCTGCAAGAAAAGCCGGGGTGAATTCGAGCAGAACTTTGGCCCCGATTACTGCACCTACGCGCTCGATGAGTGGGTTTTTGGCAACGACTACGCCTACGACACCCTCACCCGCCACTTCAAAACCAACTCCCTGAAAGGCTTTGGGGTCGATGGCCTGAAAGACGGCATCGTGGCCGCCGGCTGCATCCTGCACTACCTCGCCGAAACCAAGCATTCCGACCTGGGCCACGTGGCCAGCCTCGGCCGGTTGGAGGAGGACAAATACGTCTGGCTAGACCGGTTCACGGTGCGCAACCTGGAGCTGGTGCACGCCCAGCACCCCGGCGGCGTGCCCCTCATCGACGTGCTCGACCAGACCCTGACGCCCATGGGCGCCCGCCTGCTGCGCAAGTGGATAGTGCTGCCCCTCAAGGAAGTAAGCCAGATTCAGCGCCGGCTGGATACCGTGGCCGCCCTTGTGGCCGATGAAGAGCTGCTGGCCGACCTCACCCAGCACCTGCGCCAGATTAACGACCTGGAGCGCCTGATTTCCAAGGTGGCCGTGCGCCGCGTGAATCCGCGCGAGCTGCTCCAGCTGGCCCGCGCCCTCGAAGCCATTGCGCCGATGCGCGAGCGGCTGGCCGCGTCCGGCGTGAAGGCCCTCGTGAAGCTGGCCGACCAGCTCAACCCCTGCACCAACCTGCGCCAGGAAATCTTCGCCAAAATCAAGCCCGACGCGCCCCTGCTCACCAACCAGGGCGGCGTGCTGAACCCCGGCATCGACCCCGAGCTGGACGAACTGCGCGCTCTGGCCTTCTCGGGCAAAGACTACCTGTTGCAGCTCCAGCAGCGCGAACAGCGCAACACCGGCATTACCTCGCTGAAAGTGGCCTACAACAAGGTTTTTGGCTATTACCTGGAGGTCAGCAACGCCCACAAAACCAAGGTGCCCGCCGAGTGGATTCGCAAGCAGACGCTGGTGAACGCCGAGCGCTACGTGACCGAGGAGCTGAAAACCTACGAGGAAAAAATCCTCAACGCCGAGGAGCTGCTGTTCGTGATTGAGCAGCGGATTTACAGCGACCTGGTGCTGGCCGCGCTCGATTTCGTGCCCCACATCCAGCAAAATGCCCGCGCCATTGGCATCATGGACTGCCTGGCCAGCTTCGCGCTCACCGCCCGGCAGCAGCGCTACGTGATGCCCGACGTGAACGATGGCACGGTGCTCGACATCCGCGCCGGCCGCCACCCCGTCATCGAGCGGCAGCTGCCACCCGGCGAAAGCTACATCCCGAACGACATCTGCCTGAACCAGGACGAGCAGCAGATTGTGGTGATAACCGGCCCCAACATGGCCGGCAAATCGGCCCTGCTGCGCCAGACGGCCCTCATCGTGCTGCTGGCCCAAATAGGGTCATTCGTGCCTGCTGATGCCGCCACGGTAGGCATTATCGACAAGATTTTTACCCGTGTGGGCGCCTCCGACAACCTGAGCAAGGGCGAAAGCACCTTCATGGTGGAGATGACCGAAACGGCTTCCATCCTGAATAATCTCTCGGATAGAAGCCTGGTGCTGATGGACGAAATCGGGCGCGGCACCAGCACCTACGACGGCATCAGCATCGCCTGGGCCATTGTGGAGCACCTGCACAACAACCCCAAAGCCAAGGCCAAAACCCTCTTCGCCACCCACTACCACGAGCTTAACCAACTAGCTGACGACTGCCCCCGCGTGCGCAACTACAACGTGGCCGTGAAGGAGGCCGACGGCCGCATCCTGTTCCTGCGCAAGCTGCAGCCCGGCGGCTCCGAGCACAGCTTTGGCATCCACGTAGCGCGGCTGGCCGGCATGCCCACCAGCGTAGTGCTGCGGGCCAATGAAATCATGCACCACCTCGAAGTGGAACGCACCAGCGCCGGGGCCGAGGACAACGGGCCCACCGAGTTCGACGACGTGCTGGCCGGCATTGAGCCGAATGGCACGCGCCTGGGCGTTGCCGTGCCGCCGCCCCGCGAGCCGGCCCAGCCCCGACCGCGCGCCACCACGGCCGTGGCCACTGCCCCGCGCCCCACCGTGCAGCTGAGCATGTTCGAACCTTCCGACCCGGCCCTGGAACGCATCCGCGAGCTGCTTCAGCACCTCGATATAAATACGCTGACGCCCATCGAAGCGCTGATGAAGCTGAACGAACTGAAGCTGACGCTGGGTAAAATGTAAATTTTTGGGCCTGAAAATGAAGCAAAAAGCCCCCGGCAGTGAAAATTTCCACGCCCGGTACTTGCTTCGCCAAAAAAGGCCCTTACCTTTGTCGAACCATTCAGCGCTACAGAATAATACGCCGTAGCAATGAACCTCCCGCGAGAGTAGCTCAGTTGGTAGAGCGCGACCTTGCCAAGGTCGAGGTCGCGAGTTCGAACCTCGTCTCCCGCTCCAAAAATAAAAAAACGCTGTCTTCGGGCAGCGTTTTTTGTTTATTAGTCATTACTAATGGCCGCTCTGCGCAAATGCCTAAGTACCGACGACGAATTCCGGGCAGCTGTAGCGGCAAGTCTGTCGGTGCGGCAGGTTTTGGGTCGCATTGGCCTGGTGCCAGCCGGTGGTAATTACAAAACGGTGCCCGGCCGTATTGCTAAGCTCGGGTTGGATACCGGCCATTTTACGGGGGCGGCCTGGAATAAAGGGCCGCGTTATCAGGCGTTCGGTAAATGCGCGCCATTGGCGGAAATCCTGGTTGAAAACTCGACCTATAACTTCACGCATGGGTTGAAAAAACGCCTGATAAAAGAGCAAGCGAAAGAGCATCGTTGCGAGGAGTGCGGCCTGAACGAATGGCGCGGCTTGCTTATTCCATTAGAATTGCATCACTGCAACGGCGTCAACAATGACCATCGCTTGATAAATTTGCAGTTACTTTGCCCCAATTGCCACGCACAGACAAATTCTTATCGGGGTAGAAGCAAGCTAAATTCCTGAGCCAGAGTGGTGTAATGGTAGCCACGAGGGACTTAAAATCCCTTGTCTTCACGGACGTACGGGTTCGAGTCCCGTCTCTGGTACAATAAAGGCCCTCTACGGTATTGTGGAGGGTCTTTTTTAATCAATAGGGTACAGCCTGGGGTGCATTGACTTTTTGGGGTTGAGAATGCGTTTATTGGGGTCCTCTCAGAAAACGGAAAATATAGCATGTTAAGGCCTGGAAAGGGGCCGCAGGGGCTGAAATTTGCCGGGTGCCCGTTTTGTGCGCCACGAATAATCGCCCGTCAGGTTGATGTGCTTCCATCCCAACGGCAATAAGCAGGGCAAAAGCGCCTCTTGCTGGGTCAGATGCGCGAGGCGCTGTTGCAGTTACCGTTCCCCGTTCCGTTCCACGGCCAGGGGTAGCTCGCCGGCTCGGACCCACGAAGTTGTCCGGCTAATCGTAGATTGGTGGAAACTGAGGTGGAGAACACCCCCTAGGTCACCTTTTGCAGCGGGTTGCCTACGGGAAGAGTATCGCCTTCCGGAGCCCGGCGGCCCCACCAGGTGGCCAGCAGGGAGAACGTGGTGTTCATGATGGGGCCGTTGACGGCCGGGGCAAGGCCCACGGTGGCAATCAGGCCCATTTGAGCGGCGATGCCCGAGGCGAGGCCGCCATTTTGCATCCCTACTTCAATGGCGATGGTGCGGCTATTGAGCCTGGATAAGCCAAACAGGCGCCCGCCCCAGTAGCCCAGCAACACACCCACCGTCATGTGCAGAAACATGGCCGCCACCAGCGCCGGGCCCACGTGCAGCAAGTTGTCGCGCCCGGCGGCGGTGATGATGACGATGATGCCGGCAATGCCGACCATCGAGAGCTTGGGCATCACCACGTCCAGCCACTTCGCCTTGTGGTGAAAGAATTGATGGAAAAACACCCCTAAGAAAATGGGGATAATGACCAGCTTCAGGATGTCGACAAACATGGCGCTGAAGCTCACCGGGACGAACTGACCGCCCAGGTAGTTCATCAGCAGGGGCGTCATCACCGGGGCCAGCAGGGTAGAAACCGCCGTGACGGTAACCGATAGCGCCAGGTTGGCTTTGGCAATGAAGGCGATGACGTTGCTGGCCAGCCCGCTCGGCATGCACCCCACCAACACCACGCCGGCCGCAATTTCGGGCGGAAACCCGAACACTTTGGCGATGGTGAACCCCACGAAGGGCATGATGGTGTAGTGGCACAGCACCCCGATGAGCACCGCCCGCGGCATTTTCAGTACGCCCGCCAAATCGCGCCAGCTCATGGTGCAGCCCACCCCGAAGGTGATGAGCTGCAACAGGGGCACAATCAGGTTCTTGACCGGGAAGCTACCCACATGGTCGAAGTACTGCGGGAACGTGAGCGCCACCGTGACCGAGGCCAGGATGGCGACCGGGTAGGCGAAGCTTTGGAGCCGGGGCCGCTGCATCATGCCGGCGGCCAGCAGCAGCCAGCCGCCGGTGAGCGCCAGGCCGCCGGCCACCGGGCGGCCGCTGGCAAACCAGTAGCCGGCCGCGCCCAACGCCAGCAGCGCGGCCGCCAAGGGGGCTTTTTTCAGGGCGTCGCGCATGGTCACTGGGCCTGGTCGAGGAGATGGCCGACGACGTGCCGGGCCTCGGCCAGCGGGCGGGAAAGGAGGGGGAGGGGCATGAAGTCAGGGGGTTAGCGGGTCATTTCGTCGGCCGCCAGCAGGAGGATGCCCGGCACGAAACCCCGGAAATTCTGGTCCATCAGGTCAGTTTTTTTCTCCTCCGCCGTCACGGCCCAGCCCGTGTAGGCGTTGCGCACTTTGCCGTCGGCATCGACGCTTTTTTGGATAAACGCCCAGCCCTTGTCGCACAGCGCGTGGTAGGTGGGCGGCAGCCAGCCGTTGCGCATGGCTTCCTTTACCGAAGCCACCACCATCGCGATGCCCGTCACTTCTTCGGGGGTGGTGGGGTCGTTGACCAGCACGTGCAGGCCGCCGTTTTTGCTTTGGTACTTGGTGGCACCGTCGGCAATGACCGCCAGGGCCCCCGTGGCGATTTTGAACTGCGGGTGCGTTTTGGGCAGGTAGCGCAGCAAGCCGCTGATGGCCCAGGCCAGCCAGCCCTGCGAGCGGCACCAGTAGGTTTGCGACGGCTCGCCCTTGAACAAGCCGGTGTGCACCAGGCCTTTGTCCCGGTCCAGAAAATACCGGATGCCTTGGTTCAACTGGTAAATGGCTTGCTTCCAGTACACGTCGGCCACGGCTTTGTCGGGGCTCAGGGCAGCGGCAATGGCGTTGGCGCGGGTGGCCCAGTAGGCGGTGTCCGGGATGGAAAAGGCCGTGAAATTGTAGTCGTCGTGGCCCAGCATCCCGAACCGGTCGCGGGCGGCGTAGTGCAAAATGGCGTCGGCCACGTCGAAGCACACCCGCCGGGCCGTGGCGTCGTGGGTTTGCCGGTACAGCTCGTGCACCGGAAACGCCACGCCCAGGTTGGCCGAGTAGATGACGAAGGCCAGCGGGCCGTCGCGCAGTATCCGGGCCTTGGGGCCGTCGTACTGTTTGTAGTATTGTTCGTCGGTCAGCCTGGCATCGTGCTCGACGTGGTAGGCAAACCACTTTTTGGCGTATTCCAGCCCTTCCCGGTAGCCCCGGTGGGCAAAGCGCAGCAGGCCCTCGATTTGGATGGTGCCGTCCCAGTCGGTGTTCACGGTTTGAAATTCTGCTTTCAGCACGTTTTTCACCAGCTGCTTGAGGTTGGCGGGCAGCTTATCGGGCAGCCCGCCGGTCGGCGGTGGCCCCGGCATCGCCGGGACCACCGCCGGCGCGGCCGCCCCCGCGAACGGTGCGAGCAGATTGCCGGCCGCCAACGCCGCTACCAACCCGGTAAATTCTCTTCTTTCCATCTTATTTCGAATTGGGGTAAACGACAGTGGCCGTTATGGGATTGGCCAGCTGGTCAGCCGCTTGCTGTACATAAGCCGCAAAGCCGGCCTGGGTGGAAAAGCGCGCGTCGGTTTTTTCCCAGCAGGCAAAAAACCAGACCGTGTACGCGCCGCTTTTTTCGGGCTTCAGGGCCACGTAGGAGGTGTTCGGAATGGCCGCGGTGGCCCGGGTCGTGGCGTAGGCCGCGTACTGCCGGGCCGGAAACAGAATGGCCAGCCCCAGCTTCGCCTTGTCGCCCTCGGCCTGGCCCCCGTAGGTAGAAATGGAGCTGAGCTGTGCGTTGTGGTTTTGGTAGACCACCCGCAGCGTGTCGAAATTGGCCAGGCCGGAAACCAGCTGCTGGCGTTCGGTCAGGTTCAGAGTGATGCGGTTGGCGTAGTAGTAGTTCCCTTTTTCCAGGGCGATGGTTTCGCGGCCGTTCTGGGAAGCGCCGGCCCCGTCCCGGTTGGTGAAGCGCAGGGCAAACGCCGCCCGCAACGGGCCCTCGTACAGGGCCTGGAAAGTGGTTTTGTCGGCATCAGCCAGGCGGTGCAGGCCGTGGGCGTCCCGCACGGCCAGGGCCCCGGCCCCCAGCGAGCTGCCGGTGTGCAGAATGTCCATGCCCCAGGGTTGCAGCGTGTGCCAGCTGCCGATGACGCCCACCTGCTCCAGAACCGGGGCCGGCCGGATTTTGCCGTACACGTCCTTGCCGTTGCGCTGGTCAAAAAACGCCCGGAACGCCACTTTATCGTTTTCAATGCCGGGCCCTTCCAGCTGGTACACGGGGTCGGCAATATTTTGCGTGAACCCGCGCGGGCGCTCCAAAAAAGCTATTTCCGCCTCGGGCTGGCTCGTTCTGGTTTTTCGGCTGAAGCGCACGTTGGTCAGCTGCTCAAATGCCGGCTGCCGGGCGGCCCCTACCCAGGCCAGGCGGAGCGTGTCGCGGGCATTGGCGCCGAGGGAGGCTTCGAGCAGCAGCTCGTCCCACTGGCCGTCCGCGTCGGTATCAATCAGTTGGGTGACATACGTTTTGGCCCCCTTTTTTACCAGCGGAAAATAGCCGGCTGCCACACGTTGAAAACGCGACCGGGCGATGCTGATAATTTCGCTGGCTCTTGCGGCTTGCTGGGTATTGCGCAGCACAATCCGGCCGGGCGTGGGCGGGCCCTGCGCCCGGCTGGTGGCGGTAGTCGCTATAAAAAACAGCAGCTGGCCGCTACTTTTGAAAAGGCTGCTCATTGCATCAACTTTTTCAAACGCTTAATTGAATGACTGGCCATCTGATAAGCCCGGTTTTGTAGGGCCCTGGTGCCTGGTGGGCTTCCCCAGAGGGCCGCGGGCCTGGAGGCGGCTATTTGGTCAGCCAGCCGTTGGCGTCGAGCCAGTTGCGCAGGCGGTCGGGCCACTGGTCCTTGGTGGTCTTGTTATTGAGGCCGAAGCCGTGGCTGCCCTTGGGGTAGAGGTGCATCTCGACGGGCACGCCGTGGCGCAGGCAGGCCTGGTAAAACGCGAGGCTGTTGCCGACGCGCACCCATTCGTCGTTCTGGGCGTGGACCAGGAAGGTGGGCGGCGTCTGGGCCGTCACCTGCAACTCGTTGGAATACAGCCGCACCTGCTCGGCCGCCGGGGTTTTGCCAAGAAGATTATACCGCGAGCCTTTGTGGGCCAGGCTGTCGCTGAAACTGATGACCGGGTAGAGCAGCACCAGAAACGCCGGCCGCACCGACACCGGGCCGGGGCTGGGCCCCACCGGCTGGGCGAAATGCGTGCCTGCGGTGGATGCCAGGTGGCCGCCGGCTGAAAAGCCCATCAGGCCAATGCGCTCGGGGTTGATGTGGTATTGGGCGGCCTGCTGGCGCACCAGGCGCAGGGCCTGCTGGGCATCGAGCAGCGGCGCGATGGTTTTGTCGGGCTGGCTTAGGTCGTTGGGCAGACGGTATTTGAGCACGAAGGCCGCCACCCCCATCAGGTTGAGGCGCTTGGCCACCTCAGAGCCTTCGCTGTCAACAGCCAGGAAACCGTAGCCGCCACCGGGGCAGATGATGACCGCCGTGCCGTTGGCCGTAGCGGGGTCGGGCAGGAAAACCGTCAGGTTGGGCTGCACCACGGCAGAAACGCGCAGGCTGCCGCCGGGCGGGGTGAGGCTGGTTTCCTGCATCGCGCTCGGCTTCGAATCGGGAATGGTGCCGGTATAGAGCGGGATGACCTGCTGCGCGAGCCCCGGGCTGGTAGCCAGCAGCACGAAGCCGACCGCACGGAGGAACGAAAGTGGTTTCATAAAGCGGGGATTTCTGCGGCGGGCCCCAAAGGCCGGCAGCCGGGTAAACGGATAAGGAAAACCTAGTTTTTTCGAAACGTGAGGACCAGCGCGTCATTCGCTTTCACGGTAAATGCGCTGCCCGCCGGCCGGCCCCCGTACAGGCTGCCCGCTAGTTTCCAGCCGCTTTGCGTGGTCGTGGCCGTCGAAATATCTTCGGGGCTGTAATTGATTAACACGACCACCTTTTCGGTTTTGCTGGTCGCGTGCTCGGTCACGCCGACGAACGGATTGTCCTGCGTCAGGATGCGCTCCTGGAGGAGCGGCCGGGCTATTTCCTTGTAAATGGCTGCGTAGGCTGGCTGTCCTTTGTCGAAGGCGCCGGTTTGGGTGGTCAGGTTCATTTCCAGCGGAAACGTGAGCAGGTAAATGCTGCCCTTGCCATAAGCAGATTTCAGCAAAACCGGGTTGCCGTCCTTTTCCCTGGCCAGCACGGTGGCCTGCTTGGGGTCGATGAACAGCTTGCGCTCCGCGCCGGTGCTGAACCGCACGCTGTCGCCGAGCAGCCGGGCCGCGAAGGCCAGCTGGCCCCGGCGCTTGGCATTGGTGGCCACTTCCACGCCCAGCGGCCCGTTGAAGGTGGGCAGGTAGGCATCGTCGAGCGACATATACAGCGTGGCTCCTTGCTTCACCTTGTCGAGCAGCTTGAACCAGTAGTCCTTGCGGAATGGGTCGATGCCTTTCAGCGAAGGCAGCAGGTAGAGGGGGGCGTCTTTCAACTCCTGCCCGGCCTTCTGAAACTGAAAATCAAACCCGGCCTGCTTGGCCAGCACGAAGCTGGTGTAGGCCACGGCCCAAGTATCCTGGCCTTCGGTGAGGATGCACACGGCCTCGGTCTTGCGCGGCGGCAGTGTGCCGAATGGCAGGTTTTGCACGAAATGGCTGAAAGTTTTCAGCTCGCCCAGCACCGGCTTCGGGGTGCGGTCCTCCCGAATCAGGCCCAGCTCGGCCTCTACCGAGGCGTAGTTATAGGGCGGGTAGTTGAAGCTGAGCTGGTCGTAGGCGCACCACCAGAACGTGCCCTTGCAGTCGTGGGCCCAGTTCGAGAACAGCGCCGTGCGGGCAAAAGCGACCTTCTCTTTCTCGCCGCCGGTCATGGGGCCCATCACGCCGGTTTCCTCCGTCAGGGCCGGTTTGCCGCCGATGTCGCCGTACAGCCGGGTTTCGGCCGCCGCGTGCAGGATGGTCCGCATCGTGTTGATGCCGTCCTGACTGGCGTACTTGGTCCAGAGCGAATAGGGGTGCGCGGTCAGCACGTCGGTGGTGGCGGCCTGGTCGATGATGCGCCAGGGCGCGTCGTCGGCGGCGCTCAGGCTGTGCATGCCCGAGACCACCGGCCTGGTTGGGTCTTCGCTGCGGATGGCCCCGGAAATGACGGCCGACCACAGGTAGGCCTGGTAATGGTTGTCGACCTTCTGCATCACGTTGCACTCGTTGCCAAAGTCCCAGGCCAGGATGGCGGGCTGGTTTTTCAGCCGGTGCACGAACGTGGTGACGAACTTCTGCTGCCAGGTCAGCGCCTCGGCATCGGTGAGAATGTCGCGGCCTTCCAGCGCCGGCGGCACGTAGAGCTGCCCGCTCATCCAGCCCGTTACCAGGCCCACAACCAGCCTGAGCTTGTACTTCTGCGCCAGCACGGCCAGCGTTTCAAAGTGCTGGAGCTGCTCTTCGCTCAGGCCGCTGCTACCCACGCCGGTGGCCGGCAGCGGCTGGCCATCGGCGAAACCAATGTATTTCGGGGCCCCTTCGCCGGCGTAAATCTGGTGGATGGGCTGAAAATCGGGCCACAGCGGAAACACCCGCAGCACGGTGATACCGTTTTCGGCGAGCTGCTTGAAATCCTGCTCAATCACCGCCGGCCGCCAGTCGCGCCACATGTGCGTGCCGGCGTAGGAGGCCCAGTAGTTGCAGCCCACCGAAAACGCGCCGGGCTGCGTGAGGACGTTCGGCGAAGCGAGCGGCTTAACCTGCGCATGGCCGGGGTGGCCCAGCAGCGCCAGCAGGCCGCCGAGCCACAGGCGTTTGCAGCCTCGTAGAAAAGGATTGTAGCTGAGCATAGGGCGAGCGTACGGTTATTGTTTTTAGGTTAGTGTGGGCCGTCTTTTTTCAATGATGGCGGCTAGTGGGCGGCGATAATCAGGGCCAGCCCGCCGAGGTAACAGAGCAGCATCCCGTTGATAATCAGCGGCGTGCCGGGCGGGGCATTTTTGAATTCCTTCCAGATGTAGATGCCCCAGACGGCGGCCACCACTGTCGCACCCTGGCCCAAGCCATACGAAATGGCAGCTCCTGCCTTGCCCGACGCAATGATGCTGAACGCCATGCCCACGCACCAGATGGCCCCGCCCAGCAGCCCCATCAGGTGGCTGCGCCCACTGCCCCGGAAATAATCGGCGTAGCCCACGGGCGCGCCGCTGAACGGCCGCCGCATCAGCAGGGTGTTGAACAAAAAGTTGCTCAGCAGCACGCCCCCGGCAAAGCAGAACACGGCCGAGTACGGGCTGAGCTTGCCGGCCTCCGGCACGGTGAAATCCGGGAACATGGACGCCGCCACGTACTTGTAGAAAAATCCCATCAGCAGCCCGGCCACCACCGCCAGCAGCAGCCCCCGGCTCGACACTGTTTGGGTCCCGGCCGCCGCCCGGCGGTAGGCAAACGCATTGAGCAGAATGGCCACCACCACCAGCCCCACGCCCAGAAACAGCAGCGTGGAATTACCCAGCGGGTTACCCAGATAGTTGACCACTACCCCACACACCAGCGCAATGCCGATGCCCACGGGAAACGCCACCGACATGCCCGCAATGGCAATGGCGGCCACCAGCAGAATGTTGGCCGCGTTGAAAATGATGCCGCCCAGCACCGCCGAGCCCACGGCGGCGGCATCGGCCTGCCGCATATCGGCCACGAAGCCGCGCCCGGCGCTACCAGTGCTGCCCAGCGTGAGGCCAAACACCAGGGCCGTGAGCAGAATGCCCAGCACGTAGTCCCAATAAAATAGCTCGAAGCGCCACTGCTTGGCGGCCAGCTTTTGGGTGTTGGCCCACGAGCCCCAGCACAGCATGGTAACCAGGCAGAAACTGACCGCCGTGGCGTAGGTATTGATGATAAACATGGAGAAAAGGGGTAGTAGTGGAAATGTTGCGGCGGGGTTACCTCACCCCCGGCCCCTCTCCCGCGGAGAGGGGAGCCAGACGATTGTAGCACGTGCTTTATTAGCTTGTGCCTTTTTGCACGGTCCCGGCACAAGCTAAAGTTTGCGCTACACGGCATCCGCGCCGCCGTGGCTCCCCTCTCCGCGGGAGAGGGGCCGGGGGTGAGGTGACCCGTCTAAAGCTTCAGGCACCGGAAGCCGAGCGTGCCGGCCCGGTCGTAGCCCGCCTTCATGATGAAGTATTTGCAGTGAAAATCCAGCGGTTGGGCCCCGCCGGGCGGGCTGTTGGTGGCCTGGCCGGGGAAATACCAGCGCGACGTTTGCAACTGCCAGCCCGCACAGCCGCTGCGGAGCGACACGAAGTGGTTGTGGCCGTCGAACCGTTCACTTTCCGTCCACTCCCACACTTCGTTGTAGATGAAATCGCGGCCGTTGGCTTCGCCGGCGATTTGCCATTCCCATTCGGTGGGCAGGCGCAGGCCGGCCCAGGCGGCGTAGGCGCGGGCATCGTCGAGGCTCACGTACAC
>NZ_JAGEMO020000010.1 GCF_017921975.2 Hymenobacter terricola
CCGATTCCACTTCGCCGTAGCCTTCTTTTTGCAGGCGCACGTCGAGCTTGCCATCGGCCCGCACCTGGCGGAGGAAGCCGGGCAGGGCCTCGCCCAGGCGCAGGGGCCGGAACACTTCGTTGTGAAACAGCAGCCCCTGGTGCGTCCCGTTCACGATGACGGGGTAGCCCAGCTCGGTTTCGTCGGCCACCAGCAGGCGCACCGCGTCGCCGGGCTCGCCCCGGAAGGGCTCCTGGCTGAGGAACTGCTTCCACTTGGTGGAGGCCACGAGCCGGTCGCTTTCCTCATCGAGGTACACGTACACGAACACCCGCTCGCCGGGGCGCAGGTCGCGCCGCTGGTTGCGGAAGGGCAGGAGCAGGTCTTTCTCCAGGCCCCACTCCAGAAACGCGCCGGCCGGGCCGTGGTCCTTCACCGTGAGGCCGGCGTAGGAGTTCACCAGCGCCAGGGGCCGCAGGTTGGTGGCAATGAGGCGGTCTTCGGAGTCGCGGTACACGAACACGCGCACGATGTCGCCCACGCGGGTGCCGGCCTCTACGTACTTTTCGGGCAGCAGCAGGTCGCCATCGTCGGAGGTGAGGTAGAGGCCGATGCTGGTTTCGCGGGCTACTTCGAGGTCGTTGTAATCGCCGAGGAGGAGGCTGGCCATCTGAGAGGTATTTAATTTGGTAAAGCTGCAAAGGTCGGTTCATGCGACGGCAGCCACAAGAAACAGCAGCGGCTTTGTGCCCTTCACCTCAATTCCGGTAGATGATGAATGATTTAAGTGGCCATTGAAACCGTGAGCTGGGAGCAATTGCAGCAGTACGTATACGAAGCAGACGGCTCGTGGCGCGACATCTACGTGCTGGACGCCAGCAGGGCAGACTGGAAAATCCGGGCTGATTTCGTCAATGCGAACTACCGCGTAACATTCGTAACGTTCACCGATGGCGATGCCGTCCGGCTCAGCCAAATTGATTTTGCAACGGCAGAGAGCTATTGGGATGGTCACGGCCAGGCCAATATGCCTATGGCAACCTTCTTCGTGGAAGAAATGCCTATAAGGTGCCATTTCTTCCGCGATGATGAGGTGGAAAACGACATCGACCCGCGAAATATTAATTCATTTGCTGTCCATCAGCAATTGTATAGATTACTTGATAGGACTCTCCTTGGCTCTTGGAAAGGAAGTGGTACTGACCGCAGAAAACGACACGCCTAAATCATACAACGTTCATCTGGGATGGCAGCCGTTGCTTGCTGTCAATGGCGAGCAGATACGGGTGCAAGCATATTGGCTCGCCTCCCAGCCGTAGTAGCAGTGCTTTCGCAGGAAATCAAAAAGCCGCTTGGCATAAGGCGAGTGCCGTTCGGTAGCGAAATCAGGGTTGCGGTATCGCGTTAACATCCCCGCTTCCCGCAGCCGCGCCAGCACCTGCGCTCCACCAGGTCGTGCAGCTGCCGGCACTCGGCGGGGACAGGTGCTTGGGTGGAACTGCTATTTGAATGGCATAACTTTGCGGAATGAATCCCAGAGAAACCATCGCTGAGTATTACCAGCGGTACGGGCAGGGGCGGCCCGATGCCAGCCAGGTCAGCGCGTACCGGCTTGAGGACTTTGCGGCCGCCGGGCCGTTCCCGCACATCCGGCGGGATTTCTACAAGATAAAGCTGCTGTGTAATGTGCAAGGCATCATTTCGTATGCCGACCAACGCGTGGCGGTGCAGGGGCCAGCCCTGGTTTTTGCCAACCCCCTGATTCCGCATTCCTGGGAGCGGCTGTCGGGCAGCGCCACGGGCTTTGCCTGTTTGTTTACGGAGGAGTTCATCACCCGGCAGCTGAAAACGACCAGCGTGGCCGGGTCGCCGTTGTTCCGGGTGGGGGGCACCCCGGTGCTGTTTCCGGGGCCGGCGGCAGTGGGCCGGTTCAGTGACCTTTTCGAGCAATTATTGGCGGAAATGCAGTCTTCCTACGTCCACAAGTACGATATGCTGCGCAACTATGTGCAGCTGATTTTGCACGAGTCGCTGAAGCTTGCGCCCACCGCGCCCTGCTACCAGCCGGGCACCTCGGCCGCCCGCCTCAGCGCTCTTTTTTTGGAGCTGCTGGACCGGCAGTTTCCGCTGGCCACGCCGCAGCACCCCTTGCCGCTCAAAAATGCGAATGAATTTGCCCGGCAGCTGGCCGTGCACCCCAACCACCTGAACAAGGCGCTGAAAGAAACCACGGGCAAAACCACCACCGCGCACCTGGCCGGGAAGATGGTGGACGAGGCCAAAGCACTGCTGCGGCACAGCACCTGGAGCATGGCCGAAATCGGCTACTGCCTGGGCTTCGAACACGCCTCCAATTTCAACCTCTTCTTCAAAAAGCACACCGGCCAGCCCCCCAACCGCTACCGCCGGCAGCCGGGGGTGCTTTCATAAGTTATTGATTGATTCGCATAATTTCGCCCGGCTTGCCGCCACGACCTTTGTGGTCCTCAAGGAGAGGTAACAAAACCAACAAAGGCAACAGCATGGAAAATGGAATCACGGGCAAGGTAATCGCCATCACGGGCGCCAGCAGCGGCATCGGCAAGGCCACGGCGCTGCTGCTGGCCGGGCGCGGCGCGAAAGTCGTTCTCGGGGCCCGCCGGGCCGAGGGCCTCAAGACGCTTGCCGACCACATTGTGGCCGCCGGGGGCGAGGCGGCCTACGCCCGCACCGACGTAACGCGGCGCGACGACGTGGCGGCCCTCATCGAGCTGGCCCGGCAGCGGTTTGGGAAGCTGGACGTCCTCATCAACAACGCCGGCATCGGGCCCATTTCGCTCCTCGACGACCTGCGCGTGGAGGATTGGGAGGCCATGATTGACGTCAATCTGAAAGGCGTGCTCTATGGCATTGCCGCCGCGCTGCCGGTTTTTCGCCGGCAGGGTTTCGGGCAGTTCGTCAACGTTCTTTCAACGGCCGGGCTCAAGATTATGCCGCTCCAGTCGGTGTATGCCGGCACCAAAAACGCCGTGCGGGCCATCTCCGAGGGGCTGCGCCAGGAAGCCGGCGAAAAGCTGCGCGTGACCGTTATTTCGCCGGGCTTCGTGCACACGGACTTCGCCGAATCCATGACCAACCCGGCGGTGAAGGCCCAAATTGAAGCCTCACGGGACAAAATGGCCATCTCGCCCGATGCCATCGCCCGCGCCATTGCGTTTGCCATCGAGCAGCCTGCCGATGTGGAGATAGGCGAAATAGTGGTTCGCCCCACGGCGCAAGGCTAGCGCCGCCCTTCGCCGTGGCAATTTGACCGGCTTATTTCCCAATAAAATAAGGCCCGTTACCGTCGAGGCGCAACCGTGGAGCTAACCTGCTTTTGGCCGTTTTAATATTAAACTCAGCAATAACCTTCTGGTATTCAACGGGTATAGCGAATGGTTGTGCGTGTAGCCCGGCGCCCTGCTGAATCGTGTAATCGGGTCGTTCTCTCACCCAAAAACTCGTTTGCATGAGACGTATTCTAACACCCCTCCTGGCCCTGGGACTAGCACTGCTGGCCGCCCCGCACAGCCACGCCCAGACGCCCGACCGCAAAACGGCCATCAGCCTGTTCGGCAGCGCCTACCAGTACAAGGGCAGCCTCGGCTCCGATTTCTGGAAGTGGAACCGCAACTACTACGGCCCCGGCATTGCCATCAATCGCTACCTGTCGCCCGGCCTCGACCTGGGCCTGCAGGGCAGCTACGTGAAGCTCAAAGGCACCCAAAGCGCGGCCACCTTCTTCAGCACCAACGTGGTGAACGTGGACCTGGCCCTGAAGCTCAAGCTCAACAACGGCTGGGCGCTGAAGGAAGACGCCGTGGTGCAGCCCTACCTGCTGGCCGCGCCGGGCTACGTCCACATGAGCCGCGAAGGCCAGGTGCGCGGGGCCAATGTGAACGAGAATAAGTCGTATTTCGACCTATTTGGGGCGGCCGGCATCAACTTCCGCCTCTCCGATGGCATCGGGCTGTTTGTGCAGACCGGCCAGCACATTCCGCTCAATGCCAACATCGACGGCGAGCCCATCCGTGACTCCGACAAGTTCGACGACCGGTACCTGCAGCACACCGTGGGCCTCACCATCGCCTTCGGCAAGCCCAAAGACACCGACGGCGACGGCGTGCCCGACCGCAAGGACAAGTGCCCCAACACGCCCGCCGGCGTGGCCGTGGACCCCACCGGCTGCCCCCTGGATGGCGACGGCGACGGCGTGCCCGACTACCAGGACAAATGCCCCACCGAAAAAGGCCTGGCCACCCTCGAAGGCTGCCCTGACCGCGACAGCGACGGCGTGCGCGACAGCGAAGATGCCTGCCCCGACACCCCCGGCAAGCCCGAGCTGAAAGGCTGCCCCGATGCCGACAACGACGGCATAGCCGACCCCAACGACAAGTGCCCCAACACGCCCGCCGGCACCCAGGTAGATGCCACCGGCTGCCCCGTGGTGCTTGACCAGGACGCCGACGGCATACCCGACAACGTGGACAAGTGCCCCGGCACGCCCGCTGGTGCCCGTGTCGACTCGGTGGGCTGCCCACTGGCCATCGACTCGGCCGTGCAGAAGCTGCAAGTGCCCATCCGCTTCCGCACCAACAGCACGGTCATCGAGCGCCGCTCGTACCCCACGGCCAACCGGATAGCACAGGCCATGAAAGCCCACCCGGATTACCAGCTGCGCATCATCGGCCACGCCGATAGCCGCGGCACCGACGAGTTCAACCAGGCCCTCTCCGAACGGCGGGCCGAAGCCGTGAAACGCTACTTCACCAACAAGGGCGTCGATGCCAACCGCATCATCACCGAAGGCCGGGGCGAGAGCGAGCCGGTGGCTCCCAACACCACGCCCGCGGGCATGTCCCGCAACCGGCGGGTCGAGTTCCGGTTTGAGTTCGCGCCAGCCCCCGCCCCACAGCCCTAACGCGGCTCAATTGGGAGTTGACAAAAAGGGCCCCACCAGCTTGGTGGGGCCCTTTTTTTGTCAAAGGTCATGCAGAGCGCAGCGATGTGCCCCGTGCCGGCTATTAGCAGGCCTCTGGCCTGCAGTCGTTGCACAATAGGCCGCAAGTCGTTCCGGCGATGCGGGCCAGAGGCCCGCCAATAGTCGGCACGGAGCAGAACCCCGCGCCATCTGTAGCTCGCAGCAATGCATGATGGTCCGTTAGGTCTTTGCCGGCGCTTCTGCCTCTGCGGGCACCCGCTGTTCCAACAGCTTGTCTACCACCACGGCCAGGAGCACGCCGGCCAGCGGCGCGGCCACGTACACCCAGGCCGCTTCCAGGTGCCCACTCACGAAGGCCGGGGCCAGGGAGCGCGCCGGGTTCATGGATGCCCCGCAGAGCGGGCCGGCCACCAGGGCCTCCAGGCCCACAACGGCGGCAATGGTCAGCCCCACCAGCAAGCCCTGCTCATAGAAGCTGGACGTGACGCGCAAAATCACCAGCATCAGCCAGAAGGTGAGGAATAGCTCCAGCCCAAAGGCCTGGCCCGCGCTGTGGGCCGGCAGCGTGGCCCCGAGTGCGGAGCCGGGCGTAGCCACCAGCTTCACCAGCGCGCTGCCGATGAACGCCCCCACTAGCTGCGCGGCCACGTAGGGCAGCACCCGCCGGCCGGGGAAGCGCCCCGCCGCCCAGAAGCCAATGGTCACGGCCGGGTTGACGTGCGCGCCGCTCACGTGGCCCAGGCCCTGAATCAGTATCAGCACCACCAGCCCGAAGGCGGCGGCTACGCCACCGTGCCCCAGGGCGTGGGTCTGCTCATCAACCACGGCCGCGCCGGTCCCGAATATGAGTAGAATGGCCGTGCCCAGGGCTTCGGCCAGTAGGCAATGGCGGAGCAAAACGGTCCTCACGCCATGGCGAAGTAGGCGTGCACGAAATCGTGGGCATAGGCCTTCACCTGGTCGCGCACGTCCCGGAACTGGTCCATTATTTCTTCTTCGGTGCCGGTGGCCTTGGCCGGGTCCGGGAAATTGTGGTGCAGCCGCTGGGCCGAGGAGGGGAACACCGGGCACACCTCGTTGGCGTGGTCGCACACCGTCAGCACGTAGTCGAACGGGACACGGGCGTACTCGTCCACGTTGTTGCTGGTGTGGTGGGCAATGTCCACGCCGTCTTCGGCCATCACGCGCACGGCGCGCGGGTTCAGCCCGTGGGTTTCGATGCCGGCGCTATACACCACGGCCCGGTCGCCGAGCTGCTGGGCGAGGTAGCCGTGCAGCAGCTGGCTGCGGCAGGAATTGCCAGTGCACAGCACCAGCACATTAGGGGAAGAGGACATCAGGCTATGTAAGGTTTTTCCAGAGAGGAGTGAAGAACAGGCCGGCTACGCGCCGCGGAACGATGGTGCCTCCGGCGCGGCTACGGCGGCACCGACCACGTTGCTGCGCCGTTCCAGTAGCAGGGTGTCGCGCCACGCGCCGCGCATTTGCCCAATGCGCTCGCGGCGCCCCACTTCCCGGAACCCGGCCCCGGCGTGTGCCCGAAGGCTGGCGGTGTTTTCGGGAAAAATGCCCGCCTGCAGCGTCCAGATGCCGTTGGCTTCGGATTGGGCTACCAGCCCGGCCAGCAGCTGCCGGCCCGCGCCCTGGTCCCGCGCCGCGCCGGCCACGTACACGCTCACCTCGGCCACGCCACCATACACGCAGCGGTTCGACACGGGCGAGAGGGCCGCCCAGCCCAGCACCTGCCCGGCGGCATCCAGAGCCACCAGGCGGCTGTGGGCCAGGTGGCTGCGGTCCCATTCTTCCCAGCCGGGCGCTTCGCTGGCGAAAGTGGCGTTGCCCGTGGCAATGCCCTGCTCGTAAATGGCCCGCACCTGGGGCCAGTGCGCAGCCGTCATGGTTTCCAGTTTCATCGGAAGTTGTGTCGGACCGGAGGCACAAGGCGCCCTCAGCAGCAATTGCCGCCGGGGCTGCAGGCCGCAGGCCCGGCCAGCGTGAAGGCCATGGGAGCGGTGGTCAGGATTTCGGCGGCGGCCGGCGCAATGCAGCACTGGCCATTGCTGGCCGCGTCGTACTCGGTCTGGTAGCGTGGGTCGTTGAACTCCGCGTCTTCGTGGAAGTAATACACCTCCCACTCCACGCCGTCGGGGTCGAGGACCCAGAACTTGTCCTGCCTGGCGTAGCAGCAGCTGGTGCCCATTTCCTCGCGCGATACCAGGCCGGCTTTGCGGGCCACGGCCAGCCGCTCGTCCAGCTCCGCCACGGTTTCTACCTGAAAGCCAAGGTGGCCGAAGTGGCTGTTCACCCGCTCGGGGTTCTCCACGAAGGAGATGATGAGCGAGGGTTTATCCAGCACGTATTTGGCGTAGCCGCGCTTAATCTTGGCGGCCGGCTGCCCAAAAAAAGCGGTGTAGAAATTGACCGTAGCGGCCAAATCAGACACGTACAACGAGACGTGCATCCGAGGGAAAACGGTAGGTTCCATGGCGTTGGGTTGAAAGTAAAAAAGGGGAGGAGCGAAGTAGAAGTATGCCGCCAAGCGGCGCTAGCAGGCGCAGCCGGGGGCTACCGGCGGCACGTCGTGCAGGAAATCGGTGAGTAGTTGGCGGGCCGTGGCCCAGCCGGCGGGGGCGAGGCAGTAGCACACGCGCGGCCCGTCCACTTCGCCCTGCACCAGCCCGGCGGCTTTCAGTTCCTTGAGGTGCTGCGACACGGTGCTTTGCGAAATGGGTAATTCCAGCACCAGCTCGCCGCACACGCACGACTGGCGCTGGGCCAGCAGCCGCAGGATGGCCACCCGCGCCGGATGCCCCAGCGCCTTAGCGATGACGGCAATTTGCTGTTCGGCCGGGGTGAACTGTTCGCGTTTGTGAGCAGCCATAAATACGGATTTTGTTTATCGTCGATTAACGATTGTAAAGGTAGGCTATTTTTTAAAGAGTCAGGCAGTGGTTACTGAAAAATCTTGAAATAATTAAATAATATGACAAAAAATAATAAACTCCCGGAAACATTAAAAGTGCCAAACGCACGTACTTTTGCAGGCGATAAATGCGGCGTGAAATGCCGCAATGCAATGTTCAAACAAACGCCAAAGTAGTCCTAGTGCTTTTTTATTTGGTTATAAGCTCAACATTGGAAATTTATTTTTCTGCTGAAAAGACAATTTAAATTATCCTTACGTATCTTTAGTTTGTTACTGATTTAAAAGCCACCCCACTAGTTCGCTATTTATTCTCTCCACTCTCTATTATTCCCTTGCTCGTGAATCAATCGCTACGCTTTCTCCCATTCGTAGGCTTGCTGGGGCTGCTGGCCACTGGCCAGAGCCAGGCCCAAACCGGCCCCAACGCCTCCGCACAAAACGGCACGCCGATTACCGCCGCCGCCATCAAGCCCGATTCGGTGTTCATCAATCCCGAAGTGCGGCCCCAGTTTATGGGCGGCGACAAAGCCTTTGCCGCGTACCTCAGCAAGTCCATACGCTACCCCCAGCAGGCCTTGCAGCGCCACATTTCGGGCCGGGTCTTCGTCAACTTTATTCTCAGTGCCCAAGGCAAAGTGCAGGACGCGCACGTGGTGAGCGGCCCCGGCAACGGCCTCAACGACGAGGCCCTGCGCCTGGTGTGGCTGATGCCGCCCTGGGAGCCCGCCCGCTCCAATGGCCAGCCCGTGCGCGTGGCCTGCACCGTGCCCATTTCCTTCACTTCGGACCGGTAGGGGAGCAGCGGCCCAGCCTGCTATTGCGAGCGCCGCGCAGCTAATCTGCCCTGTTCCTGTTGAATGCCTCACACTGCAAAAAGCCCCGAATCTGAGTGGATTCGGGGCTTTTTGCTTTCCGGGAAAGGGCTTGACCCGATGGATGGCTGCTTGTTGGGAACGGGCCGGAGTAATTGCGCTGTGCTGCGGAGGCTACGTCGTGCCTCCTTGCAATGACGGGTTGGCCCGACCTGTCATTGGTATTGCGCGGTGCCGGGCGAGCCGAGGCCAAAATCGTTGAAGGTGACGGTTTCGCGGGCCGTTTCGAAAAGACGCACGCCGTTGGGGGCGGTGAGGCCGCGGGGGTAGTAGCCGACGAGGATTTGGAAGGTGCGCAGGGCTGTAAACTCGTTGCGGAAGCGTAGTCCCAGCCCGAAAGCCGTGTAAGGCGCGCCCGCAAACGGGGTGCCTCCCGTGGGCCGGTCGCTCACCCAGGCCGCGTCGGCGAAGGCAATGGTGGCCAGCCGGAAGCCCAGCAGCGAAAGCGGCGTAAACACCGTGGTTTCGTAATTAAGCACGAAGCGGCTGGTGGCCAGAATGGGCGCCGACGAGGAAAACCCCCGCAGGCCGCGCTCGTTGTTGATGCCCTGCAGGTTTTCGCCCGGCCGGCGGTTGATGCCGATGGTGCCTTTGCTAGTGAGAAAATGCCGGTACTGCCAGTTGCCGAAATGGTAGAGCTTGGTGAACGCCGTGAGCTCGGTGCCCAGCAGGCCCTGTTCCCAATCCCGGCCGGCATCGAGGCGCTGGTAGCCGCTCAGGTCCACGGCCGCGTACAGGTAGCCGCTGCGGGTGCTGAAGCTGGCCGCCGCGATGCGGGCATCAAAATAGCGGCGCGGTATCACGCGGTTCACGTCGTAGCCCGCCGTAAAGCTGATGAGTGTGCCCGTCGGCACGTCCTCGGTGCGGCCGAAGCCGAACAGGTACCGGTCCTTATAGTAGCGGCGCACCGAGTAGCCCACCGTGCCCAGCAGCAGGGTGCCGGGGCGGTAGTCCACCGTCGGAATGGCGCTGTACTCGGTGCGGTAGATGCGGGCGGCAACGATTATGCGGCCGGGGTTTTCGTAGCCCAGGTCGTAGGAGCGCAGGCGCAGGGAGCGGCCCACCCAGGCGTCCTGCACGAAGTAGCGCAGCGGATAGTACACGTAGGGCTGGCCCTCGGGCGGGGCGGCCAGGGCCACGTTCTGGGAGTAGCTGTCGAGGCTGAGGGCACCGGCGTAGCGGGCACTGGGCGAGTAAAAATCGCGCTTCACGGATGCCCCGCCCGACCGGTAGTTGAACTCGTTGCGGTAGCGGGCCTGGGCGTACACAAAGTGGCGAAACGGGGCCGTGTAACTGCCTTCGTAGGCCCAGGCCTGGGGCAGGTCGCGGCCGTAGCGATAAGAATTGGCAAGCTGGTGGCCCTGGCCCAGGAAGTTGTCATCGCCGAAGGTGATGAGGCCGGCCGTGGGCGTGCCCACTTCGATGCCGGCCGTGATGCTGAACACGTCGGTGGTGAGCACCTCAATGTCGACGCTGTCGCGGGTGGTGGTGACTTCGTTCACCAGCACGCGGGCGTCCAGGATTTCGGGGGTTTGGCGCAGCAGGCGTTCCGATTCGGCCAGGGCCTGGGGCTGCAGGGGCTGGCCGGGCCGGAACAGCAGCACCTGCCGCACCCGCGAGCGCGAGGTTTTGATGTGCAGCGCGTTGCCCGATTTTTCGAGGAAAGTGCGCGGCTGCCGGGTCGAGTCGGTGAGGCTGTAGCCGAAGGCATCGAGCGTGCGGATGTCGATGCGGCGCACAATCTTGAAGTTGTGGCGGTCAAACTGCCGGTCCAGCAGCACGGCGTCGAGGCCGGCCTGCTCTTCCTTGCGCTTGGTGAAGTTGAGCAGCGCCGACGCCGTCCGGCCGGCAATGGTTTTGCGGCGGGTGTAGGCTTGCAGGCGCGTTATCATGCGCTGCTCGTCGAAACGCTGGCGCAGGGAGTCGGCCCGGTGCGGCAGGATTTCCTCGCGGGCGTGCAGCGAGTCGGGCGGCACGGCCGTGCGCGGGTCAAAGGTCTGCGCCTGGGTAGGCCCAGCCAGCAGGCCAAGGAACACCATTAGCAGCAGAAAATAACCTCGAAAGCTCATAATAAGACGCAACGCCGCAAAGTACGAAAAGGAGCCGCAGCAACGGGCCACAGTTGCACGGCCAGCACAGCTGCTGAGAATGATTAGTAAGCAAAAAGAAACTTTTACCAAAAAAATTAGCTTAATGTATTGTACCTATTTGGCCGTTTATCACTACTTTTAAGCCCGAAAGCAAGTCCTGCCACATGAACGAGCGCATTCAAGAGAAACTAAGCATATTAGCTGATGCCGCGAAGTACGATGCTTCGTGCAGCAGCAGTGGCGGCAAGCGCAAGAATGAGAATAAAGGCCTCGGCAACTCCGAAGGCATGGGCATTTGCCACAGCTACACCGAGGACGGCCGCTGCGTGAGCCTGCTCAAGATTCTGCTCACCAACCACTGCATTTTCGACTGCGCCTACTGCGTGTCGCGCCGCTCGAACGACGTGAAGCGTGCCGCCTTCACCGTGGACGAAGTGGTGGACCTCACCATCAACTTCTACCGCCGCAACTACATCGAAGGGCTGTTTTTGAGCTCCGGCATTTTCTCCAGCCCCGACTACACGATGGAGCGCCTCGTGCGCATTGCGAAAAAGCTGCGCACCGAGCACAAGTTCAACGGCTACATCCACGTCAAAACCATTCCCGGCGCCAGCGAGGAACTGATTCAGGAAGCCGGCCTGTACGCCGACCGCCTCAGCGTGAACATTGAGCTGCCCTCGGAGCTGGCCCTGACCACGCTGGCGCCGGAGAAAAACTACCAGGAAATCCTGACGCCAATGGCCCAGATTCGGGACGGCATTATTCAGAATAAGGAGGAAAAGGCGCTGTTCAAAAAGGTGCCGGCCTTCGCCACCGCCGGCCAGAGCACGCAGCTCATCGTGGGGGCCAGCACCGAAACGGACCTACAGATTATCAAGCTCACCGACTCGCTCTACCAGGGCTACGGGCTGAAGCGGGTGTACTACTCCGGCTACATTCCGGTGACGGACGACGCCCGCCTGCCGCAGGTCACGCAGCCGCCCGTCATCCGCGAGCACCGCCTGTACCAGACCGACTGGCTGATGCGCTTCTACGGCTTCCAGGCCGACGAAATCCTCGACCCGGCGCACCCGCATCTCGACCTCGAAATCGACCCCAAGCTGGCCTGGGCCCTGCGCAACCGCCATGTTTTCCCGGTGGATGTGAACACAGCCGAGTACGAAATGATACTGCGCATTCCCGGCGTGGGCACCCGCTCGGCCAAGCGCATCGTGGCTGCCCGCCGCTTCGCCACCCTCAACCTGGAAACCCTGCGCCAGCTAGGCGTGGTGCTGAAACGAGCCAAATTCTTTCTCACCTGCCAGGGCGAGCACCAGCCCATCATCGGCGAGCTGAGCGAGCAGCAGGTGCGCCGCCAGATTCTGTTCGGGGCCGGCTCGGTGCGCTCGGCCCTGGTCACGCAGCAGCTCGATTTATTCGCCCAAGCCTCTTAACCCTGCTATGCAACCCGACGCTTTTTTCCCCCAAGGCCGGCTCAAGCTGCCAACCAGCAGCCTGGGCGGCGTGCAAAATGACATTTTTTTCTCCGTCATGAAAGTCATTCATCGCCAGCCCGCGCGCCTCGTGGCGCCTTCCGACAAAGTTGCCCGCCTCTCGTGCTGCTGCCGCATCAGCGAGCTGATGCCGCTGGTGCGCCAGCTGCACGACGATGCCCGCGCCCGCAACCAGGCGCGCCAAGGCGAGCAGAGCCAGCAAGCGGCGTAAGTGGACACCTCACCCCCCCAGCCCCCCTCTCCCGCGGAGAGGGGGGCGGCCCCGGAGGGGGCCCGTGAGGTGAACCAGCCGCGCCGCGTTGGCGTGCCCGTCCTCACGGCCCCGCCGCGCGACTACACCTACGACGGCACCTTCGAGGGCCTGCTCACGGTGCTGTTCACGGTGTACGACTGGCGGGCAGCTCCCAGCAGCATTCAGCCCGAGGCTACGGCCCAGACTGGCCTGTTTGCCCAGCCCGCGCACCGCGAAACCAATGAAGCCCAGGCCGCCCGCGTGTGGGATGGTTTATTGAAAACGATGGACCGCGAGGCCCGTGCCCGTCTTTACCACGTTTTTCTCAGCGAAGATGCCGGGCGCGAACTGCTCATTTTTCGCTACGTGGATTTGGCCCTGCGCATGGCCCGGGACATTTCGGAGAACTACGCCAGCGCCGACGTGCGCCGCATTCAGCGCCTGGCCCAGCAACTGTTCCGCGAGAAGCACCGCATGGAAGCCTTCGTGCGCTTCGAGAAAACCCAGGACGAGCTGTTCCACGCCACCATCGAGCCGGATATGGACGTGCTGCCGCTCATCGCCGCGCATTTCACCAAGCGCTACGCCGACCAGCGCTGGCTGATATACGACCGCCGCCGCCACTACGGCCTGTACTACGACCTGACGCGCACCGACGTGGTGCAGTTTGAGCCGGCCGCCGGGCAGAAAGCAACGGATATTTCCGCCACCGTGCTCGACGAGCGGGAGCCCCTGTTCAGGCTGTTGTGGCAGACGTATTTCGACCACGTTAACATTCCCGAGCGCAAAAACCTGAAGCTGCACCGCCGCCACATGCCGCTGCGCTACTGGCGCTACCTCAGCGAAAAGCAGCCGCGGGAGCAGCGTTTCGTGTCCATCGACAACAAGCGCCCGCCGACCGATGCTAACTTGCGGCCCGAATAAAAGCAATTAAGCAGCACAGTTTATGGGTAGCGTACTGGTTTTTGGGGCCTCCGGGCAGTTGGGGCAATGCTTGGCGCACGTGGCGAAGGAGCGAAACACACCGGGCCTGAAGTTCCTGCCCGAAGCGCAGGCCAACATCCTGGACCTAGCTGGCCTCCAAGCGCTGTTTGAGCAGCACCGCCCAACTTACGTCATCAACTGCGCCGCCTATACGGCCGTCGACAAAGCCGAGGACGAGCTGGAGCTGGCCCGAAAAATTAACCGCGACGGCGTGGAAAACCTGGCCCGGCTCTGCGGCGAGTACGGCACCATTCTCATCCAGATTTCGACCGATTTCGTGTTTGCCGGCACCGGCAACCAGCCCCTGCTCGAAACCGACGAAACCGCACCCATTAGTGCCTACGGCCTCACCAAGCTGGAAGGCGAGCAGGTGATTCCGCCCCACACGGCCCGGTATTTCATCCTGCGCACCAGCTGGCTCTACTCCGAGTTTGCGGGCAATTTCGTGAAAACCATGCTCAGATTTGGCCGTGAGCGCGACGAGCTGCGCGTGATTTGGGACCAGCTGGGCACGCCCACCTACGCCATCGATTTGGCCGGCTGCATCCTGCACCTCATCGACACCCAGAGCCAGGCATTCGGCCTCTACCACTACAGCAACGAGGGCCTGACCTCGTGGTACGATTTCGCCACCGCCATCTTCGAGTTGAGTGGCACGACGGTCAAAACCACGCCCATCCGCACCGCCGAATACCCCACCAAAGCCACCCGCCCGCCGTTTTCGGTCATGGACAAGACCAAGGCCAAAGCCCAGCTGGGCGTGGCCATTCCGCACTGGCGCACCAGCCTGCAGATATGCCTGGGCCGTTTGGCTGCGGCCGAATAGCTGAGATGCGCTTGGTTCGACCTGCGATTGAGAGCCCCCGTTGGTTCGCCGGTGGGGGCTTATTTTGCGCCAGCCACTAACCATTGCCAGCTCGCTGCCATGACAACTGATTGGTACACCAAAACCGTTCTTACCATTATCGCCGCCTGCTTATTGGTGCTGGTAATGAAGGAAATCAAGCTTATGCCGGAGGCTGCCGCAGCTGCGTCGGCCCTGCCTGTGGCCGGCTGCAGCTACGGCTTGGTGCCCGTAAATGCCGATGGCAGCGTGACCGTGCGCTTCCAGACCCGGGATGCCATGCCGGTGAATATCATCGGCATTCACAAACCATTTAGTTCGACTGAGGTAGACCGGTATTCGTGGGATGCGGTTTCGACTTCGAAATAAGCCCTACCCGCGCCCATAAAACCGGCTCACCACATACGCCGCGCCCGCAAAACCGGCCCCTAGCAGGCACACGCCCGGCCAGCCGCCGTGCGTCCAGGCCAGGCCACCGGCCACCGAGCCCACGGAGCCGCCCGTGAAATAGCCCGTCATGTACACCGTGTTGAGGCGGCTGCGGGCCTCGGGCACCAAGGAGAAAATCTTGGTTTGGTTGGAGATGTGAGCCGCCTGCACGCCCACGTCCAGCAGCACCACGCCCAGCACCAGCCCGGCCAGGTGGAAGCCGCCCAGGCCCAGTACTACGTAGGCCACCAGCACCAGCCCAATGCCGATGGCAATGGCGAAGCTGGGCCCGCGCGTGTCGGCGGCCTTGCCCGCCAATGGCGCGGCCAGGGCCCCAAAGGCCCCAATCAGCCCAAAAAAGCCGGCCACGTCGCTACCAGAATGGTAGGCCGGACTTTCCAGAAAAAACGCCAGCGTGGTCCAGAACACGCTGAACGAGGCGAACAGGAACCCGCCCACCAGCGCCGACTGCCGCAGCGGGGCCAGGTCCCGCATCAGGGTCAGGAGGGACTTCATTAGCGAACCGTAGGAACCCGCGAAGGCCGGTTGGTCGGTAGGCAGCCGCCAGGCCAGCAGGGCCGCCAGGGCCAGCATCAGGCCGGCCGCAATTTCGAACATGGCCCGCCAGCCCAGGTGCGCGCCCACGTAGCCGCTCACCGTGCGCGACACCAGAATGCCAATCAACAGCCCGCTCATGATGCGGCCCACAATGCGGCCCCGGTCGGCCTCCGGGGCCAGGTGGGCGGCCATGGGCAGCAGCAGCTGCGGCACCGCCGAGCAGATGCCCAGCAGCACGCTGGCCCCAGCCAGCACCCCAAAGCTGGGCGCGAAAGCCGCCCCCGCCAGGCACCCGGCCGCGCCCAGCAGCAGGAGGAGCATCAGGCGCTTGCGCTCCAGTTTGTCGCCCAGCGGCACCACGAAGAGCATGCCCAGCGTGTAGCCCACCTGCGTGGCTGTGGCCACCAGGCTGGCGCTGCTATCCGAGAGGTGAAACGTGCGGCCGATGGCGGCCAGCAGCGGCTGGTTGTAGTAAATATTGGCCACCACCAGGCCGCAGGTGAGGGCCATAAGCCACACCAGCGCATTGCTGAGCTGGGCGGCGGGGCGGGCGGGTAAGGGAATGGTGGCGGTGGCTAGCTCGGGCATGAGGACGGGTGCGTAACCGAAGGCCGCGCAAACATGAGGCTCTGCAACAGGCCAACGCGCCCGATGGTTGCGATAAATACGCGGTGCCCCCCTCTGCTTCCCCGCCGCTGCCTGTCCCTTGGCGCAGCGCCTATCCAAGGCATCAGCCCGGGAAAATCAGCTCCATTTGAATGTTGCAGCGCTCGTAGGGCGAGGGCTGGCCGGCCACCGTTTTGTGGAAGCCCAGCTTGTGGTACAGGCTGAGCGCTGGTTTGAGCTTGGTGTTGCTTTCCAGGTACACGCGCCGGGCGCCCAGGGCCTGCGCCTTCAGCAGGGCTGCCTCGCCCAGCCGCAGGCCAATGCGCAAGCCCTGCGCGGCAGGTGAAACGGCCATTTTGGCCAGCTCGAAGGTGTCGTCCTCCATTTTGATTAGGGCGCAGGTGCCCACAATTTGCCCCTGGTATTCAGCCAGCAGAATGTGCCCGCCGCGCTGCAGAATGTATTCGTCGGGATGGTCGAGGGATTTCAGGTCGGTTTCCTCCACCTCGAAATGCTGCTCAATCCACTCCACATTAAGCCGCTTGAAATCGGGCTGGTGCTGCGGCGCGTAGTCCAGCAGGTGCACCCCGGCCGCCACGCGCTGGTCGCGCACGGCCTTCACGCGGCTGGCCAGGCTGCGGCGCGACAGCGCATATTCCATCTCCCCGATGGCCAGCCAGAGGTTGTGGCGGGTATCGGCCAGCAGCTCTTCGGTGGCCTGGCGCACGTCAAGGGCCTGTTCTTGCAGGGCGGGCCACAAGTTGGCGCCTGCCTCGGTAAGCGTCAGCACGCTGCGGCGCAGGTCGCCGTCGGTGCGCTGCACCTGCACCAGACCGTGGCGGGCCAGCTCTTTCACCACCTGGCTCACGGCCGCATGGGTGTGGCCCACGGTTTTGGCGACTTCGCCCACCGGCTGGCCCGGCTGGGCCGCCACGGCATAGAATACCGGAAACCAGCGCGGCTCAAATGGAATGTTGTAGAGCGAATACACCTCGGCTGCCTGCCCGGTCATCAGCTCGCTTAGCCGGCGCAGCCGGCTTCCCAGGGCCGTTGGCCCCAATTGCTCAAATAAATCCATGAGTAAAGATAAACCACTAACTTACGTAAGTACTTACAAATATAAAAAAAATTGGGATGTTTGACTCATTGATTCCTGCTTTTGAAGTCGCGCTCAGGAAAAGTATGGCGCTGCCCGGCCGGACAGAAGCGTACTTTTGGCGAGCGGAACCTTACTCACGGGCCGCCGTTACGCTTATGATTGTTTACAAATCGACCGATTGGTGGGAGGCCCTGCGCCACCTGGGCTCCTCGGCCATTATCCGCCTGCTGCTGAAACGGGTGCTGTTCGTGGGCCTCTACGCCGCGGTGGTCACGGCCGGCGTCATCCGGTTCGAACGGATGAACGTGGCCGTCGACAAGGAGTTTTTCTCCTTCCTGGGCATTATGCTCAGCCTGCTGCTGGCCTTCCGGACCAACACGGCCTACGACCGGTTTTATGAGGGCCGCCGCCTCTGGGGCCAGCTCGTGAACAACTGCCGCAACCTGGCCGTGCTGCTCCACGCCCGCCTGCCCGCCGACGATTATTCCAACCGCACCTACTTCGCCCGACTGCTTTCCAACTTCCCCATTGCTCTCGACGGCCACCTGCGCCACGGCGTGCGGTTCGACAAGCTGGAGGAAGTGCAGGCCGGTTTCATCGCGCAGCTGCAACAGGCCTGGCATGTGCCTTCGTGCCTGTCCGCATTGCTTCAGGAGTTCTATGAGCAGCTGGTGGCGGCGGGAGTGCTACTACCCACGCACCTCATCACCATCCAGCGCCACCACGAGGCCCTGCTGGATGTGGCGGGCGGCTGCGAGCGCATCAAAACCACGCCCATTCCGTTCTCCTACAGCTATTTCATCAAGGGGTTCATCTCGGTATTCATCCTGATAATGCCGTTCAACCTGCTCGATACCTACCAGTGGCTGACGGTGCCCATCACCATGTTCGGGGCCTACGCGCTGCTGGGCGTGGAGATGATTGGCGACGAAATTGAGGACCCGTTCGGCAAAGACAGCAACGACCTCCCGCTCACCCAAATGGCAAACCGCATCCGGGCCAATGTGCACGAAATTCTGCACGTCGAGCTGCACGAGGACATTCGCGGCCTGGCCGATGCGCCGTACAGCGTGGTGTTTTAACGGCGTATATGGGAGCGGCGTGTAGGAACGCGCCATGGCGCGTTCAATCGTTGAGCGGTATTGTGGGAACGGTATTGTGGGAACGCACCATGGCGCGTTCAATCGTTGAACAGTATCCCCTGGCGCGGACGCCGAACGCGCCAGGGCGCGTTCCTACCAGTCTATTTTATCCGGGTCCCAGTTTTTGGGGTTGCGGATGATGTATTCCCGGATATTTCCCAAGGCTTCCACGTTGCGCACGATGTGGTCGTGATAGCGGGATTGCCAGGCAAAATCTTCGTAGCCATGCTGGTTGCACCAGCGCTTGACGCTGCCCTTGAACTGGTTGATAATAGCGGGCACGGAGGCTGGTCGCAATGGCCGCAAGCCCGCTGGTGTAGCATCTTCCTGGTTTGTAAGGGAGTCATTCCCGTTGGGTTTCAAAATCAAAAGACCATGGAAATGGTCGGGCATGATAACCCATTGGTCTAACCGGGCCAAGACGTAATGCGTCGGAATCCCCTGCCAGTACCGGCTCACCGTTTCGCCGATTTGCGAAAGTGCCATCTGGCCATTCGTGATGTTGCCAAAGGCTGGAGTGCGGTTCAAGACGCAAATGGTGATGAAATACACCCCACTCCGCCCATAGTTGTGTGTTGGCAGGCGGAATTGTTTCTGGTCTTTGTGCGCCATAATGTGGGAACGGCATGTGGGAACGCGCCATGGCGCGTTCAATCGTTGAACGGTCGCCAATACCCCTATCGGCGCGGGCGCCGAACGCGCCACGGCGCGTTCCTACATGATGTTCCTTTTATATGCTCCCGGCGTCACGCCCTCGTACTTTTTGAACAGCGACTGGAAGTACGACATATTGTTGAAACCCGCTCGCAAACACACTTCTGCTACGCTGGCCAGCGGGTGGCGCAGCAGGCGCTTGGCCTCGCTCAGCCGCTCCTTGATGATGAACTCGACCGGCGTGAGGCCGAACTCGCGCTTGAACACACGGAAGAACGTAGCCTTGCTCATGCAGGCCAGCGCACTGAGCTTGTCGATGGTGAGGTTTTCGGCGAGGTGGTCCTTGATGTAGCCCACCACGGCGGCGAAGCGGTGCGTGGTGAGGTGCCGGGCATAGTCGTGGAAAATGAGCTGGCGGGCCTGCGTCTGCATCAGGCGCACCAGCAGTTCCTGCAAAGTGAAGCCGGCCAGCACGTCCTTGTTCACGTCGGACGTGCGCGACACGGCCACGAGGCGGCCCAGCGTGTCGGTCAGCTCCGGGGTATTGGTGAGGTGGGCGTAGTCGGGGCCTTCGATGGCCCAGGGCTGGTGGGGTTCGGCCCTGGGGTAGCGCTCGTTGAGCATGTCCACGGTGTGGCGGATGGTATCGGCCGCGATGGCCACGGCCAGGCACTGCGTGGGCTGGCAGAGGCAGGCGTCGGGGAAGTCGATTTCCATCAGCTCATCCTTGTCCACCACCACCGATTCGCCGGGCAGGTAGTCGAAGGCGGCGCGGCCGGGCAGGTGCATTACTTTTTTGCCGCGCAGCATGGTGGTCAGGGCCAGTCCTTCGAGGCGCAAGGGCACGCGGTGGGCGGCGCGGTGGGTTTCAAAAATGTTCAGCTCGAAGCCTTCGAGCGCATACACGGTCCGGTTTTCAATGAGGGAATGCAGGCGCTCCAACGCAAGGGGAGCCACGGCAGCAGGCAAATGAACGCGGGAGGGCATGGGTGGGATGGCTGAGGTGAGGGAGTACCCACTCCCAACGCGGGCAGCGGGCCGGAGTGTTCAGCAAGTTGCGACAATTTTCGCACTCTTTGCGATAATACCACAACTGGCCCACCACATAAAAAAGGACCTTTACACCGTCCTGATTTCACCTAATTCCCATCCAACAAAGCCATGGCTGAAACCCTCGAAGAAACCACCACCCTGGTGGCCCGCCCCCAGTTCAAGTCCCACTACGACAACTTCATCGGGGGCAAATGGGTGCCCCCGGTAAAAGGCCAGTATTTCGAAAACCCCTCGCCCATCGACGGCAAGGTGTTCACCAAAGTGGCCCGCAGCACCAAGGAGGACATCGATTTGGCCCTTGATGCCGCCCACGAAGCCTTCAAAACCTGGGGCAAAACCTCGGCCACCGAGCGCAGCAACATCCTCAACAAAATTGCCAACCGCATCGAGGAGAACCTCGCCATGCTCGCCGCCGTGGAATGCGTCGAGAACGGCAAGCCCATCCGCGAAACCACCTACGCCGACATGCCGCTGGTCATCGACCACTTCCGGTATTTCGCCAGCGTGATTCGGGCCGAAGAAGGCAGCGCTACCGAGCTGAATTCGACCACGCTGTCGCTCAATATCCAGGAGCCGCTGGGCGTCATCGGCCAGATTATTCCCTGGAACTTCCCGCTGCTGATGGCCACCTGGAAGCTGGCCCCGGCCATCGCCGCCGGCTGCACCGTGGTGATGAAGCCCGCCGAGCAAACCCCCGCCAGCATCATGGTGCTGATGGAATTGATTCAGGACCTGGTGCCCGCCGGCGTGATTAACGTGGTGAACGGCTTCGGCCTGGAAGCCGGCAAGCCGCTGGCCTCGTCGCCGCGCATTCAGAAGGCCAGCTTCACGGGCGAGACGACCACCGGCCGCCTCATCATGCAGTACGCTTCCGAAAACCTCATTCCGGTGACGATGGAGCTGGGCGGCAAGTCGCCGAACGTCTTCTTCAAATCGGTGATGGACGCCGATGACGACTTCCTGGACAAAGCCATCGAAGGCGCCGTGATGTTTGCCCTGAACCAGGGCGAAATCTGCACCTGCCCCTCGCGGATACTCGTGCAAGAAGACATTTACGACGAATTCATTGCCCGCGTCATCGAGCGCGTGAAGGCCATCAAGCTGGGCAACCCGCTCGACATGACCACCATGATGGGCGCCCAGGCCTCGAACGACCAGTTCGAGAAAATCCTGAGCTACCTCGAAATCGGCAAGGCCGAAGGGGCCGAAGTGCTGGTGGGCGGCGAAGCCCACGTCCATGAGGATGGCGGCCTGGCCGAGGGCTACTACATCCAGCCTACCATGTTCCGCGGGCACAACAAAATGCGCATTTTCCAGGAGGAAATCTTCGGCCCGGTGGTGTCCGTGACGACTTTCAAAACCATGGAGGAGGCCATTGAAATCGCCAACGACACGCTTTACGGCCTCGGTGCCGGCGTGTGGACCCGCAATGCCCACGAGCTGTACGAGGTGCCCCGCGCCATCCAGGCCGGCCGCGTGTGGGTGAACTGCTACCACGACTACCCCGCCGGCGCGCCCTTCGGCGGCTACAAAGCCTCCGGTTTTGGCCGCGAAAACCACAAGATGATGCTCTCGCATTACCGCCAGAACAAGAACATGCTCATCAGCTACAGCCAGCAGAAACTGGGCTTCTTTTAGGCCCGGCCGTAGCTGGCTGACGTAAAGAGGACGTCATGCCGAGCGCAGTCGAAGCATCTCGCGTGCAGCAGTAATTCTTTTGTTCAACGATTGAATTGCTACCACACGCGAGATGCTGCGGCTGTGCTCAGCATGACGTGCTGGCGTTTAAGCCGTTGTGAAGCAGCTTTTTCATGAGTAGATGCGTCTTAATTAAAACTTATTGCCTCAGCTCTATGAAAATCCTGGCTGTATCCTTCGCGTTGTGCTGTAGTATTTCTATCGCTCACGCTCAGCTTTTGCCAGTGCCTGGCGCTAAAAACCCAGACTGGAAAACTGACAATTTCGAAGCGCTGCCGGGGGCCATCTCATTCGGCGAGGCTCCAAAAACCGACCGTATGCCTAACGCTGTGCAAAACAGCATTATCAGCGAAGGCAACCTTCACCACTATTGGGACGCTAACAGGCAACTAGCCTACCAGTGGCGCAGCCGCTCCGGTTCGGGCACCGTCGCCCCGGATAAAGAGGTGCTGGTGCGCGAAGAGAGGACGGGCCTCACTTACACATACCGCCGTCGGCGTTAGCCAGTAGTCTTTCACCTTACCTTACCCCATCTCATCTAAATGCCCACCCCCCGCGTCCTCGTCACCGCCGCCGCCGAAGCCACCATCGACCTGCTCCGCGACGAGCACGGCCCGCTCATGTTCCACCAAAGCGGCGGCTGCTGCGACGGCTCCTCGCCCATGTGCTTTGCCAAGGGCGAGTTCCGGGTGGGCGGCAACGATACGTGGCTGGGCCGCATCTACGGCTGCGACTTTTTCATGAGCGCCAGCCAGTTTGAGTACTGGAAACACACCCAGCTCACGGTGGATGTGGTGAAGGGTAGGGGCGCGAGCTTCTCGCTGGAAATCCCGCTCGGCGTGCGGTTTTTGATTCGTTCGCGGCTGTTTACCGAGGATGAGGAAAAGGACATGGAGCCGGTATTTGCGGGGGATGAAGTGCCGGAGGCGACGGCCTGACGGTCACCTCACCCCCTGACCCCCTCTCCTGCGGAGAGGGGGCACCGGTTCGGACCAAAGATTAACAAAAGAGCCCAATGCATTTGCATTGGGCTCTTTTGTTGATGAAAATATTGTCAGGAGTAAAGCCGGTGCCCCCTCTCCGCGGGCGCGGGGGGCAGGGGGTGAGGTGACGGCCTACTTCACGTTGGTCTTGCTCACCAGCATCACCGTTTTGGGGTCCACGGTGATTTCCTGCAGGCGCTTGGCTACGGCGGGCGTCATGCTTTCCTGGTAGCGGCCGTGCAGCTGGCCGGCCAGGAACTTCTCAGAGGCCGCGAACATGGCCATGTTGTTCACGGGGCGGGCGAAGCCGTGGCCTTCGTCGAGAGCCAGCAGGTACTGCACGGGGTAGTTGCGGTCGCGCAGGGCCACTACAATCTGGTCGGCTTCGGCCTTGTTCACGCGCGGGTCGTTGGCCCCCTGCACCACCAGGAGCGGGGTCTTGATTTTATCGGCCGAGCCCAGCGGCGACATGCGGGCCAGAGCCGCGCGGCCTTCTGCGGTGCCGGGGTCGGCCATGCGGGCGTACATCTGCTTGCGGCCGGCTTCCCAGTAGGGCGGAATGGCGTTGAGCAGCGTCATCAGGTTGGAGGGGGCCACGATGGCCACGGCCGCGCTGTACAAATCGGGCGTGAAGGCCACACCGGCCAGGGTGGCGTAGCCGCCGTACGAGCCGCCCATGATGCCCACGCGCTTGGGGTCGGCCACGCCCTGGGCCACGAGGTACTTCACGCCCCAGGTCAGGTCGTCCTGCATTTTGCGGCCCCATTCGCCGTTGCCGGCATCCAGGAACTGCTTGCCGTAGCCGGTGCTGGCCCGGAAATTGGGCGAGAGCACGGCGTAGCCGCGGTTGGCCAGAAACTGCGACATGGCGTTGTAGCCGTACACATCGCGCGCCCAGGGCCCACCGTGGGGCAGGATGATGACGGGCAGATTCTTGGCCACCACACCTTTGGGAAGCGTCAGGTAAGCCGGAATCTCCAGCCCGTCCGACGACTTGTAGCGCACCACTTTCATATCGGCCAGGTCGGCGGGGTGCAGCTTGGGGCGGGTTTCGTACTGCCTGGTGAGCTGCTTGGTCTGGCGGTCGAACAGGTAAGCTACGCTGGGCTGAGTGGCCGAGCTGGCCGCGAGCAGCCACAGGCGTTCATCGGTAGTGTGCGACATCGGATTCACATCCAGCCCGGGCAGCTGCCGGCTCACGGTGGCAAAATCCTGCTCAAAAGCCTTATCCTTCCACACGCGGCGCATGCGGTCGTCCTCGAAGCTCACGAACACCGGCTCGTGGGTTTTCTCCGAAATCGTGAGGCCGCCCACGTCCACGCGCTTGAGCGGGTCGGCCTGGTAGGGCTGCTCCTGGCCGGTGGCGGGGTCGAGGAGCACGATTTCGGCCAGGTTGCGCCGCCCCTTATTCGTGGTCAGATAGACGTGCTGGTCGTCCTTGGCGAAGCCTTCCACGGCGCTCTGCTCGTCAATCGAGGTTTTGTAGAAGGGCGTCATTTTCTCGCCCTCCACGCGCAGCCACTCGGTGCTGCCGTCGGGATTCGAGCGGGCCGCCAGCCGCAGCTGGTCTTTCCAGTCGAATACCCAGTCGCCGATGCGGTCGGTATTCTGGCGCACCAGGGTTTTCTCGCCGGTGGTCAGGTTCAGCTTGTAGAGGTCGTGCCAGGCCTTGTCGCGGTCATTCAGGCCGATGTACAGCGTGTTGGGGTCGGTGAGGGGCGCGTTGATAATCTGCACGCGCACGCCCTTCAGGCCGGTGAGGTCGCGGGCGATGGGCACAGCCTGGCCGGCGGGCAGGGCCTCGGCCGGGTTCACGGCGTAGATGTTGAAGTTCTCGTCGCCGCCTTTGTCCTGGCTGTAGAGCAGGTACTTGCCGTCGCGGCTCCAGAAGTAGTTGCGCACGGGGCGGGCCTGGTCGTTGGTCATCGGCCGGGCCTTGTCGAAGGGCTCGCTCAGGGCCTTCACCCAGAGGTTGCGGGTGCCGTTGTAGGGCCGGATGAAGGACAGGAACTTGCCGTCGGGCGAGAGCTGCGCGCCCGAAACTTCGGGGTCGCCAAACAGCAGCTCGCGGTCAATGAGCGGGGGCAGGCCGCCCGTTTTGGCGGCCTGCGCCACACTGGTTTGTGGCGTGGCCAGGGCCAGTAGCAAGCCCAACCCCAGAAAAATGTGTTTCATAAGTATTTGCAGAAAAAGATGAATATTTCGGCCAATGTAACCAAAAAAATGACCGGACAGCTCACGCTATTCGGTCATTCCCGGCTGTAGCCCCACTAAGCTGAGGCGTACTATATTTCTATTGCTCCTGAAAGTGGTACAGGAACGTAATTACGCCCGTATAGGCCGGCTTTTTCACGCCTTCAATTTCCAGCGATACCTCGATGCGGGTTTTGGCGATGCCGCGCAAATTGGCCACCGATAGCAGCTTGGCGTGCAGGCGCACGGCACTGTTCACGGTCACGGCCTGGTTGAAGCGCAGGTTTTCGATTTCGTAGTTCACCTGTAGTTGAAGGTTCTCAATGGTCACAATTTGCTGCCACAAGTAGGGCAGCAGCGCCACCGTGAGGTAGCCGTGGGCAATAGTGGCCTTGAACGGCGATTCCGTGGCGGCCCGCTCGGCGTCGGTATGAATCCACTGGAAATCGAGCGTGGCGGCGGCAAACTGGTTGATTTGCTCTTGCGTGATGGTGTGGAATTCGGACATGCCCATGGCCTGGCCAACGTGGCCTTCCAACTCGGCGAGACTGCGGATAAGTAGTTTACTCATGTAACGCTGCGCTCAATCAATGAAGAATGAGAAATGAAGAATGAAGAATGAGCAAAGGTGCCCGAAATTCCTCATTCCTCATTGAGCCGAGGGCGCTAGAGCCGGTCCAGCCGGCCGCCGTCCACGCGCACCTCCGCGCCCTGCACGAAGGCGGCATCATCCGAAGCCAGGTAGGCAATGATTGCGGCCACGTCCTCGGGCTTGCCCACGTCGGCTTTGTCGATGACTTCGACGCCGGATTTCACATTGGGGTTGTCCCAGAGCATGGGCGTGTCGATGGCGCCGGGCAGAATGACGTTGGTGCGGATTCCTTTCGGCTTGCCTTCCAGCGACGACGAGCGCGTGAGGGACAACATTGCCGCCTTCGCCGCTGCATAAGGCGCCACCAGCGGGCTGGTTTCGACGGCGTGCACACTGGCCACGTTCACGATGCTGCCGCCCGGCTTCATGTGCAGAAATGCTTGCTTGGTGAAGTAGAACGCGCCCAGCAAATCCACGTTCAGGATGCGCAGCCAGTCGTCGCCGGTCAGCTCTTCCAGGGCTTTAAACTGCATGAGGCCGGCGTTATTCACCACCACATCCAGGCGGCCAAAACGCTCCAGCGTGCCCGCCACAGTAGCTTCCACCTGCGCCTCGACCGAGACGTTGCAGAGGCTGGCCCACACATCGGGCGCGCCGGCAGCCTGCACTTCGGGCACGGCCGCGTCGAGGTTGGCCTGGTTGTAATCAGCCAGTACCACGCGGGCGCCTTCGGAGGCAAAACGCCTGGCGGCGGCCAAGCCAATGCCGCTGGCCCCGCCGGTGATGATGACGACTTTGTCCTGAAATCGGGGATTCATTGAGAAAGGAGTATAGCGTGGACTCTGCGAGTCCGCGCGTGGCGGATTTCGTTTGGGTTTCGTTCTCGCGCGGACTCGCAGAGTCCACGCTACCGGCTAGGATTGCGGAGCGGCGTTGGCGGGTTCGGTCGATTTATCGGCGGTGGCAGCTTTCACGTCAGCTTTTTGCTCCTTGGCCCAGTTCTGGTTGCTGTCCTGCGGCATCACGACGGGCACTTGCAGGCACACGCTTTGGGCGGGCAGTACCTGGTTCCAGTCGGTAATTAGCTGCTTGTAGGCCTCGCCCACGGGCCGGATATTGCGGTCCAAATCGTACAAACCCAGCGGGTTCACCACGCCGTTGTTTTCGCGCAGGGCGGTGTCCCAGTCCACCTGGTCGGTGAGGGAGTACCAGGTGAAGCCAATCATAGGCACGCCGTCGTTGCGCACACGCAGCACGTTGGCCCACTCTTTCCAGAGCCAGTTCACGGCTTCGTCGCCGCAGGGGCCCTGCCAGAGGTTGGTTTCAGTGTGCATCACGGGCAGGTTGTAGCGCTGGTGGTATTGGCTGGTGATGACGTGGTAGCCAAATACTTCGCCCGAGGCACGGGTGCTGCCATCGGCCGCGACGCGGTGCTCGTTGGTCTTGTAGTAGTCATTGCCCATGATGCAGTGGTGCTTCAAACTATTGCCCAGGAAGAAGTGGTATTCGTCCCGCGTCATGCCGCTGTCCATCAGGTACTCGTACATCTCGGAGTTCACGCGCCGGCCGTAGTTCAGGTCCAGCGACAGGAAGCGCCGGGAGTTCATGATTTCAGCGGGCTTGATGGCGGCCGGGTTTTCGGCGTGAAAATACTCCGACGATTCGCTCTGAATAAAGATGGCATCGGGCCGGATTTCGAGGATGGCCTGCATGGCCAGCACGTTGGCTTTCACGATGTGCTTGAGGGCCGTCACGAAGGCCTGGTCGCTGCTGAGCTGCTCGTTCCACCAGCCGTAAAGGGCCGAAAACTGCGCGCAGATGTACATTTCATTCACCGGCGTGTAGAGCTGCACCCACGGAAACCGCTGGGCAAACGCCCGCGCATACTGCGCAAACAGCACCGGAAAATCGGGGTTCTGGAAATTGCCAATCCAGTCGGGCACGCCGAAGTGGCACAGGTCCACGATGGGCGCGATGTTGCGCCGCAGCAAGTCCTGAAACGTCATGTCGGCAAACGACCAGTCGTATTGGCCCGGCCCCAGAAACGTGGTGTGAATGGGCGGCCCGTAGCGCAGGAAGCAGATGCCCAGCTCCTGCACCAGCTCAAAATCCTTCTGCCAGAACTTGTAGTGCCCACATTTTTCCATTTCATCCACGCGCAACTTGCCGTTTTGGATGGTCGGATTACTGTTTTCGATGCCGGTGGCGAAAAGGAATTGCGGGCCCATGGGAAGGGAATGTAGCGCACGCTTCAGCTTGCGCCAGTGAACGGAAAAAGGCAGTAGAACAGCCTTATTGGCCAGCTTACTCCTTTCGCCGCCTTCGCGTTGCGTTTCCCGGCCATCCAATTAGCCGGCTTACTGGCGCAAGCTGAAGCGTACGCTACAGATTTCGCATCTCCACAATATTCAGCTGCGCGTCGAATTGGTATTCGTGCACGCCGCCGGTCACGATTTCCAGCGCCACTACCTGCTCCGGCGTGAGCTTTTCCAGGTGCATGCGCAGTCCGCGCAGCGTGTTGCCGTGCGAGACGATGAGAATATCCTTGCCGGCGCGCAGCTGCGGCGCGATTTCGGCCTCGAAGTATTTCACGGCCCGGGCCTGGGTTTGTTGCAGGCTTTCGCCGTTGGGCGGGGCCACATCATAGCTGCGCCGCCAGATATCAACCTGCTCCTGGCCGTATTTCGTGGCGATTTCGGTCTTATTGAGGCCCTGCAGGTCGCCGTACATCCGCTCCTTCAGGGCGTCGGCGTGGTGCACCGGGATGGTGGCCCACGCCGGCCGCGCCACAATAATGTCGAGCGTGCGCTCGGCCCGGATGAGAGTGGAGCTGTAGGCCACGTCGAAGTGAAAGCCGCGCAGCTTTTCGGCTACCGTTTGGGCCTCGGCGTCGCCTTTGGGGGTGAGGGCCACATCGAGCCAGCCGGTAAACACATTTGCCAGGTTCGACGTCGATTCGCCGTGCCGGACGAGCACAAGGATGGCCATTGGGTTGATTTGCTACGGTTGAGAATACTTCCGCTACTCCTAACCCGGATTAGGGGTTCTACGTTGCCAGAAAGTCGCAATGATGCGCGCCAACTCCTGAAGCCCGTATGAACCCGCTGTCGCATATTCTCGAAAACAAGGTAGTCGCCATCGTGCGCGGCGCCGACCCTAAAACGCTGCTGCGCATTGCGCAAGCCCTGCACGCGGGCGGCGTGCGCATGATGGAAGTGACCCTGAATTCGCCCGGCGCGCTGGCTTCCATCGCAGAAATTTCGGGGGCGATGGACGACGATTTTTTGGTGGGTGCGGGCACCGTGCTCGACCCCGAAACCGCTCGCGCCGCCCTGCTGGCCGGCGCGAAATACATCATCTCGCCCACGCTCAACAAGAAAACCATCCGCATGACCAAGCGCTACGGCGCCGTGAGCATCCCCGGCGCCTACACCGCCACCGAGATTCTGCAAGCCTACGAATACGGCGGCGACATCGTTAAGGTATTCCCGGCCGGGGCCAGCGGCGCGAGCTATTTCAAGGACATCGCCGGGCCGCTGCCGTTCATCCCGCTCATGCCCACGGGCGGCGTGTCATTGGATAACATCAAAAGCTTCGCCGAGGCTGGGGCCGCCGCGTTCGGGCTGGGCAGCGCGCTGGTAGATACCAAACAGGCCGTGACGGAGGAGTATCTGACACAGCTGGCGGCGCGGGCGCGGGCTTTTGTGACGGCCGTGGCTGGGCAGTAGTAGACATTGAACAGTTGCGCCTGAAGGCCATGTCTCGGCTACGCTCGACATGACGTTCTTTTGATTCTGCATCCCCCTAATCCACTCATGAAAATCCTCCGTTTCACCCTCTTCCAGGTGCCGCCGCGCTGGCTGTTTCTCAAAATCGAAACCGATACCGGCTTCATCGGCTGGGGCGAGCCGGTGATTGAGGGCAAGGCCGCCACCGTGGCCGCTGCCGTTACCGAGCTGATGTCAACCCTCATCGGCAAAGACCCGCTCAACATCGAAGACCATTGGCAGGTGATGTACCGGGGCGGCTTCTACCGCGGCGGGCCCATTCTGATGTCGGCCATCGCGGGCATCGACCAGGCCTTGTGGGACATTAAGGGCAAGTACCACAACGCGCCGGTGCACATGCTGCTGGGCGGCAAGGCCCGCGAAACCATGCGCGTGTATTCCTGGATTGGCGGCGACCGGCCGGAGCACGTTGGTTTGGCGGCGGCTGAAATGGTCGCCAAAGGCTTTACCGCCGTGAAAATGAATGCCACCGATGAAATGAACTACGTCGATTCCTACGTCAAGATTGACGAGGTGCTGGCCCGCGTGGCGGCCGTGCGTGAGGCCGGCGGCCTGGGGCTGGGCATCGGCATCGACTTCCACGGGCGGGTGCACAAGAGCATGGCCAAGGTGCTGGCGAAGGAGCTGGAAGCCTTCCGGCCCATGTTTATTGAGGAGCCGGTGCTGCCCGAGAACAACGAGGCCCTGCGCGAAATTGCCCGGCACACCACCATTCCCATTGCCACCGGCGAGCGCATGTTTTCGCGCTGGGACTTCAAACAGCTGCTCATTGATGGCTACGTGGACATCATTCAGCCCGACCTGTCGCACGCCGGCGGCATCACGGAGTGCAAGAAAATTATCAGCATGGCCGAGGCCTTTGACGTGGCGGCGGCCCCGCATTGCCCGCTGGGGCCCATTGCGCTGGCCGCCTGCCTGCAGGTTGATGCCACTTGCCACAACGCCTTCATTCAGGAGCAGAGCCTGGGCATTCACTACAACAAGGAGAATGACTTGCTCGATTACCTGGTCGATAAATCAGTGTTCGACTACGAAAATGGCTACTGCAGAATCCCGGAAGGGCCGGGCCTGGGCATCGAAATCAACGAGGAATACCTGCGGGCACGGGCCGCCATTGGGCACGATTGGCACAACCCCATCTGGCGCAATGTGGACGGCAGCGTGGCGGAGTGGTAGGCCCCTGCCACGATTTTGCCCGCTAACTAATTGACGTTTTTTCTGTTCAGAACAGCGTATGTACATCTCATAAAATCAATATGAAAGCAGTTCAATACAAGCAGTACGGTGGCCCCGAGGTCCTGACCGTGATGGACGTTCCGGAAGCACACGCCGGGGCCGGCCAGGTTCGCATCGCGGCCCGCGCCGCCGGTGTCAATCCCTTTGACTGGAAAGTGCGCAGCGGCATGATGGCGGCGATGATGCCCGTTACGTTTCCGGCCAGCGTGGGCAGCGATGCCGCCGGGATTGTGGATGAAGTGGGGCCGGGCGTGACCGGTGTGGCCGTGGGCGACGCCGTGTTTGGGCTGGCGGCGGGCGGCGCCACCCAGGAGCAAGTGGTGCTGGCGAGCTGGGTCCGGAAGCCCGGAACCATGTCTTTCGAAGAAGCGGCGGGCCTCGCCGTGGGGGCCGTGACGGCTTACCAGGTCCTGGAATTACTGGGGGCCACGGCCGGGCAAACCATCCTCATCAACGGCGCGGTAGGGGGCGTGGGGCTGGTGGCCGTCCAGTTTGCGGTGGCGAAAGGGCTGACGGTTATCGGGACGGCCAGCGAAAAGAACCACGAATTCCTGCGCTCGCTCGGGGCCATTCCGATAACCTACGGCGCAGGCCTGGCCGCCCGGGTGCAACAGGTAACCACTGCCCCCATCGACCTGGGGTTTGATGTGGCCGGCCACGGCGCGGTTCCGGAGCTCATTCAGCTCACCGGCAGCCCCGATAAAGTGATTACCATCGCCGATTTTGAAGCGACCAAACACGGCGTGAAGTTCTTCCAAACCAATATGGCAGCCCCGCAGCCAGGCTGGGCCTTTGCCACCAAGCTCTTCGGGGAAGGCAAGCTGCGGATGCCAATTGCGGAAACTTTCCCCCTGGCTAAAACCGGGGAGGCCCAGGAGAAGAGCCAGCAGGGCCACGCGCTGGGCAAGTACGTTATCAACATCGGGTAACGGCCTCGGCGCGTAGTTGGGGTTTCGCCAAACCAGCGCTTGCGCCATGACGCGCTATTGATTGTCAACAACTGCCACTACATGCCCCCCAAGCCCACCTTCCTCAGCTGCGATTGGGGCACCTCGTCCTTCCGCCTGCGCCTCGTGGAGCGCGAGACGCTGACGATTCTGGCCGAAACGAGCTCCGGGGAAGGCAACGCCGCCACGGCGGAGCTGTGGCAGCAAGCTGGCCAGCCGCCAGAGCAGCGCGTGGGGTTTTACCTGGCCATAATGCAGCAGCACCTGAAGGAGCTGGAGGAAGTGGTGGGAACTTCGCTGAATGACGTGCCGGTGGTGATTTCGGGCATGGCTTCGTCCACCATTGGCATGCTGGAGCTGCCGTATAAGCCGCTGCCTTTTGCTACCGATGGCTCGGATTTGCTTGCCAGAACCATTGCCCCGACGGCCGATTTCAGGCACGCCACGCTGTTGATTTCGGGGGTGAGAAGTGCCGATGACGTGATGCGCGGCGAGGAAACACAACTCGTGGGTTGCAACTTTGAAAACACGGCGGAAGAGCAGCTTTTCCTGCATCCCGGCACGCACGCCAAGCACGTAGTGGTGCGGCATGGCCAGGCCGTGGCGCTGAAAACGTACATGACGGGTGAGTTTTTCTCGCTGCTTTCCGCCAAGGGAATCCTGGCCGCATCCGTGGAAGAAGGCGGGAAGCTGGAGGAAGGGGAAAACCTGCGCTGGTTCGAAAAAGGCGTGCAGGATAGCCGGCAAGCCAACCTGCTGCACAACGCCTTTCGGGTGCGCACCAACGATTTATTCAAAAGCGCCGGCAAGCAGGAGAATTATTTCTACCTGAGCGGGCTGCTCATTGGCAGTGAGTGCGGCGACCTGCTGGCCGCATTGCCCAGCCAGATTACCCTGGCTGGTGAGCCGGTGTTGGTGGCGCACTACCGCGCCGCGTTGCGCGTGCTGGGCGTTGCCGATAAGTGCCCGGTGCAGATGAAAACCGCCGTTGAGGTGGCCCTGAACGGGCAGCGGGCCGTGCTGAATGCCCAATTGCCAGTGCAGTAGAAAGGGCCGGACTACTGGAAAAGCTGCCGGGTGGCTCCGAATGCACGGCTATTGCCATCAAATGCAAATCTACCGGTGATAAACACAAAAAAGACCTTACGCTGAGTGTCCGGAGTCATGCGCTGAGTGGTCGGAGGGGTGCGCTGAGTGGTCGAAGGCATGCGCTGAGTGTCCGGAGGGGTGCGCTGAGTGTCCGGAGGCGTGCGCTGACCGATTGAAGAGGCCGGCGGAGCGATAGGAGGGGACGGTTGAGCGGTTGTCCGGTCCGGTTGGGCAATCGAAGGCTCCGGCTGGTTCATTGAAGGGAGTGGCTGACCAATTGAAGGCTCCCGCTGGGAGGTGGGGGCGCTAGCTGGGCACAAAAATGCCCCGATTGCAAGCAATTGGGGCGTTTTGTTGGCTTACTTCTTCTCGTCGGGGCCGGCGGGTGGGGTGCTGGGGCCTTCGGGGGGCCTGGCGGGGTTGCCGGGTTCGGCGGCGGGCTTGTGGCCGCCCAGGTCATGGTCTTCGGGCTTGTAGTTGGCGGCCAGGTCGGCTAGTTTTTTCTTGCCGTAGCCGAGCTTGGTGATGAGCACGAAGAGGACGGGGACGGCAAAAATGGCCAGGAAGGTGGCGGCCAGCATGCCGCCGGTCACCGTCCAGCCTATCGTTTGGCGGGACACGGCGCCCGCGCCGGAAGAAAAAGCCAGCGGCAGCACGCCCAGGATGAAGGCCAGCGAGGTCATGATGATGGGGCGCAGGCGCAGCGTGACGGCGGCCAGGGTGGCTTCCACCACGTCCATGCCCCAGTCGACCCGCTCTTTGGCGAACTCCACAATCAGAATGGCGTTTTTGGCCGCGAGGCCAATGAGGGTGATGAGGCCGATTTGGGCGTACACGTTGTTGGTGAGCTTGGGCAGGAAGGTGAGGGCCACGATGGCCCCGAACGCGCCCAGCGGCACCGCCAGCAGCACCGAGAACGGCACCGACCAGCTTTCATACAGCGCCGCCAGCAGCAAAAACACAAACAGAATGCTCAGCCCGAAGATGATGATGGTGCTGTTGCCGGCGCTGATTTCTTCGCGGCTCAGGGCCGAAAAGTCGAAGCCGTATTCGGCGGGCAGGGTTTGGGCGGCCACTTCCTGCAGGGCGGCGATGGCCTGGCCGGAGCTGTAGCCGGGCTTGGCGTCGCCGTTGATTTCGGCGGCCCGGAACAGGTTGTAGTGCGAAATCAGGGGCGCGTTTTCCACCACTTTGGTGGTGATGAGCGAGCCGAGGGGCACCTGCTGGCCGGCCTGGTTCTGCACGTAGTAGTTGCTGAGGTCGGCGATGTCTTTGCGGTAAAACGTGTCGGCCTGGGCCACCACGCGGAAGTTGCGGCCGTATTTCGTGAAGTCGTTGATGTAAGTCGAGCCCATGTAGGTCGACATCGTGCCGAAGATGTTGGTGAGCGGCACCCCGAGTTTCTTGGCCTTTTCGCGGTCCACGGTCACCTGGTAGCCGGGCGTTTTGGCGGTGAAGAAGGTGAAGGCCCGGCCGATTTCGGGGCGCTGGTTGGCGGCGGCCACAAACTTGTTCACCGTGGCTTCAAACGCCTTGATGTCGCCGGCCTGCTCGCGCTGCTCCAGCTGGAAGCTGAAGCCGCCGGTGTTGCCCAGGCCCGGAATGGCGGGCGGCGGAATCACCACGATGTTGGCCCCTTTGATGGCCGCAAACTCCTTTTGCAGCCTCCCGATGACGCCTTCCAGCTGGTCGGCTTCGTCGGTGCGCTCGTCCCAGGGCTTCATTTGGAGGAACATGGTGCCGCTGCTGGGCTTGAAGGTGAAGTTCAGGGCGTTGAGGCCGCTCACGCCGGTGTAGTTCTTCACGGCCGGCACTTTTTGGCCGATGATTTTGACCATTTGGTCCATCACGGCTTGCGTGCGGGAGCTGGACGCGCCCTGCGGCAGCTCCAGCGACACGAACAGGCGGCCTTCGTCCTCCGTCGGGATAAAGCCCGACGGCTTGCCCCGGAACAGCAAAAAGGTGCCCACGTAGACGCAAACGAGCAAAATAAGCACGAAGGGCGTGGCCTTGATGGCCTGCTTTACCCCGTTGGTGTAGTGCCCGGTGGTGCGCTCAAACCAGTCGTTAAACATAGCAAACAGCTTGTTCAGCCCCTTGGCTTCTTCTTTTTTGGCGCTGGGCCGCAGCATGAGCGCGCACAGCGCCGGCGTGAGCGACAAGGCGATAAACGCCGAGAGCACCACCGAAATGGCAATGGTGATGGCAAACTGCTGGTAAAGCTTGCCCACGATGCCCGGAATGAAACCCACGGGCACAAATACCGCCGACAAAATCAGGGCAATGGCGATAACCGGCGCCGTGATGTCCTTCATGGCCTTTTCGGTGGCCTCGCGGGCCGGAACGCCTTCGGTGTCGATGTAGTGCTGCACGGCCTCGACCACCACGATGGCGTCGTCGACCACGATGCCGATGGCCAGCACGAAGCCGAACAGCGTGAGCGTGTTCACGGTGAAGCCCAGCGGGATGAACAGGATGAACGTGCCCACGATGGCCACCGGAATGGCCAGAATGGGGATGAGCGTGGCGCGCCAGCTTTGCAGGAAAATGAACACCACCAGCGTGACCAGCAGCAGGGCAATGCCCAGCGTTTTCAGCACTTCCTCGATGGAGACCTGCACCACGGTCACGGACTCGAAAACGGCCCGGTACCGCATATCCGGTGGGAATTTCTTTTGCAGCGCATCCATCGCGGCGTAGATGCCGTTGGCCGTTTGCAGGGCGTTGCCGCCGGGCGTCTGGTTGATGAGCAGCAGCGTGGTAGGTTGGCCGTTGGTGGTGTTGTAGCGCGAGAAATCGAACTGGCCGAGCTGCACGCGGGCCACGTCTTTGAGGTAGACCACCGAGCCATCTTCGGGCTTGGTGCGCACCACGATGTTCTCAAATTCTTCGACTTTGGTGAGGCGGCCGTTCACAACCACCGTGTACTGAAACGCCTGCGACGAATACTGCGGGGCCGTGCCCACCGAGCCGGCGGCCACCTGCACGTTCTGCTCGCGCAGGGCGTTGGTCACGTCGTCGACTTTCAGGCCGAGCTGGGCCATCTTGTCGGGCTTGAGCCAGATGCGCATCGAAAAATCCTGGCCGAGGGACGTGACGTCGCCCACGCCGGGCACGCGCAGCAGGGCGTCGCGCACGTAAATGTTGGTGTAGTTGTCGAGAAAAGCCACGTCGTGGGTGCGCTTGGGCGCATAAATGGCCAGCACGATGAGGATGGTGGGGTTGCGCTTTTTCACGGTGAGGCCCAGGCGCTTCACCTCGTCGGGAAGGGTGGGCTCGGCCACGCTCACGCGGTTCTGCACGTCGAGGGTGGCGATGTCGATGTTGGTGCCGATGTTGAAGGTGACGTTGGCCGACACGCGGCCGTCGTTGGTGGCGTTCGATTGCAGGTAGGCCATGCCGGGCGTGCCGTTGACCTGCGTTTCGATGGGCGTCATCACGGTTTGCTCCACGGTCTGGGCATCGGCCCCGGTGAAGCTGCCCGAAATCTGCACCACGGGCGGGGAGATGTCGGGGTATTGGCTAATGGGCAGGTTGAGGACCGCCAGCGTCCCGAGCAGCACCAGCACAATGGAAATGACAATGGCCGTGACCGGTCGCCGAATGAAAACGTCTGAAATCATAAGCTAGATGGCACGCAGCCAGGAACGTCATGCAGAGCGCAGCGAAGCATCTCGCTCGCATCGTTGAAAAATTGAGTTACTATCCCGAGCGAGATGCTTCGCTGCGCGGACGCCAGATGAGCATGACGGTCTTTGGTTGTCATTCAATTATTTCGCTGCCGCCGTGGGCGCCCCAGCCGCCGCGGGGGGCGCCGCGTTGGGGTCGCCCACTTTCACCACCACGCCCTGGCGCAGGTTCTGCACGCCTTCGCTCACGATGGTTTCGTTGGCTTTAAGCCCTTGGCGCACGACTACTTTGTCTTTGACGCGGGTGCCCAGGGCCACTTTGCGTTGCGCCACTTTGCTGCTGTCGCCCACCACGTACACGAAGAATTCGCCCATTTGCTCGGTCACGGCCTTGTAGGGAATGGTGAGCTGGCGGCCGGTGTCGGTGTTGCGCACGCGCAGGGTGGTGTTCATGCCGGCCAGCAGCGTGCGCTTGGCGTTGGGGAACTGCACGCGCACCTTCACGGTGCCGGTTTCCGGGTCGACAGCGCGGTCGATGGTCGTGATTTTGCCCGGAGCGGAAAACGCCTGCTGGCCGGCCAGCAGCAGCGTGTACACCGAATCAGCTTTGGCGGCGGGCCGGGCCTTCAGGCCCTGGAAGCGCGCAATCTGCTGCTCGCCCACGGCCACGTCCACGGCAATGGGGTCGTCGGACGAAAGGGTGTTGAGCAGCGTGGTGCCCTGCGTGGCCAGCGAGCCGAGCTTGACCTGCGAAATGCCGATGGTGCCCGCAAACGGCGCCACCACCACCGAGCGTTTCAGGTTCTGGGCCACGTTGGTGACGGTGGCCTGGGCGGCCGTTATCTGCGAAGCGGCGTTGGCCACGTCGGTGGCGGCGTAGTCTACGCGCTGCTTGGCGATGGCGTCCTGCTCGGCGAGGCGGTTGTAGCGCTCGGCGTCCTTGGCGGCTTTGGCGTAGTTGGCGCGGGTGACGGCCAGCTGGGCCTGGGCCTGGCGGTAGTCGGCCTGGAAGCGGGTCTGGTCCACTTCGTAGAGGCGCTGGCCCTTGGTCACGCGCTGCCCGTCTTTGATGAAGATGCCCGTGACGTAGCCCCCCACCTCGGCGCGCAGCTCCACCTCGTTGAGCGGCACGACGGTGCCGGGGTAGGTGTCGAAGCTCACCACCGGCTCCTGGTCGACTTTGTAAACCGACACCGAAACGGGCGGCGGGGGGGCGTTCTTTTTGGCTTCCTCTTCCTGCTTGTTGCCGCAGGAAGCGAGCGTCAAAGCGGTCAGGAAAACGGGGAGAAGCCGGAGAGAATGGTTGTTCATAGTCGGGGGTGGCAGGCTGGATTATAATGAATAACGGAACGTCATGCTCATCTGGCGTCCGCGCAGCCGAAGCATCTCCACTGCTTCGTTGAAGCAGCTGGATTACTTGCGCAGTAGAGATGCTTCGACAAGCTCAGCATGACCGTTTCTTTCGTTCGGGGCTGGATGGTTCATTAAAAAGTAATGTCGCCCAAGGCACGCTGCACGTCCAGTTTGGCGGCCAGCACGCTGTAGAGCGAGTTGTAGTAGCTGAACTGGGAATTGCGCAGGTCGTTTTCGGAGGTGATGACTTCCAGGTAAGCCCGCAGGCCCTCGTCGTATTGCAGCTTGATGATTTTGTAGACTTCGCGGGCATCGGCCACGTTATCGCGCTGGGTATTCAGGTCGTTGAGGGCGCTTTTGTAGGTGGCCAGGGCCTGCTGGTATTCGGTGTTGATTTGGTTGCGGGCGTCCACCACGTCCAGGTCGAGGCGGTCCTGCTGCAGCTCGGTGATGCGCAGGTTTTGGAGGCGGCGCGTGCCCGTGAAAATGGGCACGGCCAGCTGCAGGCCGACCTGCGAATTGGGAAATGCCGTGTTGTAAAGCTGGCTGAACTCATTGTTCTGGAACACCCGGTTGTAGTTGCCGTAGGCCGAGAGCGAGGGCAGAAACCCGTAGCGGTAAAAGTCGATGTTGAGCCGCTGGAGCTGCTGCTGGGTCTGGAGCTGCTGGATTTCGACGCGGCGCTCGTAGGCCAGCTGCTCCAGGGTGTCGAGGGTGATTTCCTGCACCAATTGCAGCGTGTCGTAGGTGAGCGCGAGCGGGTTTTGGGCATCAACGCCCATGAGCTGCTTGAGGTAGGCATCCTTGCCTTTCAGCGCCTCGGTGGTGGTTTTGCGGGTGGCGTAGGCGTTGCGCAGGCTGATTTCGGCCCGCTTGTAGTCGGTTTTATCCACGATGCCCACGTCGTACTGCGCTTTGGAATCGCGCAGCTGCTTGGCCTGCCGCCGGATGGCCTCGTCGAGCACCTTGAGCTGCTCCCGCGTAAGCAGAATGTCGTAGAACGCCTTGCTCACGTTCGTCACCACATCAATCTTGAAGCTGGTGGTATTCAGGCCGGTTTGCTGGCGGATGTAGCGGGCCGCGCGGGCCGCGCGCAGCACGTCGTTGTTGTAAATCAGCTGGGTGCCCTGCAGGCCCAGCGTGGAGGTGTTGTTCAGGCCAATGCGCACGATTTGCTGGCCCGCCGAGGGGTCCGTGAAATTGGGCAGCACGGAGGTCGGCAGCTGCAAATTGTGCGCGTAGGTGGCCGTGCCCGTAATCTGGGGCAGCCAGCTGCTGAGCCCGATGCGAATGTTGCGCTCCCCAATTTCCTGGTCGATAAGGGCCTGGCGCACCGCGGGCTGGTTTTTCAGGGCAAACTCCACGCACTCCTGCCGCGAAAGGGGCTTGGTGGGGGGAGTGGTTGGTTGCGATAAAGCGTAAAACGGAGCGAATAGAAGCAGCCGAAGCACGGGCTTCATCGTTCGGAATAGTTGTTTCATAGATAGATAAATAAAGATAGTCCCTTTAATATACTGCCGGGTGCGAAATGATGCCAAGCTGTTTTGATGGCCAGTAAGTAGCTAATGCCGAGAAGGTTTAACTGACGCCCCGCTTAAAAGTTGAGAAAGCGCCGTATTTAGCCGGTCGCTTCGGTCGCTTCGGTCGGTGAAAGTCGCCTGGTCTAAAGCTCAGCCACCTGCAATTGAATATCCACGTTGCGCCCGTGGTCATCGGCGCAGGAGATTTTTACGGCCCCGCTGGGCGGTCGGAAAAACACGCGCTCGGTAGCCGAGGCGGCCCGCAAAAACCGGTCGTTCACGTACCAGAATACCTGGCGCACCTCGCTGCCCGCCGCGCAGCTTAGGAGCATTTGCTGCTTGTCGTGGCGGTCGAGCACGTATTCGGCGTGGTCGAGCGGTGAGGTGATGGCCAGGGCCGCGCCCGCGCCATCGTCAGTGCCGCGCACCAGCCGGCAGGCGGGGTTGTGCGGCGGCAGCCGGCTGGATGGCAGGCCCTGCGCCTCCCGAAAAGCCAGCACTTCGGGCAACGGATTGGGGAACAGCTGCCGCTTGAAACCCGCCGCTGGCACGCAGGCCCGGCAGTAGGAAATCGTGCCATCGGCCGAAACCAGGGCTTCTTTCTGGTGTTCGCAGCGCCGGGCCGTGGACATGCCGGGCAGGTAATAATCGATGAGCTGGTTGGGGCAGTGCTCGCCGGGGACGAGGCCGGTTTCGGCGCACACCAGCCGGAAATCGAGGGTGGCGGGTGGCGTGGTCCAGCGGTTGGGCGAGTTGTAGGCGAGGGCGTTGAACAGGTCGAAGAGCAGGGGCGAGGCCACGTCGGCCCCCGTCAGGGCCGGGCTGCCCTGGCCCGAAAAGTTGCCCACCCACACGCCAATGGTGTAGTCCTGGTTGTAGCCGATGCTCCAGGCGTCGCGGCGGCCGTAGCTGGTGCCGGTTTTCCAGGCGATTTTGGGGAGGTGGCGGCTGTTCTGGTAGCCCATCGGCAGGTCGGGCCGGGTGCGCTGGGCGAGGATGTCGGTGATGAGGAAGGCGGCGGCGGGGGAAACCAATGAAGAATGAGGAATGAGGAATGAAGAATTTGGCGGGGACTCTTTTCGCTTCGCTTTCCATTCCTCATTCCTCAGTCTTAATTCTTCATTAAGCACGAGCGCCAGCGGTGCGTACTGCCCGCCATCCGCCAGCGCCGCGTACAGCCCCGTCAGCTCCTCCAGCGTCGCGCCACAGCCGCCCAGAATGGTGCTTAAACCTAGCCGGGGGGCTGCTTTCGCCACGCTTTTGAAACCGGCCAGCCGCAGCTTGTCGGTGAAAACGGGCACGCCCACGTCGGCCAAAACCCGCACGGCCGGAATGTTGAGCGAGTAAGTCAATGCCCGCTCCACCGTCACTTCGCCGGCGCAGCTTTTATCGAAATTCTCGGGGCGGAAGCCGCTGAAATTGGTGGGCACATCGGGCAGCTTCAGCTTCGGCGTCACGATGCCTCTATCAACGGCTAGAGCATACAAAAATGGCTTCAGCGTGCTGCCCGGCGAACGGACAGCGCGCACGCCATCAACCTGCCCGCTGCTGGCCGCATCCTGGAAGTCGGCGGAGCCCACGTACGCCTCCACGGCGCGGGTGCGGTTGTTCACGACCAGCACGGCGGCCTGCGAAATGCCCAATTCGTGCAGGCGGCGCACGTAGTTGCGGGTCAGGTCCTCGGCTTTGGCTTGCGGGTTGCGGCGCAGCGTGGAGTGAATAATGGGCTGGCTGGGAAACTGCGTGACGAGCCGCCGCGCCAGGTGCGGAGCCAGTGTGGGCGCCGCGTGGCGCTGCACGTCCAGCGGCTCATTTATGGCATCCTCAATATCCTGGTCCGGAAACAAATGCTGCTGTTGAAACTGCCGCAGCCAGCGGTTGCGTTCGGCCAGAATCCGGTCGTTGTTCTTGCCCAACACCAGCACACGCGGCTGGTTGGGAATAATGGCCAGCGTCACGGTTTGGGCCAGGGAAAGATAGTCGGGCGGCTGCTGAAAGTAGAGCAGCGCGGCCGATTTCACGCCTTCGATATTGCCGCCGTAGGGCACCAGGTTCAGGTAGAGCTGGAGGATTTCGGCCTTGCTGTAATGCGCCTCCAGCTGCATGGCGCGCAGCATTTCCAGCAGCTTATTGCCGAAGGTGCGCTCCTTGGGTTCCAGCAGCCGGGCCACCTGCATGGTGATGGTACTGGCCCCGGTGGTGCGGCCGGTTTGGAAAATATTGCGCCCGGCGGCCTGCATTATTGCGAGTGGATTGACCCCGAAATGGTAGTGGAAATACCGGTCTTCCTTGTTGATAATGGCTTGCTGCAAGGCCGGCGTTATTTCCGCTAATTCGGTCTTCATCCGCCACTTCTGGGTGGGGTTCAGGAAGGCGTGGAGCACGCTGCCATCGGCCGCCAGCACGATGGGAGAGTAGCGCGGCGCGGGCGGCAGGGGGAAGAGGCGGTCGAGGGCGAAGCAGGCAATGAACGACACTGCGAGACACTGCGCTTTAACACTGCGGAACACTGCGTGAAATAGTCGTCCGGTTTTCATTTCACGCAGTGTTTCGGGGTGTTAAAATCGCAGTGTCCGCAGTGTCGTTCAACGGACGCGCACCACGCCGGCCCCGTTGTAGCTGTGGTACTCCGCGTTATACATCGCATCCGCGTTCACCGGGCCGAGCTTGAACGTGCCTTTTGACACGGCCCGGCACAAGTAATAAAAGTTCTTCGGCGTACTTGTGGCGGTGGTGAACAGGTTAATCCGGTCGTCGCGCACGTCCAGGTAGTCGGGCGTGGCGGCATTCGTCGCCCAAGCCAATTCGCGGAGCGGGCCGATGCGTGGGTTCTCGATTTCGAGGCCGGCGGGGAGCAGGTCGGTGATGGCCACGTTCTTGATTTCGCCGGCCGCGTCGCCGGCTTCGATGGTGATGCGCACCACCACCAAATCATTCTGGCGGAAGCTGGGCGTGCCCAGCGGCACACCGTCGCGGTTCAGGAACTGGCGGCGAACTTTCAGGTAGGCATCTTCTTCATGCACCTGGCCGCTGGCCGAGATGCCTTCGGTTTCCCAGAAGTAGTAGAGGCTGCCCTTGCCAGCCGTGCGGATGCTCACGTTGCGGTTGGCCACGTTGCGTAGGGTGAGGTCTTTGCCGGTGAAATTCCCCGCTGGTTTGCCGTCGATGGTGAGCGTGGCGGTGGCGGTGCTGCGGGCGTTCTGGCGGGCTATTTTGCCGAGGGCCAGCAGGGCGAAGGCGCGTTCCTGGGTGCTGAGCCAGTAGGCCGACTTCATCTGGCGGCTGAGCTGGCGGGCGATGCCGGGGATTTGCGGGTTGTTGGGGTCGGTGCTGACGAGGGCGTTGAGCACCAGGCCTTCGTCGCGGATGGGCGAGTAGAACGAGCCGTCGAGGGCGCGGTGGGCGGCGCGCTCGCCGCCGAACCGGGTGGGCAGCAGCTCGCGGAAGGCGCGCTGGTTGCCGAGCAGGCTCTGGGTGCAGGCCAGCAGGAATTGGGAGTCTTCGGCCAGCAGGGGGCGGTTGGCGCGGTAGTAGTTCAGGGCTACGGGGTCCTGGCGTCCGGCCAGGGCGAGGACGTAGAGCGAGTAGGCAATTTCCTTGCTGGCTATCGTGCGCTGGCGGGCCAGGTTGTTGGCGTCGAAGTACTGGTAGGGTTCGGTTTCGCGCTTTTTGAGGCGGAAGGCCAGGTATTTCAGCACCTTGTCGAGGACCGATTTATTCACCGCGAAGCCGGCCTGCTGGGCTTCCTGCAGGAAATGGGCGGCGTAGGCGGTGGCCCACCAGTTGTCGTAGTCGCCGCCCGGCCAGTAGCTTAGGCTGCCGTTGTAGAGCTGCATGCTCTCAATCTTGCGGATGGCTTCCTGGACGTGGTAGTTCGGGTTGTAGCGCTGGGCTTTCGCAGCGGCCCCGGTTTTCTGCTGCAAGGTGGCGGCCAAATCGGCGTAGTAGAGCTGCGGGAAAGCGGCCGACACGGTTTGCTCCAGGCAGCCGTAGGGGTATTGCAGCAGGTAGCGCAAATCCTTGCTGAACTCCGTGAGCGGCGAGCGGCTCACGACAAGCCTGCTGCTGAGCGAGGTGGGCAGGAAATCGGTTTTCAGGTTGAGCGGGAGCGTGGCTCCGCCGGCCACTACGCCGCTGCCGGTGCGCTTTTCGAGCGAGGCGGCGGGGCGAACGGGGAGTTCAATTGTTTCCGTGAATGTTTCTTTAGTGGCTTTTGAATACACCTCGACTTTGACAGTGCCAACGCCTATACTAGCTAAAGCTCGGATATGAAAAGTGCGTCGCATTTCAGTGCCAGGCTTGAGTTCATGAATAGAGGTTGCGTCCCAACTCTCGCCAGCGGGAGCATCAAGAGGGTCCATTGCATTCATTGGCGGTGCTGTGTGAAGTGGACTATTGACATGCATACGAACAGCAACATCGCTCATTAGCTTACCCGTCGTATTCGTCAGCGTCACCGGCACGTCAATCGTGTCGCCGGGACTCATAAACCGCGGCAGCGCCGTGGAAATTACCACCGGGTCGGCCACCTTCATCGTGGCTTCGGCCGAGCCGAAGGCATCGTCTTTGTAGGCCACGGCCATGATGCGGAGCGCCCCGCTGAACTGCGGCACGCGCACCCGGTAGCGCACTTTGCCGTCGCCGTCGGCGGTGAGGACGCCGCTCCATTTGGCCACCAGTTTCACGCGGCGGTTGGGGATGGGGTTGGTACGGCGGGCCATGTCGGCGGCATCACCGCCGCTGCTGCTGGTGCCCAGTTCCGGTAGGAGGAAAGGATATACATCGAAGGCCGATACTTCCAAGGCCCGTTTCTGGTAGAAGTAGCCGTGCGGGTCGGGAGTGCGATAGTCGTTGCGTTGCAGAATGCCCTCGTCCACCACGGCCAGGGTGAGCTGGGCGCGGGGTGCAGTGGTGATTTCTACGGTTTGCCAGGTCTGGGAGCGGCTGGCGGCGGGTGCGGCAATGGCCACGGCGAGGCGCGAATCGGGCTTTTCGACGGTGAGGGGCAGGAAGCCACGCGCCACGGTGAGGGGCAGGCGGTCCTGGGCGGTATGGGCGCGCACGGCGGTGGCGGTCACGTACACGTTGGGGACGTGCTCGGTTTTGATGGGGATTTTCACCTCAGCCGCCTTGCCGTCAGTGGTCACGTAGAAATGGTCGAGCACGTTGGCCCGCTCCACCGTTACCAGAATGCGGCCGGCAAAGGGCGATTTCAGCAGCAAATTAGCGGTTTCGCCGGGGGCGTATTTGGGCTTGTCGGCCTCAATGGTCACCTCGCCCTCGTTGTTCACCTCGAAGGAATTGGCCTGCGTATCGCCGTAGCCGTAGGCATAAAACCGCTGCGTGACGTAGCTGGTAGCGCCCGGCCGACTGATTCTTACCTCGTATTCGCCCGAGTAAATGGGGGTGAAGCTGAAGCTGGTTTCGGCCCCCACGGTGTAGGATTTGCTGAGAATGGTTTGCTCGCGCTGCTGCGAATTATACACGTAGCGGCCGCCCTGGCGCTCCAGCACGGTTTCCCAGAGCATGCGCACCACCTTCACCTCGGCCGGGGTCGAGGTGGGTTTGCCGGCGGGCGTGAGGGCCAGCAGCTTCACCGTGAGCGGCTGCTTGGTGCCGATGAGGTCGGGTAGGTTGCCGATGCCGAACATCGTGGCCTGCGTCTGCACGTCGAAGGTGGCGAGGCGGTTCACGGGCCGGCCGGTTTCGTCGAACACCGTGGCGAAGGCCACGCCTTCCAGCGTGCCGAGGTCGTGGAAATCGGGGATGGTGTAGGCGGCGGTGCCGTGGCCGGCGGCGTCGGTGCTGCCTTCGCGCACGGTTTTCTCGAAGCGCGAGGTGAGGGCGCTTTCGCTGTCCTCGCCGTCGCCGTTGGTCGATTTGTGCCGCTCGCCGCTGTTGATGGTGAAGTTGTAGTCGGGGTATTTCGGGGCCGAGAAATACTTCTGCTTCAGCGAGAATTCGACCTCAAACTTGCGGTCGGCGGCGGGCGGGCCAAACAGGTTGATGGCCGTGATGTTGGCCGTCACGTCCTGGCCCGGTTTGAGCACGGCGGGCGCGGCGGTCACGGTCACTTTCAGGCGGTCGGGGATGAATTCTTCCACGCTGATTGGCCGCGAGGTCAGCAGCACGTCGTTGCCGGTGAGCACCTCCATCGAGTACTGGCCGGTCATGACGGTGGGCGGCAGAATGAAGCTGCTTTCGAAGCTGCCGGCCGCGCTCAGCTTCTGCTGCAAGCTGCTGTATTCCTTGCCGCTGGGCAGCAGCAGGCGGATTTTCATTGGCAGGCCGGTGGGCGGAATCTTCCAGTCCTCGGTGCGGATGACGGCGTTGGTCCGTACCGTGTCGCCGGGCCGGTACAGGTCGCGCTCGCCGTACAGAAACGCCTGATAATGCGCCGCGTTCGAGGTCAATCCGCCCACTTCAAACCGCGAGGTTTCGACCCGGCTTTTGGTGAGGTCGAGGAAGGAAAAGTCGGCATCCTTCACCGCCGTAATCATGCCCAGCGAGAAGCGCTTCATGCTGGCGGCGGAGTCAAACTGCGCCACGCCGGATTTGTCCGTGGTCGTCGTGCCAATCACCTGATTATTCGAGCTCACGAGGTTCACCGTGACGCCCGCCAGCGGCTCGGCCGTGCGGATGGAATTGGCGAAAACCGTGGTGCCGCCCGTGGCGCCCTGCTTCACAATCAGGCCCAAATCGGTCACGGCCACCAGCTTGCTCACTTGCAGCCACTGCCGCTCGGTGTCCTGCACGCGGATGACGTACAGGCCCTTCATCGGCCCCTGAAATTCCAGCGCTTTCAAATCCAGGTTCAGTAGGCGCATCCCGCCTTCCTTAGGCAACGCATCCACCGAAATCGTGCGCTCCGATAGGACGTTGCCGATGGTTTCGGTGTCGTAATACTGGAAGCTGCGGTCGATGTAGTCGCCGTTTTCGTCGGTGTTGGCTTCGCGGGGCTCATCTTCGTCGTATTCGGGGTAGCCGTACTGCTTTTCGCCGCGCATCAGCTGCTGAATATTGTTGGCGTAGACCTTCGCGATGGTCACCTTCACTTTGGCCACTTCGTTGATGCGCAGGCCCAGATTCCGGTTGCCCAGCGCGTCGAGGTACATGGCCTTGTCGGTGCTGGTGAACGTCAGACTCGGCCGCTCATCACCAAACGAAACGGCCTGGCTGAACGCCTGGCCCAGCGTGCCGCCCAGCGCGCCCGTGGTGCCGGCCGCCAAAGCAATCTGGTACGTTTTTCCCACCTCAAACCCACCGCGCAGGGCGAAGCCGCTTTCCAGCGCTTCCACCGAAAAGGCCACCGTGGGCGTCACTTTCAGGTTGGCCTGAATGTCGGTGGCGCGCACGGGCTGGGTGGTCAGCACCGTCACCACGGGCAGGCCGTTGAACAGCGAGCCGGTGAGCTCGCGCACTTCCATCGTGCTTTGGTCGGGGATTTCGGCCTGGGCGGTAAGGGTTTTTTCGGTGGCTTTGGTGCCGGCGGCGGGGCGCAGGCCGGGCGCAATGTCAATCTGCACCGGCGAGCCCGGCCGCACGCCCTGCATGAAGGTGATGGCCACCATGGCATCGGGCTCGGCGGAGTTTACTTCCACCGCAATGGGCTTGCCGTCCTGCGTCACTTTCAGGCGAGACTTCACATCCGAGGGCCGCACGGGGTAGTTGAAAACCAGGTTGGCCTTCAATTCCGCCGTGCCTGCCGCCCGCTTCGAGCTGCCGTAGAACACCTGCGGCGCGGCCATATCCAAATACGGCGTGTGAAATTTGGCGCGGTTCAGGGCCAGCTTCTGCTTGCCGCTGGGCAGCGTTTCGGGCCGCAGGCTAGCCGCGAAAACGGTGCTGGGCCGGAAGGGCTCCAGCGGCGAAAAGGTCAGTTCCCGGTCGCCGGTCCACTTGAACTTGCCGCGAATGTTGGGCGAGAACGTCACGTAGCGCGTGGTATCCCAGCGGTTCTGCTGGCCCTCGTCCACCACTTTTTCATCGAACGTGAACACCAGATTGGAGTAGGGGTCGATTTCGTCGCCGTCGGTCTGGGCCGTTTCGGCGGCCTGTTCCTGAGCGGTTTTTTTGGAGCACGACGAGGCGGCCAGCAGCACAAGCAGCAGTGGCAAAAAGCGGTAACGGGCCAGCATGGGGAGGGGGAGTGGAATTGTGGCCGGAAGGTAGCAGAAAAGTGCCAGCGTTGTGCGAGTGAACGCTGGTAGAGACGTAATATTTCGTGGGTTGGCGTTGGACGATTCCGGCTCCGTTCACCTCACGTACTCCAGTACCTCGCGCAGCCGCTCCACCACCCGAAACTCCAGCCCCGCCAGCAGCTCGGCGGGCACGTGCTCGTGAATCCAGTTGGCGTGGTAGGGGACGTGGATGGCAGGGAAGCCCAGCCGCACTACCGGCAGAATGTCGGATTTCAGGGAGTTGCCAATCATCACGAAGTTCTCGGGCGTGATGCCGAGGCGGGCGAAGAGGCGGCGGTAGGTGGGCTCGTCCTTCTCGCTCACGATTTCGACGTAGTCGAAGAAGTCACCCAGGCCGGAGCGGGCAATTTTGCTTTCCTGGTCGAACAGGTCGCCTTTGGTGAGAATGATGAGCTGATGGCCGCGCTGCTTTAGCTCCTTCAGCACCTCCACCACGTCGGGCAGCGGCTCAATGGCGAAGCGCAGCAAGTCCTTGCCCATATCCAGAATCTGCTGGATTTCGCTCCCCACCACGGCGCCGCCCGAGAGCTGAATCGTGGTTTCAATCATCGAGAGCATGAACGACTTGGCCCCGTAGCCGAACAGCTGCATGTTGGCCCGCTGCACGTCGTAGAGCCGGGCGTTGATGGTATCGACATCGGCATAAGGCGCCAGCAGTTGCAGCAGTTCGGCTTCGACGTTGTCGAAGTGCGGCTGGTTGGGCCAGAGGGTATCGTCGGCGTCGAAGGCGATGAAAGTTTGGGTAGGCATGGGAAACGATTTTAGAACGTTATGCGGTGGAACGTTATGCAGAGTATAGCGAAGCGGCTCGCGTGCCACCACCATATCTTTTCTGGCGACTGGATTACTACCACACGCGAGATGCTTCGCTGCGCTCTGCATGACCAATTAGGAACGCCGCAAAGCTACCGACCTTTGCCTGCTATGAAGCACCTGATTGACCTCAAAACCTGGCCGCGCCGCGAGCATTTTGCCTTCTTCTCCGCCTTCGAAGAGCCTTTTTTCGGCCTCACTGCCAACGTCGACTGCACGGCCGCGCAGGCCGAAGCCAAACGGCTGGGCGTGTCGTTTTTTCTCTACTACCTCTACCACGCCCTGGAGGCGGCCAACGAAGTCGAAGCCTTCCGCTACCGCATCGAAAACGGCCAGGTATATTGCTACGACCGTATCCATGCCTCCGCCACCCTTGGCCGGGCCGACCACACATTTGCCTTCAGCTTCATCGAGCAGCACGACACGCTGGCTGGCTTCATCGCCGCCGCCGAGGCCGAAATTGCGGCCGTGCAGGCCAGCACCGGCCTGCGCCTCACCGCCACCACCGGCCGGCCTGATGTGGTGCATTGCTCGGCCCTGCCGTGGGTGCGCTTCACGGCGCTCTCGCACGCCCGCAGCTTCAGCCACCCCGATAGCTGCCCCAAAATCTCCTTCGGCCAGGTGTTTGAGGACGGCGCTACCCGCCGGATGCCCGTGTCGGTCAATCTGCACCACGGCCTCGGCGACGGCTACCACGCCGGGCTGTTCCTGGCCGCGCTGCAACGGCGGCTGGGATAGGCAGGCGGTTCGTGATTCGAAGGAACGCATCAGGTTCATCTGGCGTCCGCGGAGTCGAAGCACGACGTTCAAATGGGTTCCCTGTGACTTTCTGAGCACAAACCAGCTGAAACTTCCCGCGCTCACCTTCTTAAGCGAGGCGAGGGGAGCGCAAAGGCACTTCGGGCACCCTAGGCCGACTGCCGGAACCCGGCGGGCGTGAGGCCGGTTTTGTCCTTGAACAGGCGGCTGAAGTACGACGGGTTATCAAAACCAAGGTAAAACGCGGTTTCGCGAATGCTCAGGGACGTGCCCAGGAGCAGGCGGCGGGCTTTTTCAATAAGCGCGTGGTGCAGGTGCTGCTGCGCATTCTGGCCCGTGTGGGTGCGGAGCACGTCGCCCAGGTAGGCGGGCAATACGTGCAGCGCCTCCGCGAAATGCTGCACGGTGGGCAGGGGCTGCTCGGCGGCGTGGTCGAGGTAGGTGGCCAGCAGGGCCTCGAAGCGGCTGAGCAGGTCGGGGCCGTTGGCTGGTTCCGTGGGGAATTGTCGGTGGTAGGCCCGGCTGGCGTATTGCAGCAGCACGTCGAGCTGAGTGCTCAGCAATTGCTGGCTGAAGGCATCGGCGGGCTGCGCGCTCTCCTGCCGCAAGGCGGTCACGGCGTGGTTCAGCAGCTGCTCGTCGGTGGCCGACAGGTCCAGGGCCTGCTGCACGCGGTAGGCAAAAAACGGGTAGCTGCCCGGAAACGGGCCGGGCGGGCGGTGCAGCAGCAAATCGGGGTGAAAAACCACCATCCAGCCCTGCGGATTTTCCGACACGGGAGCCCCCGGCCGGGGGCAAAACTGCACGGGCTGGCCGGGCGCATAAAAGCCCAGCACGCCGTGCCGGTAGTCGTACACCTGCTGCCCGTAGGGGAGCTGGCCGTGGAAGTGCCGTTTCAACACAACGAGGTAGAGGTGGCGCAGGGCGGGTTTCAGCGCAAAATCGGGCGGCGGGTACCGGGCCAGGTCGATGACCGTCAGGAGCGGATGGCTGGGCGCGGCAAAGCCGTAGTGCTCCGTGAAGTCGGCGACCGTATTCAGGATGGCAAAGCGGGCCGTGGAAGATTTCATGCGGATGTTGAATAATAGCAGCGCTTCCGGATGAACACGGAAACAGCGCCGTAGTTGTAGCTACCAAAAATACAGACTCAGCCCATGTATACGCTCAGCAGCCAGCAGCCGGTCCCCATCTATCCGTTCGAGCGGGACGAAGTGACCGGGAGCAAACTGTTTACCCTCCTGCGCTCGGAAGGCGAGCTGACCTACGAAGAAAACCTGCTGATACCGCACCGCAAGGCCTATTACCTGCTGGTTTTTGTGAAGCACAACCGCGGCCGGCACTGGGTGGACATGACGCCCTACAACCGGAAGAACAACACGCTGTACTTCTCGGACCCGAACCAAATTCTGGTAAAAGAGGCCCCCACGCCCTTTTGGGGCACCCGCCTCACGTTCACGAACGAGTTCCTGGCCTTGCAGCAGAACGCGGCCCTGCGCAACCTGCCGCTCATCCAGAATCCCTACCACGGGCACGAACTGCTGCTCACCGAAGCCGACGGAGCCTTTGTGGGGGAGCTGCTGGCCAAGCTCGAAGCCGAGTGCCAACGCCCCGGCGAGTGGCAGCACCGCATGCTGAGCGCCTACCTGACGGTGCTGCTCACCTACCTGAGCCGCTTGTATATGGAGCAGTTTACGGGCGACGAGCCCTCGGCCGACCAGCAGCTGCTGAAGACCTTCCAGGCCCGGATTGAGGAATGCTACCGCGAGCTGCACGAGGTGGGCGCTTACGCGGCGGCGCTGCACATTTCGGCGGGGCACCTGAGCGAGGTGGTGAAAGCCCAGAGCGGCCGGCCGGCCATCAAGCACGTGCACGAGCGGCTGGTGCTCGAAGCCCGGCGGCTGCTGTTCTACACCCAGCATTCGCTCAAGGAAATTGCCTTTGACCTCGGGTTTTCGGACGCTTCCTATTTCAACCGCTTCTTCAAGCGCGAAACCGGCACTACGCCGGCCGAGTACCGCGCCACCATCCGTAAAATGTACCAGTAATACCGCGGAATGGGTGCCAGCCGCGCCAACGGAGCCCGGTAATTTTGTGCTGTTAACCAATTGAAAATCATTGACCATGAAAACCGCACTCATTACCGGCGCCAACCGAAGCATCGGCTTCGAAACGGCCCGGCAGCTCCTCCAAAACGGCTATTACGTGTACCTCGGCAGCCGCAATTTAGAAAACGGCCAGCAGGCCGTCGACCAATTGAAATCGGAAGGTTTTTCCCAGGTCGAGCCCGTTCAAATCGACACCGCAGATGGCGCTTCCATAAAAGCCGCCCGTGAGGCCGTGGGCCAAAAAACGCCCGTCCTGGACGTCCTCATCAACAACGCCGGCATTTTGGGGACGATGTCGCAACCGCCGCTCAGCGCCGACATCAGCATGATTAAGGAAGTGTTCGAAACCAACCTGTTTGGCGTGATTGAGGTGACGCAGGCCTTCATCGACCTCATGCGCCCGTCGCCCGCGCCCCGCATCGTGAACGTCACCTCCGGGCTGGGCTCGCTGACGCTGCACAACGACCCGTCGTGGAAGTATTACGCCGTGAAGGGCGCCGCCTACCAGCCCTCCAAAGCGGCCCTAAATGCCTACACCATCATGCTGGCCTACGAGCTGCGCGATACCCCCTTCAAAGTAAACGCCGTGGACCCCGGCTACACCGCCACCGACTTCAACCACCACAGCGGCCCCGGCAGCGTGCCCGAAGCCGCCGCCCGCGTCGTAAAAGCTGCCCTGTTGGGTCCGGATGGCCCCACCAGCCAGTTTTTTAGCGATGATAATGCGCCGGAAACAGGCATCAGCCCGTGGTAAACAGCCCGTCATGCTGAGCGCAGCCGAAGCATCTCTACCGCGTAAGTAATTCCCATTTACTACTGCGGTAGAGATGCTTCGCTGCGCTCAGCATGACGGGCTTTTGACTACCGTTCCCAAGCCCTAGCGGAGGGCATCCAGCTCCTGCATATCCAGCGCGGTCAGCTGGATGGAGGCTGCCCGCACGTTTTCTTCGAGGTGGGCAATGCTGCCGGTGCCCGGGATGGGCAGGATGTTGGGGGCGTGGTGCAGCAGCCAGCTCAGGGCCAGCTGGCGCGCCGCCACCTGGTGCCGCGCCGCTACCTGCTCCACAATGGCCATGTCCTGCACCTGGCCCCCGCCGATGGGAAACCACGGAATGAAGGCAATGCCCTGCTCGCGGCAATAGTCCAGCACGGGCTCGGCCGCCCGGTCGAAAAGGCTGTAGCGGTTCTGGACGGAAGCCACCGGGAAAAACTGCTGGGCCAGTCTGATGTCCTCAACCGACACTTCCGACAAGCCCAGGTGCCGCACCAGGCCCTGCTGCCGGAACTCGGCCAACGCCGTGAAGGTGCGCTCAGCGGGTACGCGCGGGTCGATGCGGTGCAGCTGGTAAAGGTCGATGCGCTCCAGGTGGAGGCGGCGCAGGCTGCCGTGGAGGGCATCGTGCAGGTGCTGCGGCGTGCCGTCGAGCAGCACGCCTTCCGGGGGTGGCCCGAAGCTCACGCACCCGCCCTTGGTGCCGATAACCAGCCCGGCCGGGTAGGGGTGCAGGGCTTCGGCGATTAGCTCTTCCGACACGAAGGGGCCGTACATATCAGCCGTGTCGATAAAGTTGACCCCGAGCTCCACCACGCGGCGCAGCAGCGCGAGCATGGCCGGGCGGTCGGCGGGCTGGCCCCAGGCGGGCTGCGCCATAATGCGCATCGCGCCAAAGCCGAGCCGGTTGATAGGTAAATCACCTCCCAATAAGAAGGTGGGTGCTGCTGACAATGCGTTGTCCATGAATTAAGGATAGGTGGTGATGAGTAGCTGCCCTGGCAGCCATTGGATAGGACAAAGTTCCGAGGCCAGGCAGCTGGGTGTGCTATCCGAATTCCGGTTTGTGTGCCACAAATTGAGGAACCAGCCCGCTAGTGACAGCTGCCGGTTGAGCCACCAATGAAACTGACCAGGGGATGCAGCGGAGCTTTTACCCAACCGGGTTAACGCGCCCCACCTTGCCGCTAAACCGGCCGTGCGGCTTCGCTAAAGCGCTATTCCTTCACCAGCTGCCGCGAAATGGGCACGCCGTCCACGTTCAGGAGCAGCGTGTACACGCCCACGGCCCGAATGCCCAGCTCGTCGGGCTTCAATTGGTATTGATAGCGGCCGGGGGCCTGGCGGTTGTAGCGAATGGTGCGCACGGTGCGGCCCGCCGCGTCGAGCACGGTGAGGACTACCGGCGCCGTCCGGGGCAGCGTGTAGTTCAGGTTCAGCAGGTCGCCCACCGGGTTGGGGTAAGTTTCGACCTCGTATTCGGCCGTGGCCGAGGCCATGGTCACGCCGGTAACGGTGCGGTTGATGGTCCAGTCCACGGTGTAGCTGTGCTGCGTGAGGTGAGTGGCCCGGCGCGTGAGGGCCGTGGTATCAATCACCACGGCGCGCACCACGTGGGTGCCCACCGGCAGCTGCGCAAGGGGTACGGTGATGCTGGTGGTGTTGCGGGCAAACACGATGCCGTCGCGAGTCCAGGTTACTCTGATGGAATTGGGCGCCGGCGGCAGCAGCGTGAGGGCAAACTGTAGGTTTTGGGTGGGCGCGTTGATGGCAAGCGCCGTGGGCGAGTACGATTGCAGCGGCGAAACCAGGGTGTGGAATTTTTCCACGAAAGCCTCGCGGCACACGGCGCAAAACGGCATGCCCAGAAACTGCATCTTGCAGTTCTGGTGGGGCTTTTGCCAGGTTGGGTCGGTGGTGTGCGGGTAGATGCCGATGCCATTTGTTCCCACCCACGGGGCCCAGCGCACGGTGGCGGGGTTGGTGGTTTGGGTCATGTTCTGGGTTTCGCGGGCGTACTGCGCCCCGGCCCAGTACTCATCCGAGAGCCCCGCGAACGAGTGGCCGATTTCGTGCACCATGATTTCGGTGGCGCTGGTATTGGCCGAAGCCGTGGCCAGCGCCCCGCCCGAGCCGCCGTACTCGGTGTCGTTTACCAACACGAATACCTGGTCATAGCGCGGGAAATTATTGGCCAGCACGGTGCCTATGGCCGCAGTGGCTGCAGGCACCAGCAAGCGGTGAATGCCGCCGTAGTCGAAGGTGCTGCCAAACGCGGTGGTGTTTGCGTAGACCACCGATGTGGGGGAGCAGTCCGGGGCGGTGCGCGGGTGCGTCGAGCCGCTTTGCGTCGACGGCACTTCAATGGCAAACGCATTGAAATACGAGCGGTATTCCAGAAACGGCGTCTGGCCAAACAGGCTGTTCATCGTCTGGGTCACACGGGTCAGAAACAGCGGCATCTCGCTGGCCCGGTAGCCGTCGGGCACGAAAACCAGGTTAATGCGCTTGGTGAGCGGGCCGGTTTTCACCAGCGTATCCACCGGGAACGTTTGGGCAGCGGCCGGCGTGGCCAGCGCGCCGCCCAGCAGCATGAGCAGCCAGAGAGTAGCGAGTTTTTTCATGAATTCGGGTTAAGACTTAGGCGGAACAGGAAATTCGGTGAGCAAAGTGGTGTTGCCGTCGGCTACTTCTTCCACGCGGATGGTGGCCGCGGTGGGCCGCAACGCCAGCCGCACAAAAAACTCGCCACTCGGCAGCTTCACCTCGCTGCGCTGGAAGGTGCGGTGGTCGTCGCCAACGTGCTCTACGCTGTGCCGCAGCGGGTGCGCCACGCGCAGCTGGGCCAGGGCCTGCCCCCGGTTGTCCAGCTGCGACACGCGCACGAAATCCGGCGTGTCGGCATCGGCTTCCGGCGTTTTCAGGTCGCCGGGCACGGCCCTGGCCTGCAGTACTTCCAGCCGCGAACCCGTGGTGGCCGCCGTCATCCGGCAGCTGAGAAACAGCAGCTGCGGGGCGGCAAGGGTAGCAGTAGCCACCAGCGGTTGGTAAGCCGCCGCCGGCCGCCGGGTGCATCCGGCCACGCCGGTTAGCAGCCCGAGCAGCAGCAACGGCTTCGAAAGCTGTTTCATGAAGTTAAATGTAGGGCTTTGTTAATAATGAATTGAATCTATTTTGGCTTCTCATCGCAGCTCAATCTAAAGGCTGTCGGCGCATCTTTGCCTTATGCTTTCCCATCCGCACGAAGTCTTCCTCGAAGTAGCCCAGCGCCTGAGTTTCACCAAGGCCAGCCAGGCGCTGTTTATCAGCCAGTCGGCTGTGAGCAAGCAGGTGAAAGCCCTGGAGGAGCACTACAAAACCGGCCTGTTCGAGCGCCTCGGCAGCAGCATTCAGCTCACGCCGGCCGGCCTCAAGCTCTACCAGAAGCTGCTGCAAGCCAAGCAGCTGCAACAGGAGCTGCACCAGGAAATGAGCGAGCTGAGCACGGCGTTCGCGCCCACCATGCACCTCATCATCGGGGCCAGCACCACCATCTCGCTCTACGTGCTGCCGCCCGTGGTGTCGGCCTACCTGCGGCTGCACCCCAACCGCCAGCTCAGCCTCAAAAACCGCAATTCCGATAACATCCTGCGGGCCCTGCTCGACCATGAAATCGAGTTGGGCATCATCGAAGGCATCCACAAAGTGAGCAACGTGACCTACACGCCCCTGCTCACCGACGACGTGGTGGCCGTGTGCGCCGCCAACACGCCGCTCGAACACCGCACCCTCGAAATCCACGACCTGCTCACCACGCCGCTGGCCCTGCGCGAGGACGGTTCCGGCACCCTGGCCGTGCTCGAAGAAGCCCTGGCCCGGCACCGCATCAAGCTGGCCGCCCTGCCCGTGCGGGTGCGCCTGGGCGGCACCGAAGCCCTCAAAAACTTCGTGCGGGTCGATACCTGCCTGGCTTTCCTGCCCCGGCAGGCCGTGGTGAAAGAGCTGGCTTCCGGCGAGTTCGTCGAAGTCAAAATCAAGGATTTTCCCCTGCGGCGCAAGTTCAATTTCATCCAGCGCAAGGGCACGGAGAACAACGCACCTTACAAGGATTTCCTGCAATTCACCAGGCGCTACTATTCCGGCAAGGCATAGGCTATTCCAAATGCCCATCCCAAACAGGCATACCCCGGTCCGGGTATTTCCGTACTTTGCCCCATGAACCTGGTCGCCTCCGATTCCCTTTCCCGTTTAGCCGCATTGCACTGCTCGGCCTGCGGCACCGCGTGTTCTGCCTTCGATTTGCAGCGCGTTTCAGCCTGTTGCAGCCTGCCCCTCGTGGCCGGCTACGACTTGCAGGAACCCCTCAGCCGCGACGTAATCGACCAGACCGATGCGTCGATGTGGCGCTACAGCGCGTTGCTGCCCCTGCTCCACGACGAAAACAAAGTCACCTTAGGCGAAGGCCTGACCCCGCTGCTGCGCTTGCCGCGCCTGGCCGCGCGCCACGAGCTGTCCTCCCTTCTCTTGAAGGACGAAGGCCAAAATCCCACCGGCTCGTTCAAAGCGCGCGGCCTTAGCATGGCCGTTTCCAAAGCCAAAGAACTGGGCGTGGAAGGCTGCATCATCCCCACGGCCGGCAACGCGGGCGTGGCCCTGGCCGCCTACTGCGCCCGCGCCGGCCTCAAAGCCGTGGTGGTGATGCCCCGCCACACCCCGCAGGCCTTCAAGGAAGAATGCTACTGGTACGGGGCCGAAGTGGAGCTGGTCGATGGCCTCATCAGCGACTGCGGGGCGCGTGTGCGCCAGCGCAACGCCGACGGCGCCCTGCTCGACATCTCGACCCTGAAAGAGCCCTACCGCCTCGAAGGCAAGAAAACCATGGGCTACGAAATCGCCGAGCAGCTGGGCTGGACCCTGCCCGACGTGCTGCTCTACCCCGCCGGCGGCGGCACCGGCCTCATCGGCATCTGGAAAGCCTTTCAGGAAATGAAGGCCCTCGGCTGGCTCGCGCCCGGCGTGAAACTGCCACGCATGGTGGCCGTGCAGGCCGAAAACTGCTGTCCGCTCCTCGAAACCTACCTCGGCCACCAGCCCAACTGCCACGCCTACCAGGGCCGCGCCACGCTGGCCAACGGCCTGGCCGTGCCGCACCCGCTGGGCGAGGCCATGATGCTGCGCGTGCTGCGCGAGTCCAACGGCACGGTGGTGAGCGTGAGCGAAGAAGGCATGCTGGCCGGCATGCGCGACCTTGGCCAGCAGGAAGGCCTGTTCGTAGCCCCCGAAGGCGGCGCCGTGTGGACGGCCGCCCGCCAGCTGCTCGATTCCGGCTGGCTGCACCGCGACGAGAAAATCCTGCTCCTGAACACCGGCAACGGCCAGAAATACATGGACAACGTGGCCGGCCGGGCCTGGGAATAGGGGTTGAGAGAACGAAAAAGGAACGTCATGCTGAGCGTAGCCGAAGCATCTCGCGTGCAGCAGTAATCCTTTCCCTGCGATTGGTTTACTAAAGCACGCGAGATGCTTCGGCTGCGCTCAGCATGACGTTTGGTGCTCAGCATAGCGTTTCGGGATTTTCCTTACAGCAACCGACTCCAACCTCGGCAATACCTTTGCCGCATGCGCATCCTCCACGTTCTTTCGGCCGAGTTTTTTGCGGGCTCCGTGGCCTATGCCGTGCAGCTGGCCGAGGCGCACCGCCAGCAGGGCCACACCGTCTGGCTGCTGTCCGATTCCGACCAGCTGCCCACCCAGGCCACGCAGGTTCGCGTGCCCATCAGCAACCGTCGTTTTGGGCAGCGGCTGCGCAACAGCCAGCGCATCCGGCAGCTGGTGCAGCTCGAAAATATTGACGTAGTGCACGCCCATTCCCGGGCCGCCAGCTGGGTGAGCTACCTCGCCCTGCGCGGCCTGAAAGTGCCGCTGGTGAGCACCGTGCACGGCCGCCAACACCTGCATACGTCTACCTCGCTGTTTGATATCTACGGCGATAAAGTCATCGCCATCTGCGAAAACCTGCGGGCGCACCTAGTAGCGGAAGTGAAGATGGACGCCGCCAAAATCGTCACCATTCCAAACGGCGTGGCCTTTGGCAACGAAGAATTAACGAGCAATAATTCTTCGGTATTCATTCCTCATTCTTCAGTAAGAATATCGTTCATCGGCCGCTTCAACGGCGGCAAGGGCGAGCGGGCCGCCGCCCTGCTCCAACACGTTTTCCCGGCTTTGCTGCGCGAATTTCCACTCCTCAGCTTGGCCCTAATCGGTGGGGAGCTGGAACACCTGCCCGCAGCCGGAAAGGCTGCGCTAGCGCAGCTCCAGGCCGATTTTGGAGACCGGATAGAAGTGGTGGGCTTCACCGATGACGTGGCCGGCTGGCTGGCACGCACCACGCTGGTCATCGGCGCGGGGCGGGTGGCCATTGAGGCGCTAGGGGCGGGCCGGCCGGTGCTGGCGTTGGGCGAAGCCAGCTACGCAGGTTTGGTTACCGAAGAGACGTTTGCCTCGGCCGCCGCTTCCAACTTTGGGGATATTTCAGCAGTCGTTTCCGCCAATGAAGTGGATTACAATGCGCTGCTGGCCGATGCGCGGGCTTTCCTGCCGGCCCCGCAGCCGGTCACGGTGGCGTTGCGGCAGCAGGTACGGGCGCACTATGACGCCGCCACCGTGGCGGCGCGGGTGCTGGCCGTATACCAGGCCGCCCGGATGCACAAAGCTTCGCCGGGCTTTATTCCGGTGCTGATGTACCATAAAATCCCCGATGCACCGCTGGCCACTAAACATCAGATTTACGTCACGAAAGACAATTTTGAAAAACACCTGGCCTATTTCAAAAAGCAGAAATTAACGCCCATTACGTTTGCTGATTATTTGAAATATGCGAACGGTGAATTGTCATTGGCTGATTTTCCGGCGCGCCCTATTATTCTCACGTTCGACGACGGCTACACCGATAATTACACCAATCTGCTGCCGCTAATGCAGCAGTACGGCTACCGGGGGGTGCTGTATTTATTGGGCGATTTTGACGTGCGCTATAATCAATGGGACCTGGCCGTAGACCCCACCGAGCCCCGCTCCGATATTATGGACCTGGCCCAAAAACGGCGTTTCGTGGCTGCTGGCTGGGAAATTGGCGCGCACACCATGTCGCACCCAAAGCTAACCACCCTGCCACTAGCCGCCGCCGCTACCGAAATTCAGCGCAGCAAAACGGAATTAGAAGCCGTTCTGAAAACTGAAATTGTCAGCTTTGCCTATCCGTATGGCGACATCAACGAGGCGGTGAAAAATGCGGTGCGCGACGCCGGTTTCGCCCTCGGCATTGCCACCGACACCGGCGGCCTGCACCTGGAAGACGACCGAATGCAGGTGTTTCGGATAAATATGTTCCCGAACGAAACAACGAGCAGCCTATTCAAAAAAACGTCGCCCTGGTACCGCAAATATTACCGCTGGAAGCGCGGCAAATAAGCGCGGTGCGCCGCGCTATTGCGCCATATTCTCATCCCGAAATTGCACCAGCACTTGCCGCAGCTGTTCGTCGCTGACCTCGACCAGCTCTACTTTTTTGAAGGGCGAGGTGTGGCCGGCCAGCAGGGTCACCCGGCTTTTGGCAATGCCAAAAACGGCGGCCAGATAAGTCTGAAGCGCAGCGTTGGCCTTGCCATCGTGGGCGGGCGCGTTCAGGCGCACCGTAGCGGTACCGTCGGGGCCGATGAGCAGTTGGTTGACGCGGCTGCCGGGCTTGGCTTTGAGGTGAAGAAGGGCCATGCAGTGGCAAAAATAGCCTACGCCGGGCGTCCCAGTCGGGCCTGCCCGAACGGGCACTGGTCCAGCACCACGCACCGGCCACAGGCCGGCCCGCTAAAGTAGCAGCACTTCTGGCCGTGAAACATGAGCGCCTCGTGGTGGTCGTACACCTGCTGGGCGTCCCAGCCGGGCGGCAGCAAGGCTTCCAGCAGCTTGTGGGCCGGTCCTTCGCCCACCTTCGGCCCGATGAGGCCCAGGCGCTGGGCCACGCGGTGGTGGTGGCTGTCAACGGGCATGGCCGGGATGCGCAGCGTGCTGAAGAGGAGCGTAGCGGCGCTGGTTTTCGGCCCCACGCCGCTGATGCTTTCCAACCAGGCGCGGGCTTCGGGAATGGGCATTTCGGCCAGAAAATCGAGCGAGCAAGGCGCATCGGTGCCGCCGCGCTTGCTGATTTCGCGCAGCACGGCCTGGATGCGGGGAGCCTTTTGCTCGGGCCAGGTGCAGGCCCGGATGGCGTGCTGCACGGCATTGGTGGGAGCCTCGCGCACGGCTTCCCAGGTGGGGTAAGCCGCCCGTAGCTCCTGGTAAGCCCGGTGCGAGTCGGCGTTTTTGGTGCGGTGCGACAGCAGGGCGCTCACCAACTCGCTCAGCGGGTCTTTGGTGCTGAAAAATGGGAAAGGGGCGCCGTATTCGGTGCACAGACGGGCGTGGACCAGCAAGGCTTTGGCCTGGCGGGCGGCAAAGTCGGTGGCCAGCGTTTCGGCGGTAGGGGAGGTGGGAGGCGGCATCCCCGGCTTACGCGGGCCATCGGGGCCGGGGTTGCCGGGGTAAAAATGCGAAGGGGGTAAAAGTTGCAATGCCAGGCTCGACGCCTGACCTGCAGCTTTTACCCCTCAACGTTTTTGTCGGGCTTCTATCGCCCGGCCGAATTATACAGCGCAATGGCCTGGCGCTGGTTTTTGGCCTGTTTGCTTTGCAGCACGATGGGCACAATGAGTATTGGAATGGCCAGATAAACAAACGGCGACACGGCCGCGCCGCCGTCGTTGGGCCGCAGCGACTGTAGCAAGCCGTAGGCCAGCAGGCCGCCGCCCGCCACGTAGCTGAGCACGGTAGCCCGCTGGTAGCTGCGCGATTCCATCAGCAGCTGCTGGGCGCCGGCGTTGTCGCGGGTGGCCAGCATCAGGTTGTTGGTGCTGATGTTTTGGATGGGGCCGTTGTCTTTTGAGAAATACTCGGTCTTGATGGTGCGGTAGCCCCCGTAGCCTCCGCCGTAGGGGTAGCCGCCCATGCCGCCGTAGCCAAAACCGCCGTAGCCATAGCCAGGGTAGCCATAGCCACCGGGGCTGTACTGCGAAGTGGTGATGGAATACAGGCTGATGCGGCCGGTTTTTTCGCGGCGCAGGGTGGTTTCGCGCGAGGAGTTGGGCAGCGTGGTGCGCACGTAGTGGCCCGATTCATCCTCGTAGAAACCGACTTCGGCCAGCTCAAATTTGCGCTGCCCATCCAGCAGCAGGTAAGACCGTCCAAACAGCGGGCTTTTTACTTCCACGTCGGACGCGTTGTAAATCAAGCCGTTTTTGAGGCCCACCTGGAAGCGGGCGGCCCGGTAGTTGTTGCCCGGCAGCTGGCCGGCCGGCGTGGGCGCATAGACTGGCGCCGGGGCGGGGGGCGCTCCCGGTGCCGGCATGGGGCCGGGCAGGGGCGCCGTCACCGCGGCGCGGTGGGAGGAGTCGGGCGGGGCCACGGGCACGGCGTCGAGCTGGCGGGGAGCGGGCGTGACGCGTGGCCGGGCCGGGGCGGGCAGCGCGGGCGGGGCTCCCAGCTGGCGGGGGCCATCGTCCTGCGCCTGGGCCACCCGCGCACCGAGCAACGCCAGAAGCAAGGCTGGAAAAAGAATGGGAATTTTCATGGTAAAGGACAGCGTAAGGGCCACGGGGCTGAACAAGGTACCAATGACGGGCGAATAATCGATAAGCCGGCGATGGAACGCTGGTTTTGCAATAAATCAAACGAAAGGTAACGGGTGTAAATTCCGCTCCATTATCGTGAAATTCCAGTGAACCCGGCGCGGCCGGGGGCCACGCAGCTACTTCAGCAGCTTTTCCAGTAAACTCAGGCTGTCGGCTAGGTCGGCGCCGGTTTCAAAGTCCAGCGGCTTGAGGATATAGCCGCTTACGTCGAGGCTGGCGGCGTTCAGCCGGTCCACGTCCATGCCGGAAGTGGTGGTGATGAACACCGGAATGTGCTGCAATTCGGGGTTGGCGCGCAGTTCGGTCAGGAATTCCAGGCCGTTCATGCGGGGCATGTTCAGGTCCAGCAGAATGACTTCGGGCAGGGGCCGCAGGGCCTCGACGCCGTTGCGGCCCAGCAGCAGGTCCAGGGCTTCCTCGCCATTGAAGGCGGTGTGGAGCTGGTGCGGAATGCTGAACTTAGCGAAGGATTTCTCCGCCGTCATCGTATCGAAAATATCGTCTTCTACTAGTAAAACCGAGCGCATAACACAAGAATAAAGGCGGGACCAATAAAGTAGCCCCTCATGCAACAAACTGCCACCGTAAGCGAGCCTGAAACAGGTCAGACGGTTGCGTGGCAACCGAAGTTTACTTTGGCCAGGTAAAGATAAAGCCGGCGCCCTGGCCTGGGGCCGATTCGACGCGGACGGTGCCGTGGTGCTCGTCAATAATTTTCTGCACGATACTCAGGCCAATGCCGGTGCTCTCGGCCGTGTGCCGGTCGCGCAGGGTTTGGAACAGCAGAAAAATCTTCTGGTGGTACTCCGGCGCAATGCCCGGGCCGTCGTCCTGCACCCGGAATTCATAGCAGTGGCCAATGTCGTGGCAGGTCACTTCCAGGTGGCCGGCGCCGCGCTGGTGGTACTTCACGGCGTTCGAAAGCAGGTTGGTAAATACCTGCTGCAGGCTCAGCCGGTCGGTGAGCAGGGTGGGCATATCGGGGCCAATCGTGAGGGTAAAATCCGGCGGAACCACCAGCTCGCCCACTTCTTCCAGCAGCTGGTGCACGTCCACGGTCGCGCGCGATTGGGCGGTGCGGCCCACGCGGGCGTAGGCCAGCAGGCCGTTTATCAGGTCTTCGAGGCGGCTGAGGCGGCCCTTCATCTGGTCGAGGTAGGTGCGAAGCTGGGGCGAAATCTCGGCCGCCAGCTCGTCCTCAATCCACTTCACAATGGTGGTCACGCCGCGCAGGGGCGCCTTAAGGTCGTGCGAGGCCACGTAGGCAAACTGGTCGAGCTCCTGGTTGCGCTTTTGCAGGGCGCTGAAGCTTGAATCCAGCGTTTGGGTCATGCGGTTGAGCGAGGCCGCCAGCCCGCCTAGGTTGTCCTCAGCCGAGTCCGTGATTTTTACCGAATAGTCGCCCTGCACCACCTGCTCGGCCAGGGCCCGAATCTGGGCGATGCGCCGGCCCACCTCGGCGTTGATGCCGGCCAGCTCGTCCTGCAGGCGGCGGTTGTCGGCCAGCTCCTTCACGATTTTTGTCACCAGCCACACCACAATCAGCACCGCCAGGATGGCCGACACCAGCACCACGATGGGCGTGGCTTTCTCGAACACGGCTTGCAGGGCACTGCGCTGGGCCAGCAAGGCCATTTCGTTGGCCTGAATGCGGCCGTACAGGATGCGCACCTGACGCAGCGTCTGGCGGTCGGTGTCGAGCAGGGTTTCCATCACCGACTTGCTCATGGATTTATTAATCTCCGTGAGCGGGCGCAGGATGCGGAACTCCTGCTCCACCAGCATCCGCAGCGAGTCGAACCGCGCCTGTTGGGCCGGATTGTCGGCGGTGAGGGCTTCCAGCCGCTGCAGGCTGCTGGGCAGCATTCCGGTGGCCATGCTGTAGGGCCGCAGGTACACGGTGTCGCCGGTGAGCAGGTAGCCGCGGGTGCCGGCCTGCGCGTCCTTGAGCACGGCCGTCACGTTCGAAACTTCCTGCATCACCTTGTAGGTGTGCTCTACCTGGTCGGTTTGCAGGCTCAGGCCCCGGATGCTCCAGAACGAAGCGGCGGCCGTGAGCAACAATACGCCCACGGCCAGGGCAAAGCCCACGATGATTTTGGTGTCGGTTTTTAATGCCATTGATTGCGAAGGTAATGGCCCGCCCTACGCCGGAGCCGGCCTTTGGGTTGGGGCCCGTCGTGCCGCCCGTATCTTCGCGGCCATGTTCTTTGCCCCTTCCGACCGCCTCAGCAGCCCCCAAAACCCGCGCATCAAGCAGCTGCTGCGCCTCCAGCAAAAATCCGCCGAGCGCCGCGCCCTGGGCCTCACCCTGGTCGAAGGCCTGCGCGAGCTCACCATTGCTGTCGAAGCCGGCGTGGCCGTGGCCACCGTCTACACCTGCCCCGAGCTGGCCGGCGAAAGTGGCCTGACGGCCCTGCACCGCCTCTTTGCTGGCAGCGCCCCAGCCCCGGAGTGGTTTGAAGTGACGCGCCCCGTCTTCGAGAAGGTAGCCTACCGCGAAGGCTCCGATGGCCTGCTGGCCGTGCTGCGCACCCCCGCCCGCACCCTCGCCGACCTGCGCCTGCCGCCCCGCCCGCTCCTCCTCGTGCTCGAAGCCGTGGAGAAGCCCGGCAACCTCGGCGCCATCCTCCGCACCGCCGACGCCGCCCCGGTCGATGCCGTGCTCATCGGCGACCCGCGCACCGATTTGTTCAACCCCAATGCCATCCGGGCCAGCATTGGCTGCGTGTTCACGGTGCCCGTGGTGGCCGCGCCGATGGCCGATATCATGGCTTTCCTGCGGGAAAACAACATTCGCAGCTACGCCGCCGCGCTCACGCCGAAGGCGCATTCCTACACCGAGTGCGACTTCCGGGGGGCCACCGCCCTGGTGCTCGGCACCGAAGCCGACGGCCTGACCCTCGCTGCCCTCGCCGCCTGCGACGAAACCATCATCATTCCCATGATGGGGCGCATCGACTCGCTCAACGTGAGCGTGGCCGGCGCCGTGCTGGCCTTCGAAGCCGTGCGGCAGCGCACCACCGGCCAGTAGCACCCCGGATTATTTGCCCACGGCCAGCTGAATCTGGCCGTTCTGCAGCCCTTTGCCCATGGCTTTCACGCTTACCGGGCCAGCCTTTTCGCCGGCCTGCACAATGGCTACCAGCTGCCCGTGGAAGGCCTGCATCTGGGGTTTCTGGAAGGACTCCAGGCTGGTGGGGTCGCCGTTGCCGATGGCGCGAAAGTGGCCCGCGCCACTCACCGCAAAGCTGATTTCCGGGCTGGCGTCGGGGCAAAGGTTGCCCTGCGTGTCTTCGACGCGGGCGGTGAGGAAAGTCAGGTCTTTGCCATCGGCGGCGAGCGTGGCGTGGTCGGCCACCAGGCGGATGTGGTGGGGTTTGCCGGCGGTGCGCACTTCCTCCGTGGCCACTTCCTTGCCCTGGGCGTCGTAGGCCACCACCTTGATGCTGCCGGGCGCGTATTTCACGTCGTTCCACATCAGGCGGTAGCGGGTCTGGGGCTGGTCGGAAGGGCCTTTGGTGCGGCGGCCCTGGCTCTGGCCGTTCACAAACAGCTCGGCCGAGGGGTAGCTGGTGTAGCAGAACACGGGCGTGGGCTGGCCTTCGCGGCCGGGCCAGGTCCAGTGGGGCAGCAGGTGCAGGGTGGGCTGGGCGGTGTTCCAGCGGGCGCGGTAGAGGTAGTACCGGTCTTTGGGCATGCCGGCCAAATCCAGCATGCCGAACATCGAGCTGTGCGAGGGCCATTTTTCGTCATAAGGCGTTGGCTCGCCCAGGTAGTCGAAACCGGTCCAGACGAACTCGCCCACGGCGTAGGGCAAGTCGTCCTGGGCCACAAATTCCTCGTCCGGCGTCTGCGACCAGCTGCACGCCTCCAGGTCGTACGACGAGCACTGATTATCCGCGTACTTCTGCTCCTTGGCCTTCACCACCGGAAACTTGTACACGCCCCGCGAGCTCACCGTCGAGGCCGTTTCCGAGCCCAGCAAAAAGCGCTGCGGCAGCTTGGCGTAGGCCTCGGGGTAGCGGTGGGGCTTGTAGTTGAAGCCCGGCACGTCGAGCACCGAGGCGAAGTTGTTCTTGATGTCGTCATCAAACCGGTCCATGCCCATGGTTACGGGGCGGGTGGGGTCTTCGCGGTGCACGATGTCCTGCAGGCGCTTGAGAATCTGGTTGCCGCCGGGCATGCTCTGGTCGGGTACCTCGTTGCCGATGCTCCACAGGATGACCGACGGGTGGTTGCGGTCGCGGTGCACCATGTTCACCAGGTCGCGTTCCGACCATTCATCGAAATACTGGCTGTAGCCATTCTTCACCTTGGGCGTCTTCCACTCATCAAAGGACTCTACCATCAGCAGAAAGCCCATTTCGTCGCACAGCTGGACCAGCTCCGGCGCGGGCATGTTGTGCGAGGTCCGGATGGCGTCGCAGCCCATGTCTTTCAGCAGCGCCAGCTGCCGGCGCAGCGCCGCCGTGTTCACGGCCGTGCCCAGCGGTCCCAAATCGTGGTGGTTGCACACGCCCTTGAACTTGCGCGGCTGCCCGTTCAGCGAGAAGCCCTGGCCGGCCTCAAACTTGAAGGAGCGAATGCCAAAAGGCGTGCGGTACTCGTCCTTCAGCACCTCGCCCGCATACAGCTTCGACACCGCCGTGTAGAGCACCGGCGTTTCCGGCGACCATAGCCGGGGCGTGGGCACCACCAGGTTCTGCTCAAATTCCAGCCCGTCGGTGGCCAGCAGCGCGCTGCTGGTAGTGGCCACCACGGAGCCCGCCGCATCACGGATTTCGGTTTGCAGCCGCAGCGGCTGGAAGGCTTTATCCGGCGTTTCCACCGTGGTTTTCAGTCGGACTTTAGCCAGCTGTGCGGTGATTTCGGGCGTGGTGAGGTAGGTGCCCCACACGGGAATGTGCACGTCGTCGGTCACCACCAGGTGCACGTTGCGGTAGAGGCCGGCGCCGGGGTACCAGCGCGAGGCTTCGGGCTGGTTTTGCAGGCGCACGGCCAGCACGTTGCCATCGCCGGGCTTCAAAAAGGAAGTAATGTCCAGCGAAAATGAGTTGTAGCCGTACGGCCAGAAGCCTGCCTCCTTGCCGTTTACAAAGACGTGGGCGTTGCTCATGGCCCCGTCGAAAAGCAGCACCGCCCGCTGGCCCGGCCCAAAACCGGGCACCGCCAGCTGCCGCCGGTACCAGCCCGTGCCGATAAAGGGCAGCCCGCCCGTGCGCCCGGCTTTCAGAGTCGCCGCCTTTTCATTATTCTGCTCGATTTTGACCGATTGCAGGTCGTTGTTGCCATCGAAGGGCCCGCCGATGGCCCAGTCGTGCGGCACGCTCACCGTCTGCCACTTGGCATCCGCAAACTCCGGCTTCGCCGCATCGGGCACGTCGCCCTTGCTGAATTTCCAGTTCGAATCGAGCAGATATTCGTGCCGGGACTGGGCCGCCGCCGGTAGCGTGGCCAGCAGCAGCGCCGCCGCCAAAAGCTTCTTCAATGACATAGGGGAGGGGTGTAGGAGGCCCGAAAGTTACGGCCCCCACCTCCGTACACCACTAATAAACCGTCACGCCAAATCCCAACTCTCTGGCCTGTTGGCGCGCATTTTCCGCCTGTGTCTCGGCCACTACTCCCAGCGGATACGAGTCACTGTCCAGCGTAAACAGCACCAGCGCCAGTCCCAGAACTTCCAGCGCATCCTGCACGGCGTCGAGCTGCTCGGGGCCGGGCTCCCGGCGGCTCAGCAGGGCAGCCGGTTGCAGGCGTTGCACCCGTTTTTGCTGCTGCAATATCTCGTTCAGGCCTTCAGCAATTTCGTTGGCTTTCTCCTGATAGTCGCTTTCCCAAAGCAAATCCTCGCTCAGCAGCGCGTCAATCAGGGCCAAATCGCGTAGCTCCTGCGTCGGCAGCGCGCTCACAATACCGCGCTCCTCCAGCTCCTCCGCAAACTGCTCCTGGTAGGCGGCCGGGTCGCGCAGCACCAGCGCCAGGCGCTCGGTTATGCGCTGGGCAGCGGCGGCATCGGCGAGGGTAAAAAACTGCACAAACCGAGTTATTGCATTTTCATTCATGAAAGCAAAATTGACCTGAAAATTTGGATACCCACAAAAAAGGGCGCGACCAAAGCCGCGCCCTCTTCAACAAATAATCCGCGAAATCCGGTGAATCCGGATAAATGCGTGAGTTAGTCGGCCTGCTTGGCGTAGCGCAAACGCTCGTTCTCGTCGAGCAGAATCTTGCGCATCCGAATCGACTTCGGCGTCACTTCCAGGTACTCATCCTTCTGGATGTATTCCATGGCTTCTTCCAGCGAGAACTGACGCTTGGGCACAATCTTCGCGTTGTCATCCGTGCCGGAAGCACGCATGTTGGTCAGTTTCTTGCCTTTCTGGATGTTCACCGTCAGGTCATTCGGGCGGGTGTGCTCGCCGATAACCTGGCCGCCGTACACTTCCTCACCCGGGTCCACGAAGAACGAGCCACGGTCCTGCAGCTTATCAATCGTGTACGCCGTGCCGGGGCCGGTTTCCAGCGAAATCAGCGAGCCGGCGATGCGGCCGGGGATGGTGCCTTTGTGCTCCTCATAATCCACAAAGCGGTGGTTCATGATGGCCTCGCCGCCGGTGGCGGTCAGCACGTTGTTACGCAGGCCAATGAGGCCGCGCGACGGAATAGTGAACTCCAAATGCTGCAAGTCGCCCTTGGGCTCCATGATGGTCATTTCGCCCTTGCGCATGCTCACCAGCTCGATTACTTTGCCGGCCGATTCCTCGGGCACGTCCACCACCAATAGCTCGATGGGCTCCAGGCGCTTGCCGTTATCGTCTTCTTTGAACAACACCTGGGGCTGGCCCACTTGCAGTTCGTAGCCTTCGCGGCGCATCGTTTCAATCAGCACCGACAAGTGGAGAATGCCGCGGCCGAACACGAGGAAGGTATCCTCTTTGTCGGTCGCCTCCACGCGCAGGGCGAGGTTCTTCTCGGTTTCTTTGAACAGGCGGTCACGCAAGTGACGCGAGGTCACAAACTTGCCTTCTTTGCCGAAGAATGGCGAGTTGTTGATGGTGAACAGCATGTTCATCGTCGGCTCGTCGATGCTGATGCGCTCCAACTGCTCGGGGTTGTCGTTGTCGGCCAGCGTATCGCCAATATCGAAGCCTTCAATGCCCGATACGGCGCAGATTTCGCCGCTGCTTACTTCGGCCACCTTCACGCGGCCAAGGCCTTCAAAGACGTGCAGCTCGCGGATTTTTACCTTTTTGATGCTGCCGTCGGCCTTCATCAGGCTCATGTTGGCACCCTCACGCAGCGTACCGCGGTGCACGCGGCCAATGGCGATACGACCCACGAACGACGAGTAGTCGAGCGAGGTGATTTGCATCTGGGGCGTGCCTTCCAGGGTTGGGGCGGGCGGGATGGAAGCCACCACCGCGTCGAGCAGCGGAATCAGGTCTTCCGTTTTGTGCTTCCAGTCGGTGCTCATCCAGCCCTGCTTCGAAGAACCGTACAGCGTCACGAAATCAAGCTGGTCTTCTGAGGCACCAAGGTTGAACATCAGGTCGAAAACCTGCTCGTGCACCTCGTCCGGACGGCAGTTTTCTTTGTCCACTTTGTTCACCACCACAATGGGTTTCAGGCCCAAATCGATGGCTTTGCCGAGCACGAAACGGGTCTGCGGCATGGCACCTTCAAAGGCATCCACGAGCAGCAGAACGCCGTCGGCCAGCTTCAACACGCGCTCCACTTCGCCGCCGAAGTCGGCGTGACCAGGGGTGTCGATGATGTTGATTTTTACATCTTTGTAGCGTACCGATACGTTTTTGGAAACGATGGTAATGCCGCGCTCGCGCTCCAGGGGGTTGTCGTCGAGGATGAGGTCGTCGAAGTGCTGGTGCGCGTCGAAAATCTTGGATGCGTGGATGATTTTATCCACTAGGGTTGTCTTGCCGTGGTCAACGTGAGCGATGATGGCAATATTCCGAATGTTCTGGGCCATATAGGTTGTTTTTGCGGGTGCAAAGGTACGGATAAAAAGGCGCAAAGCCTTGTGGTAGTCAAGTATTAACAGGCGTCCGGCTGAGGTGATGCGCTCGTCGGCTGCTTCATAGCCAAGCCTGTCGCTCTAAATCGGTTAGCTGGGGCGTAAGGTTCCCGGCCGGTTTTCGTCTACTCTGCCGACCGAACCGTGGCCCGGTCCCGTATGTTGGTCACCCATCACCCCAACCCCTCCAATCATGCGTTTTTCCCTGTTGTTTCTATTTGTTTCGGTCCTGGCCCTCAATGCGGCCTGCTCTCAGAAGCGGGACGTGGCCGCCAATAGCGCTCATCCCGCCCGCACCGCAGCCGGCAAAACCTATTTCCAGCCCAAGCCCTTGACCGGCAAGCCCGACGAGTTTCCGGTGCGCAAAACCGATGCGGAGTGGCATAAAATCCTCACGCCGGCTCAATACTACATTCTGCGCGAAGACGGCACCGAGCGCCCGTTCTCTAATAAGCTGTACAACAACCATGTAGCTGGCTCCTATTACTGTGCCGCCGACCACAATCTGCTGTTTACCTCCGACACTAAGTTTGACTCGGGCACCGGCTGGCCCAGCTTTTTTGCTCCGGCCACCGACAATAGCGTGAAAGTGGACTCTGACACCAGCTTTGGCATGAGCCGTGACGAAATTGTGTGCGCCAAATGCGGCGGCCACCTCGGCCACGTGTTCGACGACGGCCCCGCGCCCACGCACCAGCGCTATTGTATGGACGGTGACGCGCTGGTATTCGAGAATAAAAAGTAGAACGTACTGTGATTTTCTGAGAAAATTCACAAACAATGGCCCTTCGGCAATCCATGCCGGGGGGCTTATTCGTTAATTTGCAGCATTAATTGACCTGCTTTGCGTTTTTTATCGTATAATAAAATTAGCCTAATAATTATATTTTATCTTTCAGTATAATGGAAACTGCTTCTGACCCTATCGAGTACTTGCAGCAGGAGGTGGCGCACACCCGCCAGCTGCTGCTCAACAATGGCTTGTACTTCCAGCTGCATACCCTGCCGGATTTGCGGCGCTTCATGGAGCACCACGTATTCGCAGTTTGGGACTTTATGTCGCTGCTCAAGTCTTTGCAGCGCGATTTGACGTGCGTGCAGTTGCCGTGGGTGCCCACGGCCAACGCGGCCACGCGGCGCCTCATCAACGAAATTGTGCTGGAAGAAGAATCCGACGTTGACTTACAGGGGCAGCCGGCCAGCCATTTTGAGCTCTACGTGCGGGCCATGGAAGAGTGCGGCGCCGACACCGCGCCCATTCGCCGGCTGGTGGCTGCCGTAGCCGCGGGCAGTAGCGTTGCCGAGGCGCTGGAGGCTGCTCAGGTGCCTAATTCGGTGCGTCAGTTTGTCAAAACCACGTTCAGCATCATCGATGCGGGCAAGCCGCATGCGGTGGCGGCGGCTTTCACTTTTGGCCGCGAAGACTTGATTCCGGCCATGTTCCGCCAATTGGTGGGCGAGCTGCGCGACCGGTTTCCGGGCCAGCTCGATACTTTCACGTACTACCTCGACCGGCATATTCAGCTCGATGAGGAAGTGCACGCCCCCCTGGCCCAGCAAATGGTGCGCGAGCTGTGTGCCGACGACCCCGAGCGCTGGCTCGACTGCCAGCAGGTCACGATTCGGTGCCTGGAGGCGCGCATCGAGCTCTGGAATGGCATCAAGCCTGGCAAAGCCAGCTCGGTATTGGTCTGATACCGCCAACCACTACCCCCAGACCTGCGTTTGAAGATGGCCACCTGTTCAGGTGGCCTTTTCCAGTGGCTGGCCATGATACATTTCCCCCATTTTGCCCCCCGGCCGATGCTGGCCTTTGGCACCGCGCTGCTGCTGACTGCCTGCACGGCCACCGAGCAAACGGCTGAAACCTCAACTCCCACCTCGGTGCCCACCCAGGTGAGCTCCGACGCCGACCGCCGGGCCATTTACAACAGCAACGGCACCGGCACCAATTCCGCCGTGCCCGACGCCACTCCCAACCGCGTGCGTCTCGGCGAGCAGGCGTCCGACATTAACCGTCAAAAGCGCATCGAAAACGTCAATTCAAACGACCCCAACACCACCACCCCCGAAACCCGCCTGCAACGCCTCAACTACGACTCGCCCGTGGACACCACCCGCCGGCCGTAAAGCAGCGCGGTTACCTGATTTACCCATGCCACGGGCCAGCAAAAAGCCCACCCCGATTCATCGGAGTGGGCTTTTTGCTGCGGAAATTCCCTCCGCTGCTGCGAAAAAGCTATGCGCTTACTTCGCCAGTGCGCGGGCTGTCCGCCGAATTCAATACATCGGTTGCCTCGGGCTGTGGCGCGGGGGCGGCTTGTACGCGGGGCTTCGGCCCCCGGCGGGCACCGCTTGGGCCTGGGTTAGGCTTGGGTTTTGGGCCGCGTCGCCCGTCAACGATGCTGGTATCGTCGTTGTCATCAGTCGTTAAGGCTGCCACCCGGGGCTTGGGGCCCCGGCGGGCACCAGTAGCGGCAGGTTTAGCCTTCGCGGCGGTGGCGCCGGGCTTGCGGCCCCGGGTTTTGGGGGCTGGAGTTTCGGCAGTAGCCTCGGTAGTCCCGTCGGTGGCGCGGGGCGTGCGTGCCTTGCGCACGGAGCCGTCTTTGTTCAGCGTCTGGCCTTTTTTGCGGCCACGGGTTGCCTTGCCCGATGCCGGAGCCGTGCCGGTTTCACTGCCGTTCGACGCGGCAGGTGTGCCTGCAACCGAGTCGTAATGCCGTACTATCGTGTGCAGGGCTTGCTCAAACATGCGCTCGGTGTCGCCGTCGAGGCGGCGCGTAGCCTCTTTCACCACTTCCTTCAGCTTAGCCTTCGTTTCTTTGCGGATGCGCGTCACCACTTCGTTCATGCGGTTGTTTAGCTCCTTTTGCAGTTGCTTCGCAGCCGATTTAAGCGACTTCTTCTGGCTTGCCTTTTTCGTGTCGCGGTCCTCGTTCAGGTCGGCTGTGGCACGGCCAGCATTTTTTGCCGATTTGCGGGCCGACTTTTCTTCGGGCGTGCGTTTTGCGCGTTTTTCCGTTTTAACCGGAGCAGCAGGTTTTTTCATTTGAAAAAATGGTTGGTGAAGGGTGAGAAAAGGAGGTGTTGTGAGCGTTTTGCGCGGTAATTTCTATTCAATCGCGCTCAAATATAAAATGAATTAAGTGTCAAACGGTTTGCTTGGTTTTTTTGTTGATTTAATGCTGCGCTTTTTTTTATTGTTTCTTTGTGCCGCGCAATAATTACCACGATTTTCTTCGGAAATAAGGGTTGCTGCGCTACGTGCTTTCTTACCTGATTTATGTCATCTCTCCCTAAGCGTTACACCGTTACCGCTGCTTTACCCTACGCCAACGGCCCGGTGCACATTGGCCATTTAGCCGGTGTTTATTTGCCCGCCGACATTTATGTGCGTTACCTGCGCTCGGCAGGCCGCGACGTAAAATTTATCTGCGGTTCCGACGAACACGGCGTTCCGATTACTATTCGCGCCCAAAAAGAAGGCGTCACTCCGCAGCAGGTAGTGGACAAATATCACGCCTTGATTCGCGATTCATTCAAGGATTTCAACGTGTCGTTCGACGTGTATTCGCGCACGTCATCGGCCACGCACGCCGAGGTTTCCAGCGGGTTTTTTACCAAGCTGAATAACGAAGGTAAATTCATTGAGCAAACCACTCAGCAGTATTTCGATGAAAAGGCCCAGCAGTTTCTGGCCGACCGCTACATTGTGGGCACCTGCCCCAATTGCGGCAACGAAAATGCGTACGGCGACCAGTGCGAGCGCTGCGGTACCTCGCTCAGCCCCACGGAACTAATTAATCCGCGCAGTATGCTTAGCGGGGCGCACCCGGTGTTGCGCGCTACCAAGCACTGGTTTTTGCCCCTCGACCAATACGAGCCCTGGCTGCGCGAATGGATAATTGAAGGCCATAAAAACGACTGGAAAACCAACGTATACGGCCAGTGCAAATCGTGGATTGACCAAGGCCTGCACCCCCGCGCCGTGACGCGCGACCTGGACTGGGGCGTGCCCGTGCCAGTGCCCGGTGCCGAGGGAAAAGTGCTCTACGTGTGGTTTGACGCACCAATTGGCTATATCTCGGCCACCAAAGAAGCCTTCCCCGACGAGTGGGAACTGTACTGGAAAGATGCCGGCTCGAAGCTGGTACATTTCATTGGCAAGGATAATATCGTATTTCACTGCATCATATTTCCGGTGATGCTGAAGGCGCACGGCGAATTTATTTTGCCGGATAACGTGCCGGCGAATGAATTTCTAAACCTGGAAGGCGATAAAATAAGCACTTCCCGCAATTGGGCGGTATGGCTGCACGAGTATTTACAGGATTTCCCGGGCCAGGCCGATGTGCTGCGTTACGTGCTGTGCGCCAACGCCCCCGAAACCAAAGACAACGACTTTACCTGGAAGGATTTCCAGGCCCGCAACAACAACGAATTGGTTGCTACCCTCGGTAATTTCGTGAACCGGGCTGTGGTGCTCACGCACAAATTCTTTGAAGGCAAGGTGCCGGAGTTGGGCGAATTAACCACCATTGACGAAGAAACCTTCGCCCAATTAGTCGAATTTCCCGCCAAAATTGGGGAGCTAATTGAAAATTACCGCTTCCGCGACGCCTTGGCTGAAGTATTGAACCTGGCGCGTTTGGGTAATAAGTACCTGGCCGAAACCCAGCCCTGGCACCTTATTAAAACCGATGCCGCGCGCACTGGCACCGTGCTGCACGTAGCCCTGCAAATTGCGGCGGCCCTTGCCCCGGTGCTGGAGCCCTTCCTGCCCGAATCGGCCCGGAAACTGGCCGCCATGCTCAATCTGGAGCTTGGTAATTGGGCCAGTGCTGGCCGCCCTGATGCGCTGGCTGCCGGCCACCAGCTGCGCGAGGCGGAATTACTATTCGCCAAAATCGAAGATGCCGTGGTCGAAACGCAGGTGCAAAAGCTGCTCGACACCAAGAAAGAAAACCAGCTCGCCAGTACGCCCGTCACACCGGCTAAATCGGATGTGTCGTTCGATGATTTCGGGCAGATGGATTTACGCATCGGCACCATTGTGGCAGCAGAAAAAGTAGCCAAAACCAAAAAGCTGCTCAAACTAACCGTTGACCTGGGCCTGGAGCAACGCACCATCGTGAGCGGAATCGCCGAATACTTCATTCCCGAGGCCCTGATTGGCCAGCAAGTGCAGGTATTACTCAACCTCGCGCCCCGCGAAATCAAAGGCATTAAAAGCCAGGGCATGCTCCTGATGGCCGAAAATGCCGATGGCACCCTGGCGCTGATGCAGCCCAGCGTGCCCGTGCGCAACGGCAGCAGCATCGCGTAATCGCGCCGCTATTCAGAGGCAAAAAAAGCCCGGTTGCGCTACGCAACCGGGCTTTTTTTGCCTCTGAATAGCGGCGCTTATTTCACGTTAACTACGTTCATCGCACGTTCCAAACCGATTGACCCGAACGCCAGAATAGCATCCGCCGCTTTTTCAATCCGCGTCGGCAATTCAATTAATTCATCGGGCGAAAAAGGATTCAATACGTAATCAACCTGGCGGCCTTTGGGGAAATTAGCATCCACGCCAAAGCGCAGCCGCGCGTAAACATCCGTGCCCAGAGTGGCCTGAATGTCCTTCAGGCCATTGTGGCCGCCGGCTGAGCCCTGGCCTTTCAGGCGCAGCTTGCCAAAAGGCAGCGCGAGGTCATCGGTCACGACCAGCATGTTTTCGACCGGAATTTTTAGCGCGCTCAGCCAGTGCGCGGCGGCTTTGCCACTCAGGTTCATGTAAGTGGTGGGTTTCACCAGCGCGTAGGTGTGGCCTTTGTGCTTGAATTCGGTCACAAAGGCGTGGCGGCTGATTTCAAAGCGCGGGGCCTCAAATTTAGCTGCCAGATAATCGGCCACCATGAAGCCGATGTTGTGCCGGGTGTCGGCGTATTCGGGGCCAATGTTGCCCAGGCAGAGAACCAGAAACTTCATATCGCGGATTTAATCGGATGGCCCGGATTTCACGGATTATTGGTTGCGTTAACGTACTTCTACCGCGGTATTGGGGTATACTGCTGGGTTCTACAATCAAAAAGCCGCCCCAAAATTGGAGCGGCTTTTTGATTGTATCGGGAAATTAGCCAGCCAAATCCCTGGAATCCGGATAATCCGACTAAATCCGCGATACTTATTTGCCCGCGGCCAGCTCGCCTTTCAGCGCGCGCGGGATGGTGATAGTGGCAATCGGTGCCTCGACGCTGGTCAGGATGGTGTAGTTGTTCGGCACTACGGCACCTACTTTGATGGATTTGCCGAGCTCCATCGTGCCGATGTTCACTTCCACGTAGTCGGGGAGGTTGTCCATCGTGGCGCGCACGCGCACTTTGCGCAGCTTGCTCACCAGTTTGCCACCGGCCAATACGCCCGGCGATACGCCGATGTATTTCACGGGGATGTCCATTTTCACCTCTTTGCCTTCTTCCAATTCCAGGAAGTCAACGTGGAGGAGCATTTCGTTTACGGGGTGGAACTGGGCGTCCTGCACGATAGCGCGGTACAGGGTGCCTTCCACGTTCAGGTCCACGATGTGCGCCTCTGGCGTGTACAACAATTCGCGGAACAGGATAGCGGGCACCGAGAAGTGCACGGTGTCTTTGCCGCCATATAATACACACGGTACTTGAGCGTCGAGGCGCAATGCCTTGGCGTCCGTTTTACCGAGATTCGCTCTTTTAAACCCTACAATCTCGAGGCTTTTCATAAAAGTGGTTTTTGGGGATGAAAAATGGCCCGTTTGCCTCCAACGTTGGAGGCAAACGGGCCGCAAAGGTACGGGAAGGGATTGGGAATTAAAAGCTAAGGCTCGTCATTGCTTCGCTACATGCGCACTGACAGGCAACTACACAAACAGCGAGCTGATGCTCTCGTGCGTCACCACGTTGCGAATGGCCGCCGCAAACAGCGGAGCCAGCGAAATAACCCGGATTTTCTCGTTCTCCTGACGCAGCGGAATGGTGTCGGTCGTAATCATTTCGGTGAGGGCCGAGGCCCGGATGCGGTCGTGGGCCGGGCCGCTCAGCAGCGGGTGCGTGACCACGGCGCGGACGGATAGCGCCCCGCGCTCCATCACCAGTTCGGCGGCTTTGCAGATGGTGCCGGCCGTGTCCACCATGTCATCTACAAACACCACGTTCATGCCCTTCACGTCGCCAATCACCTGCATGGAAGCAATTTCATTGGCCCGGAGGCGCATTTTGTCGCAGACTACGATTTCCGCGCCGAATTTCTTGGCGAAGGCGCGGGTGCGCACCACGCCGCCTACGTCGGGCGAGGCAAAAATCAGGTTGTCGAGGTTCAGCGACTTGATGTAGGGGGCCAGCACGGTGGCGCCGTCGAGGTGGTCGACCGGGATATCGAAGAAGCCCTGAATCTGGCCGGCGTGCAGGTCGCAGGTCATCAGGCGGTCGGTGCCCACGCTCTGGATGATGTTGGCCACCACTTTGGCGCCGATGCTAACGCGGGGCTTGTCCTTGCGGTCTTGCCGGGCGTAGCCCATGTAGGGCATCACGATTACCACTTTGTGGGCCGAGGCGCGCTTGGCGGCGTCCACCATCAGCATAAGCTCCATGAGGTGCTCGGCGGGCGGACAGGTGCTTTGGATGAGGAACACCTCGCAGCCCCGCACGCTTTCGTTGAAGCTCGGGCCCATTTCATTGTCGGCGAAGCGCTGGAGGCTGAGGTCGCCCAGCGTGGTGCCGTAGGCGGCAGCAATATTTTCGGCGAGGGCGCGGGAGGCGCTTCCGGCGAATATTTTGACCTGTTTCATAGGGGAAGGTGCTGATTTATTGAGTTGATGCGCGGAAGGCTCGTAGTGTTGGGGCTGTCGAAACAGTCTGGTAGAAAAGCGAAAGGCGCTGACCACTCCCGATATTGGAGAAGCCAGCGCCTTTTCGGTTACTCGAGCTTTGTCGTTGTCCGACCAGGGCTCGAACCTGGACTTTCTTGAATCAAAATCAAGCGTGTTGCCAGTTACACCATCGGACAATTTCCCGGCGGGCTACGTGCCGTTTGGGACTGCAAATGTACTACCGGAAAAATTCGAGGCAAGGTTTTGTGGAAAAATTTTCTGGAGAAAATCGGGCCGCCGGGGAGCACAAAGCCGCCAAACGTTCATTGGTGCCTGATTTTCACCTGATAATGATGCTGATTGCGTTCCACAATGAAGATGGCAGACTTGTGCGGATAAGGTTGGAAAAGCCGTGCTTCTGCCGTAATTTTGCGGCCTGAAAACCGCATTAACTTCATACTAATTACATCGCAATGGCGAATACCGGCAAAATCACCCAGGTCATCGGCCCCGTCGTGGACGTGAGCTTCGCGGGTGAAAACACGAAGCTGCCCAACATCCTCGACGCGCTTGAAGTCACGAAAGACAACGGCCAAGTGGTGGTGTTGGAATGCCAGCAGCATTTGGGCGAGGACCGGGTTCGGACCATTGCCATGGACTCGACCGAAGGCCTGACCCGTGGCGCTGAAGTGCGCGACCTCGGCGCGCCAATGTCGATGCCGACCGGTGACGCCATCAAAGGCCGCCTGTTCAACGTTATCGGCCAGGCGATTGACGGGATTCCACAGCCCAAGAGCGACGGCCCGCTGCCGATTCACCGTCAGGCTCCGCCTTTCGAAGATTTGGCTACTTCGTCGGAGATTCTGTACACCGGCATCAAGGTAATCGACCTGCTCGCGCCTTATGTGAAGGGTGGTAAAATTGGTTTGTTCGGTGGGGCCGGCGTGGGCAAAACCGTACTCATCATGGAACTGGTGAACAACATCGCCAAGGCCTACGCGGGTCTGTCGGTGTTTGCCGGCGTAGGCGAGCGCACCCGTGAGGGCAACGACTTGCTGCGTGAATTCATTGAGTCGGACATTATCAAGTACGGCGATGCTTTCAAGCATTCGATGGAAGAAGGCGGCTGGGATTTGTCGAAAGTGGACGAAACCGCCCTGCTGGAATCGCAGGCAACCCTCGTGTTCGGCCAGATGAACGAGCCCCCCGGAGCCCGTGCCCGCGTAGCCCTCTCGGGCCTCACGGTGGCCGAGAACTTCCGCGATGGCGACGGCACCGGTGCCGGCCGCGACATCCTGTTCTTCATCGACAACATTTTCCGCTTCACGCAGGCGGGTTCGGAAGTATCGGCTCTCTTGGGCCGGATGCCTTCGGCCGTAGGTTACCAGCCCACGCTGGCCACCGAAATGGGTGCCATGCAGGAGCGCATCACCTCGACCAAACGCGGTTCCATCACCTCGGTGCAGGCCGTGTATGTGCCGGCTGATGACTTGACTGACCCGGCCCCGTCGACGACGTTTGCCCACTTGGATGCTACCACGGTATTGAGCCGCAAAATCTCCGAGCTGGGCATTTACCCCGCCGTGGACCCGCTGGACTCTACCTCGCGCATCCTGTCGGCCGAAGTGCTGGGGGCTGAGCATTACGACACTGCCCAGCGCGTGAAGGAAATTCTGCAGCGCTACAAAGAATTGCAGGACATCATCGCCATTCTGGGAATGGATGAGCTTTCGGAAGAGGACAAGCAAGTCGTGAACCGCGCCCGTCGCGTGCAGCGTTTCCTGTCGCAGCCCTTCTTCGTGGCCCAGCAGTTCACCGGCCTGCAAGGCGTATTGGTTGACATCAAGGACACTATCCGCGGCTTCAACGAAATCATCGCCGGCAAGTACGACCACCTCCCCGAGGCGGCGTTCAACCTCGTGGGTACCATTGAGGATGCCGTGGTGAAAGGCGAGAAGCTGATTGCGGAAGCAAAATAGGTTTTAGTTGTCGGTTGCTCGTTGTCAGTTGTTAGCTTGTTCTAGCAAAGACAACGAGCTGCTGAAGCCTAACAACTAGCAACTAACAACTGACAACTGACAACTGACAACTAAGAAATGCATTTAGAAATCATCACCCCCGACCGCAAGGTATTCGAAGGCGAAGTGACGTCGGCCCAGTTTCCGGGGGCCGATGGCTCGTTTGAAGTGCTGAATAACCATGCCCCGCTGATTGCCGCCCTGAAAGCCGGCGAGGTGAACCTGACCGGCGCCAATGGCCGCGAAGCCATCCGCATCGAAGGCGGCGTGGTGGAAGTGCTGCGCAACAACGTGATTGTGCTGGCCGAAGGCGCGGTGGCCTAAGCCTGGTATCGAAGACTATTGAATACTTTTGAAGAGCCTTTCCGTAACCGGGGAGGCTTTTCTGCTTTATTGCTCCCATGAATATTCAGCCCAAAATCACCCCCATCTACCAAACCTCGGTTTTCAAGTTTGAGGACCTCGACGCGGTGCAGCAGTACTTCGACGAGCCGGGCAGCCGCTACCTGTACTCGCGCAACGGCAACCCTAACACCGACGAGCTGGCCGCGGCCGTGAACCGCTGGGAAGGCGGCGCGGGCGCGGTGGCTACGGGCTCGGGCATGGCGGCAATTTTCGCGGCCATTCTCACCTATTGCCAGGCCGGCGACCATGTGCTGTGTGCGGCCGATATCTACGGTGGCTCGGCGGCGCTGCTGAATCTGGAGCTGTCGCGGCTGGGGATTTCGGTGAGCTACGTGCCGTTTGAGCAGTTGTATGAGCTGAAGAATTACGTGCAGCCCACCACCAGGCTGCTGCTGTGTGAAACGATGAGCAACCCGCTGCTGCGCGTGGTGGACCTGCACGCCTTGGTGGCCGAATGCCAGCAGCACGGCCTGAAGCTGGTGGTCGACAACACGTTTTCGACTCCCGTATTGACCCGGCCCCTGACTTACGGAGCCGACCTGGTGCTGCACAGCGTGACCAAATACCTGGCCGGTCACTCCGATGTGACGGCCGGGGCCGTGGTGGCCCGCGTGGCTGAGGACGCGGCCCGGCTGCGGCAAATTGGGGTGGTATTTGGCCTGACTTTGAGCCCGATGGAAAGCTGGCTGAGCGTGCGCGGCATGAAAACCATGCGCCTGCGCGTGGCCGCCCACAGCGAGAATGCCTTGATAGTAGCGGAATTTCTGGACCAGCACCCGGCCGTAGAGGCGGTGTATTACCCAGGGCTGCCCACGCACCCGCAACACACGCTGGCAACGATGCAGGGGGCGGGCCGTTTTGGGGGCATGCTCTCGTTCCGCCTGCCCGATGATGCGGCGGTGGTCAACGGCTTCATGCAGCGCAGCCGCTTGTTCCCGTTCGCGCCCTCGTTGGCGGGCGTGGATTCGTCGTGCTCGCACCCACTTTATACCTCGCACCGGGCCCTCACCGACGCGCAGCGGGCAGAGCTGGGCATCTCAGTGGGGCTGGTGCGGCTGAGCGTGGGCATTGAGCCCGTGGAAGAGCTGCTGGCGGACCTGGCGCAGGCGCTGGGGTAGGAGGGAAGCCAGCGACCGGAAGGGTGTTTTTGGGGTGATTTTAAGCGGCAGTGCGCGCCTGGTTGGTGGCTGTAAGTGGGAGGATATTGGCTAAAACGGGTTTACTACCGTAAACCAAAGGGTTAATAAACCTTGCCACTTGCCTATGTCCCGCACGATAATCGTTTCCAACCGCCTCCCCACCAAAGTCCTGCGCACCGAAGAAAGCCTCACGTTTCAGCCCAGCGAAGGCGGGCTGGCAACGGGTTTGGGCTCCATCTACCGGGCCGATGGCAACGTGTGGGTGGGCTGGCCGGGGCTGTTCGTACAGGATGCCGAGGAAGAGCAATACGTGACCGAGCAGCTGGCCGCCGACAGCATGGCCCCGGTGTTTCTGACCGAGGCCGAAATCCGGGACTTCTACGAAGGCTTCAGCAATTCCACGCTCTGGCCCACTTTCCACTACTTCACGCAGTTTGCCACCTACGAGCAGGCCCACTGGGATGCTTACGTGGCCGTGAACGAGAAATTCTGCGCCGCCGTGCTGGCCCAAACCGGCCCCGACGACATCATCTGGGTGCACGACTACCAGCTGCTGCTGCTGCCCGAGCTGCTGCGTCGTGCCCGGCCTGAGGCCACCATCGGCTTCTTCCTGCACATTCCGTTTCCGTCGTATGAGCTGATTCGGGTGCTGCCGTGGCGTTCGGAACTGATACGTGGCATGCTGGGGGCCGATTTGATTGGCTTTCACACCTTCGGCTACATGCGGCATTTCCTGGATACCGTGTCGCAGGTGCTCGGCTTGTCGGCCATCAATGGCCAGATTGAGGTGGAGCAGCGGGCCGTGCGCGTCGATGCCTTCCCGATGGGCATCGACTACGAGCGGTACGCCCAGGCGGCGGCCTCGGAAGTGGCGAAGGAGCACGAAGCCGTGTACCGGGAGGCGCTGCACGACGTGCGCGTGATTCTCTCCATCGATAGGCTCGATTACACCAAGGGCATTGCCCAGCGCCTGCGAGCGTTTGAGCTGCTGCTACAGCGCTACCCCGAGTGGCGCGAGCAGGTGAGCCTGATTATGCTGGTGGTGCCCTCGCGCGACCAGGTGGCCCAATACGCTGATTTGAAGGTGGAAATCGACGAGCTGGTGGGGCGCATCAACGCGCACTTCCGCACCATTGCCTGGAACCCGATTCACTACTTCTACCGCTCGCTGCCGCTGGAGGAGCTGGCTTCGCTCTACCGCCTGGCGGAGGTGGCGCTGGTGACGCCCATGCGCGACGGCATGAACCTCGTGGCCAAGGAATTTGTGGCCAGCAAAGCCGACCAGCGCGGTGTGCTCATCCTGAGCGAGCGGGCCGGGGCCGCCCGCGAATTGTCCGATGCCCTTATCATCAACCCCACCGACATCAACCAGCTGGCCGAGGCCATGCACGAGGCCCTGGTGATGCCCGAGGAAGAGCAAATCCAGCGCATGACGGTCATGCGGGCCTTGGTGAAGCGCTACAACGTGTTTTCCTGGACCCGGCTTTTCCTGAATCAGCTGGCCTACACCAAAATGAAGCAGCAGACCCTGGCCACCGAAACGCTGACGCCCGCGCCTACCAACCAGCTGCTCGACGCCTACCACGCGGCCTCGCAGCGGCTGCTGCTGCTGGACTACGACGGCACGCTGGTAGACTTCCACCCCAACCCGCAGCGCGCCCAGCCCGACCAGGAGCTGCGCCTGCTGCTGCGCGCCCTGGCCGATAACCCCCGGAACCGCGTGGTCATTATCAGTGGGCGCGACCGGGGTACGCTGGAGAAATGGCTGGGGGATTTGCCCGTCGATTTCATTGCCGAGCACGGCGTGTGGCTGCGGGCGGCGGGGGATGAGTGGAGCCTCTTTCAGCCCCTGCGCAACGACTGGAAGCGCGAGCTGCGCCCGGTGCTGGAGCTGTACGTGGCCCGCACGGCCGGCTCGTTCATTGAGGAGAAGGATTACTCGCTGGTGTGGCACTACCGCCGCGTCGATACCGAACTGGGAGCCGTGCGCGCCCGCGAGCTGCTCAACCACCTTTCTTTCATGACCTCCAACACCGATTTGCAGGTGATGGAAGGCAACAAGGTGCTGGAAATCAAAAATGCCGGCATCAACAAAGGCACGGCGGCTACCCGCTGGCTCAGCCAGTACAGCCCCGATTTTATCCTGGCCCTGGGCGATGACCGGACGGACGAGGACACGTTCCGGGCGCTGCCGCCGGAGGCCTTTACGGTGCGGGTGGGCTCGGCGCCGCATTCGTCGGCGCGGTTCCATGTGGGCTCACCCACGGAAGTACGGCAGCTGCTGCGGAAGCTGCTGGGGTAGGGGAAGGAGAAGCAATAATACTGAACGCCGTGCTTATCCGGCGTCCGCGCAGCCGAAGCCTGACGTCCTTTTTTACCTTCCGGCTACCCCACAAACTGCGGCTTATCGAGCCGCTGGGCGATGCGGTAAGCCGCATTCACCAGGCCAACGTGGCTGTAGGCCTGTGGGAAATTACCCCACTGCGAGCCGGTTTTGGCGTCCACATCCTCGGAGAGCAGGCCCAGGTGGTTGCTGTAGGCCAGCAGTTTCTCGAACTCGCGGGCCGCATCATCGAGGCGGCCGACGCAGGCCAGGGCCTCCACGTACCAGAAGGAGCAAATGAGAAAGGTGGTTTCGGGCGTGCCGAAATCGTCGGGGTGGCGGTAGCGGTAGAAGAGGCCTTCGGGGGTTTTCAAGTCCTTTTCCAGCTCGATGAGGTGGTTTTTGGCCTTGTCGGAAGCGGGGTCGAGGTAGCCCATGAGGATGAGCTGGAGCGTGCTGGCGTCCAGGTTTTCGGAGCCGATGGCGTTGGTGTACACCCCGCGCCCGGCGTCGTAGCACTGCTCAATACGGTCGGTGGCGGCCTCAATGAGGCGGGTGGCGCGGGCTTCCATAGCGGTATTGCCGAGGCTGCGGGCTACTTGCCGGGCCGCGTGGCCGCCGGCCCAGTGAAACAGGAAGGTGTAGCAGTGTCGCTGCGCGATGTGGCGGAATTCCCAGAGGCCGGCATCGGGCTGGTCGAGGGTTATTTCCATGAGGCGCAGGGCTTCGGAGGCGAGCTTCTCGGGCGGAAGCTGGGTGGGGTGCACGAAGCGGGCATCGACGTAGAGCGGCAGCAGGGCCACCAGCACCTGGCCGTACACATCGTTCTGGATGTGGGTATAGGCGTCGTTGCCGATGCGCACGGGCTGGTTGCCAAGGTAGCCGGCCAGCGGCAGCTCGGTTTCCACCAAATCGGCCCGGCCGCTGATGCTGTAGAGCGGCTGGTACTTGTCCTGCACCTGCACCTTGGTGGTGATGTTGGCGATGAAGTGGAAATACCGCTCCATCTCCTCGAAGTGGCCGATGTTGTTGAAGGCCGTGAGGATGTAGAACGTGTCGCGCATCCAGCAGAAGCGGTAGTCCCAGTTGCGGGTGCTGCCGGGGGCCTCGGGCAGGCTGGTGGTGGTGGCCGCGATGATGGCCCCGGTGTCTTCGTACTGGTGAATCTTGAGGGCCAGCGCCGAGCGAATCACCTCGGCCTGGTGGAACGTGCCGATGCTGGTGCTCTTCACCCACTTGCGCCAGTAGTCCTGGGTGTTGCGCAAAAACTGCTCCGCCGTGCTTTCCAGGGGGGCTTCCAGCGGCGCGCCGTAGGTGAGGACGAGGTATTTGGTTTCGTTGAGCACAAAATCTTCCTCATCGAGCACGTAGGTGAGCGGAATGTTGGTGGTGAGGCGGATTTCCTCTTCCAGCCCCAGAAAGGCAATGTGGTTGGAGCTGCGGCGGCGCGTCAGCTCCTGCTCGCCGTACTGGCCCACGGGGCGGCAGGCCACGCGCACGCGGGGCGTACCGGCCAGCGGCTCCACCTTCCGCACCAGCATGAGCGGCTTGTAGTAGCGCTCGTACTGCGCGAAGCGGGGCGCAAAATCCGTGACGCGGTAGCGCCCGTCGGCGGCCGTGATTTCGGTGTGCAGCACGTTGGTGTTGGCCTCGTAGTACTGGTTGGATGTGAACGCAGCCCCGGCGGCGGGCCGGATGCTGTACTCGCCGCCCTTGTCTTCGTCGAGGAGGCTGCCAAACACGAAGCTGCTGTCGAACCGGGGCCAGCAGAGCCAGCGCACGGCGGTATCGGTGCCGATGAGGCCAAGAAAGGCGCAATTGCCAATCAGGCCCATGTCATAGGTATGTTTCGTCATGAGGAGGGGGCTGCGCGGCGAAGAAATCAACCGCATGAAGGGCGCGCTTTCTGACGAGCCCTGCCGGTAATACCCCGTTCCGACGGCTGGGGTTACCGGCCCGGCCCCGAAGCCAGCGCGCCCGAGCACCGCGTGCTGCCCGGCCCGACGTTCGGGGCAGGTAGAAATACGGGAGGTGGTGAATGGCTATTTCTACGCTGAAGGAGGCCGCTGGTAAGCTCGTGCTTTGCATGGCCAAGTGGCAGAAATTCCTGTCGGGAATCCCTCGGCTGCTGGCCATTCATCATCTTCTCCATCCTCTTTTTATGCCCAATTCCAACGCAACAGTACAGTTAATCAACGGCTCCGGGATTCTGGGAGCCAGCCTCAATATGTGCGGCCCCTTCGCCGGCAGCCTGCTGGGCCAGGTCTACAACATGGACGCCGGCGACGTGGTGAAGGGCTTCCCCACCGCGCACCCAACGGTGAACTTCGCCATTCCCCGGAACGCGACTTTCGTGGAAAATACCTCTTCCTACGCGACGGCTTCCAGCTACAGCAGCCGCGAAGAATACAACTCGCATTTCGCCGCCAAAGCCAACGTGGAAGGCAGCTACATGGGCTTCAGCGCCTCGGCCGAAACCTCGTTCAGCAAGGACGTGGACAACAAAACGTCCAGCTCCTTCGGCGCGCTGACGGCTAACACGCACCTCTACGACCTGAACCTGGCCACCCGGGCGGCCTCGGCGCTGTCGGCCAACCTGACGTCGGATTCGGACTACCTGGCCCTGCCCACCCGCTACGACGCGGCGCAGCCCCAGGCCTTCCTGCGGTTCTTCCGCAAGTTCGGCACCCACTTCGTGTCCGGGGTGCAGATGGGCGGCCGCCTGGAATACAGCGTGGCCGTGCACTCGAGCTCCCACTTTACGGGTACGGAAACGAGTGCGAAGCTGAAAGCGGAGTACAAAGGCGTGTTCGCCGACGTGTCGGCCAGTGCCAGCGTCGACTTCAAGACTGCCGACAAGAAGTGGTTCGACAGCACGGAGCGGTACGTGTACGTGGCGGGCGGCGACAACAGCATCCTGGCCTCGGTGGTGCCGGCCGTGGATGAAAACAACCACGACGCCTTCGAGAAGTGGCTGCTGAGCATTGCCACCGGCGGCGCGGCCATTCCGGACGTGCAGGTGACGTCCATCGACACCATTTTCAGTGGCGACCAGGCCACCGCCGTGCGCGATGCCCTGCGGGATTACAGCGCCAAATACATCGGGGCCGACATTTCGGACATCACCGGGCGCGTGCGGGTGGCCGGCACCGAGGTGCGCCCGGACCTGTTCAGCACGCCCGTATCGGTGCCGCCGCGCTATTCGCGGGGTCGGCTGGAAGTGGCCGTGCTGGACCCCCAAACCCTCGCCCTGGTGTATGCCAATGCCTGGGTGGCCCCGCAGAACCCCGCCGACCTGGTCGACTTTTTCGCGCCGGCCCTGGCGGCCCTCCAGCCCTACCAATCCACTAAAAATATTCTGATTGTGAGCATGGCCAGCCTCGTGGGGGCCACTCACCTGATGCTGAAGGCCGGGCCGGCGTTCGGCAACTTCCTCGCGGCGAACTGCGGGGCCGGGCCGGGCCTGAAAGCCTACTTCAACCGGCCCTTCACCGGGAGCGACGAGCAGCCCAGCGGCCGGGCCAACTACGGCTTGCTCACCACCTTCAGCGCCACCCGCGCGGGCGTGGAGCAATATGCCGAGCCGCCCATGCTGCACGGTGCCACGATGATGACCTTTCCGAAACCGCTGACCGTGTACGGGTTCCTGAACCCCTACGTGAACGGGCAGGGCGAGCTAACCTACGGCTTGTCGGCGATGGGGCTCCCGCCCGTTATCGTGCGGGGCACGGCCCTTCATGCCCACGCGGCGGCCGAAGCCGAGACGGAAGCCGTTGCCTAAGGTCCTGGTGGTCGGGTTCGCCAACGGCGGAACCGGCCTCTCCCGGGTCGTCGAGACCCTCGTCAATTCCCTGGTACCTGCACACGCTGTGCAGGTACCAGGGATTGATGGCGTTCCGGGCCACCCCGCCGCGCCGGGCGTGCGCCTGCACGCCAACCCCCACGTATGGGACCATGTGGCCGGGGTTGAAATGGGGCGGCTTATCGAGGCGGAGGGCATTGACATCGTGCTTATCAACCACGACTTTTTTCGCCTGCCGCGCTACCTGTATTTTCTGGAAAGCAGCCGGCGCCGGCCCCGCATCGTGTACTACTGCACCGTGCCCGGCCGCCTGCTGGTGCCGGATTGGGCCCAAGATTTGGCCCGCGTCGATGCCCTGGTGGTGCCCACGCAGTTTGCCCAGGCGCAGTACGCAGCGGCTTGCCAGCAGCTGGGCCGCCCCGATTTGCGGGCCAAGCTGGCCGTGATTCCGCACTGCGTGGAAAATGCGGCTTTTTATGAGCTGGACCAGGCCGCGGCCCGCGCCCAGCTGCTGCCCGGCCACCGCCGCGACCCCGAAGAATTCCTGGTGCTCAACGCCAACTGCTTTCAAGAGCGCAAGGAAATGGGGCTGACGCTGGCCGGATTCCGGCTTTTTGCCCAGGGCAAGCACCCGGCGGTGAAGCTCTGGCTGCACACCAACCAAAGGTGTGGCAATGAAAATATCCTGGCCCTGGTGCACCAGCACGGCCTGCGCGGCCGGGTGCAGCTGACCACGGATAAGGTCTCAACCGCCACCCTCAACCTCATCTACAATGCCTGCGACGTGGGCCTGAATACCGCCAACGCCGAAGGCTGGGGCCTGCTGGCTTTCGAGCACGCCGCCGCCCATAAGGCCCAGGTGCTGCCGGCCCACGGCGTGCTGGCTGAGCTGTGGCAGAACCACGCCACGCTGCTGGAAATAGACCACGAAAGAACCGCAAACGGCTACTTCGCCGAGGCCCTGACCACGCCCGAAGCCGTGGCCGCCGGCCTGGAAACCCTCTACCGGAACCCGGCCCACCGGGAAGTAATGGCGGGCCGGGCGCGCCGGAATGCGGCATCGCCCGCCTACGCGTTTGCGGCGGTGAGCCGGCAGTGGCAGGCGCTGTTTAGCCGGATTGGGGCGGCTTTATAGCTTGTCCGAGACCTGCGAGGAAATCTGCTTGGCGGTGCGCAGGGCCTGAAACTCGCCCTGCTGCGAGCGGATGGTCAGCTTGTCATCGAGCGAAAAGGTGCTCCGCAGCTGCTGGTAGCGCTCGGTGAGGCTGCTGAGCACGGCGGCGGCGTTGTTCCAGTCGGCGGGTTTCCAGTTGGGGCGGTCGGTGCGGACGCGCTCGATAAAGGCCTCGTAGGCGCTGAGCAGGCCGGTAGTGGTGAGCGTGGAAACAGTGGTTTTCTTGCGCAGAAAGGCCGTGACCTGGGCGTCGGAGGCCGCCGCGATGGGAGCATCCATGGTGGTGGACGCGCTGGAAGGGGCCGGGGTGGTGCCGGCCGGCACGTTGATGGTGCGCGTGGTGCGCCGAATGACCTTGCCCGTGGCCGGGTCCAGGTCTTCGGTGACTTCGGTTTGCTGCTGGGTGCCGGGGGTGGCCGCCGGCGTGGTGGCCGTGGTGGTGGACTTGGTGGTACTGGTGGTGGCCGGCTTGGTTTGCGCGGCGGCGGCGAAGGGGAGGGCCAGCAGGAAAGCGGCGAGAAGGCGGGAATTATTCATGACGAAAAAAGAGTGGATAAGCCTTTAACGGCAAACACCGTGCTACGGTGTGCAACGGGCTGCTCCAGAAAAAAACCGTATTCTTACAGTGCAGCTGATAATCAGCGCACGGCCGGGCTTTCCGGTTTACCTTTTCTCCTTGTTTATTCTCATGAAAGGCGCGTACTCTACCTACTTCGACAACCTGTTTCTGGCGCTGCGCATGGCCCGGCCCGATTTCAAAGCCCAGGCCAGCTATGCCCTGCGGGCCGGCCGCGAAGCCGCCCTCGGCAAGGAGTTTGACCCGCTGCTGGCCGACCTGGACACGGCCATCACCGGCTTCGACGAAACCCTGGCCGACCGCAACCAGTCCACGGCCAGCGGCACCGACGCCTACCACCTGGCCCGCACCGCCTGGCTCGAATTCGTGGACGACACCATGAAGGACCACATCACGCCCAAGCTCCGCAAGCTGCCCATCTACGCCGATTTCAAGAAGTTTGGCAAGAGCAAGCTGGCCGCTCGCAAGCAGCCCAAGCTGCTCACCGAGGCGCAGGCGCTGCTCGCCCTCTACACCGCCGAGCAGGGCCGCCTGTACCCCGGGCTCGGAGCCGATGCCAAAAAGCTGTACGATGCCCTGGTGGCCACCGATGAAAACCGCGACAAGCAGGCCGCGACCATCGACACCGCCATTGTGGACCTGGCCGACGACCGCGCCGCCATTGCCCGCGCCCAGCACCGCCTCAAGGCCCAGCTGGAGCTCACCTTCGACAAGCCGGAAAAGGTGTACAGCTTTTTTGATTTCTCGACGGCGCGCGGCAACAAGACCACGCCCCAAACCCCCCCGACCATTCCCGAGGTCTAACCCGAGCGTACTTCGGTACAACCTGCTTGCTGAATGCCAAAAAGCCGCCTGTACCTCGGTACAGGCGGCTTTTTTAGGTCCGGAAGCCCATCGTACCGAGGTACGGCTGCCTTTTGGGACTTCGGAAGGGGACCGTACCGAGGTACGATGGGCTTCCGGGTATTCGGGCACCGGACCGTACCGAAGCACGGCCGGGTTGCGGACCTGCCGGGAGGGGAGCGTACCGAGGTACGGCTCATTTCGGCTATTCAATCGCGGCCGTTAGCGCCGCGTGGCACGGGGCCGGGTCGAGCGCAACATGACGGTGATGACGGAATCGGTGGGGCCGAGCAGGGCCGGGGGGCTGATGTAGCCGGGGTAATCCACCAGCAGCTCGTAGGCCCCGGCGGGCAGCGCGAGCAGGAACTGCCCCTCGGAGTTGGTGGTGACGGCCGTGCGGGTGCCTTTCACCAATACGCTGGCCCCCACCAGCGGCCGCCGGTTGGTGTCCGTCACCAGCCCGCGATAGGTGCGCAGCGGCTGCCCCGGCTGGGCCGCGCCGGGCAGGGCTCCCACCCCAAGAATGATTACCCACAGCAGGCGCACCAACAGCATACGGCTCCGGAAAGAGGTGAGGAAGGGCCCGATGGGGCCCCTGTCAAAAATACGCCCGCCCCGGCCCGTCTGCATGCTATGAAATGGTTATCAATTGGCGCTGCCCCGCCTGTTCTGGAATGGCTATAACGGCCCACGGCACGGCACGCTTGAAAAACATAACATTGGAAAAGGCCGTTTTTAGCGGCTGACGGGGTAATGATTTTGTAATATTGCCCCATGGAAACCCCTGCCTCGCCCTCGCGCGACACCCTAATTGTCAGTGTTTGCATGGCTGCAATGGCCCTGCTGGCCATCGTGCTGCTGGCGCTACGCTAATTCTGCAACCGGGCCTGCTGCACGGCGGCCCCTCATCCCTCTCTTCCTATGAGTACCCCCAAAAAGCTCCTCGCCGGCCAGTTGGCCGAAGCCGTTGCCTCCCACCTCGGCGGCGACGCCTCCACCCCCGGCCAGCCCCCCAAAGCCGTTGCCAAGACCCTGCGGCAGCTTGCCAAACAGCTCACCAAGCAGCAAAGCAAGCAAGCCAAAGCGCAGGCCAAAGCGGTGCCAAACCCCACCCCGCTCACGGCCAAGCGCGCCCGCAAAGCGCTGGCCGGCGAACTGGCCGCCGCGCTGCAGCCCTACCTGGGCACCGCCGAAGACCAGGCCGGGCAACCCCCCAAAGGCGTCACCAAAACCGTGAAGCGCCTGGCTGCTCAACTGGTGAAGCAGCGCCGCAAGCAGGCCAAGCAACACGCCAAACAAGCCAAATCGGAAGCCAAGCAAACGGCCAGGGAAGCCAAACAGGGCCCCAAGGCCGCGAAGGTCGCTGCCGCTGCGGCCCCCGGGGTCAAGCCGGCTCCGGCTGCCAAAGCCGCCCGGCCAGCTGCGCCCCGTGCCGCGGCCCCGGTGGTTGCCCGCCGCCTGGCCGCCAAACGGCCCGCTGCCAAGCCCGCCGCTACACCTCCGGCCCCCACAGAAACTGACCCGGCCGAGTAGTCCGCAACTTAGGTCAGCTACGTCCTCTACTACTAAAAACGGCCCCTGCCTTCCGGTTGGGGCCGTTTTTAATGGGTGACACGGGGCGAATTTATAGCACTTCGCGCACGGCTTCGGCCACGCGGCGCAGGTCGGCTTCGGTCATGGCGGTGCCGCTGGGCAGGCACAGGCCCCGGGCAAACAGGTCGGCGCAGACCTCGCCGCCGTACATGGGCGCGGTGGCGAAGAGGGGCTGGAGGTGCAGCGGTTTCCAAAGCGGGCGGCTCTCGATGTTGTGGGTTTCGAGGTGCAGGCGCAGCGTTTCGGGGGTGGCGAGCGGGGCGTCGGAGTCGGCCTCCGGCTGATTTAGTAGGATGGTGGTGAGCCAGCGGTTCGAGCGGCTGCCGGCGGGCTCGGGAGCCAGGGCCACGGTGAGGCCCGGCCGGCCGGCGAGGTGCTTCTGGTACCAGGCGAAGATTTCGCGGCGGCGCTTCACCCGTTCGTCCAGCAGCTCCATCTGGCCCCGGCCGATGCCGGCCAGCAGGTTGCTCAGCCGGTAGTTGTAGCCTACTTCGGAGTGCTGGTAGTGCGGCGCGTGGTCCTTGGCCTGGGTGGCCAGAAAACGGGCGCGCTGGGCCAGCGTGGCATCGTTGGTGACCAGGGCGCCGCCGCCGCTGGTGGTCAGAATCTTGTTGCCATTGAAGGAAAACACCCCCACCGCGCCGAAGCTGCCCAGCGGCTGCCCCTCGAAGCGGGAACCCAGCGCCTCGGCCGCGTCTTCGAGGATGGGAATGTCGAATTCCTGCGCCAGGGCCAGGATTTCGGGCAGCCGGGCGGGCATCCCGTAGAGGTGGACGAGGATGAGGGCCTTGGGCTTTTTGCCCAGGGCGAGGCGGGCCACAATGGCTTCGCGCAGGCGCTCGGGGCACAGGTTCCAGGTATCGGCTTCGCTGTCGACGAACACCGGCGTGGCCCCGAGATAGAGCACCGGGTTGGCCGTGGCTACGAAGGTGAAGGACGGGCACAGCACCTCATCGCCGGGCCCCACGCCCAGCAAAATCAGCCCCAGATGAATGGCGGCCGTGCCCGAGGTGAGGGCCACGGCGTGCGCCATGCCGGCAGCCTGGCAGATATCGCCCTCAAACCCGGTGATGTTGGGGCCGGCCGGGGCCACCCAATTGTCCTCAATGGCCTTGTGCACGTAGTTCAGCTCGTGCCGGCCAAGGTGGGGCGGGGAAAGAAAAAGACGGTCGTAATCCTGGCTACGCATTAAATCAGTGAGCAGTGAGCAGTGAATAGTTGACAATTAGTAATGAACAGTTAGTAAAAGCGGAGCTTGGTCAATTGCTGACTTTTCACTGCTAACTGTTAATCACCTTAGCCGGTACGCCCACGGCCGTGACATGGGCCGGAATGTCGCGCACGGCCACGGCCCCGGCCCCCAGAATGCCGCGCGCCCCAATGCGCACGCCTTGTATAATGGTGGCACTGGTGCCGACGTACACGCCGGTTTCGAGGTGGGCCGCGCCGCTCACGTTGGCGTGCGGCATGAGGGAGCAAAAGTCGTCCAGTACGGCGTCGTGGCCCACGGTGCAGCCCAGGTTGAGCAGCACGAACCGGCCCAGGGCAATGTCACAGGTCAGGATGCAGCCCTGCTGAATGATGCAGCCGGACCCCAGCGCAATGTTCTGGTGGGGCCGCAGGGCCACGTCGGGGTGCACCAGCACCGGAAAGCTCAGCAGCGGCGACGTAAGCCGGGCAACCACGGCCGCCCGGCCGCCGGGGTTGCCCACGGCCACGGCCACGGCTAGTGGTTCGGCGGTGGCGTTGAGGTCGGCCGCGGTGCCGAGGTAGGGGAGGCCGGCCACGGTGGCCGTGGCGGGGGGCTGGTCGTCGTAGAAGCCGCGCACGCTCCAGCTAGGGTGCGCCTCGTTGAGCTGGCGCAGCAGCAGCAGCACCTCGCGGCCCAGCCCGCCCGCGCCAAAAATCACCAGCGGCGGCAGCGCTTCCGCCGACTCAATCTCAAAATCAGAAAAGAAAAGTTGGGTCATAACGAAATGTGCTACGAGGAAACCGGGGGCGGAGTGCTGCCCCGGAAGGGCGTGGTGGTGGCCTGGCCCGGCGCGGTGATGCCGCTGCCGCGCAGCACCCGCCCGGCGGTGCGCCACAAGATGGTCAAATCCAGCCGGAAGGAGACGTTATCGACGTACCAGACGTCGAAGGTGAATTTTTCTTCCCAGGAAATGGTGTTGCGGCCGTTCACCTGTGCCCAGCCGGTGAGGCCGGGGCGCACGGCGTGGCGGCGGGCCTGGGCCACCGAGTACAGGGGCAAATATTCGGGCAGCAGCGGGCGCGGGCCCACCAGGCTGAGGTCGCCGCGCAGCACGTTCCAGAGCTGGGGCAGCTCGTCGAGGGAAGTGGCGCGCAGCCAGCGGCCGAGGGCGGGCAGGCGCTCGGCATCGGGCAGGAGCCGGCCATGGGCATCGCGGGCTTCGGTCATGGTTTGCAGCTTATACAGCGTGAACAGCTGCCCGTGCCAGCCCGGCCGCGCCTGCCGAAACAGCCAGCGGCCCCGGTTCTGGCCCGCCGCCAGCGCCGCCGCGCCGGCCAGCAACGGCAGCGCGAGCAGCAGCAGCGGGGCCGCCAGCACCAGGTCGAGCAGGCGTTTGCCGTGGCGGGAATAAAAGGAAGCGGGGGCGGACACGTAGCAAAAGTACCTTTGCCACCGCCGCCCCACCGTTTCGTTTCCGTTCGCGCCCCGTATGCTCGTCTTCCCCAACGCCAAGCTCAACCTCGGCCTCTACATCACCCAGCGCCGCCCCGACGGCTTCCACACCCTCGAATCGGTGTTTGTGCCCCTGCCCTGGACCGATGCGCTGGAAATTTTGCCCGCCCCCGCCGGCCAGGCCACCAGCATCACGCTCACCGGTCGCCCCATTCCCGGCGACCCCGGCACCAACCTCTGCCTCAAGGCTTACGAGCTGCTCCAAGCTGACTTTCCGCAGTTGCCGCCGGCCCAGCTTTACCTGCACAAGATTGTGCCCATCGGCGCGGGCCTGGGCGGTGGCTCCGCCGATTGTGCCTTCGCCCTCAAGGCCACCAACGAGCTTTTCGGCCTGGGCCTTTCCGCTGAAGCACTGGAAAGCTACGCCCGCCGCCTGGGCTCCGACTGTGCCTTTTTCATCCGCAACAAGCCCGTACTGGCCGTGGAGAAAGGCGATATGTTCGAGGACATCAGTCTGAACCTGGCCGGCACCAGCTGCGTGGTGGTATACCCCAACCTGCACATCAGCACGGCCGAGGCTTATGCCCGCATCACCCCGCAGCCACCAAAATACCCGTTGCGCGAGGCGCTGGCGCAACCCATGGCCACCTGGCGCGCCACGGTCAGCAACGATTTTGAAGCGGCCCTCGCGCCCGCTCATCCAGTGCTGGCCGAGATTAAGCAGCAGCTCTACGCGGCGGGCGCGGATTATGCCAGCCTTTCGGGCTCCGGCTCGGCCGTGTATGGGCTATGGGAGGGTGGGGAACCGGCGGCACTGCAGTGGCCAGCGGAGTACAGCGTGTGGCAGGGCAACCTCACCCCCTGACCCCCTCTTTTTGGGAGAGGGGGTCAGGGGGTGAGGTTGACGACCACCGGCTCCTTGTCCTTCGCCCACCGTGCCACCAGCGGGTGAATCAGCACGCTGATGACGATGAGCAGGGTGCCCCAGTAGAAGCCAGTGGCCATGCGCTCCTTGCTGCCAAACACCAGCACTGCCAGCACAATGCCGTACACCGGCTCCAGATTAACGGTCAGGTTGACGGCGAAAGGGGAGAGACGCTTCATCAGTTCCACCGACGTGGAGAAGGCGTACACCGTGCACACGCCGGCCAGCAGGCCCAGCCACAGCCAGTCGTAGCCGTGCCAGGCCAGCTGCAAGCCCCGGCCCTGCGTGAAATAGCGGCTGTAAACCGGGAAGAACAGCACCACGCTCAAACAAGCCCCCGCCATCTCATAAAATGTGAGCCGCAGCGGCGGATGCGTCTTAATCAGCTTGGAGTTCAGCACGCTGAACAGCGCCGACAGCCCCGCCGAAACCACCGCCACGCCCAGGCCCAGCAGCTGGTCCAGCTCGGCCTGGCTCACCAGGTACAGGCCCACCATCGTGATGAGGCCCAGGCCCACCTCGTAGCCGCGCACCCGCCGCCACAGCAGCAGCGGCTCCAGCAGCGAGGTCCACAGCGCCAGCGTGGCCAGGCCCGCCAGGCACACGCTCACCGATGACAGCCGCGCCGCCAGAAAAAAGGTAATCCAGTGCGCCGCCACCAGCGCGCCCACCGCCAGCAGCCGTCCCGCCTGCCCCATTGATACGCGCCACGGCAGCCCCCGCGCCCCCAGCAGTGCGGCCAGGCCGGTGGCCGCCAGCAGCGTGCGCCAGAACACCAGCTCCACCGGCGGCACCGTCAGCAGCTTGCCCAGAATGGCCGTGAAGCCCCACAGGAGCACAATGAAATGAAGCTTGAGGTAGTCGCGGAGCATGAATTGATGTGCTGATTGTGGGATGTGCTACTGTGCTGGTTTTTCAATGCAATTCGGCTGGTCCCTTATCAGCACATCAGCACATCCCATAATCAGCAAATCAACAATTACTTCGGCACAAACCGGTACAGCGTCAGCCCAATAAGGGTGAAGACGCCGCTGGGCACCCAGGCCGCCACAATGGGCGACAGGCTGCCCACCTGCGCCAGATTGCGGCTCAGCATTACGAAAATAATGAACACGAAAGCCAGCACAAACCCCAGCGCAATTTGCCCGCCCACGCCGGCCCGCGACTTGCGGGCGCTGAGCGTTACCCCAATCAGGGTGAGAATAACGATGGCAAACGGGTAAGAATACCGTTCGTATTTCTCGCTCATGTAGAGCTGCGTATCGTCGGCGCCGCGCTCAATCTTGGTGCGGATGTAGGCGTTCAGCTGAGGCAGGGTGAGGGTTTCGGCCAGCTTGTACTGGCTGGCGAAGTCGGCGGGCAGCAGGTTCAGGGTGGTGTCGCGGGCCGGGATGGTTTTCAGGCTTTCGTCCTGCGCGCCGGTGAAGGTGCGCACCAGCTGCGGCGTGAGATGCCACATGTGCTTGGTCGAATCCCAGTTGATGGCCTCGGCCGTGAGCCGGCGGCGCAGAATGGTGCTGTCCACGGTTTCCAGCGCGAAGCGGTAGCCCCGGTTGCTCGTGTTGTCATAGCTTTCCATATACACGTAGCTGCGCGGCCCAATCTTGATGTGCACGTTGCGCCCCTGAAACCGGTAGGGCAATTTGATGTACGCCCGCTCAAACGCCACCCGCGCCTTATTGCCCACCGGCAGCACCCAGCCAATCAGCCCAAATATCAGCAGCCCCACCACCGAACCCCCCATGGCATACGGCAGCATTAGCCGTTTGAAGCTCACCCCACTGGCCAGAATGGCCACAATCTCAGTCCGCGCCGCCAATTGCGCCGTCACAAAAACCACGGCGATAAAAATGGTAATTGGCGAAAGTAAATTGGCGAAATAAGGAAAGAGGTAGATGTAATAGCCGAAAAGAACTTTCGACATCGGCAAATTATGCTGAATAAAGTCGTCGTTTTTCTCCGTAAAATCAATGACGCAAATAACCGACACGAGAATAACCACCGAGAAGAAAAACGCGGCCAGAAACTTCTTGATAATGTATTTGTCGAGGATATTCATGTTTAAGTCAGTGAACAGTGAACAATTCAGAACGGCACTGATAACTGCTCACTGATAATTGTTAACTGATTTTATAGCCGCGTCATCACCTGCTTCACCATCCGGTCCTTCCAGGGGCCAAACGTGCCGGCCACGATTTGCTTGCGTGCCTCGCCCACCAGCCACAGGTAAAACGCCAGGTTGTGGGCTGAGGCAATTTGCGGCCCCAGCATTTCCTGGCACTGAAAAAGGTGGCGCAGGTACGCCCGTGAGTAGAACGTGCTGGCGTGTCCGCCCAGTTCAGGGTCGATGGGCGTGAAGTCCGTGGCCCACTTTTTATTGGTCACGTTCAGGATGCCCTGCGTGGTGAACAGCATGCCGTTGCGGGCGTTGCGGGTCGGCATCACGCAGTCGAACATGTCCACGCCCAGCGCAATGTTTTCGAGGATGTTGGCCGGCGTGCCCACGCCCATCAGGTAGCGCGGCTTGTCTTTGGGCAGAATGTCGCAGACCAGCTCGGTCATTTCGTACATCAGCTCGGCCGGCTCGCCCACGCTCAGGCCGCCAATGGCGTTGCCCGCGCGCCCCTGGGCCGCAATAAACTCGGCCGACCTGATGCGCAAATCCTTGAACGTGCTGCCCTGCACGATGGGAAATAGGGCCTGCTCGTAGCCATAAAGCCCTTCAGTGCTGTCAAACCGCTCGATGCAGCGTTGGAGCCAGCGGTGCGTCATATCCAGCGAGCGGGCGGCGTAGTCGTACTCGCAGGGCCAGGGCGTGCACTCATCAAAAGCCATGATAATATCGGCCCCGATAACGCGCTGAATGTCCATCACGCCCTCCGGCGAGAACAAATGCTGGCTGCCGTCGATGTGCGAGCGGAATTTCACGCCCTCTTCCTTAATCTTCCGGGTGTTGCTCAGCGAGTACACCTGGTAGCCGCCCGAGTCCGTGAGAATGGGCCGGTCCCAGCCGTTGAACTTGTGCAGGCCGCCGGCCGCTTGCAGCACTTCCAGGCCCGGCCGCAGGTAAAGGTGGTAGGTATTGCCGAGAATAATCTGGGCCTTCACGTCCTCTTTGAGGGTGGTTTGCGACACGGCTTTCACGGTGCCGGCCGTGCCCACGGGCATGAAAATGGGCGTTTCTATCGCGCCGTGGGCTGTTTGAATGAGGCCGGCGCGGGCTTTGGTGCCAGGGTCTTGGGCGAGGAGGTCGAAGGTCATAAGCGGGCGCAAAGGTAGCCCGCCCGCTGCGCGCCCCGTACTTTTACCGGCTCATTCGTGCCGCTTCCCCGTTGCTTCTTTCGTACGTACCCAAGTCCCCCTTTTTCTGGCTTCTGCTTGCGTGCGTGCTGGTGCAGCTGTTCTACGCGGCGTATTTCTTCCGGCCCTTCGCCCGCCGGCCCCTCGAGGCGCCATCCGACGCGCCCGGGCCCGATTCCGAGCCGGTTTCCATCGTCGTCTGCGCCCGCAACGAGCTGGATAACCTGCGCCGGCTGCTGCCCCTGCTGCTGAAGCAGGACTACCCCGCCGGCTTCGAAATCGTCCTCATCGACGACCGTAGCCACGACGACACCTTCCTCTACGCCCAGCAGCTCACCCAGTATTATCCCTCAACAGTCCGCCTCGTCACCGTCAGCAAGACGCCCGACGGCTTCGCGCCCAAGAAATACGCCCTCACGCTCGGCGTCAAAGCCACGCGCTACGCCCGCCTGCTCTTCATCGATGCCGACTGCATTCCAGCCACCAATCAGTGGCTGCGCCTCATGCAGCGCGGCTTTTCACAAGCCAATGGGGCCGACCTTGTCCTCGGGTTCTCGGCCTACACCGAAGCACCCGGCTTTCTCAACCAGCTCATCCGCTATGAAACGCTGCTCACTGCGGCGCAGTATCTCAGCTTCGCCTGGCGCGGCTGGCCCTATATGGGCGTGGGCCGCAACCTGGCTTACACCCGTGCCTGCTTCACGGCCACCAAAGGCTTTGCCTCGCACATCCGCCAGCTCTCCGGCGACGACGATTTGCTGGTGCAGGATGCCGTGCGCCAGGGCCAGCGCGTGGCCGTGGTAGCCGAGCCCTCGGCCCATACGCTCAGCGAGCCGGCCGCTACCTGGCGCGCCTGGTGGCGCCAGAAACGCCGGCATTTATCGGCCGGCCGGGCCTACCGTTTGGCCGACCGTTTGCGGGTGGGCACCTTCATAATGGCCAATATGTTGTTTTATCTGACTACGGTTGTGCTATTAATTTCGCCAAACAATTGGGTACCTTTGGCGGTGATATACATCCTCCGAACTTTGTTTGTGAGTGCCGTGTATGCCCGTCTTAGCCGGCGCCTCGACCAGTCCGTAATCGTCGGGCTTCTGCCCGTGCTCGACGCGGTTTATTTTTTCCAATACCTGGCCCTGGGAATCTCGCTGTTCCTTAACCGCACCCTTCGATGGAAATAAACAATCAAGACATTCAAAAGCAGTTTTCAGCCAAAGCCAAGCACGATTTCAAGCTGATTCGCGCCGCCGTAGACCACGGCGACGAGAAAGCCTACGCCGAGCTGATGCACATCTACAAGAAGCCCGTCTACCACGTGGTCCTCAAGATGGTGCGCAACCAGGACGATGCCGAAGACCTTACCATCGAGGCGTTCGCCAAGGCCTTCCGCAACCTCCACAAGTTCAATCCCGAGTATGCGTTCAGCACCTGGCTGTTCCGCATTGCCACCAACAACTGCATCGATTTTATTCGCAAGAATAAAATCAAAACCATGTCGATTGACTCTGCTATTAAAGTGGACAATGGCGACGAAATCACCATCGATTTCCGCGACAACGACCTGAACCCGGCCGAGCACGCCGTGCGCAACCAGAAAATCGAAATCATGCGCCACGTCGTGTCGCGCCTGCCCGATAAATACCAGCGCCTGGTGTCGCTGCGCTATTTCGACGAGCTCAGCTACGAAGAAATTGCCACCGAGCTCAAAGCCCCGCTCGGCACCGTGAAAGCCCAGCTGCACCGCGCTCGCGAGCTGCTCTATGACATGGTGAAGCACACCAAGCAAATTATTTAATCTCAATTGCCGCCTTGCGTTTTGTCATTCTGAATGCAGCGAAGCGGAATGAAGAATCTCTACCACGGAAGTAATTATTACTCTCGTGGTAGAGATTCTTCATTCCGCTTCGCTGCATTCAGAATGACCGTTTTTTAAGCCCACCCCGCATGAATCTTCTGCAGCACTACTTTCCCGAACTCACCCCCCAGCAGCTTAAGCTTTTCAAGCAGCTGGAAACCGAGTTTCGGGCCACCAACGAAGCCATCAACCTCGTGTCGCGGCCCGACATGGAAAATTTCACGGAACGCCACCTGCTGCACTCCCTGAGCGTTGCTAAAGTAATTCAGTTCCCCAAAGGCAGTGCTGTACTCGACGTGGGCACCGGCGGCGGCCTGCCCGGCCTGCCGCTGGCCATCCTGTTTCCGGAAGTGCATTTCCACCTCGTCGACAGCATCGGCAAGAAAATCCGGGCCGTGCAGTTCATGGCCGCCGCCCTGGGCCTGAACAACGTGACGGCCGAGCAAACCCGCGCCGAGCAGCTGCGCACCAAATACGACTACGTGGTGAGTCGGGCCGTGGCGCGCCTCGCCACCTTTCACCCCTGGGTGGCCCACCGCTTCAAGCCCCAGGGCGCCGCCGGCAGCGGGCTCTATTATTTGAAAGGCGGGGATTTAACCGAGGAAATTGCCGAATCCGGCCTGAAAGCCACCGTCACGGATTTGAGTGATTTCTTCAGCGAAGAATTCTACGAGACGAAAAAGGTGGTTTTCGTGCCCGCCAAGTAGCTGCCTGCTACGCGGGTACTTCCGCGGTGAGGAACTCGGCCGCCCGCCGTTCCGAATAGTATTCCCCATCGGGCGAGCCTTCCGCAAAGCCGACGTGCCCGCCCTCGGGCGGGGTTTCCAGAAACACAAACGGTGAGCTGGCCGCTACGTCCCGCGGAAAGCAGGAGGCCGGCAAAAATGGGTCATTCTGGGCATTTACCAGCAGCGTGGGTATCCGGATGCCACTCAGGTAGCGCCCGGAACTGGCATAGCGGTAGTAGGCATCGGCCGAGTCGAAACCGTGCATAGGTGCGGTGTAGCGATTGTCGAACTGCTGAAAATCGCGCAGCTCTTCGATGCCCTCCAGGTCTACCTGTCCTGGCAGCAGCTCGGCCTTGGCCCGCACCTTGAGCCGCAACGATTTCAGGAATCGCCGCATATACACCTGGTTCTGCAGCCGGCCGATGTGCACCGAGCTGGCCTGCAAGTCGGTTGGCACCGAGAAAACCGCCGCGCGCTTCACCTCCTTCGGCACCCGGTCGGCGTCCTCGCCCAAGTACTTCAGCGTCACATTACCGCCCGCGCTGAAACCCACCAAATACGCCCGCTGGTAGCGCCCGGTGGCCAGCGCGTGCCGCAGCACCAGGTCCAAATCCTCGGTGTCGCCGAGGTGGTAGGAGCGGAGCAGGCGGTTCATCTCGCCGCCGCAGCTGCGGTAGTTCCAGGCCAGCGCGTCGAGGCCGGCGCGGTTGAGGGCGCGCACCATGCCCCGCACGTAGGGCCGGGAAGCGTCGCCTTCGAGGCCGTGCGATACAATGACGAGGCCGTCGGTGGGGCGCATGGCGGGCAGGCAGCTCCAATCCAGGTTCAGGAAGTCGCCATCGGGCAGTTCCAGCCGCTCGCGCTGGTAGGCCACCTCGGGCACCGTGCGCCACAGGCTGGGCACAATGGTCTGCAAATGGCCGTTGAACAAGTAAAACGGCGGCTGATAACGGGATTCGGCTACGAGAGGCATGGCGCGGATAAGTAAAATGAAGTTGCGCGCTGGATGGGATTGGATAGACAGTAAAGTTCGTGCCTAATCGGCATGCATACTAATTTCAGCCAGTCAAAGTGAAATTGCCATGAATGCGCCACCGCATGCGGCAAAATCCGAACCGCCGGGCCTTGTTCGGTGGAGAAATTGCGGAGCCAACAGGGCCTTGCTTCAATATTTTTGCCGGCGGGGTTTGAATATGCCGGGCCGCTTCGTACCTTTGCCCTCCCAAACACAGAACTCAAGCATAACGCTCCAATATATTCCTGCTCATGGCAAACCATAAGTCGGCCCTCAAACGCATCCGCAGCAACGAAGCTAAGCGCGTGTTGAACCGTTACCAGCACAAATCCACCCGCACCGCCATCAAGCGCCTGCGCGAAGCCACCGACAAAACGGCGGCCCAGGAACTGCTGAAAAAAGTGTCGTCGATGTTGGACCGTTTGGCCAAAAAGAACATCATCCACAAGAACAAAGCTGCTAACAACAAAAGCAAGCTGACAAAGCTCGTCAATGCGCTTTAGCGCGTAGCGAGTTTAGGAGGACCAGACTGCGCCGCCCCAAGGTCTGGTTCTCCGCCTCTTACAGAAGCCCTGCTCGGCAACGAGCAGGGCTTCTTGCGTTTGGCGAATACCAAAAGTTGCTTAACGAGGAAAGGATGTACCTTACGGGCCTTCTTCCACCTCATCCCACTCTGCTCATGGGCAACGCCTACCGTTGGGCACGGCTGCTTCTGGCCGCGCTCCTATTGTTTACTGCTATGACCGCGAGTGCCCAGCAGGCGTGGCGGCCGTTCCGGCCGGGGCTGATTTACTCATTTGCCACCAGTGGCAGCCCCGGTTCTTCTTTTCTGCTGCGGCTCGACTCGGCGTATACCACGGTCACTGGAGATTCGGCCTGGGCTTTCAATCGGTTGCTGCGGCCTTTCGACGGCACCGCGTTAGGTGGCGCTTATGCATTCAGCACCAGTCGCAGGAGCCGAAATAACTTGTTTGGCGCGCGATTGGTATGGCAGCCGGGCACGGCAGAATTCTCGCTGGAAAGCGTGGCGGAAGGCAGTTATCAAGCCGCGCTGTCATTACGCCTGCGCCCGCGCGCTGCCGTGGGCAGCACTTGGGCCGCCAGTACCACGCCTACTCTTACGGCCACACTTACCAGCCGGACGTGGCAGCCTGTGAGCATTATCCCCGGTAGTCCCTCTGATTCTGTGGCAATTATCACGCTCAGCTCGGGCCAAGTGGTGCGCTTGAGCCGGCAATACGGCCTGCTGGCCGGGCCACGCTGGCTAGTAACCAGCAACTCGGCTCCGCAGTATGAAGCCTCCCAACTCCCGGTTCCGCTCGCCAATTCGCCGGTTTATCCAGCCACGTTATTTAACATGCGGCCCGGCGACCAATTTGGGTACGCAGAAACCCCGCAGTCGGTGGGCAGCCCGCCCTGCACCAGTACCTATACGCTACGTATCATTCAAACGCGCCAAGTAGTGGCCGACTCGCTGCTGTACACGTACCGCCAACAGGCCCGAATCGTCAACTATGCCATTTTTGGCTGCTTCGGAACGCCCGGCGCGGTGATTGGGCCGGTGCAGAATGGCCGACTGGCCTTCTCGCTCCGCACGGGCCAATCACCGCAGTACGAGGCCCTGCCGCTGCTGTCTGGCGAGTACAAAGCGCTTGTTCCTCAGGCCACCAGCCTGGTGGTTGGTCTAGGTATTTCATTATCGGCCATTCCTTCCTGCCAAGCAGGCAATGCCGTGCTGGCGTACGAGCAAATGCATAGCTTCAGCACCGTCGGAGGCGTAGCGTCGTATGCGCCTGTCTCCGATGGTAACTGGTTTCAAGCATTCGCGCCACAAATTGGCGTGGGCGATACCAGAACCTACGAAACCTTCCTGCAATACTCGCTCAGGACTACATCCGGTGGGAGTGTCACTTGTGGCTCTGTGGCCAACTTTATAAACCTGCTGCCCACCCGCGCCGCCCAGGCAGCATCCCTGGCCACGCTACACCCCAACCCCGCCACCGACGCGGCCACGCTCACGCTGGCCACGCCCGCCCGCCCCGGCTGCGCCCTGCGCCTGACCGATGCGCTGGGCCGCCCCGTGTGGAGCGCCACCGTGCCAACCGGCCAAACCACTATTACCGTGCCGCTGGCCGGGCAGCCGGCCGGCCTCTACCTGCTGCACCTGAGCGGCCCCAACGCCATGGCCAACTGGAAACTGACTCACGAGTAAATCCAGTCTACCTATAAAAAGAGCCCGCTACGTAAGTAACGGGCTCTTTTTATGTAGTGCCTCGATGGTGTTTAGGCGATGCTGACTTTCACCATATTGGCTTTGCCTTTGTCCTGAATGGGCATCGAGCCGGTGTTGATGAACACGTCGCCGGGCTCCAGGTGGCCGGTGGTGGTGAGGACGTAGCGGATGTCCGTAATGGTGCTGTCGGTGCTGATAAGGCGGTCGTAGTAGAAGCTGCGCACGCCCCACACCAGGCTCAGGGACGTGAGCAGGTTGCGGTTGTCGGTGAAGATAAAAATATCGGCCTTCGGGCGGTACTTGGCCAGCTGGAAGGCGGTGTAGCCGTGGTGCGTCATGCCGGTAATGGCCTTGGCGCCCGTGTTCTTAGCCAGGTGGCAGGAGGCGGAAAGGACGCTGTCGGCCATGAAGTTGGTGCTGGCGGGGTCGATGGGCCACCACTTGTGGAAGAGCTGCGGACTGCGGCTTTCCACGCTTAGAATGGTGCCCACCATGGAGCGGATAACCTCGGCCGGGTAGGCGCCCACGGCGGTTTCGGCCGAGAGCATCACGGCGTCGGCCCCGTCGAGTACGGCGTTGGCTACGTCGCTAGTTTCGGCGCGGGTGGGGCGGGGGGCCGTAATCATGCTTTCCATCATCTGGGTAGCCACGATGACGGGCTTGCCGGCCGCGTTGCACTTGGCAATAATCATCTTTTGGGCCATCGGCACCTCTTCCATCTTCACTTCCACGCCGAGGTCGCCGCGGGCCACCATCACGGCATCGGTGATGGCGATGATTTCGTCGATGTTGCGCAGGCCGTCGGGTGTTTCAATCTTGGCCACCACGCGGGTGTTTTTGCCGGCCTGGGCAATGAGGTTTTTGATGAAGCGAATGTCGTCCGCTTTGCGGGCGAAGCTCAGCGCCACCCAGTCCACGTCGTGCAGCAAGCCAAACTCCAGGTCCTCAATGTCCTTCTCGGTCATGGAGGGCGCCGATACTTCCGAATCGGGCAGGTTGATGCCTTTGCGGGGCTTCACCAGGCCGCCGTAGATTACTTCCACGTCCACTTCGTGGTCGCGGTCGGTAGCCAGCACCTTCAACTCAATTTTGCCGTCGTCAATCAGAATCTGGTCGCCGGGCTTCACGTCGCGGGCCAGGCCCAGGTAAATGGTGCTCAGGCGCGTGGCCGTGCTGATTTCCTTCTCGCCGCACACCAGCTTGATTTTGTCGCCGGCCTTGATTTCGACGCCGCCGCCTTCCACCTCGCCGAGGCGGATTTTAGGCCCCTGCAAGTCCTGGAGCAGGCCCACGGAGGTTTTCATGTCCTTATTCAGCCGGCGCACGGTGTTGATGACCGAGAGGTGGTCCTCGTAGGAGCCGTGCGAAAAGTTGAGGCGGAACACGTCGACGCCCTCCCGCATGAGGATGCCGAGACGCTCGTAGGTGTTGGAAGCGGGGCCGACGGTGGCCACGATTTTGGTCTTGTTAAATGTGGGGCGGTTTTCCATGCGTTATGCAGAAATGTCAGAACAAAAAAACTCCCCTCATTTTGTCAAGGAGGGGACGTTCCAGCGAAGCTGAAACTGGGGCGGTTTTGGCGCTAAGCCGGCAATTTAAACCGGGCTCAACCTTACCGGCAGCGCAAAAGTCGTTTAATTTAAATGAAATGCCGCGGCGGGCTTTCACAGAATCAAATTCTCCTTGTATTTGAGGGTATTGGGGTCGAACTGGCATACGTACTGCACGGCGTCGAGGGCGGTGAGCTGTTGGATTAGCGCTTCGTCGGCGAGGGCGCCGCTGCCGTTGCTCACGGCCAGCAGGTAGTCGTATTCCTTTATATCGGGCGCCAGAAAGGGCTTTTTTAGGTTGGAGGGCACGATGGAGCGGTTGCGCAGCAGGCGAAACGTGAGGGTTTCGGTGGCGTGCAGGTAGTGCGTGAATACCAGCCGGCCGCGGCTGAGCAGGTTCAGCAGCAGCTCGGGCTGCTTCACGAGGCGCAGGCGCAGGGCCCGGTTCAGGGTCCAGGCCAGGGTATAGTCGCGGGTGCTGCTCACGAGCCCGAATAGGGCAAAGTCGCACTCATACTCAACGTCCAGGGTGAAGGTCTTCATAGCAGCCGCAAATAGGGCACCCGCGGGCGGGCAGGGGCAAAGCTACGGCTTGCAGCGGGCCGCTGCCAGGGCCGCCGCCATAATCTTGTACCTACCATTCGAAAGCGCGGCGGTGGGTTAGTTGGAAAATCTCTCGTTACTTTGTGCCGTAGTTTTCTTTAAACCCCCACGGAAATGTCTGAAATCGCAGAAAAAGTAAAGGCCATTATTATTGATAAACTGGGCGTCGAAGCCTCGGAAGTTACTCCCGAAGCCAGCTTCACCAACGACCTGGGTGCCGACTCGCTGGATACCGTCGAGCTGATTATGGAGTTCGAAAAGGAATTCAACGTGAGCATCCCCGACGACCAGGCCGAGAACATCGGTACCGTGGGCCAGGCCATCAGCTACCTCGAAGAGCACGCTAAATAGTTTTGTGTCATCCTGGGCGAAGCGCGCAATTTGAGCCAGATTCTCTACTCAGCTTCCTCGCTTCGCCCGGCATAACCACCTTCGTTCTGCGCATACCGGCCGGCCCGCCGCCGGCCGGTTTTGCGGTTTTATCCCGCTTCACCTTTCGCGCCAGTGGCGCTTGCTTATGTCGTCCATCCGACGGGTTGTCGTTACCGGCCTTGGGGCCATCACTCCACTGGGCAACACTGCCCCAACGTACTGGGAAGGCCTGCGCACGGGCCTGAGCGGGGCTGCTACCATCACCCGTTTCGACCCGGCCAAGTTTAAAACCCGCTTTGCCTGCGAGGTAAAAGGCTACGAGCCCGATGCTTTCTTCGACCGCAAGGAGCACCGCAAAATGGACCTCTTCACGCAATTTGCGGTCGTGGCGTCCGACGAAGCCATTGCCGATTCGGGCCTGCTCGAAAGCGGCGTCGATAAAGACCGGGTCGGCGTGATTTGGGGCTCCGGCATCGGCGGCCTGAAATCCCTGCAGGAAGAATGCTTCCAGTTTGAGCGCGGCGACGGCACGCCGCGCTACTCGCCGTTCTTTATTCCGCGCATGATTGCCGATTCCTCGTCGGGCAATATTTCCATCAAAAACGGCTTCCGCGGGCCCAATTTCGTCACCACTTCGGCCTGCGCCTCGTCGAACGACGCCATTATCGCGGCCTTTAATAACATTCGCCTCGGCCTCGCCGATGCCGTGATAACCGGCGGCTCCGAAGCCGCCATTACCGAGTCGGGCGTGGGCGGTTTCAATGCCCTCAAGGCCATGAGTGAGCGCAACGACGACCCGGCCTCGGCCTCGCGGCCCTATGACAAGGACCGCGACGGTTTTGTGCTGGGCGAAGGGGCCGGCGCGCTGGTGCTCGAAGAATACGAGCACGCCAAGGCGCGCGGCGCCAAGATATACGCCGAGCTCATCGGTGGCGGCATGTCGTCGGACGCGTACCACATCACCGCGCCCGACCCGAGCGGCAGCGGCGTGGTGCTGGTAATGAAAAACGCGTTGCGCGACGCTGGCATCAAGCCCGAGGATGTTGACTACATCAATACCCACGGCACCAGCACGCCGCTGGGCGATGGCGCCGAAATCAAAGCCATTGAACAGGTATTTGGCGAGCACGCGGAGAAGCTCAATATTTCCTCGACCAAAAGCATGACCGGCCACCTGCTGGGCGGCGCTGGCGGCATTGAGGCAGTGGCCTGCCTGCTGGCCATGCAAAACAGCCTAGTGCCGCCCACAATCAACCTGCACACCCCCGACCCCGAAATCAACCAGGCCCTGAACTTCACGCCAAACGTGGCCCAGGCCCGGGAGGTGCGCGTGGCCATGAGCAATACCTTTGGCTTTGGCGGGCACAATACTTCGGTGGTGTTCCGCAAACTGTAAGCCGGCGGTGCAACCGCTAACAGCACAACGTCATGCTCATCTGGCGTCCGCTTGCCGGAGCATCTCTACCGCGCAGGTAATTCTTTCGATTGAATTACTATTGCACGCGAGATGCTTTGGCAAGCGGACGCCAGATGAGCATGGCGTTCTGGTTTTACAATCAACTGCCTTTTCTACCACTTCTTAGCCTCCTTTCCTTTGCTTGGTTTCGTTTCCCGGTTTTTTGCTTCCGACAAGGCGTTTCGGCAGGCGGTGGCTACCGTAACGGGGCAGTCGCCTAAGAATGCCAAGCTCTACCGGCTGGCGTTTACTCATTCTTCGGCGGTGCGGCAGCAGCCCGGCGCGGGCCGCCACCAGACCAATGAGCGGCTGGAATTCCTCGGCGATGCCGTGCTGGGCACGGTGGTGGCCGAATACCTCTTCAAAAAGTACCCTTACGAGCAGGAGGGCTTTCTGACGGAGGTGCGCTCGCGCATCGTGAACCGCGAAAGCCTGAACGGTATCGCCCTTAAGCTGGGCCTCGATAAGCTGGTGCAACTGGATGCCGCGCAGGGCCGGGCCGCCCGCTCGCGCTCCGTGAACGGCAATGCGCTGGAGGCGTTGGTAGGGGCCGTATACCTGGATTTAGGTTACAAAGCCGCCCGGAAATTTGTGCTCGCCCGCCTCGTGAAGGGTTTTGTGGACGTGCATACGCTTACCACTACCACGGCCAATTTCAAGAGCAAGTTGGTGGAATGGGCCCAGCGCCAGGGCAAAAACCTCCGCTACGACATCACCGGCGAAGCCCGGCCGGGCGGGATGATGGAGTTCACCGCCACGGTGCTGCTGGACGAGGAGGTGGTGGCCACCGGCATGGGCCTGAGCAAGAAGCAGGCAGAGCAGTTGGCGGCCGACCGGGCGCTGACGGCGCTGGGAGTGGCTTAACGCTTCGCTTAATGAGGAATTGGGAATGAGGAATGAAGACTTGCTGGAGTCGGGTTGATAGAAAAATCAGACTGGCGAAAACCCGGCCTGGCCGAAACGTTGTTAATTCTTGAAAGCCCAGTTATTCATCCCTCATTCCCAATTCCTCATTAAGCGAAGCGTCATGCGTATTGCCGGAGCCGCCCTCAACCAGATTCCCATTGACTGGGCCAATAACCTGCGGAACATCCAGACCGCCATTGAGCAGGCCAAAGCGTCCGGCGTAGACCTGCTGTGCCTGCCCGAGCTGTGCCTGAGCGGCTACGGCTGCGAAGACCTGTTTCTGAGCGACTGGATGCCGCAGGCGGCGCTGGCGCATTTGCAGCAGGTGCGGGAGTGGACGCAGGGGATTTGCGTGGTGGTGGGGCTGCCCGTTCGCCTCAACCATCGCACCTACAATACGGCGGCGGTGCTGCGCGATGGCCAGATTCTGGGCTTCGCGGCGAAGCAGTTTCTGGCCAATGACGGGGTGCACTACGAGACGCGCTTCTTCGCGCCCTGGGTGGCGGGCGAAACCACGACCGTGAGCTTGGAAGGGGAGGCGTGGCCGTTGGGCGACCTCATCTTCGAGCACCAGGGCGTGCGCTTTGGGTTTGAGATATGCGAAGATGCCTGGCGGGCCGACAACGTACGGCCCGCCTGCCGGCTCATGGGCAAAGTGGATTTGATTGTGAACCCCTCGGCCAGCCACTTTGCGATGAGCAAAACCGACGTGCGCTACCAGCTGGTGATGAAGGCCTCGCGCACGTTCAACTGCACGTACCTCTACGCCAATCTGCTGGGCAATGAGGCGGGGCGCATCATCTTCGACGGCGAGATTCTGGTGGCGCGCAACGGGCATCTGCTGCGGCGCAACCAGCTGCTGAGCTTTAAGGAAGTGGATTTGGAGTGGGTGGACGTGGATTTCAGCACCGCGCCGGAGCCGGCCGTTGAAATAGTGCCGCTGCCTACGCCCGACGAATACAAGGAGCTGAACCAAGCCATGAGCCTGGCGCTGTTCGACTATTTGCGCAAGGCGCGCAGCCGCGGTTTCGTGCTGAGTTTGAGCGGTGGGGCAGACTCTAGCTTTTGCGCGGTGGGCGTGGCCGAGATGGTGCGGCTGGGCGTGGAGGAACTGGGCCTGGAAGAGTTCAAGCGCCGCAGCGGCTGCTTCCCGGCGGCGAGCGAAACGGTGGTGCAGCAGGCCGGCGCAGGCGGCTCCGCTACTCAGATTGTGGAGAACGAGTTAAAAGGTGAAAGTGAAAAGTTAAAAAGTAAACAGCATCCAAGCGAGCTTTTAACTTTTCACTCTCACCTTTTAACTGTAAACCAGGAGTTGGTGCGGCAGCTGCTGACCTGCGCTTACCAGGGCACGGTGAATTCTTCGGACGACACCCTTAATTCGGCCCAGGAGCTGGCGGACAGCATCGGGGCGCGGTTTCACAACTGGAATATTGACGACGAAGTAGCCGGCTACGTGGGCAAAATCCAGGGCGCGCTGGGCCGGGAGCTGACCTGGCAAACCGACGATTTGGCCCTGCAAAATATTCAGGCGCGGGTGCGGGCGCCGGGCATCTGGATGCTGGCCAACGTGCAGAACTGCCTGCTCATCACCACGTCCAACCGCTCGGAGGCCAGCGTGGGCTACTGCACCATGGACGGCGACACGGCCGGCAGCATCTCCCCAATTGCGGGCGTCGACAAGGACTTTGTGAAGAAGTGGCTGCGCTGGGCCGAAACCGAGCTGGGCTACGCCGCCCTGCGCCACGTGAATGCCCTGCAACCCACCGCCGAGCTGCGCCCGCTGGAAGACAAGCAGACCGACGAGCGCGACCTCATGCCGTACACGCTGCTCAACCGTATTGAGCGGCTGGCATTCTACGACCGGCTCAGCCCCCAACAGGTGCTGGCCGCGCTGAAAACCGAGGAAACCGGCTTCGACCACGAGCAGCTGAAAACCTTTGTGCGCCGCTTCTACAACCTCTGGAGCCGCAACCAGTGGAAGCGGGAACGCTACGCCCCCAGCTTTCACCTGGACGACTACAACGTGGACCCGCGCTCCTGGCTGCGGTTTCCCATCCTCAGCGGCGGGTTTGCGGAGGAACTGGCGGCGCTGTAGTGCGAGCGCGACATGACTGCCGGAATGAAATTCCTCAACTGCTTCGAAATAAAGTGAAGGCCGGGCGCAAGTTTTTGGAGTGGATGGAACCTAAGACAATGAACCCTTGGTAGCCGCCGCGAAGGCCCGGTACTGAGCGGACCCTTTTCCGAATCCTACAGTCCCAGTTCTTGTGGCTTACTTGCTTCCACTGCTGCCGGCCCAGACCCACGACCCTCCGACCTGTGCTCAGTTGATTGGTTCGGCGGCCGATGCCAATTTGGTAGCGCAGCTGCAGTCGGGCAGTGAAGCTGCGTTTCGCACCCTGGTAGAGCGCTATCAGGACCGTATCTACCGGACGGTGCTTTCCCTGCTGCGGTCCCCGGAAGAGGCCGAAGATATTGCCCAGGAAGTCTTCGTGGAAGTTTATCAGACCATTGGCCGGTTTCGGGGCGAAGCTGCCCTTAGTACCTGGCTTTACCGGTTGGCCACGTCGCGGGCCCTGAAAAATCGCCGGAAGGCCCGCACCAAAAAGCGCTTTGCCTATTTCACCAGCCTACTGGGTTTCGACAATGACGTACTGCATGAAGTACCCGACCACGCGCATCCCCTGGCGCTGCTCGAAGGCCAGCAGCAGCTGCAGGTTTTACTGGACCACGTTGCCCGTTTGCCAAACCAACAACAGGTGGCCTTCACCCTGCGCCATGAGCAAGAGTTGAGCTATGAGGAAATCGCGGCGGTACTCAATACGACCGTGCCCGCCGTGGAATCGTTGCTATTCCGGGCCCGCCAAACCCTCCGTAAACACCTTCAATCCCATTCTTACCATGTCTGATTCAGCCGCTCGTTCCATGTCCGACGAAGAATGGGACACCCTGGTACACCAGTTGCAAGCCCAGCCCCACGCCGGGCCCCGGCCGTTCTTTTATAACCGGGTGCATGCCAGGCTCACCGCCGATGCTTCTGGACAGCGCCAAACGCTGCCTGGGTGGCTGCGCCGGCCGGCCTACGCGGCGTTGCTCGGGGCGTTGGTGATGACGCTCAGCGGAGACGGGGCGGCGCTGCGCCCGGCAGCGGGTGGTACTCATTGCGATGCCTGCTCCAACGGTCAGCAGTCGCCGGTGCTTCAGCGCTGATTCTCCCTCTTCAACCACATTCCAGGAATGGCGGCTTCTTGTTCAGCCTTCCTTGCATTGCGCTTGCTTGCTCTGGGACGGTACGGGCATTTTGCCCGGCCGAAGCCCAAGAAGCGAGGGGTAGTACCTTTGAAACCATAATTCATTTTTGTTGCGTATGCTGCCTCTTCTCGCCGCTATTACCTGGGACGTCAATCCCATTATCCATTCCTTTGGTCCGTGGTCGGTGTTCGGCCACCAGCTGGGGCCGATAATGCTGCGTTGGTACGGCCTGTTTTTCATGCTGCCCTTTGTGCTGGGCACATTCATTCTCACGCACATCTACCGCTCGGAGCGGGTGTCGCCGCAGTGGGTCGACGTGATTACGATTTACATGCTCATCGGCACCATCGTGGGGGCGCGGCTGGGCCACATGCTGTTTTATGACTTCGACGCGCTGATGGCCGACCCCATGGTGGTGTTCCGCATCTGGCAGGGCGGGCTGGCCAGCCACGGCGCTACCATTGGCATCTTGCTGGCCTGCTGGCTGTTTGCGCGCAACAATAAGTTCGATTACCTGTGGGTGCTCGACCGTATTGTGATTGTGGTGGCCTTGGGCGGGGCCTGCATCCGCACCGGCAATCTGATGAACTCCGAAATTGTGGGCAAGCCTACCAACGTGCCATGGGCCTTCATTTTCCCCCGCGATACCGAGCACCTGATTCAGGGCGTGGCCGTGCCGCGCCATCCCACCCAGATTTACGAGGCGCTGTTCTGCATCTTCCTGCTCATCCTGCTCTACTCGATGTGGAACCGGACCAAGGAGCGCACGCCGCGCGGGCAGCTGTTCGGCTTGTTCGTGGTGCTGCTGTTTACGCAGCGGTTCCTGGGCGAATACCTGAAAGAAAACCAAGTGGCCTTCGAAAACGGCCACCTGTTCAACCAGGGTCAGTTGCTGAGTATTCCGTTGATATTCATCGGTATCTGGGTGCTGTGGCGGGCCGGCAAAGACCCCCAAAACCCCTACGGCTACGCCCCGCGCGACCTGGGGAAAGCCGGCGACCCGCAGCCTGCCAAAGGCGCTGCGCCCGCCCTAAACCAGCCGCGCGCCTAACCGGATTTCCCGCAACTCCCAATCAGCAAGGAGTTTGACAAAAAAAGGGTTTCGCAAGGTTTGGCAGAACGACCAACCTTGCGAAACCCCTTTTTATATAACCTGCACGTCTACGGCAGCTTGAACTCGTACAGCGCTCCTTGCTCAGTGCTGATGAGCAGCGTCTGGTCGTCTTTGAACACCGCGCCTTCGGTCTGGCCCGCGCCGGCCAGGGAAATTTCGCGGGGCGTGGCCTTGAGGATTTCGGCCCAGGAATTACCGTCGAGAATAAACAGCTCGCCACGGCCCAGCAACACGAGGCGGTGGCCATCGGCGCGCAGAGCAGCGTCGGTTACTTCGCCGGGAATGGCGAGGGACGTGACCAGTTTAGCCGTGTAGGTGCCGGGCTGGTCGGGCACGGTGTACACCTTGCTGGTGCGGTCCTGGCCCCGGTCTTTGGTGAAAAGCCAGACCTGGCCGTCGTGCCAGAGGCTGGCTTCGCAGTCAAAATTGCGTTGCTTTTTCTTGGGCGGAAACTCGGTTTGGTCGGGGTATTTGAAGGCGATGGTGCCCACGGTGGTGGGCGCATCGGGCCGGAACTTGAAGAGCTTGAGGTCGCGGCGTATGCTTTCGTTGTTGCCGCAGTCGCCGATGTAGTAGTTGCCCTGGCCGTCGCGGCTCAGGCTTTCCCAGTCGGTGTTGGCGGCGGGTACTTCCAGGGTGCGCACCAGCTTGCCCGCGCCGCTGATTTCGTAGAGGGTGGGGGCGTTGCCGTCGTCGCCGAAGCTGAAGTAGCTCTGGCCGGCATTGGCCGGGGCCAGGCCCGAGCTTTCGGGCACCACGTCTTTGAGCGAGCCAACTTTGCGCAGGCCGGGGATTGCGGCCGCAGCATCTTTATCCTTGCGGCGGTCGCCGCCCTTGGGCATGTCCGAGGCCGTGGGTGAGTCGCTGGCTTTATCGGATTGGGCCTGCGAGCAGGCAGCGGTAAACAACAAGGCCACGGCGGCCGGCAACAGGGGAATAAAGCGCATCAATAAAAGCATCAGGTGAGCCTGCCTATACGCAGCCCCGGGCCTACGGTACGGGGTCGTAGCCGTGGCCGCCCCAGGGGTGGCAGCTGGCAATGCGCCGCAGCGCCAAACGCCCGCCGCGCCACGGCCCGTATTTGGTAATGGCCTCGGCCGCGTAGGCCGAGCAAGTGGGCGAGTAGCGGCAGCTGGGCGCCGTGAGTGGTGAGATGAAGTGGCGGTAAAACCACACGATACCAAGAAAAAGGGCGCGAAACAGCCGGGACAGCATGGGGAGAAAGAATCAGTTCGGCCACAACACCCGGCGTAGGAAATAGGCTCCCCAGGGTGCGGCTACCGGAACTTGGGGTTTTTGATTGTGCTCAGCCAACGCGCCCCGGCACTCGCAGTAACTCATGCAGAATGACGGGAGTATGGGAAATCCGTCAAAACTACAACGGTGCGGCTTACTGGCACCAAGGCTACTTGGGCAACTTATTCAACTCGGTTTTCCAGTGCACCCAGTCGGGCAGCAGCCGCGTTTGCAGGTCGTAAAAAGCCTTGGAATGGTCGCCCACCAGCAGGTGGCAGCACTCGTGCAGCAGCACGTAGTCGAGGCATTCGGGGCGGGCGCGCACCAGCTCCGGGCTGAGGCGGATGCGGGCGGAGCGCGGCGTGCAGCTGCCCCAGCGGGTGCGCATCTGGCGCACGGATAGCGTCGGGCGCGTCAGGTTGAACTCGGCAAAGCGCGGCCACACCCGGAGCAGGGACTCCGCAAACAGCGGCCCGGCCTGCCGGGCATACCAATTGTGGAGTAGCGCCTCGGTTTGGGCCGGCGATAGTGCCGTTGGCGCGGCTACCACCAGCTCATCGCCCCCCACGGCCACGGCCGGCCGGCGGGCTTCGGCGAAACGCAGCTGGTAAGGCTGGCCCTGGTAGTAATGAGTGCTGCCGGCCTCGTAGCGGCGGCTGGGCGCCGGGGCCGGGCGGCGCGCAAATTCGGCCTGGTGCTTCAGAATCCAGTCGGCTTTTTTCAGGACCTGCTGGGCCACCCACTCGGGCGAGGTGCCGGCGGGCGCGCTGATGTGCACGCTGCCATCGGGCCGCACGGCGAAGCCAATGGTGCGCCGCGACCGGAAAACGAGGGTGTAGCTGAGGGTTTGATTTTGGTAGGCGAGAGTTTCGCGGCGGGGTGCGGCAGTGAAGGAGCGGGGCATAGGCAGGCAAGTTCGGCAGTAGCGCCGGAACAGATAACCGCGCGGCACCACAAAATAATTTCGCTCTCAACCTCATCAATAACTGCCAAGTTGCTACCTTCCCCTCATGCAACACTGTTTACCCCGGTATCTTTCAATTTCTTGCCTTTTAGTGGTTCTCTCCCTGCTGCTGGTGGCGCCGGCGTGGGCGCAGGGCAATGGGCCCGGCGTGCGGGGCGCCCGCGCCGCCGCGCTCGGCAATGCCTCGGTGGCGCTGGCCGGCGAGGTCTGGAGCATGGGCAACAACGTGGCCGGCCTGAGCGAACTCCAGCGGCCCACCGTGGGCTTTTATGCCGAAAACCGCTACTTCAGCTCGGCCCTGAACGTGGGCGCGCTCACAGTGGCCCTGCCGTTGGGCCGCACTGCGGTGCCCACCACCGCCGTGATGCCTGGCGCCGAGGGAGCCGCGCCCGCGCCGGCCGCCGCCCGCACCTGGGCCCGCAACGGCGTGGTGGCTTTCGAGGCCCAGCGCTTCGGTGGCACGCTGTATAATGAAACCCGCCTCGCGGCTGGCTATGCTTACCGCTTCGGGCAAATCAGCCTGGGGGGCCGCGTCGACATGCTGCAAGTGAGCATTGAGGGGCTGGGCAGCCGGCGCGTGGTGCTGGGCACGCTGGGCGGCCAGATTGAAATAGTGCCCCAGCGGCTCAGTTTCGGGGCCTCGCTCTACAACCTCAGCCAAACCAAGCTGGCCAGCTACCAGGACGAGCGGGTGCCCACGGTGCTCAAAGCCGGCCTGGCCTACCGGGCCAGCTCGCAGGTGCTGCTGGTGGTCGAAACCGAAAAGGACGTGGAGCGCGACGCCAACTTTAAGGCCGGGCTGGAATACCGGCCGGTGCCGGTGCTGGTGGCCCGGCTGGGCCTGGCCAGCCTCACGGAGCAGGCCAGTGCGGGCATCGGCGTGGTGGCCGGGGCGCTGCAGATTGACTACGCGGCCTCGTTCCAGCAGGCATTGGGCTTCAGCCAGCACCTGAGCGTGAGCAAAGCCTGGGGGAAAAATTAGTGAACAGTTAGCAGTGAACAGTGAGCAATTGTCAACGAATAGCTAACGGAACACGATGAAAGATTTTTACCGTTTTGCGGGGCACGTAATGTCAGGCTGGAACAACCGACTGCTGAAGCGCGGCATTTGGTGCCTGGCGGCACTCACTGTTCACTGCTCACTGCTCACTGTTAACTCAGCGCAAGCGCAGGACTACGTGCGCCGTCCGCCCGACCTCGACCGCCTCACCCAGGAGCTGTTTGCGGAAATCCAGTCCGACGAAGTGCCCTACGAGGACCTCTACGAGACCCTGCTGCAATACTACCAGACGCCCATCAACCTCAACACCGCCACCCGCGAGGAGCTGCGGGCGCTGCTGCTGCTGAATGAAAACCAGATAACCGCCCTGCTGCACCACCGCGAGGCCAACGGCGACCTGCTGAGCGTGTATGAGCTGCAAAGCATTGAGGGCTACGACCTGCGCACGATATCCCGCATCCTGCCCTTCGTAGGCGTGCTCAGCAGCAACGCTAATGCCAGCCGGGGCAACCTGTGGCAGCGCATCGCCCGGGAGGACAATAACGCCCTGTACCTGCGCTACGAGCGGGTGTTGCAGCAGCGCCAGGGCTACACGCCGCCCATCATCTACCAGGGCCAGCCCACCACCCGCTACCTCGGCTCGGCCGATAAAATGCTGATACGCTACCGGGCGAGCCACACCAAGGACTTCAGCGTGGGCTTCTCGATGGAAAAGGACGCCGGCGAACAGATAATATGGAACCCGCAAAAGGGCCAGTTTGGGGCCGATTACGTGTCGGCGCACTTGCTGCTCCAGGAGCGCGGGCGGTTGAAGTCGCTGGCGCTGGGCGACTACCAGCTGCAGTTTGGGCAGGGACTGCTGCTGTCGTCGGGCCTGGGCGTGGGCAAGGGCGCGGAAACAATTACGACCCTGCGGCGCTCGTCGGTGGGCATCCGGGCGTATTCTTCGCTGCTCGAAAACACGTTTTTCCGGGGCGGCGCGGCCACCTACCAGGTGGCGCCCACGGTGCAGGCCACGGCCTTTGTGTCGCATAAGAATGTGGATGCCAACCTGCAGCAAAGCCAGGATTCGCTGGCGCAGTACGACGAGTTTACCTCCGGCCTGCTCTACACCGGCTTCCACCGCACGGCCTCCGAAATCGCCAACCGCCACCAGCTGGCCGAAACCATTGGCGGCGGCAACGCGACCTACACCAGCCGCAACGGCAACCTGGCCATCGGCGGCACGGGCGTGTTCACGCACTACGGCACGGCCATTCTCAAGCGCCCGGAGCCTTACAACAGGTTCGAATTCAGCGGCAAAGAGAATCTGGCCCTGAGCATTAACTACAGCTACGTGTGGCGCAACCTGCTGCTGTTTGGCGAAACGGCGCGCAGCACCGGCGGCGGCCTGGGCACCGTGAACGGCCTGCTGGCCAGCCTCGGCCCCACCGTAGATGCGGCCCTGCTGGTGCGGCACTACGACCCCACGTTTCATACCCTCTACGGCAACGCCTTCAGCGAAAATACCCGCAACATCAACGAAACCGGCGTTTATATTGGCCTGAAAGTGAGGCCTGTGGCCCGCTGGGAAATTTCGGCTTACTACGACCAGTTCCGCTTTCCGTGGCTGCGCTACCGGGCCAGCGCCCCCACCGATGGCCACGATGCCCTCGTGCGCCTCGCGTATTCGCCCACTAAAACCAGCCTGCTCTACGTGCAGCTGCGCCAGCGCCTGAAGCCCCGCGACCTGGCCAGCACCGACTTGCTCGCCCTCGACCCCTTTCGCGCCATGCCGCTGCCCGGCGAGCAGCTGCGCCAAAGCCTGCTGCTGTACTACAACACCGCGCCCACTACCGCGCTGGAGCTGCGCACCCGCCTCCAGGCCTCGCGCCTGCGCGACGACACCGGCCTGGCCTGGCGGCGCGGCTACGTGCTGGCCCAGGACGTGGGCTACCAGCTGAACCGCACCCTCAAACTCACGGCCCGCTACGCCCTGTTCGACGCCGACGACTACGACACCCGGCAGTACGTGTATGAGCAGGACGTGCTGCTGGCCGTGTCGGTGCCGGCCCTTTATGGCCGGGGCACACGCGTATATGGAATTGCCGAAATTCGTCTGAACCGCTCCCTCTCCTTGTGGCTCCGTTACGCTGAAACCCGCTACCGCCACCAAGGCGTAATAGGTACGGGATTGGAAACAATTCAGGGAACACTACGTAGCGAAGTAAAAGCGCAGCTGCGAGTGAAATTCTGAGCCTCACAACTTTCTGTTTTATAACTATTTTAATATAATAGTGCCGTGGTTGTATTCCTTTAAAAATAATTATATTTAAATTGAATTATAAATAATATAAAACGAAATTTTACTAATTTCTTTTCAAATTAAAATCATTTTTTTTATTAAATAAATAAAATATCCCGCTAGCTTCACGTTCGGTATCTAAGAAACATAATCAGCAAAAAACTGCGAGTATGGAAACAAAAATACTAATGCGTTTGCCACGGCAAACGGGGCGTGGATGGTGGGGCGGAAAAGGGAAATGGTGGCTGTGCCTGGGCGTGGTGGCGTTGCTCGGCAGTGGGCAGCAAGCTTTGGCTCAAGCCGGTAAAGATGGGCCCCAGACCGTGTCGGCCACTGGTACCATTTTGAACGAGTACACGCCTCTCACGGCCACCGCCGCCGTGAACGCCACGACTCTCACCGTAGGCAACAGCGCCCTCAACGCCAATGGCCGGTTTGCCGCCGACCTGGCCGCCGGCGACCTGCTGCTCGTGGTGCAGCCGCAAGGAGCCACCATCAGCGCGGCCGATGACGCTACCTATGGTACGGTTGCGGCCCTCAACAATGCCGGCCGCTACCAGCTGATAGAAGTGGCGGCGGTGCCCTCGGGCACGAGCATTGCCCTAACCTGCCGGTTGTTCAGCAGCTTCACCACCGGGGGGCATGCCCAGGTGGTGCGCGTGCCCCGCTACACTACCCTGGACCTGGACGCGGGCGCAGCCGTGACGGCCCCCGCCTGGGACGGCAGCACCGGCGGCATAGTGGCCATCGAAACCACCGGCGCCGTGACGCTGGCCAGCGGCGCCGCCATTGACGTGACGGCCCTGGGCTTCCGCGGCGGCGCCCTGGAGCAGGACGCTGACAATCCGCCCACTACCGATTTCGGCTACCGGTCGCCCAGTTCTTTCTTTGGGGCTGAAAAGGGCGAAGGCATTGCGGGTAACGCCACCGACTACGACAACCTGAACGGGCGCTACGGCCGGGGTGCCCCGGCCAACGGCGGCGGCGGCGGCAATGCCCACAATGCCTCGGGCGGCGGCGGGGCGAACGCCGCCGTGCTGAATACCACCTATACGGGCAAAGGCAACCCTGACCGGGGCGCCGGCAATATATATGACGCGGCCTGGAACCTGGAGTCTGCCAACTTCGCCACTTCCACGTCGAGCGGCGGCGGGCGTGGGGGCTACAGCTACTCTAACTCCAACCAAAATGCCCTCACTCTGGGACCTAACCAGCCCAACTGGGGCGGCGACTTGCGCCAGGATAAAGGCGGCCTGGGCGGCCGGCCGGTGGCCAGCAGCGGCCGCGCCTTTTTTGGCGGCGGCGGCGGTGCGGGCGATAGCAATAACGGCAACGGCACCGCCGGGGCCGCCGGCGGCGGGTTCATCTACCTGATAGCCGGTGGCCCGGTGAGCGGCGGCAGCCTGGTGGCCGACGGCGGTGCCGTAACGGATGCCAGCCGCAACGACGGCTCGGGCGGCGGCGGCGGCGGCGGCAGCGTGGTAGTGAACGCGGCTAGTGCGGTGAGCAGCACGCTGCTGGCGCGCGGCGGCGAAGGCGGCCCCCAAAACCCCAACGGCAGCGACGAAGCCGATGGACCCGGCGGCGGCGGCGGCGGCGGCTACGTGGCCTACACCCTCGGCGTGCCCGGTTCCGACGTGAGCGGGGGCCAGAACGGACTGAATACGACGCAGGCGATGACCGAATTTCCGCCCGATGGCGGTACCCGCGGCGCGGCGGGCCGGGTAGAGGGCAGCGCTTGTTCGGCGCTGCTGTGCCCGGCAATAGTGGCCGATGTGGCCACCAGCCTCAGCTTTGCCACCAACCCGCTGCCACCCAACCAGGCCGCTTCGGTGAGTGTGATTTTTGTGAATAATGGCCCCGATGCGGCGGCGGACGTGGTGCGGCTGGTGCAGCTGCCGCCCGGCCTGGGCGTGGGAGCTGTGACCGTAACCACTGCCACGGGCTCGGGCAGCTACGACAATACGACCGGGCAAGTCACCTTCACGGTGCTGCCTTCGCTCGCGAGCGGAGCCGATGCCAACGCGACGCTCAGCTTCACCCCACCGCCGACGGGCAACGTGGTGGTGTCCTCCATTATCAGCACCATTACCGACGAATATTGCCAGGTTGGGGACGATAATTCGGGTAATAATACCCTGATTATCATACTGCCGGCCGACGTGAGTGTGACCTTGAGCGGCCCGGCCACGGCGGCGGCGGGCAGCACCATTACCTACACGGCCACCGTGCAGAACGTGAGCACCGGTACCGGCACCTCCGATGCTACCGACGTGGTGCTGAACGTGCAGCTGCCCAAAGCCTTGCTCAACCCGGTGCTGCCGGCGGGCACTACGTATGATTTCAACTCGGGCCTGACCACCCTCACCGTGGGGCAGGTGAACCGGGGGGCGCCGGCAGTAAGCTATGCCTTCACCTTCAATCTGCCCAGTAATACCCAGCCGGTAGCGGGCATTGCTTCGGCCACGGCCTTTCAAATCGACCCCGACCCCTCCAACAACGACGGCGTGGCCAGCGGCATGCGCGTTGCTACCACGGTGGCGCTGCCCCTGGGCACGGGCACCTGCACCGGTACTACTTTCGACAACGTCAGCGCGGCCACGCAGGGCCTGTACGCGGAGTATTTCAAAGGCTACTTCAACAATGCGCTGACGTATTTTGACGCGCCTGCGGTGCCTGACCTGGTGCGCACCGAGGGCACCGTGGACTACACCGCCGACAACAGCTGGGGGGATTTGTCCAGCGCCATCAATAGCGGTACCGATTCTGACCCGGACGAATTCAGCGCCCGCTACCGTGGCTACCTGACTGTCAGCACGGCTGGGTACTACACTTTTTCCCTGCTGAGTGACGACATTGCCTACCTCTGGCTTGATAACGCGGCCCGCACCTCTCCGCTGGTGGCTGCCAATACGGTGGTGCAGGATGCTTTCCCGCACAGCCCACGCGTGGCCACGGGCACTCCGGTTTACCTGGCCGCCGGCCCGCACCCACTGCTGGCCCTGTACGGTGAGAATGGCGGCTTCAACCGCTTTCAAATTTCTTATTCCGGCGCGGACACCGGCGATATTACGGTCGTGATTCCGCAGTCGGTGCTGTGCGACCGGCAGTTCAGCGGGCCGCTGCCCGTGGAGTTGACGGCCTTCACGGCCGAGGCTGAGAAAAGAGAGGCGCTACTGGTCTGGCGCACGGCTTCGGAGCTGCGCAACGACCATTTCGACGTGGAGCGCAGCCGCGATGGGTCGGTTTTCAAGAAGATTGGCGAAGTCAGTGGCTTTGGCACCAGCACCACGGCGCACGACTACACGTTTGCGGACGCCGCCGCGGCTACGGCCGGTGGGGGGCTGGTGTACTACCGCCTGCGGCAGGTGGACACCAACGGGGCCAGCCAGTATTCGCCGGTGCGGACGCTGAACTTTAAAGCGGGCCCCGCTGGTGAAGCAGGCTTCCACTTGTATCCCAACCCGGCGCAGCACGAGGTAACGCTGGAGCTGGTTGGCCTGGGCGATGCCGCGCCCAAAACGTTTACCATCACCGACCTGGCCGGCCGCGTAGTGCTGCGGAAAATAGTGGAACGCGGTGCCGAGAATCCCACTTTCGACCTGGGTGTGTTGCCCGAAGGCGTGTACCAGGTGCAGGTAGAGCAGCAGGGTCAACGCTTCACCCAGCGGCTGGTGCATACCACCAACTGAGTAGGCATTCAAAAGTCAGCAGTTCGTTGTCAGTTGTTTGTCGTTAGTGTGCTGGCAACCGTTTGATTAACAACGAGCAACTGACAACTAACAAAAAAGCCGCGCCCAAGTTGGGCGCGGCTTTTTTGTGGCTAAGTTGACCGGTAGAACAGTTGCTTTCAGGCCTAGCTCTCGGTTTTCAGCAGCACCACCTGGGCCTTATCGGCGCTGCTTATTTTGCGGCGAAAATCGAGATAACCGGCGTAAGCGGTGCGGGGCATCCGGCCACGCTTGAGTTCGAGGCGGCGAATGTACTGCACCGTGCCATCGGGCAGGGCCGTGTACTGGCTGGCGTAAATGCCGTAGGCGGTGCTGAGCTGCACTGCCGGGGGCAGGGTTTCGGCCCGGAAGCCGGCTGGCAGGTGCAGGCGCACGGTGTCGGCGTGCAGACTGGCACGGGCCATCCACAGAGCAGCCTGCCGCTCGCCCACCTGGGCAGGCAGCGCGGGCAGGCGGCTCAGCAGGTTGGGGTTGATGAACACGCGCTTGCCGCTGGGCATGGCGAAGGCGGGCAGGGCCAGCCCCAGGGTTTCGACCACGCCCGGCAGCGGCCCGGCCGGGGCGGCGGCGAGGTTGAACCGGGTGAGGGTGAAGGTGGGCAGCTTGAGGCGGTCGGTGACGTATTTTTTCTGTTCCACGGTCCCGAGGCCGTGCAGGAGCTGGGCGTAAAGGTCCTGCTCCTGGCCGGTGCGCAGCGTGCGGGCCGTGGCCGTGGCGCCGCCCACGGCGTCCAGAAACAAGTCGATGCGGCGCTCCCGGCGGTTTTCGGCCGCGCCGTAGCGGGGCGTGGCCACCAGTTTGCCGCCCTCAGGCGTGAGCAGCAGCGCGTGGCGGTTGCCCGTGAAGCCACCCATGTAGCCGAACGCCTCGGTCTGGCTGGTGCATTCCAGCCAGAGCGTATCGGGGTGGCCGCCCTTGGCCATGGGCACGCACAGAATGGCGTGGTCGAACTGCGAGCTGGGGAAGTCGGCGTGCAGGTCGGTCCGGTCGGTGCCGGAGCCCACCAGCGCCACGTAGGACGGCACTCCGGCGGCGGCCAGCAGGGCTTTGGTGTAGTTGCTCAGGGCTTTGCAGTCGCCGTAGCCATTGCCGGCCACGGCACTGGCCGGGAAGGTTTGCCAGCCGCCCAGGCCCAATTGCACCGATATGTAGCGGGTGCTGCCCTGTAGCATTTCGTACACGCGCTGGGCCCGAACTCGCGGGTCCGCAGTGCCGCTGACCAGCGCGGCCACCTTGGCAGTGGTGGCGGGCGGCAGCTGGTCGCGGCCGGCGTTCAGCTCGTAGCTCCACTGCCCGAGGCCCTGCCAGGTGGTGCAGCTGCCCTTGTGGCCCTGCACTTCGAACGTGCCGGGGGCCAGCACCACGGCCGGGGTCAGGTCGGCCAGCGGCGGGGCGGCTTCTTCCTCGTCCACGGCGGGCAGGTTGGCCAGCTGCCACGCGTAGGTTTCCTGGCTGCCGGCGCTGGTGTGGGCCACGGCGGTGCCGGTGGGCAGCTGCCGCTCCTGGTAGCGCAGGGGCAGGGCGGTGGGCGTGGTTACGCGCAGGGTGGCGGCTTGCACGGCCAGGCCTTCTTCCCCCTGCGGCTGCCAGTCGGGGTAGAACAAGGTGTTGTCCGACACCACTTCGTAGTCGAATTCGACCGTGTACGGGGCCTGGGGCTGGCGCAGGTCGGCGTAGCGCATCCGCACATCGGTCATGAAACTGCCGCCCGCGTCGCCCAGGCCCTGGTCGTGGATTTCGGCCGCGCGCAGCTGGTGCAGCTGGCGGCCGTTGGCGTCGTACACGGCCCCGCGCAGGTAGTTGATGGTGTTGAGCGCGTCGTAGCTCACAGCGTGGCGGCCGAAGTCGTCGCCGGCCGCGTCCAGCACGGTGATGACCCGATGCACGGTATGCACCAGCCGCCCGGCCGATTTTACGGTCACCACTTCGTCGTCGGCCCGCAGCACGGCGTGCGCGCCCTCCCGCAAGGCCGCCGGAATTTCCTCCACGGCATATTTAGGCGCGGGCGCCGCCGGATGCAGCGATAGCAGGCCGCTGAGGGGCAGGGCCGCGAGCAAGGGTAGTAGTGCTTTCATAACATTAGTAGGGAATGGTAAGCAGCCAGCAGTGCAAGGCAAGTAAGGAGCTAAGGCCCGGTTGCCCATCGTTCACTGCTACCTGTTCACTGCCTTCATCAGGCCTTCTTTTTAATAATCAGCTTCTCGCCCTGCTTCTCCATCATGATGCGGTAGAACTCGCGCAGGTGCACGTATTCTTCGGCGGCGTACATGGGCTTGCGCAGGCTCAGGCGGCTGGTGAGCTGCACCACGCCGGGCGTGGTACTGCTGACGCTGTAGAGGAAGCGGCCCCCGCCGTCGGGCAGGTCCACTACGGCGGCTTTGGGCGTTTCGGCCAGCTCGTAGCCCTCGGGCAGGGTCAGGGTTATCAGGGTGGTTTCGTCCTGGGCCGCGCCGAAATCGACGGGAAACAGCCGGTCGTCGTGGCGGAACGGGTTTTGCTCGGTGCCGAACTCGCGGAGCGGGCTCAGGTACAGCGTGCCCGCGGTGGTGTTGTCATCGGCCGGCTGGGCAAACTCGTAGTCCAGGTTCAGGGGCTTGGCCACGTTTTCGCGCTCGGTCACCGCAAATTTGGGCACGGTCCAGCCGCTGTGGGGGCGGGTCATTTCGCTGAGGTACTTCTTTTCGCCCAGGCGGGTCAGCTCTTTGCGCGCATCCACGGCCGCGTAGCCGCCGTGCTCCTCGTGCACTTTGCCCGTGAGGCCGCCCTGCGCATCCATCGTGAGGGCCACTTGCTGGTAGTGCACGTAGCGCTGCGCGGGCGCCAGGTCCACCCACCGGCCTTCGTCGGCTTTTCTCATAATGAGGCGGCCGGCTTGGTTGAGGCAGCGCGCGGGCAGCACGCCGCACGGCAGTAGCGGCTCGGTGGCGTCCACCAGCAGGTCCTTGCCATCGGCCAGCGGCACAAGGGCCACCACGTAGTTGAAGCGCTCGAGCAGCGGCAGCGACTGGTTCACGCGGCCGTGGCTGCGGGTGCTCAGCAGCAGGGGCTGGGCCGGAATGCCGGCGTCGCGCAGGGCGGCAATGAGCAGCAGGTTCACGTCGGCCGAAGTGCCGTGGTGGGCGTCGTAGGCCTTGCGCAGCGAGCCGGTGGTGGAATAGCGGTTGGTGCCGTCGTAGCGCACGGCGGCCATCACCACCTCGCGCACGGCGGCGGCGCGGGTGGCCACGTCGGGGTATTTGGTGGCCAGGCCCACGGTCTGGCCTTTCAGGAAGTTGCCCCCGTCCAGCTGCTGGCCAAAGCTGTCGCTGTTGAGCAGCTCATCGTTGATTTTGGGCCAGGTTCCGGCCACGTTGTGGTAGGCCGCGCCGGGCATACGCTCGCCGGCCAGCTCAAAATCAATGCGGTCCACGTAGTCGTTGGAGGTGGTCATGTACGGCTCTTCCCGGAAAGCCGGCACGTCCTTCATGGCCCACTGATGGTTGGTGACCCGCGCCGTGATAATGTCGTTGCTGGCCGCCGTGCGCCCGCTGCCCCCGCCGAGGTTGCTGAGGCTCGCGCCCTGGCCATTAAAGCTGCCATCGGTGTGGAGCGTGTACTGGCCCGAGCCTTCCGCCTGGGTATTCACGGCCAGGGCGTGGTAGCCCTGCATCAGCATTTTGTAGTCGAAATATTCGGGAATGGCGGCCCGGTATTCGCTCCAGCGCACCGGAATTTCGCGCTGAAACGTCCAGTCCTGGAAGTTGAAGAGGAAGTCGGAGGTCAGCGAATAAGCGTACTCAATCACTGCGCCCTCGCGCACGTCGGGCAGCGTGAACTTGCGCACCCGCTCATTCGGGGTGCGGTCTTCGGTGAAGGTATTGCTGCCATCGAGCTTGGTTTTGACTACCTGCCCACCCACCAGGTTGTACGTGGTGCCGCGCAAGGAGCTGATTTTCTCTTCGTCGGTGCCCCGGTGATAGAGCGGGATTTCGACCGTGGCCACCTCATAGCCCGATTTTTTGAGGATTTTGATGCGCGTCACGCGGTCCGTCACGAACTGAAAGCTGCTGCCCTTGAGCTGGAAACGAGAGGTGCCGTAGTCGCACAGCACCACGGCCCCGGCGGCGCTGTCGCCCACAAACGGCGCGGCGGTAAAGTCCTTGGGGTCGGGCTTGCCAAATTTGATGGGTTCGGGCTGGGCCTGGGCAGCGAAGGCGCTGAGCAGGGCGGCGGCCAGCACCGCGGGGGAAAGTAGGGGTAGCTTCATGCAAAAAAGGGAATAGGGGGAGGGGGGGAAAGTGAGATGGGCTGAGGGCTACCGTGGCAGCTTGGCTGATGCGAAGCGGGCCTGCTTGCAATCAAGGGGCCCGGCGGTTAGCCGCCGGCTTTTTTCTGGATGATGAGTTTTTCGCTCTGGCGGGTCAGCATCAGGCGGTACAGCTCGCGCAGGTCGGCGTATTGGCTGTCTGCGTACACGGTTTCGCGCAGCGAGAGGCGGCTCAGCAGCTGCACGGTCTGGCCGTTGGCCGTCACGTTGTACACGAAGCGGGCCCCGCCCCCGGCCAGCTCCATCACCACGTTTTTGGGCTGTTCGGCCAGCTCGTAGCCCGGCGGGAGGTGCAGCGTCACCATGATGGTTTCATCCTGGGCGACGCCCAGGTCCACGGGAAAGCGGCGCGAGTCGTGCCGAAACGGGTTGTCGCCGTCCGTAAACTCGCGCAGCGGGCTCAGATACAGCGTGCCGGCGGGCGCCGTTTCGCCTCCGGCCCGGCTGAAAGCGTAGCTCAGGCCCACGGGTTTGGCCATGCTGTCGCGGTTGGCTACGGCCAGCTGGGGCACGGCCCAGCCGTCGTGCCGCTGCACCAGCGCGGCCAGGTATTTCTTGTCGCCCAGCTCGGCCAGCTCGCGGCGAACCGGCACGCTGGCGTAGCCGCTGAACTCCTCGCGCACCTGCCCGGCGAGGGTACCGGCGGCATCCAGCGTCAGGGTGGCCTGCTGAAAGTAGATTTCGTGCTGGGCCGGCACCAGCGACACCCACCGGCCCTCGGCATTTTTCTTCGACGGAATGAGGCGGCCGGTCTGGTTGAGGCAGCGCCGGGGCAGCATGCCGCAGGGCAGCAGCGGCTCGGTGGCGTCCACCAGCAGGTCTTTGCCGTTCGCCAGGGGCACCAGCGCCACCACGTAGTTGAACTTGTCGAGCAGCGGAAATTCCTGGCTGATGCGGCCGTGGTCGCGGGTGCTCAGCAGCACAGGGTCGGCCGGAATGCCGGCGTCGCGCAGGGCGGCAATGAGCAGCAGGTTCACGTCGGCCGAAGTGCCGCGGTGGGCGTCGTAGGCCTTGCGCAGCGATGCTTCGGAGGAGTAGCGGTTGTGGCCATCGTAGCGCACGTTGTCCATCACCACCTCGCGCACGGCCGCCGTGCGGGCTGCCGTATCGGGGTAGCGGGCGGCCAGCGCCACCATCTGGTCTTTCAGGAAATTGCCGCGGTCCAGCTGCTGGCCAAAAGCGGCGTCATTGAGCAGCCGGGCGTTGATTTTTGGCCAGGTATCGGTCAGGTCAGTGTAGGGCTGATTGGGCCATTGCTCGCCGGCCAGCTGAAAATCGAGGCGGGCCAGGTAGTCGTCGGCCGTCGTCATGTAGGGCTCCTTGCGGAAGGCGGGCACGTCGCGCAGCACCCATTGGTGCTCTTCGGTGGGCGAGGTGATGTAGATGCCGTTGGACCCGATAGCGCCCCCGGCGCCGTCCATGCGCATGGAGGTGGAGCCGATGGTGGGCTTGTCCACCGTCAGCGGCATGGTGCCCTGGTAAATGATTTTGTACTTGTAAAACACCGGAATGCTCACCCGGTACTCGCTCCAGCGCACCGGAATGTCGCGCTGAAAGGCCCAGTCCTGGAAGTTGAACAGGTAGTCCGAGGTCAGCGTGTAGGCATACTCAATCACGGCGCCGGCGCGCACGTTAGGCAGCGTAAACTTTTGCACGTTCACGGTGGGCGTCCGTTTTTCCAGGAAGGTGCCGCTGGCTTCGAGCGGGGTTTTTTCCGGCACGCCGTTCACCAGGTTGTAGGTGCAGCCGCGCAGGTTGGTTACTTTTTCCTGGTTGCCGTCGCGGTGGTACAGCGGCATTTCGACCGTGGCCTCGTCGAAGCCCGCTTTCGTCAGGATTTTGATGCGCGTCACCCGCTCGAATACTACCTGCAGCTTATCGCCGTGCCCGTCGATGTAGGAGCGGCCGTAGTCGCAGAGCACCACGGCCGCAGCGGTGCTATCGGCCGCAAACGGGGCGGCCGTCAGGTCCGGTGGGTCAATCTGGCCGAACGTAATGGGGGCGGGTGCTCCTTTCTGCTTCTGCGCGCACACGGCCCCCGCCGCCAGCAACACACCGAACAGAACGGGTAGCACTCGCCGCAGATGGCGAAAGAGTAAAGAGGTGGCCATCAACGAAAAAGAATGGGGTAGGCAGTCTTTGAACCCCTAAAAATAAGGGAAGTATCGCAAACCTCATCCATTCCTCATTATAATTTTGCCGCGACCCGGCGCCCGGCCCTACACCACTTCTTCCGGCGCGGGCTCGGGGGCGGATTCCGCCACGGCGGCGGCCACGGGCGGGCCCGTGGCCGGCACCGACAGCAGGTAGCCGATGGCTGCCAGCACGCACAGCAGGCTCAGGGCGTGCACGTAGGGCAGGCGGCCCGGCAGGTTGGCAAATATCCAGCCCGCCAGCAGCGCGCCCAGCCCAATGCCGACTTCGAGGGCAATGTACATGGTGGCCACGCCGCGCCCCCGGTGCTCGGGGTGGCTCAGGTCGATGGTCCAGGCGTAGAGCGTGGGCGAGTTCAGCCCCGTGCCCAGCCCGAACACCACCGCCCCCGCCAGAAACCACGGCACCGAGGGCGCATACACCAGCAGCGCCAGCCCCAGCGCCAGGATGCCCGCCGACCAGCGCAGCACCGGCACCCGGCCGTGGGTGTCGGAGGCCTTGCCCGCTACCAGCCGCACCACCAGCGAGGCCGCCGTGTAGAACGTGTAGAACAGGCCTTCGGTGGAGCCGGTGAGCCCCAGTATCCGGCTTTGGTCGGGTATCACGGTGAGCACGGCGCCGTAGGGAAACAGGCACAGGGCCGTGACCAGGGCCGGGGCCAGCACGCGGGGCTCCAGCACTTCGCCCCATTTCAGCTTTAGCAAAGCGAAGCGAAAACGCTGCCGCTGGGCCTGGGGCAGGGTTTCGGTGAGGGTGCCCTGCACCAGCAGCGAGAGCAGTGCCGCCCCGCTGGAGCAGTAGAACATGGCGTTGATGGAGTAGTGCGTGGCCACCCACGAGCCGAAAAGCGGCCCGCAGGCCATGCCGAGGGCCCCGGTCACGCCCAGCAGGCCCATGGCCTCGCCGCGCTGCGCCACCGGCACGATGTCGGCCACGTAGGCGGCCGTGCCCGTGGGCTTAAACCCCGTGCTGAAGCCGTGCAGCAGCCGCAGCCCCAGAAACCCCGTGACGGTGAGCGCCCAGGGGTAGAAAAAACCGCACACAAAACACACCAGCGACCCAAATACCATCACCGGAATGCGCCCCACGGTATCGGCCAGCTTGCCCGAAAATGGCCGCGAAATGGCCGCCGTGAGCGTAAACAACGCAATGATGAAGCCTTTGTACTGGCCGCCGCCCAGCCGCGTGAGGTGCTCCGGCAGCTTGGGCAGCAGCAGGTTGAAGCTGGCAAAAAACAGAAACGACGACAAGCACATCAGCCAGAAGCCCAAAGAATACCTGTGGGCTGCTGTGGTGCGGGGAATTGTGGCTTTGGAGGCGCTCACTGTGCTTTCTTGAATGTAAAGTATTCCAGGGTGTGCCACCTTTATCAGCGGTTTGCCACCCTTTTATGCCACCCTTTT
>NZ_JAGEMO020000100.1 GCF_017921975.2 Hymenobacter terricola
AAAGGATTGCAAAGGATTCTAAAGGATTGCAAAGGATACTAAAGGATTGCAATAGTGAAAACGAAAGGCTTTCAAAGGCTTCCAATAACTTCCAAAGGCTTCCAATAATCAATAATGGAAGCCTTTGGAAGTTATTGGAAGCCTTTGGACCGGAGGGAGTACTCCGTCCGTGCGCGGAGGGGGACTCACCGCCCCTTCTCGGACGCGGACGCCCCGCCCCTGGCCGCGCCCCCGCCCTGGGTACAACAGCCTGTAAAACAGGGCATAGTGCCCAGTGGTTGCCGTGGGCAACCGCCGAGAAAACGCGCGGGAACGGCGTCACCGGGCGGCTCATCCGCCCCGGACCCGAAAAACCCGCCAGATGCAGCGGCCGCCGAGTGGCCGTTCGGGCTCATCCTCAGGCGATTGCGGCGGTTCGGGGAGCGAATAGAACACGTCGCCGCCCTTTTCGTAATTTACTATTAATCAAGCTATTATCTGCTTTCAGGCCGGTCACTGATATTTCGGGCCGCTTTGTTCGCGCGAGGCGGCCGGAGGCGTTCGAAAAACAGGAACGCTAAAAGCCCTCATTTACGGCGGTTTCGGGCCGTTCAAGGGGGAGGGAAAACCCGTACGAAAACCGGTAGAATTTCAACTATTGACACGGCCAAATAATCTAATTCCTCACGGTCCGATTGAAGCCGCCGGCCCCCAGGCCAAGCGCATTCTCTACTTGTAATTTCAATTCCTCACGGTCCGATTGAAGCTCGATAAGGTGGAGCCCGGCAGCATTGCCGTTATCAATTTCAATTCCTCACGGTCCGATTGAAGTTGAAGCGTGGGCACCAGCGGTTGTCGCGCGCGGTAGAGTGCAATTTCAATTCCTCACGGTCCGATTGAAGCTACCGGGTTGACTTCGTGGTCCGCTACCTCTTCAGATTTCAATTCCTCACGGTCCGATTGAAGCGGTGCTCTGCCCGGCGCTGCGCCAGGAGCTGAGCTTATTTCAATTCCTCACGGTCCGATTGAAGCCACGTTTCAACTTCGAGGCTTACGCGCCTTTCTTCAATTTCAATTCCTCACGGTCCGATTGAAGCTGTAGCCGAAGGGGGCCAGCAGGTCGCGGATGGCGATTTCAATTCCTCACGGTCCGATTGAAGCATCGACAAGCGCGAGAACACGCCGTTCGTGGTGACATTTCAATTCCTCACGGTCCGATTGAAGCTCTCCGGCACGTACAACCGCGCAATGACGGTGTTCCATTTCAATTCCTCACGGTCCGATTGAAGCCATGCTGCTGCTGAGCATTGATTGCAACTCCAAGTAATTTCAATTCCTCACGGTCCGATTGAAGCGGTGAAGTAGGCGGCGCTAATCCCAGAAGGTGATTTATTTCAATTCCTCACGGTCCGATTGAAGCCTTGTTGCCGTTCCTGCTGCACGCCTCGGCCAGCGTATTTCAATTCCTCACGGTCCGATTGAAGCAATCATCGTCGAAACCGCCGCGCAAGCCGCTGATAAATTTCAATTCCTCACGGTCCGATTGAAGCTCTGACGCGCACGCTGAACCAGCGGCTGATTAACTAATTTCAATTCCTCACGGTCCGATTGAAGCACACGCGGTAGGGCTGCCAGTCGTCGGGCTGGCCTAATTTCAATTCCTCACGGTCCGATTGAAGCGGGGCCTTCACCTTGCCGGCGCTGGCTTGGCTTATTATTTCAATTCCTCACGGTCCGATTGAAGCGCTTCTACGAAGACCCGACGCAGTATGCCTTTCAGTAATTTCAATTCCTCACGGTCCGATTGAAGCGGTCGATATAAATGCTCGTGCCGTTGAAGCTCAACCATTTCAATTCCTCACGGTCCGATTGAAGCCAGCGAGATGCTGCTCATTGCCGGGGCCGACAACGAATTTCAATTCCTCACGGTCCGATTGAAGCCAGCCGGTGCGCTACGCCCGCGTGGCCAGCTTCACCAATTTCAATTCCTCACGGTCCGATTGAAGCCGGGGCTACGGGCGCGGGCTCGCCGCTCGTTATCACATTTCAATTCCTCACGGTCCGATTGAAGCTACCGGATGCTGGCCGGCGTGGCGGGCAGTCTCTAATTTCAATTCCTCACGGTCCGATTGAAGCCTTGCGGTGTTGCTGCTGATACCTTGTGGGGCTTCCATTTCAATTCCTCACGGTCCGATTGAAGCCGCCGATGCCGCGCGCCATTAGCGATGGCGGCGGCGAATTTCAATTCCTCACGGTCCGATTGAAGCATCGGGCAGCTTCCTGCGCACGGGCTTCCACCTGCTATTTCAATTCCTCACGGTCCGATTGAAGCGTTTCACCCTCAACCCCGGCAGCACGTACGAGGGCTTATTTCAATTCCTCACGGTCCGATTGAAGCCCGGCCGGCCAATATACGGTGTACGCCTGGCCCTCGAATTTCAATTCCTCACGGTCCGATTGAAGCCCACCACCAAGTACGTGGTATGCCAGACGCAAAATTATTTCAATTCCTCACGGTCCGATTGAAGCCAACACCACCCACGGCAGCTTCAGCCGCCCCTACAATTTCAATTCCTCACGGTCCGATTGAAGCCACATAATTCGAGTAGATACCTACTTTATTAGTACCATTTCAATTCCTCACGGTCCGATTGAAGCCGGCGCTTGCTGGGCTGGTATTCGGGCTTGTTCCAATTTCAATTCCTCACGGTCCGATTGAAGCGCTGATGCGCTTACCGGGGCTATCTCCGGTGGTACTTCATTTCAATTCCTCACGGTCCGATTGAAGCCCCCAGCAGGAGCTGCACCAGGGGGCCGTACTCCATTTCAATTCCTCACGGTCCGATTGAAGCCTACCGGTGGCCGTGCTCTAATGCTCCTAGAAGCCATTTCAATTCCTCACGGTCCGATTGAAGCCAGGGGCGTTTACGCTGCTAAAAACCAAGTATTCGATTTCAATTCCTCACGGTCCGATTGAAGCTTCGCAACTCAAAATGCAGCGCACTAGCCCCACCTATTTCAATTCCTCACGGTCCGATTGAAGCAGTAGAACACGCCGCTTTCGGGCGGGGCGTTCTCATATTTCAATTCCTCACGGTCCGATTGAAGCCGCAACGTGGTGTGCGCCGGCTACACCGCCGACAACAATTTCAATTCCTCACGGTCCGATTGAAGCAACCCCGCAACCCGGAGGTCTGATGGGCAAGCTCAATTTCAATTCCTCACGGTCCGATTGAAGCTCGCTGGCGGCCTCGTTGCGGTGCATCTGCTGCCCTATTTCAATTCCTCACGGTCCGATTGAAGCATGCGCGACAAAATCACCGTCAAGCTGCGCCACCCATTTCAATTCCTCACGGTCCGATTGAAGCCCTGAAAGACTTTCTCGCCTCGCTTAAACGCCTCCAAATTTCAATTCCTCACGGTCCGATTGAAGCACCCTGGCCTTCCACCACTTCCTGCTGCCCCAACCATTTCAATTCCTCACGGTCCGATTGAAGCTACGATGCCGGGTGCGCAACGTGGATGCTTATTGCGATTTCAATTCCTCACGGTCCGATTGAAGCTGGCCCTGAACTGGCGGCCCCTGCTGCGCTACAACAATTTCAATTCCTCACGGTCCGATTGAAGCCGCCGCCGAATTGGTGGGCGTGTGCTCGTTGCAGCTATTTCAATTCCTCACGGTCCGATTGAAGCCCTTGCGCGGCATCGGCCTGCTGCTGGACGACACCCATTTCAATTCCTCACGGTCCGATTGAAGCGCCCTCACGTCCCCCGCCCCTGTAGCCACGGAAGCCCATTTCAATTCCTCACGGTCCGATTGAAGCCAATCCCTTGGTAGAATGGGGTGTCCTTATCCGAAAATTTCAATTCCTCACGGTCCGATTGAAGCACCCTGACCGACGCCCGGAGCGACCGTAATACGCAATTTCAATTCCTCACGGTCCGATTGAAGCGATATTGCTTTTGTCCTCGCGGCCGTTCACGATAAAATTTCAATTCCTCACGGTCCGATTGAAGCGATTTGCCAGCTGGTGCCTTTGGTGCGCTCCACCTTATTTCAATTCCTCACGGTCCGATTGAAGCCTCGGGTAGCAGCCTGCACGAAATAACGCTGAATCATTTCAATTCCTCACGGTCCGATTGAAGCTGCGGCCTCGCCTGGGGCGGCGATTTTTTAACCTAATTTCAATTCCTCACGGTCCGATTGAAGCTTCTTCCACCACCTGGCTCAGTGGCTTCGCTATCTGATTTCAATTCCTCACGGTCCGATTGAAGCTATTTTTCAGGGCAATAAAGTAGCCCAGCTAGCGCCATTTCAATTCCTCACGGTCCGATTGAAGCCCCGGTGCTGCCTATCGGCTTTGTGCTCGATTAATTATTTCAATTCCTCACGGTCCGATTGAAGCCACACGTATTTTTTCGCCGTGCCGTCGTCCTGCCCCATTTCAATTCCTCACGGTCCGATTGAAGCCAGTTGGCCATTGCCCAGGCCAACGGCGAGGAAACCAATTTCAATTCCTCACGGTCCGATTGAAGCCAGGCGGGCGGCGGAGGGCACGGCGTGGCTGTACAGATTTCAATTCCTCACGGTCCGATTGAAGCGGGCCAACGCCGCCCGCGCCTCTGCTTCTTTCATCTATTTCAATTCCTCACGGTCCGATTGAAGCCCTGATTCGCCATTTGCAAAAGATAGGAAAGGGCAGATTTCAATTCCTCACGGTCCGATTGAAGCTTAGATGAACTTGTACGCTCTTTATCTGGCTTCGAATTTCAATTCCTCACGGTCCGATTGAAGCGGGCCGGCAAGGGGCTGCCGCCCGGCTCGGACACTCATTTCAATTCCTCACGGTCCGATTGAAGCAGCAGGACGACTACCTAGACGGCCGCGGCTTCACCCATTTCAATTCCTCACGGTCCGATTGAAGCCCGCGTTCGCATTACGGGCGTGCCCGTGACCTACGAATTTCAATTCCTCACGGTCCGATTGAAGCCGGCTTCACCTTTCAGGACCAAACCCGCTTTGTCCATTTCAATTCCTCACGGTCCGATTGAAGCCCCGGTAAGCGTCAATCACGTAGGCCTTAGTTTTGCCATTTCAATTCCTCACGGTCCGATTGAAGCCATTTCACGGGGGCGAAGCTCGACGGGGTAACTTTATTTCAATTCCTCACGGTCCGATTGAAGCACCGAGCTGGCTGCTGCGCGGCCGGCTCTGGAAATAATTTCAATTCCTCACGGTCCGATTGAAGCTATGAGTCCGCAGGTAAACCGGAGAGCCAAAATTCGATTTCAATTCCTCACGGTCCGATTGAAGCCTTATGGCCACCAGCTCCGACTTCCAATTCCCCGAATTTCAATTCCTCACGGTCCGATTGAAGCGCCTTTTACGTACTTGGCCGCCCAGCCGCTGGCGGCATTTCAATTCCTCACGGTCCGATTGAAGCGCCCAGCCCGGCCCCATTGGCGCAGCCATGAGCCAATTTCAATTCCTCACGGTCCGATTGAAGCTGCGCCACGGCACCCCGTAATGATTGCGGAGGTAGTATTTCAATTCCTCACGGTCCGATTGAAGCATCTATGCGCTGGCCGACTTAACCGAAGAGGCCTTTTATTTCAATTCCTCACGGTCCGATTGAAGCAAAAATCGGCCGGGGCTTCTTCTCCTTACCGCTCCCATTTCAATTCCTCACGGTCCGATTGAAGCTTGGAAGAGGAATAGAGGCGCGAACGACAAGCATAATTTCAATTCCTCACGGTCCGATTGAAGCGAGGGCTTTAACTGTGACGACGCCAGCCGTCGCCAATTTCAATTCCTCACGGTCCGATTGAAGCGGGTTAATCGTGGGAGTACACTTGGTCGTTCATCAATTTCAATTCCTCACGGTCCGATTGAAGCTTCCTGCGCTCTACCATCCGAAGTGGCCCCTAATTATTTCAATTCCTCACGGTCCGATTGAAGCCCACCATTGAAGCCGTGGCCCTGCCAAGTCTGGCCAATTTCAATTCCTCACGGTCCGATTGAAGCCACGCGCACCAGCATGAGCGGGGTAAGCTTCGCCCATTTCAATTCCTCACGGTCCGATTGAAGCTTCGCAACTCAAAATGCAGCGCACTAGCCCCACCTATTTCAATTCCTCACGGTCCGATTGAAGCCACGCGCACCAGCATGAGCGGGGTAAGCTTCGCCCATTTCAATTCCTCACGGTCCGATTGAAGCTTCGCAACTCAAAATGCAGCGCACTAGCCCCACCTATTTCAATTCCTCACGGTCCGATTGAAGCAAATTGGAAAAGTCGGACGTGCCTTCGATAATGAAATTTCAATTCCTCACGGTCCGATTGAAGCCGCCTTCCAAAAATTGCAGCTGGCCAGCAACAACCTATTTCAATTCCTCACGGTCCGATTGAAGCCCCTGCGCCTGCGCTTTCCCGCCTGCCGCGTTTCGGATTTCAATTCCTCACGGTCCGATTGAAGCCAGCACATCTTCCGCGCCGTGGTGGCCCTGCACGATTATTTCAATTCCTCACGGTCCGATTGAAGCCTATCAAATCCTCCGTGCTGGGCGACTTGCTCACCTATTTCAATTCCTCACGGTCCGATTGAAGCAAACCCGTGCTGAGCTGCTGCCTACTCTGTTATCTCATTTCAATTCCTCACGGTCCGATTGAAGCGGTCACGCCCGATATTGTGCAATCGTGGGAGTACATATTTCAATTCCTCACGGTCCGATTGAAGCTGCTTTTTCGCGCATGAAGCGGCAGGTCAGCACCCCATTTCAATTCCTCACGGTCCGATTGAAGCGATGCTGCCCCCATTCTGGTTGGGCAGCTGCTCTCCATTTCAATTCCTCACGGTCCGATTGAAGCCCGGGAGATGCCCGCGCCGCACCGGTCGCTGTGCAATTTCAATTCCTCACGGTCCGATTGAAGCACCTGACCCCCGCCAACCCCACCAAGCCGGTTAAATATTTCAATTCCTCACGGTCCGATTGAAGCACCTCTACGCCCGTCACCAAAACGCGGTCAGCATCATTTCAATTCCTCACGGTCCGATTGAAGCAAGTGCCGTACCTGAATCTGGCGCTCGATTTCATCATTTCAATTCCTCACGGTCCGATTGAAGCCAGCGGCGGCTTCCCCTGCCAGCCGTGGAGTAGCGCATTTCAATTCCTCACGGTCCGATTGAAGCTCCACGCCAAGCACGAGGTAGCGGCGGCCCTGGCCTATTTCAATTCCTCACGGTCCGATTGAAGCGCCGCTCCTGTAGCGCTGCCAGTAGGCCCATCCCATATTTCAATTCCTCACGGTCCGATTGAAGCACGGGCGCTTGTACAACAAAACGGCGCTGCTGAAAAATTTCAATTCCTCACGGTCCGATTGAAGCAAGCCCCAAAGAACTGCCGCCGCCCGTTTAAACAGATTTCAATTCCTCACGGTCCGATTGAAGCTGGTGAAAGAGCTTGTGGCTAAGGCTGAGGCCATTCAATTTCAATTCCTCACGGTCCGATTGAAGCTGAGCATCTTGGCCTGATAACAGTCCTTAATAGCCAATTTCAATTCCTCACGGTCCGATTGAAGCCAGCCGATTGGAGGAATGGGAGCCACATCGTTATATTTCAATTCCTCACGGTCCGATTGAAGCGGGTATTCCTCCCCGCTTTCCAACTGCGTAACCCCATTTCAATTCCTCACGGTCCGATTGAAGCCAACTACGGCAGCGCCCAGGCCCGCCGCCGCTACATATTTCAATTCCTCACGGTCCGATTGAAGCAGGGCGGCCCACTTGTTCAGGTACCGATAGCCGCATTTCAATTCCTCACGGTCCGATTGAAGCGCCACCAACGCCCGCCACGCCCTGCGGCGCTACCAAAATTTCAATTCCTCACGGTCCGATTGAAGCGGACGTGACCTACAAATACGTTGGCCGATTCTTCCCATTTCAATTCCTCACGGTCCGATTGAAGCTGATACAGGAGCATTGGGCGCACAACGAGCGCTACAATTTCAATTCCTCACGGTCCGATTGAAGCGATTGCTGCGGGCCTACACTGCCCTGCTGTACGCCCATTTCAATTCCTCACGGTCCGATTGAAGCGCTACGGCATCGACCTGGCCAAAAGCCACGACTTCAATTTCAATTCCTCACGGTCCGATTGAAGCCAGCGCGCTTGCCCGCCGGGGTGGCGCGCTTCATCAGATTTCAATTCCTCACGGTCCGATTGAAGCGGTGGCCTATGAGATGAGCGACAATGACCCTTACGAATTTCAATTCCTCACGGTCCGATTGAAGCATGCAGGGCGCTGCTCCCGCCGCCAGCCTGTTCGCATTTCAATTCCTCACGGTCCGATTGAAGCCGTTGGCAATTTCCACCGAGAGCTTTTCCATGCATTATTTCAATTCCTCACGGTCCGATTGAAGCGCGAAAAGTATAACGTCTACCTGAACGGCGTTAAGAATTTCAATTCCTCACGGTCCGATTGAAGCGCGAAAAGTATAACGTCTACCTGAACGGCGTTAAGAATTTCAATTCCTCACGGTCCGATTGAAGCGCGAAAAGTATAACGTCTACCTGAACGGCGTTAAGAATTTCAATTCCTCACGGTCCGATTGAAGCCGTCACGATTTCCAGGTACATCGGCCGGCCATCTTCATTTCAATTCCTCACGGTCCGATTGAAGCAGTGCGGTCGATTTTAAACTTCTTTTTGGTGTTCCATTTCAATTCCTCACGGTCCGATTGAAGCCGTCACGATGTCCAGGTACATCGGCCGGCCATCTTCATTTCAATTCCTCACGGTCCGATTGAAGCAGTGCGGTCGATTTTAAACTTCTTTTTGGTGTTCCATTTCAATTCCTCACGGTCCGATTGAAGCTGCCCGAACTGGCCCCGTTCAGCTACACCATGCCCCATTTCAATTCCTCACGGTCCGATTGAAGCGGACAGCCCCGCCTCGTTCACGCGCCGGCACTCAAATTTCAATTCCTCACGGTCCGATTGAAGCAAATCGCCCGCTTTTTCGGCTTTGCCCTTTGAGTACATTTCAATTCCTCACGGTCCGATTGAAGCGCCGGTTCCCGCGTTCAAAACCACCGGCTTCTGGAAATTTCAATTCCTCACGGTCCGATTGAAGCCGGTGAGCGGCAGCCTGCCCCTTGTGGTGGTTCCCTTATTTCAATTCCTCACGGTCCGATTGAAGCGATGTGCCAAGCCCGAGCGTTTGATGCCGTAGAAGCATTTCAATTCCTCACGGTCCGATTGAAGCACTCGCCATGAGTTCACTGTAATTTGCTTTAATACTATTTCAATTCCTCACGGTCCGATTGAAGCTGGCTGAAAAATGACGTGCAATTCGCTACCTACACATTTCAATTCCTCACGGTCCGATTGAAGCCCCTATCTCGGCGTTGGCTACATCGCCAGCCCAACCTTATTTCAATTCCTCACGGTCCGATTGAAGCCCTTGTCCATCTTGGCCCAACAGCAGGGCCTCACCCATTTCAATTCCTCACGGTCCGATTGAAGCGCCGGGCTCGGCCTTGGCCAAAACCGGGTTATCGTATTTCAATTCCTCACGGTCCGATTGAAGCCCCGGGTGTACACCGAAGCCAAAGCCCAGTACATCGATTTCAATTCCTCACGGTCCGATTGAAGCTGGGCTCCCGGCTTGACGACGCCGAAACGGCCTTCAATTTCAATTCCTCACGGTCCGATTGAAGCTCCCGCCGACGACACGTTCCACGGGGTTTTTCACATTTCAATTCCTCACGGTCCGATTGAAGCCAGTAGGCGGTGGTAGGCATCTGCGCTCAACACGCATTTCAATTCCTCACGGTCCGATTGAAGCCAGCCAATAGAGCATGGTCGGCATCCAGCTGCACCAATTTCAATTCCTCACGGTCCGATTGAAGCAGCGGGCCGTCGCGGGCACGTCGTTTCGCTATAAAAATTTCAATTCCTCACGGTCCGATTGAAGCCCCTCGCCGCCAAGCTGGCCGGACCAGTGGGCATTGTATTTCAATTCCTCACGGTCCGATTGAAGCAACCCGCGTCGCCCTGCTGCCTACTCTGTTATCCCATTTCAATTCCTCACGGTCCGATTGAAGCCGAGAACCTGCTGCTGGGCGGCGACCTGGACAACACATTTCAATTCCTCACGGTCCGATTGAAGCAGAGCTGGCCGGCATCATTCACCGCTACGTCACCTATTTCAATTCCTCACGGTCCGATTGAAGCCACCCTCGCCCTGTTCATTTTGGCTGTTGGCTTCATATTTCAATTCCTCACGGTCCGATTGAAGCCCCTACGTGACGAAGTACTATGTATCCCCCGACCCAATTTCAATTCCTCACGGTCCGATTGAAGCGAAGTAGTCGAGCAGGCAGTCGAGCGTCCACACTTATTTCAATTCCTCACGGTCCGATTGAAGCCCGCCAATTGAGTTACAAGTATAGGCGTTTGCAGTCACTCAGGCCACATTAGGCGTCTCGTAACAACTGGCTAAGTCGTCGGTGACCAATAGGATGATTTCACTGGGGTGTCGACGACCTTGTGAATCAGTAGCTTATATCAGATAATGTCGCAACGAGTAGTATTATAAGCCCGGTAGTCGTTCGACCGACGACTAGAACGGGTCATAAAATATTGTCCAGCGGGCTGCGCTCGCGGCCAATCACCTCCTTTTCCAGCCATTGTTGGGTGCGGCTTTTGAAGAGAATGAGACTATCCTCGTCTTCCTCCAGGATGTCGCGGGCTTTGGCCAGCAGCTCGGCTAGTTTCACCTCGCTGATTTCGCCTTCAAAAACCGAGTTCTGAATCCAATGCAGGTAGCGGCGGCAGAGTTTCAGCATGCGCCCCACGCGCTGCTGCTTCATATCGTACACGAGAATGACGTACATGGGGCTACCACCAGGCTTTAAAGGGTTGGTATTCCTCGATGCTGAGCAGGTGCTTGGTCAGCTTGTAGCACTCGAGCTTGATGAGGTGCTGGTAGCTCACGCTACGATTGAGGCGGCGGTGCTGGATGGTTTCCTTGAGCCGCTCTTCGAACACGCGCACGAAGGTTTTGCGGCCCGCCTCCTTCAATAGGCAACCGTCGAGCTCGCGCACGAAGTCGCGGGGTTGGATTTCCTTCTTGTTGAGCAGGCGGAAGATGGTGCGGTCCACCAGCAGCGGCTTGAAGATTTCGGCCAGGTCGAGGGCCAGCGAGAAGCGGCGGCTGCCCGGCTCGTGCAGAAAGCTGATGGTAGGGTTGAGCTGGGTATGGTAAATCTGCGACAGGCAGGCCGCGTAGCAGAGCATGTTGCCGAAGGAGAGGAGGGCATTCAGCTCATTCTGGGGCGGCTGGGTGCTGCGGGTGCCGAAAGTAAAGCCCGGCACGCTCACCAGCTGCTCAAAGCAACGGTAATACGTCTGGCGGATGTTGCCCTCGTAGCCCATGATTTCGGCCACCGTGCCGGTATAGGGCAGGGCCGCCACGTAGAGCTCCATCTGCGCGATTTCCTCGGCCACCTGGCGGCCCCGGCTCTGGTAGTAGCGCAGGTTTTTCAGCAGGTTGAAGGCCGCGCCCTCCACCAGCTTGCGGGCCAGCACGAGGCGCTTCTTCCCGCTGGTGTAATGGCCCGTCTGGGCGACCTGCAAGCGGCCGGCCAGCAGGTATTCCTTCGCCATGAAGGAGCCGGTGTAGTGCTCGTAATAATCGAAGAAGTGCACCGATACCCCGTGTTTGCCCAGGAAATTATACAACGCGGAGTTGGCATCGAGGGAGCCGAACACGAAAAGGTCGGCCACGTCTTCAATGGGCAGAAAGCGCGTCTGGGCATCGGCCCCGTCCTCGTCGTAGGCGGTGTATTTGAGGGTGTTGTCCTGCCGGCTCATGCGGCCGGGGTTGAAGAGGTAGTAGGTCTTTTTCATGGGTTCACTCGGCCACGTAGCAAAACTCGTAGTAGGCGCACTGCTGGCAGAAGGGCTTGTGGAGGACCGGCGGGCAGGCCGTGCCGTCGGCCAGCAGCGCCCGCAGGGCGGCCAACTCGTCGGGGATGCGGGCGCGGTCCTCGTCGCTGAGTGCCACGGTCTGGGTCTGGCGCAGCTTCGGATATTCCAGAATGGCGGTGGGGCCGTCCACGCCATGCTCCTCCAGCAGCCAGAGGTAGTATTTCACCTGCGCCACGTTGGAAGCCTCCATCTTGTTCGACTTCTTCAGCTCGTGCACCACCTTCCGCTGCGGGTCGTAGAAGTCAATCTTGCTGCCGCCGAGGCTGATTTCGCGGTAGCGCTCGGCCCGCTGCGGGTAGGCCGTGCGGTGCAGCAGCTCGCCCGCCGCCACGGCCTCCGAGGTGTGCTCCATCCACACGTCGCGGTCGAAGAGCCAGAGCTTGCGCCGGCACAGGTGGTAGTACTTGACGTGGGTGGCGGTGAGCGGCTTCATCGTTACAGTTGGGAGTCTGAAGCATCGTGCGAGCTCTGTTCTTCAAAGTCGTCCCGCAGCACTTCTTTGGGAAACTGCAAGCCTAACTCGGTACTGTAAGGTCGGTTGATGACGTAGAATGGGATAGCTGTAAGGCCTTCCTCCTTATCTGATGCGCTGCCTTTGGTGTGGGAGAAAACGGCCACCGCCGTTTGCCGCTCAATAAATTTTCGACTTAACTCGCCCCGAAACCGGCCAGCCCGCAAACTCACTGTTAGCGCCTCGGCCTCAATGAAGTTGAACCGCGCCAAGCGCCGCCGATACTCGGCCTCCAATTCTCGCGGTACCACCGGTACCCCGTCAAATTGCTTATAAAAATCTTCCTCGCGGGCAGGGTCGGCCGAAAAGGGCTGAAGGATGGTTTTTAGGTTATTATCCATCATGGCCAAATGATGGTCATAAGCAGTGCGCTCGTCCGGCTGCCAGCCCTGGTATACGTGCTGCAAAAAGCCGCCCAATGCACTTTCTTCTAGAGTGCCATCTGCTGCCTCAGCTTCTCGTAGCTTATCCAGCGTGCGGCTCACCACGTCCCGGTCAGCGTAAATGAAATGGTCGTCGGCATTGGATTCGGCAAAGATGAAGCAGTCGGCCAAGCCCTTTTTTCGTTTTCGATTAACGCGGCCGAAGCGTTGAATCAGGGCATCGAGCGGGGCGGGCTCGGTATAAATAACGTCGAAGTCAATATCTAAGCTGACTTCGATGGCCTGCGTACCTACCAAGAGCTGAATGCTTTCCGAATCCTGCAACGCTTTTTCCTTATCCCAGCGGTCTTCGGTATTGAAACGCCCGTGCAGCAGCACGGCGGTACCGTCTGGCACTTGTTTGCGCAACGCTAAAAACACCTCCTGCGCCTGGGCCACGGTATTGGCCACTACCAGCACCCGGCAAGATTGGCCGGTGCTGTTTTTGCTTTGCAGCCGGGCCTTTATCTGGTCCAGACTGTCGGCTAGCCGGCCTTTCAGCACTGCTACGCGGTGCCGATTAAAATCGGGGTACAGGCGGTCGGCGGCTTTGATGGGCGTGTGAGGCCCCAGGGCGTGCTCCAATTCGGCCCGCAAGTGCGCTGGCAGCGTGGCTGTCATCACCAGTACCCGCGCCCCAAGTTGCTGGGTCAGCACCCGAATAAGCAGAGTAATTTCGGCAAAAATCTTGGGTTCGTAAGCGTGAATTTCATCAAATACGAAGCACGAGCCGACCCATTCAAACCAGCCCTTCTCAAACCCTTTGAGGCCATACAGGTGCTTGATGGCCTGGAAAGGCGTCAGCGTTTTGACTGGCCGGGCCAAGGTGCGAAACTGCTCGCGCAGCCTCTTTACCTCTTTGCTTCGCTGCCCAGCGTTGAATTGCGGATTGGTAGCCGTGCGGTAGAGAAAATCCGTCATTTTGCCGTGAAGCACAGCCGTTAAGGCTTGCTTTTCGCCAAATTCCGTCTCCAAGCGCTTGTGCATGGCATTGATGGAAGCACGGTTGGGCAACACGTAAAATAGACGGGTGGCCCCTAGCTCTTCGGCCTGCTGGCGCAACCATAGCAAGGCGGTTTCGGTTTTGCCCGAGCCCGTAGGGGCCGTGAGCAGCACGTTGCCGCTGGTGCGGGCAGCATCGGTTTGGTGCTGGTGCAGGGTCCAGACTTTCATCTTCGCATCAAATGCCTTGAACCGCGCCGGGTTAAGTGTAGGCAACGACTGCACCCGCGCCGAGCCTAAATGGTCGCAGTGCTGAAAAGCGCCGGCTAGCAGGGTGAGGGCGCAGCCGTCTTTGTCGGCCACGTAGTAGCCAGTTGCGGGCAGTTGGACCGCATCTATGGGGTCAAGGGAGGGGAGTGTTTTGGGAACAAGCAAGTTCCAGATGCCGAGTACTGCCCGCAGGTCGGCCATTGCTATGTTGGCCTGAAAGTCGGAGGTGAAAGTTTTTTGCGTCTGCTTGTGCAATAGCGGGTCCAGCTCCAGGTATCGTTCGCCTAGGAAAGACCGCAGGCGCCTGAAGTCCCGGTGGTGGCCGGCGACGGCCCATAATACCCGGCGGCGACTTTCTTCGTCCTTTACCAATGCGCCCACCAGTGGCAGCGAAAACAGCTCGTGTCGCTGGCGCTGCCACTGGTTGGGCTGGTCGGCCAGTAGCTTTTGAAATTCCCGGTGGACCTTGCCGGTATCGTGCAATAGCAGGGCCCACCATAAGTCGTCCCAAAACCAATTGCCGGCTATGGTAGCCGCTTTAGGAAACTGCGAGCGCAGCAACTGCCGCACCAACAGCACGTCCATTGTGTGCTGCGGCAACGACAACGCTTCCTCGCCGTCGTGCGCCGATTTGGCGAGAATGTTACCCGGCTGTGCCATCGGCCGCGGAAAAGCGAAGCGTATGGAGAAAGATATCCGAAGCCTCGACGCGGCTGCCTACTATGTGCTGCCGGTGGGTAGCTGCCGCCGTCCGCGCATCGGCATCGTACCAGGCGGGCACGGCTGCTTCCACCATGGCTTCGCGCGGGCTCAGCACCGAATACGGCTGCGTGCCGAGGTTCTGACGAGGCAATGTGTTAGTGAAATATTGCGGCAGGGCCTGGATCTGGCCCGGCAGGAAATAGGGCTGCAACGGCACGACCTGCCCGCGCAAACGGGCCCGACCCGCTACTGGTGTTAAAGTCACCTCCTGAATTTCGTCCACCGTCGCTAAGTCGCCGGAGCGGCCCAGCAGCAGCTGGTACGCGGGCTGCCGGAAGCAATTGACCAGTTCCTCATCGAACAGATATAGCGTCAGGCTGCTCTCAAACAGAAACTCCCGCCGCACGGGGTTCGACTTAACGTTGTTGGAAGCCACAATTACGTCTTCACCCCGTGCGTTTTTGCGCTTGGCCCCGGCCACCATCCAGATGGTTTCCACATCCACGGCCTGCCCGGCAAAATCGAATACGTACCCGATTTCCAGTTGCTTGTGAGCAAGGTAGCGGCCGGCCGCAGCATTCAGCAGCCCCAGCACGGTGCTGAGCGGCGGCACATGCAGGGTGGGCTGCACGCCGCTGATGAGGTTGGGGTAGCGAAAGCTGCACGTCCAGCTGCTCACCCGCACCCGGAAAGCCGGGCGCGGCGCTTGGGCTACGGCATCCATTGTTCCAGTTCTTTGCAATAGCCCTCAATAGCCTCCACCACCGAGCCCAGCTTCACGTTCGGAAAATCCTTGGCCCATTCGCCCATATCGGCAAATTCTTCTTCCATAAAGCCCCGCCGCCGGCCGATGTACACCGTGCCCGTCAGTTGGTCGGCGTAGTCGCGCAGGGCTTCGGCCAGGGCTTCTTTGTCAAAAACCACTTCGCCGCCAAACAGCCCGCCATTCCGCACAATGTGGCCGAAGGGGTGGTTGCCGCTTTGGAGCGTGGCCAGCACGATAAATTTGGGCGTTACGTCGGTGTAATTATTGGTTTGCATGGCCCCACCGGTCAGGGTTTTGAGGGCCCGCAAGGTGTCCTGCACCCGGTGCAGGCGGGTTTCGCGGGCTACCCGTACCAGTTGCTGCGGTTCGCCTTTGGGGTTGCGCATTCCTTCGTCGGGCACCAGTTCACCGCCGTCTTTCAGGGCTTGCGCTTGCAGGCCGGCGGTGAGGTTTTTGTAGCCGGTGCGGTTATACGTTGCAAAGGTGCCCACCTGCTGCAAGTCAATGGAAAACATGCCTTTCAGTACCGTGCCGTACTCTTCCTTCACGTAAGGCACGGGGTTGCCATCCATGCGGGCCATGACCGACCAGGAATGGGCCGTTTGGACCGATGATACCGAAATCAGGGCCGAGTTTTTGAGCGGCGACACCCGCGTCACCGTCGCGTCTACCATCTGCGGCTTGCCCTTTTTATCCAGCTTGGGCTGGTCGGTGGCGGGGTCCACATCCACATCCTTCGTGGCCCGCATGTAGCCGAACACGTCATCGTCGGCATACTTCAGCGGATTAGCTTCCGTGAAAGCCACATCTTTGGTCCGCTCTACCGGCGACATCGCCCAGTTGTGGTCTTTTTGCAGCGTTTGCCGCCACCAGTAGCGCCACGCCTGACCCGACACGTACACGTGGGTGCTGCGCCCCTTTGTGATTTTTTTCGTGGCCACGGCATTGTCGTAGGCGCTCTGCGCGTCCTTGCCCGAATTGTTGAGGGCGGCCACGTCTGTGTCAAGCAACACGAAGCCCTGGGTTTTTAAATTGTTCATGAAAAGTTGAAGTAGAGAGTCATCTATTCGGTGTCGGTTTGGTTGTCTTCATCGCCCGCAACTTCTTCCAGGCCTTCTTCCAGCTCCACATGGCGGTTGTTTTCGTGCAGCTGCTCGTACAGGGAAATCAAGAGCAGGTCGCGTATTTCCCGCCAGCTGGTGCCATCCGGGAAGAGGTAGCGCACATAGTCGTCGAGCCGCAGGAGAGGTTCCGGCGCATCGTTTTCGTAGTTGCGGCGCTGCAAGCCGACCAGCAATAGGCGGACCTCGCTACCCGTGCGGGCGGTGCTCAGGCGGGTCAGGGTTCGCTTGATGGCCGAATCGTCGGTTTCCGTGGCAACGTAGCGCGCCACCTGGGCAATCAATTCAAGGGTTTTGCGGTCCATGTTCAATATTTTTTCACAGTAGTAAGTGGTCAGCTCAAAAGGCAGGTGATTGGTGCGCGACCATTCCCGGATAAGTGGCAGCAGGCTCTGGCCTTGCAGCAGCCGCAGATAAATACCATTGCTCCAGGCCTGATAAGTTGCGGGCTCGACCACCGCCGGCGCCTCGTTGGGTTTGCCGGGTACCAGCAGCGCCGTGCTATCCGGCCGTGCCCGCGCCCCTTTGAACTTGCTGCTGCGGTAGTGCGCCCGCACGAACCACGTCCAAGGCTCTTTGAAGGCCGCCATGACCTGCTGGTAAAAATCAAACACTGTGGCGGACAGGTGATGAAGTGTCACATCCGGCTTTGCACCAAAATTAGTAAAGTTGTACAGCGTCAGCGCCGGGGCCGGGCCATCCGGCAACTTGCCGGCCTCACGCTTGACTTCCTTCAAAATCTCGTCCACGTAACCGAATAAGGCATTTGCCGGATTGCCACGACTGGATTTTGCCAGTCCCGGTTTCAACTCGGCATTAGTCGGCCGCAAGTTTTCCTTCAAATTTCTCGAAGCTAGCAGTGCCGTAATGTCGGGCCGGCTGCTATGCACCAACGCCGGATTCCCGCCTACTTCAATGCAGCCCAGCGGTGCAAAATACATCGCCAATAAAGCGCTGCCGCCAAGTTGCAGCCCTCTTTCCATGCCGTGGTTAAAATTCAGAAACGTACCGGAACCGGTCAGAATCTGGTTCTCGCGCCCAGCTGGAAACAGCGGTTCTAGCCTCCCGGACACCCGGCACCAGCCTTGCTCACGCACACCATTCGGTGTCAGCAGTCCTTCATAATATTCCAGCGTCCGTTCCATCTCCTTGCCCTTGTTGGAAGGATTCGTAATGCCGGAATTGAGAAAAAACGCGTGCAGTTTCCCCTGCCACTCCCGCACGTACACGTCGGTCGCAAACTTCAGCGCATCCTTCGCTTGCCAGCCGGGATGTTGCGCCAACAGCTTTTGAAGCACGGCCGCGCCCACATCAGCGAAGGGGTCGCCGGATTGAGAATTGAGCGCGAAGGCGCTATTCTGCTGCGTTTCCATCTGAAATAAGAGGTTGTTTTTTAATTAGAAAACCTACACCAGCGCCCCGCAGCCAATTCCCGTGGAGTGGCCCACGCCGACTTCCCAAGCAAACTGAATCTGCTCGCCCGTTCCAGACACCAGCACCGGGCAGATGCTGCCGCGGCACTGCACCTGCTTGTAGCGGAAAAGCTTGGTTTTAGCGGTGGCGAGGAAGGCGGGGTCGAAGCGCACGGCGGCCCCGGCATCATCCAGGCCGGCCTGGCGGAGTTTGTGGCGCAAGGTGGCGGTGAGCTGCTCGTCGGCCACTGGATGGCCAGGAAGAAGGTGGTCGGCGGGTTTATCTCGCGCGATTTCGTGCTTAATAAACACTGGGCTGGCCACGCGGAAGGGCTGTTCGCCCGCCGCAAATTCCGGAGCGCGCTGCATCCGCACATCGGCCACCCGCAGGCCCAGACCTAATTCGGGAGCTCGCACAACACCGCTTACCAGTTCGTGAATCAGCGCCTCATCAAAGGCAGAGATGAACCAACTGGCACCTTCCGGGAAGTGAATGCCGCCGCGCCCGGCCCGGCCGCCACGCAGCCAGGCGTAGGAGTATAGGGAAAGGCCTTCGTGCAAGGCCTCGTTGTGGCCCGCCCAGCGATGGAAAGCACTTTTCAGCGTGGGAAGGTAATCGAAGGGCACCCGCTCGGGAGCTTCTAAGTATAATTGTAATCGCATGTAGCCGGGTAGAAGTTGAGATGACGTGGAATATTCATTTCATCGGCAAGTAAACTAATTTATTTAGATAATGCACTATTGTTTCGTGGTGACTGCACAATTGTGATAAATATTTTAGCAAACTAATGTTTGATGCGAACACCCGTCGACTTTTTACATGTTATAAACGAGCATCCGCAGGACGTCAATAGTTGGCAGCGTTGGTTTGAATGCAGTGTCGACCCGACTCCTGCCCTCTTTTTGTGTTATTGACAGCTCTTCACAGTTAAGAGCCAGTGCTACCTTGCCGGCGCTTGTGCCTTTCGCCGGCCCTTACGTCCATGGGAATCCTGTCCATCCTCGGCATCCTGTTCCTCGTCTTCATCGGCAAGTTTATCTGGGATACCTACGTCACCGGGGAGACGGATCGGCGCTTTGAAGTAACCAAACGCAAGAATCCGGAGGAAGCAGCACGCCTAGAAAACAACGTAAGGAATGGCCACTACCTAAACTTTGATTACCGCCGAAAAAGCAGCCCAGAAAACAGGGAATTGTCTCAGCTCCTCCTTGCGGCGCAATGGGGGTGCCCGTCGGCAGCAGCCGAAGCGTATTATAAGCACAGCCTGTTGGATGGCGCTGGCCTGCGAATGCCGGCTCAAGCAATAGAACAAGCCCTTATGGAGACGTTCGCCAGCATTCGCGGCGAGAAATATACGCAAGCCCGGGAGCTCAACATGGACCCAGACGACACGCCCGCTGGCTTAATGCAGGCGTGGTCCCGGGAGGTTGTGCTGCGGCTGCGAGAGCAAGAGGTCCGGGCTTTTGGCTTGGTCATCGTGTCAGAAATGAACCCTCTTAAGAATCTGGCACCGGGTGTGGCCAAGGGCATAACGGTCGTTTTTACGCAATCACACCGCCAGGAATACAGCGTCCGTCGCGCCGTAAACGTTGCGCTTGGGATTGCAGCTCCAACGGGAGAAGAACTCCGTCAATATGCGGAACTTTGGACATTGGAAGAGGTGGAGGGGGCCAATGAAGGCAATGGGCTAGCCGTAGGAGATCAGGTCGAAGGCGTCGCCATTAGCATCCTTCGCAGTGAGCAACCGTTTTACGCCGGACAAGCTGCGTGTGCGGAAACGGGCTTGTATCACAACCCAATGCTAGAGCATTGCGAGGACGGTCAACCGCAGGACCGGTTTGTTGCGCCGGGGGTAACGTTATAGCCTGAAGCCATTCTTTTTACAGCATTGGACAAGCCCTTTTACGCGGCTTTGCCTTGCGTTTTGCGTTCGCAGGGCAGCGACGGCAGAAGCCGGTCACGTACTTTAAAAGGTGGCCTGGCTGCACAGCAATTCCTGCGCAACCGGTGGCAGCTACTATTGTCTCGCATGCCGCTTTAAGAGCCGCTGCACCGACATGGGCAGAAACGAACAATTGCGGCGCGTCCGGAAACCGGCTAGGTTTAATTCGTGAGCGACTTGCTGCAAGGTGTGGCCCTGGGCGTGGAGCAAACCGGCCAGCCGCGAGGCCTGTTGGTTTTGCAGGTTGGTGCGGGCATTGGCCTGGCGCACTTCCCGACTTTTCGCGATGGCCGCGGGCGTTAGGTTGGCCGGCGTGCCCAGTTTCGCTCCCCGGGCCTTCTTCGCGGTCAGGGCTTCCTTGGTGCGTTTCGAAATGGTTTCGCGCTCGTGCTGAGCGATGACCGCAAAGAGTCCCACCGTGAGCGTGTTCGCGTCGGGCATGTCACAGCAGACAAAAGCCACCCCGGAGTCGCGCAAAGCAAAAATGAACCCCGCGTTCCTGGACAACCGATCCAATTTGGCAATCAACAGCGTCGCTCCTACCCTTCTGGCCTCGGCAATCGCCGCCAGCAGCTGGGGCCGTTGGTTCTTCTTCCCACTCTCGATTTCGACGTACTCACTCAGCAGTTGCCCCGGGTCGGCGACGAAAGTGCGCACGGCGGCTTGCTGGGCTTCGAGGCCGAGGCCGGATTGGCCCTGGCGGGCGGTGCTCACGCGGAAGTAGGGAACGTAGCGGGGAGCCGTTGGCGACATACTTGAGAGGGGTAAGTCGCAAAACTACGTCTTATAACGTTTTTCAAACGCACGTTCAATTAACGTTATACACCCCAAGCGGGCTCTCGCCGGGAAGCCGCATCCGGAGGCGCTTGCCCGGTAAGCAAGGAGTCTCATCCCTAATGAGCGGAGTAATATCGGCCTACAAGGCGGGAGTCGGAGCCATCCGCTCCCACTATATTTCACGGCTTACGGCCGGCCGCATTTGATCGCCTCCCATTTCCTAGACCGCGCACGCAGCGCACTTGGCGAGGGACCCAGTGCCTGCGGTCAGGGCAGCGGGGGATTGTCAATGCCTGCTCACGGCAGCAGCAGGATCTTGCCGGTGCTTTGGCGGCTTTCGAGGTAGCGGTGGGCAGCGGCTCCGTCGTGTAGGGCAAACGTGCGCGAAATGTTAACGCGCAGCTGCCCGCTGGTCAGCAGCGCAAACAGGCGCGCGGCCCGGCGGCGCCGCTCTTCGGGCGTGGTCAGGTAGCGCCACAAGTCGCCGCCGGTCAGGGTTTTCGACTCGTCCATGAGGTGGCGCGGGTCTACCGGCGCCGGGTTGCCGCCGGCCATGCCGTAAAACACCACCGCCCCGCCCCCGCGGCGGGCGGCCTGCAAGCTCTGGGGCAGCGTGCTGCCCACGGAGTCGTATACCACATCGGCCCCGGCCCGGTCGCCGGGCCGCCAGGCGCGCACCGCGGCCACCCAGTCATCGGCGTAGTGCAGCACCGCATCGGCCCCGGCGGCCCAGGCCACGGCGGCCCAGGCCACGGCGGCCTTGTCGGCCGTGGAAGTGAGGCCGACCACGGTGCCCCCGCGCAGCTTCACGTACTGGGTCAGCAGCTGGCCCACGCCGCCGGCCGCCGCGTGCACCACGGCCAGGGTGCCGGGCCCCACGGGGTAGCTGTCCGTGGCCAGGTATTGCGCCGTGAGGCCTTGCAGCAGCACGGCCGCGGCCTGCGGGCTGGACACGGCATCGGGCACCGCAATCAGGTGCGTCGCCGGGGCCAGCACCCATTCGGCGTTGGCGTGCGGCACATCGGCGACGGCCACGCGCTGGCCCACCCGGAAGCCGGTCACATCGGGGGCTACGGCGGCAATGGTGCCCGCCGCTTCGTAGCCGAGCACATAGGGCGGCTCGCCCGCCAAATGGTAATGGCCCCGGCGGCGGTACACGTCGGCAAAGTTGAGGCCGATGGCTTCGGGGCGCAGCAGCACGTGCCCCGGGCGCAAGGGCGGCACCGGCACCGTCAGGTATTCCAGTACCTCGGGCCCGCCGAAGCGGTGGAACCCGAGCGCATGCATGGCAGTGGTCATGGGGTAAGGGGGATGAGAGCGGCAAAAGTAACCTTGGGCACCGGGCGCCCAAGGTTACCGAAACCAACCTGCGCGAGCCCCTCGCCGGCAAGAGGACCCTGGATGAACCGTTCCTGCCACGCCTTAGCGGCCCGGCCACGCGTGCATCTGGCCAGGCCGCTAAGGCGTGGTCAAGAAGTTGGAAGCCCTTTCGAAAAAAAGGCCGTGGGGGTGGCTGCTAACTCAGTCCGGACGAAGCTTAATACTAGCTCAGCACAACAGACAGATAATCAATGTTTTATTCAGGCACAAAGCAGCACACACACACACCCGCAATACCCTTTTATACCCCCTAGCACTAGGCGCTCAAGCGACTTTGAGAAACTAAAAGAAACTATTGTGCTTTTATACACAATTAGCTGAGGGATTTAGCATTAAGTACTTTTTCAGAGGTTTTGCACTAAATAAAGTTGACCAATAGCCCTCCCTGAACAAGCCAAACTGAACTTTCACAGCGACCATTTCCAGCCTTCGGCGTATTTGAACTATTTCAAGTAACCTCTCTCCTGCCGTTGATGCCGCATTACCGTTTTTCCTTCTCCTTTTTTCTTCACTTCCTCTTACGCCAGCAGGTCTGCGAAGAGACATAAGGGGGCTTCTTATATTACCCCAGCAAGCACCAAGAACTCATTCACCAAAAGCCGACTCGGATTCGAGCGCGCTGCAGTGAGCGAAGCGGCAATGATGTGCAGTGGTGCCCGCCGCAGGTGCCTTCCCATCCCACCCAAGCGGTACCAAACCCGCCAATTGAGAATCGGTGAGCATTTCTTCCTTAACCCAAATTATTACCTATCTGTTAACGGTTTCTAGCCAGAAGCACCATTATTTCCTTATTTCTTCACAAGCCATTTTTGGCCGCCGCGTTCCTCCATGCCAAACCCTTGGGAAAGGTAAATGGCCTGCAAATGCTCTTCGAAGGTGGGCAGCCGGTCTTTCTTGGCGAAGGGTCCAGGGTTGTCGTACATAGCCCGTACTTCGTCCACTAAGTATGCAACTTCAGCAGTCACCGCCACTTTTTTGGCAGCCAGTGCCTTTTTTGGTAGAGCAGTTGCGCGCTGGCTCTCCAGGTAATCCGGCAACAGATATTTTTCTACCAATGCTTTATAGATGGCTCCGGCGGGCTTTTTAATTTTTCCCAGCCGGTGCTGTGACCCAACTCTTTCGATGACGAAGCGCAAGTACCCCTCGTCGTATTCTTTGGCTTTTAGCTGGGCTTCCACTTGTTTGATGCTGTCGGACTTCAATCCCAGCTCCAGCAGCGCGGTAGCCCATGAATCTACCGGCAATACGGGCGCTTTCTTAGCCGGGGGCTTGCGTGCAAACTGGAAGCTAACCCGCTGCACCACCTTGCCTTGCCGCTGCACCTCGTAGGAAAAGGGTATGTCAGTGACGGCAAGCTGGTCGCGGGCAGGTTCCAGTATTTTTGCCTTGAAGCTCCTGAATTGGGGATATTCATGGTCCTGCACATCAAGCACGAACCGCAGCTCCTGCACGCTCATGGTGCGACGACCGAATTCCGCGTATTCTTTCAGCAGCCAGTAGATGCGCAGGGCGGAGGGGCTTTTGAGCTTCTGGACCTCTTGTAGGTCGGCCAGGGTAAAGTTGCCGGCTTCTTGAAGTTGCAGCAAGTAAGGTAGGGCATCCACGTTGAAGCTGGCCACCACCCCGCCCAATTCGGGCTCCCAACTGGCGGTCGAAATCAGATTGATGTAAGTAAAGGCCGGCTTTTTGGTGCGACGGCGGGTTTGGGGCTCCAGCTTCTCGATGTAGATTTTAAACTCCATGATGTTCTGGCACATCGCGTCCACCCGTTCGTAGGACGACCCTCCATGTGAATCTAGAATCAATTCCTTGATGGGAATAAGGTGGCTGCGGAACTCGGTTTGTCCAAAGTCCTGCCGAGCCAGCATGGACACAAACAACCGCATTTGCAGCGGTATCATCGAAAAACGGGCGTTTATCAGCGCGTTGTGTTGGGCAAGCTGCTGGTTGGGGTCTTCCGGTTGCATTGAATGCAGTCTTTTGGGTTACACATAGAGCCGGGTACCAACGTCTTTTTGGTTACACTTAGACCCGGTATCTAACGTCTTTTTGGTTACACTTGGAACGGAGGGGCAACGTCTTTTTGGTTACACTTAGGACCGATTCCAAACGTCTTTTTGGTTACAGATAGGTGGCGTCTTTTTGGTTACAGGCACCGTCTTTTCAGTTACAGGTAAACTAAGTGGCCAACGTCTTTTTGGTTACACTTGCCGTCTTTTTAGTTACAGTTAGCGTCTTTTTGGTTACACTTGCCGTCTTTCTAGTTACACATAGCCTCTTCAATATACGGATAATCAGGGGGTTGCGGAGGGGGTAATACTTCTAATATAGCTTAATATTCTAAAGAGCTAGCTTTTTGTGAAATATTTCTTTAAAAACAAAGCCTCGAAGCGCAGTTAGTTTTCGGGGGCGGCGGCGCGGCGGCAGCGAAGCCCGAATCGCGAGATGCCCTCCCCTGTCGGTAATAAGACCGGCTCCCGAAGTGTGGCGCTGGGATAAGCAAGCAGCTACCGACTAAGCCTGCTAATCGGGCTTGCGCACCAAACGCTTGAGCGTTTTGGCGGCCACTTTAGGGGGCAGGGCTTTCTTCGCCTCGGGCTTATCGGCCAAATAAGCTACCAGAGCTTCGTGTAGCACCTCGTGCAACTCCATATGTGCCCAGTACTCGTACTGGCGCAGTTCGCGATATACATCGGGCTTGAGTTGGTTGGTGAACACTACCCGGCTTACCGTGACAGCCTCCGGCTCCGCTGGTGGGGGGAGCGCCACCGGCCCCGCTGGGGGCAACAAGGCTGTAGCGGGCTCTATCCCGTATATCAGGTCATCGGCACTCGCGGCCACCCGGGGGCGCGTGCCAGTCATTGAGGGCTTGCCCATAAAAATCAGGAAATGCGTGTAAGAATTTCGTCGGTGAGGCCGCGGTAGTCAGCGGCTCCGTTGGAATTAGGTGCCCAGTCGTAGATGGGGCGTTGCATACTCTGGGCCTCATCTAAAGAGACGTTTTCCCGAATGGATTGGCGCATGATCAGCGCGGCCAGTGCTGGGTCGGCCTGCAGGTCGCGGGCGTATTGGTGATGCAGGGCTTTGCGGTAGGTAGGCGAGTACTTCGTGAAAAAGATGCCTCCGACCCGCAATTGCGGATTGAAGTTACGTTTGAGACGGGCTACCATTTCGATGAGGGCCGTCATCCCCTCGCTGCCAAATAAATTGGGTTGCAGCGGAATGAATACCGCTTCGCTGGCGACTAGCGCTGATACGGTAAGTGGTCCCAGGTTTGGGGCGGTGTCAATAATGACGTAGTCGAAGCGAGACTGCACATCTTCGAGCTGGTGGCGGAAAAAAAACTGGTAGTCCGGCGCATTACCGAAGCCCTTTTCCTGCTGGGCCATGATGCGTGCCGACCGCACCATGCTCAGGCCCGTACTGAGCGGATAGCAGAGGGAGGCCAGTGTGGGGACTCCCTCCCCTTCCGTGAGGGCCAGACCTAAGTGCGGGTGTTCGGCCGGCAAGCCAGAGGCTGTGCTAGCATTGGCTTGCGGGTCGGCATCGATAAAGAGCACCTGGTTGCCCAATTCAGCTAGGCGGTGGGCAACAGATAGCGCGGAGGTCGTCTTGCCGACCCCACCCTTATTGTTGGCAAATGTTAGGATGCGCATACGGAGGGGAATGAATTCTTCACAAACATACTGCCATTAAGCAACACTGCAATACGACAACACATGCAATACCAAAATATTGTCCTCATTGCAATACGTAATCACGAGCAATACAGCAATAGCTTGTATAGTTTACTTTAATATATCATTGCCAACGACAACCTTGCAATACATATTTATTGCAAAAAAAAGCTTGTAAGTAGGCTGTAAGCAAAGAGATATAATATCAGCTCATCGTTTTTATTGGCAGAACCTATGCATGTAATACTGCAGTACATCAAGCGGTAGCCTTGCCCGGTCATTATCGGGACGACCGGTTATTCTGGCTTAATGCCATTTAATAAATACTGCAATACAAGCAATATATAAACATAAGCAACACGGAAATATCATCTTGCTTGCATTATGGGAATAAGCGTTTCTTTTGCCTAGAGCCTGTTATGCACTATTGGTGTGCCTAGCGAGCATGATACAGGTAAAGACGACAAAGTGGAGTTGCTGCAAGGTGCTGCTGAGCCGCTCATAGTCGCGGGCCAATCGGCGGAACCGGCTGAGCCAAGCGAAGCTCCGTTCGACGACC
>NZ_JAGEMO020000101.1 GCF_017921975.2 Hymenobacter terricola
TGAGCTGCACCTGCTGCCCGAGCTGGTGCAGGTGCAGGGCCACGTTGCAGGGCGCCCCGCCGGGCTGGCGGCCGGCGGGCAGCACGTCCCAAAGGGTTTCTCCAAAGCAGACGATGGCGGACGAAGACATGAGCGGCGGTGATTTGTGACAAATGTCCGCTCACTACCCAAGGCCCGGCTTTCCCATTCGTCACAAAATCATTCACAATTCCTTCACAGACGCCCGACAAAACCAACACTTTATTTATCAGCAGTTTAATTTTACCAAAACCTGCGCATCCTTTCGTTTTTGTAGCAGATTTCAAAAATGCTCACCCTCAGGCAGCGTTGTTTTCACCAGCTTAGCGCCTATCCGGAAAACAATAGCGAGGATGGCCAGATAGGGAGGCCAATTAGAAAATCAGTTCGAGGAAACAGAAATGCATTTTTGCGTTTCGTCGTGGAATGATAACGGCGGTACTCGTTCAGCGACGCGAAGCAAAAACCGCATTGGCTGCGGGGATGGCCGTGTACCAACAGTACTGCATTGCCTGCCGCCAAGCCAGCGGGGCAGGGAACGCAGTACTGCTGCCCCAAACCAATTGGGTGCTGGACAGCACGCCCAGGTTGAGTGGGGTACTGCTCCACGCCTTGTCGGGAAACCCCATCGACGGGGTGGCGTACAGCACCGCCCAGCTATGCGAAAGCGCCGTGACGAGAACTTGCAGCACCCATGTTACTTGCTCACCACTAGCGCGGTGCCGTTGTATTGCACCACGCGGTCGGCCTTGGCGGTGATGGCCATGCCCGCACCGTGCGCACCGCGCACAAACACGACGTGGAAGATGCGCGTAGCGGCCATGCCGGGGAAAGTACCCGTGCGCTTCCCGATGCTGAGCTGCCGGGTCTTCTCGTTCCAGCGCAGCGGGATGGTGGCAAAAGCGCCCTTCTCGTAGTTGTATGAGTCGTTTTCGTCCTCGTAGAGCGTGAATTCGGCATCGGCCCCAGGGTAGACGCGCAGCTCCAGCGGGGCGGTGGATTTCTCGGCGGCGTACTGCACCACCGGGCCCAGCGGCAGAATGGCCCCGGCCCGGATGTGCAGCGGCAGCACATCAATGGGCGTGGGTCGGCTGATGGTTTGGCCGCCCGCGAGCTTTTCGCCGGTCCAGAAATCGTACCAGCCCGCGCTTTGGGGCAGGTAGAGCACCTGGGTTTTGACGGTGCTGAAATCGGTAGTGCCTTTCTGGGTGGCATCGGTGGCCTTTTGGGTGTACTGCGCGGTCGTGACTGGGCTCACCAGCACCGACGGGCCGAACATGAATTGGTTGTCGATATTGAAAACCTGGGGGTCGGCGGTGAAATCCATCGGCAGGCCGCGCATGAGGGTGTAGCCCTGGCGCGTGACTTTCGCGGAAAGCGAGTAGATGTAGGGCAGCAGCCGGTAGCGCAGGTTCACGAATTTGGCCTGGGCATCGAAGGCCCAGTCGCCTTTCTGGCCAAATTGGTAAATCTCGCGGGGCGTGTCGGTGCCGTGCGAGCGGAACAGCGGCGAAAAGGCTCCGAACTGGAACCAGCGCACGTACAGCTCCTGAAACGCGGGGTCGGCCACGCCCAGCGGGTAGGTTTTGCCCGCAATAAAGCCGCCGATGTCGGTAGTCCAGTACGGAATGCCGGCCAGGCTGAAGTTCAGACCGCCCGAAATCTGCTTGCGCAACACCTCCCAGCTGCTCTGAATGTCGCCCGACCACGTAGCCGCGCCGTAGCGCTGTTGCCCCGCAAACGCCGAGCGCGTGAGAATGAACACGCGCTTGGTGCTGGAAGCCACCCGCTGGTGCTCGAACACGCCCTTGGTGTTTTGCAGCGGGAAGGCATTGCGCATCCGCCGGAAGGTGCCCAATGCGGTCTGGGTGGAGTCTATGCGGCCTTCGCGGTCCATCTGCTCGGGTTCCGAAGCGTCGAGCCACCAGGCGTCAATGCCCTTGGCAAACAGGTTTTTGTTGATGTAGCGCCAGAAGATGTCGCGGGCCTGGGGGCTGAAGGCGTCGTAGACGCGCACACCACCGTCGGACGGCCAGTTCTTGAAATCGTAGAGCAGGCCGGCCTGTTTCAGCTCCTGATGGATGGCCGTTTTATCGCCAAACGAAGGCCAGACCGAAATCATGAGGTGGGCATTCTGGGCGTGTACGGCGTCCACCATTGCCTGGGGCCGGGGGAAGTTCGGGTTGCCGAACTCCGTGGAGTTCCAGTAGTGGTTGTCGGTGCCCCAGTACTGCCAGTCCTGCACGATGTTGTCGAGCGGTACGTGCAGGGCGCGGTATTTTTTCACCACGTCCAGCAGCTCGTCCTGGCTTTTGTAGCGCTCGCGGCACTGCCAGAAGCCGAATACCCACTTGCCGAACATGGGGGCCGCGCCGGTGAGGGCGCGGTAGCCGGCCACGGTGCCGTCCATCGTCTGGCCGTACACGAAATAGTAGTCGCTGCACTCGCCGAGGGCCGCCGAAAACGAGGCCCCCGCCGCGTTGTCGCGGAACACCGTGGCCGAGTAGTTATCCCACAAAATGCCGTACCCCGCCGTGGACACCAGGAACGGGTTGGCCACAAACTTATTCACCTGCTGCAGCTTCACCGCGTGGTTGCGCCAGTTCATAATGCCGTCCTGGAACTGCCCCAGGCCATAAATGCCCTCCGGCGCACTCAGCCGGAAGCGCTGCTGCACGTGGTAGGCTGGTAGGCCGTTGTCGGTCGTCGGGGTGAACAGGGAGTCCGGCGCGCCTTCCTGCAACAGCTGCTTCCCGCCCCGCGTGGCGAAGCTGACCAGGCCGGTTTGCCGGCTCAGGCTGACCGTGAGCAGCGCCGTTTTCACGGCCACCACGCCGCTGGCTTCGGTTACTTCAAACGGAGTTTTGTCCGGCGTTTTGTTCACCGCCAGGCTGGTTTTGGTAGCCTTACTACCCACCGGAAACCGCAGAATGCGCACGGTATTCGGGCTGAATACCTGGATTTGCAGGTCGGCTGCTTTGGTCTTGATGCGGACGGTCTGGCCCTGAGTTTGGTAAGCGGGCGGTACCGTTTGGGCAGTGGCCGCAGAGGCAGCCAGGAAGCTCCCGCACAGCAGGGCGGCGAAAGGTGTTTTCATAAATTTCCTTGGTGAATTTGAAACGATAGGGGCTCGCCTAACTCTCTACCATCAGGCGGTGTCGGTAGCCACCCAATACCCGGCTAAGTGCCGTTTTCCTCGCCTTCCAGTGAAATGCCCTGTCGAACCCAACCCGGATGCCAGTTTGCCGGTGGGTGTCGACTACGGCTCCCCAAAAAAGCAACTCTTGATGCCCGGTGAAGGTCTAGTGGCCGGTGGCCAGCTTTCACCCAAAGCAGAAGATGGCGGACGAAGACGTGAGTGGCGTTGATTTGTGACAAATGTCTACTCATCTCCCAAGGCCCGGCTTTCCCATTCGTCACAAAATCATTCACAATTCCTTCACAGACTTGCGAATGCGCCGAAACTTTATCTGTCAAGCAGTTAATTTTTACTGAGCCCGCGCATTCTTTCGCTTTTGTAGCACATTTCAAAAACACTCACCTTCCGGCGGCATCAGCATTACGACACTCATCAGCTCGATATACAGAGATAAACATGCCAGACAGGGCATTTCTACCCCGTTCAAAGGAGCCTGAATTCCTGCACTAACAGCGCCCCCCTACCCTTCCGGCGTGGTGTGGAGGGCGCGGAACTCGGAGGGCGAAATCTGGTATTTGCCCTTGAAGCTGGTGGAGAAATACGCGGGCGACGAAAAGCCGAGCTCGTAGCCCACTTCCGCGATGGTCAGGGTGTCGTCGAGCAGCAGCTGGCGGGCCTTGGCCAGGCGCAGGCTCTGGATGAATTCCGTGACGCCGGTGCCCAGCAGGGCCTTCACCTTGCGGTAAAGCTGCATGCGGCTCAGGTTCATGCTCCGGCCCACGTCGTCCACGTTCAACTCGGGGCGGCTCAGGTTGGCTTCCACGATGGCCGTGAGGTCGGCCAGGAACTGCTGGTCGGGGCGGGTGGGCGCCACCGTGGCCTTGTCGAGGCTCAGCTCACGGCGGAAATGCTCGCGCTGGCGGGCGCGGTTGGCCAGCAGCGTGCGCACGCTTTCCAGCAAAAACGTCGGGTTGAAGGGCTTGGTCAGGTACAGGTCGGCCCCGGCCTGCACCCCTTCCACCTGCTGCTCGGGCGCGGTGCGGGCCGTAAGCAGCACCACCGGAATGTGCGAGGTGCGCCAGTCGGCCCGCAGCTGGGCTACCACGTCGAGGCCACTGAGGCCGGGCATCATCACGTCGCACACCACCAAGTCCGGGATAAGCTCGGTGGCCAGGCGCAGGCCGGCCGTGCCATCGGCGGCGGTCTGCACCTGGAAATCGACGCGCAGCTTGCGCACCAGAAAGTCGTTCACCTCGGGGTTGTCTTCAATCACCAGGACTAAGGTGTCGCTCAGTGCTTCTTCGGGCGACGGGGCCGGCGCGGCGGCGGATTCGGTCGCCGGCTCCGTGGTTTCTTCCAGCAGGAGGCGGGACTGGCTGCCGGGCGTCGGGCCGAGGCCGGTTTCAGCCACTGCGGCCGGGGCCGGGGCCCGCAGCCCGGCGGGCAGCTCGCGAGGCAAGGTTAGCTCGAAGGTGCTGCCCTGCCCCGGCCGGCTGAGCACCGCCAACTGGCCCTGGTGCAGCCGCGCCAGGCCCAGCGCCAGGGCCAGGCCCATGCCGGAGCCCGCCGCGCCCCCTCCTGCCCCGGCCCGGCCCTGGTAAAACCACTCGAAAATATGCGCCCGGTCGGTGTCGCTGATGCCCGGCCCGGTGTCTTCCACGCTGAGTCGCACGGTGCGGTCGTCGGCGCTGCCGGGGTCGAGGCGCACGGTAATCTGGCCATTTTCGGGCGTGAACTTCAGCGCGTTGGACAGCAGGTTGAACAATACTTTGTCCAGAATATTAGGGTCGAACCATGCGCTGAGCACCGGCACCGCCGGCAGCCAGCGCAGCTGAATGCCGCGCAGCCGCGCCGGGCGCTCAAACACGTCCACGATTTCGCGCACGAAGTCCACCAGGTTGCCTTCGGTGGCCCGCACGGGCATCTTGCCCACTTCCATCTTGCGAAAATCCATGAGCTGGTTCACCAGTTGCAACAGGCGGCGGGTGTTGCGGCGTACCAGGCCCAGGTCGTGGCGCTGTGCGGCGGTAAAGCCGGCCTGATTGGTCAGCAGCTCTTCCACCGGGCCCAGAATGAGGGTGAGCGGGGTGCGCAGCTCGTGCGAGAAGTTGGTGAAAAAGCGCAGCTTGGCTTCGGTATCGGCACGGGCCTGGGCCGACAGCTCCTCCAGCTGGTTGCGCTGGCGACTGATTTCCTCGTTCTGCGCCGTGAGCTGGGCATTGATGCGCACGTTCTCCTCGTTCTGGGTAACCAGCTGGGCATTGATGCGCGTATTTTCCTCGTTCTGAGCAGTCAGCTGGGTGTTGATGCGGCTGTTTTCCTCGTTGCGCACGGCCAATTGGTCGTTGAGGTGGCGCTGCTGCCGGCTGGCCCGCCACGCCAGCGCCCCCAGGCCCGCCACGGCCAGCAGTGCCGCCAGCAGGCCCAGCAGCAGGGCGTGCTGGCTGGCGTAAGTGGCCTGCAAAGCGCCCATTAACGCCTGCTGCCGCTCAATATCCTGCTGCTGACTGGCCAGCTGGTCGGTTTGCTGGCGCGTCATCAACACGTTGGTCGAATCGATGACGGTAATGCCCAGCGCGTTTTCGCGCTCATACGGCTGGTGGTTGAGGATGCGCAGGGCCAGACGAATGGCTTCCTCGCCGCCCGGCAGCTGCCGGATGGTGGCCGCCAGCACCCCGTCCTGCACCAGCTCGATGCCGCCCTGCGGGCCGGGCAGCCCGTCCACCCCGATGATGCGGATTTGCTTGGTGCGGCCCAACTCCTGGCACACCCGGTAGGCGGCCTGGGCCAGCACGTCGCTGTGGGCAAATATCAGGTTGACTTCCGGGTGGGCGCGCAGCAGGGCCGTCAGCTCGGGCTTCGCGGTGAGGACCTGCCAGCGGCTCGATACCTGGCCCACCAGCCGCAGGCCGGGAAAGGCGGCCAGACCCTGAGCGAAGCCCCGATGCCGCTCGGTTGCCGCCGCCGTGCCGGGCAGCCCCATTACTTCGATAATGTGCCCCTGCCGCTGCGGCAGCCCGGCGGCAAAACGCGCGGCAGCCTGCCCTACTTCCAGGTTGGAGCCGCCCAGAAAGGCCGTGTAGCGCCGGGAGTTCACCCGTTGGTCGAGCACGACCACAGGCAGTCCACGGTCGTAGGTTTCTTCCACCGAGGCCGTTACGGTCAGTTGGTTGGTGCCGCAGGGTGTGACAATCAGCAAATCGACCTCTCCGGGCGCCAGGCCCCGGATTTGGGCCTCCTGCCGCTCGGTACTGCTCTGGCCATCGAGCATGCGCAGCTGCACTTCGGGATGAAAGCTCAGCTCCCGCTGCATTCCCTCCTGCATGGCTCGCCGCCAGGCCCCCGTGGTGTTGCACTGCGCAAACACAATGCGGTAGGCGCGGGGCCGGGGCTCGTTGGGAGCGCAACTCACCACCAAACCCAGGCTCAAGACCCAGACCAGCAACGCGCGCCGCCCCAATCCCAGCCGCCCAGCGCGCTTAGCAGCAGAAAATGAAGCCAAGCCGGGCATACAAAAAGGGTACTGATTCGGGGGTAAAGAACTTCAAATGTACTGGTATCAATGCTACCATCAACGTTACTGGTTGGTACGGCTTCGATATTTGCCAAACCGGCGGGCCAGGGCGATGCCTGGCCCGCCGGGCGGCATTTTTAAAGTAAAAACAGGGGGTATACTTATCGCGAAGTGAGTTGCGAGAACGAGGCAGAGACGCATACTTGCGTCTCGTCGTTGAACGGCTTGCGGGAGCGCGGCTTAGGCGATTTCGTTCAACGAGGAGACGCAAGTATGCGTCTCCACATCCGCCTGCTTTTCGCAAGCCATTTCGTGACGAGTATAACGCTGGTGCACCTGCCGGCGGGGACGCAGCTTGCGGAGTGCGTAGGCCACCCCACCGGCCAGCAGCAGCGAAGCGCCGCCATCGAGCGGCGTTTCTGTGGCAGGAGCACCACCGGGAGCCGGCCCACCCGAGCCCGGCTGAGCCAGGGCTGATACGCTGGTCAGCAACCAGATGCCGGCCAGGAAGGCCGCCGAAAAAAGGGCTTGTCTCATACGTTTGGAGAATTGAAGCGGTGCAATGGCCAGGTCCCTTCCGGGGCCTGGCCGCTGGTTTATTGAAGGACGACGCGCTTGGTCAGGTTGGCAGCGCCCGCTTGCAGGCGCAGGGTGTAGATACCGGCCGTCAGGCCGCCGGCATCCACGACGAAACGGGCACCGGTGGCGGGCAAGGCCGCTGACTGACGGCGCACTACCTGGCCCAGGGCATTGAGCAACACGGCTTCCACTTGAGTGGCCCCGGCCACGGCGGGCACGAGTACGGTGAAGGCCGCATGGGCCGGGTTCGGATAGAGCGTCACCTCAGCGGCGGTCAGGGCCGGGGCCGTCGCCAGCACCCGGGCGGCGAAGCGGAGTGTGAAGCGGCCCGTGCCCCCGGTGGCGGCCTGCGGCGCGCTCACGCTGAAGGAATAGGCGGGCTGCTGGCGCAGGTTAATGGTCAGGCTGGTCACGGCGTCGGTGAGCACGGCATCGAGGGTAGCGGGCAGGTTGTTGAGGGCGAGGGCCGTCAGGGTGTAGGTGCCCGCCGCAGGCACGGCTACATTTAGGGGCAGCACGGTGGCGGTGGTGAAAGCCGGGCGGCCGTCAACGGCCAGGGCCTCGCCGGTGCTGGCCACCGCGGCCAGGTTCAGGCCGGTGGTGTTGGCCAGCTTCAGAGCGTCGTAGGGCGCGTCGAAGGCGGGCGTGGCCCCGGTTTCGGCGTAGGCGAAGAGGGCATCGGTGAGGCCGCCGGGGCTCCGCAGCTCCAGCTGGACCAGCGGCCGCACGTCAGTGGTCGTGCGCTGGAAGGGCGTGCCGGGCGAAGTTGCCAGGCGCTGGTTATTGCGGAAAGTGAGCAAACCGCTGGTCTGGCCGCTGCTCACGCGGACGAAAAAGCCCTGCCCCACCGGCAGCACCGGATTGCCAATGCCGTTGACGTAGCTGCGGTAGCTGCCGCCGTACTGGCTGGCGCTGGCGTACACGTACATGGCGGCATCGAGGCCGGCGCGGTCGGCGGCGGCCACCAGGCTGTAGTCGAGTGGCGCCGGATACGGATTGCCGAGCAGCTGCCAGCCGGCGTCGGTATCGTTGGCCGAGCCGGCGGCGTTGCGGGTCAGCGCCACGGGCAGGTCGCCATTATTCAGAGCACCCACGAAATCCACCAGTTCCGCGGCCCCGATATTCACCGCGTAGCCCCGGCCCGCCGCCAAGGGCGTGGCCAGGCTGGCGGGCACCTCGAAGCCCCGGTCAAACGGCGCGTAGCTGTTGGTGAGCGTCACCCGGCTCTGGTCGTAGTCGAACACAGTGGGAAAGGGTGTGGTGCTGCCCGGCGTGGCCGAGGCGTTGTAGGCACTGGCCTGGCTCACTTCCGGCCCAAAGCCGGCCGTTGCCAGGTCGGCCACGGTGCTGCCCGCCACCGGCGCGCTGTAGTGGCGGTAGCCCAAACCGGCGTTCTGGCTGGGGTCGATGTAGCGCTGCACGGTGGCATTGCCGCTCACGCTGCCGGTCCCGGAATTGTTCACCAACGCGGTGCCGCTGGCATCCGAAAGCAAGGTCAGCGCCTGCCCGCTGGTGGTGAGGTTGCCGCTGGCCGGGGCCAGCACGCCGCGAATGCTCACCGGCCCGTTTTGGCTGGCGCCGGCCGGGTTGGCAATGGTCAGGCTCCACAACTGGGTGCTGCCGGTCCCGCCGAGGGTTTGGGGCGCAGTGCCGCTCAGGTTCAGGGTGCCGCCCGTGGCGCTGAAGGTGCCGCTGTTGCTCAGGTTGCCGCGCACATCGAGCGTGCCGCCGCTTATCGTCAGGCTGGCACCGCTGCCGATGGCCAGGCCCAGCACGGCCGAGTTGCCGTTGGTTATCAATGGGTAAGGCGAGGAATTGGCCGAAATGGCAACGTCCACGGTGCCGGTGGGCACGCCGGCCGACCAGTTGGCGGCCGTGTTCCAGTCTGTGGTGCCATTGCCCAGCCAGGTCGTGGAGCCCGTGGCCAGCACCGGCATAAATTCGTAGGCACCCAGGTCGGGAGCCGCGCCCACCAGGCGGGGATTACCGGCCACGTCGGTGGTTGACAGTAGGTTGTTCAGGCCCGCGTTAATGGCCGGGCTGTTCGCCGGCACCCGGAAATTAGTGGTGCTGAAATCAGTGCCGGGGCTCACAAACTGTGGGTCCGTCGTCACCACGTTGGTATTGGTGTAGGCGCCGACGGTGTTATTGAAAACCGACAAGTTATTTCCCCCAAAAAACAGGTTGAAATTGAACGCGACGTTGGCGGTGTTGTACTTGACCGTGCCCTTGGCTTTGCCAGTGGAGGTTGAAACAATGTTATTCTGCGCCAGCACGTCCTGGGAGTAGGCCACCACCAGGTCGCCCCCGCCATTGGAGCTGGTTTTTGAGTTGTGGTACAGCGTATTATTGATGATATCGGCGTGGTAGCTCTGGAAGAAGACGATGCCCGCGCCGCCGTTGTCCACCAACAGGTTGTTGGCAATTAGGGTGCGGCCCACGTATGCGTAGGTCGTATTGGTATCGATGATGATGCCGTTGCCGTCCGTCAGGCCTTTGCAGATGCGGCCACCGCTTTGGTACCACGGCACGAGCAGCTGGTTTCCAAACACCCGGTTGCCCCGGATAATGGTGCGGTAGCCGGTGGTGTTGTCCGAGTTCCAGCTGTTAAGCACCGAGATGCCGCTGCTGCCGTAGATGGTGTACCAGGAATTGTTGTACACCAGGTTGTTCTCAATCGTCACGTAGTCGGCCTCGATGGCGCTGATGCCCGCCTGGCTGCACTCAAACACCTCGTTGCCGCGGATGAGCAAGTGGTTGGGGTGGCCATTAGCCGGGGCCCCGCGCCCGATGACGGAGATGCCGGTGCCGTTATACAGCGGGTCGACGGTGCCCACGCCATTGGCCGCGCAGCCGCCGGGCTGGTTGGTAGCCGCCGTCAGGTTAATGTTCCGGTTGCTGCCCTGGATGCGGAACCCGATAATCTGGATGTACGAGGCCGTATTGGCGAAGCCAATCCCGTAGTAGGTATTGAACTGGAGCAGTGGCTTTTGGGCATCGCCGGGGTAGTTGCGATAGGTAATGTACCCACCCGCCGCCGTGCCCGAGCGCCGCACCGTGAACACGGCGCTGGCCGTGCCCGTGTTCACATACGTGCCGGCCCGCACGAACACCGTGTCGCCGGGATTGGTGAGGTCGGCGGCGTATTGGATGGTGGCAAACGCGTTGGTGGGACTCAGGCCGGTGCCGTTGGCAGTCGTGTTCGTGCCCCCGGAGGCCGACACGTAATAATTGGTGGCGTGCGCGCCGGACAGGCCCGCCAGGGCTAGCAGCGCAGTCAGTAAAAGGTTTTTCATGGGGTACAATAAGTGGGAATTGGGAGAAACCGGAAGCGCAGCAGAAGCAGGAAAAACCACTCCATACCCCTGGGCTTTTATTGGAAAAGTTAAAATATGCAACCTGTATTGATGTTGCATTTACATCGGCAATGGCTTATGTAAGCCCAGCTATCGAAGTGAACTACTTTGAATTGCTTCACCTAATTTGCTAGCTTTAAGGCCAAAGGGCAAGTTTTAAGGGCAATAAAGTTCGCTGCAATGAAAAATAATTGCCGCAAGCGTTGCCGCAAACGCTTGCGGCGCGTATCCCTGATGTTAGATTTCGTCTTTAAATTATTTTATTTCACCTTTGACGTTCCTATTGTCGCTCCGAAGCATCGCCCTGGCCCAGGCCGCGCCTGAAGGCCTGGCGCGCCGCCCTCATCTTGTCATTATCCAGTTTGCCTCCTCTGCATGAAAAACACCCCGGTTACCCTGAAAGCCATTGCCCAGGAGCTGAACATTTCGCTGTCCACGGTGTCGCGGGCGCTGCGCGGCATGCCGGAAGTGCGCGCCGATACGCGGGCGGCCGTGCACCGGCTGGCCGCCGAGCTGGACTATCTGCCCAACCAGCTGGCCACCAGCCTGGCCCACAGCCGCACCAAAACCATCGGGGTGCTCATGCCCAGCCTGAGCTACCATTTCTACTCGGCCCTGCTCAACAGCATTGAGGAAGCGGCTATGCAGGCGGGCTACAGCGTGCTGGTGTGCCAGGCCAACGAGTCGCACCTGCGCGAAATCACCAACATCCAGAACCTGATGCGCAGCCAGGTAGAAGGGTTCCTGATTGCCCTGGCACGCGACACGGACAGCTACGAGCACATCGAGCGCCTGACCCGCAAGAACATTCCCCTCGTACTGTTCGACCGCTACGCCGAGGGCATCGCCGCCTCCAAGGTGGTCATCGACAACCACGCGGCGGCCTTCAATGCCACCGAGCACCTCATCGCCAACGGCTGCCAAACCATTGGCTTCCTGGCCGGGCCGCCGCACCTGCTCATCAGCAACCAGCGGGTGGCCGGCTACCAGGCGGCCCTGGCCCGGCACGGCCTGCACGCCCGCCCCGAGCACCTGCTCCACTGCGACTTCACCCCGGAAAATGCCGTGGCGCAAACCCTGAAGCTGATGAGCCAGCGCCCCGCGCCCGATGGCCTGCTGGTAGTGAGCGACCGGATTGCGTTTCCGGCCATGTACGTGCTGCGGCAGGAAGGCATCCGGATTCCCGAGGACCTGGCCATCGCCAGCTTCAACAACGAGCCGTACGCGGCCCTGCAGTCGCCGGGCCTCACCAGCGTGAGCCAGCCCATCCAGGAAATGGGCTTCGAAACGGTCCGGCTGCTCCTCAAGCAGCTCAACGCGGAAAGCGAGCAGCTGCCCCTCGAAACCAAGGTGCTCCAAACGCAGCTGGTGGTCCGGGAATCGTCGTTGCGCAATGGTTCCAATTGAGACGGGCGTAGCTATCCGCAGGAAAATTTTGGCCGCAAGCGCTTCCGCAAACGCTTGCGGAAATTAAACCGGGAAGTTGTTTTTTTAAGTCACGACCGCCCCGTAATCTTGGTGAGAAAACGTTGCCGGCGGCAAGGCTGAGCAACCAATTCAGACACCAAAAAGGGGGAATAATGAGTAGTACATCGCCTTTTAGCCTGGCTGGCAAGCGCGCCTTGGTCACGGGATGCAACAAGGGCATTGGCCAGGCAATGGCCCTGGGCCTGGCGGCTGCGGGGGCCGATATTATTGGCGTGTCGGCTTCGCTGCCCTTTAGTGGCAGCGAGACGGAGCAGCGAGTCCGGGCTCTGGGCCGGGAATTCGCCGCGTACCAGGCCGATTTCAGCCAGCGCGCGCAAACCGATGCTTTTATCGCGCGGGTGCAGCAGGACTTTCCCCGCATCGACATTCTGATTAACAACGCCGGAACCATTCGGCGCGCCCCGGCGGCCGAGCACTCCGATGCCGATTGGGACGACGTGCTGGCCATCAACCTGGATGCGCCGTTCCGGCTGGCCCGCGCCATTGGCGGGCAGATGCTGCGCCAGGGCCGCGGCAAAATTATCTTCACGGCCTCGTTGCTCACCTTTCAGGGCGGCGTGACGGTGCCGGGCTACGCGGCCAGCAAAGGAGCCATTGGCTCGCTGGTGAAGGCCCTGGCCAACGAGTGGGCCGGCCGGGGCGTCAACGTCAACGCCATCGCGCCGGGCTACATCGCCACCGACAACACCGAAGCCCTGCGCCAGGATGCCGACCGCAGCCAGGCCATTTTAAGCCGCATTCCGGCGGGCCGCTGGGGCACGCCCGCCGATTTTCAGGGCCCGGCCGTGTTTCTGGCCTCGGCGGCTTCCGACTACATCCACGGCACCATCCTCACCGTCGACGGTGGCTGGATGGGCCGTTAAACACGCTTATTTATTATCACCATTCTATGCAACAACGACACGCCAGCAGCCCCCGGGAAGTAGCGGCTTTCACTACCACCGGGCTCCGGGAAAACTTCCTGGTTGAAGGCCTTTTCCAGCCCGGTCAGGTGCAGCTGGTCTATTCGCATTACGACCGCCTGATTGTGGGCGGCGCCATGCCGGGCACCGAACCACTGGAGCTGCCCTGCCCGGAATCCCTCAAAGCCGACTACTTCCTGGAGCGCCGGGAGCTGGGCATCCTCAACGTAGGCGGCGCGGGCCGGGTGCTGGTGGATGGCATGGCCTATGAGTTGGGCCCGCAGGACTGCCTGTACGTGGGCAGGGGCGCAGCGGAGGTGCAATTCAGCAGCCACGACGCGGCCCACCCGGCCAGGTTTTACCTGCTTTCGGCCCCGGCGCACGCGGCGCACCCCACCACGTTGCGCACCCAGGCTCAGGCCACGCCGGTGGCCATGGGGGCCGTGGAAACGGCCAACGCCCGCACCATCTACAAATACATCTACGCCGAGGGCATTCAGAGCTGCCAGCTGGTGATGGGGCTGACGCAGCTGGCCCCCGGCAGCGTGTGGAACACCATGCCCACTCACACCCACGACCGCCGCACCGAGGCTTACCTCTACTTCAACCTGCCCGAAGGCCAGCGCGTGCTGCACCTGATGGGCCAGCCGCAGGAAACACGCCCGCTATGGGTGAGCAACGAGCAGGCTATTATTTCCCCGCCGTGGTCCATCCATTCGGGCTGCGGCACCAGCGCGTACGCCTTCGTCTGGGGCATGGCCGGCGAGAACCGCGAGTACACCGATATGGACGCCGTGGCCCTGCACGAGCTGGCTTAGCAATGGCGCTCCCCTACCCCGCTCTTATCCGACCAGATGGCCGCTGATGATGAACTCCCTTGCAAAGTTTGTCCTGCTCGGCGGGCTTGTCCTGGGACTTTACACCTAGTCGAAATGAATGTCTGCCAGGTCGTGAAATCGCAAGTGGGCGGCGAGCGGGTAGCGCCTTCTTTTGAAAGCTGTCAAAAGCCAAACTGCACTACAGCTTGCAGGTAGCCATTAAGCAATTGGCTCCAGAAAAACTGGAGGGATTCAAATTTGTCCAGCCTTTTTGGAGGCGGTGTTCGCCGGCTAGAAGTGGTGGGCTTGTTGGCCTACGGCTTAAACTGGGCTGAATAAGGGAGTTTGCGGCCCGGTGAGCGGGCACAAACCGGCCGTGGCATTGGCATGATTCTGTGGCACGGACGGTGGGCGAGTTGCCGAATTCAGAACGAAAAGTCCGCCAAGCCGGCGTTGCGCCGTTCGGGCAGAGGCGTCCAAACCCGTATATTCGGTAACGCTGGCCGCTTGCTGCCCCGGCAGACCGAGAATTTTCAACCAACTCGTCACCCCATGCTCCAGCCGGTTGCTGCTACCCGCCCTGCCGCTTGTACGGTATTGATTGTGGAGGACGAATATATCATTGCCAATGATTTGCGCCTGCTACTACTGGAGGCCGGCTATGGCGTGCTCGGAATTGCCGATTCGGTGACCGAAGCCCGGCAGCAGCTGGCCCAGCAGTGCCCCGACATGGTCCTGCTCGACATCTATCTCAGGGGCAATGAGACGGGCATCGACCTGGCCGGGACGCTGGCCGAAGAAGGCATCCCATTCATTTACCTTTCGGCCAACGACAGCCCTAGCGTGCTCGAAGCCGTCAACGCCACCCAGCCCAGCGGCTATATCGTAAAGCCTTTTCGGGAAAAGGATGTGCTTACGGCGCTGGAAATTGGGCGCTACCGGCATGCGCACCGAGTGGAAGTGCAGCTGCGCGAGGAAAAAATCCTTCAAATCGCTCTTTCCGAAGTTCTGGCCCAGTCCCAGCCCTGGCCCGAGAAGCTGTTGCAAGTGGCCCACCTGTTGCAAACGCCTATCGGGTTCGATTTGATGGCCGTGCGCTATGAGCATGGCGACGACGTTTTCACTTACCGCTACTACCGCACGGGGTTCGACGAGTACCAGACCCTGGACCAGGAGGCTTTTCTGCGGCTCCTCAACCTGTCGGCGGCGCACCTGCCCGAGTTGCAGATAGTAACCAACGAGCTCTTCAAGGCTCCCCGCTGCTACAGCCAGGAAGCCTACGCGGTACTGTGCCGGCAACACCCGCTTCTCCAAAGCATTGCCAAAACGCTGCGCATGGAGTCGGCCCTGGTCATGCCTGTGGCGATAGGGCAGGATAGCCGCTTTATTCTTGCCTTTTTCAGCCGTCAGCCCGACGCCTACCGGGCGCGGCACCTGGCCCTGCTCGACCGTCTGGAGCAGCCCGTGGCCCTGACCCTGGCACGCACCCTGGCGTTTGAGGAGGTGGCCCGCCTCAGCGAGCAGCTGCGGCAGGAAAACTCCTACTTGCAGGAGGAGGTGAAGACCACGGCCAACTTCGAGGAAATCATCGGCACCAGTCCGGCCCTGCTGCGGGTGTTCAACCACGTGTCGCAGGTGGCTTCTACTGATACTACGGTGCTGATTTTGGGCGAAACCGGTACCGGCAAGGAGCTATTTGCGCGGGCTATTCACAACTTATCGGCCCGGCGCGACAAGATTTTGGTGAAGCTGAATTGCGCCGCCCTGCCGGCCTCCCTGATTGAGTCGGAACTGTTCGGGCACGAAAAAGGCGCTTTTACGGGCGCGTACGACCGGCGCATCGGCAAGTTTGAGCTGGCCAGGGGCGGCACCATCTTCCTCGACGAGATTGGGGAGCTGCCGCCGGAGCTGCAAGCCAAGCTGCTGCGGGTGCTGCAGGAAAAGGAAATTGAGCGGCTGGGCAGCAACACGCCCATCAAAACCGACGTGCGGGTGCTGGTGGCCACCAACCGCGAGCTGGAAAAAGAAGTGAGCGCCGGGCGCTTCCGCATGGATTTATATTTCCGGCTGGCGGTGTTTCCGCTCACGCTGCCGCCCTTGCGCGAGCGGGCAAGCGACATCCCGGCCCTGGCCAGCTACTTCGCCCAAAAGGCGGCCCGCAACATCGGCCGGGCTTTTAAGGGAATAGCCCCCGAAGCATTGGCCGAGCTAGCAGCCTATTCCTGGCCGGGCAATATCCGGGAGCTGGAAAACATTATCGAACAGTCCACCATCGTCGGCGACGGGCAGTGGCCGCTGGAGCTGGGCCGCTCGCTGGTCAATTCGTTATTCCAGCCGGAATCTACCCGGGCCAACGCGGCCGCGGGCGTGATGGGAACCGGCCCAAAACCGGCCCAGCCGCCCAAAGACCTGTTGGATGTGAAGCAGATACAGCAGGAAACCGAGCGCGAATACATCCTGAGCATCCTGGTGAAAACCAACGGCCGGGTGCGGGGCAGCGGCGGGGCGGCCGAGCTGCTGAACCTCAAGCCCACGACGCTGGAATACCGGATGGAAAAGCTGGGGATTCGCAAAACGATTACTTCCTCTGGGCCGGAGGCGTGAGCAGGGGCCGCCGGGCGGCCCCGCTTCCCACCGCCCTGTTCTTCGCAGCCACTTTCGTATGCCCCGCGCCCTGCTCGTTTTGCTGCTGCTGCTGACCGGCGGGGTGCTCGCCGCCGAGCCGCTGTACCCGACGCTGTCCGCCGCTGCCGCCGCCCGCCTGCGCCGGCAGCTCTGGCGCACGCCCCCCGGCCGGCAGCGCGTGGACCTGCTGCTGCGCCTGAGCGAAAACCTCACCGCTGACTACCTGGGGCTGGGCACTCCACTCGACAGCGCCGGCCCCTACGCCCGGCAGGCGGCCCGGCTGAGCCAGCGCCTGGGCTACGCGCGGGGCCAGATTCGGAGCCAATATGCGCTGGGCAACGTCGCGCTCTGCCTCAACCAAGTGCCCGGGGGAACCCGGCTGCTTGCCCAGGGCCTGGCCCGCAGCCAACAGCTGCCCGACCCGCGCCTGGAGGCCGATGGCTGGTATTACTCGGTGGCGACGTACACGTTTTCGGCGGTTGACATGCCGCGCCGTATTGCCTGCCTGCGGCGGGCCCTGGCACTCTACCAGGCCCTCGGCGACGAGGAGCGGGCGGCCTTCATTCTCAAAGCCATTGCCGACCAGCACCTGACCCAGGGCCGGCTGGACCTGGCCCAGCAGGAGCTGCTGCAGGTATTGGCGCGCTACCGCACCCTGGGCCGGCCCCACTACACGTACGATTTACTGAATGTGGTGAATGCCAAGGCGGGGAACCTCCAGGAAGCGCTGCGCTACGCGCTGGCGGCCCTCGAAAGCGCCCAGGCAACGGGCGACACCACGTTCCTAAACCTATTCTACGGCCGGGTAGCCAACCTCTACAACGAGCTGAACCAGCCGACCGATGCCGTGCAATACTGCCGCATAGCCCTGCGGCGGGCCGAGCGCGAACACGATGCGTCGGACGTCGTCGGCATTGTCAACACGTTGGCCAAAGCCCTCATTAAACTGAAGCAGCCCCAGCAGGCGCTGGCCCTGGCCCTGGAACAAACCAGAAATTTCCCGGTGACCGATGGCGGTCAAATTGACCGCTGGGAGATGCTGGCCACCTGCTACCTGGCCAACCGCCAGTACGCCGCCGCTGAGCGCTCCGAGCTGGAAATAATTAAATTGCTGGCAAACCGGAAAACCCTGGCCGGCAACGGCTCCAAGCTGAGGCGGGCATACTCGCTTCTGGGCCAGGTGTACCTGTTGACCAAGCGCTACGACGATGCCCGCCACTACCTGAGCCGGGCCGCGGCGCTGCAATCCGAGGCCAGCATTTCGGGCCAGGCCCCCACCGAGCGACTCCTGTTCAAGCTCGACTCGGCCCAGGGCCGCTACCTGGCCGCCATTGCCCACCAGCAGCGCTATCAGGTGCTCACCGACTCCATTTTTAACGAGCGCAAGAGCAAGCAGATTGCCAATCTGCAAATCCAATACGAAACCCGCAAAAAAGAGCAGGACATGGCCCTCCTCACCAAGCAAAGCTTGGTGCAGCAAGCCAACCTTAGGCAGCGAGAAGTGCAGCGCAACACCTCGCTGGCGGGGGTATTTATGCTGGCGCTGCTGCTGGGCCTGGGCTACAACCGCTACCGCCTCAAGCAGCGCAACAACCGGCTGCTGGAGGCCCAGCAAACCGAAATTTCCGCCCAAAACCACTTCCTCGAAAAGCTGCTGACGGAGAAGAGCGGCTTGCTGGAAGAGAAGGAATGGATGCTGAAGGAAATTCACCACCGGGTGAAAAACAACCTGCAAATCATCGGCAGCCTGCTGCGCTCGCAAGCGGTATACCTGAAAGACGGCGTGGCCCTGGCCGCCGTGCGCGAGAGCCGCAACCGGGTGCATTCGATGGCCCTTATCCACCAGAAGCTGTACCAGAGCAACCGCCTGGCGGGGGTGCCGATGGACGCGTATATTCAGGAAATCGTGGACCATCTGCTGGCGTCGTTTGACTGCCAGGGCCTCGTACGGGCCGAACTGACTGTGGCGGCCGTGGAGCTGGACGTGGCCCTTGCCGTGCCCGTGGGCCTGATTCTGAACGAAGCCATCACCAATACCCTGAAATATGCCTTTCCAGCGGGGCGGGGCGGGCGGCTCAGTATCGGGCTGGAGGAGATGCCTGCGACAGGCCATTTCCGGCTCAGCATCTGCGACGACGGGGTGGGCCTGCCGGCCGATTTTGAGCCCCAGCAGTCCCGTACGCTGGGCCTTGAACTTATCCGGGGCCTGAGCAAGCAGATTGGGGGGCGGTTGGAAGTTGCCAGCGCCCACGGCGTGCAGATTAGGCTGGAATTTGACCAGCTGGAACTGGCGCCACGGGGCTAGGCAGGTGCCGGAGGCCGAGTGGGTAAGTTTGAGCCGTCGGCAGAATAATCTGTAGTCGTTCGGGTTTCTCCAAAAAAGCTGGAACTTGACTGGGGCGCCCTAAATGCCCCATCGCATGGACAATTATTTGTTTTTCAGCGATATGTTCAAAATTATTATGGGTTAAAAAGCGCCCTGGGGAGGTGGCACGGTTTTGCAAACGGCAGGAACGAACCCGCGTGCGGAGGTTCGCTCACCTTATTTCCTGCCCCATGAAAACCAATCCTTCCCAAACCATCGTGTTTATCACCGGTGCCTTCGTCAGCAGCAGCTGCTGGAACGAATGGAAGACGTTGTTTGAAGGATACGGCTTCACCTGCCTGGTGCCGGCCTGGCCGTTCAGGGATGCGCCCGTTGTCACCCTGCGCAGCCGGCAGCCCGATGCCCGCGTGGCCTCAATTCGCCTGGCCCAGCTGACGGAGTACTACGCGGACATCGTGGCCCAACTACCCGAAAAGCCCATCCTGATTGGCCATTCAATGGGCGGATTGCTGACCCAGCTGCTGCTGCAACGCGACCTGGCCACTGCGGGCGTGGCCATTCATTCGGTGGCGCCGCAAGGCGTTATCACGTTCAAATGGTCATTTTACCGGTCGGTGTGGGGGCCGCTGGGCTACTTCACGCCGGTGAACGAAACCTTTATGATGTCGTTCCGGCAGTGGCAATACGCGTTTACCAACGGCATGCCGCGGGCGCAGCAGCGCGCGGCCTACGAGCAGTTTGCCATTCCCGAGTCGAAGCACGTCTCGCGCGATGGCCTGACGGCGGCGGCCAAAATTGACTTTGCGAAGCCCCACGCGCCGCTGCTGTTCCTGGCTGGCAGCACCGACCACATCATTCCGGCCTCGCTGAACTACTCCAACTACCGGCGCTACCAGCACGCGGGTTCCGTGACGGCCTACCGGGAGCTGCCCGGCCGCAACCACTTCGTGCTGGGCCAACCCGGCTGGCGCGAAGATGCCTTGTGCATCCTGACCTGGCTGGCCCAGCTAGCCGGGGCAGATGGTGCCGCCGCCGGGGAGCCGGCCGCGTTGGCAGAAGCCGGGCACTGAGCCTACCCCATTCGCCCCCGGCGCGGATAATGCGCAACTGCTCTTCTCCCCACCCCCTACCTGCCCACGGGCTATGCAGCACTTTCTGGTTCCTACCGATTTTTCGGGCGCCGCTGGGCGGGCCCTGGCCACCGCCGTACAGCTGGCCCGGCCGCTGGCAGCGCGCATCACCCTGCTGCACGCCGTGGAACTGCCCCCAACGGCTGATGCGGCGCCCGAAGTATTTGTAATGAAGCTACTGCAAGCCGCTAAGGACCACCTGCAACACCTGCTGCGCGAGGCCGCTCAACACGCCTGGCAGACTCCTATTCAGGAAATAACGCAGGTGGCCCCGCGCCGGGTGGCGCTGCTGGCCGCCATCGCGCAGCAGCACCCGGATGTGGTGATAATCGGGGCCACCTGCGGCCGGGGCGGGCGGGCGGGCTCGACCGTGGATTGGCTGGTCCGCATGGCGCCCTGCCCCGTGCTGGTAGTGCAGGCCCCCCTCGGTCCCGGTCCGGTGCAGACGGTGGTTTTTCCAACGGACTTTTCGGCGCTGGCCCTGCACGCGGGGCCGATGCTGCGCGGGCTGCAGGTCCTGTTCCCGGTCGCCGTGCTGCACGTATTGCATGTGGCCACCGCCGGGGAGTCCCCGGAAACGCTCCGGGAGCAGCTGGCCCTGCTGGTGCAGCACCAGGGCTTGGCCGGGTGCGAGCTAGCCGTCGTCACGGCCCCCGATTTGCGCACAGGCATCGCGCAGTTTGTGCAGCACATGCGGGCCGATATGCTGGTGCTGCGCGTGGGGGCCGGCGGCATAGGCTGGCTGGGGCCCGGTGATAATCTTCCGGCCGAGGCCGCGCCCACCCTGCCCCCGGTACTGACCTTCCGGCGGGAAAACGAGCCAGCGGCAGATTACAGCATTTAGGCCCCCGCCCCGCACGCTTTTGGCTTAACGCTTACGCCCGGGTATTAACGGGTTTTACACGCCCCCCACCAGAGTTGCTGAGGCTGGAACCGTGGCCGGGCCGGGCTATCCCCCATTCACTCATTATTCATTTCATCAAAGTCAATCCCATGAAACTTATCCGCGTGGCCACCTTGCTGGTGGTCGTCTTGCTGAGCGCCCTGGGGGCATGCTCCGACAAAGACAATGACACAACCCCCACCCCCGCGCCCAAAACTTTCGTGCTGGTGCACGGCGCCTGGCAGGCCCCCTATGCCTGGCAATTTGTGAAGCAGCGGCTGGAACAGCAAGGCCAGCGGGTGCTGGTAGTGGAGCTGCCCGGCCACGGCGCCGATACCACTCCGCCCGCGACCCTCACCCTCGACGCCTACCGCGACAAAGTGGTGGCCGCCATCACGGCGCAGTCCGACAACGTGATTCTGGTGGGCCACAGCCTGGGTGGCATGGTGGTGACGGAAGTGGCCGAGCGCATCCCGGCCCGCATCGACAAGCTGGTGTACATCGGGGCCTTTTTGCCGGCCAACGGGCAGTCGCTGGTGGCCCTGGCAGCCACCGACAGCACTTCGCAGCTGGGCGCGGCACTGGTGCCCTCGGCCGACCAGCTGACGCTGGATATCCGGCCCGACCGCCTGGTGCCCGTCTTCATTCAGGATGGGAACGACGCGGCCAAAAAGCTGGTGACGGATAACTACCGCGCCGAACCGGCCATTCCCTTTACCAACCCCGTGACCATTACGGCGGCGAATTTCGGCAAAGTGGACAAGTACTACGTGCACACCGCCCTGGACAACGCCGTGGGCCTGCGCCTGCAAAAGCGCATGGTCGCGGCGGCGGGCATCACCAAAACCTACACGCTCACCAGCAGCCACTGTCCTTTCTTGTCCGTGCCCGACCAGGTGAGCGACGTGCTGCTGGGGCTGGCCCGGTAACCGGGCAGCTACCATCCAGCTGAATAACTACGGGGGTTTTGGAGCTACCCCAAATTAGTCCGCTAACTCCGAAAAAACCGGAGTCTGCCATTTACCCAACGCGTTGCTAACCAAAGGCGCAGCTGTCCAAAAACGGGTTTTGCACCATGCGGCGGCACATTTTGATTTAGGTTGCTGGCATCGGCTCCCCGGCACACGGTTTGGAAATGGGTGCTACGCGGCGCGCAATTCCGCGCTGGTCAGTGCCCTCCATTTCTCAACCTCTTAAACCCCTGACCCATGAAAATCCTGTCCTTCCCTGCTGGCCGCCGACTCGCCCCGGCTGGTTTTAAGCCGGCGCTGCTCGCCAGCGCGCTCTTCCTCGGTATCGTGCTGCGGGCCAACGCGCAGGACGGCAACGCGGGCGTGGAATCGAAAACCGCCGCTACGCCGATTCAGATGGTCGACATGTTCCATTCGGCGTTTGGGGCGCACCACGCCCGCGCCGTGCACACGAAGGGCATCATCCTGGAAGGCAGCTTCACGCCGGCGCCCGAGGCCCGCAGCCTGACGCGGGCGCCGCATTTGCAGGGCGCTACGCTGCCCATCATCGTGCGCTTTTCCGACTTTACCGGCATCCCGGACATTCCCGATACGGTCGGTGCTTCCCGGCCCCGGGGCATGGCCATCAAGTTCCAGCTGCCGGGCAATGCCTCGACCGACATCGTTGCGCACAGCTTCAACGGCTTCCCGGCGGCTACTACCGACGAATTCAGGAGCCTGCTGCTGGCCATCGGGGCGAGTGGCAGCGGCAACGCCGCACCCTTGCAGCAGTTTCTGGCCACGCATCCAGTCGCCAAAACCTTTCTCACCACCCAAAAGCCGCTCACGACCAGTTGGGCCACGCTTAGCTTCTTTGGGGTCAATGCGTTCAAATTCACCAACAAGGCCGGGCAAGTGCATTTCGTGCGCTACCAGCTGATTCCCGATGCCGGGGAGCATTTCCTGACCAGAGCCCAGGCCGCAACGGCCGGCCCCGACTACCTGCAAACCGAAATCAAGCAGCGCGTGGCCGAAAAGCCGATTACGTTCAAGCTCTACGCGCAGGTAGCTGAAAAAGGCGACGCCATCGAAAACCCGTCCGTGGCCTGGCCCGACTCGCGCAAGCGCGTGCTGCTGGGCACGCTGAGCATTAAAAATATGGCCCCCAATACGGTAGAGGAAGACAAATCCTTGTTTTTCAATCCCAACAATGTGCCCGATGGCGTGAATGTGGCCGACCCGATGCTGGTGGACCGCGCCCGTTCCTACCCCATTTCGGTGGGCGAACGCCAGTAAGCCGGGCTCCTCCATTTCGCCGGCAACCTTCAAGTCGTGCCTCTCTTTTTCACCGCCTGGCCTCATGTCACAGCCCCTCCTTGCGCATCCGTTTCGGGCGCTCAGCCTGTCGTTTGAGCGCGCCCCGCTGGCCATCCGCGAGCAGCTGGCCCTTGATGAGGTGGCCTGCCTCCAGCTGTTGCGCACCCTGCGCCACGAACTGGGCCTGAGCGACTTGCTCGTACTGAGCACCTGCCAGCGCACGGAGGTGTACTACGCGGCCGGGCCCGACCGCAGCCCCGAGATTATGCTGGCCCTGGGCCAGCTAAAAAACTGCCCCATTGGCTCCGCGTGGCGGCCCTACTTCGAAGTAATATCTGATGCGTCGGCGGCGGCCCGGCACCTGTTTGCGGTGGCGCTGGGGCTGGAGGCGCGGGTGCTGGGCGACTGGCAGATTATCGGCCAGGTGAAGCAGGCCTACCGCTGGGCGGTGCAGGCCGAGGCGGCCGGCCCGTTCCTGCACCGCTTGCTGCACGCCGTGTTTGCCGCCCACAAGCGCGTGCAGCAGGAAACCAGCTTCCGCAGCGGCACGGCCTCGGCCAGCGGCGCGGCCGTGGAGCTGGTGGCCGAGCTGACCGCGCACCTGGCCTGCCCACGCGTGCTGGTGGTGGGCGTGGGCAGCATCGGGGCCGACGTGTGCCGGCACCTGGCCGCCCGCCACCCATTTGGCCGCGTGGCCCTCTGCAACCGCACCCGCTCCAGGGCCGCCGCGCTGGCCGCCGGGTGTCGTCTGGGCCTCGTGGAATTCGAAGAGCTGACGGCAGCTCTGCAGGAAGCGGATGTGGTGATTTCGGCCATTACCTGCCCGCAGGCGTTTTTCACGCCCCAACTGGTGGCTGCAACGATGGGGCCGGGCCGCAAGCTGTTCGTGGATTTGAGCATGCCCCGCAGCGTGGCCCCCGCCGTGGCGCAGGTGCCGGGCGTGGCGCTCTACAACATCGACGCCATCCAAAGCAAGACCTCGGCCGCCCTGGAGCTACGCCGGGCGGCCGTGCCGCAGGTGCAAGGCATCATCGCCGACTGCCTGGCCGAGCTGCAGGCCTGGAGCCGGGCCCGGCGGGTGTCGCCGCTGATTCATCAGCTCAAAAACCACCTGGAGCACCTGCGCCAGCAAGAGCTGGGCCGCTACGGCAAGCGCCTCAGCCCCGCCGAAACCACGCTGCTCGACGCCACCACCCGCTCGCTGATGCAAAAGGTGCTGAAGCAGCAAGTGCTGCACCTGAAGCGGGCCTGCCAGCGCGATAACGCCGGGCCACTGATGGCGCAGCTGAGCGCGCTTTTTGCCGTCGAAAGCCAACCGACTGCCTGATTTTATTCACCCACTTTCTTCCCCTTTTTTATGGAAAATCCCCTTTCACCTCCCGCTGCCACTGCGCGCGTGGTGCCGCAGCCGCGCTTCGACCTGACCAGCGTGGAACCCAGAGCCTACGTCGGCCTGATGGCCATGCACAAGCAGCTGAGCCAGTCGGGCCTGTCGCTCACGCACTGGGACCTGATAAACGTGCGCACTTCCCAGCTCAACGGCTGCGCTTTCTGCCTGATGATGCACACGCAGGAAGCCCTGGACCATGGCGAAACCGAGCAGCGCCTGCACGCCCTGCCCGCCTGGCCCGAAACGCCCTATTTCACGGCCGAGGAGCGCGCCATCCTGGCGTTCACCGAGGAGGTCACGCTCATCACCAAGCACCACGTAGCGGATGCCGTGTACGAAGAGGCCGTGGCGCTGCTCGGTGAAACCTACCTGGCCCAGGTGCTGCTGGCCGTGGTGGCCATGAACGCCTGGAACCGCCTGGGCATCGCCCTGCGCAAGATGCCGGCGTAAGCCGGCCTGTTATTACTCACCTTTTTCTGAAAAAAATTATGGACCCGATAACCCTGGTACCCAACAACTCCCTACTGACCGCCACGCCCGAAGAGGGCCGCCAGCTGGCGGTAACAATGAGCCGGCTCGTCGTGAAAGCCACCCAGCCCGATGCGCAAAAGCGCGAACAGATGCGGGAGGTGTACGCCAACGACGCCATGATGCTGCTGGCCGTGACCCACACGGTAGCCCTTGAGTTTGCCACCATCGCGGCGGCGAATAATTACTGGAAGAAATAAAGGGGCGAGCACGACTTGCGGCCGGAGCTACAGCCCCAACCCGGGATTATCCTTTGATGAGGCCTCCTGAAACGGGCCATTGGGATGTTTTTATGGAACCTTAACCTGACTTAGTGATGGAAAATCTTGCCATGGACATGCTGAATGCAGCCCCCATCCTGCTGGACCTGCAGGCGAAAATCCAGGCCTTTGATGTGTCAAAAAGCGTATACATGAGCCGGTTATGCGGCGATGACCTGGCCAACCCATTCGCCGCGAATCATCGGTTCACCCCGCTCGGCATTGAGGAGGAAGAATTGCCCGGGATACTGCGGCTGCTGGGGGTGCGCAGCCTCACGCTAAGCGCCCGGCACGACCTGACCGCGCTGGCTAACCTTACCATTCCGGACAACGGCGCGAGCGAACAATACCAATGGAGCTACCTCCGGAACGAGGCCGTAATCACCGAATTGCGGGCCCTGCTGCAAAACTGCCGCACCCTGGCCTTTGATGACTGGTCGAACCTGACCGCGGCTTCGGCCCTCTGGGATGGGCTGCTGCAGGACGTCATCAAACCGCTGGGGAAGACGGACCTGGAATTCATCTTCTTCCTCGGGAACCCCCAGAAAAAGCTTTCCTTTGAAGTCGACGAGGCGCTGGACATTATCAGCGACTTCGCCCGGCACGGCCAGGTCACGTTTGCCCTGGACGAAGGCGAGGCCGTCGCCCTCTGGATGGTGCTCAACGGCGTGCCCCTGGATACGCCGGTAACGCAGCAAAGCCATCCCAATCTGAAAAAAAAGTATTACTCCATTTTCAGAATACTGCGCATCACGCGCCTGCTGATTTACTCGGCCGACGATGCCATCCTGTTCACGAATGAGCAGCAGTTTGTGCTGGCCCGCCGAAGGGTGGACAACCGCGTTGAAATGGCTGCTGATGCCCGCCAGCATTTCATTGCCGGCTTTAGCCTGGGCGTTCTGCTCCGGCTCGACATTGCGCACTGCCTTGCGCTGGGCCTTATCGTTTTTGGCAGCTACGGCGAGCTCAACGCCAGCCCGGAGCGCAAGGACCTGCTGGCCTACATCGACCGGTGGCAGGAGGACCTGCAAAAGCCGGCAGCCACGCACTTATACCAATAAGTAGCCCCGAAAGCCATCAGGCCTGTTTTTTTGAACCGCCTTGGCCTTTAAGTGCAAAGCGAAGCCCGGCCAACCTAACAGGGTCGCCGCATCCGCCGCTCGGCGAACTGTCTTTGTTCCTGCCGCCGCGTATCCCGGTCACGCCCGACCGGGATACGCTGGCCTTTTCCTGCTGATGCCCTCTTCATTATTTCTCATGAATTGGTTCACTAAAACCTTCTCCAGCAGCATTGGGCGCAAGATTACGGGCTTACGCGCCTGTTTTTCGGCTCGTTCACGTTTCCACCAACCTGCTGATGCTGATTCACGATGGGGCGACACGTTCAATATCAGGGCCGAATTTATGGCGACCAATCCGCTCATCCGGGCCAGGGAAGTGGTGCTGATGCTGGCGCTGCTCTGGCGCACCTACCAGGCCTGAGCCTGGCCCCCTCCGCAACCGGAAGGCGCGGGGGCCGGTGGCTTACGTGGTCAACCATTCGCTCAGGGTGAAACCGCCGGTAGTGCACCAGCCGTGAGCGGGTGAGCGCACCGCTCCTTTTCACTGAACTATCGGCAACGACCAGCCCCGGTGGCGGCCGGCCGGGGGCTGGTGCGGGGGAAGCGCTGGAAACGGGCCCGCGTAGGCAGCCGAATTCGGCGGCATTACATTGTGGGGCGCATGGATTTCCTTTATCAGGCCGGTACAATGCTCCGCGCAGGCAGCAGCTGAAGCCCAAGCCCGCAGACCGGAGAATGCCGGAATAAAAGCAGAGCGGCCGAAAAATGCTGGAAATGAATAACTGGCGCAGGAATTCGGATATACCGCCCCGGCCCTGCTCCAAGTGAAAGCGCGGCCATAGCCAAGGGGCCAGCCAACGGGTTCAATCGTCCAAGCAAAAGCGCGGATTATCCATTTCAACCCGACGCGCCAGTCAGCACTTTTGCAGGGCCGAACCGCTGAGATTGATTGTGGGGCCCCGTTCCGCTCACGGCCAGCTGGCCAACCAAACGGCCCTCCGCGGCCAGGCACAAAAAAAGGCCCGACCCAACCCGCACGCTACTTTTTCATCCCCTGCTTAAACGCCCATTAGCCCCCTTAGCCATGAAATACAAGAAAGTAAAAGTCGAAGAACTCGACATTTTTTATCGCGAAGCCGGTGACCCGACCAAGCCCGTCATTCTGCTGCTGCATGGCTTCCCGACCTCGTCTTCCATGTTTCGGAACCTGATGCGGGATTTAGCCGACCGGTACTACCTGCTGGCCCCGGACTATCCCGGCTACGGGCACAGCAGCGCGCCGAGTACCACGGAATTCGAGTACACCTTCGACCACCTGGCCCACATCATCGACTGCTTCCTGCGGGTGCTGCACATCAACCGGTTCAGTATGTACGTGATGGACTACGGCGCTCCAGTCGGATTTCGCCTCGCGGCCCAACGCCCGGAGCGGATTCAGGCCCTGCTGATTCAAAACGGCAATGCCTACGACGAGGGCCTGGAGGATTTTTGGATTCCCTTCAAAGGCTACTGGGAAAACCAACAGGACCAGAAATCCATCGATGGCCTGCGCTTCCTGCTCACGAAGGACGCCACGTATTGGCAGTACACCAACGGCGTGCGGAATGTGGAAAACATCGACCCCGACGCGTACACCGTGGACCAGGCCCTGCTGGACCGGCCCGGCAACGACGCCATTCAGATGCAGCTGTTCCTGTCCTACGGCTCCAATCCACCGCACTACCCCGAGTGGCAGGCCTATTTCCGGAAGTACCAGCCCCCCACGCTCATCACCTGGGGCAAAGGAGATTTCATTTTTCCGCCCTCGGGGGCCCATCCCTACCTGCGCGACCTGCCCAACGCGGAGCTGCACCTGCTCGACACCGGCCACTTTGCCCTGGAGGACAACCACGAAGTCATTGCCGGACTCATCGACGCCTTTCTGACCAAGAATGTGCGCCAGGAAGGGCCGGCCGCCACGATGGCCGACCGGGAAGTACCCCACGGTTAGGGCCTCCCACCGCAACCCGTGACTGCCGCCGAAGCCGCCGTATTATTCGGCGCGGCCGTGGTGGGAGGCGGCCCGAACGCCGTGGCCGGGGGCGGGGGCTTTCTATCACTGCTGCCGCCGTTGGTGTTCACCCACGTCCCGCCGCTGCGGGCCAATGCCATGAGAGCCGTGGCCCGGTGCCCGGCTTTCTGACCAGTACGCTGGCCACCCATTGCCCACCCCGCCCAGCGGCGGTGGGCGGTGGGTGGGTTGTTGCTGACCAGTACCGTCGGCGCCGTTGGGGGCCCACGCTCATGCTGCACGCACCGCCCCGGGTTTTTTACATCTGGTGCCCTTCCTCATCCGGGCCACCACCCTGCTGTTTGCCGCCTGTGGGCGGCTGGTGGCCCGGCGGCGGGTCACCGATGCCCCCGGAAGCCAATAGCGTAGTCGGCCGGGGTGTGCTTCTGATGGAAGTACGCTCAATCAACTGCTCCATTTGCTGTAGCACGGCTGGCCCCCGGCCCAGGGTGGCCAGCGCCGGCAGTTTCTCCACTTGTTTCAAGCGGAGCCGCGAGGCCCGGATGAGCAGTATTTTCAGGCAGGAAAGGCGGGGTGATGAAACCGGTGGAGGCCACAAACCAGCGGTCGCTGGTAGGCCGCGTGCGGGAACCGAACAGCTCGTCGCGCACGACGCGGTAGCCGTCGAGGGAAATGTGGGTGAACTGCGGTCCCCCGTTCACGTCGCCGAGCGCCCAGATGCGGGGCACGTTGGTTTGCAGGCGTTCATTGACCGGAATATACCCGCGGGTTGCCGCGCAGCCCCGGCAGGTCCGGGAGCCGCGGCTGGGTTCCCGTGTTGATGAAGATATGCTCGGCTGTCACCAGAACCTCCTCCCCCATCGCGCTGAGGCGCATCAGCACCTGATTGGGCGCCACGAAAACGGCCTGCCCTGTGCTGTGTACACGGTCACCTGCGAGCTGGCCGTCACGGCGGCCAGCTTGCGCTGGCGCGGGAAAGCCGTCAGCCGGTTTTTCTCCGCAATCGCCTCGGCGTAGGGCACTCCAGGCCCGCTGCTGTGCACCAGCAACTTGGCGGGGATGCAGGCGATGTTGATGCACGTACCGCCGTACATCCGGGCCGACTGCTCGGCCCGGGCGACTCGCCAGCTCTGAGTACCCGGTAATGCCGCTAAATTTTTACCGGCTTTGCCAAAGCCGATAACGAACGCCTGATAATGAATGGAGGTATTTTCCATAAAGCTGGGCCATTCTTATTCCTACTGCAGATTCCAACTGCGGTTAAACACGAGCGCCAGTATCAGGCAACTGGCCAAATCAGGGCGGGTTGGTAATTGGCCGGGAAGAGCCTAAAAGAGTGCCAAAATCAGGATTGCCGATGCCAGCGCCGGTAAAAGTTTCTTTCCGGTTAAATGATGAGCTTTCCTGCCATTACCTGGTTTTCTGCCCGCTCAATAAAACCACCAGTATAGTCCATTTCGATGGAGCATCCATCCTTAGTCCACCAATAGGTTGGAACTACCGGACATGCAGCATGCTATAGAAAAAAGGCAGCTTGAGCAGCAAATAATAATATTAATCCTTGTAAATGTTTTCCAATGGATTATCTTCATAATAGTTAGCCATTGACTAAGTAAGCGATGCATGACAGCGCCTAAAACTTCTCCTCGAAGTAAATGGCTTTCAGGCCCCTGATGGGTATACGGGGTGACAGGCCCTACTCAAGAGGTTATCTTTTGCCAGTATGCAACAGCTTAGACCCGTTTTTCTGCTGATGCTGTCCTTAGGGGGCCTGTTGCCTGGCGTACAGGCATTTAGGCGGCAGGAGGCTAATAGCCTGCTGACGGGGCTTCGACTCTTTGTGAACGACACCAACAGGGCTACAGTCGCAAGCGGGTTTCACTCGGTTGTGCGGCATTGTTTCCTTCTCTGTAGGAGCCGCGCTATCGTTGTTGTGCTGCTGCTAGCTGGTTGGCCACTCCGGGCCGAGCCGCTGTACCCCCTGCTACGCCCCGCCACGGCCGACAGCCTGCAGCAGCAGTTAAGGCGTACGCCGCCCGGCCGGCAGCGCCTGGGGCTGCTGCTGCGCCTGGGCCAGGACATCATCGTGAAGTTTGGTGCTCCGCTCGACAGCGCCGAAGCCTACTGCCGCGAGGCCGCAGCGCTGAGCCGACGGCTGGGCGATGCACAAGGCCAAATCGAAAGCAGCTACGCTCTCGGCAACCTGTGCCTGGCCCGCAACCAAGTGGCCGAAGGCACTAAGTGGCTAGCCCAGGGACTGGCCAGCAGCGCCCGGCAGCACTACGTGCGCCTGGAAGCCGATGGATGGTATTACCTGAGCGCTACCTATACCTTTTCGGGGGTCGATATCCCCCGGCGCATTGACTGCCTGCGCCGGGCAATGGCCCTTTACCGAACCCTTGGCGACGCCAGTCACGCTGCCTACACCCTCAAAACCATCGCCGACCTGCACATGCAGCAGGGCCAAGAGGGACTAGCCCGCGAAGAGTTGCGGCAGGTGCTGGCCCGCTACCGCGCCATCGGCTACCGCCGGCTGCACTACACCTACGATTTGCTGGGTGTGGTCAGTAGCCGACTAGGCGATTACCAAGGAGCTCTCCACTACGGGCTGGCTTCGATTGAGAGCGCCCGCGCCACCCGGGATACCGCTGATTTGAATCTGTTTTACCATCGGGTGGGAGCAACTTACTATGCACTAAACCAATATTCGGATGCACTGACGTATTATAACTTGGCGATGCGGCGTGCCGAACAGTCGCGCGACGCCAACGAAGTGCTCGTCGCCGTGCTGCACATTACGGAGGTGCTGATTGCGCAACACCAGCCCCGAGACGCCCTCCGCCTGGCATTGGAAAAACTCCGGCAGTATCCGCCTGGCGATTATTTCCGGGTTGATGAGCTTAACCTACTGGCTACCTGCTACCTGGCTAGCCGACAGATTCCTCTTGCCGAAAAGACTTACTTAGAGCTCATTGCGTTGCTGGAAAGCAGAAAAAGCATGGTGGGCAACCAGCTGTTCCGGCTGGAGGTTTATTTTACTATTGGTCAGCTTTACCTGGATAGCCGGCGGTACGGCAAAGCCCGGTTTTATTTGGCGAAGGCCGAAGCTTTGCAGCCGGGAGCTTCCCTGCCCATGAAAGCTACTTTGCGGCTCCTGTTTTTCAGGCTGGACTCGGCCCAGGGCAATTACGTGGCGGCCATTGCCCAGCAGCAGCGCTATCAGGCCCTGCATGACTCGATTTTCAACGAGAAGAAAAGCCAGCAAATAGCCGGCCTGCAAATTCAGTATGACACTCGTAAAAAGGAGCAAGACCTGACGCTGCTCACCAAGCAGAGCCTCGTGCAGCAAGCCAACCTGCGGCAGCGCGAGGGCCAACGCAACGCCCTGCTGGCAGGGGTAGCCATGCTGGCGCTGCTGCTGGGCCTGGGCTACAACCGCTACCGCCTCAAGCAGCGCAGCAACCAGCTGCTCGAAGCCCGGCAGGAGGAAATTGACCGTAAAAATGCCGCCCTGCAAACGTTGGTACTGGAAAAGGAATGGCTGCTGAAGGAGATTCATCACCGGGTGAAAAACAACCTGCAGGTGGTGATGAGCCTCTTGAACTCGCAGGCCAGCTACCTCACCAACGACACCGCTTTGGCGGCCATTCACGAAAGCCAGCACCGGGTGCAGGCCATGGCCCTCATTCACCAGAAACTCTACCAGTCGGAGCAGGTGGCCCGTATTGATATGCCGGTCTACATCAATGAGTTGGCTATATACCTGCGCGACTCTTACGACCTCCTCCAGCCCATTAAATTCGAGCTGGCCGTAGAACCAATTGAAGTTGATGTAACTATGGCGGTGCCCTTGGGCCTGATTATTAACGAAGCCATCACCAACGCCCTTAAATACGCCTTCCCGCAAGGACGGGCGGGCCGGATATGCCTGTCGCTGCAACGGCTGTTGGCAACCACCTATCAACTTACCATCGAAGACGACGGCGTCGGCTTGCCCCCGAATTACGCGCCAGAGAATAGCTGTTCGCTGGGCATGACCCTCATCCACGGGTTCAGCCGGCAATTGGGGGGCAAGCTCACTCTCCGCAACGACCACGGGCTGAAAATTATTTTGGTGTTCAGCGAGCCACAGCTGAAGCCCGCGCATGCCAGGACCGACTATGCTTACCAATGACCCCACTCCCCGGCCCCCTGACCAGAAAACGGTATTAATTGTAGAAGATGAGTTTGCCGTGGCCATGGACCTGCGGCGAATTCTGGAAAAGGCGGGTTATCGCGTGAGCGGCACGGCCTTCACGGTTGCCGAGGCGTTGGAAATCAACCAACGGATGCGCCCCGACCTGGTGCTGCTCGACATCCACCTGCAGGAGTCTCAGACGGGCTTTGACCTGGCCCGGCAGCTAAATGCCGACCAGATTCCCTTTGTGTACGTATCGGCGAACACCAACGCCAGCATCCTGGAAGAAGCCAAAACGACCCACCCTTACGGATTCCTGGTCAAGCCTTTCCGCGAAAAAGACGTGCTCGTGGCCCTGGAACTCGCCCATTATCGCCACGCCCACAGCATTGAAGTGCGCTTGCGCGAAGAACACCGGCTGCAAATTGCCCTGACCGATGCACTGTCTGAAAACGACGATTGGGCCAGCAAGCTCCTAAAAGTTGCTCAACTGTTTCAGCCCTACATCCCCTTTGACCTGATGGTAGCGGGCGTGGAAACGAAACTGGAACTGGCCGCCTTTCCCCCCTGTATGTATTTACGAGTGGGCCAGGAGGATTACCAGACGATTGACGTATCGGGATTTCTGCAAATCACGGGCATTACCCTGGAGAAGTACCGGCAGGTAATCGTGAATACTTTTAACGACGGGCTTTTGTTCTACAACGGCGACGAGTTCACCGCCGTGTGTCGCCGGAACCCATTCAAGCAGCTGCTGGCGAAAACGTTTCGGCTGCACTCGAATCTGGTGTCTCCTCACGAAACCGTGCTGCACGGCAAGCTGCTGGTCTCCTTTTACAGCCGGCAGCCGGATGCGTATGAGCCCGACCATGTGCAGCTGCTTGAGAAATTACAGCCGTCGCTCACGCTGACGTTTGACCGGCTGATGGCGTACGAAAAGATAGAGCTCCTGAGCCAGCAGCTGCGCCAGGAAAACAGCTATCTGCTGGAGGAGGTGAAAGCCAGCGCCAACTTCGAGGAGATTATTGGGACCAGTCCATTGCTGCTCAACGTCTTTAAAAGCATTGGGCAAGTGGCCCACACCGATTACACGGTGTTGATTTTGGGCGAAACCGGGACGGGCAAAGAGCTTATTGCCCGGGCCGTGCACAACCGGTCCGGGCGCCCGAGCAAACCCCTCATCAAGGTTAATTGCGCGGCCCTGCCGCCCCAGCTCTTCGAAAGCGAGCTGTTTGGCCACGAGAAAGGCAGCTTCACGGGGGCCACGGACAAACGAATTGGTAAATTTGAGCTGGCCCACGGCGGCACCATTTTCCTGGACGAAATTGGCGAGCTGCCCCTGGAGCTGCAGCCCAAGCTGCTGCGGGTGCTGCAGGAAAAGGAAATCGAGCGCATCGGGGGCAAAGGGCCCATTGCCTGCGACGTGCGCATCATCGCCGCCACCAACCGCAACCTGCAGGCGGAAGTGGCCGCCGGCCGCTTCCGCGCCGACCTCTTCTACCGGCTCAACGTGTTTCCCGTGCTGCTGCCTCCCCTGCGGGACCGGAAAGAAGACCTGCTGCCCCTGGCCACGCACTTTCTGCACAAGATTGCGAAGAAACTGGGCAAGCAGCTGTACGGCATTTCGGAAGCCTCTTTGCAGCAAATGCAGGCTTACCATTGGCCCGGCAACATCCGGGAGCTCGAGCATTTGCTGGAGCGGGCCGCCATCATGGCGACAACGCCGGTAATTTCGCTCGTTGAGCTCCTGGCGGCGGAATCCCCGGCCCCGCCGGTTCCCCTCGTGGCCAAGCCGCACGAGCAGGCCGAACGCGAAAATGTGTTGGCGGCTTTGCGGTTAACGAACTTCCGCATCCGGGGCACCGACGGAGCGGCGGTGTTGCTCAACGTCAAGCCAACCACCTTGGAAGCCCAAATAGTGAGGCTGGGCATTCGGCGGGAAGATTACCTGTAAGAGTTGCCCGGCGTCGCTACCATGGCAGCCTGGAATAGCGTCGCCACGCCGCTGGCAATTCTCCATTTCACGGGCCTCGTCGGGCCGGCCTGGTCCCGAACCGGCCCAAGCCCCCTCGGCCTCGTCCGTAATGGACGCTTTCCGAGCAGGTACTGGAGGACGTACCTAAACGGAGCGCCGACCACGCCGGACTAGGACGTGTGAACAATTAAGGTAGCTTTGAAGATGCAAAAAGACCGCACATTCCTGACCGACCCGCACTGGCAACGCCTTTCGCCACTCTTGCCGGGCCAAGCGAATGCCTGCGGCGTGACGGCCAAGGACACGCGCTTGTTCGTGGAG
>NZ_JAGEMO020000102.1 GCF_017921975.2 Hymenobacter terricola
CTCGTAGAGAAAGCTCCAGTCGACGAGCTCCGCGAGCCGGCGGTAGAGGTTATGGGGCCGTACCCGCTCACTGAGCCGAAAGCGAACCACCTCCTTGTCGAGAAACAGCTTCTTGCCTTGCATCTTCCCTCTACGAACCCGGGTTCTGCAACAGCCACGACCGTTTTCCTGAACACTTGCTCGCCTGTCTGAGCGCTGTGTTGCTCCGAACTCACCCTACAGCAATTCCCAAGTTGGTGTACAGAGTTAAAAGCTAAAAGACACTACAGGTGGAATTTAACTTTTAACTCTCAGCTTTTACCTCTGTACATGAACCTGGAAACCGCTCTGGGTACAATAGCTGCTCACTTCCCAACATTCGGCGGATTTCATGGGCGGTTGCCGTATGGGCATTCTCGGGAGCCGCGTTCACATGGCACAGGACGTAGCCCCCTTTGCTCGTACCCACGCTCACGTTGACGACCAGCATATGGTTTTTCCCCCTTGCGGTTGCACCAGCAGGTAATCGCAGTAATTATCCACGGTGGGAACGTTGCGCATACCCACGTTGAAATACGCGGAAGGCCGAACCGAACCAGAACAAATGGTCATCCGGGAAGTCAAGCAAATTCGTTGAGGAGGTAGCCATGATTGAAGGGCCAAGGGAGAGAAGAGGATGGATTAAAAGCCTCCTTTTGCTGTCCCGACGGTATAATTGTACAGGTTGAGATAGCGCTTACCCTCACCTATTGCACCCTTGGTCCGCATTAAGCGCTTTCTCTTCCAACCATATCTATACTTGCTATATCTGTACCGGCTCAACCCTGTTCATTTACTTAAAATTGCCTGTTTTCTTATGATTTAGCGCATAATTTCCGAAAAAGTCGGACGGTAGTTTTGTATGGTCGGCCGCGTGGGCCGACACTTTCCGAACTCATTTCGTTTTCATGGAACAAGCCGAGATTATTGCCCTGACCCACCAAACGGCCGCCGCCCTGGTGGCCGACGGCGACGCGCTCACGCGCGACTTTTATGCGCACCTGTTTGCGCACAATCCCGAGTTGAAGCACACCTTCAACATGGCCAACCAGGCCACCGGCACCCAGGCCCGCGCCCTGCTCGATGCCATCCTGCTTTTCGTCACCAAGTTCGACCAGCTGGAAACCCTCGGCCCCCAGGCCCGCATGATTGCGGCCAAGCACATCAGCCTCGACATTCAGCCCGAGCACTACGCGCTGGTGGGGGCCAGCTTGCTGGCGACCATTCGTGAAAAGCTGGGCGAGGCGGCCACGCCGGCCGTGATGCGGGCCTGGGAGCTGGCCTACACCCGCATTGCCGAGGTGCTGACGGGCCTTGAGGCAGCCGGGTACCAGGGCCACCGCAGCCAGCCGGGGGGCTGGAATGCGTTCAAATCCTTCACCGTGGAGCGCGTGGTGGCGGAGTGCGTGGGTATTCAGTCCTACTACCTGGTGCCGCAGGACGGGCAGCCGCTGCCGGCCTACCAGCCGGGCCAGTTCATCAGCCTGGCGGTGCAGGTGCCGGGGCACGCCTACCGCCAAATCCGGCAATACAGCCTGTCCGATGCGCCGGGCCGGCCCTATTACCGCATCACGGTGAAGCGGCAGGCCGCCGGCGCGGAAAGCCCGGCGGGGTTGGTATCCAATTATTTGCACGATGCTGTGCAGGCCGGCGATACGCTGCTGGTGCACGCCCCGGCCGGTGAGTTTTACCTAACGCCCCGGCTGCGCACGCCGTTGGTGCTGCTGGCGGGCGGGGTGGGCATCACGCCGCTCATGGCCATGCTCGAACACGCTCTGGCCGCCGGCGACGACCGCGAAATCATGCTGCTCCAGGCCGTGCGCGACCCCGACCAGCAGCCCTTCAAACAGCGGTTGCGTACGCTCACCCGCCGGCACGCCACCCTGCGCACTTTCGCCCTCTACCAGGCGGTGCCGGAGGAGGTGCTGGCCGGGGAAGAAGACGAGGAACCGACCCTGCTAGGCAACGGGCTGCTCACCGACGAGCACCTGGACGCGCTGCTGCTGAACGTGCCGCAGCACGCCGATTTCTACTGCTGCGGCCCGTTGGGCTTCATGCGCCACGTGAATGCCCTGCTGCGAAGCCGGGGCTGCGACAACCGTCAGTTTGAAGTGTTTGGACCTGCTCAGGCCATCGAATAGACAAACTGATGTTCAGCAGAATAGCGTCGTTTGCCTGGCGGAGGACCGCCACCTGGTTCCCGCGTCACGCCACGACCGGCAGACGGCGGCTTCGGCGGGCCCTGGCGTACGGGGGCGCTAAGCAGCCTCACAAAATGGCGTGGCCGCCGCCGGCGCGGGCCGAGGCGATTTTTGCCTGAAACAGTTCGCCCATCTTGCGGGCCCGCCGCTTGATTCCGGTGGCGCGGTCGCCCACAAACAGCTCGTCCACGGTTTGGCCGAACAAGGCCAGCCAGCGGGTGAAATGCGCGGGCTCGATGGGCAAATACAGGTGCTTGGCCCCCGGATTGCCCCGGTAGCCGGCGGCCTGAGCCAGCAGGGCCGCCGTCCAAAAGCGGGTCATGGTGTCGAGGTGCTCGGGCCAATGGCCGGCCGGTATGCGGGCGGCGAATACCGGGCCCAGTAATTCATCGGCCCGCACCCGCGTGTAAAAGGCTTCAATGAGCCGGCGCAGGTCGTCCGGGTCGTGGATATCAGGCTTGAGTGGGATTTCCATTTTGCTCCAGGCTTACCGCTATTGATTTCTTTTTTTCAGAATGGGGCCAACAGCTAACAGATAATATTCTGATAATTAAATAATAACAGCCAGCAACGCAAGCAGGTAATAAGTGCCCCAGCTCAGAAACACCTGGATGCCGGCCCACACCCAGGCCGGCACACCCTGTAGCGTTTCGGACGCTTTGATGACGAATGAGTTGGTTCATTCGCTGCCGTAGGCGGTTACCGTTAGCGGTAGCACATCCGACACGATATCGTCGCGGCTCAGGCCCGGCACGGTGATGGCTGGGCCGTTGCGCACCACGAACGGGATGCGCTGCACGCCCTCCTGCCCGTTGGAGGACCGCGCCACCACGCGCAGCTCGTGGGGGCCGTCCATGGGGCGGGTGGTGGCGAAGTCGACTTTTGCCGGCGGCGATACGGTCAGGAATGCCGGCGTGAGCTCTCCATTAGGCAGCCCGATTTATTTGATAATGAGTTGGTTAATTCGAAAGCCGCATTTGGGAAGTATCGCATTGGCTTTCGACGGTTGGCCATTGACGAAGCAAATGTTGCCGTCCTTTCCACCCCGTGTTTATGACCTGGCGCATAGCCGCCCAACTTATTTGGCGCTTACTGATTTCAAGCTTCGGCGCAAGAACAAACCAGCCGCGCCGGCCTGTTTTGCATCAGTCGGGCGAAATTTGCGGGCGCTCCCTGCCTTAAAAACCATGATAGAAGCCGAAATTCTGGACCAATTCGGGGCCACCCAGAAAACGCTGCGCAAAGGCGACGTCCTCTTTGCCGAGGGCGAGCCCGCCGAGTTCTACTACCAGATTATTCGCGGCGAGCTGCGCATGATAAACCGCATCGAAGACGGCTCCGACTTCATTCAGGGCATCTTCCAGGCCGGCCAGAGCTTGGGCGAGCCCCCGCTGTTTGGGCAGTTTCCCTACCCGTCGACGGCTGTGGCGAGCCAGCCCGCGGCCGTATATAAGCTGCCTTATGCGGCCCTGACCGAGCTACTGCGGACGCATTTTGACATCCACCAGCGCTTCCTTATCACGCTCTCGCGGCGGCTGCAATACAAGTCGATGCAGGCCAAGGAAATGTCGAGCTACAGCGCCGACCACCAGCTGCTGACGCTGCTCACCTACTTCAAGCGCCAGGCCGGCAACCCGCCGGCCTACCAGGTGCTCCTCACCCGGCAGGAACTGGGCGACCTCACCGGCCTGCGCGTCGAAACCGTGATTCGCACCGTGAAGCAGCTGGAACAAGCGGGCAAGCTCACCTTGCAGGACGGCAAGATTATTCTTTGAAACAAGGGTTGCCGCTGGTAGTCGTAGCAACTACAAAGGCGGTGCAGTGCTATAAGCCATCGTTATTTTCCGGCAATCATCAAAGCAGCTGCGGCTTCCGCAATCATCAGGGTGAGGGCCAGGGTGTTGCCGGCCGTAATTCGGGGCATGACCGATGCATCCACAATGCGCAGCCCTTCCACGCCGTGCACCTGCAAGGTGCTGCTTACTACTGCCAGCGGGCCCGGCCCCATGGCGCAGGTGCCCACCGGATGCCAGCAGGAAATGCACGCATTCCGCAGGAATTCCTGATTATGTAAAAGGCGGCCACTTTTGCGCGGCCCGTCGAACAGTCTTTGCAGCTCGGGCTACTTCCGCCAGTAGTCGCTGGCGGCGGCGATGGTGGCAGACTCCAAGGCCACGGTGTGCGTCACGGCCAGCAGCATGGCGGCTATTTGGCAATGGTGAGCAGCCGGTCCGTGGTCTTGGTCGGCATCGAGAGGAAGGGGCAGTGGCTGCTGGTGAGCGAATAGGTATTTTATCTGGTGAGGAAAAAGTCCAGCAGGCCTTTTTGCACCTGCGCCGTCTGTTCCTGCACCAGCCAGTGACCGGCTTCGGTAATGGTGACTGCGGTCACGTTCGTGGCCACCAGCCGGCAGTGCTCGGTGAAGTAGGGCGCGGCGGAGTGGTCGCCCGCCATGGCCAGCAACGGCATGGGCAGCTTCTGCTGGCTGAACGCCAGGTTGTCCTGGGCATCCTGCGGAAAGGCCCCGAACCAGTGGAAGCTGCCAGTCGTTGCGCCGGGGCGGGAATAGGCGCGAATGAACTCGTCCTGTTCTTGGGGCGTAAACGGTTTTTTGATGTAGCCCACCTGCGGCCAGAAATCGGTCAGAAACTCACCGGCCTGCCCGGCCACGAGGTCGCCGGCAATGGGACGGGCAAAAAACCCGAACCACCAAAGCGAATGGTAGAGCTGGCCCCAGACCGGCTCAATGCCGGGCAGCAGCGCATCCAAAAGGGCCAGCTTCTTCACCTCGCCCGGAAACTGCGCGGCGTAGGCGTAGGCCACCATCAGCCCGATGTCGTGGCCCGCCAGATTGATGCTGGGATAGCCCAGCTTTTTGACCAGCTCGTGGATGTCAACGGCCATGGTTTTCTTGTCGTATCCACCGGCCGGCTTGTCCGATTCGCCCACGCCGCGCAGGTCCGGAGCAACTACCGTGAAGTGTTTGGCCAGCTCGGGCATCAGCCGGTTCCACATGTACCAGTTTTGGCCAAAGCCGTGCACCAGAACCAGCGGCTCGCCCTTGCCGCCAATCACGTAGTGAATTTTTACACCATTCACCAGCGCGGTCTGGTGCTTAAAGCCCGCCGGCGGCGCGGCCGGGCCTTGGGCGTGGGCAGTGAGCGTAAGGGCCAGGAGCAGCACCAAGCACAGGAAGCTAGGGGGTGTTTTCATGTCGAAGGGGGTTAAGAAAATGCGTGGCGAGGGCAGTGCGGAGCGCCGGGCTTGCTCTCGAAACCCCGGTGCCGGCGCTTTGCCTGTTAAATTATTCGCTCCGGCAAAGCCGGTATCCGTCGAGCAAGGGCCGGAAAGACGCGGGGCAGCGGCCGGCCCGCAGCGCCGAACCCACTACCGCTCCAGGTAGGATTTCACGCTGATTTTCGCGTTCAATACCTTGCTAATGGGGCTATGCTGCGCGGCCTCTTCCACGCAGGCCGCAAAAGCGGCTTCTTCAAGGCCCGCGATGCGGGCCTTCAGGGACAGGGAGGAAGTGGTGATGGCCCCCGTTTCGAACGAAACCGTTGCCGTGGTTTCCAGCGAATCGGGCAGGTACCCGGCGGCTTCCAGCACGAAGCGCAGCTTCAGCGCGAAGCGCATGGCATGAGCAGCGGCCAGCAGCTCTTCCGAATTAGTGGCCGGCGCCGCCCCAAATCGGCTGTTGTAAGAATAGTGCGCATCCTGGAGGAAGGTGCTTTGGGTGCATATCCCGCCGCGGCCTACTTTGCCCGAACCATTCCAGTAAGCAGTAGCGTGACGTTGCATGGCGGGTACGGTTGGCGTATAATCAAGCCGGGATGGCGGCCGAAGCTCAGCTCCTGCTGGCCGCGTCGGAATCGGTTGAGTGCGGAGTGGTAGGGAAGCTGGGCCGCCTCCGACCCGGGCCCGGCGCCTTGGTCCGTTCACCTGATGGTATTCGTGGGAGGGCGGGGTTAAAGTGCGTTGGGCGGGTTCGATTTCTTATTAGCCAAGCATCTTGCCACATTATAAATTATTAGTATTTAGCTATATGGCTGTAATTGGCCTCGCTTTTAATTGCGGTATTTCGCAAACATAATAAATATTAAATATATAAAATAAATTAGCCTGAGATGGTCCAGTGAAAACGGACAGTGCGCTGAGGCAGGGTGGGTTTCAGGCCGTGTTCAAATTGGTGGGGCGAGCGGTCGCCGAGAGCAGAGCGGCGGCGGTTGAGGTTGAAGCAGGTGTCGAGGTGGTGGGCCCCTTCCAGGCGGGCTTCTTCCAGCGAGGCAAAAGGGCTGCCACCGGGCCGCAACTCAGTCTTGAGGGCGCTCCCGCCGGCTTCGGCCGGGGCGTTGTCGCAGGGGTTGCCGGGGCGGCCGCAGCCGGGCACGGCGCCTGCCTGGTCGATGTGGGCGCGGCAGGCCGCACGGGGGTGCCGGCTGCCGCGGTCGGCGTGGATGAGGAGGCCCGGCGCGGGCGGGCGCAGGGCCAGGGCCTGTCCGAGGGCCAAGCGCACGAATTCGGTGGGCATCTGCGCGGCCAGGTTACACCAGCGCCCGCCCACCACGGCGGCCGGGTCGGCCACGGTGGTCCGGGAGCGGTGTGGGCGGGTGCTCGCGCTCCCTTTCCACGCGCTGGGGGGCGGGCCGCGTCGGTTTGCCGGGCCCCGGCCGCCACCTGCCGCAGGCACCCGGCGTTGAAGGCGGGCGGGTATTTCTTGCGGGTGGCGGGCAACCCGCCCGGATTCAGTTTTTCAGTCATGGACAGTGGAAGGCACGGCTTCGCACTGTCTGTTTTAGCTAGACCACCCCAGTCCCTAAACTATTCGTTTTTATACGACCGCCTCAATGCCCCGGCTTCCGGTCATTGCCGGCAGCACCGATGCCGGGGGTGGCTTAAGCCCACTGCCCCACCCTTGTTGATGTTCTCCTTATTGAACCTGCAAACGACGCGCCGCCAGGAGCTCGCCACGGCCGTCAGCGCCGCTGAGGAGCAGGCAACTGTAGATGCCAGCGGCGAGGCCATCGGTACGGAAGCTGATGAGGCCATCGGCGAGGGTGACGGGGAGGACGAGGTCGCGGACACGGCGGCCATCGGCCATCGAGATAAGAACGAGGTGGGCGCCACGGCTATTAGCTGGCAACTGGTAGCGCAGCTCGCTGGTGGTGCCGGCGGCGGCAGGGTTTGGCCACGGCTGGCTCAGCACCGACTCGGGGGCTTTGCTGGCCGTGGTAGCCAGCGCCCGTTGAGTGGCGTTGAACGTAACGGTGAGGTAAGTCGAATCCTGCGTGCCTACTTCGTAGAGGGCGTAGCGGATAACGGTGATGCCCGGCAGGTTGTTGGGCGTGTAGTCGAGCACCATGCTGTTGTCGGTGCTGGCGTCGGCCAGCGTGATGGGGCTGGGGGCGGTGGTCACGGTAGGCGGGTAGCAGTTCACGCCGAAGCAGAAGTTGTTCTCGGTACCGACTACTTCGGAGCGAATCTGGCGCTGCAGGCCCAGGCGCAGGCTGCGGCCGGAACTATTGGTGATGACCACATCGGCCTGCAAGGGCAGCGCCTGGGCAAAGCCGCCCATGATGGTGATGGCGGGGGCGCCGGTCATTGTGACGCCTTGCAGGCGGCCGGCCTGGCTGGTGGTGGCAATGCCAAGCAATAGTGCGGCGGACAGTAAGTATTTGTTCATGCTGGGGTGAAGTAGGGAGCGTAAGAGCATCGTGTGTAAAACAAAAATACGCCTGAACTGAAAAATCAAGTGCTTTTGCTAACTGATGAGGCTATATATCTTAACTTTAAGGCGAGGGAAGGTTGAAATCACCTTGAGAGGTACGGGCATTTGGCCGCGCTTTTTATCAATCTCCTCATACTTCCCTCTTAATATTTCCTTCTTGTTAACTAATTCATGAAAAAAACTCTCCTCGCCACAATTTTTGCCTTGGGAGCATTAGCCAGTCATCCGGCTGCCGCCCAATACTATATTTTGCCTAACCTGCAGGCGGGCCAAAACCCCGGAGCGTTAAATTTGGATGACGAAGCCCGCCACGACGTGGCCGTGGCTCCCTGGAACCTGATACTCACCGGTACGAATGCGACGCAGGCGGCGGCGGACTGGTCGCCGGTGCAAACGCTGCCCTTTGGCTTCCAGATGAACGGCCAGACGTTCACCAGCTACAAGGTGTCGAGTAGCGGAGTACTCACCTTCAGCACCGGGGCTGCGGTTGCGCCTGCTACCGTGAACCGCGTGCTGCCCGACGCGGCGATACCCGATAACTCGGTGTGCCTGTGGGGCACGATAATGACGAGCAACAACGACTTTATCGTCACCAAAACCTTCGGCACGGCGCCCAACCGCCAGCACTGGGTACAGTTCAATTCGATAAGCATTCCGGGCGGCAACACCAACGTAGCGTACTCCAACGGCTTCATCTACCTGTCCATCGTGCTTGAGGAAAGCACCAATAAGGTGTATACGGTGTGGCAGCGCTCGGGCGTGGAGCCCCAGACGCTGACTGTCGGCATTCAGTTGAATAGCACGCAGGCCGTGCAAGTAGCCGCTTCGCCAACCGTTACCGTGCCAAACCTGGCCGACCTGACGCCGGCCGACAACGGCTATTATGAGTTTGGCCCCGGTACCCAGGCCGTGCGCGACATCGCGGGCCGGGCCCTGCGCCTGCCGCATACCGCCGCCAAGCAGTCGAGCGTGGCAATTCAGGGAGCCTTTCAGAACCTGGGCACGCAGGCCGTAACCACCCTTACGGCTAATTACCGCGTCAATAACGGCCCGGTGGTATCGGCCCCGCTGACAGGCTACAACGTGGCTTACCTGGATACGGCGGCGTTTGTACATCCTACGCCCTGGGTGCCTACTACTGGCGGCGTACACAGGGTGCGGGCCTGGTTTTCGAACATCAACGGTGGTCTCGACCAGAACCCGGCCAATGATACGCTCCGGACTACGGTGGTAGTGGCCGACTCTACGATGCAGCGCACCGTGGTGGAAGAAGACTTCACCAGCAGCACCTGCGGCCCTTGCCGTTTGGGCAATGCAAATACGCGGGCCCTCAATACGCAGAGTGCGCAACGCAATAAGTTTGTGGAAATAAAATATCAGCAGAACTTTCCGGCTCCGGGAAACGACCCCTATTACACCGCCGAGAGTGGCGCCCGGTTTGGCTATTACAGCGGCTCGTACATTCCATATATGCTGCTTGATGGGGGCTGGAACGAGAACTCGCAAAGCTATACCATTGGCATTCTCGACCAATTCCGGGCTAAGCCTGCCATGGCGCGCGTGAGCGGCAGCTATACGCTGAGAAATAACGTGGTGGCCGCAACCGCTTCTGTAAAGCCACTGCTACCCATTCCGGCTGGTCGCCTGGTGGCCCACATGGTCGTGGTTGAGCGCGAAACCCAACTGAATGCCCGCACCAATGGCGAAACCCGCTTCTTTGATGTGATGAAAAAAATGCTGCCCAACCAGAACGGTACTGTGCTACCGGCCCTGGCTTCGGGACAGGCGTATTCGCTGACGCAGACTTTCGATGTGAGCACGCTGCCCACTACCCAATCCGTAGAGCATTTTGACTCGTTGCGCGTGGTGGTATTTGTGCAGGATTTGGTGACCAAAGAGGTGTACCAGGGCGGCTACCTGACCCTGCGCAACCCGCTGGCTACCCGCACCTCGCAAAATGGCCCAGCTTTCGCCCTGGCGCCTAACCCCACTTCGGGCCGCACCACGCTCTTCGTGAACCTGACCACCACGCAGCAAGTGCGCGTGGAAGTGCTCGACGTCGTTGGCCGTCGCGTGTACAACCGTCCGGCTCAAACCGTGGCTGCCGGTGCTCAGGAACTGACGCTGGACCTGGGCCAGCGCCCAGCTGGCCTCTACACGGTGCGCCTGAGTTCCACCCAAGGAGTACGCACCCAAAAATTAACCCTGGAGTAGCAGTTGCGCAGTAACTTCAGCAAGCCCGGACCGGTGCCACCCATGCCGGCCGGGCTTGTTTTTTGTTCCCCCTCTTCACCCCGCTTTATGAAAAAACACATTCCCCTTCTCGTGCTGACGGCCGGGCTGGCCCTGGGCACGGGCGCGCAGGTTCGGGCGCAATCGGGCTCGTCGGCCCCGGCGCAGGCGGCCACCCCCAACGACGCCGACCTGAAAACCCGCAAGCTGCCCGCCGTCACGGTGCGTACGCTTGATGGCAAACCCATCAGCACGGCGGCGCTGCCGGGCGTGGGCCAGGGCAAGCCGGTCATTATCAGCTTCTGGGCCACGTGGTGCAAGCCCTGCATCGCGGAGCTGACCAACATCCACGAGCTGTTTCCGGATTTGCAGGCCGAAACCGGCGCGACGCTCATTGCCATCAGCATCGACGATGCCCGCAATGCCGCCAAAGTGGGCCCGCTCACCAAAGGCCGGGGCTGGACCTACCCCGTGTACCTCGACCAGAACCAGGACCTGAAACGCGCCCTGAACGTGAACAACATCCCGCACACCTTCCTGCTGGATGGGGCCGGCAACATCGTATGGCAGCACAATGCCTACAACGAGGGCGACGAAACCCACCTGCTCGATTTGGTGCGGAAAGTGGCCAAAGGCGAACAAATAAGCCAATAGTCCACCGCGAATTGTCCGTTCCCGCATGGTGTTTCTTTCCTTCAAGTACCAGTTGTGAGTCTTAACTTTTGACTGGTATTTTTTATGCTACTTATTTGATGACAAACGTTTATCGTAAGCTGCCGGTGGGGCTGGCCCTGCTGGCTGTGCCCCTGGCGGCCCGCGCCCAGACCGGCAATCCGCTCGACGGCGTCCAGGTTCACGGCGATTTTCAGACCGACGTACAGAGCTACAAGGCCGACCCGGCCATCAGCGCCCCGGCCGTGCCGGAGCGGGTGCGCAGCAACACCTTCGCCAACCTGATTCTTACGGCCGGCAAGTTCTCGGCCGGGGTGCGCTACGAGGCCTACCTGCCGCCGCTCCAGGGCTTCGACCAGCGCTACAACGGCCAAGGCATTCCGTACCGCTACGCCACGTACGACGCCGGCCGCCTGGCCGTAACGGTGGGCAATTTCTACGAGCAGTTCGGCTCGGGCCTGATTTTCCGGGCCTATGAGGAGCGCAACCTCGGCATCGACACGTCGATTGACGGGCTGCGGGTGCGCGTGCAGCCGGTGCGCGGCATCCGCCTAACCGGCCTGACGGGCAAGCAGCGCTATTTTTTCGACAAAGCCCCGGCCATCGTGCGCGGGGCCGATGCCGAGATAAGTCTGAATGAGCTGATTCCCCGCCTGGACTCGGCGGCTACGCGCGTCACCGTAGGCGGCTCGTTCATCAGCAAGTACCAGGCGGCCGACGACCCGGCCCTGGTGCTGCCCGAAAACGTGGGCGCCGGCGCCGGCCGCGTAAGCATCAGCAACGGCGGCTTCGTGTTCAACGCCGAGTACGCCCGGCGGTCGAACGACCCTTCGGTGGCCAACAACTTCATCTACCGCAAGGGCGAGGCCCTGCTCGTGACCACCAGCTACGCCCGCAACGGCTTTGGCATCGTGGCTGGCCTGAAGCGGGTTGATAACTTCGACTTCCGCACCGACCGCAACGCGACGGGGATTCTGAACCGGTTGAACTTCCTGCCGGCCCTCACCAAGCAGCACACCTACCTGCTGGCAGCCAGTATTTACCCCTACGCCACCCAGCCTTTGGGCGAAATCAGCGGGCAGCTGGAGGTGACGTACCACTTGCCCAGCGGCCCGCTGGGCGGCCACTACGGCACCGACATCGCGGTAAACTACTCGGCCGTGAACAACCTAAAAACCACGCCGCTCAACGACCTGCAAACGACGCGGCAGGGCTATACTTCCGATTTCTTCAAGGTGGGCGGCACGCCGTATTTCCGCGATTTCAACGTGGAAGTGCACCGCCGCTTCTCTACAAAGCTGAAGGCCAATGCTATGTACGCGCACTTTGTGTACAACAAAGATGTGGTGGAAGGCGTGGCCGGCTTTGGCACCATTACCTCCGATTTGGGCGTGATTGACGTGGCCTACAAGTTTTCGCCCAAGCACAGCCTGCGCGGCGAGCTGCAAACCCTGCAAACCAAGCGCGACCAGGGTTCGTGGATGGCGGCGCTGCTGGAGTACACCTATTCTCCGCATTTCTTCGCCACGGCCTATGACCAGTATAACTATGGCAACCCGGACGCGACCAAGCAGATTCATTACCTGGTGGGCCAGGTAGGCTACATCGGGGGCACTACGCGCATTGCGGTGGGCTACGGCCGGCAGCGGGCGGGCATTGTGTGCGTGGGCGGCGTGTGCCGCTACGTACCGGCATCGAACGGCGCCACGATGAGCATCACCAGTTCTTTTTAAGTCGGCAGTAAGTAGCTGAGCTTTAAGCGTACTACCCATTGCCATGTACCGACTTTCGTTATGAAAAACAATTCTTTTGCCTGGCTGGCGCCCGTGGCGCTGCTGGTGTTGGGCAGCTTGGCCGCGTTGCCCGCCTGTGACGTTATCGACAACCCCCAACCCGAAAAAGCGACGCTCTCCGCCGGGCGGCGCGATACCGTGGCGCTCGATTCGGCCGAGGCCACGCACCCGGCCCCGACGCTGGTGCAAAATGTGCTGATTGAGGACTTTACCGGCCAGTACTGCGGCAACTGCCCTCGGGCGGCCCACATGGGCGACTCGATGCGCCTGCGCTATCCCGGCCGCGTGGTGGTAACCGAAGTGCACGTGACCGACTACTTCGCCGCGCCGCGCCTGCCGCATTTCCCCGTCGACTATCGGGTGCCGGTGGTGAGCCGGGAACTGGACCAAACGTTCGACCTGTCGAACCGGGGCCTGCCGCAGGGCAGCGTAAACCGTTCCCCCTTTGCTTCGGCCAACAACGACCCGGTGGCCACGTTCTCGCTGTGGCCCGGCGTCGTCACCTCGCAGCTGGCCCTGGCCCCCACGGTATCCCTGCGCGCTACGCCTTTGTTCAACCGCACCAGCCGCCTGCTGCGCCTGAAAGTAGCCACCAAATACCTGACTGCCCGGCCCGGCCGCACCATGCGCCTGGGCATAATGGTGGTAGAAGACAGCCTGGTAGGAGCCCAAAAAGACTATACCCTGGACCGGACCCTGAACCCCGAACAAATAGTGGAACACTACGTGCACCACAACGTGATGCGCGCCGCCCTGACGGGCACTTTTGGCTCGTCGCAGGTGCTGGCGCCCACGGCGGGGCAGCAGTTCAACACCTACTTCGGCTACCAGATGCCAGCCGCCAGCGTGTGGAACGACCGGAAATGTTCCGTCATCGTGTACATCGCCGATGCCGATACCCGGCAGATGGTGCAGGTGGTGCAGGCCAAGCTGCCGTAGAGGAGGGAAGGGTTGTAGGAGAGCATCAAAAAACTGGTTCACGAAGAAACTCCGCGACCGCTACCACCAGCTCCGGAACCCCGCCGCGGTCAATGCCATGGTCGTGCGGTCAGTGTACGCCTCCATGGCGTAGGAGAATCAACCCGTGCCTCTGGCCCGAATCGAGGCCCCGTACGAGCGGACAACGGCTACTCCTTAAGCAAGTGTAACTGGCTGCTGAACAGCGGTCTTCATCTACCTGGTCAATCGCCGGCACGTACTGGTTCCGCCCTTCTCCGTTTTCCCGATGGTACAAGGCCACGTCTTGGTAGCCGTAGTTATAGGCGAGCTGGTTGGTGAACAGACGGGCGGTTCGGCCGTTGCCGTTGGTGAACGGGTGAATGGCGACCGGTTGGTGGTGGCCATGCGATAACATCGCAGCGAGCTCCGCTCCCGAAAGTATGGGCGGCAACTGCGCTTGTCGGTGGCGTAGTTCGTCGGCGAACTCGTACAGCAGTTGCGGGTGGGGCAGGTAGGCGCCGACATTGGGCACCTGCGTACGCCACTTGCCCGCCCAGTCGTATAGGCGGCCGAAGGCGCGGCGGTGCAGAACCTGTAGCAGCGAAACCGCCGGCTCGACCGGGTAGTCAAACTCTTCCAACAGGTAGCGCTCCACGGTAGCGACGCGACGCCCAGCGCCTCCTGCTCGTTGAGCTCGGCCTTATTGGTTAGGCCGAGCCGATTGTTCTCTGGTGCGTCGGTGTCATGCCCATGCCCGTAAAGGTAAAACCACGCAGCTAGCCGTTGTGTTGCGCGATACTGCCCTGCACGGTAGCTAGTCGCCGTCATTGAGCGTTCATTTGGACGGCGCGAGTAACTTCCCTTTCTTTTTTACATGTTACAAACGTTCGTTTATAGCATGTAAAAGCACCACCTTGTGGCCGTTTTCACCCTCGATTTCCATCTATCGTGTCTGCCATAATTCTTGCTAAGCACTACACTCCTTATCATAGAGTGTCTACTCAAAAGCAGGGCGCGTCCGGGTTGGGGCTCGAAACCCAGCAGGCCGCGGTCCGGGCCATTGTCCCCGATGCACCTCAGCTGCTGGCCGAATATGTGGAAGTGGAGAGCGGCAAGAACAACCACCGGCCCCAGCTGCTCGCCGCCATCGCCGAGGCCCGGCGGGTGGGGGGCGACGCTGCTCATTGCCAAGCTGGAACGGCGTAGCCGCAACGCGGACTTTGTCTTTGCGCTGCGCGGTTCGGGGGTCGACTTCGTCTGCTGCGACATGCCCGACGCTACTACCTTGACCGTCGGATTATTCGTCGTGCTCGCCCAGCACGAGCGCGAAACCATTTCCCGCCGCACCAAGGATGCCTTAACCGCCAAGAAGACTCGGGGCGCGAAATTGGGCACGCCGGCCAACCTGACCGACGCGGCCCAAGCCAACGGCCGGGCCGCGATGCAGCGCAATGCGGCTGAACACCAAGCCAACCGCCAAGCCGCATGCCTTGCGGGGTTGCTGCGGGCCCAAGGGCATTCGCTGCTCCAGATTGCGGCGGAACTCACCGCCGCCGGCTACCGCAGCCGCCGCGGCAGATTCTTTCACCCCACAACTATCGGCCGACTTCTAAAACGCGGGCTGGCAGATGGCTGAGGGACGATGTCGGCGATGACTTAACACGCCACTGCTGCGGGGGATTTCTATAACCTGTTCAAAGCTATGTGCTTTTGAGAATTTGGTGGATGTTATCCCAATTATAAGGTTCACGCTTCTCAAGAAGCATTCACTTAGCTAGAGCGAATTTCAGGATGGTTTACGGATTTGGGGGCATATTTTTGGTATGAAAGCGTAGTCCCTTGGTTTGCACGAGCGAGTAGCGACGGCGTGTGGCCAGCCCGGACGCACGGTGGTTGCGGTTGCGGCGCAGTTCAGCGTTTCGGTTTCGTTTGTGGAAAAGGTGCTGCATCGCCAGCGCACTACGGGCTCGGTGGCGGCGGCGCGGGCAACCAGCGGGCCCTGGTACCGGCCGTCGGCCCAGACCAGTTGCAGGTCGGTGGCCCGCGCTTTGGCTTCGGCCAGCACGGGCCCGGCACCCACCGGGTCCCGCACACTGGCCGCCTGCACCTGCACGGCCAAGGGTAAGCCTTCCGTGTCAACTACGATATGGCGTTTACGGACAGCTACTTGCTTGCCCGCGTCATAGCTATGACAGCCCCCTTTTAGCGCCTGTCCGCACAGACAGACTGCCTATCGATGCCCCGCTGTGGGCTCGGCCACACGCTGGGGCTGGCGTACGGCTCGGCGCAGGCCATCCACCAACCGGTCCCAGGCCCCATCCTACTTAGGCCTCCAACTGCTTGTAGACCGTACGTCAGAGCGGTAGGTCGTGCGGCAACAGGGGCTAGGCGCTGCCGGCCCGGGCCTGGTAGAAAATAGCGTTGAGCACCTCGCGTTTCGGGTGCAGGGGCGGACGGCCATAGCCACTGGTTCACACATAAGGCTCTGCCAGAACCCATTGCTCATCTGGTAAGTCAGTTGGATACGCGCGGCGATTCATCCAGCAAAGGTAAATGCCTATGTTTTTTCCTATACCCCATCAGAACCGAATTGACCGGATGGGCTTCGTATCGTTTCATCTCCCGCTGCTGGAAGAGAGCCAACTGGGCCAGTGCCATCAGTGTCGCAGCCCCCCCAGGCGTAACGGCGTGGGAGCACGAACTAGCCAGTGTGGCCTGGCACACGATGCAAATCGCGTTTTATGAAGGCTCATCGGCCGGCTTTTCGGCCATGCTTGCCAGACTGACCACCAATTGTGTTGGAGAAGCGTTTGGTCTATATATTTAATACACTTTCACTTAACCTCAGAATAGCGACGTAGTAGGACCAGTAGCTTGCTGAAAATGGGTAGGCTGGTTGATTTAAGTCCCAAACACCTATCTTTGCACCCCGAATAAGACCTCTATAACTGAGAGGTACTCGAATTGAGAAAAAAGCAGAGAGAATAAATTTCCGTTTTTGCTTGCTAACGAAGAAAAACGAGTTACCTTTGCACTCCCAAATCGAAAGAAGCGGCGCATAGCAACTCAAAACATCGGCTTTCTAGCCACAATGTCACTTCAACTGGAAGCGACACCCGTTCTTTGAATGTTTGGAAAAGACAAATAGTAAGGGCTACGGGTCGCA
>NZ_JAGEMO020000103.1 GCF_017921975.2 Hymenobacter terricola
AATAAATTTCCGTTTTTGCTTGCTAACGAAGAAAAACGAGTTACCTTTGCACTCCCAAATCGAAAGAAGCGGCGCATAGCAACTCAAAACATCGGCTTTCTAGCCACAATGTCACTTCAACTGGAAGCGACACCCGTTCTTTGAATGTTTGGAAAAGACAAATAGTAAGGGCTACGGGTCGCAAGACGCGTGGCAGCAATTACGAGCGTAACACGAACGATTGAACTCGTCAAATACGGGTCGGATTAGCACTCGACATCAGCCTATTTTCGAATAGGTGCAGGAATTTATACAATGGAGAGTTTGATCTTGGCTCAGGATGAACGCTAGCGGCAGGCCTAATACATGCAAGTCGAACGGTCTTTAGC
>NZ_JAGEMO020000104.1 GCF_017921975.2 Hymenobacter terricola
ATAGAGATAGTGGCGCACGGGTGCGTAACGCGTAACCAACCTACCCGAATCTGGGGGATAGCCCGCCGAAAGGCGGATTAATACCGCATAAGACTATAGAGCGGCATCGTTCAGTAGTTAAAGATTTATTGGATTCGGATGGGGTTGCGTGCCATTAGCTGGTTGGGGGGGTAACGGCCCACCAAGGCGACGATGGCTAGGGGAGCTGAGAGGCTGGTCCCCCACACGGGCACTGAGATCCGGGCCCGACTCCTACGGGAGGCAGCAGTAGGGAATATTGGGCAATGGGCGCGAGCCTGACCCAGCCATGCCGCGTGCAGGATGAAGGCTTTCTGAGTCGTAAACTGCTTTTGCCAGGGAAGAAAAAACGGGATGCGTCCCGTACTGACGGTACCTGGTGAATAAGCACCGGCTAACTCCGTGCCAGCAGCCGCGGTAATACGGAGGGTGCAAGCGTTGTCCGGATTTATTGGGTTTAAAGGGTGCGTAGGCGGCCGATTAAGTCTGGGGTGAAAGCCCGTTGCTCAACAACGGAACTGCCCTGGAAACTGGTTGGCTTGAGTACAGACGAGGGTGGCGGAATGGACGGTGTAGCGGTGAAATGCATAGATACCGTCCAGAACCCCGATTGCGAAGGCAGCTGCCTAGACTGTAACTGACGCTGAGGCACGAAAGCGTGGGGAGCGAACAGGATTAGATACCCTGGTAGTCCACGCCGTAAACGATGGATACTCGCTGCGGGCGATAGAAGGTCCGTGGCTTAGCGAAAGCGTTAAGTATCCCACCTGGGGAGTACGCTCGCAAGAGTGAAACTCAAAAGAATTGACGGGGGCCCGCACAAGTGGTGGAGCATGTGGTTTAATTCGATGATACGCGAGGAACCTTACCTAGGCTAGAATGCGCGTGACCGGCTCAGAGATGAGCCTTTCCTTCGGGACACAAAGCAAGGTGCTGCATGGCCGTCGTCAGCTCGTGCCGTGAGGTGTTGGGTTAAGTCCCGCAACGAGCGCAACCCCTATGGTTAGTTGCCAGCACGTAATGGTGGGGACTCTAGCCAGACTGCCTGCGCAAGCAGTGAGGAAGGCGGGGACGACGTCAGGTCATCATGGCCCTTACGCCTAGGGCTACACACGTGCTACAATGGACGGTACAGCGGGTTGCCAACCAGCGATGGTGCGCCAATCCCGAAAAGCCGTTCTCAGTTCGGATCGGAGTCTGCAACTCGACTCCGTGAAGCTGGAATCACTAGTAATCGCGTATCAGCAATGACGCGGTGAATACGTTCCCGGGCCTTGTACACACCGCCCGTCAAGCCATGGAAGTTTGGTAGACCTGAAGCCGGTGCTCGTCACAGAAGCCGGTTAGGGTAGAACAGGTAACTAGGGCTAAGTCGTAACAAGGTAGCCGTACCGGAAGGTGCGGCTGGATCACCTCCTTTCTGGAGC
>NZ_JAGEMO020000105.1 GCF_017921975.2 Hymenobacter terricola
GGCCTTGTACACACCGCCCGTCAAGCCATGGAAGTTTGGTAGACCTGAAGCCGGTGCTCGTCACAGAAGCCGGTTAGGGTAGAACAGGTAACTAGGGCTAAGTCGTAACAAGGTAGCCGTACCGGAAGGTGCGGCTGGATCACCTCCTTTCTGGAGCAGTTCGACTCGGGAGTTCAAGAGTCGTGTTATAGTAATCAGACTTTACGGTTTGTCTTTTCCTTCATTCAAATAATTTTGAATCCGAATACGGGCTTGTAGCTCAGGTGGTTAGAGCGCTACACTGATAATGTAGAGGTCCGTGGTTCGAGTCCACGCAGGCCCACTTGGTTCGCCCAGGTGGTCTGATGGATTCCGGATTCAGTAGTAATTGGGCTATCAGTGATTGATTGATAGTCTGCGATGTCACTAGATACCAGGGTGACGCACGTTCTTTGACGTAAGGGGTAACAAAAACGAAGCGTAGCGCGCTTGGCCTGGCAACGGGCAGAGCAGCTTTCAGCAATGAGGGCAAGCGATACGAAAGCGAAGTAAGCAAGAGCACACGGGGGATGCCTAGGGTCTCAGAGGCGACGAAGGAC
>NZ_JAGEMO020000106.1 GCF_017921975.2 Hymenobacter terricola
CACGTTCTTTGACGTAAGGGGTAACAAAAACGAAGCGTAGCGCGCTTGGCCTGGCAACGGGCAGAGCAGCTTTCAGCAATGAGGGCAAGCGATACGAAAGCGAAGTAAGCAAGAGCACACGGGGGATGCCTAGGGTCTCAGAGGCGACGAAGGACGCGATAAGCTGCGATAAGCCGGGGGGAGGGGCACATACCCGGTAATCCCCGGGTTTCCGAATGGGGCAACCCCGCGACTGGAAGAGTCGTGAACTGCTGGGCTTGACCCACAGTGGCAAACGCAGGGAACTGAAACATCTAAGTACCTGCAGGAAAAGAAAATAACAATGATTCCCCAAGTAGTGGCGAGCGAACGGGGAGGAGCCCAAACCGGGTTGGTTACGGCCAATCCGGGGTTGTAGGGTCGCGACATCTGATTAAATCGAGTTAGCTGAACTGTTTGGGAAAGCAGGCCAGAGACGGTGAGAGCCCGGTAAGCGACAATTCTGATTTACGGTAGCGATACCCTGAGTAGGGCGGGGCCGGAGAAACCCCGTCTGAAGCGAGCGGCACCATCCGCTAAGGCTACATACTCCTGAGACACCGATAGTGAACTAGTACCGTGAGGGAAAGGTGAAAAGAACCGGGAATACCGGAGTGAAAAGAACCTGAAACCGTGTGCTTACAAGCAGTCAGAGGCCTTTCGTGGGCTGATGGCGTGCCTTTTGCATAATGAGCCTACGAGTTACTCCTCCCCGGCAAGGTTAAGCGCTTCAAGGCGCGGAGCCGCAGCGAAAGCGAGTCTGAACAGGGCGCGGAGTCGGGGGGG
>NZ_JAGEMO020000107.1 GCF_017921975.2 Hymenobacter terricola
TGTGCTTACAAGCAGTCAGAGGCCTTTCGTGGGCTGATGGCGTGCCTTTTGCATAATGAGCCTACGAGTTACTCCTCCCCGGCAAGGTTAAGCGCTTCAAGGCGCGGAGCCGCAGCGAAAGCGAGTCTGAACAGGGCGCGGAGTCGGGGGGGGTAGACGCGAAACTTGGTGAGCTACCCATGAGCAGGTTGAAGGTGCGGTAACACGCACTGGAGGACCGAACGAGTTTCCGTTGAAAAGGATTTCGATGACTTGTGGGTAGGGGTGAAAGGCCAATCAAACTGAGAAATAGCTCGTACTCCCCGAAATGTATTGAGGTACAGCGTCGGCGTTGAGGTCAGTGGAGGTAGAGCTACCAATAGGACTAGGGGGTGTCAGAGCCTACCGAATCCTGATGAACTCCGAATGCCACTGGCTATAGCCGGCAGTGAGGCCTGGGGTGCTAAGGTCCCCGGCCGAGAGGGAAAGAACCCAGACCATCTGCTAAGGTCCCTAAATCCAGATTAAGTTGAACAAAGGAGGTCCACTTGCTTTGACAGCCAGGAGGTTGGCTTGGAAGCAGCCATTCCTTTAAAGAGTGCGTAACAGCTCACTGGTCGAGCGAGCGGGCGTCGATAATACGCGGGCATCAAATCTGGTACCGAAGCAATGGATGTAACCTGCAAGACGGT
>NZ_JAGEMO020000109.1 GCF_017921975.2 Hymenobacter terricola
CGGGAGACAGTGGCTGCTGGGTAGTTTGACTGGGGTGGTCGCCTCCAAAAGAGTATCGGAGGCTTTCAAAGGTCCGCTCAGTCCGCTTGGTAACCGGACGCAGAGCGCAATAGCAGAAGCGGGCTTGACTGTGAGGCCGACTAGCCGAGCAGGGTCGAAAGACGGATATAGTGATCCGGTGGTTCCGCATGGAAGGGCCATCGCTCAAAGGATAAAAGGTACGCCGGGGATAACAGGCTGATCTCCCCCAAGAGCTCATATCGACGGGGAGGTTTGGCACCTCGATGTCGGCTCGTCACGTCCTGGGGCTGGAGAAGGTCCCAAGGGTTCGGCTGTTCGCCGATTAAAGTGGCACGCGAGCTGGGTTCAGAACGTCGTGAGACAGTTCGGTCCCTATCTGTGGTGGGCGTTGGAAATTTGACAGGACCTGTCCTTAGTACGAGAGGACCGGGATGGACCAGCCGCTGGTGCGCCGGTTGTACCGCCAGGTGCAGCGCCGGGTAGCTACGCTGGGACGAGATAAGCGCTGAAAGCATCTAAGTGCGAAACTCACCTGGAGATGAGATTTCCCAATGGAAGGCCCGTCGGAGATGACGACGTGGATAGGCGGCAGGTGAACAACCAGAAATGGAATAGCTGAGCCGTACTAAGTGGCCGAGGGCTTCGCTAAGCAAGCATTGCAAAATGATTGCATCATTCGTCGGGCGCGCACCGCACGCTTCGTTTTTGTCCCCTTACGTCGAGTTATTGAGGGTTGCGTTCCTGCGCGAGCAGGGCATCAGAACGCCGCAACCCCCGCCAGCAATGGTGGCTTTAGCCCGGGTGTTCACCTCTTCCCATTCCGAACAGAGCCGTTAAGCCCCGGTGCGCCTATGGTACTGCCTTCACCGGTGGGAGAGTCGGTCGCCGCCAACCTTT
>NZ_JAGEMO020000011.1 GCF_017921975.2 Hymenobacter terricola
TCAGCCAGAAGCCCAAAGAATACCTGTGGGCTGCTGTGGTGCGGGGAATTGTGGCTTTGGAGGCGCTCACTGTGCTTTCTTGAATGTAAAGTATTCCAGGGTGTGCCACCTTTATCAGCGGTTTGCCACCCTTTTATGCCACCCTTTTTCGGGCTGTGCGGCGGTACCAGTCCAGCAGCTCGGCCTCGTTGATGCCCAGGTAGTGGTTGAAGCTGGCCTCGGTTTGGTGGCCGGTGGTCATCATCACCTGGGAGCGGGGCACGCCCTGCGCGACTTTTAGCGTGGCAAACGTCTTGCGGCCGAGGTGGAACACCACCTGCACCCGTTCGATGCCGGCCAGGCGCTGCACGTGCGGCAGGTAAAAGTACGGAAACGTGACGCGGGGCAGGCAGGTTTTGGGGTCGGCGCCGGTGTAGGCGCGCAGCAGGGCGGCCGGCTGGAATACGTCGTCGTCGACGAGCGGGATGATGCAGGTGACGCCGGTTTTGCTGGCCTTTACTCGGGCCACGTTGCCGTGCAGCTGCGCGGGCTTCAGGGCGTCGGCGTCGCCGATGCGTAGGGCCGTGTAGGTGCAGAGCAGGAATTTATCGCGGGTGAGGCGCAGGCGCCGCCGGTGCTCGTCGGTGGTAATCATGCGCCGGATGCCGGCGGTGGGCTGCTCGGGAAAATGCTTGCGCACGTACTGGCGCACGGCGGGGCTCTCAAAGTCGATGCCGGCGATGGCCCGCACTTCGGCCTCGGTGAGGGAGTTGACGAAGGTGTGGTGCTCGACGGGTTTGAGGGCCTCGCGGAAGCGGCGGTACACCGGCTGGCCTTCGTACACGGCCCAAATCAGGAAGGCGCGCACCAGGCCCAGGTAGTGGTTGTAGGTGCCGGGCCCGCGCTGGAGCTTGCCGAGCAGGAAGTTGCGGAAAGCTTCGTTGAAGCGCACGTCGAAGCCGTCGTAGGTGAGCGGCGCCGGGCTGGCCTGGGCGTAGGCGGCCAGGTCGGCGGCGGCCCGGCGGTGGTTCTGCACCACCTTTTTGTTAATGGGTAGGCCGGTACGCCGCGAGATGCGGGCCGCCACCACGGTTTCGACCCAGTGGGCCATTTCCTCGGCCACGGTGCGCTGAGCCGGCGCGGGCACGTCGGGAATGGGCGGCAGCACGTCGGGGCCGGCCAGCAGCAGCTGGAACCGGCGCTCGATGTCGGCCTTCATCGCCGGCTTGTCGAGGCGGCGCCCGGCCATGGTGGCTTCGTGCTCAGCGGCCGTGGCGGCGTTGGTGTAGTGGTCGAGGACGGTGTTGACGTCGGCCAGGTAGGTGTTGGGCTTGGCCTTGGCCTTTTGGCCGCGCTCGTTCCAGTCCTGGGGCTGCACTTTCTGGCCGCTGCTCAGGCGCAGGCGCTGGCCGTCCCAGCAGAAGGTGAGTTGGATGCGGGCCAGGCCTTTTTTGCCGGCCCGCTCGGCGAGCAGCTGGCGGGTGACTTCCACGGGTGTACTTGTTAGTTGGGGGATAAGCAGTGGCAGGCCGGATGCATGACCTGCACGCAGTGGCCGTAGTTGATGCCGATGTAGTTGCCGGCGTTGGCCGCCGGCGCCACGATGAGCGAGAGGAAAACCTCGCCTTCGCCTAGTAGGAGCCAGTCCGGATTGACGTTGGGGAAGGCCCGTCGAACCCGCGCCATGAGGCCAATGCTGGGCTTGTGGGTGGTTTTTAGTACTCGCTTGGCTCGCCGGATGGTGAGGCCAATGTGGTGAGCGAACTGGGCAAGGGTGAGGTTGAGGGCCACGCAGAGGTGGCTGAGGCGGTCGGCAGCGCGACAGACCATACGGAAGGTAGAAAGTGCGTTATATCGGGGGTGATTAGCGTTGAGGTTAAGTGAAAAATTGTGCCAATCAGGGTGGCTTTTTTTACTTCTTAAGTTGGGACTTTAAGAACTGAATCTGGACGTCCTGCAACTCAATGATTTTGATTTTATCAGCCAATTGCGTGCGCAGGTAGCTGTTTTCAATTTCCAGCAAATTCCCATCGGGAGAAATGCTCGTCTTGCCGATTTGATAAAGCGCCGCCTGCTGCTGGTCACTGCCGGCAAGGGCCGGGTACTTGGTCAGCAGTTCGTGCCATGCCTCGGCCGGGGCGGATTGGAAGCCGTTGCGCACCCGGTTGATGAAATCGGGATTGCGGCCCAGTGCCAGGCTCAGGGCCCGGTCGGACTTGAGGCCGCCGAGTTGCTTGGCCTGGGCGGCGGCGGCTAAAAACTGCCGGTCCAGGTCGGTTTTGGGGTGTTTGCCTTCAAGGCCCTGACCTGTGAGCACGGCTTTCTTCACGGTAAGTAGGTCGGGTTTTAGGCTAGAAATCGCTCTTATCCTTGGTCTTGACAGTCATGGCGGCTTGTAAGTCAGCGAGCATGGCTTTGATATCGGCATCGGTGTTGCGCCGCAGAATGTTCCAGGATTTCTGAATGATGCCGTTCATCATGGGCATAGTGATGCTTGGCTTGTCGTTCTCGAAGTGACCTAAACCGTAATCGCCTTTCGGCGTCGGATTGACATTAACAAAATCCGTGACATCGTATTTGTATTTGCCATCCTTCAGGTAGATGCTGAAAGTATGGTTTACAATGCCGCCGTCGCGGCCGCGAATTAAGGCGTGGGTATTGCCTTTCAGGATGATTTTGCCGCTCTCCTTATCCTGCATTTGCAGTACATCGGGGGCTGACTTATAGCTTTTAACTACCCACTCATAAGCTCGTGAGTACAGTTGGGCCTGCGATGTCCCAGGGACTTCCACTACTCCAGTGTACGTCACTAGATGGGTATCGGGGTCGATGGGCAGGGTCGGGGGAGAATCGTCCTCTTTTACTTTTTGGGCATGGGCCAGGGGAGTGGCCAATAGCAAGGCCAGCAGGAGTAGCAGCTGTTTCATGTAATGAGGGGTTTAGAAAGGTTAGCAGTTGCAGTAGCTGTGCGCTACATACTCCTTGTTGCCGCTGCTGTTGATGTAGTAGCAGCCGTTCTGCGGGCCCTTATAGAGTTGGTTGCCGTTGTAAAACCCACACTTTGGGTCGGTGTCATCTTTGGAGCAGCTGGAGGTAGAAGCTAGGCACCCTGAAAGGAGGAGTAGGTAGAGGATTTTTTTCATTAGGTAGGTGAAAAATGGCGTTGGTGGATTAATTGGGGCGGCCGTACGCGGCCTTGAGTAAGTCGATGGTTTCGTCTTTGGAGGCAATCACCTGGTCCTTCATCACCAGTTGGGCTTTGAGGTGTTCGATTTCTTTCAACAGCACCTGTTCGCTGCTGGTGGGGCCAGTGCCCTGCTGCTGGCTGGCTTTGCCGTGATTAACACCGATGGAATTGCCGGAATTATTTTTTGTAGAGGTAGTAAATGGCGCTACTCCAGTGTCAATAATGCCCAATAGTGGCTGGCCATTACCAGTGAGTAAAAACACAGGATTTGTCTTCTCAAAATGGATAATTATGCTTTCCAAGAAGTCAGAACTAGGCTTTGAGCCTCGATCTAAATAATTGCGAACAGTCGTTTCGCTCACATTTAATGCCTGGGCAAACGTCCTAACCTTCAGTCCAAGAGCTTGGATTAAGATTTTTAGTCTCTGACCAATAGGTACTTGTTCCATTTCTGGCTTCTCAATGTGTTTTTATTTCTCAAAATGATATACAGATTGAGTGTACTCTCGTAAGTTTGTACGTGTTCCGGCAGCTAAGTAATGCAGCTTATCCCGAAACCATGCAAACACAATGCTTGACGACTTCCTAAACGGCACGGCCACCGAGAAGCAGAAGTACTTCCTGCTGCAGGCGCTGGTGTGCGAAAAGCTGCCCAACCGGGCGGTCGACATGGCCGTGCGCGCCGGCATGGGCGGTGAGTTTAAATCGGCCTCCGTGGGCCTGCAGAATGTGAAGCTGGGAAAAGTGCCCTCCGCCTTGCGCGACCTGGTGGCCATGGTGCGCCTGAGCATGCCTGATTTTGAGATTCCTGAATTCCTGATGCCTGCGGATATGCAGCGTCAGGCCGCTTAGTACCCATTTTTTCATCACCAACCATTCTTCTCACACCTATCTCATGCACGTCAATACTGACCCCCCAACCCCCACGCCGGCCCCAAAAAAGGCCTGTATCCGCGACATGGCCGACCTGGTGAAAAACCACCTGCCGTGCGCCGTGGTCAAGCTCACTTCCCTGGACGAGCTGGAGCGTCGCTGCACCGAAATCGCGGCCGAACTCCCGCGTTTCAAGGAAGAAGCCCCCATTGTGCTGGCCGTCGAGCGCCACCGCCGGGCCCGGCACCTGGGCGTGCAGCTGGCGGCGGTGTACCAGGAAATGAGCCTGCCTAGCCCCGGTTACGCACGTGGGTAAGCTCATCACGCCCCCGATTTCCCTCACCGATGCCACCACCGGCAAGCGGGTGCGGGTTTCCGGCTTCGAAGCCGGTGCCATGCTCGTGGCCCGGCCGGAGCCCATCCTGGGCTACTGCTACCAGGCGGGCCACCTCACGGTGTACGTGAACGGCTCGATGCCGCTGGCCCTGCGCACGGCGCAGGAGGACGGCCACACCGAGGCCGAAATGTGGCTGGTGGACGAGCTGCCCGCCGGCATCCGCGAAATCGACTGGAGCGACTGCCGCCAGGACTTCCGCTTACTGCTTCCCGAACCCCGCAAAGCTGCCTAACGCCATGCATTTCGCCAGACTATTCTCCTGGAACCAAGGCCAACTGCTGGTGCAGCTGGAGGATTCTGAACAGCAGGCGGATGCCGCCTTTCCTTTTCTGATTGTCACCAAGACCCGGCACCCGGCCGGGGTGACGGCCACGATGAGCTTTGGCTATGAGGACGAGGAGCTTCGGAATGTCGAATTCGAGGCATACAGCGAGGAAAAAGCCCTTTCTCTATTCATCGCCCAGCAAAACCTGCTGGCTCAAGCTGCAGGCAAATGACGGCCAACGACCTGCCCACCGTGGGCTACCTCGACCACTGGTTTCGCGTGCTGCTGGGCAACCAGCAGGCGGCCGCGCCCGCTGCCGCGCCGGCCGCGGTGGTGCTCTTCAGCATTCAGGGCCTGGCCGAATACCTGGACGTGCAGCCCGGCACCGTGCGCCGCTGGCTGAAGGCCGGCAAGCCCAGCCGCGACCCCAAGCTGGCCCACGACCCGGCCCACAACATCAAGCTGCAGGCCTACTACTTCACCTCGGAGGCCCGCATTCCCTGGCCGGCGTTGCTGGCCTACGAGCGCGGCGAGGCCTTCGACCTGGCCACGCTGCCGGCGCCCACGGCCCCGCCGCCCAAGGCCGCGCCGCTGGCCCTGGATGCGCCACAGATGCGCATCGCCTCTTAAGTATCCTCATTTTTTTCATCACCAACCCCTTCTCACACACCGCTTATGTCCATTCACTCCATTACCATCGCCGAATTCATGGCGCTCACCCCAAAGCAGCTGCGCTTGGCCATTCGGCTCTGCGACGCGGAAATCAGCAGCCTCTACGACCACGCCAGGCAGCTCGGCCCGAAAGACGAAAGCTACGGGCACGCGCTGGAGGACATCGCCACGGCCATCACCCTGCGGGCCGTCCACAAGGGCAGGCTGGATGAGCTGGAGGCGGAAGCGGTGACGGAAGCCCATGGTTCCAGCGTGCCTAGCGAAGCCTAAGCCATGCAGAACCTCACCGTTTACTGCTCGCAGCCGGCCAGCCCGCAGATGGCCACCTTCCTGCTGGCCGTGCAAAATGCCCACGGCGTGGTCATTCGCCCCGTTTCGGAACTGCCCGCCCCGGACCCGCTGCGCCGCCAGCAGCTGCGCGTGGAGCGCACGGGGCTGCTCGAAGCCATCGCGGTGGCCGCGCACGATTTGGACCGCCTCGTGTACGGCGAGGTGCAACCCGATGCCGGCCGCGAAAACGGCCTGCGCTTCGAGTTGGAAGCCTTAAAGCGTCGCCTGAGCGGCGTGAATACCGTGCTCGGCACGGAGAAAGGGGGGACGGATAATGCTTAAGGCCTCCTTGCCTCTCAACACAGAGTTGCTGCAGTCGTTGCGCGAAGTAGACGGCACGGCGCATATGCACTTTGAATTGCTCAATGAGTATGGCATTGTGGCTTCGTGCTACGTGGAGGGTTGGGAGCGGCCCGGAGGCTGCCTCATGCGGCTGCACGTCATGCCGACTCAGCGCCGGAAGGGCTACGGCACGGAACTGATTAAGGCGGTTATCCGGGCGACGTATGCGGAGGCAAAATCGGCGCTGAGCCTGAGCGTGAAGCCGGATAATATGTGGGCGTTACGAATGTACCATCGGCTGGGCTTCGTAGTGTATTACCAGTTGGAGGGCAAAAACGGTGATTACCTGATGACGCTTGACATGACGGGCAAATTGCCGCCGGTTGTGGTGGAAATGCAGAAGATACTGCAGCAAGCTATTGCGGGTGGAGGAGTAGGAAAGGAGGTGGCCCGTGGCTAAGCGCGCTGCCAACCGCTTAACAGGCGCGGCGGCGGCGCACGTCGTGGCCGCCCTGGCCGATGCCGTGCGGGCTGAGGAGAATGGCCACCACGCCCTCCAGTACGTGCCGCTGGCCAGCATCGATATCGTGCGCAACACGCGCCAGAGCTACGACGAGCCGGCCATGCTGGAACTCGTGGAGAGCATCCGGGCCTACGGCGTGATGCAGAGCATCACGCTGCGCCCGCACCCGGACCAGGCCGGCCGCTACCAGTTAGCGGCCGGCCACCGGCGGTATTTCGGGGCGCAGCGCGCCGGGCTGGAGGATATTCCGGCCAGCATCCGCCCGCTCACCGACCGCGAGTTTATGGAGGTGCAGCTGCTGGAAAACCTGCAGCGCGAAAAGGTGCACCCGGCAGATGAGGCGGTGGCGTTTGCGGAGTTGCTGGATAACAGCTTCTCGGCGGAGGAAATCGGCCTGCGGGTGGGCAAGCCGGCCCGTTTCGTGGCCCAGCGGGCGCAGCTGGTGAAGCTGTTGCCGGACTGGCAGCAGGCCCTGCGCGAAGGCCGGCTGCCGCTGGGCGGGGCCCACGCCCTGGCCCGGCTGCCGGCCGAAGCCCAGGAGCAGGCCGGCGTTTCGCTCAACGCGGGCTACTACAGCGACTGGGTAGAAATTGACGGCGTGCGCAAGCGCAGCTACGACACGGCTCAGGTGCGCCGCTGGGTGAAGGACTCGCTGAGCCGCAACCTGGCCACTGCCGCCTTTCCCAAAGACGACGCGACGCTGTTTCCGTCCGCCGGGGCCTGCCTCACCTGCCCGAAGCGCACCGGCAACGCGCTGTACCTCTTCCAGGACATGGGCGCCGACCGCTGCCTCGACGGGGCGTGCTTCGAAACCAAGTGCCACAACTTCCTGGAGCGGCAGCTGGCCGAGGTGGAGCAGGTGCTCGACAGCGGCCCGGTGGTGCGCATCACCGACGACTGGAACAAGAAGAGCGCCGGCGTGCTCAGCCGCTACGATTACGAGCGCCTCGACCCGGAAAAGGAAGTCGCGCCGGAGGCCGTGCAATCGGGCCGGCTGCGCCAGGCCATCGTGATGGATGGCCACCAGGCCGGCAAACTCGTGCAGGTGCTCGTGAAAGCCTCGCTGGCCCAGGCGGCCGACCCGGCGGCCGCGCTGCAGGAAAAAGCGCAGGCCGAACAGGTAGAGTCCAAACAGCAAAAGGCCGCTACGGTGGCCAAGAACCGGCAAATGCGCCGGGCTTACCAGAAACTGCAGGAGGGCATCCTGACGGACCCGAACCTGCGCACGGCCGTGCTGCGCGAAAAGCTGGTGCGCGACCTGGAATACACCATCACCAAAGCCAAGAAGCAGGTGCTGGTGGAGCGGTACGCTTTCCCGGCGGCGGTCTTTGAGCTTCGGCATTACAGCTCGGAGTTAAAATCGGCCATTGCCGAGCAGGTGGAGCGGCTGCCCGAGGAGCAGCTGGTCAGCCTGCTGCTGGACCTGGAGCTGGTGGGCTGGCACACGTCGGAGTACGACAACCACATTCCCCGGCTGGCGGCGGCGCAGGGCTGGACGCCCGAGCTGCTCGATGCGGAAGTGGCGGCCGCCAAAGCGGCGCGGGTGAACGGCCAGGCAGTAGGAGAGGAGGTCGCCAGTGCCTGAGTGGCTCATCGTCCTGCTCTCCTGCGCCGGCAACTTCATCGTGTCCCTGTGCCTGCTGCGCTGGGCCTATAAACGCGGCTACAAAGACGGCGCGGCTGATGAGCGGGAGTTCGGTCGTCAAATCGACGAAATCATGCACATCAGCCGCGCCGCGCTGCCCCCACTGCCGATTCCTCCACCTTCCCGCGACGTTTCACTTTAACCTTTTTTCCCTTTCGCTCATGGCTCAGAAACCCTTGCTTACCCCCACCGTCCTGCTGATTCGCGGGGCGGGTGGCCTGCTGTTGCTTTTCCTGATACTGACGCTGCTCAAGCAGGCGCACCTGGCGCCCGTGGCGCACTGGAGCTGGTGGGCCGTCACGGCGCCGCTCTGGGGGCTGTGGGCGCTGCTGGTGGTGCTCTTCGTGGGGGGCGTGCTCTGGGCACTGCTCGTGGCCCTGCTGCGCAAAACGCCCCAGGCCTGAGCATGGCACCGGACGTTCATTCCCCGACCCCGCCGGCCGAAACGGTGCCCTGGCCCAAGATGATGCTGCCGGCAGCCGACGTGCTCCAGTGGCTGAGCAAGCTGAAGCCGGCCGATAACGTCGGCAAGAAGGCCGTGTTCACCCTGCGCTGGCTGGCCCACGCCGAAATCGAGCGCTGCTGCCCGGAGCCACCGCCCCAATCCATCACCCACTTCACTCCCGACGAACCGAATTCTTCCGCCGCCCAAGACTTGCCATCATGAGAATTTCCCTGGAGAGCACCACCAAAATTGTCGAATTGAACGGCGTTCCGGCCCGCATTTGGGAAGGCACCACCGAGAGCGGCATTCCGGTGCATTGCTACATCACCCGCATCGGCGTCGATGAAAACGAGCCCCGGCAGCACGAGTTCGAATGCGAACTGCTCCAAATGCGAGCCCCATCGCCCGAGGTGGCAGCCATTCCCATCCGCTTGATTCTGTAGCGCTTGAAATAAACCTGTCGGATGACTTGACTTCTGGCGGCTTATGATACGTGGTTTGTCCTGCCTACCGCGCACGTTTCCAATTAGTTAATAAACTCCCCGCCTTTTCGAGGGCAATCGGGCTGCTGGCACCCCCTCTCGCCACCTCCACTGATTGCGCCGGCATCGAAGCCGACCGGGGAGCACAGGGTCTGCAGCTGCAGCTCCGGCGCAGGGTAGGGGGGGAAGACACGCCCCACCTGCCCGCGCCACCATTTTCTCCTCACCAATCCCTCCCGCACGCCTCCCCGCATGCTACCACTCCCCCTGACCCTGGCCAAAGCCCGCCGCCTCTGGCACGAGGACTTTGCTGCCCAGTGCGCCACCACGCCGCTGCAACTGCGCTCCCGCACCCACAAGCCGCGCGTACTTAACGACGGCACCGTGCGCGAGGCCTACACCGAGCGCTACTTCGTGCAGCCCAAGGCCGCGCCCAGCACCACGAAGGACCTGATGACCGACCTGGTGTTCATGAGCGTGCGCGCCCTGGAGCGCCAGAACCGCGAAGCCGGGTTCAGCTTCGACCAGCACGGCACCGATGCCGCCCCCGAGGTGCCGGCCATCGCGGTGAACTGCAAGCAACTGGGCAAGCGCCGGACCCTCTCCTCGCGCACCATCCGCACCCACATCGACCTGCTGCTGAAGCTGGGGGCCATCACGCGCAAAGCCTGGCACGGCACCCGCGCTGATTTTGAGCTGTGGATAAACCCCAAATACCTGTGGAATACCCCCGAAATGCCGGGGGAAAACGATTTGGACCGCCTGCAAATCGGCTCGATTCTCCAGGGTGAGCCGACAAAATTTCCGCTTAGTGTAGCATTTGAAACACTAGAACAGGGGAAACTGGAACTTAGCCATGTGGATAAGTTACTACCACACGAGGCCACGGCTCCAGAACTGGCAACACAGGCAACACTGACTGGCAACACAGGGCCGCAGCAAGACCCGGAACCGCCTTGCCTGACGCCAGAAACCGCTTCAGCCGGGGCGCGGCACCTTTCTCGGGCCCAGCGTCGGGAAAAAGCCCCCGCCGCGCCCACAGCGCCGCAAACCGGCCCAACCCGCGCCCAGAAGCAATTTGTGATGTCGCTCTGGGCCTATGCCCGCCAGCACCTCTACGCCGACGTGGCCTTCGACGAGCAGCAGCACGCCAAGGCCCAGAACGCCATCTGGTTTGGGGTGTTCAACGCCTTCCGGGACGGCCTGACGGAGCGGGAATACGGCCTCTACCACCAGCAGGCCCTGGAACGGGTGGATTTGGTAGCCGACTGGCTGAAGCGCAACCCCGGCCGCTTCCTGCCGGCGCCCTACGCCGAAATTGTGAAGGGCCGCGGCTACTTCGACCGCGAAAACACCCAGGGCTTCGTGAAAACGGAAGAATGGCTGGCCGCCAAGATGGTGCGCCGCCACGAGTACCACGTGGCCACCACGCTCCGCAGAGCCGGGGCCGAAATGCGCGGCTGGCGCTTGAAAACGGCCAGCAAACGGGTGCTGGCGCTCACCGCCTCGCAGCTGTACCAGAAGCATTTGAAGAAAGTGCAGGCCCTGCGCGACCCCCGTGCCCTGGATAAATTCTACCTCATCGCCGCCGGCGGCAAATCCTGATTTTTTCATCCACCACTCCTTCTCATACTCACAACCCCATGTCCCATTCCCCTTCCGTTGCCGGGCAGAAGCTCATCGCCGAAGCCTCGACCAAACTGCTGATTTACTTCAAGGACGGCAATTCCCGCACCTTTCACGGCCGGCCCAATGCCTCCAGCTACACGCCCGTCGACCCCCGTGAGCTGGAGATTAAGCGCCTGAAGAGGTACGCCGAAAGCGTAGGCCCGAAAATCAACGTGGCCATCCTCTACGACCTGCACACCGGCCAGGAACTGGCCCGGCTCAAAAACGGCCAGTGGGTATGAGCAAGCTGCGCGCCTTTCTCAGCTACCCGCTGTACTTCGCCGAGCACGGGGTGTACCTCGCCACCTCGGCCGGCCAGGCCCGCGCCCACACCGTGGCGGATTTGCGGCGCTGTGGCTATTTGGTGCCTGGTCAGATTGATACCCTGTACTCCTTCGCCCATATTCGGGTGAAGCGGGCCCCTCGCTATGACCGACTGGCCGATTTGTACCCCCGCGTGCACGGCTATGAGCCGGGCCATGCTGACCGACTACTGGAAATCGGATGAACCACCTGGCGAGTTCGCTCCTGCTTGAATACAATGGCCTTGAGGAAGGATGGGCCATTGTCAGTGAAACCGGCAAAATCATCAATCCTTTCATTCTGACCGCTGCGGGGCTGAGCTACTACATCAGCCAGCACCACCTAGCGAAACGCATTTCCAATCTCGACGCGCTAGGCTCCCAGCAACTCATTCTAATTGCCAAGCGCAGCCACAAAAAATGAAAAATTCCTGGCATCTGATAAAAGCCCGCCTAGAGGCTAAAGCACGAGGGGCTGAAGAAGCCGCTGGTTACCAAGGTTCTTATTCTGATGGTGGCGCTTCGGCTATTAGAACGGCTATTTACTACTACGAGGCAGGCATGTATGGACAATTGCCACTTGGCTGGAATGAGATAGATGACCAGCTTGCTAAGGAAGCTGACCCAGAGTATCAAAAGCTGCAGCAACTCAAACAAAAGTTTGAAGAATGAAACTGCCTCACCTCGACCAAATCATTGAACTGCAGCGCGGCGAGGCCGGCCAGCTCTGGTGGGCCGTAGCCGACTGCGGCCGCCGCAACACGGTGCGGCTGTGTAGCCGAAACGCTTCGCTGCGCGTGGAATCGGCGGGCATCGTGCCGGCACTGGCGGCGCTCGAGCGCGTGGCCCGGCGGCTGAAGCGTGTCGACGAGCGCGAGCTGAGCCACGTGGGCGTACCCCGCCAGAAGCCGGTGAAGTTCCGCTTGCACGTCGACGAGCTGGTGGCCATCATGCTCTACGTGGTGCCCACCACCTGGAGCGGGCACGTGCCGCTGGGCAAGGTGCAGCAGAAGTCGTTAAACCTCGACCATCTAATACATTTTAATTGAACGTAAAAAGCTTGAAATACGCTTTGCTGGCAAGTACTTTGCAGTAATTAGATAATTAGACAAATTTGCAAGAAACCTATTTACTCAACTCCTTCTGTGGATAGCACGCCGCTTTGGTTACCCGTACAGCCTCACGTTCTTAAATACCTGCACAAGCACGTCGGCACGGCGTATTTCCTCTCGGAGAACGACCCGTTCGGCATCCTGCTGTTTCAGCTGCTGCGCCGGCCGGTGCGCGACAAGCGGCGCGACGAGGTGATTAAGAAATACCAGAAGCAGTTCACGGTCCACTACGGGCTGTACGACCCCAAGAAATTCGGGCTGAAGGAGCCGACGGGCAAGTCGGTGTACCAGTTTAATAAATTCTGCCGCGGCCTGCTCTTCGGCGAGCTGCACGCCTACGTGGAGCTAATGGTCGATATGGGCAACGCCGCGACCTACGCCATCGAGACGTTCATGCTCAAGTACGACCTGCGGGAAGAGGACGTCCAGTTCGACACGCTGGCCCGCTCGTGGAAGCGCTACCTGAAAACAACGAAGGCCCTGCGCAAGCGGGAACGGGCCGCGCACCTGAGCGCCGGCGGCCAGCTCAAGCAGCTGACCAAGGACCTGCGCGCCCTGCCGCTGCCGGGCGTGCCGGGCTACGCCATTCCGGCCCCGCCGGCTTACTAGCAGTTGTCCCTTTTACTCCAGCAGTTGTCCCTAAAAAACCGCCGTTTGTCCCTTGGCCAATTCGACCCCCATCCCGCCCGCCACGCCCATTCCGCCGCGCACGCTGGACCCCATTGAGCAGGGGCCGGCCGGGGAGCTGGCCGGCTACCTCAACCTGTATTATCTGCCGGTGGAGGACCTGGTGCTCGACCCGGTGGTGGTGAACGGCGCCGTGCTCGGCGACCTGGCCCTGCGCGCCGGCGCCATCTGGGTGGAGCTGAAGCTGACCCAGCAAACCCTCAAGGTGGCCGAGGTGGCCAAAACCGGCCGCCACGGCACCACCTACCAGGTGAAGGTGACGGCGCAGCGCCCGCAGCCCACGCCCGGTGTGCTCGGCGGCCTCGACGTGCTCGACCGGCGCCGCCTGCTGCTCATGGCGCGCCAGGCCGATGGCCAGCTGCGCCTGCTCGGCACGCGCCAGGCCTGGCTGCAGCTGCTGGTGGGCACGGAGGGCGCGGGCGCCGCCAGCCACGCCGGCCTCGACGTGCAGCTGCTCGGCGACACGCCCGAGCGCGGCCCCTACTACAAGGGCCTGTTCCTGGTGGCCACCGCCGCCGGCACGGGCAACCTGACGGCCCCCGTGCCCGGCACCGGCGTGCGGGTGCTCGACCGGCTGGGCAACCTCATGGCCATTGTGCCCGGTGGCCACGACCTCATCATCAGCAGCGGCTTTCGGGTGGCTCTAACCATTAACTAAGCATGGCGAATACGACGCCTCAACCGCCCAGCACGGCCGACGTGCAGATGTCGGCGGCTGAATTTGTGACCAAGTGGGACGGCAAGTTTGCCGACAACACCATTCAGAACATCAACGAGGCCATGCTTCGGGAGTTCAAGAACGACATGGTGGTGGTGTTCACCAACTGGAAGGAGCTGACCGTGAAACGGGTGAAGGGCAGCCCGTACCCGGTGCCCAACACCAGCGCCCTGGGCACGATTCCGGCGCTCTACCTGGTGCAGGGCATGACCGCCGTGGCCCTGAACGGCACCGACGCCACCACGGCGGGTGCGGGCGTGCTGGCCCCGCCGGTCACGTTTCAGCTCATCCGCGATTCGCAGGGCCTGGTGAGCGCCCTGACCGACGTGGAGCCCACGACCACGAGCCGCGTGCCGGCGAAGTGGGTGCAAATCAGTGGCCCCAAGGAGCAACAGCAGGCCAGCTTCGACGAGCTGATACCGGAGGACCATAATTACAAGGCCGGCGACGTGTTCAAGTACACGTTTCCCGGCGGCGTGGTGCGCCTGCTGGAGTGGCGGGCGGACAGCGCCTCGTTTGTGCACCCGGTGCCCACCGGCCTCGATACCGATTACTTCTACGCGCCTTTTGCCCCGGTTTCGGTGCTGGAGCACGAGCAGAACACCGACACCGGCAGCACAGCCGGCGAGTTTCGCCTGCGGCTCAATTCCGGGTTCCAGGACCACGGCACCGGCGCGACGACGCTCGTCTTCGAAGGCGTGCAGGGCGGCAACCAGGCCGCACTGCGCTTTAAGTTTCAAAACGACGACGACACCGAAACCGCCATCTTCGAGCAGTGCCTGGAGTACACCGGCAGCGGCACCGACGTCTGGGCCGCACTAGCCGCCGGCGCGCAGCTCGACGCCCTGGCCGCGCAACTGGCCACGCAGACCAGCCGCCTCGACGCCCTGCTGGCCGGCTCGACGGCCGACGTCGATACGTTCCTGGAGGTGCTGAATCGTTTCGTAACCGACGAATCGGCCAGCAGCGCCCTCACGTCGTTGGTGGCCACCAAAGCCCCGTTGGCCAGTGCCGCCCTGACTGGCACCCCGACCGCCCCCACCCCCGCCGCCGGCACCAACAGCACGCGCCTGGCCACCACCGCGTTCGTGCAAGCCGTGGCCGGGCTATTGTTAAGCAAGGCCAACAACCTGAGCGACCTACAGGACAAGGCCAGCGCCATCGCCAACC
>NZ_JAGEMO020000110.1 GCF_017921975.2 Hymenobacter terricola
TCCTGCGCGAGCAGGGCATCAGAACGCCGCAACCCCCGCCAGCAATGGTGGCTTTAGCCCGGGTGTTCACCTCTTCCCATTCCGAACAGAGCCGTTAAGCCCCGGTGCGCCTATGGTACTGCCTTCACCGGTGGGAGAGTCGGTCGCCGCCAACCTTTCAACAGGAAACCCCTTGGATGCTTTCACCAGCAACCAAGGGGTTTTTTGCTGTTGTAAGCATGCTAGGGCCATACAACAGGTTTCTGGCCTCCTTATAGCAACGGGGGGATGAAAAGGCTCTCAGCCCTTTGGGCCGGCCGATGTGCTTGCCTTGGGCGGCGGCCAGCTGCTGGCCAGCTTTGGTCTTCTCCGGGATGCTCTCGCGGTCGTACTCGGCCAGCGAGGCAAAGATGGAGCGCATGAACTTGCCCGCCGGCGGCGACGTGTCGATGCCTAGGTTCAGGGCCTTGAACTGGATGTTGCGCTGGTGAAACGAGTTGACCAAGTGAATGACGTGGTCACGGCTGCGGCCCAGGCGAAAGAAGCGCGCGACCAGCACTGTGTCGCCCTCGCGCACCAAGCTCAGTAATTCGTCGAGTTCTGGCCGTTGCAAGCTCATATTGGTAATCTTGTCCTGGAAGATACGGTCGCACCCGGTCTTGGTCAGGATGTCAAGTTGAGTGCCCGGGTTCTGGTCGACGATGGAGACGCGGACGTAGCCAAAGGTTTTATTCCTGCAGGGTCAGAAAGATAAAGCGCTGTTTAGTTTTGGCCCGCCTTTCTGCCTCTGGGGTTTTGGGCGACTTGCCGCCCGGCGGGTTGGGCTCAAAAAGCTAGGCCTTTGGGAATCCACCTCCGCTCTACAAGGAGCCCCGGCCGGCTACGTAGGCGAGCGCGACTCAGGGGCACTATGGCTCGTTTAACTTTGGAACCAAACTTTTAACCACGGCCATAAGGAAGCACATGGCAACAGGGTTGATGCCGCCAGTAGCTGGACCCTTTTGCCAAGTCGCAATGCCTTTTTTTCTGCTACCTTAAGCTAGCCAACGGTCCGTCAACACCCCTACTACCCCCACCAGCACATGGCGCGTCCCCAAGAATTTGATACCGCCGCCGCCCTGCACAAAGCCATGGGGGTGTTCTGGCGCAAGGGCTACGAGGCGACCTCGCTGGTTAACCTGCTCGAGGCGACGGGACTTAGCAAGAGCAGCCTGTACAGCTCCTTCGGCGGGAAGCGCGCGTTATTCCTCGCCGCTTTCGACGCCTATCGTCAGCAGCGGACTACC
>NZ_JAGEMO020000111.1 GCF_017921975.2 Hymenobacter terricola
CGTTATTCCTCGCCGCTTTCGACGCCTATCGTCAGCAGCGGACTACCGACATGCAACGCGTGCTGGAACAGGAGCCGGCCCGCCCCGCCATCGAGGCTTTTTTCCACCTGCTGATGGGCGACCTGGACACCCCCGCCCTGGGCTGCATGAGCATCAACCAAGCGGTCGAGATGGCCCCGCACGACCCCGAGATTCGTGAGCGGGTCCTGACGGATTTTCACCGCATCGAGGAGGCGTTGACCCGTACCATCAAACGCGGGCAGCAAAGTGGTTCGCTGACCAGCCCCCGGAGCCCTCGGGAGCTGGCCCGCCTCCTGGTGCTGGCCTACCCGGGACTGCAGGTGATGGCGCGAGCGGGCTATGCCCGGACCGACCTCGACGACCGGTTACGGCTGGTGCTGGTGAATCTCGACGGAGGAAACCAGGCGCACTAGATTTTTTTGCCTAGTTTTGGACCATTTAGTCCTTAACTATTCACCGGCTCCTTTCTAGGAAACACGCATGAAAATCCAACAAATCCGCAACGCCACCTTCCTCATCGACCCGATGTTGGCCGACCAGGCATTTATCCCGGCTTGGCCGGCACGCCCAACAGCCACTTGACCAATCCCACGGTCGCGTTGCCCGTGCGGTACCGATGCCGCCCTTCGGGCGATGGGGGGATTTCTGGGCCAGGTGTGCGGCGTGGTGTTCCAGCATCCCGATGAAAAGACGCTTTACATAGCCGGCGACACCTTGTGGAACCAGTCCGTGCAGGATACCCTGCAGCAGTACCAGCCGGACATCGTGGTCCTCAACGTCGGCGATGCCCAAATCCTTGGGGTGGGCTCCATCATCATGGGCGCGCAGGACGTCTACCATGTCTATCAGGCTGCACCCCAGGCCACGCTCATTGCCAGCCATATGGAGGCGGTGAACCTGGTGATGCTGACGCGCCAAGCGCTGCGCGCGTACTCCGCCAAACGCGGCCTGACCGACCGCCTGCTCATACCCGAGGACGGTGAGGCCTACACTTTCTAGCACTAAAGCAACCGAGAGGTCGTCCTCTTACGGTGCGAATAACGCTTTCCGGTAGAATGGATTGCTCCTTATTCCCCTACTTTTAGCGAATGGGAAGGGACGTGATAGCGCTGCGGTGGCTGGTATTCCTGGGTTTCCTGGGTTTACTACTTCCGGGGACCGCGGGTCAGGACGTGCGCGAATCGCTGGGCGGGGGGCCAGGTTGATTGACCAGCAGGGCAGGATATGGGAGGCGGCCCCGCGGGGCCTCTGGATCTGTGAGGGTCCGGAAAAAACCCATTTCACCACCCAGAATGGCTTGAGCAATGACACCATTACGGCGCTCGCGCAGGATGCCAGCGGCCAGGTGTGGGTGGGCACCCGCGAAGGGCTGCTGGTGTACGAGGGCGCGGGCTTTCGGGAAATCACCTACGCGCAGGGACTGCCCAGCAAGCAAATCACGGCGCTCTATCAATCCCCTGGGGGGGCCCTTGTGGATTGCTACCCGGGCCGGCGTACTGCGCTACGCCGGGCGTCGGCTGGCGCAGGTACCCGCCCTGCAAGGCATGGCCGTGGAGTTCATGGGCAAGGATGCCCACAGCTGGGTTTTTGTCACGGGTCAGGGCATCCGGCGCCTGCCGAAAGAGCAGCCGGTTAGCCGGCAGTGGTTGGGCTGGGCGGCGGGCGGGCTGGGCGTGCTAGGCGTGCTAGGCAGGGGCCTGTGGGGCGGCCGGCAGGTGCGCCGGGGGCAGCACGTGCAGCTGCGCCTGGCCCAAACCAAGCAGCGGGCCTTGCTGGCCCAGATGAATCCGCACTTTATTTTCAACTCCCTGCAGTCCATTCAGAAGTATATCCTGCGGCACGAGGCCGAGGCGGCGTAGCACTACCTCACCCGTTTTGGCGGGCTGATGCGGCTGATTCTGAAACAGTCGCACCAGCCGCTGCTCACGGTGGGCGCCGAAGTGAGCATGCTACGCCGCTATCTGGAGCTGGAGGCCCTGCGCTTCGAGGGCGAATTCACCTACGAAGTAGCTGCCGAGGAGGTGCTGCTGGACGAGGAGATTCCCGTCATGCTCCTGCACCCGTTCGTGGAGAATGCCGTGTGGCACGGCCTGGCGCACCACACCGGCCGGGGGCACATGCTGGTGCGCGTAACCCAGGAGGCCAATTATCTGGTGGCCGTGGTGCAGGACAACGGGGTGGAACGCCAGCGCGCCGCCGGGCTGCCCGGCAACCACTCGGGCTATCCCTCCCGCGGGTCGGCCATTACGGAGGAGCGCATTGCCCTGCTGAACCAGCAGGCCCGGCGCCCCATTACCCTGACCCTTACCGACCTGGGCGGCCCGGACTCCCCCGCCCAGGGCACCCGCGTCGTCGTGCGCATTCCGCGCCTGCACGCCTGATTAGCTAGCTTAGCGCCTCCTCCCCCTGCCGTGACCCGAACCATTCTCATCGACGACGAATCGAACACCCGCGAGGCCCTGCGGGCGCTGCTGCAGCATTATTGCCCCGACGTGACCATCGTGGGCGAGGCGGCTTCGGCCGAAGAATGCCTGCAGCTCCTGCGCGAGCAGACGCCCGACCTGCTGTTTCTGGACATGGAAATGCCGCTGGGCTCCGGCTTCGATTTGCTGGACATGCTGGGCATTGCCGCCTTCGACATCATCCTCACCACCGCCCACGACCGGTATGCGCTGCGGGCCATCAAGTTCTGCGCCCTCGACTACCTGCTCAAGCCCGTGGGCGTGGCCGAACTGCGCGAAGCGGCGCCGCCGTAGCGGCGCGCGCATCCGGTGCGGAGAAAGGTCGCCCAGCATCGGCTTTTTTGCACGGGGCCGTGCCGGTTCGTAGCGGGGCATAACACCTGTTTTTCAGGGCACGAATACGTTGGAAATAGTGCGTAAAACGCCCATCGGGGAGCAGACGGCGGATGGGTCCCGTTGCCTCGGCTTTGGGGCGCATTAAACCGGGGTTTTGATTCGTGAAAAACGCCACTTAAAACCTGCGCATTTCCTTCGCTATCGGGACAATAAAAAATGCAATAACCTGCTTTTAACCAGTCTTTTTCAGGCACGTTAAGTCGCGCATTATGGGCCGGTTGCACCGTCCGCGCCGCAGTATCTCGCCTCTGACCCGCCGGGCAGTTCCGCGCACCAAAAACCGGTCCCGCCACCATGGTTTTCGGACGGGCCAACCAAGAGGAATTGTGTGTTCGCAGCCGGTTTTTCGAGGCGCCCCGTAACCGACACCTATCCGCGCCAAAAACAAGGGTTTGAACGGTGGTTTTTCCGGCATTCGGCGCGCTCCGCAACCTCTGACGGGCTCCATCGCGCCGTCGGGTTTCGGAAGAGCGTATTTTCTGGCTGCGAGGTACCCTGCGGAGTGAGCACTTCATCCAGTGCCGCCACCGATAAGGAAAAGATGTCAAAGGATTCTAATACTTTCCAAAGATTTCCACCGGGTTGTAGCGCCCGAGGGGGGCTATCTCTGCAGGTTGGCGGGGCAAATCAGGACCCGCTCCATGGGCCTTGGCTAAAGGTTCAAATTGGGTGTTCCATCACCCTGTGTATGTCAGTAAAAATCAAATACAAACCTTAAAATCAAGGATTCATGTTGCATTTGGACCGAGGCCAAATAACGTCTGACCTAATGCTTCACCACCCAATCCTCGCCGTCCCGCTGCTCACGCTTAAAGCCTTGACTAAAATAGATTTGTTGCAAATGTTCTTCAAACGAATCCGCGCGGTGCAACACCTTGGCATACGGCCCGGGGTTATCATACATTTCCCGCACTTCGGCAATCCGATAGGCCGCGGCCTCCGCCTCTTGAGCCCCTATAGCTTTGGGCTTTTTCGTCGTTTTCCTCGCTTTCAACAGTTCCTGGTAGTCTTCCAGGAGGTACTTTTCCACCAGTGCCTTATAGATGGCCCCCGCCATGCGCTTGACTTTACCTAGCTGGTGCTGCTTCTGGATGCGGTCGAGCACAAAATCGACGTACCCCAGGTCGTAATCGCCCTCCCCCAACTGCTGCCCGATACGGGTAATACTACGGGCGTCGAGGCCAATTTGAGCCAGCGCTATCCCCCACTCCGTTTCCGCCGTGGGCAACGTCTCTTTTGTAGCAGATAACGCCAAGTGAAACAAAAACTTGATGCGTTCTACCACCTTCCCTTCCCGTTCCAGCTCAAACGTAAACGGCATGTCGGTTTCCGCCAGCTCGCTTTGCGCCTTATCCAGAATACGGGCTTTGAAGTTGCTGAAGCGCGGGTACTCTTCTTCCTTCACGTCCAGCACAAAACGTAGCTGCTCCACCGTCATGGTCCGCCGGCCAAAGTCAGCGTATTCCTTCAGCAGCCAATAAATACGCAATGCATGCGGACTCTTCAGCTTCATCACCTCTTTCAAATCCGCGGGGGTGAAGTTTCCGCTTTCCCGCAATTGCAGCAGGTAGGGCATAATCTTGGGGTTGAAACTGGCCAGTACCCCCCCCTGCTCGGCCGTGTAGCGGGCTTCCGACATCAACGGGATGTATGTAAAGCTGGGCTTGCTGCGCCGGCGCCGGGTGCCGTCTTCCAGGTCTTCAATGTATAGCGTGAACGACGCCAGCTTCTTGCACATATCGTCTACCTGCTCGTACGCGGACCCTCCCCGGCGGTCAAACACCAGTTCGCTCAGCGGCACGAAGTGCTCCTTGAAGTCGGTATCGTCGTAGCTAATCCGCGACAGCAACCCCAAAAACAGCCGCATTTGCAGTGGCACGAAGCTAAAACGGGCGTTTATGAGCGCATTGTGCTGCGCCACTGTTTTGTCAAGGCTTTCCATGGCAACGTCTTTTTTGTAGCAGCACGTCTTTTTTGTAGCAGATGAATCGCCCCAGACGTCTTTTTTGTAGCAGATACACGTCTTTTTTGTAGCAGATAACTCGCTTCAAACGTCTTTTTTGTAGCAGATACACGTCTTTTTTGTAGCAGATAACCCTTTGGTGACACTGATAATCAATTAGTTATGGCACCTATAATACTTATAATAAGTAAAATAATAATAATAAAGCAGCTTTATTTTTTTTTAAGTCAACTTTTTAAGTCAACGTCTTTTTTGTAGCAGATGAAAATCCCAAACAGCAGCATTCAAGGTAAAAAAAAGCATAAAAAGTAAAATTTTCGTCGGCTTTTTATACCATTTATTACTGATATTCAGTAAGTTAGTCCTGCCTACTGCACCCGCGATTTGGCCGGGATGACCTGTTGGCTGTCGGGGCGCGAAGCAAAGTAGGCTTCCAGGGCATCATTCAGAATATCCACCTTGGCTTCGCGGCTCCAGTAGGCCAGTTGCTCCAGGCAGCGCTGATTCTCCGCCGTGATGCGGGAGCTAAAGGGCGAATAGGCCCTTTTTCCGGCCCTTGGCGGGCCTACCGGGGCCTGGTGTGAGGGCTGAGCCTTCGTGCCCGGTTTGCGGAGCATAGAGACGGCGTCCTGAGTTGCTTTGGGAGGCGTGTTCATCGGAAATGCAAATGAGGTGGAACAGGTACTGGGCGCTGGCCCCGGGCTAGGCCAGGCGGGCCCGGACAATTTCGGCCAAGGCGGCATAATCCACCGCCGCGTTGGAATCGGGTTTATGGTCGTAGATGGTCTTCACATGCACCTGGGACTGCACCACTGCCGCGTCGCGCCGCACGCTCGGCAGCAGCGCGTCCTCCCCGTACTCCTCCCGCACCGCCTGCACCACTGCCGCGTGCATGGAATTGCGCTGCTTGGCATTGTACCGGGTAAAGAACACGCCCAGAAACTGTAACCCGGGGTTGATGCGGCGCTCAATCTGGTCGGCCAGCTCCTTCACGAGGCGCAACCCATCAAAGGCAAACTTCTCCGGCTCGGTTGGAATCAGGTAGGCATCGGCCGCGGCCAGGGCCATGTACGTGAAGGTTTGCAGCGAAGGTGGGCAGTCGACCACCACGTAGTCGTAGGCCCCCTGCACCGTTGCCAACACCGTTGCTAACCGCGTATGGTAATCCCTCTGCTTGTAGATGATGGGTTCGTAGCTGGCCAGGCGAAAATCGGCCGGCACCAAATCAAGGCCGGATTCTGTGGTCAGAATTACTTCGGCTAATGGCACCGCCCCTACCAACGCGTCGCCCACGTGCGAAGCCAGCTCTAACTCGCCCCCAAGATTGTTGGTCAGGTTGGCCTGCATGTCCAAGTCCACCATCAACACCCGGGCCCCTTGGCGCTGTAGCGCCGCGCCGATGCTCACGGCACTGGTTGTCTTGCCAACTCCCCCCTTGTTGTTGGTGATGGCGAGCACCCGCATTGGCGGTGGGCCAGTCTTTTTTGCTTTCATGAATTGTACTGCTTGCTGTAGAAGAGCTGACAGCAACAAATGTATGTAAATTATTAATGGTACTGCAATCAATAAAATACGTGCTTTTATTACATGTAATAAAATTAGTAAAATACGTACTTTTACTACATGTAGTAGTTGTAGCAAAACATGTATTTTATTGATTGCAGCAACAGCAGTACAAGTATGCTTTCAGTCGCTAATGGTGCTTATGAGAGCAGCCCGGCAGTCAATTCCAGAATGGGGTGAATCGGTTTAATCCTTATCGTCGCAATTCGTGAATCGTGAATCATGCGTGAACACAATGGAATGCGGCCGCAGGAGGTAGTCCTAGTGCTAAAGCTGCCGCTGCCGGGTTCCGGCCTGTTGCACGGCAAGGAACCGGCGCTGGCATTGCACCTGAGCGCGGCCGGGGTATCGGACTCCCTTCGGCGCTGTCAGTACAGTCGCCTGATGGACGGCGGCCCCCAGCCGCTGGTGGCCACCTTTGGGGTCGAGCCGGCCTGGGTGTGGCCCAGTGCTGACGGCGAGGTGCGGGGGCGGCAGCAGCTGAGCAAGGACCCAGAGTAAAAAAACAGGCAGCCAACCATGAGTTAATATTAGTGGCGGATAACGCCTCCCGGATTTACATTAGTTTAGCCTAACGAGGCTTCTCGGACCCGCACGGCCGGAAAGGGGAGGAGTGCGGCCCGCTGCCCAGCTCCGGTTCTGGCGACGCCTTCGGCCATCGCTGCGGCCTGGACAATCAGCGGCGTGGGCTCGGGGCGGGCGCGGGCTGGCAGGCCGCCCAGGTTCGGGTGGCGGCGCGGCGGGGGCCTTGCCACCGCTTCCTCGCGTCGACGCCGCGCCCTGCCCCGTGCCGTGGTGCGCGGGGCAGGGCGTGCCGCCCGGCAGCGGGAACCGGACCGGACCCACCCGGCGGGTAAGCAGTCACGCAGGCGTCCGGCGCTGGGGCCGCCGCTTCCGCAATCGCCTGCGGCACCTGGGCACGGGTAGGGCGCTGTCCAGTTCGCGCTGCGCCGTCCGCAACCGGGTGGCCAAGGCGTTGGCGCGCGCCTCGGCGGCGGCCACGGCCTCCTGCGCGACGGCGAGCTTGCCCTACAGGACGGCCACCCGCTGCCGGCCGTTTTCGTCCAGGACCGGCCGCGGCGCCGCCCCGCACCAAGGCATAGGTGCCGGAGCTGGCGTGGGCCGCTCGCGCCGCGTCGGCGGCCTGCGCTTCATATTCGGCGGTGGGCAAGTTGAGGGTGACGCGGCCGCGGGGGGCTTTCAGGTAGAGCAGGACACAGGGGAGTGGAGGGCAACGGGAGTGGTTTGCCCCCAAATCGGGTGACGTCTCTCGGGTGACGGGGTTATAACTCGCCTGTGTTGGGTGAAATCTCCCGGTTATAGGCCGTCGAATAACCCAAAACAGGTGTTTTTGGGGCTAGAACACGAGGGTTTTTTCACCAACAAACACCTGTTAACAAGATGTTTGACGCATAAACGGCACTTGTTGCTCACGCGTGTTAAAAACAGTGAATTAACTGCTCCTTTTGCAATTCGGACCCTTTGATTGAACACAATACGTTGGTTATTTTCCTCCTGGAGCCCGGTAACTGACCGATTTTTTAGCGGCTTCGTCGATTTCTTCCGGGGTCAGGAGGACCGTCAGGGATATGCGAACCAGCCCAGCCGCATTCACGCGTAATCCCACGGCAGCGGCGGCCACATCATCCGGAAGTTCGATTACCAGATAGACGTCATTCTCCCCCAAGGTGTAATAAAAAGATTCCACTTTCCCCCCCAGAGCGGCCAGCATTTGCTCAATGGCTTTTTTCCGTCCCGAGCCGCCTTCCTGCAGCAAGCCCTTGGTTCCCTCGGCATTGTAAGTGCCGCTAATTAAATACTTTTTCATGGGGTTGCACGGTTAATATTTCTTCCGCTTCTCGCTTGTCGGATTAGCCCCGTCCGGCTATTGTCGCGGGTCTCCCGGTTGTTTTTCGAGGCAGGACACCGGCCGGAGGCCCCGGCTGCTGAGCCTGCCCACCGGCGCGGACCACCGCGGGAGCAGGTGGGAACAACCGCGTCAGGGGCGGCGCAGAAGCGCCCCGAAGCAGCCCGGTGCCTTTACCGCGTCGCGCGGTGCGGCTTCTTCTCTTTTAGCGGGGGAGTGGGCGCAGCGAGAGAGCCTGGCCCCGCGGGGAGGGGACGCGGCGTCAGCCAGTCGTGCCGTAAGTTGAGCCATTGCAATTGGCGGGCGAGTTGTTTACGCACGACGTAGGCGTCGTATGCTTGTTCAAAGGCGTTGTTCATCGTGTAAGTTATGAATAATCGACTAATATTGCAATAGCAGGCGATGCATGACGGACCAGTGGAATGGCCCAACTCACTAGAGGGCCCCCGCCGATGGCAGTGCCCGGACCACCCAGGGGCAACCCTGTTAAAGGGAACGAAAAGGCCGCTTCCAACGGGATGATAGCCTGCACTCCTTTTACCGCCGGCCTGTCGTAAAGCGCCGTATGCCCGGCCGCGAACGAAGCCACCGCCCGTCCTGTCCGCGGGGCGCGCGTTCCTTGCGTTGGGTACCCGCGTGGGGGCGGTGTGCCGGCGGGCAAGCGGGATAGATTGCTGAACGAGACTTTTAGCACTTCGGCGCGTTTTGCTCTTCAGACCGTGGCTGTTGCAGAACTCGGTTTAGGCGGTTCCGCTTTTAGGTAGCGACTTGGCGATTACCCAAGTGGGCGCTTTGGGGCGCCTGTTTCGCCGCCCAGCACGTGCATTTGCGGCCAGCAGGGGCCGGGGCAGGGCCACTGCCAGGTTCAGCTGCTGTTGGGGTCGGTACTTGAGGAGCT
>NZ_JAGEMO020000112.1 GCF_017921975.2 Hymenobacter terricola
TGGCGCCGGCGCACACCTGCTGGACGTAGAACCCGTAGGCGGTGTCGGGCGTCAGGCCGGTCAGGGTCGTGCTGTTCGTGCCGATGCCCGTCACGACGGTGCCCCCGGCGGGCGGGACAAAGCCGGCCAACCCGTAGATAACGGAGAACGTGCTGCCGCCGGCCGCCGGGGCCAACCAACTCAGCGCCGCCGAGGTGCCGGTCACCGTCCCGGCGGACAGGCCACTGGGGGCTGGGCAGCTGGGCAGCTGCGTAGCGCAGATGGTGAAGCTGCCCGGTACCCCTCCGAAACTGCTATACTCGCTCACCCGCACGTAGTACGTGGTGCTGGGGAGTAGGCTATTCAGGTCCAGGTCGGGGGCGCTCGTGTTGTTGCTCGTGCCCGTGCAACTCAAGTACGTGAGCGGGCCCGCGCAGGCCGAGCCCGAGTAAGCCTTCACTACGCTGGCGGCTCCTCCCGTCACCGAGATACGCACCTGGGTGCTGGTGGGGCCCGTGGCGGCCGTAGTGAACTTAAACCACACGTCGAGGGGGCCCACGTTGTGGCCGCAAGTCGTGCCTTGCCCGTTTTGGTCGTACACGGTGCTCGCGGTAGTGGTAGCCCTGAGCGTGGTGGCGCTGAGCGGGGTGCAGGAACTGTTCACCAGCAGCGTCCTCGCCCCGCAGGGCTCGTCATTCACCAGCTGGGTAGTAAACTCGTATGGGCCGGCGGTGCCGGAACTGGCCCCGGCGGCGCAGTGCAGGGTAACGTAGTATTGATAGGTGGTGCCAGGGGCAAGGCCCGTGATGGTCAGCGGCGGAGCCGTCAGGCCCGAAACGGTGGTGCCGCCGGTGGTTGGGTTAAAGCCCAGCGGGCCGTACACCACCGCGTAAGTACCGGTGCCGCCGGCCAGCCAGGAGAGGACTGCCGTGGTGGTCGTGGTGGTGTCGGTGAGGGCCACCGGGGTCAGGCAGCTATTCACCGTTTCGAGCACGATGTTATCCAGCCCCATATCCGTGCCGCCGGAATCGGCCCAGCCCCGGAAACGCAGCACGGCCGTGGCCGAGGTGCTGCCGATTGCCAGCAGGTGGGTGGCGAAGGCCGCGCTTGCCCCACTGGTGGTATAACCGGCCAGGCGCGTGAAGGTGGTGCCACCGTCCGTGGAGAGCTGTACCTGCAACGAGTCGTCGCCGTCGGTGTTCAGGTAGTCAAAGCTCAGGCGCTTAAAGCCGGCCGGGCTCAGGTCTACGAAAAGGTCCAGGGTGCCCGTCTGGCCCCTCGGGCTGAAACTGCTGTGGAAGCGGGCTGAGTGAGCCCCCAAGCTGCCCGTGGGCGTGTACATGGACGCGGTGGGGGTTATCCAGCCGGCACTGGCGCCGTCGTCTTCCCGGCGCCAGGCGCTATCGCCCGCAATGGGCGTGTTGCGCCAGCTGTTCGAGGGCGCGTCGTGGTTGCCACAGCGGCTGAGCCAGGTATTCTCGAAGCCTTCCGTGATGGGCAAGGTGGCGTAGGCCGGCAGCAGGCAGCTCGTGACAAAAGCTTTTTGAGCGGGTAATGAGCTCAGGCCGGGGCCGCAGCTGGCCACCATGCTCACGGTGTAGGCCGTGCTGGGGGCCAGCCCGGTCAGCAGCACGGGGGAGGCGCTCACGGTGCGGGTGGTGGGCGTGCCCCCGGCCGGGGTCAGCGTCAGGGTGTAGGCCGTGGCCGCGGCGGGGGACGTGAAGCTCACCGCGGCGCCGCTGGCCGAAACGCTGCTTACCGCCAGCCCGGTCACCGCCGGGCAGGCCACGTAACTCACCCCCACGTTGTCCACCCCAATGTCCGTATAACCGAAGTCAGAAGTGGCCTGCAGGCGAATGACGGTGGTGGCCGACAGGCCCGTGGCGGGCAGGCTCACCGTTTGGTCCGTCCAGCTGCTGGCGGTGGCGAAGCGGGCCAGCGCAGGGGCAAAAGTGGCGCCCCCGTCGACGGAAACCTGTACCTGCAGCGAATCCGAGCCATCGGTGTTGAGGTAGTCAAAGGTGAGCGTAGGCGTGCCGCTGGTGCCGGCCATGTTCACGGACAGGTCCAGCGAACCCACCGCGCCAGCCATTGCATTATAAGTATGGAAGCGGGCCGAGTGGGCGCTGGTGCCGGAGCCCAGGGGGCTGCCGGCGGGTGTGTAGACGCCCATGAGGGAACTCCAGCCGGCGGTGGCGCCGTCATCGTCGCGGCGCCAGGAGGCGTTGCCAGTGGCGGGCGTGTTGCGCCAGTTGAGGGCCGGCAGGTCGTTGACATTGCACTGGCTAAGCCAGGCAGTTTCAAAGTCCTGGGTGTAAGGCGTCGTGTTAGTTACGGCCACGTAGGGCGCGGCCCCGCAGGTTGTCGTAAACCTCGCAATGGCTGGAGCCGAGGAGAGGCCGGGGCCGCAGCTGGCCACCATGCTCGCCGTGTAGGCCGTGCTGGGGGCCAGCCCGGTCAGCAGCACGGGGGAGGCGCTCACGGTGCGGGTGGTGGGCGTGCCCCCGGCCGGGGTCAGCGTCAGGGTGTAGGCCGTGGCCGCGGCGGGGGACGTGAAGCTCACCGCGGCGCCGCTGGCCGAAACGCTGCTTACCGCCAGCCCGGTCACCGCCGGGCAAACCACGTAACTCACCCCCACGTTGTCCAGGCCCATGTCGCTGATGCCGAAGTCGGAGGTGGCTTGCAGGCGAATGACGGTGGTGGCCGACAGGCCCGTGGCGGGCAGGCTCACGGTTTGCGCCGTCCAGCTGCTGGCGGTGGCGAAGCGGGCCAGCGCAGGGGCAAAAGTGGCGCCCCCGTCGACGGAAACCTGTACCTGCAGCGAATCCGAGCCATCGGTGTTGAGGTAGTCGAAAGTGAGCGTGGGCGTGCCGCTGGTGCCGGCCATGTTCACGGATAGGTCCAGCGAACCCGTGGCCCCACTGGAGGCCTCATAGGAGTGGAAGCGGGCCGAGTGGGCGCTGGTGCCTGCGCCCAGGGGGCTGCCGGCGGGCGTGTAGACGCCCAGAGCGGGGCTCCAGCCGGCAGTGGCGCCATCGTCGTCGCGGCGCCAGGAAGCACTGCCGGTAACGGGCGTGTTGCGCCAGTTTAGCCCGGGGGTCTCGGCCGTGTCGCAGGGACTGAGCCAGTTGGCTTCGAAGTCCTGGGTGTAAGGCGTCGTGTTATTTACCGTGGCGTAGGGGGCAGCGGGACAGCCGGTTCGAAAGGTAGTAGTGCTGGCCGCTGAGGTCTGGCCGGGGCCGCAGCTGGCCACCATGCTCGCCGTGTAGGCCGTGCTGGGGGCCAGCCCGGTCAGCAGCACGGGGGAGGCGCTCACGGTGCGGGTGGTGGGCGTGCCCCCGGCCGGGGTCAGCGTCAGGGTGTAGGCCGTGCCCGCCGCGGGGGCCGTAAAGCTCACCGCGGCGCTGCTGGCCGAAATGTTGCTTACCGCCAGCCCGGCTACGGCCGGGCAGGCAGCAGGCGGACCAATGGTGACGGTAAAGTCTTTCGTTTCACCGGTCGTCAAAAGGGCGCACGCGTCAGCTGCACCCAGTGCACTGCCGGCCACCACGCTACGCAGCCGCAGCGTGGTGGAGCCCTGCACGGCGCTGGCTGGCACCAGCAGGGTGGCCGTAGCCGGGCTACCATTGGCGGGCGAACTGGTTGTGACGGGGGTCCACTCGCCGGCCTCGAAGACGAAGTTGTGGTTGAAGTCGACCCAGGCGGCCACGGCGCTCGTGCCGGTGAGCGTCACGCGCAGCGTGTAGGGCACGCCGTAAACGAGCGTAGCCGTGTTGGGACCGCTGGCCGGGTATGCGGCGTAAGCTTGGCCGCCGGTGTTCGCGCAGGCCAGGGACGTTGCGTTGAGGCTGGTTCCTGGAATGCTCACGTCCGTCATGTCGTTGCCCCCGCAGAAGCCGCCAAGGCCGCTGGCGCAGTAGTTGCTCGACTGGGCCACACCTGGCCCTGCGCCGAGCAGCAGCAGCAGGCACGCGCCGGCCAGGCCTCGGAGGCGAGAGGCCGGCGGGCGGGAAAGTAAAAAAGTGCGCATAGTTGGGTGGGAAATGGGGAAAAGGGGGTAAAAAAAGGGGGACGAAAGGTGAAAACAGAGTGGCGGGTGGACCATCTCCGTTTGGGTGGCGAAATGTATATATAAATGTCGAGTAGACAATAAGCTCGACCTTGGACCGGGCATTTTTTTTATGTCAGCAAATAAAAAAAGGCTGCTTCACATGGAGCAGCCCTTTTGTAGAAAAAATAATTATGCCAGGATGGCTCTATCGACAAGTACTTGCTTGGCGTCACTGCCGTGCCTGGGTGGGGGCTAAGATGCTATCCAAACAGGCAGTTATAACAGGTCATTCGGGCGTCGGCAAGCTGGAGGACGGCCAGGTAGTTCTCCAGCTTTTTGGCCCAGCGGGGGAGCCGGGGGCGGAAGCGGTTGAGACAGGAATGCGGGCGCTCAACTACCCAAAGGCGGGCCTTTTGGCCCGGATTTCTTCGCCGCGCGGGCGGCTGGGGGCCGGCTGCCCGCGTCCGGCTACCACGTCGCGCACCTGGGCGTAGTCGTGGCCCGCGTCCCGGCGCAATCCCTGCTCCCGGCCCGTCGCCTGGTGGGCCGGCCGCTTCGGCCGCTGGCGGCAAGCTCCGCAAGGTGCTTTCTCTCGCCTTCACGTCATGCCGATTGGTCCGGTCCAGCACCAGGCCTCCGGTATGCCCCGGGCCTCGGTCAAGCAGCTGCGCGTGACGCTGCCTTTGCCGCAGTCCGGGGGATTTGTCCAGGACAAGGAGGCCGTTGTCTATTTCTTCCAATGGAAGGGCTCCCAACCTTTGGGTCTTGTTAAACAAATAGGGGAAAACCTCCGCCTTGACCGCACCGCTGCGTGCTTTTCCTGGCTCTTATACTGTTTGACAATATTTTGCCCGGCAAACCGGCAAAACAATAGTCTTGCCGTTCATTTTCGCTAGCTGCTTTCGATTGCTTTAAGGGACGTATACTACACTTTCCGATGCTCTTACTTCCTTTTAGCGCCTTATTACGAGCAAACAAGCCGCTTAGCCCCGGCCTTGGAGGTTTCCCCTGTTTGTTTAACAACACCCCGCTAAGCAAACCAAGAAAAATACGGAAGAAACGGCAGCGGCTCCGGCCCTCAAAGTCGTTCGGCTGGCTGCCCCTGGCCGCTTGCCCGCCGTCAAGCGGGCCACTCGCACACCCACTCCGCTGCCCGCCGCCGCGTAGGTTTTTCTTCCGCCGTGCCCTGCCGGCGGGCGCGGCGCGTTTTAGCCGGCCAGCGCCACCAGCGCCACCAGCGCCTGGCTGCCCCTGGCCTCGGCCCGAGGTATTTCCACGGTAAAGGTGCTGCCCTGGCCTTCGGTGCTGGCCACGGAAATGCTGCCGTGGTGCCATTCCACAATGGTTTTGCACAGCGCCAGGCCCAGGCCCGTGGTGGCCTCGCCCCGCAGGCCCGGCCGGCGGGCCTTGGTGAACCGCTCGAACAAGTAGGGCTGCATGGCCAGCGGGATGCCCACGCCATCGTCCACGACGTGGATGCGGACGCAGCCGGGGCCCGGCTCGATGTGCACCGCGACGTGGCCGGCATCGGGGGTGAACTTGAAGGCGTTGCCAACCAGATTGATGAGCACCTGGGTGAACTTGTTAACGTCCACATTGGCATACACCGGCTCGGTGGGCAGCGTGTAGGCAAACTGGTGGCCCAGCAGCCGCTGGCCGCTCTGGAGCTGGTCGAGGGGCACGCGCAGCACGGCGCCCACGTCCACGCGGTCCACTTTCAGGTCCGTATTGGCCGAGGTAAGGAATTCGAGGTTAATTAAGTCCCGAATCATCTTCACACTGTCGCGGCTGGTGGTTTCCAGGACGTGGAGCATGTTGGGCACGTCGCTATTGAGGGGCGACTTCACTTCCTCGCGCAGGAACTGCGCGATTTGTTGCACCATGATGAAGGCCCCGCTCAAATCGTGCGACAAGATTTCCAGCGTGGCGTTCTTGCGGCTGTTGAACAGGTCGGCGTTTTCCTGGTACCGCTTCATCACGCTGATGTCGCGCAAGGTGCCGCCCAGCAACACCCGGCCCTGAACATCTTGCCAGTAGGAGGGCGTGAGGCAGAACCACTGCTGCGGCTGGCCGGGGTGCAACAGGCGCAATTCTACTTCGTTTGCCATCTGGCCCCGCACCCACAGCGCCCAATACTGCGCGAGATAGACCCGGTCGTCCGGGTGCAGCCGGTGGAGCAGGGCCGGCAGTTCGGCGTTCACCAGGCCCTCGGTGCCATGCAACACCTGCTCGTACGCCGCGTTTATAAAAACGATGCGGCCCGCCGTCAGGTCGTACACGAACTGGACGTGGGCACTGACTGCCGCTTGGTCCTGGAAAAAGTCGGCGAAGTCAGTCATGGGTAATATTTTGATGGTGTGGTGCCTGTGAAGGTACTGCTGATTAGCTTATCGCACCCAGCCGAACGCGGCGCAGGCCCCGGTAACAACGGCGGCGGCCTGGGCATCTATCGCGCTAAGTAATTGTTTAAGTAGTCAGGCAAAAGTAACCGTCATGCAGAGCGTAGCGAAGCATCTCGCGGGCAGCAATAATTAACACAGTTAAACAATTGATTTACTGCCACACGCGAGATGCTTCGCTACGCCCTGCATGACCGTCTTTTACTCGTTTACTTTTGAACGGCTACTTAAGCGTTAGTTCACCGGCCACGTAGCGCTCGTAGAGATGGCGCGCGAACGGACTAACTGTTCCACCGGCCCGTTCTACGCGGGCAAAGACCTGCTCAACGCGGTATCGGCGCGGCTTCACGTTGGTTGTTATTGTCCATGCCTAGCGCCCAAATAATTGCCGCCGCACGGCTTCGTCCCGGCCGTATACATCGGGGTAAAACCGCAGCTGGCCCGCCGCCACCGCGCAGGCAGCGTAGCACACGTGCAGCGGCAGGGGGTGTTTGAGGGCCAGGCTGCGCGACCTGGGCGAGGCTTCGCATTCGGCTTCGGTGGGCAGTGTGGCCTGGGTGCTGTCGGCGCCCAGCAGGTAGGCTGCCAGCTGCATGGGGTGCTCCATACGCAGGCAGCCGTGGCCCAGCGCCCGGTAGGGCCGCTGGAAATCCTTGGTGTTGGAAGTGGCGTGCAGGTACACGGAATACGGGTTGGCAAAGCGGAAAATAATGTTGCCCAGCGCGTTGTCGCAGCCCGAGTTTTGGCGGATGGTGTAAGGGAAGTGCCGCGCCGTCACGGCCCGCCAGCTCACGGCGTCGGGGTCCACGGGCCGGTTCTGAGCGTGGTAGCGGGCGTGCAGCAGCCCAAAGCCGGCGGCCTGGGCCAGCGCGGCGCGGCCCGTGGGGCTGGGCCGGGAGCCCGCGCTCCAGGCGGGAGCATAGGCGCGGCGGGCATAAAATGCCCGGGCCGCGGGGCCCTCCGCCAGCAGCTGGCGGCGCGGCGCGCCGGCCGTGTCGGCCAGCCATGCCTGAATGTGCGCCGCCAGCCAATCAGCCCCCGGCTGGCGCGAGCGGGCGCGGTGCTGCGGGCTCGCGGTTTGCCCAGCTTTGGGCCCTGAGCTGGCGGCCGTCAGCAGCAGCAATACGCCGAACAAGGGAAGCAGAGCAGAACGCATTGGCGGGAGGGAACAGAGTGGTGAAAACACTTGCAAAGGTGCCGTTCTGCTTACTGCAACGCCCTGATAATAATCATTAAACCCGATGATACTGCTCAAGGCAACCAGAGTGCCCGCCCGCCACTTTTGCGATTGAAATCGAGTTGGGTCATGTCCTGGTGATGTTTCGCCCCGTGAGCTGGGTGCCAGCTTCTCTTGCTGCTGCCAGCGCCCAACTTGTTCAGCCGCAATAATATTGCCGGCACCTGCTCCCGAGAAAAACACCCGTTCTGCTCGTTCTCACCGATTTCTTCCGCGCCGCCGACCGCGCCACCAGCCTGGCGGCGTAGTCGAGGGCGCGGCTGGTGCTGCTGCACGTGCGCCACACTGTAGCGCCTCCACGGGCCACAGGTGCATTCCTGAGCCGTTTTGTGGGAGCGGTTGCCGCTATGAGGCTGTTTGGAAAGTCAATTAGAACGTCATGCTGTACGCAGTGCAGCATGACGTTCTAATTGACTTTCCAGCGACTTCCTAAAGCCACATCCATATAACGGTGGTCTACTCCAGCACGACGCGCTTGGTAAATAGTTGATTATCGGCCTGGAGGCGCAACGTGTACACGCCCGCCGCCAGCGCCCTGGTGTTGAATTCGGCCGTGGCTCCCGCCGCCGTCAGGCCAATGGTGCGGCTGAGCACCACCTGGCCCAGCGCGTTTATCAGCGTGGCGCGCACTTCGCGCTGGCCAGCCAGCGGCGGCAGCAACAGCGTGAAGCTGGCGTGGGCCGGGTTCGGGTACAGGCTAATCGAAGCAGAACTCAGCTCCGAATGCGTGGCCGTGACGGTGGCCGGCCGGAACACGACGCTGAAGCGGCCGGTACCGGCCGTGGCCGTGGCCAGGGTGAACGCATAGCGGGCCCCCGGCGCCAGCACTTGCCGGGTGCCGGTCAGCGCGTCGCGCAGGTACACCGTGGCCGTGCCAAAATTGGCCAAATTCGCTACTTCGAAGCTAAAGCTGCTGGCCTGCGGCACGCGCAAGGCCAGGGGCACCACCACATCAGCGGTGCTTAGCGGAGGCAGGGCATCAATGGCCAGGAGCGTGGTGCCAGTCAGCAAAGCCAAATCCAGGCCTGCGGGGTTTGGGAGCTTGGTGGCGTCGTACGGCGCATCGAGGCCGGCGGTAGCGCCGGCTTCCAGGTAGAGGAAGGCCTCATCTTGCAGATTGGCCCCGGCTACTTGCAGCTGTAGCTGGGGCCGGGTATCGGCCGCGCCGCGCCCGAAGGTGGGCTGGGGGCCGAAGGTGGTGACGCGGTTGGCGTTGGTCAGGTTCACGGCGCCGGGCGTGCCGGGGGCGCTCACGCGGGCAAAGTAGCCCGAGCCGGCGTCAATCAGCGGAGAAGCCCCGATGCCGTTGGCGTAGCTGCGGTAGGTGCCGGCGTACTGGCCGGTGCTTTGATAGACGTACATGGCGCCGTCCATGCCCGGGCGCTGGGCGGCGGCCACGGTGCTCCAATCCAGCGGCGCGGGGTAGGGGTTGCCCAGCAGCTGCCAGCCGGCATCGGCATCGGTGCCCCGGTTGAGGACGCCGGATGCTTGAGCGGCATTGTTGAACGTGCCGGTGAAGGCAATGGGCGCGGCTGTGGCCGGCGCATTCACGCTATAGCCGCGGTTAGGCAGCATCACATCAGTAGCGCCGGTGGGGGAGAACCAGCCCTTATCAAACGCCCCATAGTTGGACGTGACTGCGGCCAGGCGCGCCTCATCGTAGCCAAACACCGTGGGGAAAGGCGAAACCGAGCTGGGCGTGGCGCTGCTGTTATAAGCCGGGTTGAACGTGGGCGTGAAGCCCGTGGTGCCCAGGCTGCCGAACGGAGCACTGGCCACCGGCGCGCTGAAGTGACGGTAGGCCGGGCCGGTGATGGCGCTGGTCACGGCGCGCTGCATGGTGCCGGTGCCGGTGACCACGCCACCAGTGTTGTCAATCAGGGCGGTGCCCGTGGCCGAGGAAAGCAGGGTGAAGCCCTGGCCGCTGGTGGCCAGGTTGCCGCTTTGCAGGCGGGCGACTTGCGTAATGCTCACGCCCTGGCTCAGGGTGAGGCCGGGGGCGTTGTTCACGGTCAGGTTGCGCACCTGGGCGGGCAGGCCCGCGCCGGTGAGCTGGGCCGCCGTGCCGTTGTAGGTATAGGAAGCATCCGCATCAAACGTGCGGGGGCCGGTGACCTGAATGGCCCCCGTGGCCCCGGTTGCGGCAATGCCAGCCGGGTCACAGATTTGCAGCTCCGCCCCGGCTTGCAGCTCGAAGCTGGCCGCGCCGCTCAGCGTCTGGCAGCTGGTGCTGAGCTGGCCGCCCGCCTGCACCTGCACGGTGCTCGCAACGGTGGTGGGCCCCAGCAGCGCGAGGGTGCCGCCGCTCTGCACCGTGATGCTGTTGTAGGTGCCGCCGGCGGTCAGGCTCTGGCCGCTGGCCACCACGAGGTCGGGCCCCAGCACCACATTGCGCAAGGACTGAATGTAGGTGATATTGGGCTGGCCGAAACCGTAGCCCCAGTTGAAGGCCGTGCTCTTGCTCAGCGCGCCCTTGGCCCCGTTGTAGTCGGTCAGGTCCTGGCCGGGGTTCAGGGGGTAGTGGCAGGTGCCGCCGCCCGCGTCGGTGCCATCGGGCGAGGTCATTTTGGCGCTTGCCACCGATAGGTAGAGGGCCGAGGGCACGCCCGCATTGCCGCCGCCCTTGGTGGCAAATACGTGAATGGCCCCCGCCACGCCCGCCGCCGTGCCGGTCTTGAGCATCACCATGTCATACTGCGTGATGTTGAACGAGGTGCCGGTAGCCAGGTTGGTCAGATACGTCGCGTTCTCCAGCAGCAAATCGAGCGTGAAATCCGACGCATCGGTGTCCTGCACGTAGCCGGCAGGCCCAACGAGGCGGCGCAGCACAATGGTGGTGCCGCTGCGCAAATCGCTCCAGAAAGCCGTGTTGTTGAAGCTGTACTTGCCGCCGGTGTCCAGCGTGTTGTTGCTTTCGAAGTCCTTCACCACCAGGTTGCGGATATCGAGGTGGTCCTGAACAACGAGCAATTCCGCCGCGTCGGTGTTGCCGTTGGCGTCGTTCGAGCCGTTGTACACGCGGTTCACCACGATGCCGGGCGGCGTGAAGGCCTGGTTGCGCAGCAGCTGGATATAGCTGATGTTGCCTGTGCCGAAGCCATAGCCCCAGTTGCGGCTGGCACTGGTGGACGTCGCCGCGCTGGTGCTGTTATAGTCAGCCGTGGTCTGGGCCGGGTTCAGCGGGTAGAGGAAGGCCCCCGTGGCGAGCGCGGCGTTGAAAACCAGCTTGGGGCCGGTGAGGCCGGTGTAGAGGGCGTTGGGGCTGCCGTTGTTCGATGCCAGGGCGTGCACCGGGTTGTCGATGCCGCTCGCGAGGCCAGTTTTTAGCAGCACCATGTCGGTATTGGTCAGGTTGAAATTCTGGCCGGAAGCTGATAAATCAGCCAGGTACGTGGTGTTTTCCATCAGCATATCCAGCGTAAAGTCGGTCGCGTCCACGTCCGTGGCGTAGCTCGTGATGCCAGAGGCCAGCCGGCGAAGCACGATGGTGGTGCCAATGCGCAAATCCTTCCACAGCGGGTGGTCCTTGAACTGAATTTTGCCGCCGGTGTCGCTGGTCAGGGTGGTTTCGAAGTCCTTCACAATCAGCCCGCGAATGTCGAGGTGGTCCTGCGTCACGAGCAGCTCCACAGCATCCGTCGAGCCGTCCGAAGTCGAGCTGCCGTTGTACATCCGGTTCACCACAATGCCCGTGAGGGGCTGCTCCACAAACGTCAGCTTCGAGAAGTTGAAGCCGCCGCTTACGAGGTCGAATTTGAGCGTGGCGTTGGGCGAGGCCTCCAGGTACACGTTGTTGATAACCAGGTCCTGATAGGTGCTGAAGCTGCCCGTGGCGGGCACGGCTATTACGCCGGTGCGGGCCACATCATTTACCAACAGCCGCACCGCACCCGTCGACGTGGCGCCCGTCGATACCCGCACCGTGAGCCGGTAGAGGCCGGTGCGCAGCACGTTCACGGTGTATTTCAGCCACTCGCCGCTGGCCGTGTAGCCCACTTCGCCAATGCCCTCGCCGCTGTTGCTCGTGTCCACGCCTTCGCTGGCGCGGGGCACGGTGGGGTCGAGGGCCACGCCCCGGTTGGCCACTTCCGTATCGTGGTAGGCCACGTTTTCGCCCCCGTTGTCAAACTCCACCGCCTTCACCACGCCCGGAATCACGGCCGCCGTGCCCGAGTACGGCGTGCGGATGCACGCACTGACGGGTAGGTAGTTAGCCTTCGTCGTCACAACCGTCGTGTCCGGGTTCACCAGCGTCAGCGAGACGGTTTTGTTGCCGGCCGAGGCGTACGTCACCGCAATCGGGCCCTTGCCGGTGCCGGTGGCGGGCGAGGCGCCCACGCCAAAATCCCAGGCAAGCGAAGTGAATTCGCCCAGCACCGAGGCCGTGTAGGTCACCGCCTCGGGCGCCACGCAGGTGAAGGTTTTATCCGACGAAAACGACGCCAGCGCAACGCTCTGGCCGGGGTTCAGGTAGGTGGGCGGCAGCGTCTGCTGCGCGTGCTGCAAGGAATACACGATTTTTTTGGTCAGCACGCCCTGGCTGTTGAACAGCAAAACCAGCGTCGACTGGGCGTAAATCCTGTCGTTGTAAGCCGCATTGATGCCGGCCGGCACGTTGATTTTCAGCGCTGCCGTGCCGGGCACCGTGGCCGTACTCAGCTGCACCGTGAAGTCGTAGTTCGTCACGTCGCTCTTGTTGAGGAGCATCACGGCGGTGGTGCCGTTGTCGGTGCTGCTGAGCACCGATACCAGGCTCTGGCTGCTGGTGGCCAGCAGGTTGGTGCCGTGCAGGTTTTCCGACACCAGCATCTCGTGGTAGTAGCTTGAGCGGGGCTTGGCTGCGGCTCCCGGGCCGTCGAGGTAGCCCAAATCGCCGGTGCCGCGCGCGCCGCTGCCTTCGTGAATCGACCACGGCTGCATCGACACGGCCTCGTACTTCATGCCCACCCCAAATACCTCGGCCCAGAACTGTCCGTTCAGGAAAGAATGCACGCCCACGCCTTCCACGGTATTGGCGGTGGGGTTGGCATAGTCGATGTTGAATTCGGTGAGGGCCCAGCGCAGGGCGTTGGCCCCCGTGCGGTTGTGCAGGGCGTTGGCGGTGGCCATCAAGCCCAGCAGGTTGGTCACGTTGTTGGTCAGGGTTTGGGCCGCACCCGTCACCTGGGCCCGGGTCTGCGTGCCGTTGAAGGAGTAGCTGTGAAAGGAGATGACGTCGAGGTAGTAGCGGCCGTTGGCATCGGTGCCGGTGATGTCGCTGGCCCCGCCCACCAGCCCGGGCATGTAGGTGCTGCCGTAGGAGGCATTTTCCGGGCCCACGGTCAGAATGGTGGGGTCCACGGCTTTCATGGCCGACGCAAACGCCTTGATGTAAGCGGCCACGCCCGCCACGCTCACCGGGCTGGGCTGCGCGGAGTTGTTCAGGTCGGGCTCGTTGCCGATAATCCAGTACCTGATGTTCCGGCCCATCGTGATGTTCACGTAGCTCACGGCGGCTGCCGCCTGCGCCGCCGTGAACCGGCCGCGCCCTTCCGAAACCTGCACCATGGGCTCGGCCCCGATGCGCCGGATGGAGTCAATCAGCGAGATGTATTGCTGGTTGGTCAGCAGGTTGGAATTCACGCCGTTGCCACCGATGCGCACCATGCGCACTTTCGATTTTTTCACCAGCGGCCACAGGCTGTCGAGCGACCCGTTGTATACCTGCGTGCCCAGGGCGGTGGGCAGCCAGGCATTCTGGCCGGTGAGGTAAGGGGAAATGGTTTGGCCGTGGCTGGCGCTCAGCGCGAGCCAGCCGAGCAGGAAAAACGATAAAAGTCTCTTCATGGGTGGGAGTGGGAGTTTGGGGTAACAGCGCGGGACCACGCCCGCCGGGCGGCGCCCAACTGGCTGGGGCGTCCTCGAACGGGTAATCGATATCAGACTTGGTGAAGAAAGCCCGGAGCCAACATTTCAGGGGGCGAGAGAAGCCGGATTAACAGCTTCAGTGCATTGATAATGAAGCGTATTGGCTTCGCGGGCAGCGATGGCTGGCCAGGTAAGTGTGCCGCCAAAGGTATTTGCCGATTTGCTGTAGAAGGTTGCGGGCAAGCTATTTATCTACGTAAACGTTTGCAGCCAAACCAAGCAGTTTTCGTGCGCCGATGGATGGACTAACGCGGTTGCTCAGGTATCCGTTGACACGTCGTCCCACGCCTGGTCCATGTAGGAAATGAGCCAGTTTAGGGAATGGTGCCGCTCCGATACCACGTCCGAATTCAGGCTGCCTGGTATCGGCTTCTGCTCCAGCCGGGCGTCGTAGCGCGCCCAGTCCAGGCGGAGGATGAGGTCGGCCTGGTCCAGCAGCTCTTTCTTGCTTCTCAGTTTCGCCCGTTGCCGGAATTGCTGCTCGGGCAGGGCGTGGATGATTGCCGCGTCGTGGGCAACGTCACACATGCTATCGGGGTAGCTCAGGGAATCGACGTACCCCAGCGCCCACAGCAGTACGTGCAGGCTTTCGCAGCGCCAGCTCGCGTTGAGTCGCTGCTGGTTCGTGGGCTGCTCTGCCGAGACGTACTCCTGTTCGGTGGGCGTAAGTTTCGGGGCGATGTGGTACGCCCGGTCTATCTCCGCTAAGCGAGCCGGCGAAAGCCCTTCGCTCTTCAAACCAATAAAACACAGCGCGAGTGCACTGTCAACAACCTGGTCCTTCGTTCGAATGGTTATCTCCGCTTCCGAATCCACAAACAGGGAATTTGGGTTGTGGTAAATCGGGACGCCATGCGTTTTGCAAAGCGCCTCCGATTGCGCCCGCCGGGCTTGCTGGTCTTTGGTAGCGATGATGTGCTCCACCGGCACGGTGGCGCGCACTTCCCGGGCCGATGGCTGCTGCTCACCACAAGAATAAAGGAGAAGCGCGAGGCAGCAGGCAAATCGTCTGGTCATACGAAAGCTGTGGCTCAGGAAGTAGCGCTAACTTCTGGGGCAAAGTACATCAGCCTCCCTTTCTGAATTAGGTCCGAAAGCAGCAATGTAGCCCCACATGCTCAAAGTGGGCCAATGTATGTTGCATTTACCCAAGGATGGGAAAATGTGTTGTGACCCAGACGTGGCTTTTTTGTGACACAGCACCGGTTAGTAAAGAAGATAACTAATTGATAGACAAAGAAAAAGCCACCCTTTGGAGGTGGCTTTCTTGTAGTCCGTAGGGGAATCGAACCCCTGTTGGTAGAATGAAAATCTACTGTCCTAACCCCTAGACGAACGGACCGTTTTTGTTTTTGGTGGTGCAAAGATACGGGAGGCGTTATTTAATGCAAGCCGGAAAGCAAAAAAAAGTGCCGAATCGATGAAAGCACGCTGTTTTTCAGGCGAAAAGATTTTTATCGGCGGTGGCTGGTGGGGTATGACAGGAGGCGCGGCCTTGCAGAACCATCTTCCTCCTCAAATCATTTAAAGGGAATGCCGGGGCAAAGCGCAGGTGCTGGCGAACCCGCGCCAGCCTGCTATCTTCGCCCTGCGTTTCAACCGGCCGCCAATGTGGCGGCTGGCCACTTATTTTCCCTGTTTCACAATGGCAAAAATTAAAGTCGCCATCAACGGCTTCGGCCGCATTGGCCGTCTCACTTTCAAGTCGCTGCTGGGCCGCGACAACGTGGAAATCGTCGCTATCAACGACCTGACCGACAACAAGACCCTCGCGCACCTGTTGAAATATGACTCCGTTCACGGCCGCTTCGATGGCACCGTGACCTACGACGAGGAAAGCCTGACCGTGAACGGCCAGCGCATCGCCGCCCTCGCCGAGCGCGACCCCAAGCTGCTCCCCTGGGGCAAAATGGGCGTTGACGTGGTGCTCGAATCGACTGGCCGCTTCGTCGACGAAGCCGGTGCCGGCCAGCACATTACCGCCGGTGCCAAGAAAGTCGTGATTTCGGCTCCGGCTACCGGCAACATTCCGACCGTGGTATTGGGCGTGAACGAGGACATCCTCACCGGTGCCGAAACCATTATCAGCAACGCCAGCTGCACCACCAACTGCCTGGCCCCCATGGCTAAGGTGTTGGACGATGCCTTCGGCATTGAGAAGGGGTACATCACCACGGTGCACGCCTACACCTCGGACCAAAACCTGCAGGATGCCCCTCACAAGGACCTGCGCCGCGCCCGCGCCGCTGCTTACAGCATCATCCCCACCAGCACTGGCGCCGCCAAAGCGGTGGGCCTGGTGCTGCCCCAGCTGAAAGGCAAGCTTGATGGTTTGGCTATGCGCGTGCCCGTTCCGGATGGCTCGATGACCGACCTGACCGTTATCCTGAAAAAGGAAGTGACCAAGGAGGAAATCAACGCCGCGCTGAAAGCGGCCGCTGAAGGCCCCCTGAAAGGCATTATCGAGTACACCACCGACCCGATTGTGAGCATCGACATCGTGGGCAACCCCCACAGCTGCATTTTCGACTCGGAGCTGACCTCGGCCAATGGTACGCTGGCCAAGGTGATTGGCTGGTACGACAACGAAACCGGCTACTCGACCCGCACCGCTGATTTGATTCAGAAGCTGGGCGAGCAAATGAACGGTTAATTGCCGCTCCCGTAAGAAACGCCGTCCGCTTTGCCCTTTGTGGCGGGGCGGGCGGCGTTTTTATGTTATCAGTGCCGGGCCGCATACTATTGCGGGCTGGCCGACGCTTCATTTACCGATTCGCCAAGCCACTGCTGGGCGTTGCTCATGCCCAAAACCTGCTTTATTCTGAACCCCAAAGCTGGCCCCAGCCGCCGCCAGGACATGCCTGCGTTGATTGCCCGGCATTTTGGGGCGCTGGAATCCGACTACGAAATTCGGCCCACCGGGTATGCCGGGCACGCTGTGGAGCTGGCGCGCACGGCGGCGGCCGAAGGCTTTGCGGTGGTAGCCGCCGTGGGCGGCGATGGCACCGTGAACGAAGTGGGCCGGGGCCTGTTGGGCTCGGAAACAGCGCTGGGCATCATCCCCCAGGGCTCGGGCAATGGCCTGGCCCGCCACCTGAAAGTGCCCCTGAACCTACCCGCGGCCCTGCGCCGGCTGGCCGCGCCCACCTTCAGCCGCATGGACGTGGGGGTGATGAACGGCCACCCGTTCTTCTGCACGGCCGGGCTGGGGTTCGATGCGCACGTGAGCCAGCATTTTGCCCAGGCCGGCTCGCGCGGCCTCAGCACGTACCTGCAAGTGACGCTGCGCGAGTACCGCCGCTACCGCCCGGTGGCGGTGCAGGTGAACCTGGACGGACAAAAAATAGCCACCGACTGCTACGTGCTGGCCTTCGCCAATGCCTCACAGTACGGCAACAACGCCTACATCGCGCCCTTAGCCGACCTGCGCGACGGCTTGCTTGACGTGTGCCTGATTGACGCCCTGCCGCCGGTGCGCGCTTTCCGGGTGAGCCTGGCCATGGCGTTGGGCAACTTGCCCCAAACCAACGCAGCCGACTATTTTCGGGTGCCGCGGGGCCGGGTGGTGGCCGAAGTGCCCATCGGCTTTCACGTTGATGGCGACTACCTGGGGCACGCCACTGAGTTTGACGTGGAGCTGCTGCCGCTGGCCCTGGTTGTGGCGGTTTAGGTTATTTAACAATTATCAATTAATATTTAACAGTCGTTCGATGCTTGAATTGATAGTCATAAAGGAGCGGAAAAAGACCGACTAAGCCATTAGAAGCTGTTTGAGTTAGGTTGAAAGGCCGCAGGAACGGTGTAGAGACGCATATTTGCGTCTCTACACCGTTCGTCGACTAACTCAAACAGCTTTTTAGTAATGCGAAATAAAAACTGTTAAATGTTAATTGTTAAATGAAAAAGCCCAGCCGCACTGGGGTGGTGTATTCGACCAACCCCGAGTTTTCTTACCAAACCGATGAGCAGGCGGTGGCCACTACGCTGCCGCCCCAGCAGCAACAGCTGCGGGTACAGCTCGATAAAAAGCAGCGCGGCGGCAAGCAGGTGACGTTGGTCACGGGCTTTGTGGGCACCGAGGCCGACCTACAAACGCTGGGCAAGCTGCTTAAAACCAAGTGCGGCGTGGGTGGCAGTGCCAAAGACGGCGAAATTGTGGTGCAGGGCGACTTCCGCGACAAAGTGCTGGAAATCCTGCTCAAAGAGGGCTACAAGGGCAAGAAGATTGGCGGGTAGTTCGGTGGGCGAGCTGCTTTGCTCGTAAGGCCTCTTTACCCCAATGCTTACTTGCCCGTCGTTATGCTCCAACTAGCTGCCCTGCCCGAAGCCGCCCGTGATGTGACCTCCCTGCACGGGCAGGCCGAAAGCGCCGTTATCAGCGCTGTGCTGTGGCTGAAGCTGGGCGTGGAGATGGTGGGCGCCGCCATTATCGCGCTGGGCATTCTGAGCGCGGGCTGGCTGCTGATGAAAGCCCTGGCGAAGCGCCAAACCATTGATTTTACGGCCATCCGGCTGGCGTTGGCGCGCTACCTGGCCCTGGCGTTGGAATTTCAGCTGGGGGCGGATATCCTCTCCACTGCCATTTCGCCCAGCTGGGAGCAGATTGGCAAGCTCGGGGCCATTGCCGTTATCCGGACGGCCCTCAACTACTTCCTGTCCCGCGAAATCCGGGAGGAGCGCCAGGAAGGCGCTGCGCTTAATGAGAAATGAAGAATGTAGAATGAAGAATTGTAATTGGAGCCAATGGTCCCGAAATTCCTCATTCCTCATTCCTCATTCCTCATTCCTCATTCCTCATTCCTCATTCCTCATTCCTCATTCCTCATTCCTCATTCCTCATTAAGCGCAGCACGGCCCGCGCCACGTCCTCGGGCGTGTCGATGCCGAAGGCGTCCAGCTCCGTTTCGGCGCAGCGAATCTGGAACCCGGCTTCGAGCCAGCGCAGCTGCTCCAGGCTTTCGGCGGCTTCGAGGGGCGACACGGGCAGGCGCGTGAGCTGCGCCAGCACCGCGGGCTTATAGGCGTAGAGGCCCAGGTGGCGCAGGTAGCGGTGGTGGGCCAGCCACTCGGCGGGCTCGCGGCCGCGCTGATAGGGGAGGGGGTGGCGGCTGAAATACAGGGCGTGGCCCAGCTGGTTGAGCACCACTTTGGGCAGGTGCGGGCTGAATAATTCTTCCTCCGAAATCACGGGCTTGACCAGCGTGGCGATGTCGGGCGCGGTGGCCTCGTCGGCGAATAATGCGGCCAGGGCGTTGATTTGGGCCGGGTTGATGAACGGCTCGTCGCCCTGAATATTGACGATGCAATGCACGTCGGCGGGGCTGCCGAGCTGCTGGAAGGCTTCCCAGAGGCGGTCGGTGCCGCTGGGGTGGTCGGGGCGGGTGAGCACGGCCTCGCCGCCAAAGGCCTGGACGTGCTGGAGGATGCGCTCGTCGTCGGTGGCCACCACCACGCGGGCCAGGTTGGCTTTCCGGGCCTGGGCCACCACGCGTTCAATCATGCTGCGGCCGCCCAGGTCCACAAGGGGCTTGCCGGGCAGGCGGGTGGAGGCAAAGCGGGCAGGAATCAGGCCGAGGACCATGTGGGGAGCAGGAGAAATGAGCGAAAACCGGGACCAAAACCCCACAATTATGCTTCAAAGAACGGGCTTTGGATGCTTCCAAAACGAAGCGGAGCCAATTACCCGCCGGTTTTTGCGTTATTTTGCCTCCGCTGGCTGCCCAGCCGGTTCCCGGGCGGGGCACGTCTCGTTTTTGCAAGGTTGATTTTATGACTGTACTCGTTTCGCTTCTCACGTTGCTGGCCTTGGGCGGCCCTGGTCCTGGAAAAGCTGGTCACTCGAAAAGTGCCCCCACTGACTCCATTGGCGTAGAAATGCGCGGCGGCCAACGCTTCGTGAAGCACCGCGTGGCGGCCGGCGAGACGCTCTCGGCCCTCTCTCGCCACTACCACGTCACGCTCGACCAGCTCAACGCGGCCAATCCGCAGATTAAAAATGGCCTGGGCATTGGGCAAATTGTCTTCGTGCCCCGGCCGGCCGCCGGCAAAACCGCCGCGGCCGCCCCGGCCAAAGCCCCAGCCACTACCTATACACCTGCCGCAGCCAGTGCGGTGCCCGCCCACTACACCGTGGCCAAGGGCGAAACGCTGTTCGGCATTGCCCGGAAGTTTCAGCTCTCGCCCGAAGACCTGATTAAGTTAAATAAGCTGCCGGCCGGTGGCGCCGTGCGCGTGGGCCAGCAGCTGCTGCTCGCAGCCACCGAAACTGGCACGACGGCCGGGGCGACGGCCCCGACCGCCAAGCCCGCGCCCGTGCGCCCGGTGGAGCTGGAGTCGATTCCGGCCGCGCCCGCGCCCAAAACGCCCGCTGCTCCGGTGCCCGATAAGCCCGCGCAGGTGGCGACCGTGACCCCCGAAAAGCCCTCCGACAAAGAAGAAGAAAAGGAGCACGAAGACCGCACCCCCAGCCGCGCCAGCGAAGTGCTGGCCCGCGTGGTGGAAACCGGCCTCGGCGCGCCCATCGAAAAAAGCATAACCGACAAGTACCTCGCCCTGCACAAAACGGCCCCCGTGGGCACCATCATGCAGGTGAAAAACGCCATGAATGGGCAATCGGTGTACGTGCGCGTCATCGGCAAGCTGCCCGATACGGGCGAGAACAACAACATTCTGGTGCGCCTCTCGCCCCGCGCCGTGCAGAAGCTGGGCACCGCCGACTCCCGCTTCCGCGTTGAGACAAACTACATTCCTTAGTAATAACCAACAAAAAAGAACGTCATGCTGAGCAGAGCCGAAGCATCTCTACTGCACAATAGTAAAACTGATTACTACTGCACGCGAGATGCTTCGGCTCTGCTCAGCATGACGTTCTTTTTTGTTGGTCGAACCCGCTAAAACTTCCCCTTCTTCCTTTGAACATCGCCCAGCTTCGCCGTCAGCTCGACGCGCAGTACGAGCGCTACAACCGCCCGGACTTCATCAAAAACGACCCCATTCAGATTCCGCACCGCTTCACCCAGCGGCAGGATATTGAAATTGCGGCCCTGTTTGCCGCGCTGCTGGCCTGGGGGCAGCGGCCTACCATCATCAACAAGTGCAACGAGCTGCTGCGCCGCATGGACGATGCGCCGTATCAGTTCATCACCCAGCACCAGGACGAGGACCTGAAGAAGCTGCTGGGCTTCTGCCACCGCACGTTCTGCGATACCGATTTGCTGTATTTTGTGCATTTTCTGCGCCAGTGGTACGGGCAGCACGAGTCGCTGGAAACCGCGTTTCTGGTGGGCCACACGCAGCGCGAGCGGCTGATAAACTTCCACAACCACTTCTTCAGCCTGCCCGATGCGCCGGCGCGCACCCGCAAGCACGTGGCCACCCCGGCCCGCAAATCGGCCTGCAAGCGGGTGAATATGTACCTGCGCTGGCTGGTGCGCCGCGATACTCACGGCGTCGATTTCGGCCTCTGGACCCGCCTCTCACCCGCCGACCTCATTATGCCCATCGACCTGCACGTCGAGCGCCAGGCCCGCCCCCTGGGCCTGCTCACCCGCAAGCTGGTGGACTGGGAAGCCGCCGAGGAACTGACCGCCAACCTGCGCAAGCTGGACCCGAGCGACCCGGTGAAGTACGACTTCGCGCTGTTTGGGGCGGGCGTGGATAAGTAGAACTAAAAGCTAGCGCGCGTCTGCGACGCGCTGCCCATTGGCTTCGAGTCTCTGACTCGTTCTGTGGGCGAAGCTCTCGAAGCTGTGCGCCAGCGAGCCGCAGGCTCGAACCCAGTAGGCAGCGCGTCGCAGACGCGCGCCAGCAGGGGCAGGCCTGCGCCATCAGGAAAACGTGTTGTAATGATTCCAGCCATCAATCGATTCACGCCCCGTCACGCTACCCTGCCAATTTCTCCCCGATGGAATCCCGATTCGAAATGTTGTTGCCCAACATGCGCAAAAACCGGCGGACAGCTATTGTCTTCGGCGGGCTATATGCCGCCGTGTGGGTGGCATGGGTGGCCTCAATGGTCCACCGTTTGGGCTTCAGTAGTGGAATGCAATGGGCTCTGTCTCTGCTGATGCTGGCCGCAATGATAGGCTTAGTATTTTTGCCTTGGCTCATTCGAAAGTTGGCTTACGAACCACACTTACTGGTAGTAGCAAATAGCGAGCTGCGGGTAGAAAACCAGCAATCGGGAGAAGCCCGACATTTCCCGTTCGAAAATATCGCCAAATTTCGGGTGAATATATTCCGCGGCAGCGTGGGACTGTGGTTCTGGAGCCATGAGGGTAAAAAGCAGGCCCTGAACAGCAACAACGATGACCTCCTGCGGGCCGTGCCTGCCCTGAAACAGGCCTTGCGGCAATACGAACAGGCGCATGGAGAACTGGCTAAATTTCGGCCCGTTTCCTGTTTTGGGCACCCGGTTTCCACCGCTTTTCTGTGGCTGTACGTGGCCCTGCTACTGGGGCTGGCCCGAATAGTGATGCAGCAAAGCGAAACGTCCGGTGCAACGGGCTTCCTGTGGATGTTGGGGTTGGGCTTCGTGCCCTATGCGCTGGGGTGGTACGAAGCGCGTGAGGAGCGGCAGAATTATTAGGTTGCCATAAGTAGTCGCATTTTGTGGAAAAGCAATTCAATCTAATCCTCACCAACCGCTGGAAAGCCGCCGGGGTAGTGGTCGGAAGCATCGTATTGCTGGGGCTGGTAGCGGCGGTCGTCATCGGTACCGTGGGCCGCTATTCTCCGGTGGTAGCTGGTGTTAGCGGGGTAGGGCTGTTAGTTGGTTGGATATTTTGGTTTATACCGCAGGCAGCGCACCGGTTTTGCGCCGAACTGGCCGTGGCCGTCCTCAACGAGGGAGGGCTGACGGTACACTATCAGGCTACTGGGGCCGTCCGGCACATCGGCTTTGCTGATATGGCCTCGTATAGCTTCGCCTTTAATGAGGATTTTACTGTTCGGCCGCGCCCTCAACCTGCATCTCAACTATAAGCTGCATCCACAGGGGCTACGGCCTCTGTTGGAATTTCAGCAGCATTTTCAGCGGGCGGTGGCCGACTACCAGCAGGGCCAGCAGGGCCAGCAGGGCCGGCCCTGCCAGCCGCTTATTCTAGAGCTTGGCTTTTTCTCGCGGCCAATCGCAACGGTGGTGCTGGGCCTGTTTGCCATCCTGGTGGGCTAGCTGGGTTGGCGGGCGTTTCGGCGGTTTGCCACCGAAGGCGCGTGGGGCGGATTCCTGTTTGTGGGGTTGCTGTTCACGCTTTACGTGTTGCTGTGGCACTATCATCGTAAGCAAACGAAGTTCGAGTAGCCAGCTTCGGTAGCCGCCCCCCGATGGCACGGGCCTGTGGCCCGCGCCCACTATTCGCAGGCCTCTGGCCTGCAACCGTTGAACGGGCTATCACAAAGGCGTGCCAACGGTGTGGGCCAGAGGCCCACCAATAGTCGGCACGGGCCGCCGTTCCGCGCCATCAGGCCCCGGCTTTGGTCCCCGCCACCACCACCAGCAGCGCATCCTCGGCGGCGCGGGTGAGGCGGTGGTAGAAAAACCGGCCGCGCCGCTCGCGCACGGTGAGGCCGCGGTCGAGCAGTTCCACGCTCATGCGGGTGCCGGCCCGCCAGCTCAGGCCGGCCGCCGCCTGTAGCTGATAGGTGTCCAGTTCCGGCTGCTCCATGAGGGCCACCAGCATGCGGGCCAGCCGGACGAGGGTGCGGGCATCGCGCATGCCTTCGGGTGGGGTGAGCCAGGCTTGCACGCGGGCCAGCACGGCGGCCGGCTCCTGGCTGGGCGGCGGGGGCGGAGCATCGCGCTCGGTGAGGCGCTGGGCAAAGCGGGTGGCCAGGGTGTCGGGAGCAGCGGAAATGCCGGAAATTACGTCGGTCATGGTGGGAAGGGAAGGCGGTGCGTGGGCAAGGTAGGCAATTACTGCCTTACCTGGGCTGATGTGCGCCTTATAATACATGATGAGCGTATTACTTCGTGCCAAGCGCGCTGCGGTAGACCTGATAAGCGTATTAAGTAAGATAATACGCGCCTCACTGGTAGCATTAAGCGTATTAACGGTTCTAAAACGCGCCTTGCAAGCCAACGTGAGCGTTTTAAGTGAGGTAATTCGCGCCCTACTATGGGTGATTGCAGCCTTGCCGAAGGTGCGGTCGGTGCGCCTCACCCCCCGGCCGCAAAAGCCGCGCTACATATTGGCTGGCCGCCCCGCGAATCTTTCCCGCCCCACCAACTGTTTACCTTCGTACCCAATTCTGAAATCCCGCTAAGCTCAATTACTTGCTGCTACCCCAACACTTCGAACAAAAAATCGGCTTCACCACCCTGCGCGAGCAGCTCGAAGCCAATTGCCTCTCGGCCCTGGGCCGGCAGTACGTGGCCCGCATGGAGTTCCAGACCAGGCACGAACAGCTGCTGAAACTGCTGCAACAGGCCGACGAGTTTGCCTACCTGCTGCGCGCCGGCTCCGATTTCCCGGCCTCCCATTACTACGATGTGCAGGTGCACCTCAAGCGGGCCGCCCTGCCAGGTGCGTTTCTGGATGTGACGGCCTTTTTTGAGGTGAAGATGAGCCTGCGGACCATCCGGCAGGCCCTCAGCTTCTTCTCCGATGCCGACCCCGGCCTGTACCCCACGCTGCGCCTGCTGGGCATTGGCGTGCAGGTAGACCGCAATTTGCTGGCCGCGCTGGACAAAGTGGTGGACGACGAAGGCGCCGTGCGCGACGACGCCTCGCCGCTGCTGCGCCAGATTCGGCAGGAGCTGATTGCGCGCCAGGGCCAGCTGCGCAAGCAGATTGCCGGCATCCTGCGCCACGCCAAAAACGAGGGCTGGATTCCCGGCGACGCCGAGCCTACGATACGCGGCGGGCGGCTGGTGCTGCCGGTCATCGCCGAGCACAAGCGCAAGGTGAAGGGCCTGATTCACGACGAATCGGCCTCGGGCCAGACCGTGTACATCGAGCCGGAAGCCGTGTTTGAGCTGAATAACGACATCAAGGACCTCGACAATGCCTACCACCGCGAGCTGATTCGCATCCTCACGGCCCTCACCGACCAGCTCCGGCCCCACATTCCGGACCTGCGCAAGGCCTATTCCTACCTCGGGCTGATTGACTTCATTCGGGCCAAGGCCAGATTGGCCGTCACGCTCGATTGCCGCCTGCCGCTGCTGCACAACAAGCCCCTGCTGAAGTGGGAAAAGGTGCGCCACCCGCTGCTCCAGCTGGCTTTTGCCCAGCACAAGCGCGACAACGGCGACCCCCGCGAAGTGGTGCCGCTCGACCTGGAATTGAACCACGAGCAGCGCATTCTCGTCATTTCCGGCCCCAACGCCGGCGGCAAATCCGTGGCCCTGAAAACCGTGGGCCTCGTGCAGTTCATGCTGCAAATGGGCCTGCTCATTCCCTGCGCCGACAATTCCGAAGCCGGCATCTTCGAGGATATTTTCCTCGATATCGGCGACGAGCAAAGCCTGGAAAACGACCTTTCGACTTATTCCTCGCACCTGCTGGCCATGAAGCAGTTCCTGCTGCTGGCCGGCAAGAAAAGCCTGGTGCTGATTGACGAATTCGGCACCGGCACCGAGCCCAGCCTGGGCGGCGCCATTGCCGAGGCCGTGCTCGACCAGCTGAACAAGGAGCGGGTCTACGGCGTCATCACCACGCACTACACCAACCTGAAAAACTTTGCCGAGCGCACCCCGCACCTCGTGAACGGCGCCATGCGCTACGACCCCGAGAGGCTACAGCCGCTCTACCGGCTGGAAGTGGGCAAGCCGGGCTCGTCGTTCGCCATCGAAATTGCCCGCAAAATCGGCCTGCCCAAGGAGGTAGTGGAGCGCGCCACGCAGCTCGTAGGCAAGGATAAAATCCGCTACGACCACCTGCTCGAAGGCCTCGAAAAGGAGAAAACCGAGCTCGAAGCCCGCACCGCCGACGCCGCCAAGGCCGAGCGCCGCCTCAAGAGCGCCGCCAAAGAATACCAGGACCTCAAGCAGCACCTCGAAGACACCAAGCTCGAAACCCTGCGCACCGCCAAGCAGCAGGCCAAGGCGCTTCTGGTGAATACGAACCAGCAGATTGAGGCCACCATCGGCGAAATCCGGCGCGGCAACGCCGATAAGGAAGTGAACAAAGCCGCCCGCGAAAAGCTCGAAACCTTCGTTCGCCAGGAGCTGCACATCGAGCCGCCCAAGCCCAAAGCCACCCGCGAGCGGGCCGTAGCCGGGGCCCTTCAGCCCGGCGATAAAGTAGCTCTGTTTGGCCAGGAGGGCCACGGTGAGCTGGTGAGCGTGAAAGGCCAAACGGCCGAAGTCATGTTCGGCGGCCTCAAAACCCTGGTGAAAATCAACCAGCTCGAAAAGCTGGGCCGCGCCGAAATCAAGGAGCGGGAGCAGGCCTCCAAGGCCAAAGCGGGCCGGCTCGGCGGCGGCAAATCCGGCGGGGGCAGCAACGGCGTGAACATCACCGACCGCATGGCCGGTTTCAGCCCCACGCTCGACCTGCGCGGCGAACGCGCCGAAGATGCCCTCACCAAAACCATGAGCTTCGTGGACGATGCCGTGATGCTGGGCATGCCCGAAATCAAGTTCCTCCACGGGCGCGGCAACGGCGTGCTCCGCCAGGTAGTGCGCGACTACCTGCGCAGCCAGCGCGCCGTGGCCAGCGTGGCCGACGAGCATGCCGACCGCGGCGGCGACGGCGTGACCATCGCCGTGCTGAAATAAGATTTGCTGCCGGCAACCTCACCCCCTGACCCCCTCTCCAAAAGAGAAGGGGCACCGGAAATGCTCAGTAATGTTTTTTTATGAAAAAAGGCCCGCTCAATAGCGGGCCTTTTTGTGTTTACTGGCTTCGTTGCACCAGAGCCGGTGCCCCCTCTTTTTTGAAGTGGGGGTCAGGGGGTGAGGTTCCCCCAGGGGCGAGGTTATAAAAAAAGGCGGCTCCCGATTCGGGAGCCGCCTTTTTTGCGTCAGTTTAGGTCAACTTACTCCACTACCACGCGGCTCGTCTGCACGGCCTCGGGGGTGGTTACCTGCACCAGGTACAGGCCCGGTTTCAACGCCGTGGCGTCGATGGTCAGGTCGGTGCCGATGAGGGGCTGGGTCTGGGTGAGCACCACGCGGCCGGTCACGTCGCGCAGCACGATGGTGGCGGTGCGGGCCGTGGTGCTGGCCAGGTGCAGGCTGAAGCTGCCGCGGTTCGGGTTAGGATACGCCTGCAGGGTGCTGGCCTGAATGCTGCCATTCCGGGTGGCCAGTACGAGGCGGCACACGGCCACGCCCGCATTCTGCTCCGACACGCGGGTCGAGAATTCCTGGTAGTACTGGTTCACGATGCGGTTGTCGTGGATAACGAGCGTGTTTTCGTCGTTCTCGTTGTCGGCCGAGTTGGTCCAGTTGTGCGAACCCAGGAAGATGGTGGGGTCCGACTGCGACGCGCCCGCGTCCACCAGCAGGTATTTGTGGTGGAAGATGTAGGAGCCGCGCTTGAGAATCATGCGGTTGCCAATGGCCGAGCGGATGACGCGGAAGTTGTTGCCCGAGCCGTCGGTGCTGGCCGTGTCGTTGGTCACGCCCTCGGTGCACTGGGCAATGTTGCGCAGCTGCACCCGGTCGCGGATGGCGCGGGCAATGTCGGCGCGGGTGATGAGCATCGACGCGAAGTGCAGGTCGTTATCGGCCGTTTGCACGGTTTCGATGAGGCGGCCGTTCACGTTGTCGGTGGGCGAGAAGTACGACTGCACGTCGCGGCCGCCAATGCGCAGGAAGTGGGGCGTGTTGTCGGTTTTGCGGTTGCCGAAGAGCAGCGTGCCGGACGTGAGGGTGGTGCTGCCCCACATTTCGTTGAATTCGATGGCGTAGACGCGGGCCAGGCTCTGGTCCTGGATGGCAATGGCCGAGTTGCGGTCGGTGGCGAGCTGGGCGGCGGTCCAGTTGGTCGAGCCCGTCCACACCCACGGCACGTTGGCGTTGCTGGTGTCGGCGTCGATAATCACAAACTTGTTGTGCATGATGGCGCTGCTGCTGCTGCCCGTCTGGTTGGGCCGGCCCACGCGCGGAATGGCGGCGTTGAGCGTGCCGATGCTCACGTTGGCGTTGTCGTCTTCGTAAATCACGCGCACCTTCACGCCGCGGGCGTAGGCCGCGTTCACCGAGTTCAGGATGACGGTGTTGTTCCAGTTGTAAATGGCGATGTCGAGGGTTTTGCGGGCCTTGTTGATGTAGCTGGCCAGCGTATCGGCAATGTGGCCGTTGGGCAGGTACACGGCGTTGTTGCCGGGCAGCGCCAGGGTGTTATCCACGGCGTTGTTGAAGTACACGCGCATCTTGCCGGTCGAGAGCGACTGCGTAATCATGGGGATTACGCGCGACTGCGAGCGGCCCACGCTGTTAACCGAAATGGCTTGCACATAATACACGGTGGCGGGCTGCAGGCCGCTGAGGGCGATGCTGTGAGCCGTGGTGTTTGCCGTGCTGAAAACCGAGTCGGTGCTTGCTCTGGGCAGGTTGGGCAAGGTCGAAAAGTAGACTTTGGTCGTGCCGGAATTTTGGGTGAGGTAGTTAACCGTGAAGCCCGTCGTGGTGATGTTCGACGGCGTGGGCGTACCAATCAGGTTAGGCGTCAGGCCCTGCAAAAAGTCGGCGTAGAGGCGGGGCAGCAGCTGGTAGCCGGTGGTCTGGTTCACCGCGCCGGTGTTGCTGGTCATGTGCTGGCTAATGAGGCCGATGGCGTCGTAGAGGCCCGTGGGAGCGGGCTTGCCGATGAGGCCGTACGGACCAGTGCTGGCCGCGTTGATGTAGAGGGGCGTGGCCGCGCTGTTGTTGATGCGGTAGCCGGCCGGAATCGACGCGAAGGAAGTGACCGCGGCCCCGGCGGCGGTGTTGATGGACGTGATGCCGTTGATGCGCACCAGCATGGCTTCGTATTGCTCGGCGAAGGCCGGCGTGATGCTGCCGGCCGGGAACGACACGGGCACCACGGGCCGGTTGCCGGCAATGATGGTAACGTTGGTGATGGGGTCGATTTCCAGGAAGCCGTAAAACTGCTTCAGCTGGCCCGTTACCTGAATGCTGTCGCCGGGGAGGACCGTATCAAACACGGCTTTGACGGCGGCCGTCGTACCGGTGCTGCCGCCGTAGGCCGCGATGCCGGCCTGACTGTCCTGAAAGTAGCGAATCGGGCCGAGCTCGTTGCCGTTGGTGGCCACGCCGCGCACCGTGACGGTGGCTCCCGCCGTGGCGTTCGTGGTGGGCTGCTGGGCCCGCGCCGCCGCGATGGTGATAACAGTTTGGGCCGCCACGGGCCGCCAGATGGCCGCGCACAGCAATGTCAACAGGGTAAATTTCTTCATAAAGAAAACAAGGTTATTAAACGATTAAGTTTAGTAAAAAGCCCGAAGCCGGATTACAAAGATGCTGAATTTCAGCGGAACAAACCGCGATGGACACCCGGAAACCGGCCGAATGGGGCGCTTTAGTTTTTGGTGCCCGGGCGGGCGCGCTTGCCGTTGCCGGTGATGAAGGGCACGGGGGCGGCGGTTTCGGTGCCGGCGGCGTTGCGCGAGCTCACTTCCACGTAGTAGGTGGTGCCCGGAATCAGGTTGCTCAGCGTGAGGCTGTGGCGGGTGGTGGGGGTGGGGTCGAGCCGGATTTCCTTCAGCTGTTTGGCATCGAGGCCGTAGCGCACACGGGTGTCGCCGGCGTTCAACGTCGAATACACGACGGTAAAGCCCGTGGCGCTGACGTCGACGGGCACGGGCTCTTCGATGAGGCGGGGCAGGCCACCGCCGCGCACCAGGTCGGAGGCCAGGCGGGGCAGCAGCTGGTAGCCGCCGGTGCCACCGGGGGCGTACTGGCTCAGCACGCCGCGCACGTCGAAGGTTTCGCCGGCGGGCGGGGCGGCGTCAATCAGGCCGTTGGGGCCGGTGCTGGCGGCCATTACCCGCACCAGCGTGCCGGGCAGGCCGTCGAGCAGGTAGTTGGCGTTGCCGGCCAGGGTGGTAACCGGGGTGCCGACCGGGCTGAGCAGGTGCTTGACGCCCTTGATTTCCAGCAGCCGGCTTTCGTTGGCTTCGCTGAAGGCGGCCGCGGCGTCGGCCACGGGCACCTGAATGGCGCGCAGGGGCACGCCCCCCGCCAGCTTGTGAACCGAGGCCACGGGGTCCATTTCCAGCAAGCCGTTGTAGAGCTTGAGCTGGCCCGTGACCTGAATGCTGTCGCCGGCCTGCAACTCGCCGAAACCCGGCAGCTTGGCGGGCTGGGCGTAGAGCGCAAGGCCGGCTTCGGTGTCCTGCACGAAGCGGATGTTGCCCATTTCGGCCCCGTTCAGGACCACGGCCCGCACCGTGACGGTGCTGCCGGCGCCCAGTGCGCGGGCCGTTTTCACGGTCAGGACCGGGGGCACGCCGGGCACGGGCGGCGGCGTGGCCGCTGGTGCGGGGCGTGCGGCAACTGAAGCGCCAGCCATCAGGCCGCCGGCGAGTAGCAGATTGGTCATCATAGCAAATTGAAGAATAAGTAGACCAACAATGGAAAGCGTGAGCAAAAAACGATTACAAAGTTGGGGACAAATTCCGCATTTCCCGGTCATTACCCACCGAAAAAGCAGTGCTGATACCCAATGCTAAATAATCACAAAATGTTGACTTCCGGGTGTAGCTCGATGCCGAACTGCTGGCGTACGGAGGTGATTATTTCCTCGGCGAGCTGGCGGACTTCGCTGCCCGTGGCCCCGCCGTGGTTCACCAGCACGAGGGCCTGGCGGTCGTGCACGCCGTGGGTGCCGCCGTCGGGGCCGCGCCGCAGGCCCTTCCAGCCGGCCCGCTCGATGAGCCAGCCGGCGGGCACTTTCACGCCGCCGGGCACGGGGTAGCCGGGCAGCTCGGGGTATTCGGCTTTGAGGTGGTCGAACTTGGCCTGCGATACTTCGGGGTTTTTGAAGAAGGAGCCGGCGTTGCCGATTTCAGCCGGGTCGGGCAGCTTGGAGCGGCGGATGTGGACCACGGCGCGGCTCACGTCCTGCGGGGTGGGCTCGCCCTCGATGCCCAGCTCGGCCAGCGTGTCGCTGATGGCGCCGTAGCGCACGTTGGGCCGGGCCTGGCGGTGCAGGCGCAGCACCACGGCCGTGACCACGAACCGGCCCTTGAGCACGTTTTTGAACACGCTCTCGCGGTAGCCGAAGCCGCACTCAGCGGCCGTGAACACGCGCCCCTCGCCGGTGCCGATTTCGACGGCTTCCAAATGGTCGAAGGTGTCGCGCAGCTCGGCCCCGTAGGCCCCGATGTTCTGGAGCGGGGCCGCGCCCACCGTGCCGGGGATGAGCGAAAGGTTTTCGATGCCGCTCAGGCCCTGGTCGAGGGCGTATTCGACGAGGCCGTGCCAGCTTTCGCCAGCCCCGGCCCGCACGAGCGCGGTGCCGGTTTCGCCGTCTTCGCGGGTGATTTCCAGGCCGTGAATCTCGTTCTTGAGCACTACGCCGGCGAAATCCTGGGTAAACAGCAGGTTGGAGCCGCCGCCGAGGATGAGCTTGTCGGCGGCCTGCACCTGGGGCAGCTTCAGGAGCTGGCGCAATTCATCGGCCGAGGTGAAACGGGCGAAATAGCGGGCCTGCACGTCGAGGCCAAACGTATTGTAGGGGAGGAGGGAGACGTTTTCTTCGAGGAGCATGCCGCAAAGGTATCGGCGGCGGGCCAGGGTTGGGTGGTGCGGGACCGGTTGGGAGTGGTTCGGAGCCGGCCCCGAGTGGTTTGGAACCGGCCCCGAGTGGCACGACCCGGGTCGGGAATAGTACGGTCCGGGTCGTGAATGGCACGGCCCGGGTCGGAAATGACACAGCCCGGGTCGCAAATGACATAGCCCTAGTCGGAAATAGCACGGCCCGGGTCGAAAATAGCACGACCCAGGTCGGGAATAGCACAGCCTGGGTCGGGAGTGGTGCGGTATGGGTCGGGAATGGCGCGGCCCCGCTTCCGGAACATCAGCAAGGGGGCTTAGCTAGGAATGATGATGAGCCCTTCGCCACTTTTGGGGCTATGGATGCCAAGCAAGCCACCCGCCTCAGTAAGTTTCTCAGCCTGCACCTGCGGCATACCCCCGCCGCTATCGGCCTGGAGTTGGAAGAAGGCGGCTGGGTGGGCGTGGCCGAGCTACTGGCGGCTTGCGCGGCGCACGGCACGCCCATCAGCCCGTCAGAATTAACCGAAATAGTGACTGGCAGCGACAAGCAGCGCTTCGCCTTTGATGCCACTGGTACCCGCATTCGGGCGCAGCAGGGCCACAGCGTGGCGGTTGATTTGCAGCTGTTGCCCGCCGTACCGCCCGCCATCCTTTACCACGGCACGGCCCCGGCGGCCTTACCCGCCATTCGGCGCGAGGGCTTGCAGAAAATGAACCGGCACCACGTTCACCTCTCGCCCGATGCCGAAACGGCCCGCCGTGTAGGAGCCCGGCGCGGCCAGCCCATTATCCTGACCGTGGACGCGGCGGCGATGCACGCGGCGGGCATCGTTTTCTACGAGTCCGGCAACGGCGTGTGGCTGGTGGATGCGGTGCCGCCGCAGCATTTGGGAGAGGCGTAGCGCGGACTTTGTAGTCCGCGTCCCCAGCAGATACCCGGACGATTGCCGAACGGCGCGGGGACGCGGACTACAAAGTCCGCGCTACAGCATTAGCGTAGATAATGCGCGGCCATGATGATGCCGTAAATCCACACCGTGTATAGGCTGGCGTGCCAGAAACCCTGCCGTAAGCTGGTGGACCACTGGCCACGGCAGCGGTTCGAGTTTTTGAACACCAGCCGCAGGGCCCGAAAAAACACCCAATACAGCATGGCGGCGAATGCCAGCACGCACGTCCATACTAGGACGTGTGAACAATTAAGGTAGCTTTGAAGATGCAAAAAGACCGCACATTCCTGACCGACCCGCACTGGCAACGCCTTTCGCCACTCTTGCCGGGCCAAGCGAATGCCTGCGGCGTGACGGCCAAGGACACGCGCTTGTTCGTGGAGGCCGTACT
>NZ_JAGEMO020000113.1 GCF_017921975.2 Hymenobacter terricola
GGCAGGTTCAGCAGCTCATCGACGGCCAGCGTGTAGGTGCCGGCGGTGGCCACGCCCAGGTGCAGGGGCAGCAGCACGTCGGCCCCGGTCAGCAGGGGCTGGCCGTTGATGGCGACTTCGGCCGTGCCGGCTTCGGTAGCGAACGTGAGGCCATTGGGGGCGGGCAGGCTGTAGGCGTCGAAGGCCCGGTCGAAGCCGGGAGTGGCATTTTGGTCGAAATAAATGGCCAGCTGGGTAGCCGCGGCGGCATTGCGCAGGCCCAGCGTGAGCTGCGGCCGGGTGTCGGCAGTGGTGCGCTCGAAGGCCGTGTTGTTGTAGGTGGTGAGGCGTTCGGTGTTGGTGAACGTGACGCTGCCGGTTTGGCCGGGGGCGCTGGTTCGCACGAAAAAGCCCTGCGACGAGGGCAGCACGTTGGTGCCGCCGTTCACGCCCACACCGCCGATGTAGCTGGCGTAGGAGCCCGTGTACTGGCCGCTGCTCTTGAACACGTACAGCGCGTTGTCGAGGTTGGTCAGGCGGCCGTCGGCAATCATCAGGTTCCAGTCGAGCGGGGCGGGGTAGGGGTTGCCGCGCAGGTGCCAGCCGGCATCGGCCTGGCCACCGCGGGTGAGGCCGGTGGCCGCCAGGCTGCCGTTATTCAGCGTGCCCACAAAGTCCACATTGGCGGCGGCGTTGATGTTCACGGTGTAGCCCTGCGTGGGGTTCAGCGCATCGCCCAGGCTGCCGGGCGACAGGTAGCCCTTGTCGAAATCAATTGAGCCACCGCCACCGCTGCTGTTCACGCGCTGCTCGTTGTAGCTGTACACCGTGGGGAAGGGCGTCACGGTATTGCCCACCGTGTTATAGGCCGGGTTCACCACCGGCGTGTAGCCGGCCGTGGTCAGGTCGTTCACGGTGCTGCCGCTCACGGGCGGACTGTAGTGGCGGTAGCCCAGGCCGCCGTTGCGGCTGGGGTCGATGTAGCGCTGCACCGTGGCGGCGCCCACCACGCTGCCAGTGATATTCACCACCTGGGCCGTGTTGTTGATATCGGAGAGCAGCGTAAACGTCTGGCCACTCACCGTCAGGTCGCCATAAAGCGTGAGCAGGCGCCGCACCGAAGCCGGCGCCGCCAGCGATACCGCCGAGGCCAGGCTGGCCGTGCCCAGGCCGATGGTCAGGTTCTGGAAAATGGTGGGCGAGGTGCCGCCGATGGTTTGCGAGGTGTTCAGGTCGAGCACCACGGTGCTGGTGCCGGCCCCAAGCAGCGTGCCGCCGTTGTTGGTGAAATTGCCACCCACCACCAGGTTGCTGCCATCGGCGGCGGTGAGCACGGCCCCGCTGGTGAGCGTGATGGCGTGGGTTTGCTGGTTGGTGCTGAGGGTGGGCTGATTGGGGGTGCCGCCCGAAATCACCACGTCGGTGGTGGCGGTGGGCACCACGGCGGGCGTCCAGTTGGCGGCGGTGGTCCAGGCAGTGCTCACCGAGCCGTTCCAGGTGATGGTGAGCGGCGGGGCCAGGGCCACGGCCAAATCCCGGATTTCAAAGTTGAGCACGGTGCTGGCCGGCACGGTATTGCCAAGCTGCGTGGCCACCCCGGTGGCCAGGTCGAGGCGGTAGGTATTGCTGGCCCGCGCGCCGTTTGTGCGGGGCTCGGTCACCTCGGCCACGTAGCCCACATTGGTGCCGGCGCCGGGATTGTAGTAGATGTCGAGGCCGATATCCGTGGGGTTGCCCACGCCATAAGTGCCCGGCGATGCCCCGCCCTTGATGACGAACGACACGGTGCTCTGCGTATTCAGCGTGCCGTTGTTGGGCGGGTTCTGAATCGACAGCAGGCCGTTGTTCAAGTAGTCGAAATCGTAGAGCGTGGTGCTGGCCGCAGTAACTCCCACCGCCGAGTTGGTGTAGGCCACGGCGCCCACGCCGGGGTTGGCCGGGGTGCCGCTGGCGTAGGCCAGGTTGGTATCGGTGGCGGCGATGCCACCGGTGATGGGGTTGAGGCGGTAATTGGCGTCGTTGGTGCTCACCACCCGGATGCGGTCCACACTGGGGTTGAAGTCGAAGCCAATGCGCTCCGTGGCCCCGCCCAGTTCCAGCCGCATGGCGCTACCAATGGCGGTGACCACGTTGGTGCCGGGGTTGAGCAGGTACAGCTGGGTGTTGGCGGTGGGGGCGGCCAATGCGGAATTGTAGCCGAGGGCATAGAGCAGGTTGTCGGCCGGCCGGTAATCAATGCCAACCAGCGTTTGCCCCGCCGTGACCCCGGTGATGCGCACCGGAGCCAGGTTCAACGCCGCGCCGGTGATAGGGTCGATGACCACCAGTCCTTGGGAGCCCACCGGCTCACCCCGAAAGTTCGGCCCGGTGATGGTGCCGAGTCCCAGAATCGTTTGCGCCCGCACCGATGGAGCTAATCCCATCAGGCCCAGCAGCCCAGCCAGCAAAGTTCTGCAACGAACCCAGCGAATGCGGCCTTTTAGTGAGGAGAGTAGGGAATGTTTCATATTAGAATTATAAGAAGATTTAAAAGCATGTTTTAGGACTGACCAACTACTATTTCCACGTTGAAAAAAGGGACTGATTCATCGCGTGTCCGTGTACGGTGCTAAAATATAAAAGATTAATTGCGCAGAGCGTAAACCGGCACCACTCCACCTTTTGCATTGGCCAGGTTATGGGAATTGCGTTATTAAATTGAATTATTGCTGTTTGATTAGCTCTAAAGTAAATGGCCCG
>NZ_JAGEMO020000114.1 GCF_017921975.2 Hymenobacter terricola
TGTCCGTGTACGGTGCTAAAATATAAAAGATTAATTGCGCAGAGCGTAAACCGGCACCACTCCACCTTTTGCATTGGCCAGGTTATGGGAATTGCGTTATTAAATTGAATTATTGCTGTTTGATTAGCTCTAAAGTAAATGGCCCGCTATCCGACGAATGTCAGGCAGCGGGCCATTTACTTTATGCACCTAAGCGCTACGTTTTACTGCACCACCAGGCGTTTGGCGACGAGGCCGGCCTGGGTGTGGGCCAGCACGGAGTAGACGCCGGGGGCCAGCGCGGCCAGGGGCAGCTCCAGCACGTCGGTTGCGCCGGCGGGCAGCGTGCGCGTGAGCACCACGCGGCCCAGGTTGTCAAGCACCGAAACGCCCGTGGCCCGGTTGCCGCGCAGCGCCACTGGCAGCAGCAGGGCGGCCGTGGCGTGGGCCGGGTTGGGGTACACGCTGGCCAGCTGGGCCAGGGCGGCGGGAGCCGTGGCCAGCACGCGGTTCCGGGTGGTGAACAGCACGGCGTAGCGGCCGCCGGCCGCCCCGTTGGCGGCCAGACTCAGGCTCAGGGCGGGCGTGGTGGCCAGGTCGGTGTAGGCGCCGGTGAGGGCGTCGCGCAGGTAGGCGTGGTAGTTGGTGGGCAGGTTCAGCAGCTCATCGACGGCCAGCGTGTAGGTGCCGGCGGTGGCCACGCCCAGGTGCAGGGGCAGCAGCACGTCGGCCCCGGTCAGCAGGGGCTGGCCGTTGATGGCGACTTCGGCCGTGCCGGCTTCGGTAGCGAACGTGAGGCCATTGGGGGCGGGCAGGCTGTAGGCGTCGAAAGCCCGGTCGAAGGCAGTGGTGGCGCCCTGGTCGAAATACATGGAGGCCTGGGTGGCGGCAGTGGCGTTGCGTAGCGTGAGGGCCAGCAGGGTACGGGTTTCGGCGGTGCCGCGCTGGAACAGGGCGGTGGTGGCGGTGTCGCGCTCGGCATTGGTGAACGTCAGGCTGCCGCTGGTGCCGGCGGTGCTGGTCCGAACGAAGAAGCCCTGGCCCACTGGCAGCGAGTTGGTGCCGCCGTTGGTGCCCACGCCGTTGATGTAGCTGGCGTAAGAACCCGTGTACTGGCCGCTGCTCTTGAACACGTACAGGGCATTATCTACACCGCTCAGGCGGCTGTTGCTCACCATGCGCTGCCAGTCGAGGGGCGAGGGGAAGGGGTTGCCGCGCAGGTGCCAGCCGCTCTGGGGCAAGCCGCCCCGCGTCAGGCCGCTCACGCTGATGGGCGTGGTGCCGTCGTTGGCCGTGCCAGTAAAGTCTACCAGGGCCGATGAGGCAATATTTACCGTGTAGCCGCGGGCCGTTTCGAGGGCCTCGGCCGTGCTGGCGGGTACCTCGTAACCGCGGTCAAAGTCGCGCGAGCCGTTGGCGGGCACGTTGGTCGTCACGCGGGTTTCGTTGTACTTGAGAATAGTGGGGAAGGGCGTAATAGAAACCTGCGTGGGGTCGGCCGCACCGTTGTAGGCGGCGGCCTGGCTTACTTCGGGCGAGTAGCCGGCGGTGGCGAAATCAGCCACCGTGTTGCCGCTCACCGGCGAGCTGTAGTGGCGGTAGCCCACGCCACTGTTCAGGCTTGGTGCGATGTAGCGCTGCGCCGTGACGCTGCCCACGATGACCCCGCCGCTGTTGAACACATAAGCCGTGCCCGCAGCACTGGAAAGCAGCGTCAGCGTCTGGCCGGTGCTGGTCAGGCTACCGGTTAGCCGCAGGCCTTTGCTAATGGAAACCGGCCCACCCAGGGTGGCCGCGCCGTTAACAACGAGAATGGGGAAAGTAGTGAGGGTTCCGGCCAGCGTGTGGGGGCCAGCGGTGGTCAGCGTCACGCGCCCATTGCCCTGCGCGCCCGATGCAGCCACGGAACCCGAGTTGTTGGTGAAGTTGCCGCCCACAAGCAGTACGCCGTTGTCGGCCAGCGTGAGCACGGCGCCGCTGTTCAAGGTCACGTTGCGGGCCTGCTTGCCAATGCCATTGCTTGCCGATACCGTGGGCTGGTTGGGTGTGCCACTCGGAATCACCACGTCGTTGTTGGTGGTGGGCACCTGGGCGGGCGTCCAGTTGGCGGCCGCGTTCCAGTCGGTGCTCACCGAGCCGTTCCAGGTCAGCAGCGTGCCGGCCTGAATGAAGGCCGACAGGCCCGATACGTTGGTGCCGAAACCAATGGTGCCGAGGTTGGTAGCGGCGCCATTAGTCAGGTTGATGGAATACAGATTGTCGAACGTGGTGCGGCCCGCCGTGCCATCGGTGTTCACGGCCAGCAGGGCCTGGTTGGTCGTCGTGCTGGGCGTGTTGAAGATGTCGAAATCGGCACCATCGGCAGCGGCGGCGGTCAGGCCGCTGTTGCCCTGGCTGACCAGGGTGCCGTTGTTGGGCGGGTTTTGCAGGTAGAGGGTGCCCGTCGTGGCATCGTAGTCGTAGAGCGCCGTGGCGTTGGCGTTGCTCTGGTTGTTGGTGTAAGCCGCCGCGCCCACGCCGGTGCCCGACAGGTTGGTATCGGTGGCGGTGAGGGTGCCATCGTTGGGGTTGAGGCGGTAGTTGGCGCCGTTGGTGGCCACTACCCGGATGCGGTCCACCGTGGGGTTGAAGTCGAAGCCGATGCGCTCGGCTGGCGTGCCAGCGGCGTTGGCCGCGCCCAGGGCCAGGTTGGGGGTGGTGCCCACGGCCGTCAGATTACCGGTGGTCAGGTTCACGGTATAGATGCTGGCGGCGGTAGTGGCCGGGTTGTAGCCCAGCGCGTAGAGCTGCGCCGTGGCCGGGCGGAAATCAATGCCCACCACCGTCTGGCCAGCGGCCAGGCCGCCACCAAAATTTACCGCCGAGCGGATGTTGCCAGGCGCTCCCGAATCGAACGAAACCAGGTTGCCGCCGGCCACGGCGTACATCAGCAGGCCGGTGAGGGCCGGCTGGGTGGGCGGAGCAATGGCTACCGCGATGTCGCGAATCTGAAAGGGTACAACCGAAGGAATGGTGTTGCCGCGCAGGGTGGCCGCGCCCGTGGCCAGATTCAGGGCGTAGAAGTTGCTGCTGCCCCCAGGCGTTACCTCCGTTAGATAGGCTTCGTTGAGGCCCGTGGTGGCATTGTAGTAAATGTCGATATCAACGGCCTGGGGCGAGCCGGTCACGATGCCGTTGAACAACACATCCACCGGGGAGGTGAGGACGCCATTATTGGGTGGGTTCTGAATGGACAGAATGGCCGTGTTGCCTGGGGTGGTGGCTGAAGTCGTATTCAGTTCATCAAAGTCGTAGAGGGTGGTGCTGGTGCTGCCAATGTAGGAGTTGGTGTAGGCCACCGCCCCAATGCCGGGGTCGGCCGGGGCACCGCCGGTGTAGGCCAGGTTGCCATCAGTGGCAGCAATGCCCCCCGTGACGGGATTGAGGCGGTAGTTCCGGTCGTTGGTGCTCACCACCCGGATGCGGTCCACGGTGGGGTTGAAGTCGAAGCCAATGCGGTCGCTGACGCTGCCCAATTCCAGCCGGATGGCCGCTCCCACCGCCGTCAACACACTTGTGGCGGGGTCCAGGATATATACCTGGGCGTTGGCGGTGGGTGCCGCCAGGGAGGCGTCATAGCCCAGGGCAAACAGTTGGCCGGTATTAGGGCGAGAGTCTATGCCCACAATCGTCTGACCAACCGTAATGCCCGTAATTGGAGCAGGGGAAAACGTATTGGTGGCCCCCGTTGCCGGGGTGATGATGATGAGGCCCTGTACGCCCACCGGCTGGCCCACGTTGTTCGGCGGCACCGTGCCCAGGCCGTAAATGGTTTGGGCATTGGCCACCGGAGCAGCCAGAAGCAGCCCGGCGCTCAGCGCGGCTCCCAGCAAACGACAAATGCCCTGGCGCGTAGCCAAGTGCGAAAGTAGGGGTGTGTGC
>NZ_JAGEMO020000115.1 GCF_017921975.2 Hymenobacter terricola
GCCAGAAGCAGCCCGGCGCTCAGCGCGGCTCCCAGCAAACGACAAATGCCCTGGCGCGTAGCCAAGTGCGAAAGTAGGGGTGTGTGCATATAACAGGAAGGGTGTTGGGTGAGAAATGAGAAACTGCCGAATAACACCGCCCGCAAGCGGTCAACCATAGCTACGTTGGCTAAGGGCCAAATGGATGGGGTTTAACGTGGTTTTAATGTCCGTTTTTTGGGAGGGTTCGTAGCGGCGTCCACCGGCTGCCGGAAATGCCCTATCCATTTAGCCCGAAGCACTTTCGGCGGCTACGGCCATGAGCCGCTTATTGCACCACCAGCCGCTTGGCCACCAGGCCCACGGCGGTGCGCGCCAGCACGGCATATACTCCCGGCAAGAGGGTGGCCAGGGGCAGTTCCAGCGAATTTTCAACCCCAGGGGCCAGGGTGCAGCGGAGCACGACGCGGCCCAGGTTATCGGTGACGGTCACGGTGGTGGGCCGGGTGCCGCGCAGGGCGGCGGGCAGCAGCAGCGTGGCCGTGCCGTGGGCCGGGTTGGGGTACACGCCGGCCAGCTGGGCGAGCGCGGCCGGCGCCGTGGCCAGTACCGTACCAATGCTCACGGCAATGTCGCGGATGGCGAAGGGAATGGCCCGTGGCACGGTGTTGCCCATCAGGGTAGCCACGCCGGTGGTCAGGTTCAGGCGGTAAAAGTTGCTGCTGCCCGTGGCCGTTACCTCGGTCAGAAAGGCGTCGTTGCGGTTGGTGGTGCCGTTGGCGTAAATATCAATGTCGATGGCTGCCGGCGAACCCGTGACGGACGTGCCAAACATCACCGGTACCGGCGCCGTGAGCGTGCCGGCGTTCGGCGGGTTTACAATGGAAAGCAGCGCCGTATTGGCCGGGTTGGCCGGGGGCGTCGTGTTTAGCTCATCGAAGGCGTAGAGCGTGGTGCTGGTGGCACCGGGAAAGGAATTGGAATACGCCACCGCGCCAATGCCCGGCACGGCGGGCGCGCCGCCGGCGTAGGCCAGGTTGGTGTCGGTGCCGGCCAGGGCGCCGGTGGTGGGGTTGAGGCGGTAGTTGGCGCGGTTGGTGCTCACCACCCGAATCAGGTCGGCTACGGGGTTAAAATCGAAGCCGATGCGGGTCGTGCGGCGGCCCAGCTCCAGGCGCACGGCACTGCCCACCGCCGTCACGGCGCCGCTGGTTGGGTTCAGGGTATAAAGCTGGGCATTGGGCGCGGGCGCGGCCGTCACCGAATCATAGCCCAGGGTGTATAATTGGCCGTTGCTGGGCCGGAAATCCATGCCGACCAGATTTTGATTCGTGGCCACGCCCACCACCGGAACCGTGCCTCCTACGGCCACGCCGTTGGTGGGGTCAATCGTGATAATGCCCTGCGAGCCCGCCAGATTGCCGAGGAAATCCATGGTCAGGGTGCCCAGTCCGTACACGGTTTGGGCGTGGGCGCGGGGGCTGGTGAGCAGCGCCAGGCCCAGCAGGGCGCCGGCTGCGCGGCGGATGGGGCAGGCGAAGCGCCGCGACAGTAGAGGTGTAGTCATGGGGCAGACTATTTAGCAGAGATGAGGGGTCAAGTTACCCAAACGCCCCCATTTACCCTAAGGTTATCTGCCTGAAAGGTCGGGAATTAACACCTGCACAACATCGCCCACCCGAATGATGCCGCCCTGGGCAATGTGTGCCGTGAGGCCGCCGTGGCCGCGCATGGCATTGTAGCCGCCCGGCCCCAGCTCTTCTTCCATGCGCGAGCAGGGGTGGCACTCGCCGGTGATATCAAGAATAACCTCCTCGCCGATATGGATTTGACGATTTTTCAGGGCCAGCAGGTTCAGGCCGCTCACCACCAGGTTGCGGCGCAGGCGGCCGGGCGCCACCGGCCCATCCAAACCCAGAAAGCCCGCCACCGCCGCCAAATGCTCGTGCTGAATGAGCGTGATTTGGCGCTTGCCGCCGCCCTTGGGCCGGGCGTGGTCGCCCAGCAGGTGCGAATCGGTTTTCAGTTCGGCCTCGGGTACTGCCACCAGCGGCTCGCGGCGCACTGGCCGCTGGCCAATCCACTCAAGGCGGCCGGTTTGGGGCAGGGTGGCCAGCAGGCGCGCCACGATTGATTTATCGTCGCCAAAAAAAGGAAAAGCCATGTTTTCGTTGTCGGTTGTTAGTTGTCAGTTGCTAGGGAGAAAGAGCCGGGGTTGTGTGTGGGGCTGTACTCGTTTCTGCATACTTGGTCATGCTCACTAACAACTCACAACGAGCAACTAAAAACCTTACAGCTCATCCGGCGTACCAAATCCTTCGCGGATTTCGGTGTGTCGAATCTGGCCGCCGAGGCTGCCGGCACGGGCCAGCAGCCCGAAGCTGAGCAGGGCCGTAGCCAGCGTCAGCCAGGCCAGGAGCCGGGCGCGGGGCGCAGCGTTTTTCAGCAGCAGCAAGCCAAATAGCGCCAGCGCCGCCGCCCCTTCCAGCACCCAAAAGCCCTGCTCCGCCGCCGCCGCGTGGTTATCGATGAGGGCCCGGCTCACGCGGGGCAGGTCCTGCACGATTTTGGCGGCGCCCTCGCCCGTGAGTTGCGCGGGGAGGCACAGCAGGCCAGCGGCCAGCACCGCCACCAGTCCGGCCTGGGTTAGGGCGGTATTGCGCCGCAGCATGCCCGCGCTCAATAGCACCGCGGCAAACAGGCTGCCCACAATGGGCACGTGGTTAACAATGAGGTGGAGGTGGGCTTGGTTCATCAACAGAATAGGGGCTGAAGCGGAAGGTGGCCGCCCGGCCCCAAAGCTACGCGTGAGCTGGCCGGCTGGCGGGGCGTTACGCAACTGGTGCCGCCCCGCCACGACTCTTGTTCGAGTTGAACTGCTATGGTGCCGGAATCGTTATTTCAGCAGCTCGGAAAGCGCGGTGAAAAGCGGCTTCAACCCGTGGTTTTGCAATGAAAAAAGGGGGGGGCGTTGGATTGAGTCGGCTGCCTCAACAGTCGCCTTGCTTGCCCGCACTGCTAGTATTTCGGCCTTACAGTCCTCCGCCAGCGGCCAATGTCTGGCACTGCGCTTGCCTTAGCTTTCGTTATCAATTAGTCATTCCTTACGCCCTTCTGTTATGACTTTCCTTGCTCGCTTACTTAGCCGACTGACCGCGCCGCTGCTGGCGCTGGCTCTTGCGGTGCCCGCCCAGGCCCAGGCCCAGACTGCCCCGGCAACCACCGACGTTATCCGCGAAATAACTGATGCCGTGGGCCTCAAAGCCCGCTTTGAGCTGCGTGCCACCCACGACGTGGACAACGCCGCCGCCGTGGTGTACGACGGCCAGCGCTTCCTCCTCTACAACCCCGATTTCCTGAAGGCCGTGAACCGTGCCGGGCACACCGACTGGGCCGGCATCAGCATCCTGGCTCATGAAATGGGCCACCACCTCAATGGCCATACCCTGCGCCCCGGTGGCTCGCAACCCCAGGATGAGCTGGAAGCCGATGAATTCTCGGGCTTTGTGCTGCGCAAGCTGGGCGCAAGTCTGGCGCAGGCGCAAGCCGCCATGGCCACCGTGGCCGACGACGAGGGCTCGGCCACGCATCCCGGCCGCACGCCGCGCCTCGCGGCCATCAGCCAGGGCTGGCAGCGGGCCAATGGCCAGATTGTGGCCAGCACCCGCATTGCTGCACCTTCGGCCGCGCCGGCCGCGGTGGCGGCCAGTCCGTCAATACCTTCTGAGCGCCCAACCTACACGGCACCGATACGCCGCACCCCATCGGCTCAGGACGACAATTCCGGGGAAATGGTGGCCATCAGCCAGTCGACCGGCGACGCGGTGCGGCTTGTGGGCCAGCTTACTTTCCGCAACGACCCCAGCCAGCGCTACTACCTCACCAACGCCCTGAAAGTGGTGCGCGTGGACGACGAGGACAACGCCGAAGTGGTGGGCCGCATCACCCGCACCACCAGCGACACTTTCCCCTTCGTGCTGACGGACGGCCAGCAGCGCCGCCTGTTCATCACCGCCCGCGGCGACGTGTATGACAAGGCCGGCCAGCGCGTAGCCAAGCTGCACGACACTTTGTAAGAGGCGGGAAAAACAGACTGAAAGCCGGCTGGTGCCCACACCAGCCGGCTTTTTTGTGTGGTTGAAATTCTCCCGCAATAAAAGAACGGTCATGTTGAGCGCAGCCGCCGGGACATGACCGTTCTTTTATTGCGGGAACAAGTTTAATGGGGTGTTCCTTCGTGGGCCGGTTCGCCTTATTCCCATTCTGACTATGCCCCAGCTGCCTTTTCTGCTCGTTGATGCCTTCACCACCCGGCCGCTACGCGGCAACCCCTGCGCCGTGGTGCTCGATGCCGATGATTTAACCCCCACCGTCCGCCAGCAGCTGGCCCGCGAATTCAACCAATCCGAAACGGCCTTCGTGGACCAGGCCCCGGCCGGCAGCATCGAATTTGCAGTACGCTTTTTCACGCCGGCTGAGGAAATTCCGCTGGCCGGGCATCCCACTATTGCCACCGTCACGGCGCTGCTGCACGCAGGCCGGGTGGTCTTACCCGCCGATGGGTCCGCCCTGGTTTTGACGCTGAACCTGCTCCATGGCCCTATTCGGGTGGATGTATTGCCGCCCACCAGCGCCGAGCCGCCGCTGGTGTGGATGACGCAGCGCCCGCCGGTTTTCGGGGCCTTCCACGCGCCGGAAGTGGTACTGCCGCTTTTTGGCCTGACTCCGGACGACTTGCTGCCCGGCGCCCCCATCCAGACGGTGAGCACCGGCACGCCGCAGCTCATGCTCTTGCTGCGCGACCACGCCGCCCTGCGCCGCGCCCATGTTGCTGACCCGGCCGCTTTGGGCCGCTACCGCGCCGGGAGCGACTTTTTTAGCCCGCACCTGTTTTGCCTGGGCGGGGCCACACCGGCCGGCTATACCTTCGCCCGCCACTTCGGCACCCCGCCCGACGTGTCGGAGGACCCCGTCACGGGCTCGGCCACGGGCGGCATGGCGGCCTACCTCTGGCACCACGGCTACCTCAGCTCGCCGGAGTTCATCGCCGAGCAGGGCCACGACATGGGCCGCGCCGGCTCGGTGCAGGTGCGCATCAGCGGTCCCCGTGCGGCCATTGACACGGTGCAGATTGGCGGTACCGGCGTAGTAGTGCTGGAAGGCGGGCTGCGCGGGGATTTGTAGGGCGGGGGTGTAACCCGGTTGCGGTTTGGGCGGTTTATGCGGAACGTCATACCTCGGCCGCGCCCGGCATGACGGACTTTCCTGATTAACGATTAAATAATTCTATTCCCGGTGCCCGAATTACCCGAAGTCGAAACCTACCGCCGCTTTATTGACGAGCTGGCCGTGGGCCAAACCATTGCCGCCGTGCAGGTGAACGATGCCCACGTGCTGGCCACGCCCGAAGACCAGCTCCGCGCCGGCCTCGTGGGCCGCACCATCACGGGCACCAGCCGCTTGGGCAAAAACTGCTTTCTGGAGCTGGATAACGGCCCGGTGCTGGTCCTGCATTTCGGCATGACCGGCGACATCGGGGCCTACCGCGACGAGCCCGATGCCCCACGCTTCACCCGCGTGGCCCTGCACCTGGAAGATTCCGGCCTGCGCCTCGCCTTCATCGACCCGCGCAAGTTTGGTCGCATTCGCCTCGCCGCCAGCGCCGCCGCCCACCAGGCCGCCAAGAAAATCGGCCCCGATGCGCTGCAAATCACCGCCGCCGAATTACAGCAGAAGCTCAGCCGCCGCAAGACGCTGCTGAAACCGCTGCTGCTTGACCAGGGCATCACCGCCGGCCTCGGCAACTGGATTGTGGACGAGGTGCTGTTTCAGGCCAGAATTCATCCCGAGCGGCTGGGCTCCTCGCTCATCGAAAAGGAGTTTAAGGCGCTGCACGCCGCCATTCAGCTGGTGCTGGCTACGGCCATCAGCCACGAGGCCAACTACCGGCATTTCCCCAAGTCCTTCCTCATCCACGCCCGCGAGTGGGACGATTCGGCCGCGCCCGGCTCCGATGCGCACACCTTTTGCCCGCGCCACCCGAAGGTGAAAATCGAGAAATATTACGTGGGCGGCCGGGCCACCTACATCTGCCCCAGGTGCCAGCCCGCGCCGGCGGGTACCTAAGCCCATGCGCGGGCAAACGGCCGTGGGCTACTGCTTTACGGGCGTTTGTAAGACGAAAGCAGGCTGGTCTTTGGCCACCACGATTTTGCCATCGGGGGCAAAGGTGACCTTCACCAGGCCCGGTTTTTCACGCCAGGGCGACTGGTCATCGTTGCCGAAATAGGTGCACCACCAGTTGCCCTGCCGGTCTTTGAAAAAACCCGTGCCGCCGCCGCAGGGCACCGCTTCGTGGCGCATGTGGTAGGGGCCATACACGTTGTCGGCCACGGCCACGCAGCTGGAGTAGCGGCCTTCGTACTCGTCGGCCGCGCCGAGATAGTACCTGCCGTTGGCTTTAAAAAGCACGGCTCCTTCGTGGCCCAGGTCGTTCATGCCCCGGCCCTCGCACTTGGGCGCGTGGTGCCGGGGGTTGTGGTCGGGGTCGAGCAGGGTGATGACGTGAAAATCCTCGGCAAAGCCGCTCATGTCGTCCTTCATCCGCACCACGCGGTTGGCCTTCGACCAGGTGAAATACACCTTGCCGTCTTCGTCCTCAAATAATGTGGCGTCGATGCCGTCCACGATGGGCTTGCTGCTGTCTTTGAGGATGTTTTGGTAGGGTCCTTCCGGTTTGCCCGTGGTGCTGCGCAGGATGGACACGCCGCCCGGAGCCATGCTCAGGCAAACGAAATAATTGCCTTTTACGTAGCTGATTTCCGGGGCCCACACGGCGCGGGCGGGCTTGTCGTGCAGGTTCAGCCACTGCTTTTCCCAGGTGCCGTCTTTTTCCACGCCCCAGATAAGCCCCCGGTATTCCCAGCTGTTGAGGTCTTTGGAACGCCACAGCTCCACGCCGTCATTGTAGGCCCAGATGTTATCGCCCGACGAGCCCGTCATGTAATAAAACCCGTCGCCGCCGGGCCGGATAATGGTATCGCGCAGGTGCAGCTCCCAAATCGGCTTAATGGCCGGCAGCAGGCCCGCTTTGATGACCGAGCCGGAGGTTTGGCTGGCCGCCAGGGGCTGCCATTCGGGCCTGGGATTCGGGCCGCGGTAGAGCACGCCATTAGAGCCGCTGCGCCAGCCGCCCGTGCCTGGGCCCACCACCGGTTTGCCGGCCCCGCTCAAGCCCGAACCCACTAAGTGAACTGCGTTTATTTCGGCCGGGGTGAAGGTTTTAGGGGTTTGAGCCCCCAGGGTGCCTGCGTCGATGCACAAATACGCGCTGGCCAGTAAAAGTCGGAAAGATGCCATGAGCTAAGCCGGGGGAATGAGGAGTGCAATGATTGCAATCGTGTTCCAATAACCCTCCCTGCACCGTCCTGTCACTCCCCAAGTCCTTCTTTATATCCACGCCCGTCCACGCCCGCAAATGAGACAATTCGGCCACGCCCGACTCCGATGCGCGCACTTTCTGCCTGCGCCACCCGAAGGCGAAAATTGAGAAATAGTACGTGGGTGGCCGGGCTATTTAATTTCTGCCCGAAGGGCCAGCTCGCGCCCAATTAGGCGACGAATAATAGAGCGCCGGTTCCCAACCAAACAACGAGCACAAATGCCGAGCCGAGCCAAGAGGCTTTCAGCAAACCATTAGGTTCTCTGGTGATAATCGTGTGGAGTGTTGTGAAGATAGCGCGGCCAAAAATGATTAAAAAGAGCGCCGCAAAAGGGATACTTAATAGCATTGCAAAATCAATCCGGTCTTCGCTTTCAAGTGGCATTATCAACAGAAATACCGCGACCAAAGGCAGCATAAGCAGCAGCAATTGCAGTAAAATGCGCTTGGAAACAGTATGCACAGCGGTTAGCTCTCGCTTGGACTGGATTCAAATTCTAAAATGAGGCTCAATCAGCGCATGTTGCCAAGGCTGCCAGCAACGATAAAAATGCCTGAGCAGGCCCCAAACCCAACAATGAGCACCAATAACATGCTCAGGAAATACGGGGCCGCGCCCACATCCTCGGGCCCGCGCCCCAGGTGCATAAACCCCAGTATCATGTTGAGCAGCGCCTGCCCCAAATAGATGAAGGCGAATAAAAAAATCGCCCCTTCATTGAAGAGTTTCGCCGCTAGTCCCAGCACGACGGCCGTTGCCAGCACGGCCAGCAGGTTGTTGCGGATGATGCGTTGGGCAGGTTTGGTCATCAGTGGAAAGGGGGCTGAATTAGATGGCGGTAGATTACATTCCTAGCTGCCGGCCGCACATGCTCCGGCCTATCAGCAATATTACCAGGCCGATAAGCAGGGCTACCAGGCAGCCACCAAATTCGGGCTTGCCATCAGGCGGCGGGCTGTTCGATTTAGACGGCTCCATTAGATGATACCCACTCGCTCAGCCCGCAGTTCTTCCAGCCGCGCCAGTTTCTCGGGGTCGCGATAGAAGATGTTCATCGTTTCAAACGGGATGATTTTTAAATCCTTGCTCACAATGTGAACGCAGGATTTCTTCACCGCCCGCACGTCGAAATTATAGGCATCCATGAATTGCAGAATGATAATTCGGAACAAATTATCGTAGCCCAGATTAGGGGCCGAAACCTGCGGCAGGCAGCATAGCAGCTGGTTGATTTCGGGCACCACCGTATCCACGGTATTGGCCGTGCTGAAGAGCTTGAGCATGTGCTGGCGCAGGCGCGGGTCGCGCTCATACACAATGGTATTGCCGCCGTTCTGGAGTAAGTCGGCGGGGTCCACGTAGCGGGTGAGGGGGATGACTTCGCCGTCGATTTTCAGGGCGTAGGCCATGGCCAGCGCGTCGGGGTTGCAGGGCACGGGCAGCAGGTCTTCGGCCGAGAACACCGGGCTTTGGTCGATGATGCCCTGGCGCACTTCAGTGAGCGAAAACGAGTCGGTTTCCGGGTTGAAGTTATCGAGCCGGCCGGCCGCCTGCGTGGGCTGAAACGTGACGCCGCGAATGCACTTCTGCTTCAGCGCGTAATCGATGATGTCGCCCATCTCGTCATCGTTCAGGCCCTTTTGCAGCGTCACGACCAGCGTGGTGCTCAGGTTATATTTATTAAGGTGCTCGATGGCCTGTTTGCGCACCTCGCGCAGGTCGCGGCCGCGCATGGTCAGCAGCACGTTTTCGCGGAAGGAGTCGAACTGCAAATACACTTCGAACGCGCCGGCGTACGTGGCCAGCCGCGCCACAAAAGCCTCATCCTTGGCCAGGCGCACGCCGTTGGTATTCACCATGAGGTGCTTGATGGGCTTGCGCTTGCACATGTCCAGAATTTCCCAGAACTGCGGGTGCAGGGTGGGCTCGCCGCCGGATATCTGCACCACGTCGGGCTCGCCTTCGTTGGCCACCACCAGGTCTACCATGGCTTCCACTTCTTCCAGGGTGCGGTGCCGGCCGTGGGTGGGGCTGCTTTCGGCGTAGCAGGTGGGGCAGGTGAGGTTGCAGCGGTCGGTTATCTCGATGACGGTGAGGCAGCTGTGCTGCTCGTGGTCGGTGCACAGGCCGCAATCGTACGGGCAGCCGAAGTGCGTGGCCATGTTGAAGCGGCGCGGCGTTTCGCTGGGCTTCACGTAGTTGCGGATGCTCTTGTAATACTCAATGTCGGTGGCAATGCGCACCTTTTGCCGCCCGTGCTCCGGGCAGCGCTTGAGCATGAACACGTTCCCATCCTCAAAGACGATTTTGGCCTCGATGCGGCGCAGGCACTGCGGGCACATGCTCAGGGTGAAGTCGTAGTAGGTGTAGGAACGTTCGGGCATGGAAAAAAGCGGAAGAGGGTAAGCGAAAAGGCTAGTTCAAGGAGTAATTAATGGATTTAATTATGCAAGCTCTTTGAGTTACAGACCGAATGAGATTCAGGATAATTTTTGAGCAATCCGTTTGAAGGATTTCTGCGGAATGTGCTCCAGCTTATTTGTGATAGGGTCAACGTAAAATTCTCTGAATTCAGGACTTAATAAAATTTCTGAATAATGTCTCAGAATATAAGGCCCACCGGTCCATATAAATTTTTGGGTTTTGGCATCCCATAGCTTTCCATCGATAACATTTATCTTATCTGCCACAAACCAAAAAATCATGTGTTTGTAGTCGAGTAATGAAATCGGGATACGTGAGATTATTTCCGAATAGACATCGTCCCAGTTATTGCCGATTTTCCCGCGTAAAAATCTGACTAAAAGGCCATAATTGATTTTGCCGTTATAAAATTTATGAGTTGATTTTACGCTTTCAAATTGCGGTAATTCTTCAAAAGGCAGTTCAGATTTTGCGTGTCTTTCATCAGCGAAACTACCATTTTGCATATGCTTCCTTTTGCTGCCCGACGTTTTCATCTTGCTCAGCAGCCAGCGTTTATTATGTTCTCGCATGTTTCTATTTGAAAAAGAATTGAATAATTTCAGTGTCGCTGTAATTCAAGATTAGGTGTTCGGCTCCACACCCAAACATAGTACCCCAGCCCCGCCACGCAGGCCCATTGAATGGCCGTGAGCCCCAACCCCGGCAGCGCCGCCGTGGGCTTGATAAACTCCACCAGCAGCCGGAACAGCAGGTAGCCGCTCAGAAACAGCTGAAACCGCCGGCCATCGGCCAAAGGCCGGCGGCGTTCCAGCAGCCACAGCAGCAGCGCCAGCGTCGCCAGAAACAGGATTTCGTAGAGATTGGTGGGGTGGCGCGGGATGCCATCGCCAAAGTTGATGCCCCAGGGCAGGGCAGTAGCCGTGCCGTAGGTGCCATCTTCCAGGCCGCTGAAAAAGCAGCCGAGCCGGCCGATGCCCAGGCCCAGCAGGAGGGGGAACACCATCAAATCGCCGCTGCTGGCCGTGACGCCGAGGCGCTTTTTGGTTGCTTCGACCCCAATCAAACCGCCCAGGAAGCCACCCACGATGGTTTTGTTGGTGAAGTAGTAGAGCCAGCCGCCGGGCGGGTGCGCCAGCAGTTCGGTGTGTTCCAGCAGGCCCAGCAGGCGAGAGCCGAGCAGCGCCCCGGCGGCGGCACCCACGAAAATCCATTGGCGGTGCGCGTCGCTGATGCGGTCGGGGTGGCCGGTGCGCAGGTGCGTGTAGAGGCGGTAGCCGAGGGTGTAGGCCAGCACTTCGCACAGCAGGTGCACGGGTAGGCGGGCGGGGCCCATGGCTAGCTCGACGGGGAAATGCATGAGGTAGGGACGCATATTTGCGTCTCGTCGGAGAACGAGGCCGGAACGACAGCCGTGCGGCGCAGATGACGAGACGCAAATATGCGTCCCTACGCCTCGTTATTCTTCACGGCGGCTTTGCGCGTGAGGGTGGTGAGCGGCGAGCGGGTGATTTCCGATTCGCTCTCGAAGCCGGTGCGGCGCACATTGGCGGCGGGGCTTTCGCCGGTGGCGGGCAGGGCGCGGTTCATCCAGCTCAGAATGTCGGTGGTGGTGCCGGGCAGCAGGCCGTGGAAGGCGGCCAGGAATTTGGCGGGCAGCGAGAGGATGATTTCGCCGTCGCCCCGGCGGCAGGCGTTCCAGATTTGGCGGGCGGCCTGCTCGGCGCTCAGCGTGAAGCCGGGCAGGGAATCGGCGATGCTGAACCAGGCAAACTCTTTTTTCTGCTGGCCTTTGAATTCGGCGTGGTCGGGGCTGCCGGTGCGCAGCAGGCCGGGACACACGGTGGTTACCGAAATGCCGTGCTGGCGCAGCTCGGCCCGAAAGCCTTCGGAAAGGCCCACCAGGGCAAATTTGCTGGCACTGTAGGGGGCCATGTGAGGCAGAGCCACCTTGCCGCCCAGGGACGAAATGTTGACGATGCGGCCCATGCCGCGGCGGCGCATGCTGGGCAGCACGGCCTGCATGGCGTACAGCGGCGCCCAGAAGTGCGTGGCCATCGAGTCCTCAAAATCGCGGGTGTCCATGTTGTCGAGCGGGCCGGCCGTGATGATGCCAGCGTTGTTGATGAGCACATCAACCGGCCCGAGGCGGCTCTCGACTTCGGCCACCATGGTGCGCACCTCCACCTCGTTGGTGATGTCGCGGGCCAGGGTGAGCACATCGGCTTCGGCCCCGCCGGCCATGAGCAGGTCCTGGCGGGCGCGGGCCAGCTCGGCTTCGTCGCGGGCACAAATGGCCACGCGGGCGCCTTCGGCCACGGCCTGGCGGGCCAGCACGAGGCCCAGCCCGCGCGAGCCGCCGGTGATGAGCACCACGCGCCGGCTGAGGTCATAAGAGCCCCGGCGGTTGCCCCACAGGGTGGCGGCCAGAGCGGCAGTGCCGAGGCCGGCGGCTAGCAGCCAGTTGGTTTTGGTGCGCTTGGCGTTTTTCATGGTTGATTGTATGGCAAAAGGGCCCGAAAGGTTGCACGGACGCGGCCAGAAGCCGGTATTTTCGGTTGGCTCTGGCACGAAACGTGGTTTAGACCGCCTTGGGGCCGGTGGAGCCCGGGTTTTCGCCCGATATTTACTCCTCCCAACCAGCCCCGTTTTTCTGTGATACCGCTTCTTCGCCCTTGCCCCATGAAATTGTTATTGCTCTCGTCGTTGCTGGCGCTGGCCGCCGCGCCGGCCGCGCCGGCGCAGGCCCCGGCCATCGTCAAAACCAAGATTAAGCCCGTTGGTCAGGCCAGCGTCAAAACCAAAACCACCCAGCCCGCCGGCGACCCCGCCGATGCGGCCGTGCCCTCCGATGCCGTAATTGACGCCAAGGCCAACGCCCTCACCGCCAACATGCAAAAAAACCTGGGCCTCACGCCCCAGCAAACCGAAAAAGTGCGGGCCATCAACCGCCGCGGGGTGGAAGCCGTAGAAACTGGCCGCCTGCGCTACAAGACCGACCCGCGCAAGCTGGCCGGCATTGTGGAGAGCGCCGGCCGCTCGCGCCTCGAAGCCCTGAAAGACGTGCTCAACCCGGCTCAGTTTGATAAATACCAGCGCAAGCGCGAAGAGAAAATGGGCGTGCCCAACGTGCAGGGCGTGCAGGGCAACGCGGCCCCCGGCCTTGGTGGTGGTGCCGGCGACCAGTAGCCTGTAGTGTGTAGCGCGGACTGCAAAGTCCGCACTACTGAAGTTCTTGCTTCTCCAAAGCGCCAGGTTCCCGGGGCCTGGCGCTTTTCTATGGCCGTTGCGGCATCATCAGGCCTTGCCCCGGCGTATTCCTGCCCATGACTCAACCTGCCCCCGCCGCCACTCGCTTCGCCGCTCTCTTGTCCCGCGCCGGGCTCGACTGGTTCCTGCTGGCGCTGCTTGGGGTGGTGGCGCTGGCGTATCTCCAGCCCGGCCTGGGCAGCAAGGCCAGCCCCGTGCCGTGGCACACCATCACCACCGTGGGCGTGGCGCTGGTTTTCTTTTTTTATGGCCTGAAGCTGAGCATCGAAAAGCTGCGGGCCGGCATGCGCAACTGGCGGCTGCACACGCTGGTGCAGCTGAGCACATTTGTGCTTTTTCCGACCCTGGCGCTGGCGGTGCGGCCTTTTTTTGGGAGGGAAAGCGGAGAATTGCTCTGGCAGAGCATCTTCTTTTTATGCGCGCTGCCCAGCACCGTTTCCACGTCGGTGGTGATGGTGAGCATTGCGGGCGGTAACCTGCCGGCGGCTATTTTCAACGCCAGCATTTCCAGCCTGTTGGGCATTTTGCTCACGCCGTTGCTCACCAGCTTGTTTCTGCACACCGGCACGGGCGGCGGCCAGCTCTGGGGCCTGGCCACGCAGCTGCTGTGGCAGGTGGTGCTGCCGGTAGGCGCGGGCGTCCTGCTCAATGCCCGCTTCAACGCCTTTGCCGAGCGCAACAAGGGCCGCCTGCGCGTCTTCGACCAGGTCACCATCCTGCTCATTGTCTTCACCGCCTTCTGCGATTCCTTCGCCGAGGGCATTTTCAGCCGCTACCAGCTGGCCGACGTTGTCAAGCTGGGCGCGGGCATGGTGGCGCTGTATCTGGTGGTGTTCGGGGCCATCTGGGGGATAAGCCGGCGGCTGCACTTCTCGCGGGCCGACCAAATCGTGGCCGTGTTCTGCGGCTCCAAAAAGTCGTTGGTGCACGGCAGCGTGATGGCCAGCCTGCTCTTTCCCACCAGCGCTGCCACCGGGCTGCTTTTGCTGCCGCTCATGCTGTACCATGCGCTGCAAATTGTGCTGGCCAGCAGCATGGCGCAATACCTGGGCTGGCCGGTGGTGGTGAGTGAAGCGGTGCCGGCCGGTTAATAGAGCAGGGGCCAAACCAAGTAGACCGTCATGCTGAGCAGAGCCGAAGCATCTCGCGTGCAAGAGTAAACCAATCGATTGAATTACTACCACAAGCGAAATGCTTCGGCTCCGCTCAGCATGACGTTCCACTAAAACACGCTACCAAAAACCTTACGCCCCCAGCTTTTCCTTGAAGAAAGCCAGCGTCAGCGCCCAGGCTTCGCCGGCGGCGGCGGCGTTGTAGCTCGGCCTTTCATCGCAGTTGAAGCCGTGGTCGGCGTAGGAAATAACGGTGTTGATGTAGGGCTTCTGGGCCGCCTCAACGGCTTCAATCACCTCGGTAATCTGGGCTTTGCTGATGTGCGCATCCAGCCCGCCCCAGAAGAAAAGGTGCGGCGCGTGCAGGTCCTTGGCGTGGTCCTTAATGGTGTGCGTGCCGCCGCCGTAATACGACACGGCCGCCGCCAGGGGCAACACGGCATTGGCCAGAAACGACACCCGGCCGCCCAGGCAAAACCCGATGCTGCCGATTTTATCGGCCATTACCAATGGCTGGGTGGTCAGCCAGGCATGGGCGGCTTGCAGGTCGGCGGTCAGGCCTTCTACCGTGATGCCCTGGAAGTGCGGCGCGGCGCTGGGAAAGTCCGAATACGAAATTTCCAGGCCCGGCGCGGCCGTGCGGTGGAACAATTCGGGCGCAACCACGGCGTAGCCGGCCGCCGCCAGCCGGTCGGCCACGCTGCGGATGTGCTGGTTCACGCCAAAGGCTTCCTGGAGTAAAATGATGCCGGGCACTGGCCCGGTGCTGGCCGGAAACGCCATGTAGGCGCGCATTTCGGTGCCGTCGGCCACGGCTAAGGTCACAAAATTCTGGTCGCTCATGTAAAGGGGAAGGTTAATACAAGTTCGGGGGCGTAACAGCTGAGCCGGCAATTGTTCATTATAGCGGCTGGCATTGTCCCCTTCAGCTGCCCCGAACCGTAAAGGCTCCATTGCGGTTCTGCAGCTCTATTCCCTTCCCCTGAACTCACGATGACCACAAACAAACTTCGTCTCAACGTCCTCGACCAGTCCCCCATCCGGCCCGGGGCCACGCCCCGTCAGGCCATCCTCGAAACCATTGAGCTGGCCCAATTGGCCGACCGCCTCGGCTACACCCGCTTCTGGGTGAGCGAGCACCACAACACCAACACCCTGGCCGGCTCCACGCCGGAAGTGCTCATCGCCTACCTCGGCAGCCAGACGCAAAACATTCGCCTCGGCTCGGGCGGCATCATGCTGCCCCACTACAGCGCCCTGAAAGTGGCCGAAAACTTCCGGATGCTCGAAACCCTGTTTCCCGGCCGCATCGACCTGGGCATGGGCCGGGCCCCCGGCGGCGACCGCCTCACGGCCCACGCTCTGAACCCGAGCAATACTTTCAGCGAGCAGGATTTTGTGGAACAGCTCATGGACCTGCAAGCCTACCTGCGCGACGAAAAAGTGCCCGACACCATCCACGAGCGGGTGATGGCCGCCCCACAGGCGCCCACCGCCCCGGAGCTCTGGCTGCTGAGCTCCAGCGGCCAGAGTGGCCTGTTTGCGGCGCACCTGGGCATGGCGTTTTCCTTTGCGCAGTTCATCAACGGCAACGGCGGCCCGGCCGCCGTGCGCCAGTACCGCGAGCGGTTCCGGCCCAGCCAGGAGCTGGCCGCGCCGCTGGCAAACGTGGCCGTATTCCTCATTTGCGCCGATACGGAGGAGAAAGCGCAGGAGCTGCGTGCCGCCATGGACCTCATGCTCCTGCGTTTCGGCAAGGGTGAGCGCGGCACATTTCCCACCACCGAGGAAGTGCGCAGCTACCGGTTTTCGGCCGAAGACCAGGCCCACCTCGCCCACAACCGCAACCGCGTGGTGAGCGGCACGCCCGCCCAGGTGCACGCCCAGCTCACCAGAATGGCAGTTGACTACGACGTGGACGAAATCACGGCCGTCACCATCACCGCCGATTTTCAGGACCGTCTACGCTCCTACGAGCTGCTGGCCGAAGTCTTTGAACTGACGCCCGTGACCGCCGAACAGGCTGCCGAAATGGCCTGAGCTGGCGGACGCGAGTGCCATCGGGGTCTAAGTTGGTAACGACTCATCCTGATTCCTTAACAAGAAAACCCGGCTGCTAAGCTGGGTTTTTTGTTGTCAGACAATATGTTATGCCACGAATTGAAGTAAACCGAGTTGAGTAAATCTGAAGAAATTCTGTGTAGAGCATGAATTTTATTTGTAATGATTCTAAATAGAGCTCACCTTTGTACTCTATTTTGAATATGTCTAAATAAGCTGATGCGCAACCTTTCCTTCTTTCTGCTTCTTGCTGCTGGCCTGCTGCCGGACGTTGGGCTTGCCCAACCCAACTTCCACAATCAGCACGACCGGCACCTCAGTGCTGCCGGCACCATAGCTGGCCGCGTAGCACTGGCCGATGGCCAGCCTGCCGACCAGGTTTCCATCCGGGTAAAAGGCACGGAGCGCGGCACCGCGCCCAACGCCGACGGCAGCTTCCAGCTGAAAGCCCCGGCCGGCTGGCAAGTGCTGACGGTGAGCAGCCTGGGCTACGCGCCGCAGGAAGCCACGGTGGAAGTGAAGGCGGGCCAAACCACCACCCTGCCGCCCCTGACGCTGGCTCGTGGCGAGCAGCAGCTCAAGGAAGTGACCGTGACCGGGGCCAAAAGCCTGAACCAGCGCGTGGTGAGCGTGGGCAAAATACCCATCGCGCCGCTCGATAACCCACAGAGCACCATCACCATCGAGCGCGCCGTGCTGGAGCAGCAGCAGGCCCTGCGCCTGAGCGACGTGCTGGCCAACGTGGCCGGCGTGTACGTGATGGGCACCACCGGCGGCACCCAAGAGGAAATTGCCAGCCGGGGCTTCGCCTTCACCAGCGCCAATACCTTCAAAAACGGCGTCCGCTTCAACAACGGCATCATTCCGGAGGTCAGCTCATTGGAGCGCATGGAGGTGCTGAAAGGCAGCGCGGCCATTCTCTACGGCAACGTGGCCGCCGGCGGCGTGCTGAACCTGGTGACCAAGAAGCCCCTGTTTGAGCGCGGCGGCTCGGTGGGCCTGCGGGTGGGCAGCTACGGCTTCGTGAAGCCGCAGTTCGACGTGTACGGCGCGGTGGGCAGCAGCAACAAAGTGGCCTTCCGCCTGAACGGCACCTACGAGCGCGGCGACAGCTACCGCGACGGCGTGAAAGCCAACCGCGTGTATGTCAACCCCTCGCTGCTCTTTCGCCTCACGCCTAAGACTGAGCTGATTATCGAAGGCGACTACCTGCGCGACAACCGCACGCCGGACTACGGCATCGGCGCCATCGACTACCAGATTCAGGACTCGCGCAGCCGCTTCCTGAACGTGCCCGACGCCGCCAACGCCACTAACCAGACCAGCGCCACCGCCACCCTCACCTCGCGCCTCAGCGAGGCCTGGCAGGTGCGGGCCGTGGGCTCGTTCCAGCGCTACGACAACGCCTTGCGTAGCGCTGCCCGCCCGAGTAACATTATCAGCACGCCGGGCGCTACCTACGGCAACTTCACGCGCGGCCTGCAACGCACCGAAACCACCGAGAACTACTACCTGGCCCAGCTTGACCTGACGGGTAATTTCCATACGGGCTTCCTGGGCCACACGCTGCTGGTGGGGGCCGATGCCGACCAGTACGACACCAACACGCTGGCCTATACCAACCCCGCGTCGGCCACAAAACCGGCTACTGCCGTCAGTACCTACGACGTCATCAACATCCTGGACCCCAGCAAAGTAATTGCGCAGCCCACGGAGCGCCTCGCGGGTTTCAACGGCATGGTGCGCAACTCGCTGACCAAGGGCAACACCCGCCGCGCCGGCTTCTACGCCCAGGATTTGCTCCGCCTTTCCGACAAGGTGAAGGTGCTGGCCGGCCTGCGCTGGAGCTACCAGGAAACGCCAAGCGACGTGTTCAACTACAACACCATCGCCAACGTGACCGCCAAAACGGCCAACACCTACGTGGAAACCCGCCGCTACGACAACGCCTTTTCGCCGCGCCTGGGCCTGGTGTACCAGCCCCTCAAAACCACCTCGCTGTTCGCGTCCTACGCCAACTCATTCACCCCCAACACGGGGCTTGACTTGCAGGGCAATACGCTCGCCCCGTCGCTCATCGACCAGTACGAGGCAGGCATCAAAAACGAGTTGTTCAACGGAGCGTTATCGGCCAACGTGACGGCCTACCGCATCGTGAACAGCAACCAGGCGCAGAGCGTGTTGCCCACCGACCCGCGCTTCCGCACGGCCTCTACCGCCAGCCCGATGGAGCTGGCCGGCCAGGTCACCAGCAAAGGCGTGGAAGTGGACGTGCAGAGCCGCCCCGTCAACGGCTTTTCGCTCATCGCCGGCTACAGCTACAACTACACGGCCTATACCAAGAGCAACATCTACGAAAACGGCAGCCGCCTGCGCTACAACCCCGCTCACACGGCCAACGCCAGCCTCTACTACAGCTTCGCTAACGCATTTTCCAACAGTACCTTCCTGCGCGGCCTGAACGCCGGCGCCACGGTCTATTACGTGGGCGACCGCCTCGCCGGCCGCAACAGCCGGGGCCTCAACCCCGCCACCGGCCTGCCGTGGGTCGATGCCACGACTGGCCAGCCCATTGCGGATGCCTTCAAGCTGATTGCCCTGCCCAACTACTTCCTCTTCGATGCCTCCCTGGGCTACGCCTACGAGCGGTTCTCGGTGCGCGTCAAAATGGCCAACCTGCTCAACGAGCTGAGCTACAACGTGCACGACGACAACAGCATCAATCCCATTGCGCCCCGCACGTTCTCGGCTACCCTAGGCTACAAACTGTAAGGCAATACCACTTCTCTAAAGCTTCAGACAGCCTGATGACGCCGTTTAAATCTGTGATTCGCAACATCCACCTCTACCTGGGCCTGGCTTCGGGGCTGATTATCGTTTTCGTGTGTCTGACGGGCAGCATCCTGGTTTTTGAAACAGAAATCGAGCAGGCCTGGCACCCGGAGCGCTACTTCGTGACGCCCACCGCCGCGCCGCGCCTGCTACTGGCGCAGCTTACGGAAGCCGTGCGCGTCCACAAGCCCAAAGCCCAAATCAGCGGCCTGAAAATTTATGCTGACCCCACCCGCACCGTGGAAGTAAGCCTGGCCGGAGCACCCGGCAGCAAAGGGGGCGAGCGCGGCGAAGGCAACGGCAAAGAGGCCAGCCGGGCCGGCGAAGGCCCCGGCAAAGGCGGCAAGGGCAAAGGCGACGGTGGCGGACCCCGCGTCTACCTGAACCCCTACTCCGGGGCCATTCTGGGCGAAATGAACCCGCGCGACTCCTTCTTCCACACCGTGGAGCAGCTGCACCGTGGCCTCGTAGCCGGCAAAATCGGCAAGCTGGTGATGGGGGTTAATGCCTCGATATTCCTGTTCATTCTGGGTACGGGGCTGGTGCTGTGGTGGCCGGCTGCGCGCAAGGCTCTCAGCCCGCGCCTGAAGGTGAAATGGGGCAGCGGCTGGAAGCGCCTCAACCACGACTTTCACATCGTGCTGGGGTTTTACGCCTCGGTATTTCTGTTTATCATGGCCCTGACGGGCGTGGGCATGTCGTTCGATTGGGTGGGGCAGAGCATCAACAAACTCACCCACTCGCCCGTGAAGCGGCCCGAAGCACCGGAGTCGGCCGCGCCGGCCGTTGGGACTTCGCCTTTTGCCGCCGATGCCGTGCTGGCCCTGGCCCGCCAGCAAGCCCCCGATGCGGAATCTTACAGCCTGCAATTTCCTAAGGAACCCACGGGCAGCATCCGGGTGGCCATCTTGCGCCCCGGCGCGGTAACTGAAAACGCGACTGACGAGGTGTATCTCGACAAGTATACCGGCCGGACTATCAGCAGCCAGTCGTATGCGCAGCGGCCGGTGGGCCAGCGCATCCGGGGCTTGTTTAAGCCGGTGCACACGGGGGCGGTATTTGGCTGGCCCACCAAAATCCTGGCCTTGATAATGGCCCTGTTGGGCGCCACCTTCCCCATCACGGGCACCGTCATGTGGCTGAACCGACTACGCAAAAACCGCCAAAAACTGCGCCAGCTGCAAGCCGTGTAGGGTGAAGCCGCCTACGCGAACGTTTCCCAGCCCAGCTTCAGAATAAACGCGCTGACTACGACTAAGAACAGCACCCGCACAAACCCGGTGCCGCGGCGCAGCGCCAGGCGTGCCCCCAGCGTCGAGCCCAGCATGTTGCAAATGGCCATCGGCACGGCCACTTGGTACAGCACCTGCCCGGTCGAAATAAAGTAAATGAGCCCCGCCACGTTGGTGGCCACGTTCACAAACTTGGCCGAAGCCGAGGCGGCGAGGAAGTCATACCCAAACAGGCCCACGAAGGCAAACAGCAGCAAGCTGCCCGTGCCCGGCCCAAAAAAACCGTCGTAAAATCCCACTGCTGCACCCAGCACCATACCGGTTAGAATCTCGCGGCGGCCGTGCAGGCGTGGGGCATGCAGACTGCCAAAATCTTTGCGCCAGGCCGTGTACACGGCCATCACCACCAGCAGGCCCAACACCAGCGGCCGCACCGCTTCTTTGTGCAGCCCACTTACCGCCCGGGCTCCCAGCAGCGCAAATGCCCCCGCCACCAGTGCTGTGATGGCCACTGTGCGCCAGCGCAGCGGCACGGCATCGGGCCCACCCAGGTAGCGGCGCAGGGCGGCGGCCGTGCCCGCCAGGCTGGCTACTTTGCCGGTGCCCAGCACCGTGGGTACCGGCACATCGGGCAGCAGCAAGAGCATGGCCGGCAGCTGAATCAGCCCGCCGCCGCCCACCATGGCATCAATAAACCCGGCCAGAAAGGCGAAGAATCCCAGCGCCGCAATAGTGGGCGCCTCAATGCCGTAAGCCATTCTAATGCAGTTTAGTCTACGGGCTGGTGAGTCAGGCTATAAAAAACCAGGGCGATGAGGGGTACGAAGATGGCCAGGCAAATCAGCAGCGGCTTCACAATGCTTTTGGCCGGAAACACGCTGCGGTTTTCAATAAATTTCTTCGAATAATTTTCCAGGCCCATTGCCCCAACATAGCCAACCACGATTGGGAAAATGCCGACTGTTGAAGTAGGGGGCACATAAGTCATCAGCCAAGCCATAGCCACCGTGTAGGCGATGCTGCCCCACAGCGCCTTGCGGGCCGCATCGGGCTGGCCCACGTCTTTCAGGTTCTGGGCCGTCATCACCCCGCCCGCAATGGCGCTGAACAGCATGGAAAAAGCCCGAATAGCGCGAGCCGAGTAGAGCGGCAGAGTAGGAGCAAGGCTAGCAGATTGGATTTCAGACTCCATGGATTAAAATGGCGGGTCTTCGTGCTTGTTCATGTTGCCCTTCGGGAAGGCCACCGGCGACTCGTTGATTTTCGAGCCCAGCCGGATGGTGTTGGGCGCGAAAGGGCTGGGCTCGCTGTCGAAGTTGCTGGCGGGCAGGCCCATGGGCTGGTAGCCGCTGCTGTCGAAACCCCCGCCGCCTTCGCTGTCAAGGTCGGCAAACTTGGTGAAGCGGCCGATGAACTTGAGCTGCACGGTTTCGAGCGAGCCGTTCCGGTGCTTGGCGATGATGACTTCGCCCACGCCCTGGGTCGAATTGCCCTCCGCGTCCTGGTCGAGGCCGTAATACTCCGGGCGGTAGAGGAAGATGACCATGTCGGCATCCTGCTCGATGGAGCCCGATTCACGCAGGTCACTCAACTGCGGGCGCTTCTCGCCGCCGCGGGTTTCTACCGAGCGCGAAAGCTGGGACAGGGCCAGCACGGGCACGTTCAGCTCCTTGGCAATGCCCTTGAGGGCCCGCGAGATGCTGGCGATTTCCTGTTCGCGGTTGCCGCCGCGGCCGTCGGTGTTGCCGCTCATCAGCTGCAGGTAGTCGACGATAATTAGCTGCACATCTTTCTGCGAGCGCAGGCGGCGGCACTTCGTGCGTAGCTCGCGGATGCTCAGGGCCGGTGTGTCGTCGATGTAAATCGGGGCGGCCGAGAGGTCGGTAATCTTGTGGTTGAGCTGCTGCCACTCGTGGTCAGCCAGCGTACCCTTCTTGATTTTATCAGAATCCAGCTCCGCCTCGGCCGAAATCAGACGATTGACGAGCTGCAGCGAGGACATTTCCAGCGAGAAAATGGCCACCGGGCGCTTGAATTCCACCGCCGCGTTGCGCATGGCCGACACCACAAAAGCGGTTTTGCCCATGCCCGGACGAGCCGCAATAATCACAAGGTCAGATGGTTGCCAGCCGCTAGTGACGCGGTCCAATGCCGTGAAGCCGGTGGGCACGCCGGTGAGGCCGTCCTTTTGATTCTTCTTTTCTTCGAGTTCCTTGATGGCCTTGCCCATCAGGCTGCGCATGTCGTCGAAGTTCTTGCGAATGTTCGATTCCGACACCTCGAACAGGGCCGATTCGGTGTCGTCGAGCAGCTTGAATACGTCGGTGGTGTCCTCGAAAGCGTCGCGCTGGATGTCGCTCGAAATCCGAATCAGCTCGCGCTTGATGGAGGTTTCGGTGATGATACGGGCGTGATATTCCACATTGGCTGCCGAGTTGACTTTCAGCGTGAGGTTGGCCACGTAGAACGGGCCGCCGCAGGCTTCGAGCTCGCCCATTTCGCGCAGCTCGTGCACCACGGTGAGCTGGTCGATGGGCTCCGATTTATCAAACAGCCGGATGATGGCGCGGTAAATCCGCTGGTGACTGTCCTTGTAAAAGCTTTCGGGCTTGAGCAGGTCAATCACCGAGGTCAGGGCATCTTTTTCCAGCATCAGCGCACCCAGAACTGCCATTTCCAGCTCAGGAGCCTGGGGCGGCAGTTTGCCGGCCGCGCTGGCATTGAAGGGCACGAGCCCGGAAGGTCCGCGGTTCGCCAAGGCCGCTTTGGCTCGGGCTGCGGATTGCTTCAGGCGGTCGTCCATCCGGTCTTGCATAATATAAAAAGGGGTGTTGGAGCAGCGAAAAATGGGCGTCCGGTATTAATCAGCAAACCGGGCAGCACACGATATACACAAAGCTAACCCCTGCGCGGGGGAAAAAGATAGCGCGGGAAAGTCGTTTCTTTTGGCTATGGAATAGCGGCGGCGGCGGGTAGTTTGTACTTTCGCGGCCCTTTCTATTCGTTGTCAGGTGGTGGTTGTCAGTTGTCAGTTGCTGAATCGATAATTAACCGAAAACCGACAGCTGTTCACCACCAACTGACCGCCAGCAATGCCATTGGAACCCATAACCAGCGATGACCGCGCAACGTCGGCGCCAGTCAAAAAAGAAGCTATTCACCTTATTGCGGTGGGTGGCAGCATCATGCACAACCTAGCGTTGGCCTTACACCGGCGCGGTGCCCACGTCACGGGGTCCGACGATGAAATTTTTGAACCGGCCGCCGGCCGCCTCGCCGCCGCCGGCCTGCTGCCGGCCCACGAAGGCTGGGACGCCGCCCGCATCACCCCCGACCTCGACGCCGTGATTGTGGGCATGCACGCCCGCCCCGACAACCCCGAGCTGCTCCGGGCCCAGGAATTGGGCCTGAAAGTGTATTCATTTCCCGAATATATTTACGAAGCCAGCCGCGACAAGCAGCGCATCGTCATCGGCGGCTCGCACGGCAAAACCAGCATCACGGCCTGCATTCTGCACGTATTGCGCTACCACGGCCGCAAGTTCGACTACGCCGTGGGGGCCCAATTGGCCGGTTTTGATTTGATGGTGCAGTTGACCGAGGACGCGCCGATTATTATTATCGAAGGCGACGAATACCTGTCCTCGCCCGTGGACCGGCGGCCCAAGTTTCACCTCTACCAGCACCACATCGGGGTGATTTCGGGCATCAGCTGGGACCACATCAACGTGTTTCCGACCGAGGAAATTTACCGCGAACAGTTCCGCATCTTCGCCGATATGACGCCCAAGGCCGGCGTGCTCATCTACGACCGCGACGACGAACAGACGCAGCTCGTTTCCGTGCCCACCAACCCCGACGTGACCTACATCGGCTACGGCCCGCACGAAAACGTGATTCGCAACGGCCGCACGTTTCTGATTAATAAAAAGGAAGAGGAAGTGCCCATTCAGGTGTTTGGTGAGCACAACCTGCGCAATATCTCGGCCGCCAAAGAAGTGTGCAAGCAGTTGGGTATTAAAGGGAAGGACTTCTTCAAGGCCATCGAGTCATTTCCCGGCGCGGCACGGCGGCTGGAGCTGGTGAAAGAAGGTGCAACCTCGGTGGTGTACAAGGATTTTGCCCACGCGCCTTCAAAATTGAAGGCCACGGCTACTGCCCTGAAAAAGCAGTTTCCGCAGCGCCGCCTGGTGGCCTGCCTGGAACTGCACACGTTCAGCAGCCTGAACCCGGCGTTTTTGCCGCAATACGCGCACTGCTTCGATGCGCCCGATGTGGCCATCGTATACTTCAACCCGCATGTGCTGGAACACAAGCGCCTGCCGCCGCTGGCCGCCGCCACGGTGGCAGAGGCTTTCCAGCGGCCCGACATCAAGGTGATTACGGATAGCGCCGAGCTGGCCGCCTACCTGCGGGCCCAGGAGTGGCGCAATGCCAACCTGCTGCTCATGTCGTCGGGCACGTTCGACGGACTGGACTTGGTAGCGCTGGCGGCCGAAGTGGTGCGGTAATCTTCCGCTGGCCCCGCAGGGCCAGCGGAAGATTACCGCACGAAAAAGCCCGCTATTCGGCGGGCTTTTTTGGGGTTTTGGGCACGGGCGGCCGCTTGCGGTCGGTGGTGATGAGCAGGGCCAGGGCGGTGAGGCCGAGGCGCAGCAGCCATTTGTTGCGGGTGTTCATCGGGAGGTGGCGAATAGGGAGTTGTTGCTGTCTACTTTGAGGTCGCAGCGACTGCCACCGGCATTGGCGTCGCAACTGGTGCCCACGATGCGGCCGTTCTCGAAATTGAAGAAGCAGGTGGCGCAGCCCACACCGGTCAGCGTGTAGCGCTCGGCGTTGGGGCGGAGGTAGAAAGTGTTGTCGCCGCCGCCGGTGAGGGGCAGGGCCATGGCCCGGAACATGCCGTTGCGCAGGCCCATGCCAATGAGGTAGTAGCTCACCGGGTCGCTCGGGCCCACCGGCGCCTTGCGCACCTGAATTTTATCGACCACCGTGCCATCGCCGAACTGCCGGATAAACGCCTTCGCCAGCTCGCTGCGGGGCGTCACGTATTGGGTGGAGCTGTCAGTGAAATGCACGATTTGGCGGCTTTCCGGCGCGGCAATTACCTCGCCTTTGATGCGGTTGGGCTTGCCAAACTCGTTGGCGGTCGGCTTGCTCGTCTCGCACGACATCACCAGCAGGGCGGTTAGCAGGCCTAACAGACTAAGGCCGAGGAGACGAGAAAGGTATTTCATGGGTAGAAATGATTAATTGTTAGTGATTAATGGTCAATAATTAAGCAGCGAGCAGAACGGCATTAACCGCTAATCATTCACCACCAGCTAGCGTGGTTTGTAGTAGAGTTGTTGTACTGAATTATCAATGAGTTAGGCAGAAGTTCCACAGGCCGGCGCAGACCTCTAACGCCACATCAAATTGTTCCAGGTTGTGCATGCGCAGACGGTCAGACAAAATACGATACCGTTTAAGGCCCCCGATACTGTGTT
>NZ_JAGEMO020000116.1 GCF_017921975.2 Hymenobacter terricola
GTGAAAAGGACTTCCAGGAAATCTTCTATTATCCTAATACAGGCTCTGAGGCCTCACGGAACTGTCCAAAGTAGCCCTGGAAAAGAGTGGGGATTGTCATGTAAAACGAGCTCTAGCGCCCCATAAGATGCGAATCTTACTCCACCCTTTTCCTTCTCAGCAGCCCTCATTACGGGGCACAGGCAAACATAGCATAAGATGCTTGGCAGCACTCTGCACGGCAGGACGATGGAAATGCAGCGTGATGTTCTTTTCATGTTGGAATCGTGCTTATGCCGGCTGATTCCCGTACGTTTGCAGCATAATTAACTGTTTAAAAAACGACTTGCTATGAGCTTCATTTCGCAGATTCACGCGCGCCAGATTTTTGATTCCCGCGGTAACCCGACGGTAGAAGTTGATGTGACCCTTGATTCGGGGGTAATAGGCCGTGCTGCCGTTCCATCGGGTGCCAGTACCGGCAAGCATGAGGCCGTGGAACTACGCGACGACGATAAGTCGATGTATATGGGCAAGGGTGTGCTGAAGGCGGTGGAGAATGTCAATTCGCGCATTGCTGAGGAACTGGTAGGCTTTTCGGTATACGAGCAAGCTTTGCTCGACAAGATTATGATTGAACTGGACGGTACGCCGAACAAAGCCAATCTGGGTGCCAATGCGATTTTGGGGGTGAGCCTGGCGGCGGCCCGCGCCGCGGCGCAGGATGCCGGGATGCCGCTGTACCGCTACATCGGTGGGGTAGGGGCTTCGACGCTGCCGGTGCCGATGATGAACATCCTGAACGGTGGTTCGCACGCCGACAACTCGATTGACTTCCAGGAATTCATGATTATGCCGACGGGTGCGCCTTCCTTTTCGGAAGCCTTGCGTTGGGGCACGGAGATTTTCCACCACCTGAAAGATGTATTGAAAAAGAAGGGCTTCAGCACCAATGTGGGTGATGAGGGCGGATTTGCACCGAACATTAAGTCCAACGAAGAGGCTATCCAAATTGTGTTGCAGGCCATTGAAACGGCTGGCTACCGCCCCGGCGAGGACGTGTTCATTGCCATGGACGCAGCCGTTTCGGAGTTCTACGAGGACGGCGTGTACCATTTCAAGAAGAGCACCGGCGACAAGCTGACTTCGTCGCAAATGGTGGACTACTGGGCTGACTGGGTGAAGAAATACCCCATCATCAGCCTGGAAGATGGCATGGACGAGGACGACTGGAGCGGCTGGAAATCCCTCACGGAGCGGGTGGGCAAGCAGACGCAGCTGGTGGGAGACGACTTGTTCGTGACCAACGTGGACCGGTTGCAGCGCGGTATCGACGAAGGCATTGCCAACGCCATCCTCATCAAGGTGAACCAGATTGGTACGCTGACGGAAACCATCGCTGCTGTGAACCTGGGCCGCCGCAATGGCTACAAGAGCATCATGAGCCACCGCTCGGGTGAGACGGAGGACAGCACGATTGCCGACCTGGCCGTGGCGCTGAATACAGGCCAGATTAAGACGGGCTCGGCTTCGCGCTCGGACCGGATGGCCAAGTACAATCAATTGCTCCGCATTGAAGAGGAACTGGGCGAGGTAGCTTATTTCCCCGGCAAGAAAATGTAAGGAATCATGTAGTTAAGTTTTGCAAACGGCCAATTCTGCGCAAGCAGAATTGGCCGTTTGTATTACCTTTATTGCAATGAATCTACCTTTCTTCATTAGTCCGGTACTCCGGGTAGTGCGCAGCTTCTATTTCCTAACGGGTACGGGCTTTTTAGTCTGGATGCTGGTGTTTGACGCCAACGATTTGGGCAAACAATTCGACATCTATCGCAAGTGGCAGGAACTGCGCAACGAGAAGCAGTATTACCTCGATAATATTGAGGTGGTGAAGAAGGAGCGAGCCGAACTGATGAGCTCGCCGGCGCTGCTGGAAAAATTCGCGCGGGAAAAATACCTGATGAAACGCCCTGGTGAGGACGTATTCGTGCTGGTGCCCGCTGCTGCTGAATAGCTAATCTCCGGGAATGTATTCTAACTACTGTTCAGCAGTGGCTTGGTTGTTGCTGTCCCGGCCATTCAAGAACTTCACCTTTTCCTCATTCTTTTCCTGCGTATATGAAGCATAGCTACGCTGCCGCGTTGCGGTTGTTTACCGGGCTTTTGAGCCTGTTTTTATTTTTGGGAATGGCCAGGCCTGCGGCCCTGCGAGCCCAAACGTATTCGCTGCCCGTTACGGGCACGACTAGCATTACCACCTGTTCGGGCACATTGTACGACGATGGCGGATTGAACGGGAACTACTCACCCTACGCCAGCGGCTCTGTTACCATTACGCCGGCTACGGCCGGCAACAAAGTGCGGCTGCAGTTTACGTCGTTTGCCGTAGAGGCAGGGTATGACGTGTTGTACATCTATGACGGTCCGAATGCGAGCTCGCCGCTGATTGGGGCTTTTGATTCGAATAACCAGCCCGGTACGGTGTACGGCACCACGGCCTCGGGAGCCCTGACGGTGCGCTTGACTTCGGACGGCGTTGTGCAGCTCAACGGATTTGCGGCCACCATTGGTTGCGTGACCACGGTACCGCCGCAAAATCAGGCCGACCTGGCGGTGCAAGGCGCCACGTTGTCGCCGCTGAGCGTGGTAGCCGGCGGCAACGTGACGGCGAACTGCACAATTTATAATCTGTCGGGGGTGACGGCGAGCAGCAGCAACGTGGGCTACTACTTGTCGACGGATGCTGTTCTGGACGCGGCCGACCAACTGCTGGGCAATTCCCAGGGCTTTGCGCTGTCGGTGGGCCAGTCGTCGTACCGGTATGGGTACCTTGCGGTGCCTACTGGTACCGCGCCGGGCACTTACTACGTGCTGTTTGCGGCCGATTACCTCAACCAGGTGAGCGAGAGCAACGAGAGCAACAACGTTTCGGCGGTAAGCATTACCGTAACGCCGCCCAGCATTGACCTGACCATTCTGCAGCCTTCGGTGACGCCTTTGAACACGGCGGCGGGCAACCCCATCAACATGAGCTGCTACATCCTCAACCAGGGCAATGCCACGGCTAATAGCAGCAGTGTGGGCTTTTATTTCTCGACGGATGCTACCCTGGACGCGGCTGACCAATTGCTGACCTCGCAGTATGGGGCGCAGCTGGCGCCGCCCTATTCCTCGTCGCGCTACGGCACGGCGGCGGTACCAGCCGGCGTGACGCCCGGCACCTACTACATCCTGTTTGTGGCCGATTACCAAAACCAAGTGGGCGAAACCAACGAAACCAACAACGTGGCGTCGGTGAGCATCACCGTGTCGCCGCCCGGCGTGGATTTGGTTATTCAGCAGGAGCAGCTTTACCCCAGCTCGACGGTGGCGGGCAATACGGTACAGCTCAGCTGTTCGGTATTCAACCAGGGCAATATTCAGGCAAATAGCAGCACGGCCGGGTTTTACCTGTCGACCAACCAGACGCTGGACGCCGCCGACGTGCTGTTGAACACCGTGACGGGCGGGGTGCTGACGGCCAACGTGGGCAGCAGCCGGTACGCCAACCCGGTGATTCCGACCGGCACGGCACCGGGCAACTACTACGTACTATTTGTGGCCGACCCGCTAAATGCCGTGGCCGAAGTGAACGAAACCAACAACGTGCGCAGCCTGCCCCTGACGATAATGGCCGCGACCGTCGACTTGCAGGTGCAAAGCGCCTATCTCACGCCCACATCGGTGGCGCCGGGCAGCGCCACGGCTACTTCGTGCTATCTCTACAACCAAGGCAATGCTTTGGCAAATCCGGCCACGATTGGGTATTATTTGTCGACGAACCAAGTGCTGGATGCCAGTGATGTGTTGCTTGGGAATACCACTGGCACTGTGTACGGAGCCAACTATTCGTCGCGCTACCTCAACCTTACCGTGCCGGTGGGCACGGCCGTTGGCAGCTATTACATTCTGTTTGTGGCCGACTACCTGAACCAGGTAGTGGAAACGAATGAGAACAATAACCTGGCCGTCGCACCGCTGCAAGTGGTGGCGCCCGGCATCGACCTGACCATGTACCAGGTCTATCTGAACCCTACGTCGACGGCGCCCGGCAATGCAGTGAACGCGAGCAGCTACATCCAGAACCTGGGCAATTCGACGGCTGCCAGCAGCACGGTGGGATATTATCTGTCGACGAACCAATTGCTGGATGCCAGCGATGTGCTCATGTACACCAGCCCTGGTGGCGCCCTGGCGGCGGGCCAGTATTCCTCGCGGTATGACTACCCTGTGGTGCCGGTGGGCACCACGCCAGGTGCTTACTACGTGCTGTTCGTGGCCGACCCACTGAACGCCGTGGCCGAAACCAACGAGCTCAACAACGTGGCCTCGGTGCCGCTGCAAGTGGTGGCGCCGGGCATTGACTTGCTGATTCAGCAGCCATTCCTGTCGGCCGCTACGGCAACGCCTGGCTTTGCCATTAATGGCAGCTGCTACATTCAAAACACCGGCAATGCCAGCGCCAGCAGCAGCACGGTGGGCTACTACTTATCAACAAACCTGCTGCTGGATGCCAGCGACGTGTTGCTGGCTACCGTTACGGGCGCTGCGTTGCCATCGGGCCAGAACTCGTTCCGCGGTTCCAGCCTGGTGGTGCCCACGGGCACGGCGGCCGGTAACTACTACGTACTGTTCGTGGCCGACCCCTCGAATGCGGTGACTGAAACCAACGAGCTCAATAATGTGGTGTACGCGCCGCTGACCATATTGGGGCCGTTTACGGGTACTGTCGTGCCCTTTAGCGGCACAGCCACCCTCACCAGCTGCTCGGCCACGATTTACGACAACGGTGGGTTCAACAACTACGCCGATTACTCCAGTGGCTCGCTCACTATCCTGCCCGCCACGGCTGGCTCGCTGGTGCAGCTGGTATTCACTTCGTTTTCGATGGAGCAAGGCTACGACTATGTGCGCATCTACGACGGCCCGACTATTAACTCGCCGCTGCTGGGTGCTTACACGGGCAACCAGATACCGCTGGCGGTGACGGCCACCAATTCGGCCGGGGTGCTCACGGTGGAGTTGACGAGCGACGGCTATGCGAACTCAACGGGCTTTGTGGCGACGGTGAGCTGCACCACCGCTCCGCTCTCCGACCTGCTGCTGACGCAGATTGGGGCGTCGCCCTCTTCCGTCCCTGCCGGTGGTAACCTATCGCTGAGTGCGACGGTGGCCAACCAGGGCGCGGGCTCGGCCGCCAGCTCGGCGGTGGGCTATTATCTCTCCACCAACCAGCTGCTTGATGCCAGCGACCGCCTGCTGGGCACCAGCGCCGGTGCGGCGTTGGGAGTGAACCTCGATGCCGCCCGGCAACTCGTGGCCGCCGTGCCGGGCAACGTGACGCCAGGCGCCTACTACGTGTTGTTCGTGGCCGACCCGCTGAACGCCGTGACGGAAACCAATGAGAACAACAACCTCGCGGCGCTGGCCGTGACGGTGACCCAGGCCCTGGCCAGCCGTGAGCAAACCGCCGGCTACGCGGTAGCTGTAGTCCCAAACCCCGTGGCCAACGGCAGCCCGCTGCGGGTGCAGCTCAGCGGTGCGGGGGCTGCTTGCGCCGCTTCCGTCGACCTGTATAATGCCCTGGGCCAGCGCGTGCGCACGCAAGCGCTGCAATTGGGTGCCGGGCGGGCTAACCAAGCGGAAATGCCAACGCAGGGCCTGGCTACCGGCGTCTACATGTTGCGCCTCACCGGCACCGGCCTGAGCGTGACGCGCCGCGTGGTAATCGAGTAGCTAAGCAGAATTGCCCAGCCCCTGCGGGGTGGTGCGGGGGCGGCGGTCCGGGCTTTGTGCCGGGCCAGCCGCCCCCGCTTATTTTTGGCCATGCAAGCAGGACCCAGCCACGGAAAGAAGCGGCCGCTGCGGCTGAAATTGATGAGTATGGCAGCGGTCATGTTGGCGGCGGGCAGTTCAGGGATGGCGCAGCAACCCAGCCAAACGCCGCTCCGGCTGAGCCAGGGGCAGGCGGCCGGACAGTTTTTGCGCGCGGTGCTGCGCGCCGATTACCTGACGGCCTACGGGCGGCTGGCCCCGGAGCTGCGGCAAGCCCTCAGTTTTGGGCGTTTTGAAGCGGCGGCCCGGCCAGTGTGGAAAAGCGGGCAGCGGCACCGTCAGGAAATCGAACTGTACAAGCTGGGTTTTCGGCTCGGCGACAACGGCGCGTCGCGGCTTTTCTACACCTTCTCTTTTGCCGCCGACTCAAGCCTGAAGCCGCCCCCGGTATTGCTGGAAGTAACGTTTCGGGACACTGCTTCGCGGGCGGTGTTGGGGTTTGGCTTGCACACCACCAGAGTACCGGTGAAGGGTGTTTCGCCAAAGGCTAAAAGCCCGAAGCAATAACCGCTAGAATAGTTTACGCTTACCGCGCACCCACAATAAGACGTGCCTTGCCAACTAGGGCAGGCATATTTTGCCTAGACTGAGGTCCGGATTGCCGGCCACGGTTTCGTTGGCCAGGACGGCGAAAAGTACCGCTTCCTTGGCCTCAGCCGGAATGCCGAGTTCATCAATGAAAGCAAAACGGGCAACGGGCAAGCGGCGCTCAATGGCTGCCAAGAGCACCGGATTGCAGCTGCCGCCCCCGCTGGCGTACACCACAACATTGGCCAGTTCTGCTTCGGTCAGGCACTGGCGAACGGCTTGGGCCACGCCCGCCGCGCTCAGCTCTACCAGCGTGGCCAGCACATCGGCGGGCGGCAGGGTGGTAGCGTGGGCGCGGGCTTGCGCCGCTTGCAGGTACTCCATTCCGAATAGCTCGGGGCCGGTGGTTTTGGGCAGCGCGGCGGCGAAAAAGGGGTGCGCCAATAATTCGTGCAGCAGCCCTTGCTGCACCGTGCCGCTGGCCGCGATGGCCCCATTTTCGTCGTAGAGCAGGCCGGGGAAATGCTGCCGCGTCACAGCATCCAGCAAGGTATTGGCCGGGCCGGTATCGGTGGTGAGGGGCAGGCCGGGAGCGGGCACGGCCGGCAGATAGGTGAAGTTGCCGATGCCGCCGAGGTTGAGCAGCAGGCGGTTTTCGGTGGGCACGGCAAACAGCAGCTTGTCGGCGTAGCCCGCCAGCGGAGCGCCTTCGTGGCCGTGGGCAATGTGTTTCTGCCGGAAATCGGCCACGGTGATGATGCCGGTGAGGGCCGCCAAATGGTCGCCGTCGCCGATTTGCAGCGTTGCGTGGTGAGTGAAATCGGCCCGTTGGTGCTGGTGGGCCGGCGCGTGCCAGATGGTTTGGCCGTGGCTGGCCACCAAGTCAATTTCGGCCGGAGCAATGTGCCACGACTCCAGGCAAGCCAGCACCGTGGCCGCGTGCCGACGGCCTATTTCGGCGTTGAGCACGGTGAGGTCCTGCAGGGCCACGCTGGGTTGTGAAATGGCCCGGAGCCGCAGTTGCAGCTCGGCGTCATAGGGAATGGTTGCGAAATTTTCCAGCTTTACCCGCAGCTCAGCGCCGTGGCCCTGGCAATGGCACAAGGCCACATCCAGCCCGTCAAGCGAGGTGCCCGACATCAGCCCAATGATGCGCCGGGCCGGCTGTTGGCCTATCGCGCAGAGGCGAACGAGGTGCGGGTTCATTATTGGGCCTTTGAGAACGTTAGAGCGGGTATAAAAAACGGTTTGTGCCCGGTTGTGCCGATACGCTTGCGCTTAGCCGATTTTCTTGCCGGCCATGGCCTGCTGGATGGAAATGTTCATCACCCGCTCGGCGTAGGGGCGGGTCAGCTCGTCAAGCTCGTCCATGGCTTTGAGAATGGGGTCGCGCTCGGTGCTGGCCAGGGCGGCCTGCACCTTTTCAACCTGTGCGGCGGTGGCGGTCAGCTCTGCTTCGGTGAGATGCTCACGGTTTTTGCGGGTGAAGTTGCTGACCTGGTACAGCAGCTGCTCGGCGGCGGTGCGGGCCTCGATGAGCAGGCGGGCGGCCACGTCTTCCTTGGCATTCACCAGCGAGTCCATCAGCATTTGTTCCACTTGCTCGTCGGTGAGGCCGTATTGGGGCTTGATTTCGACCTGCTGGCGCGTATTGGAGCGCAACTCAATGGCTTCCACCCGCAGGATGCCATCGGCATTGAGCAGGAAGTTAACGTCGACTTTGGGCAGGCCGGCGGGCATGGCCGGCAGGCCCGTCAGCACGAACTCGCCCAGCTTGCGGTTCTGGCTCACCAGGTCGCGCTCGCCCTGGTAGACGGCAATTTTCAGGTTCACCTGGCCGTCGACGCTGGTGGTGTACTGGCGGCCGGCTTTGGTCGGAATCTTGGAATTCCGGGGAATAATCGGGTCCAGCAAGCCGCCCAGCGTTTCAATGCCCAGCGTGAGCGGCGTCACGTCGAGCAGCAGCACATCGCGGCGGTTGCCGGCCAGGATATCGGCCTGAATGGCAGCGCCCAGGGCCACCACTTCGTCGGGATTCAGCGAGTTATTGGCCGGCTGGCCGAAAAAATCTGATACGGCATCGTACACGAGCGGCACGCGGGTGGAGCCGCCCACCAGCAGCACCGCGTCGAGCTTGGTTGTCAGTTTGGCATCGTCTACGGCCTGACGGCAGGCGGTGATGGTGCGCTCCACCAGCGGGCGAATAAGGTCGTTGAACTGCGCACGGGTGAGCGTGACGGTCGTGTTCCGGCCGGCTTCGTCGGTGAGCTGGGTGGTGAAGTCGTCGTGCTGGCTGAGGTATTTCTTGGCGATTTCGGCGGCCAGGCGCAGCTGCTGCTGCAGGTGCGGGTTGGTCTGGAACGACGCGGGCAACTGGAACGCGGCGGCCCAATGCTCGGCCACCACGCGGTCGAGGTCGTCGCCGCCGAGGTAGGTGTCGCCGTTGGTGCTCAGCACTTCAAAAATGCCCTGCTGAATGCGCAGGATGCTGATGTCGAAGGTGCCGCCGCCGAGGTCGTACACGGCCACGGTTTTCTCTTCGTTGGGGTCGAGGCCGATGCCGTAGGCCAGCGCGGCGGCGGTGGGCTCGTTCACGATGCGCAGCACTTCGAGGCCGGCAAGGCGGCCGGCGTCGCGGGTGGCCTGGCGCTGCGAGTCGTTGAAATAGGCCGGCACGGTGATAACGGCGCGGTTCACGGGCGTTTTGAGGGCGTGCTCGGCGCGGGCGCGCAGCTCCTTCAGGATGTCGGCCGACAGCTCGATGGGGGAGAAGAACCGGTCATCGACCCGGATTTTGACCAGGCCCTCCGAGTTGTCGTCGATGACCTTGTAGCCGAGTTGGGTGGCGTGTGGGCCGAGGTCGCGGTAGCTCTTGCCCAGCAGGCGCTTCACCGAGTAAATGGTGCGCTGCGGGTCGGTGAGCAGGAATTCGCGGGCTTCGGTGCCGACAACGGGGTCGGCCCCATCGGCCGGGAAGTGCACCACGGACGGCACGATGCTGCCGCGGCCCTGGTCGTTGATGGCCACGGGCTGGCGGCTGTCGGGGTGCACGTAGGCCACGAGGCTATTGGTGGTGCCCAGGTCGATGCCCACGATTATTTCTTCCTGCTGGAAAGTTCCGGTGGCAAGGTTGATAGCTACTGTAGCCATATATGAATAGGGCCAACGAAACGGTCAGCCAGAAAAAGTAATAAAATAATGCCGCAAAGCGAGGTGCAAAAGTAGCTGCTAAACCCGCCCGGTGCGGGAGCGGGGCCGGTAGCGCAGGCAGAGCCATTGAATATGCCAAAATGTTTTGAGGATATTCTTGGTGCTATTAAAACCGGATTCTTCGCTCCTGACGTAGGGCTTAAGACGAGCGGCCTGCAAACGATTGAGATGCAAAATAATCGACCTGTTATGCGTGCTATTGCTCCGCTTACTTTTTAAAACGTGTTTACTTTTCAACCAAACTTTTTCAGTAGTATGAAAAACCTGCTTACTCGTCCACTCTTCCACGTTGCTCTGCTCGCTACTTCGGTAGGAGGGATGTTGGCCTGGAGTGGCCAGCACAATGCTTTGGAGGCTTCGAGCCACCGCGAAGCCCCGCTCATCGCCGATGACCCGCTGGCCGACAACACCGACCTGTACGCCTTCCGCAGCCCCGAATTGCCGGGCAACGACGGCAACGCCAGCGTTACGATTATCGCCAACTACATCCCGTTGGAACTGCCCCAGGGCGGCCCGAACTACAATACGTTCGGTGAAAACGTGCGCTACGAAATTCACGTGAAAAATGACCAGGCTACAACCGGCGACGACATCACGTACCGCTTCACGTTCAGCCGCACCAATCAGGACCCGACCACGTTCTTCAACATCCGGCTGGGCATGCAAAACCTGAAAACGACTTACACCTGCGAGAAAAGCGTAGCGGGTGGTACGTTTACCAGCGTGGTTACCGGCGGTGTGGTGCCCCCACCCAACATCGGCCCCCGCTCCATCAACGGCGGCGCCGGCCTGAACCAGGCCGCGCCATACGCTACGCTGATGACCAACGCCATTCAGACGTTGGCTGACGGCACCAAAATTTTCTGCGGCCCGACCGATGACCCGTTCTTTGCGGACCTGGGCGGTATTTTTGACCTGGGTGGCATCCGGGCTCCCGGCGCCGCCCGCGATGGCTTGGCCCGCAAGAACACTCACGCCATTGCTTTGCAAATTCCAGTGTCGGTGCTGAAGAAAGCCAGTGCTCCGGCACTTTCTTCGACCACCAACATTCTTGACTCCAACTACATCATCGGGGTGTGGGCTTCGGCCAGCCGCCAGCAGATTAAGACGCTGTCGGCTACGGGCGCGGCTCCTGCTTATACCGGCAACTACGTGCAGGTGTCGCGTATTGGCATGCCGCTGCTGAACGAGGTTATCAACCCCATTGGGGCTAAAGATGCCTGGAACTCGGGCACGCCGTATGCTGAAGCCGCCGTTACGGACGACTACCTCTCGAACCCTGAACTGGGCCTGTACATGGCGGCGGGAACGGCCAATGGCCAGACCTACTACGGCACGTCCGTACCAGGCTTGTATAACTCGCTGCGCATTCAGACGGCTTCGCTGGCTGGTACTTTCGGCGCTGGCTTCGACTTCCGCAACGGTGCGGCTGGTCTGAGCGGTCTGGTTGGCAACGCGGCTCTGACCGGCACGGCGCTGGCCCCCGGCGCTTTTGGTCCCTACCTGCTGGTGGCCGGCAAGCCCCGCTCGGTGGATATCAAGCCGATTTTCCACACCGGCGTGCCTAACCTGATTCCGTACCAGCTGGCTACGGGCAAAACGCCCCGCAACCCCCTCACGGCTGGCAAGCCGTTCATCAACAACTTCCTGCTGGCCAACGCCACGGCTGCTAACCCCGGCGGCGACATGCTGCGCCTGAACATGGCCGTGCCTCCTACGGCTCGTACCTCGGCCGACTTCAGCTCAGAAGGCCTGCTCTACGCCGCTGTGCTGGGCCTGACCGATGCGCGCTATACCGCCAGCGGTACCGCGTTGCAGCTCATCCCGAACATGGACGGTTTCCCGAACGGCCGTCGCCTCGAAGACGACGTAACCCGCATCGAGCTGCAAGCTGTGGGCGGTGCCGTCCTGGCCGCTGTTGGCTTGTTTTACGACGACTACAGCACCACCACCGCCAGCGGGGTTACCCCCAATCTGCTGAGCGTCGTAGGCTTCAATGCCGGTGTGACGGCCAACGACACCACGTTCAAAGCAACCTTCCCGTACTCGCAGACGCCCTGGAGCGGCACTACTGCCCAGCGCATAGCCCTGGCCCAGCGCTCGTCCAGCCTCGGCCTCTCGCCTAACCTGACCGTGGCCCAGGCCTACCCCAACCCCTTCCTCGACCGTACCACGCTGCGCTTTGAGCTGCCCACCAAAGGCACGATGAGCATCATCATCAGCGACGTGACCGGCCGCAAAGTAGCCACCGTAGCCAAAGACAAGTCTTTTGCTGCCGGTGTTAACGAGCTGACGTGGCAGCCGGGCCGCGATGTGGCCCCCGGCCAGTACATTGCCACGCTCTACAACGGCAGCACCGTGGTGCAGTCCGTGCGCATCGAACGCCAATAAATAATAAGCAAACCAAGCGGCTATAACTGCTGAAAAAAGAGTCGTCATTGAGGCCTGCAGTAGGTCCGATGGCGACTCTTTTTCGTAGTTGTTTTCGGTGGTCGTCGGCACCACTGGAAAGACTGGCCCGGCGCGCTGGCCGGCTGCTGTTTGGCGGTGAGCTCCCGCTTGTTTTTGCTGCGATATCCTGGTTCATTTGGCTCCGTTCATTTACTCCTTTCTGTTTTGAAAAAGTACCTATACCCCGGCTTACTGCTTGTTTTTGGCGTGCTGGTCGCCGCCATCTTCTTCTTCAAGAAGCCCGACCACAAAATTCCCGAACTGAAAAACCGCCACGGCGACCTGGCGGCCGGCGGCGAGTGGCTCAATACCAAAGCGGCCATTGAGGGCCTGCTGTCCAAGCTGCGCGCCAATCCCAACGACGAAAAAAGCCGCCTCCTGCTGGCCCAGGCCTACATGCAGGAAGCCCGCGTGACCGGCGACCACCCCTACTACGACGGCGCCGCCATGGAGCTGCTGGAGCAAGTGCTGCAAGCCGAGCCCGAAAACTTTGAGGCCCTGTGCTGCAAAGCTTCGCTGTGCCTCACGCAGCACCACTTCGCCCAGGGCCTCGGCATTGCTGAGCAGGCCCAGAAACTAAACCCCAGCAGCGGCTTCGTGTACGGCCTGCTGACCGATGCCAACGTTGAAATGGGCCACTACGACACGGCCGTGAAGATGGCCGACAAGATGAATTCGGTTCGGCCCGACCTGCCGGCCTATGCCCGCGTGAGCTACCTGCGCGAGATTTATGGCGACGTGCCCGGTGCCATTCAGGCCATGGACATGGCCACCAAAGCCGGCTACACCGGCCTGGAGCAAACCGAGTGGACCCGCGTGGCCCTTGGCCATTTGTACGAGGTGAGCGGCGACACGGCCCACGCCCGCGCCTACTACCTGATGTCGCTGGCTTCCCGCCCGGGTTATGCCTACGCGCTGGCCGGCCTGGGCCGCATGGCCGCCGCCCGCAAGGACTACGCCACCGCCATCAAACTCTACCAGCAGGCGCGCATTACGGTGAAGGATTATGCCTTTACGGATGAGCTGACGGACCTGTACCACCTGAATGGCCAGCCCGACGAGTCGAAGAAGATGGCCGAGGAATCCATCGATATGCTGGCCAGCGCGGCCAAGGATGCCGATAACAACGACCAGATGGGCCACTACGCCGACCGCGAGCTGGCCTACGCCTACCTCAAAACCAACGAGCCGGACAAGGCCCTGGAGCACGCCAAAATTGAGTACGACCGCCGCCCTGACAACATCGACGTGAACGAAACCATGGCCTGGGTCCTCTACAAGCGCGGCCAGTTTGCTGAGGCCCAGAAATACATGCAGGTAGCCCGCCGCACCGGCTCGAAGAACCCGGTGCTGCTGTGCCGCGCCGGCCTCATCCTGAGCAAGCTGGGCAAAACCGCCGAGGGCCAGGCCCTGATTGAGAATTCGCTCAAGACCGCGCCTTACCTCAACACTGATGTGGAGATGGAAGGCAAGAAGCTGCTGGCCGCCCGCTAACATGACCACCACCGGACCGTTTCGGGGAATGAGCCTGCCGCGCCGCGCCGTGGTGGCGCTGCCGTTGCTGGTGCTGCTGGCTTTGCCGGCCGCCGCGCACGTCCTCAACACGGACCTGAGCAAGCTTTCGCGCACCGAGATTTTCGGGACCTACCTCAAACTCGGCTTCACGCACATTATTCCGCTGGGGTTCGACCACATCCTGTTCATCATCAGCCTCTACATTCTGGAGCCGCGCCTGAAGCCGGTGCTCACCCAGGCCACGGCCTTCACGGTGGCGCACTCCATCACGCTGGGTTTGGCGATGTACGGGTTTATCCGGCCGCCATCGGCCATTATTGAGCCCATTATCGCGCTGTCCATTCTGTTTGTGGCCATCGAAAACATCATCACCGACAAGCTGAACCCTTGGCGGATTGCCATTGTGTTCGGCTTCGGACTGGTGCATGGCATGGGCTTCGCTGCCGCACTGACTGGGCTGGGGCTGCCGCAGAAGGACTATTTCGGCTCCCTTATTTCTTTCAACCTGGGGGTGGAGCTGGGCCAGGTGACGGTGATTTTGCTGTGCTGGGCGCTGGTGGGCCGCTGGGCCGCCGACAAGAGTTGGTACAAGGCCCGGGTGGTGATTCCGGTGTCCGTTGTCATCGGCATCGTGGCGGCGTTCTGGACGGTGCAGCGGGTGTTTTTCGCTTGATTTTAGAATAAGAAGAGGACCGTTATGCTTCGCTCGCTGCTCGTGCTGCTGTTGCTTGCCAACTACCTGCTGGTAGTGGGCGCTGGCCTCGTGGAGCGCCCGGCGCGGCCCATTGACCGGCCCTTTGCCTACGTGCACAGCCCGGACTGCCAACTGCGCCACACCCTGCGGCTGGCCTGTTTCGATGATTGCAACGGCGTGCAGTACACGGTGAAGAAAAACGGCGAGCGCCTGCCCTTGCAGCAGCTGCTCACCTCATTCAAAGGCCTGGACAGCCACTGCCTGCCCGAAAGCCGGGTGGCGTTTGTCCGGCCGGTGGTGCGGCGGCCGCAGGTTCGCCGGGCGGCCTTGGCGGCCGCCGTGCCCACCGGCTACCGGGGCCAGATTGATTTACCACCCCGTCGGGGATAATGCGTGGAAGCGGCCTTGCGGGGCCGCTGAGGACCGGGTGCACGACGCCCGGCCATATCGTTTTATCCATTTCCCGGATGCTGCCGCGGGACTTTTGAGTCCGGCCGCGTCCTCTTTCCCCGACTTTTATGAATTTCCTGGTAAATCCTTTCCAACCCGTGGCGGGCGCTGCGGGCGTGGCCATTTCCCGCGTGCAGCTGCCGGTGGCCGGCCGCGTGGGCCTGTCGTTTCCTGAGTTTCTCCGGGGCGGTGCCCGGCCCCGGCCCGCCGCTGCCGACCCGCGCAGCCGGCCCTACGCCGATGCCGCCACGCACCGGGCGCAGCACCGCGCCCAGTGCCGGGCCGCCTGCATGAGCAAGGCCAATTTTTAGGTCTGCCCCGGCTGGAATCTCCCATTTTCAACTCGGATAACTCCTCTCGGAGGGCCCGCCGGTATCGGTGGGGCCTCCTTGGAGTCCCGCATTTTATACGTTGATGAAACGACTATTTCTCACTTTGATAAACCATCCCGCGCTCACGAGCAGGCTAGTTCTGCTGAGCGCGCTGCTGGGGCTGCTGCCGCTGCTGGCCGCAGCGCAGGGCACGGCTACTTTGCGCGGCACCGTGGCTGATTCGCTTTCCGGCCAGCCGGTAGCGGGCGTGAGCGTGGGCCTGCAAGGCCAGTCCGGCGGCACGGCCACCGATGCCCTGGGCCAGTTCCGGCTCGGCGGCATCGCGGCCGGCTCGTATCAGGTGCGGGTGGGCGCTTTGGGCTACCGGGCCCAAACCCTGCCTCTGACGCTGGGCGCCGGCGAAAGCCGCAGCCTGACAGTGGTGGTGGCCGCCACGACGCTCAGCCTCGCGGAGGTGACCGTGAGCCAGCCCCGCGACCCCAACCAGAGCCTGGCCGCCATTTCGCACATCGACCAGGTGCTGCGGCCCCTGAACTCGGCGCAGGACCTGCTGCGGCTGGTGCCGGGCCTGTTCATTGCCCAGCACGCGGGCGGCGGCAAGGCCGAGCAGATTTTCCTGCGCGGCTTCGACTGCGACCACGGCACCGATTTCGCGGTGAGCATCGACGGGCTGCCGGTGAACATGGTGAGCCACGCCCACGGCCAGGGCTACGCCGATTTCCACTTCGTGATACCCGAAACGGTGGAGCAGCTGAAGGTGTACAAAGGGCCCTACACGGCCCGGTTTGGGGATTTTGCTACGGCCGGCGCGGGCGAATTCATCACCAAAACCCAGCTGGAACACAGCCAGGTGAAGCTTGAAGTGGGCCAGTTTGATACCCGCCGGGCCCTGGTGATGCTGGACTTGCTGGGCCCGGGCCACCACTTGCTGAGCAAGCGCCCGGAAAGCGCCTACGTGGCGGCCGAGTACTACTTCACCAATTCCTACTTCGATGCCAAGCAGCACTTCAAGCGCTTCAACGGCCTGGCCAAGTACACCGGCCAGCTCTCAGATAAGACCTCGCTGACCTTGCTGGGCTCGCACTTCAACTCGAACTGGGACGCCAGCGGCCAGATACCCGAGCGCGGCGTGGAAAACGGCACCATCTCCCGTTTCGGCAGCATCGACCCCAGCGAGGGCGGCCGCACCGACCGCACCAATGCCTCCATTGTCCTCACCACCGCCCTCCCGCACGATGCCGTGCTGCGCCAGCAGGCCTACTACTCCAACTACCACTTCAACCTGTTTTCGGACTTCACCTTCTTTCTAAACCACCCCGACCCGCTGGTGGGCGACGAAATCAACCAGACCGAAACCGGCCGCAACATCTACGGCTACACCGGCACCTACGACCGCGACGACCAGCTCGGGGCCCACACGCTGCACAGCACGCTGGGCGTGGGCACCCGCATCGACGATGCGGGCCTGGCCCTGCGCCACGCCGTGCGCCGCCAAATCACCGATACCATCACCACGGGCCGCTTATTCGAGCAAAACATCAACGCCTACCTCGACGAAACCCTGCCCCTCACCGACCGCCTCACCGTGAACGCGGCCGTGCGGCTGGACGTCTTCACCTTCGATTTCCGGGGCCTGCTGGCCAATGAGGATGCCGGCGCGCTGGAGCCGCTGCGGGGCCGCCTGGCCCGCGCCCGCGTCTCGCCCAAACTCAACCTCTACTACCAGCTCACGCCCACGGTGCAGCTGTTTGCCCGCTCCGGTTTTGGCTTCCATTCCAACGATGCGCGGGGCGTGATTCGGGGAACGAACGACAACGTGCTGCCCCGCGCCCTGGGCTACGAGGTGGGCAGCACCTTCAAGCCCGTGCCCCATCTGGTGGTGAACGCCGCCCTCTGGAGCCTGCACCTGCAGGATGAATTGGTGTACGTGGGCGATGATGGCAACGTGGAAAACACCGGCCCCACCCAGCGCTACGGCGTGGACGTGGCCCTGCGCTACCAGCTCAGCCGCCGGCTTTTCCTCGATACCGACCTCAACTACAACCACGGCCGCCAGCTCGACGCGCCCGCCGAGGCCAGCTACATTCCGCTTGCGCCCACGTTCACCACCATCGGCGGCCTCACCTACAAAGCGCCCAGGGGCCTGAGCGGCAGCCTCCGCTACCGCCACATCGACTCGCGCCCGGCCAACGACGACGGCAGCATCCGGGCCCGGGGCTACTTCCTGGCCGATGCCGTGGTGAGCTGCACCCGCGCCCGCTTCCAGGTAGGCGCCACCGCCGAAAACCTCTTCAACGTGGCCTGGAACCAGGCCCAGTTCGCCACCCAAAGCCGCCTGCCCGGCGAGCCCGCCGCCGGCGTCGATGAGCTGCACTTCACGCCCGGCACGCCGTTCTACCTGAAGCTGAACGCCAGCGTGTTTTTCTAAGCCCGCTACCCGTCGATAACCAGTCTCGGGTTTATTTAATTGGAAAAGTGCTACAGTTGCCCTGAAAAATGCTTTGGAGGAGCTTACTGGCGCGGTGGAGGAGCTTACTGGCGCGGAGGACGGGCTTACCAGCGCAGTGGCGGAAGCTCCGGCCCCGGAGGCTGACCCTACGGCTCCTGGGGTGGCGGCTACCAGCGGTGGGGCCGGGCCTACGGGCGCTGAGCACGCCGCATAAAGGCCTCGGCACCGAACCCAAAAAAGCCGCTCCGAATGCTCGGAGCGGCTTTCTCTAGCGTGTGGTGCAGGGTGCGGGGCCGGCCCCGCACCCTGCCTGCATTAGTACAGCGCCACCTTCTGGCTGACGTGGAACTCGGGCACCGTGAGCTGGTAGAGGCCGCCGGGTAGCGTCCGCTTCACGCCGAGGCGCAGCTCGTTGGCGCCGTTGTAGAGGCGCACGGTTTCGGTGTGCACCAGGCGGCCGGTGAGGTCGTGGAGCTGGACGGTGGCGGCCTGCTCGCGGTTGGCCTGGATGGTCAGGTCGATGCGGTCGGAGGCCGTGGGGTTGGGGTAGATGGAGACTTCGGCGGTGGGCACGTCCTGGGTATTGGCCAGCACGGCGGCGTCGCGGCGGCCGGTCATGGCGCCGGTTACCACGGTGGGGGCGGTGTAGGTCACCTTCACGAAAGCGCCCTGGCTGGGGTTGGCGGCGCTGGCGTTTTTGGCTTTGAGGGTGTACCAGCCTTCGGCCGTGGGCGTGTAGGTGCCGGTGAGGGTGCCGGTGCCGGTCTGGCTGCTCACCACGGTGCCGGCGCTGTTGAGCACGGCCACCGTGAGGCTGCGCGTGGCATCCACCGGAAACAGGGTGTAGGTGACGGACTTGTTGGCGGCCCCGTAGATGCGGCCGGCCGTGCGGTAGGCCGTGGAGGCGGCCGGCAGCGCGCCGCCCTGCATCAGGCTGCGGCTGTCGGAGTCGCCAAGGTCATCGGCCAATTCCCATTCCTGGGTGGTGGCCAGGGCCGGGCGGGTGTAGCCGGTCACGGCATTGGTGGGGGCCCACACCGAGTAGCCCCGGCGGCCCCCGGCGGCCGTGCCGTTGCACGGCGGCGTGTTGATGGCCACGGTTTGCGAGCCGCTCACGGTCACGGTGGCGGTGCCATTGGCCCCGGAATAGTCCTTGAGCACGGTGCCAGGGGCAAAATCGCAGCTCACCGTGCTGTTTTGCCAGGTGGTGAAGTTGTCGTTGATGCCGATGAGGGCTTTCGTGCTGCGCTCAATCACGAGGTGGTCGGCCGATTGCCAGCGCACTTTGTAGGCGCCGTCCTTGAAGTGCAGGTTCTGGTGGCACCACACCAGGTTCACGAGGTCGTCGCGGGTGGGCAGGTCGGTGGTGCTTTTGGGGCTGTTGCTGAAACGCTTGCTGGTGTTGCCCACGTTGAACACGTCCTCAAAGTAGAGCATCGGGGAGCCGTCCATGGCCAGCGCGGCGGCGTACACGGCCGAGAGGCGCGGGTCGAACGGGTCGATGTGCGGGGCCAGCTCCGAGCCGGTGTTCCAGCCGGTGTAGTTGCCGTTGGCGTCGGTGGTGGGGCGCATCGTGTCGTGGTTGTTCACGAAAGGCACCGTGCGGTGCACATACGTCCCGCCGATGTTCACCACGCGGGTGCCCTGCTGGTACGTCGGCAGCGTGCCGATGTCGAAGCTGCCGCCCTGGCTCACCACCTGGTAGAGGCCGTTGCGCAACGAGAAGTCGAACGTGCCCGAGCGGTTGTTCACGTTGGCCACCCAGCCGTCCATCTGGCTGCTGCTGCCCACCCATTCGCCCACGGCGTACATGGTGGCCCCGCCGCTGGCCCAGCCGGCGTTGCTTTGCAGGTTATAGAGGAAATCCTCGGACGCGAAGTCCGGGAAATGCTTCACCGCATCGAGCCGCACGCCATCGAAACCGACTTGCTTCTTGTACCAAATCAGCCAGTTGCGGTTGCCGGTGCGCATGTAGTCGCTGGCCTGGGTGGGGTTGTAGGTGGCGTTGGAGCTTTGGCCGTAAGAGCCGGTGTAGTAGCTGATATCCGGCCCGAAGAAGGGCGCATTCCAGTCGCCGGAAGTCGAATTATTGCCGGGGTTGGGGTTGAAGTTCTGCCAGTTTTTGGCAAAGCGGCCGCTGCGCGAGAGGTAGTCGGCGGCGCTTTCGTCGGTCACCGGCTTGGCGTAGCTCACGTAGCGGAAGTTCTTGTACTTGCTGGTCGTGTAGTCTTCCCAGGCCGCCGGGTCAGGGCCGCCCGCCCCGGAAGAAGAGCCGGCGCCGTCGTTGTGGTTCAGCACGATGTCCTGCACCACTTCGATGCCGTTGGCGTGCAGCACGGCCACGGCGCGCAGCAGCTCGTCCTTGGTGCCCATGCGGGTGGCCAGGAAGCCCTTTTGCCACTTATCGCCGAGGTCGTAGTTGTCGAAAGGGGAGTAGCCGTCGCCCTGGTTGCCGTTTTTGATGGTAGGCGGAATCCAGACCGCGTCCACGCCCATGCCTTTGAGGCGCGGGGCCAGGTCGGCGAGGTAATTGGCCCAGCCGTTGGGGTAGTTCGAATTCCAGTAATCCCACCAGAAGCCCTGCATGACGACTTTTTGGGCGTGGGCCGATTGGGTTCCGGCCCCCAGCAAGGCCAGGGCCAATGCCAGCGCAAACCGGAATCGTTTGCGGAATGGGAAAGGAGGAGAGAAGTGCATCATGTGTGGGAATGAAGTTATATGAGAAAAGAGTGAAGTGTGTGCCAAAGAACCAGCGTAGGGATGACAAAGAAATACGCGGCTTTTTGGTCATTCAAGGTAGATATAATCCTTCATACTACCAGAACACGCCATAATCTTATCCGTGCATTCGATTGCACTATTCAGTAAATTTTCCTTAACTGATATTTATTGTTTGCCCGTGCTTAATCCACACCGGGCGGCCATCCGGCGGGGTGCCCGGGCCACTACCGCGGCGGCAACAATTTGCCCGCACCGCACCCGGTTTTCAGGGATGGATTTCGCTGGCCGTCGTACTTTCAGGGCATGTTTAGGTTGAAAGAACGGTGGGCGGCAGCCAATGGGACGATGAAAATGAGCCGGGCGCTGCGCCTGGCCGGGGCGGCTTTGCTGGTAGCCGGCTGCCAGCTGCGGGCCAATGAGCCGCAGGCCCCGACCAGCGGCCCGCCGCTCAGCCAGAGCCCGGCCGCGGCACCTGCCCCGGCCGCCGACTCTCAGGCCTTAGCCAGCGCCCCAACGGTTCCGGCCGTCGTCCCCGATTCATTGCGCCTCACGCCGGTCGCCACCGTGCCCAACGTGCCCGATACCCTGCGCCAGGCCATCCGGAGCTTGCACGCTGCCCTCGGCCCCGCCGCCGCCGCGCTGCGCCCCGAGGTACTGGAGCAGGCCTGCGTGGGCTACCTCACGCTGCACCCCACCGGCCGCATCGAGCGCGCCGGCCTGCTGGCTGTGGCCGATATGGACCTGCCCAACACCACCGAGCGCCTCTGGGTAATTGATTTGAAGAATGCCCGGGTGCTGCACCGCAGCCTGGTGGCCCACGGCGAAGGCTCGGGCCACCTGCGCGCCACCCGGTTTTCCAACGAAGAAAAATCAGCCTGCACTTCGCTGGGCTTCTACCGCACGGCCGGCACGTATGACGGCATCCATGGCTACTCGCGCCGCATCGAAGGCCTCGACAAGGGCCAAAATGCCAACGCTTTCGACCGCTACGTGGTGCTACACGCGGCCGACTACGCCAGCCCCAGATACGTTGAGAAATACGGCCACCTGGGCTACAGCCGCGGCTGTCCGGCCCTGCCACCCGAGCAGTTCAAGGACATCATCGCCACCATGCGGGTGGGCAGCATGATGCTGCTGAGCGGCCCCGGCCTAGCCTCGCGCTGGCTGGATGGGCCGGCGGCCGGGCGGCGCTTCCTGAAGCGCGGCTGGCAGTAAGGCCTTGATTGCGTAGCGGGTTAGTACCGGTCAGAACGAGGATTCTGGAATCTTTTGCCGCAGGCCGGCGTTGATAATGTGCCCCCTGAGGCAAAGTTCTCGTATAAGGTTCTGAACCAGCTGCTGCTTGCGCGGCAACTGGTTTTTTAGCCATCAGCTAATCCTTCGAAATCATGCACCAGACCAGCGTCAGCGTAGTTCAGCGGAAACGAAAGTCGCAGCGGCGAATGCAGCGGATAGCGCGGCGGGCCTTGCCCTTCCTGGCTTCGTTGTTTTTAGCCACACCCATGGCCGGCCCCGTCACCAAATCAATGGCCGGCGGCTCGAAAAACGAGCTGCGCATGCCCAAAGCTAATTTTTCGCCCCAGGCCCGGTTCGACCAGGAGTTGCGCACCACTTACAACGCCCTCGGGGCCGAGCAGGAAGGGCTGCGCTTCGAAACTTTTGCCAAGGCCATGACCGGCTACCTCAACCTGCGCGAGGCCGGCAAGCTGTCGGAGAACAAGCAGCTGTTGACCGTCATCGATTTCGACCTGCCTTCTACTGAAAAGCGTCTGTGGGTGCTCGATTTGGCCAACAAGGAAATCTTGTTTCACACCCTCGTGGCCCACGGCCACAACTCTGGCGAGAACGAAGCCACCAACTTCTCCAACACCGACCAGAGCAATATGAGCAGCCTCGGCTTCTACGCCACGGGCAGCGAATACGAGGGCAAGCATGGCCATTCCCTGCGCCTCCAAGGCCTGGACGAAGGCTACAACACCAACGCTGCATCCCGCTCCGTGGTGATGCACGGCGCTGATTACGTGAGCGAAGATTTCATCAAGCAAAACGGCCGTTTGGGGCGCAGCCTCGGCTGCCCCGCCCTGCCGATGGACCAGTACGCACAGATTATTGACGCGGTGAACGGTGGTACCTGCCTGTTCCTGAACAAGTCGGATGCCGGCTATTCGTCCCAGTATTTGAATGAACAAGTGGCCATTGCGGCGCTGGTGCCCACGGCTGCCAACCACGTTTCGTAGCCATCGCTAATTACACAAAAAAGTCCTCCATGTTGCATGGAGGACTTTTTTTGTGCCCTGTGCTTTGAATCTGGGTTTAGAGTTTTACCCCAAACTTCGCGCCTACTCCTTCCAAATCCTTCACCACGGCATCGAGCAGCGGAATGCCTTCGATGAGCCGGTGGGCGGCGATTTCACGTTCCGGGTCGCCGGGAATTAACACCTTTTTGCCCGCCACGGCGTGCGCGTTGCGGAAGGTTGTAATCCAGTTGTCCATGTGGGCCTTGAACTCATCGGCGGGCCGGAACGCATCGACGCGCATCGCGCCAAAAAAATGGCCCAGCCCCTGGCCCACGGGATTGGCCGAGGGCTGGAGGAAAGCTACGAACGGCGGCACCCACGGCCCATAATTCGCTCCGGATAGCACGGCGGAGAAGATGTCCACGATGCTGCCCAGCGCGTAGCCTTTGTGCGAGCCGGTGGCGCCGCCCAGGGGCAGGAGCGCGCCACCGTTTTTCACGGCGTTGGCATCGGTGCTGGGCTGGCCGTCGGCGGTTTGGGCCCAGCCTTCGGGCAGGGGGATGCCTTTGCGTTGGGCGATTTCGAGCTTGCCGTTGGCGGCGGTGGTGGTGGCCATGTCGGCCACGAAATCGGGTTGTTCACCGGCGGGCACGGCCACGGCAATGGGGTTGGTGCCGAGTAATCTATCGAGCGAATAAGTGGGCGCGACGAGGGGCGAGGCATTGGTCATGGCAATGCCAATCATGTCGTGTGCCAGGGGCAGCATGGCGTGGTAGCCAGCTATGCCGAAGTGGTTGGAATTCTTCACCGAAACCCAGCCCGTGCCTACTTGCCTGGCCTTTTCGATGGCCACGCGCATGGCTTTGGGGCCGACTACGAGGCCGAGGCCGCCGTCGCCGTCCACCACGGCGGTGCTGGGCGTTTCATAAGTCACGCCCACGCGGGGCGTGGCGTTGATGCGGCCGGCCTCCCAGAGGCGCACGTAGCCCACAAGGCGGGCCACGCCGTGGGAGTCGACGCCCCGCAGGTCGGCTGAAAGCAGGGTTTCGGTGGCGAGCGTAGCGTCTTCTTCGGAACAGCCGATGCTGCGGAAAACGCTTTCGGTGAAGGTGAAAAGCTGGCTGTAGGGGAAGGTCATGGCGAGGAAGTGAGGGCCGGCGAAGGCGCGGCAAGGCCCAAACTTACGGCGTACTGAAAAACCTCACCCCCGGCCCCTCTCCCGCGGAGAGGGGAGCCACGGCGGTGCAGAGATATGAGTTAATACTTAAAAGTGAAAATGGAGGAATCAGAAATGATTTTCGACCCTATGCTTTTCACTTTTAATTCAATCGTTAGGCTCCCCTCTCCGCGGGAGAGGGGCCGGGGGTGAGGTGCACGCGGAGGGCGACCTTACTGCTGCTGTTGCTGTTGCTGCTGAGCCCAGGTTACGTACTTGCGGTAGGAGTTCACGGGCGCGACGGGCTGCTGCGTTTCGCGCACGTAAACCGGTACGTCGGGGGTCGAATCAGCCTTTTTGGGCTTGCCGTTTTCGATGTGCACCGTCACGGTGAGGGTGTGCGCGCCGGTGCCTTTGTAAGTGCCTTTGATGGGGGTGCAATCGGCAAACTGCCGGCCGATGGCCATGCGGACGTGGCCGTCGTTCACAATGGTGTTATTGGTGGGGTCGAGGCCCAGCCAGCCGTAGAAAGGAATGTAGGCTTCGACCCAGGCGTGGGTGGCGCCGGCCCCGCGCACGCCTTCTTCTTTGGGGCACACGTAGCCGCTCACGTAGCGCGCCGGAATGCCGATGAGCCGCAGCATAAATAGCAGCAAATGCGCGAAATCCTGGCATACGCCCGCTTTCAGCTGCCAGATTTCTTCGGTGGGCGTTTCCACGCTGGTCACGCCCTGCTCGTAGGCCAGGTTGGCGTTCACGTATTCGGAGAGGACCAGGGCATTTTTCAGTGGCTTGTCGTTGCCGTTCACCACGTCTGTCAGAGCCGCCCGGATTTCCTCGTGCAGTGGCGACGTGTGCGGGTCCAGAAAGTCCATGAACGCCGCGTCGTAGCGGATATCGACCAAATGCTGCCACTGCTGCTCGGCGGTTTCCTCGTCCATCGGGAATAGGATGGGCGTGGTCACCACTTCCACATTCGACTCTATCAGCAGCTCGGTGTGCGGCTTGATGACGGTGAACACGCCCACCTGATTGCCGAAATAATCGGTGAAAAACGCTATTTCGGGGTTGGCCGAGATGTTTACGACCTGGCTTTTGACTTCCAGCCGGTCGTCTTCCAGCGGGTAAATCATGAGCTGGTTGGCGCAGTCGATAACCGGAGCCGCGTAGGCGTAGCGCGTGAGGTGCTTGATTTTATAGGAAGGCATGAGATTGAGGAATGAAGAGGAACGTCATGCCGAGCGCCGTCGAGGCATTTCGCGTGCATTGCTAACTCAATCGTTGTAGCGATTTTGATTACTGCCACACGCGAGATGCCTCGGCTGCGCTCGGCATGACGGGCTAGCTATTGCCAAAATAGTACGTGTTGAGCGCCGCCGCGATGTCGAGCAGCTCGCCGCGGGTTTGCTTTAGGAATTGTTCCAGGGCGGGGCCGTCAATGGCGGTGAGGCTGCTGTAGGCCACGTTGTTTTTGGCCTTGCCGATGAGGAAATGCAGGTGGTCGTAGCTTTCGGGCAGGCTGTCGTCGCGCAGGCGCTCGCAGTAGCGCACCAGCTGGGCCAGGCTGTAGGCCAGCGAGTGCGGAAAATCTTCGTCGTACACCAGCATTTCGAGCACGTTTTCGGGCGTAATCACGCCTTTGTACGTCTTGGTGTACAGCTCGTAGCCGAACAGCGCATACAGCAGGTAGCGCAGGGCCGAAGCGCTTTGGTGGGGCTCGGTGGCCGGAGAAAAAGCCTCGCGTTTGAGGCGCATGATGTCCGTGGTTTGCAGGGCGCGCTCCAGGAATTTGCCCATGCTCAGAAACACGTAGCCTTCGTCGCGCGGCATGGTGTGCTGCACCGTGCCGGCAAACAGCAGGCCTTGCTTTATCAGGAAATCGATGCCCGAAACGGGGTCTTCAACCTGCACTTGCCGGGCCACTTCGTCCTGCCGGATGACGTGGTAGTAGTCGTTCAGGCTCAGCCAGACTTCCTTGGTGATGTGGTCCTGCACGGCGCGGGCGTTTTCGCGGCCCTGCACGATGTTGTTGTACACCGAAACGGCGTTTTCCCGGTCAAAAATCAGGTGGCCCAGCACCAGGGCGGTGTCGGCCGCAGTGGCGGTAACTTCTTCCTCCGTGAGGTCGCCGTAGGTGTAAAGCAGCGGTTTCCAGCCCTCAAAGGCCTGCTCGTCCTGCGAGGCGATGTAGTTGATGCGCAGCACCTGCAGCATGGCCTGGCTGCGCTCCAGATAGCGGGCCAGCCAGTAAATAGTATCGGCAACGCGACTGAGCATATGGGGCAATATGGATTTTATTAGGAGGAGAGAACGTCCGGTAAGAACGTCATGCTGAGCGTAGCCGAGGCATCTCGCGTGCTTCCACTAACTCCAATCGGATTGATTTACTACCACACGCGAGATGCTTCGCTGCGCTCAGCATGACGTTCTTTTTTATGGCCTGACGTCAACTCAGTTCTCCGGGCCCAGCACCCAAGTGTCTTTGCTGCCGCCGCCCTGCGAGGAATTGACCACCAGCGAGCCTTCGCGCAGGGCCACCCGCGTGAGGCCGCCGGGCACAATATCGATGCCCGACGGGCCGTAGAGCGCAAAGGGCCGCAAATCGACGCGCCGCGGTTGCAGCACGCCGTCGATATAGCACGGCGAGGAGGAGAGGTTGATGATGGGCTGGGCGATGAAGCTGCGCGGGTCCTGGCTGATGGCGGTGCGGAAATCGGCCATTTCCTCGTCGGTGGCGCAGTTGCCAATGAGCATGCCGTAGCCGCCCGACTCGTTGGTGCGCTTGATGACCATGCGCTCCATGTTGTCGAACACGTGCTGGCGCTTGTCGGGGTCGTCGAGGCGGTGCGTGGGCACGTTTTTCAGGATGGGCTCCTCGTTGAGGTAGTAGCGAATCATGTCGGGCACGTAGCAGTACACGGCTTTGTCGTCGGCCACGCCGTTGCCCATGGCGTTTACAATGGCCACATTGCCTTTGCGGTAGGCCCAGTACAGGCCCGACACGCCGAGCGCGCTGTCGGGCCGGAACACCAGCGGGTCGATGTATTCGTCGTCGACGCGGCGGTAAATCACGTCGACCCGCTCCAGGCCGCGCGTGGTTTTCATGTACACAAAGTGGTTGTGCACGATGAGGTCGCGGCTTTCCACCAGCCGGATGCCCATGAGCCGCGCCAGCGCGCTGTGCTCGAAATACGCCGAGTTGTAGATGCCCGGCGAGAGCAGCACCACCGTGGCCTCGCTGGCCTGCCGGCTGCCCAGCGCCAGCAGGTTGCGGAACAGCAAATCGGGGTAATCCTTCACCGGCAGCACGTTGCTTTTGGGCAGCAAATCGGGGAAAATGCGGTAGGTAATGCTCCGGTTTTCCAGCATATACGACACGCCGGAGGGCGTGCGCAGGTTGTCTTCCAGCACGTACAGCTCGCCGTCGTTGTCCCGAATTAAATCGACGCCCGCGATGTGCGTGTAGATGTCGTGCGGCACGTTCACGTTCATCATCTCGCGCAGGAACTGCGGGCAGGAGTACACCAGCGCCGCCGGCATAATGCCGTCTTTCAGGATGAACTGCTGGTGGTAAATGTCCTTCAGGAAGATGTTGAGGGCCTTCAGGCGCTGCTTGATGCCGGCCTCGATGCGCTGCCACTCGGCGTGGTTGATGATGCGCGGGATGATGTCGAACGGGAAAATCTTCTCGATGCCCTCACCGCTGTTGTACACCGTGAAAGTCACGCCCTGGCTCAGAAAGAGCTTTTTGGCCAGCTCGGCCTTGCGGGTCATCTCGGTGCCCGCCAGGTTTTCGATGGCCGTCACGAAGTGGCGGTATTCGGGCCGGGTGCCTTCGGCCCGGAACATTTCGTCCCACACATTGGCCAGTTCCGGGTACGAGTTGAGGAGGGTATTTTCCGGCATGGGAAGCGGCTATGAAGCAACAAACAACAAGGGACCAAGGGCAGCAAGGGAAATGCCGAAGCCTTTAAATTTTAGGGGGTGCCGTGGAATTCGAATGTAATAACCTACTGAAATCCTGAAAAGCAATAGGGGGTTGGGGCAAAAAAGAGGTTTTTATCTGCTGAAAACGGTAAAACGAACGGGATGCGGTGAAGCCCGCGTCGCCGAAGCAGCAAGGCCACGCAGCGCTTCCCCAAAAGAAACGTACACCAAGCGCCTTATTCCGGCCCACGCCTAACCACATGTTACATGGAGCTTTTTAACTGCACCCACTGCGGGCAGGTGCTTTTTTTTGAAAACAGCCAGTGCGAGCGGTGCCACTTTCCGCTGGGTTTCGAGACCACGCGACTGGTGCTGGTGCCCCTGGTGGCTCAATCAGCGGGCAATTTCCAGGTGTATGAGGCTACCCCGGGGCCGGCATCGCCGACCTATACCTACTGCCAAAACCACGCCGACGCCTGCTGCAACTGGCTGGTGCCGGCCGGCAGCCCCACGCCGTTCTGCGTGGCCTGCGCCCTCAACCGCACCATTCCCGACCTGAGCAACCCCGAGTACCGCCAGCGCTGGCAACGCCTCGAAACGGCCAAGCGCCGCCTCGTCTACAGCCTGCTGCGCCTGGGCCTGCCGGTGGTGAGCAAAACGGCGGACCCGGCCCACGGCCTGGCCTTCAACTTCTTGGCCGACCCCAACCCGGGCGGCGGCGAAAAAATCCTGACCGGCCACGATAACGGCCTTATCACCATCAACATTGCCGAGGCCGACGACATCGAGCGCGAAATGGCCCGCAAGGCCATGGCCGAAACCTACCGCACCCTGCTGGGCCACTTCCGCCACGAGGTGGGCCACTACTACTGGGACCGGCTCATCGGCCATACGCCGCATCTGGAGGAATACCGCCAGCTGTTCGGCGATGAGCGGCAGGACTACGCCGCGGCCCTGCAAGCGCACTACGCCCACGGCCCGCGCCCCGACTGGCCGCAGCACTTCATCAGCGCCTACGCCAGCAGCCACCCCTGGGAGGACTGGGCCGAAACCTGGGCCCACTACCTGCACATCCTCGACACGCTGCAAACGGCCCACGCTTTTGGGCTGGGGGTAAACCCCAGCGGCGCCGCCGACGACCAGCACCTGCGCGTGGCCATCACCGAAGACCCGTACGAAGCGGCCGATTTCCACCGCATTGTGGCGCAGTGGCTGCCCCTCACCTTCGCCATGAACAGCCTGAACCGCAGCATGGGCCAGCCCGATTCCTACCCCTTCATCATCCGCCCGGAGGTGGTGCGCAAGCTGGCTTTCATCCACCGGGTGTGCCGGGCAGTAGCGCGGGCGTTGTAGTCCGCGAGTGGAAAACCGTTGGACTCGCGGACGGCAAAGTCCGCGCTACAACCCCAGCATTTCCGCCAGCAGCCCTTCCTTCAACGCGTACGCCGAAGTCTGTATGCGCGTGATTTCCGCGATGCCCAGCACGTAATCAATCAGCACCGAGGCCACCACCAGCATATCGGCTCGCATGGGCAGGATGCCGGGCAGAGCCTTCCGCTGCTCGTGGTTGCCGGCCAGCAGGTGCCGGTAGCTGGCCTGGAACGAGCTTAACGCCAGCTCCGTGCGGGGCGGCAGCTCGGCTTCGGAGCGCAGCTGGCCCAGCTGCATATCGGCCAGGCTGTCGAAGCTGCCCGAAGCGCCCACTATCCCTACGGGCTTGTGGCGCTGCACGGCCTCGATGAGCGGCCCGAGTACCGAGCCCAGGTATTCCTGCTCGGCCACCACGGCGGTGGCCGGAAACACGCCCGCCAGGTCGGGAAAAAACTTGTCCAGCAGCCGTTGGGCCCCGATTTCGAAGCTCTGCTTCCAGAAAATGGTGGCGTGGTTGGCAATAATAAATTCCACCGAGCCGCCGCCGATGTCCATTATTAAGTGCGGTTCGGGGCCCAGCGGCACGGCCTGGCGCACGCCCTCGCAAATCAGCTCTGCCTCGCGGTCACCGGGAATGACGTCGACGCGGATGCCGGTTTGCTCGAAGATGTCGCGCACCAAATCGGGGCCGTTGCGGGTGACGCGCATGGCGCTGGTGGCCGTGGCGCGCACCTCGGTCACGGTGTGCAGCTCCATTTCTTCCTTGAAGCCGGCTAGCGTGTGCAGGGCGCGGGCATACGGCTCGGGTGCGATAAGGCCCTGGCTGATGCCGCCTTCGCCCAGGCGCACGCCGGCTTTGGTGCGCAGCAGCACCAGCGGCTTTTCGCCGGGCGTGGCGGGCATTTCTACGATGAGCAGGTGGAAGGTATTCGTGCCCAAATCAATCAGGGCGAGGCGGCGGGGAGCGGTGTGCATAAGTAGCGCGGACTTTCAGTCCGCGAGTTTAGCGAAGCGAGTGGTGCAATACGGATGACGGGCCGGCGCGGACTACAAGTCCGCGCTACGTGGCGAACCGGCAGAACGTGCCCAGCGGCAGCTTGCGCTGGCCGGCATCGTGCAGGTAAATCTCGCCCAGCTCACGCACGGTCTTCTCGCCGGGGAAAATGGCCGTGGTGAGGTTGTCCAGAATCAGGGCCGAGAAGCCCAGCGAATACAGGTTCACCACGAAGAAATGGTCCTTGGGGTCGAGGAGCTGCTGGCTGAGCTTGAGCATTTCGTTCAACTCATCTTCGAGCTGCCACTTTTCGCCGTTGGGGCCGCGGCCGTAGGCGGGCGGGTCCAGGATGAGGCCCTGGTACTTGCTGCCGCGCTTCACTTCGCGCCGCACGTATTTCATGGCGTCTTCCACCAGCCAGCGCACGCCGTCGAGCTGGCTGGCTTCCATGTTGTCACGGGCCCAGAAGTTGACCTGCTTCACCGAATCGAGGTGCGTGACGTCGGCCCCGGCGGCGCGGGCGGCCAGCGTGGCGGCCCCGGTGTAGGCAAACAGGTTGAGCACGCGCGGTAGTGTGGCGCGGCGCTTTTTCGTCTGATTGTAGATGAACTGCCAGTTGGGGTCCTGCTCCGGAAACAGCCCGACGTGCTTGAACGACGACAGGCCCAGCCGAAACTTCAGCTTCAGGCCATCGGGCCGCTGGTAGTCGATGAGCCACTGCTCGGGCATGGCGGGCTTGAGGCGCCACTGGCCTTTTTCGGTGCTGCCGGGGGCGCGGGCGAAGGCGGCATCGGCCTTTTCCCACTCTTTAAGCGGCAGGTGCGGGTCCCAGATGGCCTGCGGCTCGGGCCGGGCCAGCACATATGGGCCGAAGCGTTCGAGCTTTTGGAAGTTGCCGGAATCAATCAGCTCGTAATCGGGCCAGGGGGAGGTGGTGAGGAAGTCGTACATAAGCGGGCCGCAAAGGTAGGGGCCGGGTCCGGTAGGGTAGGCCGTTTGGGGCGTAGGAGCGGGGTGGGGCACCGTGTGCCGGCCATCCCGGCCGGCGGCTCCGCCCTCGTCGGCGCATCCCGCGCCTTCCCCGGAGTCGGTAATGCCTCCGTAGCAGCTTCCGGAAGCCTTCCCGACAGTCGGTAATGCCTCCGTAGCGGCGTCCGGAGCCATTACCAACTCCCGCGAGCCGGCCCGCGCCTGGCCGCTGAAGGCCGGATGAGCCGGCGGTTGCCCGGCTCCGGTTGCCAGCAGAAGCCCGGAAGCCGAAAACACAGTTGGTCGCCGCCCTACCCACTTTCGAGGACTTTCCCATTCGGTTAGGCGAAGCCATCCCGCCCACCGGCCAGCCGCACACTAGGACGTGTAAACAATTAAAGCCACATCAGGATGGCTCCGAGGGTGACCATTGCCAGAAAGGTGCTGGCGTTCTTTTCGTAGCGTGAAGCGAGGCCCCGAAACCGCTTGAGGCGGTTGAAGCAGCGTTCGATTTGGTTACGATTTTTGTAGACTTCTTCGTTGTGCTCAATCACTTGCGTCCGATTTTTTTT
>NZ_JAGEMO020000117.1 GCF_017921975.2 Hymenobacter terricola
GGCAGGCTTTCCTGGCGGTGGTGGCTAGCGCGCCCGATTGCCGCCGTGGGGCGGGCGCTGCCGTGGAGTAGTTGTCCCAGGGGAGCACTTGTCCCGTCGGTGCGGGCAAAATTCCAGCCCGGAAAATGCCCCATCACGCCTTGGGACTATACACCTAGTCGGGCCGGGCCCAGGGCCGGGTTTGCGGTAGTGTGCTTTCGGCCAGCCACTTCTGCCGCTAGCCTCGCCAGAAGTGGTCGGCCGAAAACACACTACCGCATTTACGGTAGATTTTTTTCAATCCGATGTTTGCTGCGGACAATAGTTTTGTTCCGTGATTCCCTCCCTTCATGCAGTAAAAATACCGCGGCATGGATACAAGAAGAGCATGGAATTATTTCTATATAAACGCCTGTCTTATGCGGGTTTATGTAGAAATAATTCCATTGATGGCTATTTTGAAACCGGGTTTCATTCCTAAGGGTGCCGTTAAGCAAAGCCTTTGATGTAAGGACTTGCACCAATGTCAAATTGCCTTTTGCAAACAGAAAACAAATATCCACCTCCTCCTTTGGCCTCGAAAATAATTTAATTTTTTCCTATGCAAATTTCTTACTCAAATGCCTTTACGATTCGAATCAAGCAGGCCTGGCGCCTTCTATACTTACTAGGCAGCCTGCTGGCAAGCCTGGGAGCTCAGGCGCAGTCTACCAACGCATGCGGATAGATTAAGGCACGATGCCCCGGCCGCCCGAGCGGTGCTCCCCAGCCCCAGCCCCTGGGCGGCCGGGCATTCTGGTGCGGCGGCACAAGTATAAGAGTCCGCACCCACCCGTTGCATTTTCCGGGAATTACCTGCCCCCGGTCAGGGCAGCGTGCGCCTTCTATATAATCAACTCCTGCCATTTCCCGACGGCACAGGCCTTTGACTTCGATGAAGCCGCAACTCCTTAAAAAATTTCGCATCTCCGTTATCGAAGATGACTTGTGGTACGGGCAGCTGCTTCAGTACCATCTTTCCCAGAACCCTGACTATGAGGTGGCGTTATACGCCTCGGGCAAGGATTTTTTCAGCGGTGTGCGCGAGCGCCCTGATTTGGTGACCATCGATTTTTTGCTGCCCGACATCGACGGCGACCAGCTGCTCAAAAAAATCACGCATCTCTACCCCGGCCTGCCGGTCATCGTCATCAGCGCCCAAAGCAAAATCGGCACCGTGGTGGAGCTGCTCAAGCTGGGGGCCATCGACTATTTCGTGAAAGACGAGCACACCTGGCAGTCGTTGCGGAACGCCGTGCGGGTGGTGCGTGAAAACGCCGCGCTGGACCAGCCGGCCGCCCCAACGGGGCTGGCCCTCGCCGACCCGCACGGCTTCAGCGCACTGTTGAAGGGCAACAGCCCGGCCATTCAGCGCACCTTCGACATAATGGCCCAGGCCGCCCAAACCCCGGTCAACGTGTCCATCACCGGCGAAAGCGGCACCGGCAAGAAGCTGGTGGCCAAAGGCATACACCAGCACTCGGAGCGGCGAAAGGGGCCATTTGTGGCCGTGAACATGGCCGCCATTCCCAGCGAGCTGGTGGAAAGCGAGCTGTTTGGCCACGAAGAAGGTGCCTTTACGGGGGCCATTGGGCGCAAAATCGGCAAGGTCGAAGAGGCCAACCACGGCACGCTGTTTCTCGACGAGATTGACGAGCTGAACCCGGTCATTCAGTCCAAGCTACAACGCGTGCTGCAGGAGCGCGAAATGCAGCGCGTGGGCGGCAGTGACAAGATTAAGCTGAACGTGCGCCTGGTAACGGCCACGCACAAGAACCTGGCCGAGGAGGTGAGCAAGGGCACGTTTCGGGAAGACCTGTACTTCCGCATCATGGGCCTGCCCATCGTGCTGCCTCCTTTGCGCGAGCGCGGCCCCGACATCGTGGTGCTGGCCCAGCATTTCCTGGCCGCCTTTTGCCAGGAGTACCAGAAGCCGCCGCTGCTGCTCTCGGCGGCGGCGCAGGCCAAGCTGGTGGGCTACGACTACCCCGGCAACGTGCGTGAGCTGAAAACAGTGCTGGAGCTGGCGGCTGTGCTCAGCAACGGCCACGAAATCCGGCCCGCCGACCTCATGTTCCCCCCCCCCGGCCAAGGGCAAGGACTTTTTGTCGGAGGAGAAAACGCTGCGCGAATACACCCGCACCATCATCCGCTACCACCTCGACAAATACAGCAACAATGTGCCCCTGATAGCCCAGAAGCTCGGCATCGGGCGCTCGACGATTTATAAACTTGTACAGTACGGCAAAGTGTAATGAAACCTATCCATCACCTCATTAACATCGAAGCGAAGCCCCAGCCTTACGGGCGCACCACGGCCGGCGGCAAGCCCTGCCCTGCCGCTGATGCCGCGCCCGGGCCCGCGTTCATGCCTGGGGTGTTGCTGGCCGGCGACGGCCCGCAGACCCTGGACCTGCGGCACAGCCTGCTGCGCGAGCAGCGCTGGCGCGGCGTAATGGAAACCCTGGGCAACGACACCTGGGAGTACAACCTGCAAACAGGGCAGCTGCGCCTGAGCCCGAAGTACCAGCAGCTGTTGGGCTACTACGGCAAACTGATGGAAAGTGAAGTGGGCCGGATTCCCTTTTACGCGCACCTCGACCCCGAAGAGCGCGCCACCACCGGCCGGAGCATGGCTGCGTACCTGCGCGGCGAATGCCTCTTTTTTGAGGCAACGTACCGGCTCACTGGCCTCGACGGCACCAATGAATGGGTACTGTCACGGGGTATGGTGACGCTGCACGACGACCAGGGCGCCCCCCTGCTGATAACCGGCACCCACACCGACATCACGGCCATCACCAAAGCCAACCTGGCGGCCGAAACCGCTGGCCTGCGCCTGGCCAGTACCATTGCCAGCCTGCAGCATGCTGTGCTGCTGGAGGATGAGCACCAGTGCGTTATTCTGGCGAACGCCGCCTTTTGCCGGCTTTTTGGCCTGGCAGAGGCTCCGGCGGCGCTGGTGGGCACCAGCACGGGCCAGTTGGTGGAACGGATGAAGGGCTATTTCAACGAGGAGGCCACCTTCGCCTTGCGCATCGGGGCCATGCAGGAGTCGATGGACGCCATCAGCGGCGAGCCGCTGGTATTACGCGACGGCCGCACCCTGCTCCGCGACTTTACCCCCATTCAGGTGCGCAGCCTTCGCGCAGGCTTTCTCTGGAAGTACAAAGACATTACCCAGCGCCTGACCGAAAGCGAAGCCCTGAAGCGCCGTGAGCGCAAGTACCGGGGCATTCTGGAAAACCTCGGCCTGGGCCTGCTCGAAGTGGACCTGGCGGGTCAGGTAACCTTCGTGAACGACAGCTACTGCCAGCTCACGGGCTACACCCAGGCCGAGCTGCTGCACCACGGCCTCGACCACCTGCAGGTGAGCGAAAGCTACCGCCAGCTGCTGGAGCAAAAGACCCAGTCGCGGGCCCGGGGCATTTCCGATACCTACGAGCTGCCCATCAAAAACAAGCAGGGCGAGCAGCGGTGGCTGCTCATCAGCGGCACCCCCGTCTACGGCGACGAGCAGCAGTTCATCGGCTCGATTGGAGTGCACCTCGACATCACGCACCAGAAGCAGCTGGAAGCCAAGCTGCGCGATGCCAAGAAACTTGCCGAAGAGTCGTCGCGGGCCAAGGACCTGTTTCTGGCCAACATGAGCCACGAAATCCGCACGCCCATGAACGCCATCCTGGGCATGAGCCAACTGCTGAGCCACACGGCGCTCTCGCCTCAGCAGGACAAATACCTGCACGCCATCTCAACGTCGGCCGAAAACCTGCTGGTCATCATCAACGACATTCTCGACCTGTCGAAGATTGACGCGGGTAAGATGATGATTGAGAAAATCGGCTTCAACCTGCACAAGGTGTGTGAACAGGTGGAGAAAACCCTGCATTACAAGGCCGAGGACAAAGGCCTGAGCCTGGTGGTAGAGGTGGACCCGAACACCCCGCAGGTGCTGTTCGGCGACCCCCACCGCCTGGTACAGGTGCTGCTGAACCTGGCCGGCAACTCCATCAAATTCACCGAAAAAGGCGAAGTCCACATCGGGTGCGCCCTTGCGGGCATTGTCGGCACCGATGCCGTAGTCGAGTTTACAGTGCGCGACACCGGCATCGGCATCGAGGCGGCTTACGTTAAGAACCTGTTCCAGACCTTCAGCCAGGAAAATTCCTCCATTTCCCGCCAGCATGGCGGCACGGGCCTGGGCCTGAGCATTTCGATGAACCTGGTGTGCCTGATGGGCGGTAACCTGCAGGTGACCAGCGAGAAACACCGGGGCACGCACAGCTGCTTTTCGCTAATGCTGCCCATCGGCACCGACAGCGACCTGCTCCGCAACGAGCTGACCGTTAACTCAGAGCTCATCCGGGAAGGCCTGCGCGGCAAGCGCGTGCTGCTGGTGGAGGACAATGCCTACAACCGGATGCTGGCCAAGTCGCTCCTGCGCCTCGCCCACATCGTGGTGACGGAGGCCGAAAACGGGGCCGCCGCCGTGGAACTGGCCCGCACGCAGGAGTTCGACCTGATACTGATGGACCTGCGCATGCCCGTGATGGGCGGGTATGAAGCCACCGCCATCATCCGCAACGACCTCAAGCTGCACTTGCCCATCATCGCCCTCACGGCCAACGCCCTGCGCGGCGACAACCAGAAATGCCTGGATGCGGGCATGAACGACTACCTGTCTAAACCCTACAAGGAAAACGACCTGCTCAAAATCGTGCACGAGTGGCTGGTCGCTTCCCGGCACAGCAAGCTCGGCGGCGACAAGCTTTACCGGACCGACACCCTGAAAGAAGCCTCCAACAACGACCCCGTGTTTGTGGCCTTCATGCTGCGCACTTTCCTGCAAAGCGGCGAAAGCTGGCTGGTTACCCTGCACCAGGGCTTCCACGAGGGCAGCCTGGAAGCGCTGAAAGAGGCCACGCACAAAATTCGGCCCAGTCTGGCGCACCTGCATATCTACCAGGTGCTGCAGTTCGTGACCCAACTCGAGGCCTGGGAAGGCACCTTCGACCGCCAGGGTATCCAGCCCATCGTGGAAGTCATCGACGCCCTGCTGCGGCGAACCATGGAACAGATGACGCTGGACTTGGAACAGTACGAAACCTTGCCGGGCTAGGCCAAGCCCGGCGGCCCAACGGACCTGCCTGTCCGGTTTCTTCGCCTTCACAACATTCTTTTTATCCCGGTGAAAAAATGCCTAGCCCTGCTACCGGCACTGGTGTGCGCGCCGCTGTGCCTGCTGGCGCAGGCTGGCAGCAGGAACCCCTCCGGTGCCGCCTTGGCCTCCCCCCCGCACGCTGCTCAAGGCCGCGGCCCTGCCGGGCGTGCTGGCTTCGCTGAGCGCCCCTGACCGGTACAGCATCTACCAGGGACGGTGGAACGAGGTGCAGGCCCCGCCGCCCACTGATAACACCTCGGCCGGCGGCCGCGGGCCACGTATGCCAAAACCGCTGCTTTTGTAGCAATGCTAGACCAGCAGCCTAGCGGCAGCGGCCTTGTGGCACTGTCCGGCGCGGCACCTGGGTAGCCGGCGCCCGTGGGCTGCCCGAAAGCATCAACACCGATGTGGAAGTCTTTGCCACGTATTCGGGCACCACGCCCTACACCGAGTGGGAGTGGCGCTCCAAAGAACAGGTTGACACCTCGTGGCCTATGACCTGCGGCGCAGCGCCGGCGAAACGCCCACGGGCCTGGTGGCCGGCGCGGCCCGTCTGCAGGAGTTTGCCGGGCACCTCTACCAGCAGTCCATTACGCCACTGGGTCCGTTCAGCTTCTACGCCACCTCTAATAACAACAACACCCTGATGACGGCTGCCGCCCTTGGCCGGGCCGCCGTGGTGCTGAACGAGGCCACCAGCGCCGACGCTACCCAGCAGCCCGCCACCTGGGCTGGCACGGGCCTCTATCACATCGACAACGTGCTGGGGCGCGATGCCCAGCGCCGGTCCGATTCGAACTGGATGGCGGGCTACTCCGAGGGGCCGTACTACCTCAAATATGCGTTATTGAATTGCCGGCCGTTGTTTCGGGCCGTGGGCAATTTCCTGCCCGACGGCCGCCTGCGCTATACGTTCGGGGCCGTTACGCGCAGTATTCGCAACCCGTATTTTGACCCCAAGTACGGCCGGCTCTACGAATGGCTCACCGTCATCCGAATGCCGGACGGCCGCTTTCCAGCCCTGGAAGACTCCTATGTGGACATGGGCATGCCCGAGCTGGCCCTCACTGGCCAGGCGCGGTACGTGCAGCCCATGTGCTTCAGCAAGCTCACGGGCACGGGCCTGGCCTAGCTCACGGGCAGCTGCGCGACGTCACGGTAGACATGCGCGCTGCCTGGCTGGCCGCCGTCCCCGCCCAGCCAGCGCTGACAGTACTGCCGGCCAGCGGCAACTTGGTGTTTCGCTCCGGCAATGATTCGCTGGCCACCTACCTGCACGTATACGACCGCGGCGGCTTGGTCCAGACCAACGCTGGCGGCCACAGCCGGGGCGACGCCAGCAGCTTTACCCTGCACGCTCACGGCCAGCTCCTGGCCCTGGCCCCCGGCCACCTATGCTATGCCCGCCGGGCCAAGGTGGGCCAGGCCACCAACCACAACCTAGTGCTGCCCGCGGCGCCCGTCCCGCCATTGGCACGCCTGCCGCGGGCAGCCCGGCCCAGTCGGCCGTGCAGCACGCTTTCCAGACGCCGCAGCTCGCCTATGGCGAGGTAACCACGGCCTATATGGGAGCTGCCATTACCCGCAAACCCCTGTTCGTCCGCAACGAATACTTCCTGCTGGCAGACGCTATGCAGGCCGCTGCGGCCCACACCTACACTTGGCAGCTGCACGGCGACGGCCAGCAGGGCGGCACCGCCGCTGCCTGCCTCTGCACCGCTGACCTGGCCAACCATGAAGCCAGTTGGCAGAAAAACGGGGCTTGCCTGCTGGCCCACGTCACCGCTACGGGCGGCACTGCTAAATACACCGCCGCCGTCGTCAACAGCCACGAAGTCACCTGCAACGCTGCCGAAGACCATACCACGCTGCTGGTGCAGCAAGCCAGCGCCATGCAAACCCAGTTTCTGGCCGCGCTGTATCCCTACACGACGGCTAGCCTGCAGGTGGCCACCAGCTAGGCCACCACGGCGGCCCTGGCCGTCACCTCGGCCGGCTTTATTGATGTTGCCTTCGCCCAGACGGACTCGGTGCTCAGCACCGACGGCAGTGGCCGACTGCCCCGGGCCATGAGCGCCGACGGCCTCCTGAAGTTGTATTCCGCCACAGCCTCGGGCACTTTTGCCCAGCTTTTCATGCAGCTAGGATGCTGTCGGTAGGCACTACCCCCGTGTTGCAATCCGCGCAGCGGGCCACCCTCAGCTGGCAGCGCACCGGGCCCACCAGCTGCGATGGCGACGCCAGCCGCGCCACCACGTAATTAATCAGGCCCTCAGCAGCGCCCCTACTGCCGTCACCGGGGACGCCGTGTCCGGCTATGCCTATAATGCGGGTGTCCGGCAGTTTCAAGTAATGCTGGCGGCCGCCGGCAGCTTCCAGGCATTCACGACCAGCCAGACGCTTTTGCCAGTAGTACTGACTGATTTCACGGGCAAGCGGGTGGGCCAGGGCGTGCTGCTGGCCTGGCACACTGCTTCGGAACTGCAAAGCCTGGGCTTTGAGGTGCAGGGGCAGGCGGGTCCTGGGGCCGCCTTTGTTATTCTGGGTTTTGTGGCGAGCACGGGTACTGGAACCGCCTCCGCGAGCTACGCTTTCCGCGATGCCCCGGCCCTGGCCACCCTTGTGTACTGCCGCCTTCGGCAACTTGACCGGGGTGGGGCGGCCACCTATTCGCCTGTAGCGGCAGCGCGTGCCGCCACGGCCGCCGAAGCGCTCGCAACCTTACTGCCGGCCTTTCCGCAGCCTCCCCGCCACCTCCTGGCCGTGGCCATTACCAGACCCGGGCAGGAGGTGGCCTTGCAGCTGTTCGACGGATTGGGACGCGAAGTAGCCCACCAGCACGGCCGCCAGCAACCAGCGGAACTCGACGTGAGGCAGCTCACGTCCGGTCTTTACTACCTGGTTGCACGCGATGCCAGCGGCCAGCCCCTGCCCGGCCGCCAGAACATAATGGTGGGGCCGTAAGAACCTCAGGGGCAAATGGGCAGCCAGCCGAGTAGTAGTCCCCCACGAGGCCTGTGCCGGCAAGCCCTGGCTTTCTTTCGGATTGGTGAACAGCCACACCCGCAAACAGGTCGAATGCCGGCGTTCGGCAGCAGCACATTGCCTGGTTGCTTTTTTAAGCATCTCATTGGTGATACTAATACATTGAATTTAAAAAAGTTGATTAAAATCCTGAGTGTCATTTTAGGTTATATTGAATATTTTATGTACATTATTTGTGCATGAGATTGTTTTCACCAAGGATTAATCGCATTGATAATTATTATACAAAACATATATAACTTCACTATTACTGTTAATTCTTTCTCCCCCAGAAGGCCACGATGTTATTAATCAGCAGTTTGGTGCTTTTGCGGCTCAGTCCAAGGATAAGGCGCAAGGCGCAACCTGGTTTGCCTGCTAATAGCAGCGGGGCAGTTGCCCCGTTTCTGCTTAACTCCTTTTCGACTATCGGGCACGAACTGTTAGTCGGAGGCCTCGGGGTGCTGGGGTCGCTATGCCTGCTGCTTGGGTACTTGGTGCACCAGCTGCGCGCGTGCCAGGCCCAGAACTTAGCTGACCAGATTACCATCCGCGCCGACATCGCGGCCAACCTGCACGACGAGCTGGGGTCGCAGCTGATGCGCATTCACTTACAGGCCGAATCCATGCTCCAGCAGCCCGGTGGCAATGCTGTGCTGCCCGAGTTACTGGGCTCCATTCAGGCAGCTTCCTCGGCGTTGCGCGACGTAGCCTGGGGCCTCGACGCCAGCGCCGACAACGTGAACGCCCTGCAGGACCGCATGCGCGAGTTGCTCGACCCGCTGCGCCTGACCACCCCGCTGGACATCACCTTCACCACCGAAGGCATGAAGGGAACCGAGGCCATGCCGCCCCCCCTGCGTCAGGAAGTGTACCTGATATTCAAAGAAGCCATTACCAACGCGATGCGGCACGCGCCGGGTGCCACCAGCCTGGTGGTGCGCCTTTGCCGCGGGCAGGATTCCCTGCTGCTCGAGGTGCTCGATGACGGCCCGGCGGTAAAACCGGGCCGCCGCCACGGCATGGGACTGCGCAACATGGCCAAGCGGGCGCGGGAGCTGGGTGGCGAAATCGTAACCGGGCCGCGAACCGATGGCGCCGGCTTTCGGGTGTGGCTGTGCGTGCCGCTGGTGGCGGAAGCAGTGCCCTCCTGGTTTTCCCAGTGGGCCTGGGCACCCCGGGCGGGCAAGCACGTGCTGGTGGCGGCGCCGGGGCGCAAGGTGCTGGGGCCGGGCAAAGCCCTCGGGGGCGACGGTGTCCCCAGGACTTAAATAATGCCCCGCAAGTGCTGGCTGAGCAGCTGCGTGCGGCTGTTGACCTGCATTTTGCGGTACACGTGCTTGACGTGGGTGCGGACGGTGAGGGTGGACAAGTCAAGCCGCAGGGAAATTTCCTTGTCGCTCAGTCCGTCCACAATGCCCTGCAGCACCTGCCGCTCGCGCGGGGTGAGCAAGTCGGAGTGTGTGGTGGGCGTGGGCCGGAAGTGGGAGAGCACCTTGCGGCCCACGGCGCGGCTCATGGGGGCCCCGCCACGGGCCACCTCCAGCACGGCTTCTTTGAGCTGGGCCAGGGGCGTGAGCTTGGCCATGTAGCCAGTAGCCCCGCAACTCAGGGCCTGGTAAATGTGCTCCACGTCTTCATAAGCCGTGAGCATGATGATTTCCATCGCGGGGTATTTCTCTTTTAGCAGCGGTAGCGCCTCGGTGCCGCTGATGCCAGGCAGCCCGATGTCGAGCAGCATCACCTGCGGGGGCATGGCCTCGGCCAGCTGTTCCAGGGCATCTTCGATGGAATCGGCCACCAGCACTCCCCGGATTTCGGGCTGCATTTTAAAATAGGCTTCCAGCAGTCGGCTCACCACGATGTCATCCTCTACGATTGCCAGCGATAAAGACACCATAACTCAAACGACATAAATAAACTGTATATAAGCACGTTGCACGGCCATGCATCAGCCCAGCAGCGGCTGGTCACGTATGTTAACCAAGAAAGCCTTTCCTGGTAGCGAAGCTTCGTCGAACTCAACGCACCGGAAATTAATGCAGCAAAGGTAACCGCCCCGCCCCCCTAGGTGGCCCAGCCTGGCTACCCTAAATGCGGGTCATGGGGCTGTGCAGGATGAGGCAGGCCGGGCGAAGTGGGGTACGCTGCCCCTGGCTCCACCACAACCGGGCGGGGCATGACCCTCAAATGGGGTAGCACTTTCGCTTGGTCTGGGGCCAAACACCAATCTACCTTTACATACTTGCGATGCACGGCGATAATGTACTTCATAAACGATAGTTTGCCCCCCCCCGGCTTTTTCCCTAACGAACATCGGGTACCAAACGCGTGAAGTGTTTCAGCAGGCTGGTCCGCAGGCCGGCTGCTGCCAGCTGCGGGGGCTTACCATCCGGCCTGAGGCGGGTAACTTCCGAGTTCTGGCCGGCCGGGGTGCAACCGCCGCACCGGGCTGCCCAATTCGGGCAGATGCCGGCCTATTTCATTTTTCAGCTCGTATCGGTTCCTGCCAACGCGGCCTGCGGCCTGACAAGGCCAAAAGGAACGATGCCCTGCGCTAATGCCATTTGGCAGCTAAATAGTTATATGATTTCCAGTAGAAATAGCATGGGCATTCCCGCCGACTTCAGCCTGCTAGCGAATATTTTGGAATATTCACCGGCCCTCATTTGCGCCGTTGACCCGCACGGGCAGCTGCAGCACGTGAGCGGGGCTTGCCGGCACCTGCTGGGCCGGGAAAACAACCAGCTGGTGGGCCAGGCCTTTGCCGACATCGTGCACCCCGAAGACCGCGCCGCGGCCTTGGCTGCCTGCGAGCGGGCGCGGGAGCAGGACGGTCCCGTGCGTTTCGAAAGCCGCTGCCTCAACCCGGCCGGGGAAGAAGTGGTGTTGGAATGGTCGGCCTTCCGGCCGCCGGCCGATGCGCTGCTGCTCTGCATTGGGCGCGACGTGACGGAGCAGCGCCAGGCTGCCCGCCACGCGCGTGAGCAAGACGCGTATCACCGGGCCGTGACGGAGCACGGTTTCGACATGATGGGCCTGCTCAGCGAGGAATGCTGCTACCTCTACGTGGGCGGCTCCATCACGCCGGCATTGGGCTACCAGCCCGAGGAGTTGCTAGGCCGTAGCGCTTTCGATTTCATTCACCCGGACGATGTGGCCGCGGTGCAGGCCAGCTGGACTGAGCAGAGCAACCAGCCCATTTTCACCGTATCCGATTTTCGCTTCCGCGCGGCCGGCGGCGAGTGGCGCTGGATGGAAACCTCCGTTAGCAACCAGTTGCTGAACCCCGACATCCGGGCCTACACCGCGATTTCGCGCGACGTGACGGAACGCAAGCTCAGCAGTCTGGCGCAGTACGACAGCGAGCAACGCTTTCGGGCGCTGTTCGACAATGATTCCGCGCTGGCTGCTTTCATAGCCCCCGACGGCCGTATTCTGGATGCAAACCCGGCCCTGCTTGCGTACCTGAACAAAGCGCGGCACGAAGTACTCAACCTGATTCTGGCCGGGTTCCTGCCGGAGGAGGTGCGCACACTCTTCATTAAGAATCGTGACAAGGCCGCCAGCGGACAGAAAACTCAGTTTGAAACCTCCGTGCAATTTGCCGGACGCCAGGCGCAAACCCTGAAGGTGGCCTACACCCCGCTGGTGGTCGAGGGCGCGGTAGTCGGAATTTATTTCACCGTGCAAGACATCACCGAAATGGCCGCTGCGCAGCGCCTCATCAAGCAGCAGGCTGCCCGGCTCCACATGGTGCTGGAAAGCATCGCCGATGCCTTTCTTTCGACGGACAAGGACTGGAACCTGACCTACCTCAACAGCGAAGGCGAGCGGCTGCTGGACCTTAGGTCCGAAGAGGCATTAGGGAAAAATATGTGGGAGCTGTTTCCCGAAGAAGCCAGCAGCATCTATCGCCAAAAGTACCCGGAAGCCCTGAATAATGGACAAACCGTGCAATTTGAAACCTATTCTAAACGCGAAAAGCGCTGGTTCGAATTAAAAGTGTACCCGTTCGCGGAGGGCGTTTCCGTCTTCTTTGCCGACATCACCAAGCGCGTGGAGTCCGACAAGCAGCTGAAATTGCTGGCCCTGGTGGCTCAAGGCACCGTCAACAGCGTCATCATCACCGATGCGCAAGGGCGCACCGAGTGGGTGAACGACGCCTTCACGAAGGACACGGGGTATACCCTGGCCGAGATGCTGGGACAGAAGCCGGGCGCCGTGCTGCAAGGCCCCGAAACCGACCCGGCCGCCATCCGGCGCTTTCAGGAGCGGCTGCCGCTGCCCAAGCCGTTTTCGGTCACCGTCCTCAATTACAAGAAGTCCGGGCAGAAACTGTGGTTTGCGATGGACATCACCCCCATTTTCAACGACGCGGGCGATTTGACTCAGTTCATCGCCATTCAGCAGAACATCAACTTCCGCAAAGAGATAGAAGCCAGCCAGGCCAAGATGACCCAGGATTTGTACCGCCACAACCGCGATTTGCAGCAGTTCACCTACGTGATTTCGCACAACCTGCGGGCGCCCCTGGCCAACGCCCTGGGGCTGGCCACGGTGCTCACGAAAGTGGATAAAAACACGGACGTCTTTGCGACGGCCCTGGCCAACCTGCGCCAGAGCATGGTGCAGGCCGACAACGTGCTCAAGGATTTGAACATGGTGCTCTCCATCCGCGACAAAAAGGACATGCAGCCGTTGGAGCCCCTGGCCCTGAAAGAAGTCTGCGAGCAAGCCATCAATAACATGGATGAGGCCTTGCACCAGTGCGGCGGACGGGTGGCACTCAACGTCGAAGACCACCTTATGACGCGGGGCAGCCGCGCCTATCTCTACAGCATTTTCTACAACCTGCTGTCCAATTCCATCAAGTACCGTTCCGGGGAACGCCCCTTGCAGGTTGACATCCAGTGCCATACCGGGACGCACGGCGGCCCCACCATCACCTTTACCGACAACGGCTCCGGATTCGACATGTTCAAGGCGGGCTCCGACGTCTTTCAGCTCTACAAGCGCTTCCACACCAACCAGCGTGGCCGGGGCATTGGCCTGTTTCTGGTCAAGACCCACGTCGAAGCCATGGGCGGCAAGATTGAGGTTGCCAGCGAGGTGAATTTTGGCACTCGCTTCACCATCCACTTAGACAAGCGTTAATTCTGGCCGCATGCTCACCTACCTCATCGACGACGACGCCGTTAGCCTATTCGTGGCCGAGCAAACGCTGCGCCTGGAAGGCTTCATGGCCCCAATTATCCCTTTTGTCGGAGCCGAAGAAGCCCTGGCCTATTTGCTGCCCCGGCTCGTTTCCGACCCGCCCAAGTTTATTTTCCTCGACTTGAACATGCCCGTGATGGACGGTTGGGGATTTCTGGACGTGCTGGCTCCCCACGCCGCTGCCCTGAAAGATTGGTGCCGGATTTACCTGCTCACCTCCTCGCTGGCCTTGGTGGATACGGAGAAGGCCCAAAGCCACGCGCTGGTACATGGTCTCATCCACAAGCCGCTCGACGAAGACGGAATCCGGGCGGCAATTCTGGAAAGGAACAGAACGGCCCCAACTGCTGCGCGTAAATTCATCGCGCCCATCAACCAGGGCGGAGCATAGCGATGGGATAGGAGACTACCGCATTTCGGGTAGAACTTTGACGGGATAACGGGATGAGGAACAAATAATTTTGTCCCCATACATTCCCGTTACTCATGAACCCATATTTTACTTCTCCTACTCCCCGTAGTAATAACCGGCAGCGCGACGCAACAGGCATCAAGCCGGCCAAGGCATTGGATTTTAACTTGTTAAAGGGAGCTGTGTTGGCCATGCTGCTATCCTCACTGCTGGTAGCGCGGCCCAGCCAAGCCCAAAGCCCTAAGTGGCAGTGGGCGGCTCAGTCGACGGGCAGTGGCATTGGCCAGCTCAAAAGCCTGGCGGTGGACGCAGAAGACCATTCTTATCAAGTAGGATTTTTCACGGAAACCATCCGGTTTGGCAACACCACGCTGGTTAGCCACGGGCGGAGCGATGTTTTTGTGGCCAGGCTCTCCGCAGCCGGTACCTGGGACTGGGCCGTTGCAGTAGGCGGTGCCGACAGCGACAATGCTTCGGGCGTGGTCATTGATGCCGCCGGCCGCATCTTCATCAGCGGAAGTTTTAGCGACCAGGTACACTTTGGGGCGGTGGCACTCACAAGCCACGGTAGTATGGATGCGTTTGTAGCCCAGATTAGCCCGCAAGGCACCTGGCTGTGGGCCACGGCGGCGGGTGGCAGCGGCCTGGACCGGGCCTGTGCCCTGGCCGCCACTGCCACCGGAGAGGTAGTGGTGGGTGGACAATTTGCCGAAACGGCCGCTTTCGGCCTCAGCCAGCTCGTGAGCCATGGCGGGGAAGATGCCTTTATAGCCCGGCTCACACCAACCGGCGCATGGCAGTGGGCCATCGGGGCCGGGAGCCCTGAAAACGACGAAACCAGCGCCCTGGCCACAAACGCGGCCGGCGACATCTACGCGACCGGCTACTTCAGCAACGGCGCCCAATTCGGGGCCTCCGTCCTTACCGGGCGGGGCATGGACGATGCCTTCGTGGGCAAGCTCAGCAGCGGGGGGCAGTGGCAGTGGGCCTCAGCGGCCACCAGCACTTACACGGCCTACGGCAAAGGCATTACCGTGGACCCCGCCGGTGGGGTGTTCGTCACGGGGGCATTCTGGGGAAATGCGCAGTTTGGCGCGACCCAGCTGACCAGCAGCTCCAGCGACGACGGCTTTGTAGCCCGGCTCAACGACGCGGGCCAGTGGCAGTGGGTGGCCGTGCTGGCCAGCGACTACCTGGAGAACATTGTTGGCATTGCCCTCGACAAAATGGGCAAGCTCTACGTGGCTGGCACGTTTAGTCGCACCATTCACGGCGGGGCCTTTCAGCTCATCAGCCGTGGCAAGCAGGACGTGTTTGTGGGGTATCTGGACCGCCAAGGCTCCTGGCTGGGCCTTACGGCTGGTGGCGGGGCTGCTGCCGATGAAACGCAGGCCCTGGCCCTGGCCCCGGGCGGCGAGGTATTCGTTGGCGGAGATTTCAGCTCGGCGGCCACGTTTGGCGCTACGCAACTACAGTCGGGCACTCCGGCCGCGCAAGTATGCGTCGGGCGCGCTTCCGTGCCTCAGCCCTAGGCCATAACTGCTACAAAGGGTTTCAAAGTGGGGTCCTCTCAGAAAACGGAAAAATAGCACGTTAAAGAATTTTGCGTCGGTCATCGGGTGTGTCGCACGCATGCGAGTACTGTTGCTTGCGAATCCGCCTCCCTACACGTCTGCGTCGGCAAGCGGATGGGCTGCCGGTGGCCTTGGTTTCGTGGTGGCTCGGACGAGGAGCCGGCGGACCGTAGCTAAGTGAAAGGCTTTGCCCCGGCGGGTGCGGTACCCGGCTTCGTTGAGTTCGCGGGCAATCTGCGTCAGGTTGTGGCCTTGCAATTGCAGAAGCGTCGCCACCCGGCTCGCCTGTTTAGTGGCTTGATTTTCCCTGGCATTCTGCTGGCGCACGGCTAAGCCCCGTTGCCGGGCCTCGGCGGTCAGATTCGCCGGCGTGCCCAACGTGGCCCCCCGAGCTTTCTTGGCGGTGAGCGCGTCCTTGGTGCGTTTGGAAATGGTTTCCCGCTCGTGCTGGGCGAGCACCGCAAACAAGCCCACGGTAAGCGTATTCGCGTCGGGCATGTCGCAGCAAACAAATTCCACGCCCGCGTCGCGCAGGGTAAAGATGAAGCCCGCGTTGCGTGATAACCGGTCCAGCTTCGCGATGAGCAGCACCCCGCCCGCCCGCCGGGCGGCCGCGATGGCGGCCAGCAGCTGGGGCCGGTGGTTCTTTTTGCCGCTCTCCATTTCCACGTACTCTCCGCGCAAGGCGGCCGGGTCGGCCACGAAGGCCCGAGTCGCTGCCCGCTGTGCCTCCAGGCCCAAGCCCGACGCGCCCTGCTTTTGGGTCGAAACCCGATAGTAGGCAAAGTAGGGACGAGTGGGCAGCGAGGAAGAGCGCATAGTCAAGGAGCAAAACCGGAAGTTTTGGCAAAGCTAACACTTTTCAAACGCTCGTTTATAAGATGTAAAGGCACTACCTTGCGGGCGGTTTCACCCCCGCTTGCGTGACTTCGACGACTCCCCTGAAACGGTACACGCCTTATTATCGCGTCTCCACCCAAAAGCAGGGCGCGTCCGGGCTCGGGCTCGAAGCGCAGCAAGCCGCCGTGCGGGCCTTCGTGCCCGACCCCGCGCAGCTGTTGCCGGAATACGTCGAGGTGGAGAGCGGCAAGCACAACCACCGGCCCCAGCTGCTGGCCGCCATTGCCGAAGCCCGGCGGGTGGGGGCGACGCTGCTCATTGCCAAGTTGGACCGGCTTAGTAGAAATGCGGGGTTCATCTTCACCCTGCGCGACGCGGGCGTCGACTTCGTCTGCTGCGATATGCCCGACGCAAACACGTTAACCGTGGGCCTGTTTGCCGTGCTCGCCCAGCACGAGCGGGAAACCATTTCCAAACGCACCAAGGACGCGCTCAAAGCGAAGAAGGCCCGCGGCGCCACGTTGGGCACACCGGCCAACCTAACCGACGAGGCCCGGGCGGCAGGGCGGGCAGCGATGCAGGCCAACGCCCGAGACCACCAGGCCAACCGGCAAGCTGCCCGTCTGGCCGGCCTGTTGCGGGCCCAGGGCCACTCGTTACCTCAAATTGCGGCCGAACTCACCGCCGCCGGTTACCGCACCCGCCGGGGCGGGGCCTTTCATCCCACCACTGTGAATCGACTGCTGGAACGTGCGGTGAGCTAAGGCTAGTAATTTGCGCTGGTTATTGGTTTGGATATTCGTTTTTCTACATTCTCTACTCTATAATCGCTCGTGCCAAATTTTTATTCGCGCTTTCTACTTTGGGTGGTGTTGTGCGCTTTGACGTACCAAAGCATGGCCCAAGCGCCAGTGCTCCTCACCCGTGTTCCTGTGCGTAATGCCGTGGCTGTGAGCCTCAACAGCATAATTCGGCTCACCTTTTCTCAACCGATGAGCGCGCAGGCGGCCAGTGTGGCTGGCATCGCTGTGGCAAGTAACCTGCGCGGTCGCGTACCGGGAACGTATAGTGGAGCGGGTACGCCGACAGTGGTGTTCACGCCTTCCCAACGGCTGGTCGTTGGTGAACGCATCGACGTAACAGTCACGGCGCAAGTAACCAGTCAAGCAGGCATTGCCATGGCCAATCGCAGCAGCTATTCTTTTCTTACGGCAGCTTCCGGCGGGAGCGGCTCTTTTCCCGGGCCGCCCGAAGTGCCGTTGGCTACCATATAAGCAGTCACGCAAAACTAACCATATAATTTTTCCCAACCCGGTTCAACACGTATTCGATGCGTTGGAGCAAGGTGTGGTCGGATTGGTAGTCTTCCGGGCGTACCCAGTAGTGTTTGCAGCGGTGCCAGAGCAGCTCGATGTGGTTGAGTTCGGGGCTATAAGGAGGCAAAAACAACAGGGTTAAGCCGCTGTCCGCCCATTAAGCGTGACAGGCGCGCACCGCATGGGCCCGGTGAATCGCGGCGTTATCGAGAACCAGAACGGTGGGGCGGTCCAGGGACTGGGCGAAATCGGTGACGGCCAGCACAAAAGGGGCGGCCGTGAGGGTGCCGGGCCGCGCATAGGCTGGCAGGGGTTGCCTGGGTGCATGGGCCTGCCAGAAGCCTAGCACGGAGTGCCCGCCGCTGCCGCGCACGGCGGGCAGTTCCACCGGTGGCTGGCCCCGGCGCTGCCAGGCACAAGGGACGGGGGCTTGGCGCGAGAAGCAGCATTCGTCGACGTAGACCACGGCCACTTCGTGGCGGGCCTCGGCCCGGTGCAGTTCCCGCAATCGGACCTGACCGGCGGCAAAGGCAGCCGGGTCGCGCTGGGCCCGCAGGGAGCGTTTCCAGGTGTAGCCGGCCGCCCGCGCCAGGCGGCGCAAGGGGCTGATGTGCAGTTGAATCCCAAAGGCGCGGCGCAGGCGTGGCATCCAGCGCCGCAGCTGCTGGGGGGCCTTGCCGAGCCAGCTGCTTCCTTTTTTTTGGCGGCCGGAGGCAGTTTGGGCGGCCGGCCGGTCCGGTGGCCATCCAGCAAGCCGGCCAGGCCGTGGTCGTCCCAAGCGGTGAGCCAGCCGTGGACGGGGGCGTAACGAACGGCAAAAAAGGCCGCCAACTGGTTCAGGGTCTGGCCCCGGTGGTGGCCCAGCACGGCCTGGGCGCGCCGGCGCTGGCGGGGGGCAGGCGTGGTGGCTGCACGCGTCGAGGGTCGTGGCTTCGTCGGGGCTCAGAGCAAGGGGGGAACGCATGGACCAGAAATACAGCCCTTGAATTTATGCGCTTACTTATGCTTCACCCCTTAAAACCAATTCGCCAACAGTATCTGTTTGAAGAAGAACCGCTTTTTCACCTCGGGATTCAGCTGCTATTCCATCTTCACCGCCACCGCTTGGCCCGCATACGTCACCGTTTTATCCGCTGCCCGCTGGAAATCGACTGGTGCGGGCTTGCCCTTGCTCACCCACACCACGTTGAATGTGCGGCTGGCCACCATGCCCGGAAATGCGCCCTTGCGTTCGCCGATGGTGAGGGCTTTGGTCTGCTCATTCCAGCTTAGCGGGATGGTGGCGAAGGCGCCGTGCTCGTAGCGGTAGTTCACGTTTTCGTCCTCGTAGAGCGAGAACTGGCCGTCTTTCCCAGTGTAGACGTAGAGCGTGATGGGGTCGGCGGGCTTCTCGTCGGCGTATTGCAGCTCGGGGCCGAAGGGCAGGATGGTCCCTTCGCGCACGAACAGCGGCATTCGCTCCAGCGGGGCGGGCTCGCTGATGGTCTGGCCGCCGGGCTGGTACTGACCGGTGTAGAAATTAAACCAGCCGGTGCCGGCCGGCAGGTACAGCTGTTTGGTGCGGGCCTGGTAGTCCGTCACCGGGCTCACCAGCAGACTGGGGCCGTACATGAACTGGTTGCCGATGCCGCGCACGGCCGGGTCCTGACCAAAATCCATCACCAAGCCGCGCATGATGGTGGCATCCTGGTGGTGCACCTGGCCGGCCAGCGAGTACGTGTAGGGCATCAGCCGGTAGCGCAGCTGGTTGTAGTAGAGCATGCTTTCGTAGGCCGGGTGGCCCGCCGGGGCAATGTTGAACACTTCGCGGAACGGCAATTGCCCGTGCACCCGGAACAGCGGGCAAAACGCCCCGAACTGGAACCAGCGGGTGTTCAGCTCGCGCCATTCTTCCAGGTCTTTGACGGCCATGTTGGGCTGCTCGTAGCGGTGCTCCACGGCAAAGCCGCCGATGTCGGTGGTCCAGTACGGGATGCCCGAGAGCGAGAAGTTGAGGCCGGCCGGAATCTGGCTTTTGAAGTCTTCCCAGCGCGCGGCAATGTCGCCGCTCCAGATGGCCGCCGCGTAGCGCTGCGAGCCCGCGTAGCCCGAGCGTGTGAGCAAAAACACCCGCTGGCTGGGCGCGGTGCCGCGCTGGCCCTCGTAAATGCCCTTGGCGTTTTGCAGCGGGAAGGCGTTGAAATAGCGCGTGGAGGAACCCAGCGCGGTGGGCGTCATCAGCTCCTTGCGGGTGGCCACGTTGGTGTTCGAGTGAATGTCGGGCTCCGAAGCGTCCATCCACCAGGCATCAATGCCCTTGGCGAAGAGCTTGGTATTCATCAGGTTCCAGAAGGCGGTGCGGGCGCGGGGGTTCAGCGCGTCGTAGAACGAGGACGTGTAGCCGGGCGCAATCCAGTCCTTGGTGCGGTCGGCGATGTTGCGCGGGTAGAGGAAGCCCTGGGCATTGAAGGCATCGAAGGCCGGGATGCCCTCGTTGAACTTGGCCCACACCGAAATCATAAAGTGCATGTGCTGCGCGTGCAGCTGCTGTATCATGGCGTCGGGGTTGGGGAAGCGGGCGGGGTCGAACTCCTGGCTGCCCCACTCGGCGGGCTTCCAGTACGACCAGTCCAGCACGATGTTATCGAGCGGAATGCGGCGCTTGCGAAACTCGGCGGCCACGTCCAGTAGCTCCTGCTGGGTCTTGTAGCGCTCCCGGCTCTGCCAGAAGCCCACCGCCCAGCGCGGCATCACCGGGGCCTTGCCCGTGAGCTGGCGGTAGCCGCCAATCACCTCGTCCAGCGAGCCGCCCTGCACGAAATAATAGTCGATGCCGCGCCCCGCCTCCGAGGCAAAACTATACTCGTTGGCACTCTGGCCTTCCAGCGGCCCCAGCCACTTCAGCCCCAGGTACGACTCGCCGCCGTCGGGATTCCATTCCAGCTTGAGGGCGTATTTATGGCCTTTTTCCAGGTTCAGGGCCACCAGCGAGGTGCCAGGGTTCCAGGCCTGCCGCCACTTATCCACCTGCAACTTGCCGTCGATGTAGAGCTTGGCGTAGCCGGCGTTTTTCAGCAAAAAGTGGTGCAGCCCCGTGGTACCCGCCTCAATGGAGCCCTCCCAGGTGGCCAGCGTCTGGCCCAGCTTTACGGTTTCGGGGAAGCTTTTCTGGTCCTCCAAATACTCGTAGCTGATGACCGATTCGGGCCGCTGGGCCACCACCTGCTGGCTGTTCTTGTCGCGGTAGGTGGCCGTGAGCCAGCCCGGCGTGCCTTCCTTCGAATACAGTTTCAGGCTGGACAGCGGCTGGTAGTCGCGGGTGTCGCCCACCTTCGTGATGGAGTAGTTGTCCCACAGAATGCCGTAGTTCCGGCTCGAAATCAGAAAGGGCACCGCCACCTCGGTGTTGTTCTGGGCCAGCTCCACTTGCTGGCCCCGGTAGTTCATCACGCCGTTCTGGTGCTGCCCCAGCCCGTACAGCCCCTCATCGGCCGGCGACTCAAACGTTTGGCTCACCTGGTAAAACGTCTGCCCATCGAGCGTCACGGGCGCGAAGTTTTTGCCGCCATTGGGCCGCTCCCGCAGCATGAGATGGCCCTGCGCGTCGGCAAACGCGACTTCGCCGGTGGCCAACGTCACGGTGGCCCGCAGGCTGGCGGTGCTCAGCATGCCCAAGCCCTTTTTCTCCTGGTACTGCCAGCGTACCGGCGTAGCCGGCTGGGCCACCACCATCAGGCTGGCCTCGGAAGAAACCGAATCGAGCACGCTGGCCCGAACGCGGATAATGTGCTCGGACACCACTTGCAGGCGCACGGTGCGGGCAGCGTGGTCGTTGGGCGCGGGCAGCGTGAGCGTGATGCCGTCGGGCTGCTTTTGCACCTGCGGCTTTTGGGCCAGGGCAGCGAGTGGGGCGGCGAGGAGAAGGAATTTGGTGGGGGGCATGAGGATTGACATGAGTGGTAACATAGAGTCGCCCTCCGCGTCAGCCTCGGCCACTCTCCAAAAATGAAGGGGTGAGGTTGACGCGGAGGGCGACCCCGCAAGGCGGTGGGACTACTAAAGCGTCACCCCGCCCGTCAGGCGGATATCCCGCGACGAGCTGCCTACCAGCACGTCGAATTTGCCGGGCTCCAGCACCCAGCTTTTCTTCGCCTCATCATAATACTGAAACGCCGCCGCATCCAGCATTACGGTCACGGTTTTCGATTCGCCGGGCTTCAAAAACACCTTCTCGAAGCCTTTCAACTCCTTTTCGGGACGCTTCACGCTGGCCTTTTCGTCCTTCACGTACACCTGCACCACTTCGGCCCCGGCCACTTTGCCGGTGTTGGTAACGGTCAGCTTCACGGTGGCGCTTTTAGTGCCGGGCGTCACGGTGAGGGCGCTGTATTTGAAGGTGGTGTAGCTCAGGCCGTGGCCGAAGGCGTATTGCGGGGCCACGTTGTAGGTGTCGTAGTAGCGGTAGCCCACCCAGATGTCGTCTTTGTAAGTCTGTTTCAGGGGTTCGCCGGGGGTGCTGGGGTACTCGCCCAGCTTCATGGCGGGCGCGTCTTCCAGCTTCACGGGGAAGGTGAAGGGCAGCTTGCCGGACGGATTCACGTCGCCGAACAGGACGTGGGCCAGGGCGTTGCCGCCCTCCATGCCGGGGTACCAGGCTTCGAGCACGGCCTTGGCCTGGCCGGCCCAGGCGGCTACCTCAATCGGCCCGCCGCCGAGCAGCACCACCACGGTATTGGGGTTGGCGGCCTGCACGGCCCGTACCAGCTCATCCTGGCCGAAGGGCATTTTCAGGTCGGGCTTGTCGGTGCCTTCGGCATCGTAGGCGTTGTCGCTCCACTTGGTGTAGTCGTAGCCATGGAAGGAGCCCCCCACGTAAATCACCACGTCGGCGGCTTTGGCGGCGGCCACGGCATCGGCCAGCAGCTTGGGGTCGGCCTTTTGGTCGCGGGCGATGGTGTAGCCGGGGCTGAAGGTGACGGTGGCCGCGCTGCCCAGCGCGTTCTTAATGCCCTGCAAGGGCGTAATCTCATAGGTGGCCTTGAGCTGGGAACTACCGCCGCCGCCGGCATTCTCGCGGGTGGCGTTGGCCCCGATAACGGCCACCGTTTTCACGGTCTTTTTCAGAGGCAGAATCCCGTCGTTTTTTAGCAGGACGATGCCTTCCTCGGCCACTTTCAGCGCCGTAGCCTGGTGCTCCTTGGTATTGTAGGAGCCCGGCTGGCGCTTGGTGCCGCCCAGCATGTGCGTAGCAAACTCCACCCGCAGAATGCGCCGCACCTTGTCGTCGAGCAGGGGCACGAGCTTGGGGTCTTTTTTGATGGCTTCCAGGGCGGGGTCGGCCAGGAAAAAGCGGTTGTAGAGGCTTTGGCTGCTGCCGTTCACCAGGTCGGGCTGGCCGGTTACGCCCGAGGCCGTGGCGCTCTGGTCGAGGCCCTTGCTCATCAGCACCAAATCGGTACCCATTTCGAGGTCGGTGCCGTTGCGCAGGGCTTCCTCCGTGGAATGCACCGAGCCCCAATCACTGATTACGAGGCCGTTGAAGCCCCATTCGCCCTTTAGAACGGTATTCATCAGGTAGGCGTTTTCGGTGGCGTAGGTGCCCCTAAACTTGTTGTACGAGCCCATGAGGGCATATACCCCCCCCTGCTGCACGGCGGCCCGGAAGCCCGGCAGGTAGATTTCGCGCAGGGCCCGCTCGCTCACGTTCACGTCGATGTCGTCGCGGTGGACTTCCTGGTTGTTCAGGGCGTAGTGCTTCACGCAGGCCGACACGCCCTGCGCCTGCACGCCCTTGATGTAGCCCACCACCATGCGCGACACCAGGAACGGGTCCTCGCTCAGGTACTCGAAGTTGCGCCCGTTCAGCGGGGCGCGCACGATGTTGATGCCGGGACCCAAAATCATGTCCTTGCCCCGGGCGTTGGCTTCCTGGCCCAGCACGGTGCCGTAGGCAAAGCCCAGGGCGGGGTTCCAGGTGGCGGCCAGGGTGTTGTTGGTGGGCAGGTAGGTGCCGGCGTCTTTGGCGTCTTTCACGCCGCGCCAGTCGCGGCCCTGCTCGGGGCGCACGCCGTGGGGGCCGTCGGAGGTCATCAGCTCGGGGATGCCCAGGCGGGCAATGCCGCCCGAAGCAAAGGCCGAATTGGCGTGAATCATCTTGATTTTCTCCTCCAGCGTCATCTGCTTGAGGAGCGCCTCAACTTTGGCGTCGTTCGCCGTGAGAGCGGCCTGTTGGCTGGCCACCGCGGTGGCAACGGGCTTGTGCTGGGCCGCCGCCGGGCCGACCGCCGCGAGCGTGTAAAAAGCAGCACCCAGGAAAACCGGGAAGCGGGGGAATTTGTGGGACATGAGAAGGGTGAAAGAGCGTGGTGGCGGGCGGTGGCTAACGCTCGCCGCACGGACGTAAATGAGGGTTGGAATTAACTGAAAAAACATCCCCGGCCAGCCGATTTGCTGTTCCCACCACTCGGCGGCTGGCCGGTTCCGTTTTTTAAATGGATTTCTACTGCCGTTTTCAGGTCGGTATGTTGTAGTTGGTCAGGCTCATGCACAGGGTATGGAGACGTGCCGTGTCGCGTCTTTACACCCCCATACAGTTGAAACCTGCCCTCACTAGCGTTTAATAGCCCGGATTCTGGGTCAGGTTCGGGTTCACATCGCGCTCAACCTGCGGAATGGGCAGTAAATCATTGAACGGCTTGATGCCCTTGGCGATTAGGTTGGGGTTGTTAAGCAGCGTTCTCGTGCGCTTCAGGTCGTACCAGCGGTCCATCTCGAAGGCCAGCTCGTAGCGGCGCTCTTTCAGCACGGTGGCTTGGCTGGTATTGGTGGCAGCGGGCAGGCCGGCCCGCGTCCGTATTGCGTTGAGGGCCGCCAGCGCGCCGGTACCGCCTGCCTCGGCCTTAATCAGGTACACATCGGCGAGGCGCAGAATGGGCACATTGAGGGGCGAATCCCAGATGGTGGACAACGTACCGGAGTAGAATTTGCGCACGTTGAACCCGTTGGGGTCGCCCTCCAGCCGGGCGGGCTGCACCTGCATGTTCCCCTGGGCATCCTTGGGGCCGTCCGTGTACAGGTCGCCGGGCACGAACATCGTCACGGCCTTGCGCCGGTCGCCGGCCTCGTAGCCGTCCGCAAACTCCCGCTCCGGGATGTTGAAGCCGTAGCCGCCGCTACTCACCACGTAGGGACTGCCGAAAAAGCGTGCGCCCCAGAACTCGTTGATGGCCGAGCCCGGCCCTTCGAGAATGTAGCCATTCAGGCCACTTTTGAACTGCACCTCGAACAGCGACTCCTTGCCATTCTCGTTTTCCAGCTTGAAGTTGTCGCCGTAGTTGGGCCACAGCCCTTTGCCATCGGCCAGGGCCGCGGTGATGGTCAAATCAGCCTGCCGGGCGGCGTTGGTCATGTCGCCCTGCGTGAGATACACCTTGGCCAGGATGCCCATCGCCGACAGCTTGCTGGCCCGGCCCACGTCCTCGCCCGAGTAGGCAGAGGGCAGGGGCAGGGTATTGATGGCTTCGGTCAGGTCGATGATAATCTGCGCATACACCTTCGCCGCCGTCTCGCGGGTCACGCTGGCCGCGGCGGCCGGGCTGGCGGCGGGAGTCAACACCAGCGGCACGTCGCCGTAGGCCCGCACCAGGTAGAAGTAGTACAGGGCCCGCAGAAAATGGGCTTCGCCCAAGGACCGGCTTTTGATGGCCGCGTCTATCACCGTGATGTTTGGTACGTGCAGCAGGACCTGATTGGCCGCGCCGATGCCCAGGTAGGCCCGCTGAAAGTGGTCCGTGGTGACGGGGTTGCTGGGCGGAATCGTGTAGTTGTCGAGCTGCTGAAACTCGATGCCGTCGGCCGCGCCGCCGCCGCCCACATAAGAGTTGTCGGCCATGATATCCATCATCCAGAGCGAGTGGTTCACCATGCCGGCCTGCTGCAGCTGGGCATACGCCGCGTTCGTGGCCTGAATGGCGTCGGTCTGGGTCGTGTAAAACGTCTCGGTCGAGGCCGCATTGCGTGGCTGGACCTCCAGATAGTCTTTGGTGCAGCTGGTGCCGAGCAGCCCCAGCGTGAGCAGCATCGTGCCCAGGGCTTGTTTTTTGAAAAATAACGGGTTCATCAACTTGATAAGTTAAGAGTCAGAAATGGGAGAAGAGATAGCGATAAAGGGTTGATGATTGGGGCCAAAGCAGAAAGGCACTACCCGCATCACGAACCCTGCATCACTGGCTAAAAGCCGATGTTTACCCCGGCCAGGAAGGCGCGGGCCTGCGGGTAAATGCCGCGGTCGACGCCCAGGCTGTTGCCCTGGTTGCCCAGCTCCGGGTCAAACCCGGTGTATTTGGTGAAGGTGGCCAGGTTCTGGGCACTCACATACACGCGGATGCGCTGGCTGTGCAGCGTCGTGAGCAGCGACTGGGGCAGCGTGTAGCCCAGCGTGAGCAGCTTGATGCGCATGTAGGAACCGTCTTCCAGGTAATGGCTCGATATGCGGTTGTTCTGGTTCGGGTCGTTGAACACGGCACGGGGCACATCGGTGTTGGTGTGCGTCGGCGTCCAGCGGTCCAGCGCGATGGTGCCCGCGTTGGAGGCCGCCGCCAGGCCGCCTTCCAGGTAGTAGCGGTTCAGGTTGTACACGTCGTTGCCCTGCGAGCCTTGCAGGAATACGTTCAGGTCGAAGCCCCGGAAGGTAAACGTGTTATTCAGGCCATACGTGAACTTCGGGTTCGGATTGCCGATGAAGGCGCGGTCGTCGTCATTCACCACGCCGTCGCCGTTCACGTCCTTAAACTTGATGTCGCCGGGGGCCGTGCCCGAGCTCTGGTAGAACCCGGTGGGGGACTTCGCGTTCAGTCCGGCCAGCTCATCATTCGTCTGAATAAGGCCATCGGCCACGAAGCCGTAGAACGCACCCAGGGGCTGGCCTACGTCGTAGCGCACCAGGCTGGACCCACCCCGGATGCCCTGCCCGTTGAAGGGCTTGCCAATGCCCAGCGAAGTAATCTCGCTGCGGTAGGCCGATATGTTCAGGGTAGTGCTCCAGGTCAAGCCTTGGTCGGTGCTCACAAAGTTGTTGGTGGTGACGGACAGGTCCACGCCCCGGTTCCGGGACGCGGCGGCGTTGGTCGGTACCGCATCGCGGGTGCCCGAGACGTAGGTAGCCGGCACGTAGAGCAGCAGGTTGGGCGAGGTGCGGGTGTACAGGTCGAGCGAGGCACTCACGCGGTTCTGGAACAGGCCCAGGTCCACGCCCACGTTATACTGCTCATTGGTTTCCCAGGCGATGTCAGCGTTGGCCAGGCGGGTCGGCACGCTGCCCTGCGCCGTGGCCTGGCTGCCCGTGCCGAAGACGTAGCCCGTACCGGGCCCGCCGTACGAGCTAATTGAGGAGTTAATGAGGGCGGTGTACGCAAAGGTGCCCGCATTCAATGGGTTGCCTACTTTGCCGTAACCCACGCGCAGTTTCAGGTTGCTGATGGCGGCCACTTCCTTGATGAAGTTTTCTTCCGACAGGCGCCAGCCCGCCGATACGCCGGGGAAGAAGCCGATGCTGTTGGCGCGGCCGAAAGCCGACGAGCCGTCGAAGCGGGCAATGGCCTGGAAGAGGTATTTGCCGGCAAACTCGTAGTTCAAGCGGCCAAAGTAGCTGAGCAGCCGGCTGCGGCTGCTGCCGCCAAAGTTGGCTATCTGGGCGTTAATCGGGCCCTGGTCCAGAATCTGCAGGGTATTGGTGGGGTAGCCGGTGCGGCTGCCGCCCAGGTAGAAGTTGTCGAACTGCTGGGCCGATTGGCCGAGCAGCAAGGTCAGGTGGTGATTGGCGCCAATCGACCGGTCGTAAGTGGCAGTATTCTCAATCAGGTAGCTGGGCGAGTAGGTAGAGCTGCTGCTGGCAACGGCATTCTGGGGGTTGTATTTCGACGACCCGACGATGGAAGGACTGAACTGGTCGTTCTGGTTGAACTGCAAATCAGCGCCGACGCTGCTGCGCAGGCGCAAGCCGGTCAGGGGCTCCAGCTCCGCGTAGAACGTGGTAGTCGCGCGGTTGCGGTTGTTTTTGTTGGTCGCCCGCAAGGCTTTCGTCACCGGGTTTTCCTCACCGAAATTATCTTCCAGCGTGCTGCCGAACTCGTAAAACCCGCCGCTGGCGTTGTACACCGGCAGGAAAGGTGGCGCCTGGATAGCCAGCTGGATAGGGCCACCGAATTCGTCGTTTTCGCCATTCAGCGGATGCTCTTCCTGGTGGCTGAGGGCCAGCGTATTGCCAATTTTAAGGATTTTGGACAACTGAACCTCGCCATTCGTGCGCAACGTGAAGCGCTGAAAATCGGAGCCGATAATGATGCCGTCCTGCTGAAAATAGCCCGCACTTATCGCGTAGCGCGCCTTTTCGCTGCCACCGGTGGCCGAAATCGAGTAGTTCTGAATCTTGGCCTGGCGAAAAATCTGGTCCAAAAAGTTGGTGGAGGGCAGGGCCGCAATTTTGGCGGGCGAGTCAAAACGGGAGTTGAGTGCCCGCGTATCGGTCGGAAACTGGGTGTTGTAGTTTTTGCGGGCCTCGTTGTTGAGCTCAGCATATTGCTGGGCATTGAGCAGGCCCACCTTGTGCCACACGTTCTGCACGCCCACGTAGGAGTCGATGTTGATATTGGAGGTGCCGGCCTTGCCACGCTTCGTGGTAATCAGCACCACGCCATTGGCGGCGCGCAGGCCGTAGATGGCCGTGGCCGACGCGTCCTTCAGCACGTCAATGGTTTCAATGTCATTCGGGTTGATGCTGTTAATCTCCGTACCCGTTGCGTTGCCATTGCCGTCCACCGCCGAGGGCAGCGGGAAACCGTCCACGACGTAGAGCGGCGAGTTGTTGCCGGCCGAGGTAATACCCCGCACTCGGATGGACGTACCGCCCTGTCCGCCCGGCGCGCCCCCGTTGGACACAACCTGCACGCCCGCCGCGCGGCCCTGAATGGCCTGGGCCGGGTCGGCCACCGGCTGCGAGGCAATGTCGCGCCCCGACACCGAAGCCACGGCGCCGGTCACGCTCTGGCGCTCCTGCGTGCCGTAGCCCACCACCACCACTTCTTTCAGCGCCTGCGTATCGTCGACCAGCCGGATGGCCAGGCTGGCGTTAGCGCCGGTCACCGGCACTTCCTGCCGCACAAAACCTACTGAGCTGAAGACCAGCACGCTGTTCTCGGGCACACTGAGGCTGAAGCTGCCATCGGCCCCGGTGGAGGTGCCGGTGCTGGTGCCCTTCACGAGCACCGTCACGCCGGGCAGGCCCTCGCCGTTGGGCTGAGTCACGCGGCCCGACACGGTCACGTCCGCCACTGGGTTAAGTGCCCAGGAAGCGGCAGCAGCGCGGGGCTCCGCAACTGCGGGGTTCGAAATCGATTGCAGGCCGCTTACAGTAAGGAGTACTGCACCCTGTAAAAGGTTTTTGTAAAAGAATGGAAGCATATGTTTGGGATTAAGTGGGAATTTTTAGTGAAAATCGGAGTTTTTGATGCCAACCCAATGGCCAACAGGCAAGCTGAGCCGGGTGCTGACAGCATCCTGGAAATCATTTCTAAATCGGATGAAAATTTGAACTTACTTGTTATAAGTGCTTTATCACAAGCTCTTTGTGAAGCACTGTTATGTGTTCAGCTCACACATATGGGCAGGAAACGATTGCGGAATTTTACCGGTCGGGAAGGGAAGGGTACACTGGTCGCGGGACTCGGTTGGAAGGGGCAGTGCCAAAGGGATGCCGGCAACGGCCGTAGGAAGGATAAAGCACCAGCCGGTTAGGGCTAACAAGGGACGCTCAAGCGGGGTAGTACAAGCGCCTTTTCTGCGATATTTGCGTGGTAAATGTAACCACAATTTTCTAATGCGTTTACTTTACGCAATAAAAAATTTATTTTATGAATAATCCCGAAGACGTTGTTGATTTCGTGCACAACGGGCACAAGCGTTATTTGCCGCATCTATCCATTGATTGCGTAATATTTGGCTACCACGACCAGCAGCTAAAAATTTTGCTAATTCGCTACCACGACCAGAAAAACTGGAGCTTGCCCGGCGGCTATGTGGAGCGCCGAGAAGCCTTAACAGATGCCGCCTACCGCATCCTGTATGAAAAGACACGGCTGACCAATCTGTTTTTGCAGCAGTTTTACATCTTCGGCGACAGCCCCATCCGGCTGAACCACATCGAAATCCAGAACAACCACAACAAGGTGTATGCAAAGGCCAATATTGCCATCAACGACGACCACTGGTTGTCGAAGCGCACGCTTTCGATTGGGTATTACGCCCTCGTGGATTATCAGGCAGTCACCATCAACCCGGAGTTTTTGGTGGAAGGGTACAATTGGGTCGACATCAACAGCGTTCCGCAATTGCAGTACGACCACAACGAAATCATCGACAAGGCGCTGGTAACGCTTCGCTCGCAGATTTACCAGCAGGCCATTGGACAAAACCTACTGCCGGAGAAATTCACGCTTCCGGAAATTCACTCCTTATACGAATCCATTCTGGACCGGCAGTTCGACCGCCGCAACTTCCGCAAAAAGCTGCTCGCCCTCGGCCTCGTCACGCAGCTGGAGGAACGACGGAAGATTGGGCAACACCGCTCGCCCTTTTTGTATGCGTTCAATCCAGAAGTCGCAAATAAGCCGTTTGAAGAAGGAGCGTCAATGGTGTTTTAGGACGTGTGAACAATTAAGGTAGCTTTGAAGATGCAAAAAGACCGCACATTCCTGACCGACCCGCACTGGCAACGCCTTTCGCCACTCTTGCCGGGCCAAGCGAATGCCTGCGGCGTGACGGCCAAGGACACGCGCTTGTTCGTGGAGG
>NZ_JAGEMO020000118.1 GCF_017921975.2 Hymenobacter terricola
AACGGCAAGAACGGCAAGCTGGCCCTGATTGCCGTCTGCAATAAGCTCCTCAAGCAGGCTTTTGCCATCGTGACCTCGGGCGTGCCCTATCAAGCTGATTTTATCAAAAAAGCAACTCTACCACTTGCTTTTTAACACAGTTCATGTAGGATAAATTAATCGTCAGGTTTCGATATTGACCGTTTGGCGAGTCGTCTGAGCATTAAGTTGCTGAGGCAGATTTTAATCCAGGCTTCACTGTTGCGGGGATTGGTTTCGTAATCGCGCCCGGCGAGGCGCCGGTACTTGCCTAGCCAAGCAAAGGTGCGTTCGACGACCCAGCGCCGGGGCAGCACCACAAAGCCTTTTTGCCCCGGCGGCTTGCTCACCACTTCCACCCGCAGACCCAGCGCTTGGGCTGCTTGGTTCACGAGGGGGCCTTGATAGCGGCCGTCGCCCCAAACGAGTTGCAGGTTCGGGGCCCGGGCTTTGGCCTCAGCCAGCACCGCCCCGGCCCCGACCGGGTCTTGCACGCTGGCCGACTGGACCTGCACCGCCAGGGGTAGCCCTTCGGTATCGACCACGATATGGCGCTTACGGCCCGCTACTTGTTTGCCCGCATCGTCGCCGTGACAGCCCCCCTTTTAGCCCGACTGCGTGTCAATGGCCCCCGCTGTGGGCTCGGCCGCGCGCTGCGGTTGGCGTACGCTCCGGCGCAGGCCATCCATCAACCGGTCCCAGGTCCCGTCCTCGCGCCACGCCTCGAACTGCTTGTAGACCGTGCGCCAGGGCGGTAGGTCATGCGGCAACAGCGCCCAGGCGCTGCCGGCCCGGCCCTGATAGAAAATGGCGTTGAGCAATTCCCGTTTGGTATGCAGCGGCGGCCGTCCATAGCCACTGGTAGCCACGTAGGGCTCCACCAGAAGCCATTGTTCGTCAGTCAAATCG
>NZ_JAGEMO020000119.1 GCF_017921975.2 Hymenobacter terricola
TTATCCTTTTACCCTATACCCTCTAAGCGCAGGCTCTCGCATCCCCGGCGCCATGAGCGAACTGGCATTCATGGACCAGCAGCGGCCATTTTACTCTGTTTAGCAGCTTTGCCGGGTACTGGGCGTGGTGCTCAGCCGCTACTATGCCTGGGGGCATACGCAGGCAGCCGGGGGCATGGAGACGGTCGCGCTAGCCTGGTAAACGGAGATGGTGGCCGTATTTGATGACCACAAACACCGCTACGGGCCGCGCCGGCTCCGGGTCGAGCTACGGGAACGGGGGCACCGGGTGGGCCACCAGGGCCTGCGGGCCGGGCGGCGGCGCCACGGGCGGCAGGCGCTGCAGTCCAGGGCCTTTACCCCGCGCACCACCGATTCGACTCACGGGCAGCGCTGCGCCCCAACTTGCTGTTCGACCAGCCGCGTCCCACCCGGGCCACCCGGACGTGGGTGAGCGACATCACTTACCTGCCGCTGGCTAGCGGGGCCTGGGCCTACTTGTGGGCCTTTGTAGGATGCCTGCACAAAACAAGTAGTGGGCTGGCAGGTACGCGCCGATATGCCCAAAACCATGGTCGCCAGCGTCTTGCAGCAGGCCCTGCTGGCCCAACGGCCCGCCCCCCGCCTCGTCGCCCATTCCGACCGCGGCGGACAATACGGGACAAGGCCTACAAAGCCCCGTTGCGCGACGCCCAGGCCAAGCTCCCGGACAGCCGACGCGGCGAATGCGACGACAATGCGCAGGCCGAAAGCCGCTGGTTGCGCCTCAAAACCGAGGAACCCGAAGCCCGCCACTGGCCCATCTTTGCCGATGCGCACGCCAACGTCGCTACCTATTTTGACTGTTACAACCACGAGCGCCGACACTCCAGCATTGGCCATCAGAAGCCGTATCAATTTCACGAACAACGACTTGCCAATATCACCCATTGCTCTCCTGCCTGACCAGACCACCTCATGCGGGTAGCCGCCTTTTTCAGGCACTGCCCGCACCGCTTATTCCAAAAAAGGCATTTATCCATGATATGGTGACACTTGTCCATTTCGCTGCCCCGGAGTAGCGGGTAAGTTTGCAGTATGCTGATACCCTGCATCTGAGCGCATCTGGCGTACTGCCGGCCAAGGGCTCAACGGCCCGGCGGGCACTTCCGTTTGCGCGCCCACCGCATCACCTCACAGGTCTTGTCGCGGTCCAACTGGTTTGCTGTAAATTTTTTCTTTACTGTTTAGCCGAGTATAATCATGCCAACCGACCCCCACTCCTTGAACCGCCGCCAGTTTATCGGCGCGACCGGCCTGCTGGCTGGCGGACTGCCATTTCTGACATTTGCGGCATCCGGCTTTCCATCCCCCAATACCATGCTTTGGGACGAAGCAGCCTTTCCAGAAGCCCCCCGCCAAGCGCACGACTGGGCCACCGACCCGCACCTGGACCCGAAGGTGCGCGCCTTTCTCAAAGGCCTGAACACGGGCGGCCCCGGCCTGGAGACCCTGACGCCCGCCAAAGCCCGGCAGGCGCTGGTCGATGCCCAGAAGTCCGTCAAAGTCGACTTGTCGGGCATTGACGTAAGTGAAAAGACGATTACCCAAGATGGCCACACCGTGCGGCTGAACCTCGTGCGCCCGGCCGGCGTCACCAAGACCTTGCCCGTATTTATGTTCATCCACGGCGGGGGCTGGGTGCTGGGCGACTTCCCCACCCACGAGCGCATGGTGCGCGACCTGGTGGTGCTCACCGGCTACGCGGCCGTGTTCGTGAACTACACCCGGACGCCCGACGCGGCGTTTCCCACCGCCATCAACGAAATATACGCCGCCACGAAGTGGGTGGCCGCGCACGGGGCCGAAATCCACGTGGACGGCCAGAACCTGGCCGTGGTGGGCAACAGCGTGGGCGGCAACATGACGGCCGTGACCTGCCTGCAGGCCAAGGAGAAAGGCGGCCCGCGCATCAAGCTGCAAATTATGATGTGGCCCATCGTGGACGCTGGTTTCAACACCGCCTCCTACCGCCAGTACTCCACCGACCGTTACCTGACCACCGCCACCATGAAATGGATGTACGACATGTACATTAAGGACCCCGCCCAGCGTAAAAATATCCACGCCTCGCCGCTACAGGCCACCGTGGAGCAGCTGCGGGGCTTGCCGCCGGCCCTGATTCAGGTGGACGAAAACGACATCCTGCGCGACGAGGGTGAGGCTTACGGCCGCAAGCTGAGCGAAGCCGGCGTGGAGGCCACCACCATCCGCTACAACGGCATGATTCACGACTTCGGCCTGCTCAACGGGCTGGCCAAGGTGCCGGCAACCAAATCGCTGTTTTACCACGCCGCCGCCCAGCTCAGGCACTACCTGGGGTGAGATTCGCCACGGGCTCGGTGGGCGGGGCCGTGGCGGCCCGGCTCACCGGGCGGCACGGGTTGCGGGTGTTGCTGCTGGAAGCAGGCGGGCCGGATGCGTAGCCGGAATTTCGCATCCCGGCAGGCATCTCAACAAATCAGTAACCGGCCCGGGCCCTGCACGCGGCCGGCTGCCCGGTGCTGGTACTCGAAGCCCGGGACCGGGTGGGCGGGCGCACCCTGGCCATCCCCGCGCTGCCCCGCGCTGCCCCGCGCTGCGGAAGTGGAAGGACTGGACCTGGGTGCCACCTGGGGGTGGTCGCACCACCCCTATCTGCTGGATTTTTGCCGTACGCTGCCCCGGCCGCTGCTGGCGGGCAGTGTGCTGCTTAATGCGCGGGTAACGCGGCTGCACGCCCCGGCCGGCCACGCGGATGTCACGGCCGAGGTCCAGCACGAGGGGGCACACTTACCGGGGTTCGGCCGTCGTCGTGGCCCTGCCCCCGCGCCTGGCGGCGCACCGCCTGTACTTCACGCCGGGATTACCGGCGGCGCTGCAGCAGGCAATGCGGGAAGCACCCACCTGAATGGGCCATTCTATGAAGGCGGGGGCCATTGGGGAAATCCACGATGCCTCCCCTGCTACCGGTCCGCCGGGTGCTTTATTCGGCTTCGTCGCGCCGATGCACCCGCTGCGGAATGCGCCGCTCGCGCAACCGCCGGCGGCCGTGGTGCAGCCGCTGGGCCGGTTGTTCGGACCGGCCGCCCTGTGTTCACTGGCCCACCACGAGCTGGACTGGAGCCGGGAGCCGCTGACCAGTATTCCCGGCGATGAGCAGTTTCCCGACCAGATTCCCATGCAGGGTCCGTCCCAGCTGCGCCAGCACTCCTGGGAGGGCCGGCTCTACTGGGCTGGGGCCGAAACGTTCACTTAGCGAATGGGGCCGGCTGGATGGGGCCATTGAGTCCGGGCAATGGGCGGCAACGCAGGTGCTGGACTTCTTGTAGCAGCGGAGGGCTAAAATCACGCTTCGCTCCTGCTATCAGCTACCACGGCTTCCTGCCACCCCAGCCGCCGGCCTTCGGGGCAGCGCACTTTGCCCAGCACCTTTTCCAGAACCACCGGCTACCAGCTGCACGCCGGCCGTTGAGGAATAGCCGTGGTTAACAGGTTGGTTCAAAAGTCGTAATTGACCACGGAATGGACGTGCTGAACGGGACCCAATTATTGCCGTTCACCTGCAGGCCTGCGCCCGGCGCGACCAAATCCTGAGCTACCAGGTTTTTAACGGTTGGGTTCCCCCGCTGCCACCGCCTTTGACCGGGTTACATTTGTCGGCTGTTAGGGTCCCGCAGGAACGGGTTTGGGGCAGCACGTGCTGTATTGATTACGACGCTGTTGATTAACTCCTTATCCCCTTTGCTCCTCCCTGAGTGGTTTAGCTAGCGGTGCCCGGTCGGCCGTTGCCGTGAACGCAGGGGGACCGGCGACGGATGATGCCGGGCTTACGGTGTTTGCTGCCTACTTAATCGCCTGTCCATGAGCACCATATCCAGGCACGCCAAGGGCTTGTCGTTGGCTGCCTGTGCGGTACTCTGCTCCGTGCTTCGCGAGGGGTTTGGGCCGCCCGGTGTTCGCCTGGCCCCCTGTAGTACGTTGCCGCTGGTGCACCCGGCGTCCGTTCTTACGTTTAGTCCTTGTGAACGGGCGCGGAAACTACCCGTCGGAAACCGGGTTCGCCCGCCTGCTACCCTACCGGCCGCCAGCGCGGCATTGTCTTTGCCCGGCCCCTAACGCCCCCTTGCTATGACCACCTGTTCGCTTGTAATTGAAGACGACCCCGACATTGCCCTGTTGGTGCAGGTGAACCTGCGGCAGCTGGACTGCGCCGCCGACTGGGCCGCCGATGGGCTGGAAGGACTGCGCCTGGCCACCGACAATCACTACGAAATCATCATCCTTGACATCCTGCTGCCCGGCCTCGACGGCATTGAGGTGTGCCGCCGCCTGCGCGAGCGGGGCGTGCGCACGCCCATCATCATGCTCACCAGCCGCGACGAGGAGATTGACAAGGTGCTGGCCCTGGACCTGGGCGCCGACGACTACGTGACCAAGCCCTTCAGCGTGCGCGAGCTGATGGCGCGGGTCAAAGCCCGGCTGCGGCGCTTCGCCCCCGAGCAGCAGCCGGGCTTTGCCGGAGCCGCCGGGCCGGCCACCCGTCTCACGCATGGCCCGTTGGTGCTCGACACTGTGCTGCACCGCGTGCTGCTGCGCGAGCAGGTGGTGGCGCTCACGGCCAAGGAATTTGATTTGCTGGCGCTCTTCATGCGCCATCCCGGCCGCGCCTACACCCGCACGCAGCTGCTGGAGCAGGTATGGGGCACGTCCTACGCAGGCTATGAGCATACGGTCAACTCCCACATCAACCGCCTGCGCGTCAAAATTGAGCGCGACCCGGCCCGGCCCGAACACATTCTCACCGTGTGGGGCGTGGGCTACCAGTTCACCGACGCGCTGAGCAGCTGAGCCCCGGTGTAGCGGTGCAGCCTGTCGTTCACTAGCTGGCGGCACCGCCCGTGCCCTTTTCGCTTATCCTGCTGGCGCTCAGGCCAGACAACTACTGGCAAGCCCCGCCGTACCACCTATATGAGCAGTCCCTGGCGTCCTGGAAGGTTGCAGCTGCGGCTGTCGGTGCTGCTGCTGGTTTTGCTGCTGGCCGTGGGCGGTCTTTACGTGGCGCTGCTCTCACAGTTGGCAGACCGCTACGTGGCCGAGGACTTGCAGCGCCGCAACCGTGGCCTGGCTGCTTCGGTGGCCGCCGCCCTGCACCTCAACGAGGGCACCCACGAGCTGTCGGCCGCCGCGGTGCGCAAGCTCTTCGACGCGGCGATGACGGTCAATCCCTACATCAAGCTGTACTTTTTGGACATCCGGACCGGCCGCATCCTCAACGCCTCCGCCAAGCCTGCGGAGGTGCGGCTCACCCAGGTGCCGCTGGAGCCGGTGCGGGCGCTGCTGGCGGGCCGGCAGCCCCTACCCATCTTCGGAACCGACCCCCGCCACCCCGGCCAGCCGCAACCCTTTTCGGCGGCGCTGCTGCACACGGCCAGCGGGCCGCACTACCTCTACATCACGCTTGCCGGCGACCCGGCCGCGCCCCCGCCGGCCGACCTGCGCCGGAGCCACATTCTGCAGGTGCTGCTGCGCACGCTGGCCGTGGCCGGGCTGGCCGTGCTGCTGGTTGGTCTGCTGCTGATTGCCTTGCTCACCCGCAACCTGGACCGGCTGGCGCAGGCCGTGCGGTGCCTGCAGCATGGCGACTACAGCGCCCGCGTCACGGGCATCCGGGGCCACGACGAGCTGAGCAACCTGGCCGAGGCGTTCAACGACATGGCCGCCCGCACCGAGCAGGCCGTGGGGGCCCTGCACCGCGCCGACGCCCTGCGCCGGGAGGTGATGGCCAACATTTCGCACGACCTGCGCACGCCGCTGACCAGCATCGAGGGCTACGCCGAAACCATTCTGCACCCGCCGTACCACCTCGCCGACGAGGAGCGGCAGCGCTACGCGGGCACCATCCTGACGAACACCCGCCACCTCAAGCGCATGGTGTCGGAGCTGTTTGAGCTGAGCAAGCTGGAAGGCCAGCAGGCCCTGCCGCACCCTGAGCCCCTGTCCCTGGCCGAGCTGGTGCAGGACGTGCTGCTCAAGCTGGCCCCCCAGGCACAGGCCGCGAACCTGCACCTGCACCCGGACTGGGGCGCAGCGGGCGCGGTCTACCTGCCCATGGTGTGTGCCGACGCGGGCCTGCTGGAACGGGTGCTGCAAAACCTGCTCGACAACGCCCTGCTCCACACGCCCGCCGGGGGGCAGGTGTGGGTCCGGCTCCTACCCGCCGCGGGCTCCCGGCGCCTGGGCGTGGAAGTCAGCGACTCGGGCCGGGGCATTGCCGCCGCCGACCTGCCGTTCGTGTTTGACCGGTTCTACCGCGCCCCGCGGGTGCGCACCAGCCAGCAGCCGGGGCTGGGCCTGGGCCTGGCCATTGCCCGCCGCATCGTGGCGCTGCACGGCGGCGAGCTGACCGTGCGCAGCATCGAAGGCGAGGGCACGTGCTTCGCCTTTTCGCTGCCCGTGTACCGGGCCGAGGAGTACTAAGCCAGGCAATGCGCTGCAATTCAGATCTAAAACGTGATGATTCTGTGATAACTGCGTTTGGATGAGGCCGTTTTGAGAAGAAGAGGCAGTTGTTTGCTTCGACTTCACTTTCCTGCCCAAACGTATGAAACGCTCCTTATTCGCCCCGTCGCTGTTCGTGGCGCTGGGCCTGCTGGCGTCCTCCACCCTGGTTGGGTGCAAGGACAGCAACGATGATGCTGCCGCGCCCGACCAGTTTGCCCGGCCCACCGAGCACCTGACCGGCATTCCGCCGCTCTCCGGGCTGCTCGCCCGCAGTAAATTCACCCTGAGCAGCGTGGTGCAGGTGGACCTCGACCGCAACGTGGCCCGCCTGCCCTTGTTCCGGGGCACCTACAACGGCACGACGGTCTGGTTTGTGCGCACCGACGTGTCGGATGCCGGCCTGGCCACCCAGCTGGGCCTCAACTTTGCGCCCCGGCTGGCCAACGCCGACCAGGGCTGCCCGGCGTGCGTGCAAACGCTGCAATCGCCCGACCCGGTGCCGGGCCGGGCGGCGGTGGAGTTTGCCGGGACGGTCGATTTTACGCCCATGCGCATTTATACACCCAGCCCCACGGGCTTTCCGCCGCTGGCGGCGCAGCCGGGCTCGGTGGCCGGGGCCGGCTACAGCGACCTGGTGCGGGTGCAGGGCAGCACCGTGGTGTATAATGCGCCCATCATTGCCGTGGGCAATGGGCCGTTCGACGTGAGCCCGGCCCACACCAACACCCACGACCGGGTCATTGCCATCGACACGCAGGCCATGACCGTCGATTTGCAGTTCATCCGGGCTTTTGCGTTTGGCAAGGACGTGTTCTACTTTTCCTTCGGCTCGACCGGGGCGCTGTCGGCCACCCTGGAGCGCGGCACCTTTGTGCCCGCAATTGCCACCATTCCCTTTGCCAACCAAGACGTTATCGGAGCCCGTAGCGACATCTTCACCTTCATCAACGGCAAGCTGGGGGCCAACGACCCCAAGGCCCAGGGCCTGATGCACGTCACCCTCGACAACCCGCCCGGCCAGCTCAGCCTGCAAAACCCGGCCCTGCTGGAATCGTTGCGCAAGCTGGGCGACTCGCACAACATCCTGGGCAGCTTTCCCACCCTGACCGACAAAACCCAGCGGGAGCTGTACTCGCCGCTCTGGGACCTGAACCTGGCCATGTGGAGCGACGAAGTGGTGGCGAAGGGCGAAAACTTCGTGCAAACCGATGGGAATACAGTGCAGCAGCTGGCGGCCCGGGGCCTGGTGCTCAGTCCCGGCGGCGGCAAGCTCGGCTCGGCCAACTTCATCGTCAACTGCCCCGCCCTGGGCTTTGCCGACACCGCGCCCACCGAGCCCCAATCCCCGCCGGTGGCACCGTAAAATAACTATAACCAATAAAATAGCTTGAAAACGTGACCTTTTCGTGACAACTTCCGGCTAAGGCTCTCGTTTCAATACTGTAGGCCAAGCGCGCTCAGTGCGGGCCGCCGCACTTCCCCAACCCACTCCCCACTCCCATGAATATCCTCTTGAAAACCCTCCCCACTCTGGCCCTGGCCTTCGTTTATTCCTTTGCCCAAGCCCAGACCGCCCCCATGCAAAGCGGCAAAATGAAGTCGAAAGGCATGATGCACGACGGCAAAATGATGCACGACGGCACCATGATGAAGAACGGCAAGATGATGATGATGAAAGACGGCAAAATGATGGCCATGACCGAAGACATGACCATGACCGACGGCAGCATGTGTATGAAGGACGGTACCTGCAAGATGAAGGACGGCACTACCATGAAAATGAAAGAAGGCGACATGATGGCCATGGACGGCACCATGATGCACGGGGGCAAGATGATGCACGACGGTAAAATGGGCAAGATGAAGTCCAAAATGTAACGCGCCCGGGCCTGCAAGGCGGGTCTGTCAGCAGTCTTGAAAAGAAGTCCCGGCAGTTCGCCGGGACTTCTTTTTGCGGGGCTGAAGTGGGCGGGTGAGCATGGACAGTTCAAGGACTTATATTGAGTATTGAGGGCATAAGGTGCACCTTGTTAGTACCTATTAAGCAATGGCGGCACTGAGGTGGTCTAGCTGAAAGGGACAGTGCGAAGTCTTACCTTCCACTGCCCATGACTGAAAAACTGAATCCAGGCGGGTTGCCCGCTACCCGCAAGAAATACCCGCCCGCGTTCAAAGCTGAGTGCGGGCGCCAGGTGGCGGCCGGGGCCCGGCAAACCGGAGTGGCCCGCGCCCAGGGCAGTGCGCCCGCTTTGCTCGGCCGTTGGCAGCGCTCAGCGCTGGAACAAACCGTGCCCGGCAGCGCCGAGCGGGACGAAATCAACCGCCTGCGCGCCGAGCTCCGCCGCCACTCTGCCCTCGGCGACCGCTCGCCCCATCAATTTGAACACGGCCTGAAACCCACCCTGCCTTAGCGCACTGTCCGTTTTTACTTTTCAAGCACGCTAGCTAACGCTATGCCCTTCAGGGCAAGACTTTAGTTGCTACTCACCTTTAGGCGTTTGGTAGCTTTGTGGGATAAAGCAGCGAACAGGAAGCCATTCGGTTCACAAACTGGAAGTGCATCTGGTGTGGAGCACGAAATATTGCTACCATGTGCTGACCAGCGACGTGCAACTGCGCGGCCGGGACTTGCTGCGCCAGACGTGTAATGCGCTGGATGTATGCATTTTAAAAGGGGTGGTGAGCAAAGACCAACTCAATGGGGACGAGAATTTTATTCTGAAATCCCCCACTTGCAGTGGGCTTCTTTCAGTCGGCTTCAGCCGAAACCACCGAATTTCATTCGGGAAGCAAACCCATGGACTTACAGTCCATAGTCGTTTACTCTCTGGTACACAGTTTTTTTCTACTAATGAGCACCGCGTATCCCTCGGCCTTGCGCTGTGCTTCGGCCTTGCGCTGTGCTTCGGCCTGCCGAATCAGCGGCCTGGCTGGCCGCCAACTGTCGGCTGAGCCCCACGCGGCGCAGCTCAGCCAGCGCGGGATATGGTCGTGACTCAAGGCCCCCTACCAGGCGCGACAAGCCGGTGGCCGTCGTCGGACCCGTTGAACCCAGCAGCTAATCCGTGTACCAATCCAGCGTGCAGGCCTCCACAATCACGCTAAACGGAAGTAACATCCCGCCAACTGCGTAACGCCAGTTCGTAGCTGTGCTCGCGCCCGGCGGCGGAGCGATTCTGGCTTCGCTTTTTTCCCCTTGCACGTCGGCTAGCGCGGTTTCGAAGGCCACGATGGCGCGCAGCAGGCCGCCTGTGCACTGCTCAGGCAGCGGGTCCCATTGCGTCCGGTTGGCCGGCTCGTAGGTTGCCACCAGGTACCGCAGGGTCTTTTCGGTGTCGGCTTCGCCCTCCAGCCGCCGCACCCGGCCGTGGGCGTGCACCGCGAGGTAGTTGCAGGTCGGCACGCTTTCGTGCTTTTCGTAGCCGGTGGGCGAAATGTAGGCGTGAATGTTACCAGCACCTGTTGGTCCGCCTATGTGGTGGTCCAGCTAAAACAGACCGTGGGAGGTGGTTTAGGCAGGCCAGCCAGCAACAGGACATTCCGGCGGGGGCGCAGGACTTTCCCCACCCTCCCAACTGGACCCGAAGAGTATTCTTCCCCTCTCCCACCCCGGAATTGAGCAGCCTGTCCCGCCCGGCCGGCTCATCGCGGAACGGCCCGCTATCGGGCAGGGGCATTCTGCTTTCTGGAATGGCGTTCTAAAATCGAGGCTGCATAAATAATAATCAATCATAATAGATTGATTATCAGCAAAATAATTTCCTTATAAATTCTGGCATTGCCTTGGCGTGGTGCCGGCCAAACGGAACGCCCGACCCATGTACAATCACCATCGGTGCACCCAGAACTAAATATGGCCATAATCTTACAAGCCACCCGCGCTGCTGCCCGGGGCAGCCGCTCTTCGTCCGACATCCCATTGTCAACTACAGGGAAGCGGGCGGGCAGGCGGGTCGCGCTTCCCGGACTTGCCCTGCTGTGGCTGCTGGCCGGGCCACTGGCGAAGGCCGAAGCCGGCGGCACCGCTCGGGTACCGGCTGGGGCTCGGATTTCAGCCGCCCGCCCAAGTGGGACCGTCGCGGAGCGCAAGGGGCCGGCGCAGGTGCTGGCCGCACCGGTGGCGAATGCGCGCACTTCGCAGATTCTGCTTAATAGCTACGGCAACACGCCGCTGGCCGTGCCCCTGGCGGCCACCAGTGCCAACACGGGCGGCTCCATTGCCTCCTATACTGTTACGGTGCTGCCACCCAGCGCGGCGGGGGTGCTGCGCATCAACGGCACAACAACGGTTACGACATCCACGGTGATTGCCGCCGCCGATGCCGGCAACCTGACGTTTGACCCGGCGGCGGGCTACTTCGGCACGGCCTTGTTTCAGTACCTGGCCAAAGACAACACCGGCACCAGCTCGGTAGCCGTCACCTACGGCATTCCGGTGAGCATGGCGGTGTGCGGCGCGGGTGCAGGCCAAGCCAACCTGCTGGACTATTATGCCCGCCCCGACGGCGAGGACTGGAAGGTGCCCCGCACGGTGAGCGTCGGGGGGGTTACCGTCACCACTTCCGGCTACACTGCCTCTGCGGGGACCACCAACTCGTTGGCCATCGCGGAGCAGGCGGGGCTGCCGGGCAGAGGCCTGACCTGGCTGGAAGACTACAGCGCCAGCGCGCCGGCCACGGCCACCCTCACGTTCTCCTTCAGCCGGGCCGTGAGCAACTTCACCCTGACGGCGGGGGATATCGACACCGGGCCGGGCTTTATCGACCAGCTGGTCATTCAGGGCTACGATGCCAGCAACGCCCTCGTGGCCATTCCCAGCACCAACGTTACCGCGGGCATTACCAACAGCTACAGCAATAATGGCAGCAATGGTAACAACACCTTCACCGGTACGGGGGCCAGCGCCGGCCTGGCTTCCAGCAACATCATCGCCACGTTTCCCTCGGCCATCACGCGGCTGGTGCTGACCTATCGCAACACGTCGACGCAAGCGAACCCGGCCCTGCAAGGCATCGTGTTTCCTTCCTTCGCGTGGTGCGCCCAGGCCGACGTGCAAATCACCCTGGCCGCCCCCGTGCGCGCCCAGGCCAGCACCATCGTCACCGGCACGGTCACCACCCTCAACGTGGGCAACGACCTGGTAACCACCATCGCGCCCGTGGTGCAGCTGCCCACGGGCCTGACCAACGTGACCATCGGCAGCTACAACTCGTCGACCGGCGTGCTCACGCTGCCGGTTATCGGCAACCTGGCCGCCGGGGCTTCGGTGGGGCAGTCCATCACCTACCGGATGCCGGCCACGGGCGCCGTCACGGCCACGGCCAGCTTTGTCTCGACGGCCGACGACCCGGTGGCCGGCAATAATACGTCCACCATCACCACGGTCCAGAACCGCGCCCCGGTGGCCAGCGACGTCACCAACGCGCCCGCCATTCTGAGCAGCACCACGAGCCAGACGGCGATGGCCTCCTTCAATGCCAGCGACCCCGACGCCTCGGCCGGCAACACGGCGCTCGGGTCCTACACCATCCTGTCGCTGCCCACCGCCGCGCAGGGCACGCTGTATGTGAACGGCGCAGCGGCTACGCTGAACCAGGTTATCACGGTGCCCACGTCGGCCACGCCCGCAGTGCCGGGCTACCAGCTGTCATTTGTTCCGAACGGCACGTTTGCCGGCAGTGCCAGCTTCACCTACAAAGCCACCGACGACACGAATACCGCCTCGAATACTGCCACGTACTTCATCCCCGTCACGGCGGGAGCCGACCTGGTTTCGACTGTTGGCGGCACGCCCTCCGGCGTGGAAGGCCAGACGAAGAGCTATACCGTGACCACCACCAACAACGGCCCGGCCACCGCCACCGGCGTGGTGCCTACCCTTACGCTGTCCAGCAAGCCCCCGTTCAGCAGTATCACCGTCACTAACGGCAGCTACGACCCCAGCACGGGCGTGGTCACGTTTACGGCCCTCCCGTCGCTCACAAACGGCGCTACGGTGGTGAGTTCTATGACGCTAGTGGCGCAGCTCGCCCCGCCCAGCTTTACGCTAACGGCCGCCAACACGGCTGCCACCGCCGACCCGGCCCCGGCCAACAACAACGGCAGCGCCCCGGCCGCCGTGCTCACCGTCACGATTACGGCCATTGGGCCGGCCGGCGCGCCCAGTGCCTGCGCCACCCCCGGCCGCGACGGCTCGCCCACCCTCACCGCCAACCCCAACACTTACTTCCCGGCCACCAACCAGACGCTGGCCGTGGGCGCGACGTCCCTGGTGGTGGGCTCCGGCGTGGGCACCGTGCCCATCGCGACCGGCGACCTGCTGCTCGTCATTCAAATGCAGGGCGCGGACATTAATTTCACGAATTCCGACTCTTACGGCGACGGCGTGGCGGGCGGCCTGGCCACCAGCAATTTAAACAACGCCAACTTCACGGCGGGCCTCTACGAATACGTGGTGGCCGCCGCCGCCGTCCCCCTGGGCGGCGGCACCGTGACAATTACGACGGGCCTGAAAAACGGCTACCAAAACGCCGATGCGACGAGTGCGGCCGGCCAGCGCCGCTTTCAGGTGGTGCGCATTCCGCAGTACGACAACCTAACGGTGAGCGGCACGGTGGCCCCCAGCGCCTGGGACGGCAGCACCGGCGGCATTCTGGCCCTGGACGTGACCGGCCAGCTCACCTTCGCGGCCGGCGCCCGGCTCGATGCCTCAGGCAAAGGCTTTCGCGGCGGGGCCGGCCAGAAGCTCAACGGCATCGCCGGCGTCACCGGCACCGACTACCGCAACCTGGCCCCGGCCACCGGCACCACCACCGTGGGTGCCCACGGCATGAAAGGCGAGGGCATCGCCGGCACCCCGCGCTATGTGAACACGGGCACCGCCCTGCTGGACACCAACGTGGAAGGCTACCCCAGCGGCAGCGCGGCGCGCGGCGCCCCCGGCAACGCCGGCGGCGGCGGCACCGATGCCACCAGCATCAACAACCAGAACTCGGGCGGCGGCGGCGGCGGCAACGGCGCGCGCGGCGGCCGGGGCGGCAACACCTTCAGCAGCAACCTGGCCGTGGGCGGCGAGCCGGGGGCCAGCTTCCTGGCCCCCAGCACCAGCCGCCTGATACTGGGCGGCGGCGGCGGCGCGGGCTCCACCAACGGGGGCTCGGGCTCGACCGGCTTTACCGGCTACGCCAGCAGCGGCGCGGCCGGCGGCGGCATCTTGCTGGTGCGCACCGGCTCGGTGGCGGGCATCGGCACCTTGCTGGCCAACGGCGCGGCGGCCAGCAACGCCGTGGTAGCCGACGGCAGCGGCGGCGGCGGCGGCGGCGGCGGCTCCATCCTGCTCACGGCCAACAACCCGGGCAGCCTGGGCACGCTGAACCTGACGGCCAGCGGGGGCAACGGCGGCAGCAATTCGGCGACGGTGGCCGAGGGTCCCGGGGGCGGCGGCGGCGGCGGCATCATCCTTTCCAACGCGGCCACGGCCAGTGCGGTAGTGGCCAACGGCACCTTCGGCACTTCGGCCGGCAGCGCCTATGGAGCGGCGGCGGGCCTGCCCGGCATCGCCAACAACCAAATCAACAACCGCATTGCGGGCAGCACGGCGGGCATTAGCTGCGACATTGACGTGACGGCTGCTATAACGGCCCCCGCCCAGGCCGCAGCCGCCCAGACGGTGAACGTAGCGGCTGTGTTCGCCAACAACGGCGGGGCTGCTGCCAGCGGCGTGACGCGCACCGTCACCCTGTCGTCGGGCAGCAACGCGGCCGGTAACGTGGTCACCAACGTGGTGGCCCCGGGCAGCACCAGCATCACCCCCAATGCCCTGACCGGCGACGTGACCATCGTTTACCCCGGCGTGTCGCCGCTGAGTGCCGGGGCCAGCAGCCAGTTCAACCTCTCCTACACCGCGCCCGGCACGACGTCGGTGGTGGCTACCGCGAGCATTACCACCACGTCGGGCGAGTCGGTGACGACCAACAACACCAGCGTGGCCACCACCGCCATTACCGGCTACGCCGACGTTGTGGGCGTCATTTTTGGCCTGGGCACGTCTACCACCGGTCGGCCCTCGGGCACCTACGGGGTGCTGTTTGCCAACAACGGCCCGGCGGCGGCCCTTAACGTGACGCGCACGGTGACCCTGCCCCCCGGCTCGACGCTGACCACGACGCAGCTCGCGGCCCTCACGGCCCAGGGCGCTACCTACGACAGCGGTACCCTAATCATCGACTTTGGCAACCTGACGACGTGGAATAGCCGCGCCGTCAGCGTGTTCCGAATTATTTACACGGCGTCGAATACGGGCGGCAGCACGGCCATCGTTACTCACATCACCACGACTTCGCAGGAAGACGCCGGCGGCGGCACCGGGGCCCCCACGGCCCCCGATACGTTCTCCTTCGCCATTACCAGCAACTCAACGGGTGATGTGGCAACCGATGGCATTACGGCATCGGCCCCCACGGCTGAGCCTGGGCAGCCGGTGTCGTTTACCCTTAACTTCCGCAACTTCGGGCCCGGCGATGCCGTCAACGCCGTGCGCTCGGCCCAGCTCATGCCGGGGCTCAGCATCGTGTCCGTCACCGGGGGCGGCACCTGCGACCCCGCCACGGGCATCGTCGCTTACCCCATCGCTACGATGGTCAGTGGCAGCACGGCCCCCTCAACCATCACGTTTCTGGCCCCGGCCATCGGCCCGGTCTTTATCAGCGGCAACATGACTACGGGCAGTGGCCTGGCATCGGCGGGCATCTTCGGCAACAACGAAGCCACGGCCACGATGGACGTCACGCCCATCGCGGACGTGGCCACCAGTATCAGCGGCCCTGGTGCGTCGGCCGTCGGCAACCTGGTTACCTATACGTTGATTACGGCCAACAACGGGCCGTCGCCGGCGGCCGGCGTGGTGCAAACCGCGCAGCTGCCCAGCGGCTTGGCGCCAACCGGGGTGTTTGCTTCCAACCAGGGCACCTACAATACGTCCACCGGAGTGGTCACATTCCCGGCCGTAGCGGTGCTGGCCAGCGCGGCCACGCTCAACAACACGGTGAGCTTTCCGATGCCCACGAGCGGCTTCACGGCCACGGCGGGCGTGAGCACCGCCACGGCCGAAGCCGGGGCCACGGCCAATAACACGGCCACCACCGGCACGACCAGCGCCGTGGCCGTTGCGCCCACCGACCCACGGGCCAACGTGTACAACACGCTCGATATTTCGAGCAAGAACGTGGCCCCCGGCGCTTTGGCCACCCTCACCGTCCTTACCGGCAACAATGGTCCCGGCCCGGCCCAGAACGTGGGGCAACAGCTGTCGCTCCGCCCCGGCCTGAGCATTGCCAGCGGCGACATTTCGGGCGGCGGCACCTACGACGCCAGCACGGGCGTCGTGACCTTCCCGGCGCTGGTTAGCCTGGCCAGCGGCAGCACCGCCACCAATACCGTGACGCTGACGGCCCCGGCCGCCGGCCCGCTGGTGGCAGTAGCCAGCACGACGGCGACCACTGCCGACCCCGTGCCGGCCGACAACCTGGCCACGCGCATCGTGGACATCACCAGCCGGGCCGATGTGGCCACCGTCCTTATCGGGCCGGCCGTGGCTTCGGCCACGCAGGTCATCGCTTTCACGGTGAATACCATCAACAACGGCCCGGTGCCCGCCACCAACGTGGTGCAAACGGTGAGCCTCCCGGCCGGCTTGGCGCCGGGGACGGTGACGGCGACGGGCGGCGGCAGCTACGCCCCGGCCACCGGCCTCCTTACCTGGCCGGCCGTGGCCGCCCTGGCCGTGGGCGAGCAGCGGACCTACAGCTACGGCTACGTGGCCCCGGCCTACCAGTCGACCGATGCCAACAACCCGCGCGTGGTAGTGAGCCAGGCGACCGTGACCAGCAGCACGCCCGATGCGACGACCACGAACAACTCGTCGGTGGCGAGCACGCTCATCAAGTGGAACGCGGATGTGGCCATTGCCATTACCGGCCCGGCCAGCGGGATTGTGGGCAACCCAGTGGTGTTCGCCGTTTCGACGACGAACAACGGCCCGGCCCCGGCGGCCATGGTGAATACCAGCGTGCGCATCGCCACCGGCCTCAACGTTGTGGCCAGCGGCGGCGGGGTGTACAACATCAACACCGGCATCGTCACCTTCCCAGCCATCACCAACCAGGCGGTGGGCGTGACGGGCGTGGTCACGAACACCATCACCGTGATTTCGCCGGAGCGGCCCCTGGTAGGGGCCTCGGCCGCCGCCGATATTCCGACTGCGACCAACGACATCGATCTGACCAACAACGCGATGACCATCTACCTGCCGCTCTCGCCCATTACCCCCATCCAGACAGATTTCCAGGTCACGCTAGTGGCCGACCGCACGGTGCAGCAAGCCGGCCAGCCCGTGGTGCTGACCCTGACGGCCACCAACGCCAATGCCACGGGCACGGCGGCCGATATGCAAGCCCAGGTGAGCCTGCCCGGCGGCATGAGCGGCGTGGTGGTGTCGGGCGGCGGCACCTACGACGCCGCCAGCGGGGCCGTAACGTTCCCGCCGGCCAACGGCCAGCCGGCCAACAGCACCCTCACCTACACCGTGACCGTGAACAACCCCGGCAAAGACCCACTGGTGGCTACGGCGGCCATCAACGGTAATTTTTCGGACGCGCAGCCGGCCAACAACACCCAGGTAGTGAGCGTGAACATCAACCCAGTGGCCGACGTGGCGACCCGCGTGAGCGGCCCGGCCACGGCGCTGCCCGGCGCCCTGACCACCTACGCGGTAACCACCCTGAACAACGGCCCCTCGCCGGCCAGCGCCGTGATGCAAACCGTGCAGCTGCCCACCGGCCTGGGCGCCGTCACGCTTTCGGGCGGCGGCACCTACGACGCGGCTTCGGGCCTTGTCACTTTCGCCACTATCGCCACGCAGGCCGTGGGGCCGGCCGGGGCCGTCACCAACACCCTGGCCTTTTTGTTTCCTACCACCGCCTCGGTTGTGGCGGGCACGGTGGCCAGCGGCACGGCAGAAAGCGCAGGCACCACCAGCGACAACACCGCGACCCTGCCCACGGCCCTGACCAACCAGCCGCCGCTGGCCAACACGGTGGCCAACCTGCTGCAAACGCCGGAAGGCAACACCGCCGGCCCGCTCGTCCTCACGGCCCTCAAGGGGTTCGATGCCGACGGTAGCGTGGCTTCGTTCACCATCACGGCGCTGCCGGACCCGGCGGCCGGGGTGCTCGCCCTCAACGGGGCGGCGGTGACAACGAACCAGGTGATAAGCAACGGCAACGCGGCCAACCTCACCTTCGACCCCGCCACCGGCTTTGTCGGCAACGCTTCCTTCGCATTCACAACCACTGATAATCAGGGTGCGGTTTCGGCCCCGGCGCCCTACACCATTGCCGTTGGGCAGGACATGGCCGCCGTGTATACCGCTACGCCCCTCAAAGGCGGCGCTAATCCTTATCAGGACGGCGACATCGTCGGGAATTTCTTCGATGCCAACAGCGGGGCTTACACCGCCGCGGCGGCCGTGGCCGACAACGGCGTGCGCACCGCCACGGCCGGCAGTGCCCTGCCGGCCGGCCTGGAGCTGGACCCCGGCAGTGGGCAGGTGCGCGTGCTCGACCGCAGCCTGCTCGTGAGCGGCACCTATCCGGTCAGCTTCACCACCGTCGATGCCAATGGCGGCGTCACCACTCAAACCGTGTCCCTGCGCATCGGCGACTACCCACTGCCGGTGGAGCTTACGCGATTTGAGGCAAAAGCAGCCGGGACTGACGCCCAGCTGAGCTGGGCCACGGCGCAGGAGCTGGACAACGCCGGCTTTCAGGTGGAACGCTCCCTCGACGGCACGCGCTTCGGGCGCCTGGACTTCGTGCCCGGTACCGGTACTACCACCCAAGCGCACCAGTACGCCTACGTCGATGCCGGCGTGGGCCGGCAGCACCCGGGCACGGTGTATTACCGCCTTCAGCAGCTTGATTCCAACGGCAAGGCGACGTATAGCCCGGTGCGCGCGCTGGTCTTTGCGCCGGAAATCCCGGGGCTTTACCCCAACCCGGCCCAGACGCACACCACGCTGGACCTGACCAGCCTGCCCGTGGCTACCTACGATGTAACGCTACTGGATATGACGGGCCGCGTGGTGCAAACCCAGGCCCTGGACGGCGGCAAAGCGCACGAGCTGGAGCTGAGCCATCTGCCCGCTGGTGCTTACCTGGTCATCGTGCGCAACAACAACCTGAAAATTATCAAGCACCTGCTCAAACAGTAACAAGTGAGTGGCATCGTTGCTGGGGCAGAAAAGGGCGGCTTTGCTCGTTCAGTCCAGCCGGTCCGAACGGGCTGGCAGAACCACCAGATAGCCGGTGTTTACTGGACCACCCCAAGATGCGCGCGTCCGGGTCGGTGGGATTATAAGGAAGTCTTATTGCTCAGCAAGTGGGCATTGGGGTGCTCGGCGCCCGGGACGGTCGAGTGGGCGGCGCGCTTGGCCGTGGCCAGAACGGGCCGCTTATGCCAGTGGGCTGCTTTTTCCGCAAGCCATCAAGGGGCGCGTTGGCCTTGACCGGGGCCGAGTCCACGGCCTGGGTGTCGCCGGCCAGGCCACCAGGCCGTGGGCCACGCACTGGGCAAAGCCGTGGTCGAACAGGCGCTCAAAGACGACTGCCGGGCAGAGCTGCCGGGCGCGGCTCACCGTCGAGTGCCAGGGCAGCTCCTCGGCCACTTCGTAGCCCAAAAAGAAGAGAATGTCCAGCCGAAGCGCACAGTGCTCAAGGCGGCGGCGGTCGCTGACCAGGTTTTCGTCCTGGAGAAACGTTCAGTCCACCAGCTCGGCCAGCCGGCGGTACAGATTGTGAGGCGGCACCCGCTCAGAGAGCCGAAAGCGGGTCCCCGCTTGGTCGGGAAACGGCTTCTTGCCTTGCATCCTTTCTCTACGAACCGGTAGTCTCGCCGGTCACGGGTTCTGCAACAGCCGCGAGGGGTTCAATTTTCGGACAAGACAATGGACGCCCGGCGCCGTATTTCACTGGGGGCGTAGCCGAAGTGGCGCGAGAAGCTGGTGGAGAAGTTGGCCGGGTTGCCGTAGCCTACCTGATAGGCTACTTCGGCCACGGTGGCCGTGCCGCTGGCCAGCAGCGCGTGGGCCCGGGTGAGGCGCACGAGGCGGATGAGGTCGCCGGGGGCCTGGCCGGTGAGGGCCTTGAGCTTGCGGTGCAGCTGGGTGCGGCTCAGGGCCAGCGTGCGGGCCAGGGTTTCCACGTCGAGGGTTTCGTCGTCGAGGGCCTGCTCCACGGCTTGCCGCACCCGGGCCAGAAAGGCCTCTTCCATGGTGGGCGGGCCGGGCGCAGGGGCTTCGGCCAGGGCGCGGCGGTAGGCGGCCTGAAGCTGCTGGCGGCCCCGCACGAGGTTGCGCAGCTGGGCCAGCAGCTCCTCGCGCCGGAAGGGTTTGGTGAGGTAGGCGTCGGCACCCGTGTCGAGGCCCTGGAGCCGGCTGGGCAGGTCGGCCTTGGCCGTGAGCAGCACCACCGGGATGTGGCTGGTGCGCTCGTTGTGCTTCAGGGCCCGGCACACGCCGTAGCCGTCCAGGAGGGGCATCATGGCATCGGTGAGCACGAGGTCGGGCAGGTGCTCGCCGGCCAGGGCCACGCCGGCTTCGCCGTTTTCGGCTTCGAGCAGCTGATAGTCGGGGGCCAGCACGGTGCGCAGGTACTCCCGCATATCGGCGTTGTCTTCGATGAGCAGGACTAAGGGCCGCTCTGGGGCCCCCGGCAGCGCCGGCTCGGGGGCTCCGGGGCCAGCTTCGGCGGCCAGTGGCCAAAGCGTCGGGACCCCGGCCCCGGGTACCGGCGCGGCTTCGGCGGCGGGCAGCAGCGGCAGGCGCACGGTGGCGGTGGTGCCGCAGCCCGGCGCGCTGGCCAGTGCGATGGTGCCGCCGTGCAGCTCCACCAGCTCTTTGGTCAGGGCCAGGCCAATGCCGGTGCCTTCGTGCGCGCGGGTGTCGGAGGCATCGGCCTGGTAAAAGCGGTCGAACACGTGCGGTAGTTGTTCCGGGGCAATGCCGCGGCCGGTGTCGCGCACCGTCAGCTCCAGCCAGCCGGGGGCATCGGGGGCCCCGGCCACGCGCAGGCCCACGGCTACCTCGCCGGCGCTGGGCGTGAACTTGAAAGCGTTGGAGAGCAGGTTGACCACCACTTTTTCCAGCTTGTCGGCGTCAAACCGGGCGGTCAGCGTCGGCGGGTCGGCTTCGAACGAATACGCGATGCCGCGCTGCCCGGCCAGCGACTCGAACCCGCCCACCAGCCCGCGCACGAAGCCCACCGCCTCGCCCGGGGCGAGGCACAAGGCCTGCTGGCCGGCTTCGAGGCGGCTCAGGTCGAGGAGCTGGTTGATGAGGTGCAGCAGGCGCTGGGCGTTGCGCTCCACCAGCTGGGCCTGCTGGCGGGTGGCCGGCTCGCGGGTGTCGACCACGATTTGGGCGGCCGGCCCGAGTATGAGCGTGAGCGGGGTGCGGAACTCGTGGGTGACGTTGGTGAAGAAGCGCGTCTTCTCCTGGTCCAGGGCCCGGAGGCGGTCGGCCTGGGCGCTTATCTCGTCGCGCTGGGCGGCCAGGGTGTGGTTTTGGTGGCTGATTTCCTCGGTGCGGGCCTGCACGGTGGCTTCGAGGCGCTCGTTCTGGGCACTCACGAGCTGGCGGCGCTCGGTCTCCAGGGCCAGGGTTTGGGCCGAGAGATGTTCCACCTGTAGCAACTGCGTTTCCAGGCCGCGGCGGGTGGTGGCAAACTCACGGGCCAGATAAAATGAAGTGCAGATGGGCAACAACAGAAATCCCAGGTTGATGGTGAGTTGCTGGGCCACGTCGTGCCCGCCCCAGTATATGTTGGCCAGGTTGCTGCCCGCAAACAGGTACACGGCAATCGAGAGCACCACCCCCAGCCCGATGACCCAGAGGCCCGGTTGCCGCCGCCGGATGGCCCCGCCCAGTACCCGCAGTACCTCCAGCGTCCCCGCCAGAAACAAGCCGTATAGGGCGGGCCAGGCCAGCGGGAAAGGGTGCACAAAAAACGCTACGCTCAGGCCTGTCCCCGCCACCGCCCCCCACCGCAGCCGCAGCCACGGCACGGTCCCACAGCACACGAAGTACACGAACGCCAGCAGCCCGAGCATACTCAGCCAGCTCCCCACCATAAAGCCCCGAAATCCCCAGGCATTGGACGCGTATTCGGGGAAGGCGAGCGCATACGCAGCGACCCCGATGAGGACCATCGCGGCCAGGTATAGGCTGTAGTAGAGATTGGCCCGCTGGGGCCGGTAGAAGAGGTACAAAAACCAGTGCAGCAGCCCCAGCATCCCCAGGGCCGCAATGCTGATGAGGTTTAGCGAGCGAAGCCGCAGCTCGCCGAGGTCGGCGACCAGCAACTGGTCGGCGGTGCCGGCCCACACGAAAAACCCGCCGTACTCCGGCGGCCAAGGGGCAAACTTGGCGTAGCGAATGGCCAGCACGTGCGGGCCCGGGACTCCCACCGGCAACGGCACCAGGCGGAAGCAGGGCCGGTAGCTCACCGTGGTGGGCCCGGTAGTGCCCACCCGGCCGAAGCGGGCCAGCAGCCGGCCGTCGAGGTACACCTCCGAAGCCCCTTCTTG
>NZ_JAGEMO020000012.1 GCF_017921975.2 Hymenobacter terricola
CTCTTGCTGCTCTGTTTCTCGCTCTGGAAGAACGACCGGCCCTATGACCCACACTACCATCCGGCCCACATGGCCGAAAAAGAAGTAGCCCCGGCAACGTAAACGCGCCGAGGCTACACAGGATGAACCCGAAGGCCCTCCTTTAAGAGGCCCAAAGGTAAAAATAATTGCCCGATTCCTTGCTTTTCATTACAGTATCTTGCGCAATTACCTGAAGCTACCCCAGAACCAGGGCGGGCTAGCAGCCAGAAAAAGGCTGTCCACCCGCCCCGCGCCAGCAGAACCAGCACCAGACACCCAGCAGCAGCTACCGGCCGCCGTGCCCGAAAAGGCACCGCGCCCTGATATTCCAGCAGCAGCGGCGGCCAGCCTCCCGCCGGTCGGCCCACCGCCGCCGATACTTGCCCAGCGCCGGAGCCAGAAAAAGGCCCCGGCTACCAGGGCAGGCGCGGGGCTCCGGTTTCATCGGGGGACGGCTGGCTGCTGGCAGAAAAAGCCCGCCCCAGCCGTCCCCTCAGCCGCTGCCGATACCCGGAGGCAAGGCGCACAGCCAACGCTCAGGGAGTAGCACGCCGCCAAAAGTTTGTCGCTCTGTTCACCAGCAGCACGGCGGCTTTCATGCCCAGGCTCGCGCCCGGTCATCTTCCTCGCCCCCGAAGCGGCCACAGCGGCCAACAGCAGCCACAGCGGCTCGAAGCAACCGGGCCTCATAAGGTGCCTGCGGCCAGTTGGCGGGCTTCGCGCCGCCCCGAAACAGAAAAAGCAATTAAGGCAGCAGGTCGGCCGCGCCGGCAGGCCCGCGCCTTGCTGTTTGGCATAGCGCAGGCCGCACGTTTGGCGTTCGGGCAGGGCGTTGCAGGGCCGGCGGCTTTGCGTCGCGTGGTGGGCCTGTTTTCGCGTGGGCGCGGCGGGCAGCTCGTGGCCAGCACCGCCGCGCCAGGTGCTACAGGCCCAGGCCACCGGCCACTGGGGCCGCGCCAGGGTCGGGCGCGGCCAGCCACTCCAGGCGCTTGCCCAGCCGCGCCGCCTTGCGGGCCGCGTCCAGGGTGCCCCGGCTTTTCCCGTCCCACACCACCAGCACCAGGTCGGCATCGGCCACCACCAACCCATTGCGCACCAGCGGCGCGCCGGCTCCGTGGGCGCGGTAGTCGGGCCGGTGCACCGTAGCGGGCACGCCATACACATACGCCCACTCAGCCGCCAGCGTGTCAGTACCCCGGTAGCCATCGGCACACGCCAGGCCGGCACCAGTAACCACACGGCGCAACCCGCCAGCCGCATACAGTAGCTCACACAGCCGCTCGCGCAGGGCCGGGCAGCTCGTCACGCTCCGGCTTCCCACCACCGCCACCACCAGCCCACAGGGCACCGCTACCGCAGTAGCTTCATTTTGCATATTTTCCATAGCATAAGTTACCGCTTTCATTTCTATTTTACTACACTTATTTTCTGCTCTGTTTCCTGTTTCATAGTAACATATTGCCTGTTTTGTCGTATATTTGGTTATAGCAAAGGGGGAGAGGCCCCCGGCGCAGCCATGCCTAGCACATACAGGCCCATGCTCACCACTACTTGCCCCCGCACCGCCGCCGCCATCGCCCGCGCTGCCATCATGTACCGCCGCAGCCTTCGCTATGGCCGCATCCACAATCGGGCACAGCGCCGCCGCATCATGGGTTTTATGGCAGTAGAGGAGGCCCGCATTGCCGCCGCCTACCGCAACTGCCGCCCCACGGCTCCGCGCACCACACTGGCCAATATTTTCAAGGCAGCGGGCGCACGTTTCGCCCCCCACGCTCATGCATAGCCAGGTCGCCACCGCCACCGCGCCGGCTTTGGGCGCAGCTGCCCGCCGGGTGCTGGCCGCCTGCCGCCAGCTCCACGGCACCGCCGCCGGCCTTAGCCGCATTGCCAGCGCCGCCCGCCTCCCCCGCGAGGCAACCGCCGAAGCACTCGGCGAGCTTACCCACGCCGGCCTCGTCACCTACCGCACCGCCACCGCCCCGCTACTAGCCCCCGCCGCATGAAAGCCCGCCGCCTCAAAGTCGCCCCCCTTTACCGCAGCTTCCACCCCCAGCAGCGCATCACGTCCCAACTCCGCATTCAGGGCAATTGGCTGGCCGCCGCCGGCTTCCCGCCCGGCACCGTCGCCGCCATCGAGGTGCAGGCCGGCCGCCTCATCATCACCGCCGCCCCCGTCCAGTAGCCACCCGGCCCGCGCCAGCTCACCAGCAGCGTGGGCCACAACCAACCTGCTCCCATGATTGCCACCATCACCTTTCCCCAGCTTGCCGCCGCCTGTTTCCCCGTCGCCGGGTGTAGCGTCCGGGGCAGCGCAAGCCGCCAGGGCTACAGCCTTACCCTATACCCGCCCCAGCCCTTTGCCGGCCCCACTGCCTACACCGGCACCGGTGCCACCTGCTACGAAGCCCTAGCCGCCGCCGTGCGCCTGTTCCACGACAGCGCCCACGCCTACCCCGGAGCCGCCCCGCTGGCCGCCGCCGGCAGCTACTCCCCGCCGCCCCAGCCGCAGGAGTTCCCCCACGACGATGAAGCGCTGAGGTGGCCCCAGACCATCCGCACGGAGCAAACCACCGCCCACACCATGCAGCGGCTCCACGACCTCACCAGCCGCCTCAAATCAGCCTAACCACCGGGGCCGGCCCACCAGCACCGGCCTCACATTCCCTCGCATCATGCCCCGCACCGCTACTACTTACCAGCCCCATTTGCTCGACCCGCACAGCGCCACGCCGCAGCCGGTCAGCCCCGCCAACGGCCGCAGCTTCAAGCTGGCCGAGCTATACGCCATGCTCGATTGCCGCCTAGTCGATGTGGTGCGCCTCACGCCCGAGCTGATTCTGATAATCGACGACGAAGGCAAGTTCCGCAACCCGGCCTACCTGAATCTGCTGGCCACCTACCTCTGGTATCACCACCAGCCCGAAGCGCGGGGCCAGGATTCCATCGTGGGCCGCGCCATCCTCTGCCACGACAAGCAATTCAAATAACCCAACGGCAACGGGGCCGCGCCGCCAAGCGGCCCCACCATTCCAACCCCAACCCCCGCCCCAATGGCAACCACCACCAAAACCGCCGCCAGCGCCGCCGCCGCCGCGCCCGCCGCAACCGAAACCCCCACCGCCACCCGCGCCTACCTCACCGTGAGCGTGGACGAGGAAACCGGCGAAGTAACCGAGGCCAGCCGCTTCAAATACCTGCCCGGCCACCCCCGCCAAATCCGTGCCGACCTGAAAGCGGGCGTGTTCAACGTGAACGGCGAGAAGGTGCTGGGCAAATCCATCAGCTTCATTCCCGTAGCCCTGCGCATTTTCAGCGACAACATTCTGAACATGGGCCGCAAGGTGTGGGCCGAGCTGTTTTTCGTGGATGAGTCGGGCGCGGTCTGCGCCGTGCTGTTCCACGGTTACAGCGTCGAGAACCTGCAAAAGCTGAACGCCAGCCTGTTTTACGACGACCTGAAACTGACCGACGTGGTGCTGACGGTTACGCCCATCAAGAAGCAAACCGAGAAGGACGGCAAGCCCGCCACCTACTTCATTGCCGATTTCAGCTACACCGCCGCCGACCCCGCCGAGGTGCAGGCCCGCCAGGAATTTGCCGAAGACCACGACCTCTACCGCGAGGAAACCCTCACTGGCACCGAGGACCGCCGCATCACCGCCGGCTACCGCACCCCCGAAGGCTACCAGCTGCCCGAGCAGCGCGCCCCCAAGCAGCTGCCCGAATCGACTACCGCCGAATAAGAAAGCCGGCCCGCGCCACCCCCACGGCGCGGGCCACAGCTGCCACCACCAAAACCAACGCCATGACCAGCCCCAGGAAACGCCCCGCCAACCGCACGGCCCCGCGCACGGCCCCCGCCGCCGAAGTTGCCCCAGTTGCCACCGCCGCCCCGCATTGCGCCCGCCTCATCAAGTGCCCTGCCGGCTCCTGCCACTATCCGCAGCCCTGCAACCACCAAACCCTGCAATTCACCCCCTCACGCTGATGGAAACGCCCGAACTCCGCCAGGAGCAGCCCGCCGCCGACGTGGCCGAAGCCACCCGCCTCACCGAGTTGGCCCAGCTGCTGGCCACCACCGCCCCGCTACCCGACCTGCGCGATTTGGCCCCGGCCGTGCGCCAGCTCTTTCCCGAACCCGCTTACTAGGTCGGCTGCGGTGGCTCTCACATCTGGCTGCACCGTGCCGACGAATCCGCCCGCCTGGCCTGCATCCTCGACGCCAACCAATAGCCCCCAACTATTAACTCTTAACTAATCATGTTCCAGAACCTCCAGCACCACCCCGCCATCACCCAGGCCGAGCACCGCGCCCTAACTGCCATCAGCAATACCGACCTCTCGAACCTTGCCGATGAGCTATTGGGCCGCCCGCGCCGCGATTGCACCGCCGCTTTCGCCTTCGGCTCCCACTTCCACACCGCCACCCTGGAACCGCATTTATTTGAGCCCACCAACGCCCACGACCCGGCCGACCAGCGCCAGCGCCAGGCCGCCGCGCAGCTGGCCACCGCCGTGCGCCGCCGACGCTACCCGCGCCACCTCATCTACACCAGCCGCGGCCAGGCCGAACAGTCCTACACCGCCACCCACGAGCCCACCGGCCTACTCGTCAAAGTGCGCCCCGACCTGCTCATCGACAGCCCCAAGGGCCAGCGCCGCACCGTGGTAGATTTCAAAACCACCAGCTGCCGCGACCTTGCCCAATTCCTGACCACCGTCGAGCAGTACGGCTACGACCGCCAGGGCGCTTTCTACGCCGACGTACTACAGGCCCAGCGCGTGGTATTGATTGCCGTGCAAAAGAAGCCGCTTAAAGGCCAGGAGCCGCAGGTATGGGTAGTGGAGCTAACCGCCGGGCAGATGGACAGCGGCCGGAAAAAGTACGGCAAGCTGCTCCGGTGCGCCGCCGAGCAGCACCAGCGCTACCAATCCGGCGGTCAGCTGGCCACCGCGTTGGTCCAGGAGTTCGGCCGGTCCACGCTCCCTCTCAACAACCCCACCCGGCACTTTGGAGCAGCGTAGTTAGAGCCACCCCCGCCCGCCCGAACCCCGCTGCACCAGCGGCAGGCGCGGCGGGGGCAGCCATCGGCGAGTAATATTGAACCCATGATTTTAGGATTTACCCCCGACTTCGTACCCCTGATTACTTCCGGTACCAAAGTGCATACCATCCGTGCCGGCCGCCGGTGGGTAGCCGGCCAACCCATCAGCTTCTGCACCAACCGAGGCCCCGACAACCTAGCCAAATTCCAGCCCGATGGAGTAGCGCAAACCGTCCAGACCAGTCGGGCCGCAGAGATTCACGGCACCTACCTTGTCGAGGTAGATGGCCGCCAGCTCCCAAGTCCCGAACTAGCCGAGTTTGTCCGCCGCGACGGATTCAAGTCGGTCGACCATTTGTTCCACTTCCTGACAGGCTACCACGGGCTGCCTTTCGTGGGCCAGCTCATCAATTGGACGGACTTAGTTTACTAATCCAAAATATCCCGTGGGCTCAAATGGAGGAACTAGCCGCCGCCGTGCGGTTAAAACTTGTTGCATTACAGGAACGGATGGATAAGGGTCGCTGTATGCGTAATCTTATGCCTGCTTGGGTTTGTATCGCAGCAAGGGTCATAAACACTAAGGCCCAGTATGCTCACTTCTTAGTTACTGCAAAGTGCATCGGGGTCGCCAGTAGTGCCATTGCCCACCTCCAATTCTTTGCTGTACCCCATTCTAAGATTGTAGAATTTATCAGCAACAGTAACCGTGTTATTTGTTGTGAGCTTACGAAAGTATCGGCTACTAATTTTTGCTTGTACTTGCTCAAGATTTGGCACAGCACCCTTCTTTAATTTGGCTTCTATAGCACCCTTAATTGACTTTTCTAGTTGTTGATAATTAACGGTTTCGAAGCTAGCCTGTAAAACTGATACTCCGGTTATTACAGCAACATCTTTAAGCCTAAAGTAGTCTCGCAAGTACATCGAAAATTGGTCATTGTATTTGTTGGCCAATCCTTTGTCATATGCGTTTTTCAGAATGTCGCCAGCAAATTTGCGGTAGGAATCCGTATAGTAAACTTTATGATAAATAAATTTGGAGGAACTGTGTCTTTGAATTGAATCCCTAATGGCGGCTGACAAACCGTGCTTTATTGTTGCAAGCTGTTTAACATCGGCTGTAATACTATCAGCGATTGAAATAGTATAGCTACGCTGCAAATCTCGGCTGGCAGTTCCTACAACTGTTCCGCTCATTTCAGTAAACCTGGACTTCTCTAGGTATGGCCGGAATGCCCTAAACCTGCTGTGATACAATAGCTCACGACGCTGTTTGTTGTTGGCTCCTTTAAACCTCAAGTCAAAGACCGCGAAAGCGGTATCGCTTTTAAGCTCCCCTTCTCTTAAAGCAAATAAAGACTTTTCGTCATAATACTTGTAGTCAATGCTATCAAGTATTGGCATAAAAACGTTATAATCACTCTGTACATCAAATAATTCTTGCGGATGCGCAGTACTGCTGGTTCGGTACATTCTTCCTAAAAGAGCATACAGATTAGTTCGTGTAATAGGCAAAGAAAGAGTTGGACTTAAGCATGTCACATCCGGAGCGAGTTTTGCTCCTTTAAATCCATCTATGTCAGACGATTTAAATTTAATTCCATAAGCAGTTGCTTCTGTCTGTCTTTTGTTAAGCTGAGCAGATGCACAGAATGAAATACAAAATACCAAACAAGTAGTCAAGCAAAGTGTGTGAGCTTTCATGGGAACTATTTGGTTGAGAAAATTTGACGAACTGCAAGAAACCAACGCTCTAACGTTTGTACATCAGTGCTAGCACTGAATCTTCACGATTCATCCCGGCGCTGTCATACGGTCAACTCCTGCTCCAAATACCGCGCATTAGGTAAGCAGTTGTATGTTCCCCTCTTTTCGCTGAACACTTTTCACTAAGCAGGCATCAGTGATAGAAAGCTCATACTAGTCTTGCTAGCTTGCCAAAATCATTTACGACCGTTTACGCAATGCTTGAAGGAGATGAGTTTGGTAAACCTTCTTAGAGCGCTAAGTAAGGGCCTGGAAGAAGCATAAGGCTTTCTTTCAGGCAGCAGTCTGCTCGTCGTTCTTGTAAAATAGAAACGAAAACTGGCGGAGTTCATTGTCGCGCAGATGCGCCATCCACCGCGCCGCTGCCTCCGGGCTCTCCATCTCCGATGCCGGCAGTGGAAATATTGGCAATACGTTACTATTAACCCCGTACCGCAGCTGCAGCCCGTACCCGCCCAACTCCGGTAAATGCACTACTTCAAATGTGCATCCGCGCGCCTCGTAGGCTCCGCAATACTCCGTAATCAATTCAGCATCCGGCAAAAAGAGGGACATAACGACAAAGGGAAAAGAGGTGAGGAAAAAGGCCAGCCCTCAGCCAGCCCGAAAAAAAGCTACTTGACTATCATCAAATCTTCCAGCCGGGTAGTGTAGGCCGGCGTACGCCACGCCGCTTGCCCCTGCCAGGGCACCGGCCCGCCGCCCTTCGGCCCCAGCGCCGCCGCCAGCTGCACCGTCCCGCGCCCAAACCGCGCATTGAGCCCATCCAGCGCCGCCATCATCTGTGCGCTTCGGCCCTCCACCGCCGCGCCCGCCGCCAGCGGCGCAGCCTCCCCGAATAGCCCCAGCTGCTGGCCACCCGGCGCTTCCAGCCCCGCCATCACCACGCCCGCCTTCACGTACACCGCCCCCGGCTCCCAGAGCCGGGCCAGCAGCTGCGCGGCCCGCGCCGTCAGTTCCCGCGTGTCGCTGGTGGGCACCGGCAGCGTCAGCACCGCCGAGCGCGAATGCCCGCCGCCCGCCTCGGCCGCCGGCCCGAACCGGTTTTTGCTCACGAACACCGTCAGCACATGGGCTAGGTCCCCTTGCCGCCGCAGCTTCTCCGCCGCCCGCGCCACGAACGCCGACACCGCCCCCAGCACCGAAGCCCGTTCCCGTAACGGCCGCCCGAACGTGCGCGAGCAGCTGATGCTTTGCCGGTGCAGCGTCCCGTCCTCGCTTGGGGCCAGCCCCGCGCAGGGGTAGCCCTGCAGCTCCCGCACCAGCCGCGCCCCCACCACGCCGCCCAGAAACTTGCGGGCCCAGGCCTCCGCCACCCGCGACAGGTCGGCCGCCGAGTCGATGCCCGCCGCCGTGAGCTTCTGCGCGTACTGCCGCCCCACGCCCCACACGTCACCCACCGGCACCTGCCCCAGCGCCCAGGCCCGCCGCGCCCCCGAGTCCAGGTACAGCACCCCGCCCAGCCCGGCATCCTTCTTGGCCAGCCGGTTCGCCAGCTTAGCCAGCGTCTTGGTCGGCGCCACGCCCACACACACCGGAATGCCCGTGCGCGCCTTCACGCCCACACGCAGCCGCTGCGCCAGGTCGGTCAGGTTGCCGAGATAGGGCGTCAAATGCTGCTCCAGGCCACTCAAATCCAAAAAGGCCTCGTCAATCGAGTAGATTTCCACCCCCGGCACCGACGCCCCCAGGTAGTGCATCACGCGCCGCGACATATCCCCGTACAGCGTGTAGTTCGAGCTGAACACCTGCACCGAATCCCGCCGCAGCTGCTCTTTCACCTGAAAATAGGGGTCGCCCATTTTCAGTCCCAGCGCCTTCGCCTCCGCCGAGCGCGAAATGATGCAGCCGTCATTATTGCTCAAAATGACCACCGGCCGCCCTTCCAGCCGCGGCTGAAATACCCGCTCACAACTCACGTAGAAGTTGTTGCAATCCACCAGCCCGAACATCCCTAGTCGCGGCTGTGCAGCAGGGCCGCTAGTCTACCCGGTATCAGCTCATGCACCACATGCGTTACCACGCCCCAGATGTGCAGTTCCTCCCCCGTCCGAATCCGGTAGGGCTGAAACGCCGGATTCGCCGGCACCAGCCACCACGATTCTCCCCGGCGTTCCAATCGTTTCACCGTGCAGTCACCTTCCACCACCGCCACCACAATATGCCCGTGGTCGGCTTCCAGGTGCTTGTCCACCGCCAGCAGGTCGCCGGCATGAATCTCCGCCCCGCTCATGCTCTCGCCCGACACCCGCACCAGGTACGTTGCGTCCGGATGCCGGAACAGCAGCCGGTTCAGGTCGAACAGCCCTTCCAACTCATCGGTAGCAGGGGAGGGGAACCCCGCCGGCACCCGGCAGCTGAACACCGGCAAATAAGCTTCCATCGGTGCTTCCAACACCGGAATGAGCAATACGTCGTGCATAGGGGATAACGATAAGTGGAACCCCCAAATAAACGACTACTAATTTCATTAGTTTATATTTCCGCTAATAAAATTGGTACTGTGTGCTGATGCTCAGCCTTAAAACTTTTCTACCTTCCGTGTAATATCTTGATAATATAGTGGTATTGTAGTTGATAAAAAATGTAATCAATAGGAAGCACAAGTTTGTGTTCGCAAAGGTCACTAGCTAGATTAGCAGTGTTTTTCGCTTGTTACCGCATTGCCTATCCATATGAAAGTATCTAAAAGCGCCACCCGCACCGTGACATTAGACCCCGTGCCAGCTCACGAGCAAGACGGTGATACCGACTCCTATTCCGACGACCTGCGCCCCGACTACGAAGCCGAAACCGACGCTGACCTATGCCCCGTCTGTCACGACCTGCTGGCCTGGCACGAGCAGGCCTGCGCAATAGCCGCCACCCCAACAGCTACCGCCGAGCCCGAATATGAGGCCGCCACCGCACCGCCGCCGGCCCCGACGGCCACTTTTGCCTTTGCCATCGGCCACCGTGTACAGCCTGCTCACAGTGCCCCGGCCGCCATCACTTGGCGCGGCCAGCATAAGGAGCGTCACCCCGCCACCGGCTTGGTGCAGCGCGTCAACGTCTACTACCTCGATAACGGCTATTGGGACTGCTATCGTGAAGAAGAGCTACAAGCCGCCTGAGTTATGACTCTACAAATAAAAAATGAGGCTATCCGTCATGTAGTGACGAATAGCCTCATATCTGCTACAACTAATTTATACGCTTGTGCGCGAGCCTCATTCTGATTTACTGCGGTCCGCGGCTTTATTCATTCGGAACTAAAACCGCTGTTATCTCTTTGAATTTGTCAGCGTAAAAAGCCGCCTCCCGTAGTCTATCTTCAAACAGGTGTTGCCGGGCGGTTTCATCGTTTGCGGCTTGGTAGAGTTCGGCAGGGGTCAGGTTATCAAAATAGCGGTGTTCCATCCACTTCGTACCTAACAGGTTGTTGTCGCGCCGAAATTTAGGAATAGTCAGAACGAGCGCTACCACCGGGCGCAGGGCTTCTTCTTCATTCGCTGATACCTCAACCCCGTTCCTTTCTGCCCGGAACCCGTAGCTATTATTCAGGCGGCGGAAATAAATCGCGTATTCCGGCAGGGGTGATAAATTTTCGCTGAATCGCTGTTGCCATGCCTCACCGAATTTTTCGGCCAGTTCATTAGCATAAGCTGCCTGGCTCTCTTCAAAGGCTTGTTTCAGGGCGTAGGCACTCACAAAATTCTCCTCACTCTGCCGTATAATCTGTTGCATTTCCATCTTAATAAAGTCGTTTGGCGCGTTGCCAGTGAGGTGATTGATTAGGTGCTGGTATTGCACAATAGTTTCCCGCACGAGCGGGTAAGCTGATGCTGCTTGTCGGCATTTTTCCAGCCAGCTGGTAATGTCCTCTTTGTAAGAAAATACCTGATACTGGTCAGTCGTTAATTCGCCTGCGCTCCATTCAGTAGCGGGCTTACCATCCAGTGTCAGGTAAAGCAGACGGGCACTTTTTCGATGCGCCTGGTATCGTCCCAGTTGGTTTTGCTGGTCACCAGCATAAATCTTGTTTTCGATGAAAATATATTCCCCATCCGATTCAAGGTAGATGTCGATACGGCCGCCTGTCTGGTAATCCGCAGCAACCCGGCCAATATCGTGTTCCACTGTGAGGCGGGCGGCGGCCGTGTTGAATTTAGGAAACCCCTCCGTTTCAGGCGAGAGCTTTTGATTCATTGTTTCCAAGAACAGGCCTAGAAAAGTAGCTCCTAAACCGTGGCTGCCAGCTGGGTTCAGCAATTCGCCGAGGAAAGCAGAATGCATCCGTACTTCACTGCTCTCCAGCCCCAGAATGCGAAATACATTGAAGTTCTCCCCGCTTAGAAGCGCTAGCTTCTGTTGCGTCCGGCTCAGGGATGAAGCCTGACCTAACATTCCGATTATTGACATATTTGCTCGACGGGCAGTAGTAGATGAGGCCCGCAGCCGCAAAGATGTCCTAACTCACCGACAAATCCTGTCGCTTTCCGAAATAAAGTCATCCGGGTTTTCTGCTGTCCCTATATTCGAGCCATCATGCGCAAACTAACGTTGACCGTCAATCCCCATACGGGAGTTCCAAAGGAGAGGAAAGCTGGCACTGAGCAGGTCGCCAAGCTTCTTACTCTGTGGTCCGGGCTTGGTGCTGCAGGCCTGAGCGTCGAGGCGCTGGCGCTACAGCCGTTGCTTGCCGATAATGCCCGTTTTGTGGTTTCTCTGGCGCAGCAATACCAGAATCAGGGTGTAAGCCAGGAAGTGTTGGTCAGAGCTGCGCACGAGACATTGATAACCTTGCTGAATCAGTACGCAGGCCGCCCCGGCGCGCTCAACAAGGTGATGACCCTCGGGCTACGAAACGCTATGGTTGCTGTCATTCAGGAACAGGCCGGCAGCCCTGAGATTTCACAAAAAAAGGCCGGCCCCCAATAAAGGGAGCCGGCCACTAAGCCTGAGTATGGCCCCATGAACGCTTCGGGGGTTACGCCTCGTCCGCCTTCTGCAGGCCCGCGATATCGCCCACTGGCACCGTGCCCAGTGGCAGCGGTACAATCGGCGTACCGGTCATAACCTCCCCGAACAGCGGGTTCGCCGGTAGCTCCTGCCCGCCGTTGCCGTCCGGCACCTGGTTGAACAGCACGGCCTCTTCGCCGGGCGTGCTCTGCGCCAGATGGTCGGCCAGCACTTCCTGCCCGCTGTTGGCGTGCAGCGCCTGCGTGAGCAGCGTGTAGGTGCTCACGTCCACGTTATAGAGTTGGTTCAGCGCGTTCATCTGTGTAGCCGCGTCCTCGGCCGCCCCGATGGCATCGGCCAGCAGCTGGACGTAGCGCCGGGCCTTCTGGTCGGCCTTGGCGCGGAGTCGGATGGCGCGTTTCATACGCCGCTTGAATTGGGTTTGATAGGCCGTAAGTGCCATGATACTTGAGAATGAAAGAGGTGAAAAAAAGAGCGGCCGGCCGTCGCTGGCCGGCCGCTCGGTTGCCGAAGCGCCCGCAGCTTAGGCCACGTACTCGATGGCCAGCGGGTTCGTGCTGTTGTTGTTCAGCGGGTAGAACTTGCCGTTAATCTGCTGGTAGAAGTTGATGCCTACCACGCCCACCACCAGGTTGGCATCGGCCGGCGCGGCCGGGAAGCTGGCTACCACCGCCTGGTTCACCAACGGCGCACCATTCAGTGGCAAAATGCCCAGCGGAGCCGCCACCGTAGCGTTAGTGTAGGTCAGCATCTCCATGTCCAGGTCCGACACGGCGAACACCACCTCGAAGTGCGTCGCGCCCTGCGGCGCGGCGATGTCGCTGGCCGGGTTCAGGGCCGGAATGCTCATCGTCACGTCCGCGCCCGCGCCCGTCACCGAGTAGGGGAAGTACATCGTCTGCCCGATGCCCGCGCCAGCGTTGAAGTTGAAGCCGAGCAGCGGAGCCGAGTTGGACGAATCGAACACCCGCAGGCCGCGGTCATTCGCATCATCGAGGCCCACAATCTCGCGCATCTTCTGCGTGAGGCGCGAGGTAACCCGGCTGTCGCTGGCCGAGGCAATAGCCACGCGCAGCGAGTCACGGAGCAGCTTGCTGTACTTGGCCGAGAGGCCGAATTCAGCCGCGTTTTCGCGGGTACGGGCCAGGCTGGCCTTGCTGTTGAAGGCAGCCTTATTGGAGGCGGGTTTTTGACGGACCGAGCCGTCTTTGGCGAATACAAGGCCGCCCACGGTGCCTTGCAGTCCCAGGATGCCAGTTTGAGAGGCCATGAGAAAAGGGGGGATAAAAAGTGAGATAAAAACCCGGCTGCTTTCACTTACGCGGCTTTGTTACCAGGTGCAGCCAACCCGGTAGCGCCGCTTGATTTCTGAATTGAAGGACCGCCACCGCTTCGGGGTCACCGCTTCGCTCACGCCGCATTTCCACAGCCCGCGCCCGGCCCGCTGCGCCGCCAGCTGCTGCTGCGCCCGCCCGGCCACCGTCCGCTTGGGGTCGAAGGCCCAGGCCCACCCGCGCACCACCAGCAGCGAATCCAGCGGCACCGCGCGGCCGGCAGCGGCCCCAGTAGCAATCGGCAGCCGCACCGCGCCCAGCGTCCGGCCGTACCGGTCCCGCCCGGCCCGTACCACCAGCACCACCCGCCCCGGAGCCAGCAACCGCGCCACCGAGTCCGTAGCCTGCGCCCCGAATGGCTGGCCCTGCTCTGGCGCATCCACGCCCAGCAGCCGCAGCCGGTAAGTTGTAGCCCCCGATAGCATGACATAAGTGTCCCCGTCGATGACGCGCACCACTTGGGCAGCCTCAGCAGCAACAGCACCGCGCCCGGTGAGTGAAGCCGCCGGCAACCCGCCTAAACGCGCCCCGACGCACACCGCCGCCACCGCCCCCGCCAGCTTTGCCCACGTCATTACCGAAATGCTGCGATTGCGAATCATACCCGAACCTACGGCCCGGTTTGAACGGTTGTATATTCGCCTAGCCAACTATACCCAGAAAGCCCCACCATGCCCCAGGTCTGCATCTACCCCAAGCAAGCGGCCCAGCTCACCGGCAACCAGTACACCGCCGGCAAGCGCCTGCTCCAGCGCATCCGCACTCAGTTGGGCAAGCCTGCCGGCTCCTACGTCAGCGTGGGCGAGTTCTGCCAGTTCACCGGACTCCCCGAGGCCGAAGTTTCCCGCGCCCTAAATGGAGCACCTGCCGGCACCCTCGCCCGTACTTAAAGTATGGCTGGAGTATGGCTGCCGGCATGCTGCCGTCATAAAAAAAGCCAGCGGCCGACGGACAAACCATCGCCCGCTGGCTCCATATTACATTACCGCCCTACGCCACCTCCACCACGCACACCGGCCCCACAGCTGATACCACAGCTGCCCCCGTCGCCGTCGCCGGCTCCCCCTCCCAAATCCGCCGCATCGTCTGATGCTGAAAATCCTCCACAATCTTCGCGTAGATGAGCGTGGTTTTGATGTTGGCATGCCCCAGCACCTTCTGCAGCACCTCCACCGGCATCCCCCGCATCAAGCTCTGCGTGGCAAACGTGTGTCGCGCCGTGTGCATCGTCACCAGCTCCCACTTCACCACCGGCCGCTTCAGCACCCGCCCGGCCACCGTCTCCACCACCTCCACCATGCGGTCCACGCCCGCCAGCCGCGCAATGCGCTTCAAATACCGATTCATCACCGCATTTTCAAACACCGGCAGCAGCCGCGCCCGCGTCCCGTCGTACTTGTCCAGAATAGCCAGCGCCGGCGCAGTCAGGTAGATGCTCACCACCTTGGTAACCTTCGTTTGCGTGAGCCGCAGCACCTTGCCACCATCCCAGTCATACACGTTGCCCGCGTGCAGGTCGTGCAGGTCCGAGTAACGCAGGCCCGTGTAGCAGCAAAACACGAAAGCGTCCCGCACCAGCGCCAGGTTATTCGGCAGCAGCGCCCGCGCCACCTTGTCCAGCTCATCGGCCGAGAGCCAGCACTTCTCCACATCCTCCCATTCCACATGCAGCTTGGCCGGGTCTACCTTCAGCACCTGCGCCCGCTCATCCCGCGCCCAGGCCAAAAACGGCTTCAATTGCTTCACCACCCCCGCAATGGTATTCTGACTGTGGGCCATTTCTTCCCGCATCCACGCCTGTAGCGCATCGTGGGCCGGCAAGTCGTAGTCAGCCGCTGTCATGCCCGCAGGCAACGTCTCCACCCACTTGGCTATCGTGTTGCGCGTCGTTTTGTAGCCCTTGATGGTGTTGTACCGAAACCCTCGCGCCAGCAGCACCGCCCGGTGCTCGTCGAGCAGTTCCACCAAGCCGGGCGCCACCGCGGCCGGCGCATCAACGTCTGCCACCGCCGCCCGCAACGCGGCGCCAGACACCGGCCCCGCCAACCTCGTGCGCAAATCACTGTAGGCATCCTCAACTTTCGTGCGTAGCGCCCGCAGCCGCACCGTGGCCTTGTCAATGTCGGCAAACGACTTGCGAAACCACCCTTTATCGGTGTTCCACTCGCTGGCCACGCACTTTTCTCCCGTCGCAAACCGCAGCCGCTGGTTATCAAACGTCGCCACCAACCGAATAACGCAGCGCCCGGCCGCGTCTGGGCGTTCCGTACGCCGCTCAAAGCAAATGTTCATACCAGTAGGGGAGGGGGACAGGTGGGGACAGGTCTGGGGGCAGAACCGGGGCCAGAACCAACGCCGTTAAGCGCCGGAACAGCGCCGCGAAGGCAAAAGAAAAGCCCTCAAAAAACAGTGTCAATTGCTTGATTCACGGCTTTTTGAGGGCTTAACTACCCCCTCACGTCGTGAAGGGTCGTACCCGGAGCCGGAGTCGAACCGGCACATCTTGCGATATTGGTGTTTGAGACCAACGCGTCTACCGGTTCCGCCATCCGGGCAGGATGAGCTTGGTTAGAACAATTCCGCTCTGCCGGTATCAGGAGCGGGCCGCAAAGGTAGCAACTTGCTGCTGGATGCGCAACAGATACCGCTTTTTTAGGTAGTAGGTGCGGATTTGCTGGAGCGCGGCCGGGCGATGGTCGGCGGGGAGCTGCTCATAGCCAGCAAGTACGGGCTGAATGCCGGCATCTAAGGTATCGGCCAGGGCGGTCACTTCGGCGGCTACTTTGGCTTGCGCTTCGGCATCAGGTTCCATTTGCAGGTCCACGAGCTGCTCGTTGAGGTCCATCATGTCCATTAGGAAATCGGGCGGAAGCTGCTCCTGCTTGCCTTCTTCGAGCAGGCCGTGCTGGCGCAGGAGGTAGGCCATGCGCTGGTCGGGGTCGGAGAGGGTGCGGTAGGCGTCGGTATTCAAAGTGGCTTGCTGCAGCATCTCGGCCTGGTTTTCGGGCGAGGAGGTGGCGTGGAAATCGGGGTGCGTTTCGCGGCTTTTGGCGTAGTAAAGGCGCTTGAGGGCGGCCTCATCGGGGCGGAAAGACTCGGGCAGGCCGTAGAAGGCAAAGTAGTCGGGCATGGGGCAAAGGTAGGATGGCGCAGCGCTGAGCGGCTTGAAGCACTACCGCCAAAACCGTCCGATGGTTTTGCCCGGTTCGGCGGCAGAATGCGGCCGCCGGGCTAGAATGAAACGGCAAACGCAGCCAACGATTAAGCTTTTTCGTTAGCAGCGGAATATTCCTTCGCTATGACGTTTAGTACCTTATCGATTGCCTTTGCCAGAAACCGGGCGGCCGTGCTGCTGCCACTGCTGTGCTTTTCCGTAGCCTGTGGCAGCAAAAAAGACGGTGCCGACGGGGCCCAGGGTGGTGGTGCGCAGGGTGCCGACGGCAAAGACCCGGGCGGCAAAGACGGCGGCCCGCCCAAAATTCTGCCCTATGCCGTGGTGAAAGTGGCGCCCCGCACCACCGTGCTCTATAATGATTTTCCGGCCACCATCCAGGGGCAGCAAAACGTGGAAATCCGGCCCAAAGTCGACGGCTTTGTGGAAGCTATTTACGTGGACGAGGGCGCGGCCGTGCGCAAGGGCCAGCCGCTGTTCCACATCAGCGCGCCGCAGTATGAGGAAGCCGTGCGCACGGCCCAGGCGGGCATTCAAACGGCGGTGGCCGACGTGAACACGGCCCGTATGGGCGTCGAAAAACTGCGCCATTTGGTTAAAATGACATTACCAGCCCCTACGCGCTGAAGGAAGCGCAGTACACGCTCCAGAGCAAAGAGGCCGCTTTAGCGCAGGCCACGCTGGCCAACGCCCGCACCAACGTGGGCTACACCCGCATCCTGAGCCCGGTGAAGGGCGTGGTGGGCACCATCCCCAACAAAATCGGCAGCCTGGTGAGCAGCACGTCCACCGACCCGCTCACTACCGTGACGGGCATCGCCAACATCTACGCCTACTTCTCGCTCAACGAGAAAAATCTGCTCAATTTCACCCGGGATATCCCCGGCACCACGCTGCAGGACAAGCTGGCGCACTTTCCCGATGTGCAGCTGCTGCTGGCCGATGGCACCGTGTATAAGCACATGGGGCGGGTTGAAACCGCCATTGGCCAAATCAATACTGCAACGGGTTCCAGCGGCTTTCGGGCCTCGTTCATCAACCCCGAAGGCCTGCTGCGCAACGGCAGCAGCGGCACCGTGCGCTCGTCGCGCACCATCAAGGATGCACTGCTGGTGCCGCAAAGACCGGCTCGAACAGATGCAGCGCGAAGAGGCGGAAGACCCCAAGGCTGCGAACTCCCCGGAAAAGATTCCTGAGCCAGTTGCGGGGTAACCTCACCCCCGGCCTCTCTCCCGCGGAGAGGGGAGCCAAGTCGACGCAGTAAAAAATTAATTAACAAGAGGTTAGTGAGGGTTGAATTTAATATAAAAAATCGTCAGCCTCCCCTCTCCGCGGGAGAGGGGCCGGGGGTGAGGTTACCCGGCCGCGCAATATTCAAGACGCTAACGCCATGCTTTTCAAACTAAAAAACAGGTTGATGCGAAGGCTGTGGCTGGTGCTGCCGCTGCTGGCTTCCTGCGCCGTATTGCACCCCTATTCCAAGCCCGAAACTGCCGCGCCCAACCTCTACCGGGGCGTGCGCACCACCGATACCACCAGCGTGGCCCTGTTGCCCTGGCGCACCGTGTCTGCCGATGCCCAGCTGCAAAAGCTGCTCGAAGAAGGCCTGAATCAGAACCTGGACCTGCGCATTGCCGTCGCGCGCATTCAGCGGGCCGAAGCCAACCTGGCGCAGAGCCGGGCCGCGTTCTTTCCCAGCCTCTCGGCGCGGGCCAGCGCGACGGAAGCGCGGGTTTCGAACGGCAACACCGGCGTGGGCACCGTTACTGGCACCAGCACCGGCACCACGGGCACCGGCACCGGTGGAAATGGCACGGGTGGGACTGGAACGGGCACCGGGACTGGAACTGGTACTACCGGCACTTCCGACCCTACTTCCGTGGTCACCAGCCGCTACAGCCAGCAATACCTGCTCACGCTCAGCTCGAGCTGGGAGGCCGATGTGTGGGGCAAATTGCGCAGCACCAAGCGCAGCTACGTGGCCGCCCTGCTGCAAAGAGAAGCGTACCGCCGCGCCGTGCAAACCCAGCTGCTGGCCGACATTGCCAACGACTACTACCTGCTGCTGGCCTACGACGCGCAGCTCGAAATCACGCGCCAAACCGTGCAAAACCGCATCAAAGATGTGGAAGTGACCAAGCTGCTCAAAGACGCGGCCATTGTGACGGGCGCGGCCGTGGCCCAGAGCGAGGCCAACCTCTACGCCGCGCAGGTGTCGATTCCAGACCTGGAGCGCAACGTTCGCGAAACCGAAAATGCCCTGAGCGTCCTGCTCAACCGGGCACCGGGCGCCATCGAGCGCGGCACGCTGGCCGGCCAGACCCAGCCCGCGCTCCTGCAAACCGGCGTGCCCGGCCAGCTCCTGCGCAACCGCCCCGATGTGCAGGAGGCCGAAGCCGCCTACCGCTCTTACTACGAGCTGAGCAACGCGGCGCGGGCCTATTTCTACCCGTCGTTCACCATCACCGCCAACGGCGGCCTCACCAACACTGCCATCCAGGACCTGTTTTCGCCCAGCGCTGTGTTTGGCACACTGGTGGGCGGGCTGGTGCAGCCCATTTTCAGCCAGGGCCTCAACCGCGCCCGGCTGCGCACGGCGTTGAGCTTGCAGGAAGAATACCGCCTCACCTACCAGCAAACCCTGCTCACGGCCGGCCAGGAGGTTTCCAATGCGCTGTTTGCCTACCAGACGGCGGGCGAGAAAGTCGCTATCCGCACCAACCAGCTGGCCTCGCTGCAAAGAGCGGTTGACTTCACCCAGGAACTGCTCAAGTACAGCTCGGCCAACTATACCGACGTGCTGACTTCCCAGCAGAGCCTGCTCGCCGCCCAGCTCAGCAGCATCAACGACCGCCTCCAGCAGCTCCAGGCCACTACCGACCTCTACCACGCGTTGGGCGGCGGCTGGCGCCAGGAGCAAGGGAACCCACGGCTCAACCCCCCGCTGCGACCTGCGATGAAAAAGCCACTGGCGGCGCGGCAAACAGCCGCTTCGTAGCCGGCCAGACTTCGCCGAAAAGGGCCGATTTCCGGTAGGTATTCAGTGCCGTGGCATCGTCCCAATGGCTGTGCGTGCAGTAAACGGTGGGGTTGTCGGCGTCCTGCCACAGCTCCAGATAGCGGCAGCCGGGCTGCTGCCGGATGCGGTGTTCGGTATCCTGAAAAAGCGCGAGAAAGGCCGGCACCTGGGCCGGAACAAAAGTCATGCGGACGATGCGGATGAGCATTAGTATGACGCGGATAGAATTCGACTGGGCTTGTCGAATTCTGTGAAAAAGTATAGTAATTCAGACTGACCGGACCGGCCCACCGTAAAGGTCCGTTGGATAATCTTTCCAGCTTTCATCTTCACCATTCTTATTCATGAAATTTCTCCTTTCTCATTCTGTTGCCACGGCGTGGCTATTGGTCCCGGCCCTGGCCGGAGGTGTCTTCCTAAGCGGCTGCAACAGCAAGCCCACCGCCACCGAAACCGATAAAACTGCCACCGTGGTGTCCAGCGATACCAACGCCGCTTCCGATAGCACCGCCACCACTGTTAAAGCCGATAGCGCGGGCACCACCGGCGCAGTAAAGCCCACCGGCGCCAAGCCCGCCTGGGGCCCCAACCTCAAGCCCGAGATGCAGGCCGTGATTGAGCAGCTGATGAGCTTCAAAAATAAGCCTTTCGGCGAAATCACCGCGGCCCAGGCGCGCAAGCAGCCCAGCGCCGCCGATGCCGCCATGAAGCAGATGCGGGCCAGCAACATCCCCACGCCGCCCCTCAACTGCGACACCGCCACCAAAGCCCTCAGGCCCGGCGTGAAGGCGCGCATTTACACGCCCAAAAGCGGCTCGGCGCCGTATCCGGTCATCGTGCTATTACCACGGCGGCGGCTGGGTGATTGCTACCAATGATACCTACGCCGCTTCGGCCCAGGCCCTGTGCGAGCAGGTGGGCGCCGTGGTGGTGTCGGTGGAGTACCGCAAAGGCCCGGAACACAAGTTTCCGACGGCCCACGACGACTCGTTCGCGGCCTACCAGTACGTGCTTAAAAATGCCGCCAGCATGAAGGGCGACCCTAACAAAGTGGCCGTGGTGGGCGAAAGCGCCGGCGGCAATCTGGCCTGCAACGTGAGCATCATGGCCCGCGATAAGAAAGTGGCCCTGCCCAAATACCAGGTGCTGGTGTACCCCATCGCCGGTTCCGATACGAACACGGCCTCGTACCAGGCCAACGTCGAAACCGCGCCCCTCAACAAGGGTGGCATGGTGTGGTTTTTCAAAAACTACCTGCGCACGCCGGCCGATGGCAAAGACCCGCGCATCAACCTCGTGGCGGCCAACCTGAAAGGCCTGGAGCCCACCACCATCATCGCCGCCGACTACGACCCGCTGACCAGCGAAGGCAAAACCCTGGCGGATAAGCTTTCCGCCGCCGGTGTAAAGGTCAATTACAAAAAATACGATGGCACCACCCACGAGTTTTTCGGCATGGCCGCCGTGGTGCCCGAAGCCAAGGATGCCCAAAGCGTAGCCGTGAGCGACCTGAAAGGCGCGCTGAAGTAAATCGCAATTTTCTGAGGTGAGCCAGAACGTCATGCTCCGGCAAGCTCAGCATGACATTCTTTTTCGTGGCAGCCTTAACTTAATCCACTGCGAACCGCACGTCCACCTGCGAGTCAAAATGCAGCCCCAGCAGCTCTGAGGCATTGCCCTGGCTGATGCCCAGGCACAAGCAGTTCTGGCTGTTGAACATAGCCACGGCCTCGCCGGGAGGAGCGGCCGAAAAATGCGGGTGCACCTCCCGCACCACATCGCGCCCGAAATGCACGGCAAACGCGCGCCCGTGCCCCACGGCCTCGACGGCGGCGCGGGAAATGTTGGTAATCAGGTTGCCGTAGTGGTCGACGTGGGCCACGTGGCCGGTCACGCGGTGGTCCTGGATGCGGAGCTGCCGGTTGTTGAGCTGGTGGAATTCCGTCACGGTGGGCCCCAGGCTGCTGAGCGGTTCGCCCTGGGCGAGGGCCACGGCGGCGGGCAGCAGCACGTCGCGGGTAGGCGAGGGGGTGACGGCGGCCGGCAGGGCCACCAATTCCTCCATTGTGCCGTTGGTGAGCAGGGCCAGAATGCCGTTGTCGGCGGCCACAAAATAATGGCCTTCGAAGAGGGCGGCCTGCCAGCCCGGCTCGGGGCCGGCGCCGTGGTCGTCCACGCCGATGACGTGCGCCGTGCCCACCGGAAAATCCCGGAACACGGCCTGGAGAACGTGAACGGCGTGCGCGATGTTAAACGGTTCGACGCCGTGGCTGATGTCGACCACCGCCGTGGCCGGGGCCAGCTGCAACAGCCGCGCTTTTAGCGCCGCCACGTAATGGTCGCGGTAGCCAAAATCGGTCAGCAGCGTTATCAATCCCATGCCGGGGTTCGGTAGTTTTTCAGTAGTATTGTTCGTTCGCTCGAACCGGGGCAAAAGTAGCCGGTTTAAGCGGAAAGGCCCGTTTATTTTGACACTTCCTTCGCCTTCATTCCCCCACACTTCCCACTTGGTCGAAAAAATCATCACCCTCGAAAACATGTCTCTGGTCGATTTTCTCGGCCCCGACAACCAGAATATCCGGCAGTTAGCTGCCGCTTTTCCGGGCTCCAAAATCATTAGCCGGGGCAACGAAATCAAAATCCAGGGCCAGCCGGCGGTCATTTCCCGCATCAACGATTTGTTGTCGTCGCTCATCGAGCACTACCACCAATACGGCCAGATTACCGACAAAACCGTTAATCAATACCTCTCCGCCACCTCCGAGGAAGCCGAGGGCCGCGTGCTGGCCGCCTCGCCCGACGTCATCCTCTTTGGGGCCAAAGGCGGCGTCATCAAAGCCAAAACGCCCAACCAGCAGAAGCTGGTGGACACCGTGATGACGCACGACCTGACCTTCACCCTCGGGCCCGCCGGCACCGGCAAAACTTACATTTCGGTGGCCCTGGCCGTGCGCGCCCTCAAAAACAAGGAGGTGAAGAAAATCATCATCTCGCGCCCTGTGGTGGAGGCCGGCGAAAGCCTGGGATTCCTGCCCGGCGATATGAAGGACAAGGTGGACCCCTACCTGCGCCCGATTTATGACGCCCTGGAAGACATGATTCCGGCCGAAAAGCTGAAGTTTTACCAGGAGAATAAAATCATCGAAATCGCCCCGCTGGCCTACATGCGCGGCCGCACGCTGAACAACGCCTTCGTGCTGCTCGACGAAGCCCAAAACACCACGCCGAGCCAGATTAAGATGTTTCTGACCCGCATGGGCCCCACCGCCAAGGTGATGGTGAACGGCGACCGCAGCCAGATTGACCTGCCCACCCGCCAGAAATCGGGCCTGATGCAGGCCATGGACATCCTGAAAAACGTGCAAGGCATCGGCTACGTCGAAATGACTTCCGAGGACGTGGTGCGCCACCGTCTGGTGAAGGAAATTGTGGAAGCCTACGACAAATTCGACACCGAGGAAATGACCCGTCAGGGCCAGTCCAACGGCGCCAACGGCCTGCGCCGCGACGAGCGCCACGAGCGCCGTCTGCGCGAGCTACAGCAGGAAGCCGACTTGCCCCTGCAGGAGCTGGAAACGGATTTGCCCGTGAACCACGAGCAGGCCCTGTAACTCTTCCACAATCGGTCATCCTGAGTTTGTGAAGAACCTTACTGCCCCCGGACGATGTGTTCGTCGGAGGACAATAAGGTCCTTCACGAGTTCAGGATGAAATTTTTACACCCCAACCTATGCCCGCCACCGCCTACCGCATCGCCGACCTGCGCGACCTCGACGCCGCCTTCACCATCCGCGAAAAAGTATTCGTGGATGAGCAGGGCGTGCCCGCCACCCTTGAAAACGACGAGCACGACCGCACCGATGCCCGCCACTACCTCGCCCGCGCTGCCGATGGCACGCCCGCCGGAGCCGCCCGCTGGCGCGAAACCGAAAACGGCGTGAAGCTGGAGCGCTTCGCCGTGCTGCCCGGGTTTCGCAATCAGGAAATCGGGGCCGCGCTGCTTCACGCCGTGCTGGCCGACGTGCAAGTCGAACTCCCTGACGCCGAGGTGTACCTCAACGCCCAAATCGGGGCCGTCCGGTTCTACGAGCGGCACGGCTTCAAAAAGGAAGGGGAGGTGTTCGAAGAAGCCAATATTCAGCACTACAAAATGGTGCTGTAAAATGTGAAAAACAGGTCATGCTGAGCGGAGTCGAAGCATCTCTACCACAATAGTAAATGAATTACTTGCGCGGTAAAGATGCTTCGGCTCTGCTCAGCATGACGTTCGGCTACCCCAGCAACGCCGGGCGCTGGGTGATTTCGTGGTAGCAGATGTGGGCCTGGCTGAAATAATGGAACACCATGCTTTTGCGCGTTTGGGCCTTGTCCAGGTGCGGTTCGCCGCCGTGCATCAGGTTGGCGTGCCAGATGAAAACGTCGCCTTTGCGGGCCAGAAAAACTTGCTTTGGAATGCCGGCTTCGGCAATCTTTTGGTTGATATAGGCCTCGTATTCGGTGTATTCCTTATCGCCAATGAGCCAATCGGTCCCTTCATTCTGGTAGTCGGCGTTGAGGTAATAGGGCAGCTTGTGGCTGCCGGGATAGTAGTGCAGCGGGCCGTTGCCGGGCGTAATATCTTCCAGCGCCACCCAGGCCGCCGCCATGCCGCCCAGTGGGAAGGTGCTCATGTGGATGCTGTCGGAATGGGTGCGCTGCTCGCTGCCGGTGAGGAAGTTGATGCTTTGAAACAGCGTGGTTTCGTGGCCCAGCAGGGCGGCTACCAGCTTCCGCAGCGCGCCTTCGCCGGCCGCCCGGATGCGCGCCGACTGCCGAAAAGCAAACATGAACTTGTTGCGGTAGCGCAGGCTGATTTGCTTGGTGGCAATGAGGTTGTCCAGTTCCTGATTAATACCGTCCACGGTTTCGGCGCTGAAAAAGCCGGGCAGCACGGCAAAGCCGTTTTCTTCGAACGCCAGCAAACTGGCCCGGCCGGCGGCCGATAGCGCCTGAAATGCGGGTGTGTTCGCCAGCCGCTCGGCCAGCGGTAACACCGGCGGCAGCCCCGCATCAAGAGGCAGGTGGGCAAAATCGCGGCTGCTGATGGGGGAGAAGTACTGCTTTTTCAGGCCCAGCTTTGCATACAGCGGCAGGTTGTGCACGAGCTTGCGGTGCTGGAACACGTTGTAGGTGGCGTAGCTGAGCTTGAGGCGGCGCAGGAAGGAGAGCATGGACGGGAAACAGTTTTGGAAGCGCCAAGATAGCGCTTCAACCAGCGGCCGGGCCGCAAAGCTGCGCCCGTTTAGGGATAAAGACCTACATTGTCAGCCCTCTGCCTCACTGCTTCTACTGATGATTACCTGGGCCACTTTCCCGTTCGTGCGCTACACCCCCGCGCTTATTCTCGGCATCGTGGCGTACCTCTATTTTGGGGATTTCTGGCTGGAGCTCTGGCCAGTCACCGTGGCGCTGGCTGGCCTAGCCATCGGCCTTGTTTTCTGGAGCGTGCGCCACCGCAACCCGGCCGCCACCGATGCCGCCGGGGCCCTGGCGCTGCTTACCATCGTCGCGCTGGGCGCCACCCTCACCCAGCGCGCCACCGAAAGCCGCCGGGCCGACCACCTGTTCCGCTTCGCCGACACCGTGGACTGCTACCAGGCCGTGGTGGACGAGGCCACCGTGGTGCGGGCCGCCACCTTCGCCACCACCCTGCGCGTGCAGGCCGTGCGCGTGGCGGGCCGCTGGCGCCAGGCCACCGGGGCCGTACGCGTGTCGTTGCCGCGCGTGGCAGGCATCGCGGAGCCGCGCTACGGCGAGGTGTGGCTCATTCGCGGGCACCCCGACCCCAGCAAGCCGCCCCTCAACCCCGGCGAGTTCGACTACCGCTACTACCTGGCCTGCCGGCAAGTCTACCACCAGCAATATATTCACCCCGACCAATACCGGGTGCTGCGCCTGGCCCCGCCCAATATGCTGGTGGCCGTCAGCATGCGGGCGGCGGCGCAGCTCGACGGCATTTTCCATCATTACATCAAGGCTAAGCGGGAATACGCCATCGCGTCGGCCCTGGTGCTGGGCATAAAGGACGACGTGGACCTCGCCACCAAACAGGCCTACACCGCCACCGGCACCACGCACATTATGGCGGTGAGTGGCTTGCAGGTGGGGCTGTTGTTCGCGGCCATGTCGCTGCTGTTGCGTAAGTTGTTTGGGCGGGTGCGTGGGTTCCGGCTGTGGTCGGCCCTGGTGGGGCTGGCCGTGATTTGGAGCTATGCCTTTCTCACCGGGCTGTCGGCGTCGGTGCTGCGGGCCACGGTCATGTTCACGGTTATTATCATTGGGCGGGCCTGGGGGCGGCAGGATTCCATTTTTAACACCCTGGGCGTCGCTGCCTTCGGGCTGCTGGTCTGGAACCCGTTTCTGGTGGTCGATGTGGGGTTTCAGCTCTCGTTTCTGGCGGTGCTCAGCATCGTGTACGTGCAGCCCCGCATTGCCCGCTGGCTCGATGTGGAGGCCTATTTCTACGCCCGGCGCCGGCCCTGGCAGCCCAAAGTGGTGCAGTGGGCCTGGCGGGGCAGCGGCTGGTTTCTTGATTTGACGTGGCAGGCAGTGGCCTTGTCGCTGGCAGCGCAAGTGGCCACGTTTGGCCTGGGGCTGTACTATTTTCATCAATTCCCGCTCAGCTTTCTGGTGTCCAACCTCGTGGCCGTGCCCATTTCGAGCGGGGCCGTGTACGTGGGCCTGGCGCTGCTCGGGGTGAAGGGGATTGTGGCCTTGCCCGGCATTTGGTGGCCGAAGGCCTCAATCTGGTTAGACTGGCTGCCTAAAACCGTGGCCTGGGTATTCGAGAAAATGGTGTGGCTGTTCAACGAATACATCTTCCTGGTGAGCCGCGTTATGGCGAATTGGGTTATCCGCGAAATCCACGTTTCGGCCTTTCAAACGGTGCTCATCTTCGGCCTGATAGGCACGGCGTTGGCGTGGTTCAACACCCGCCGCCTGGGCTGGCTGGCTGGCCTGACGGCGGTGCTGGTGCTCTACGCCGGCAGCCGCGTGGCCGAGGCCCGCGTCGTGGCGCCCACCGAAGAATTTATCGTGTATAGCATTCCGCGCCGTTCGGCGGTGGGGTTCTGGCAGGGCGCGTCGGCCGAGTTCGTCACGCCCGACTCCCTGCCGCTCACCGAAACCGAGCGCACCTACCGCCTGCTGCCGGGCATTATCCGGCGGGCCGCCCGGCGCACGGCCTACCGCGTGGGCTGGCGCGGCAGCACCATTCCCGTGCAGCGCCTCGCCGACCCCGACAGCTCCAACGAGCAGCGGTTTCTGAAGCCCGGCCCCGTGGTGCTGGCCCAGTGGCGCGGCCTGCGCCTCGCGTTTGTCTCGAACCGGATTTCTGCCGCCACCCAGCCCGCACCCGTCGATGTGCTGGTGCTGCGCCGCAACGCCCGCCTCAGGCCCGAAACCGTAGCTGCCGTGTTTGGCCCTAAGGTTCAGGTTGTTTTCGACTCTTCCTGCAAAATCTGGTACGTGGCCCGGCAGGATTCCAGCCTGCGCGCCCACGGATTCCGCACCTGGGACGTGACGGCGCAGGGCGCTTTCCGGTGCCGCCCGCCGCAGCGCTAGCCGGCCAGCAGCCAGCCAGGGCTCTGCCCCAAGGCAACCCCAAGCCCTTGTTGGTTCGAGTTAGGGCCAGTGCACGAATTGGCTAGTACAGAGATGGTTTCGCCGCCTTAGCCCGGTACTTGGTCGAGAAAAGAAGTCCATGTGCGCATTTTTTGCGTTAATTGCCAAAGAGGATGCCACCAAACCACCCACGTTGGGCCTCCTCTTTGTAACCATCCATCCGCGCTGTTCCCCGCTCCCCATGGAAAACCTGCTTACCCCCGAGCTCGAAGCTCTCCGCTATATTCAATACGATGCCGAGGACCGCATCGGCTACATCACCCTCAACCGCCCCGACAAGCGCAACGCGCTGAATGCCAACGTGGTAAGCGAGCTGAAGCAAGCCTTCGAGTTTGCCGAAAACGACGAAACGGTTAAGGTTATCGTGCTGCGGGCGGCCGGCGAAGTGTTCTGCGCCGGGGCCGATTTGGCCTACATTCAGGACCTGCAAGGCTTCGGCTACACCGATAACCTGGAGGACAGCACGCACCTCATGCAGCTGTTTCACCAGATTTATACCCTCAAAAAAGTCGTTATCGGCCAGGTGCAGGGCCACGCCATTGCGGGCGGCTGCGGGCTGGCCGCCATCTGCGACCTCACTTTTGCCGTGCCTGAAGCAAAATTTGGCTATACCGAAGTTAAAATCGGCTTCCTGCCCGCCATTGTGAGCGTGTTTCTGCTGCGCAAAATCGGCGAGGCCCGCACCAAGCAGTTGCTGCTCAGCGGCGACCCCATTGCGGCGCAAACGGCCCTCGACATGGGCCTCATCACCTTTCTGGCCCCCAAAGAAGAGTTGGCCGACCGCGTGCGGACCTACGCCCAGCGCCTGTGCCGCGAAAATTCGGCCCAGAGCATGGAGGTGACCAAGGAAATGCTGGCCCGCCTGCCCGAGCTCGCCCTGGAAGAAGGCCTCCGCTACGCCGCCCAGCGCAACGCCGAAGCCCGCGGCTCGGAGGACTGCCGCAGGGGCATTGCCGCTTTCCTGAGCAAGGAAAAGATTGGCTGGTAGTCCGGAAAATCGTTTCTTCGTGGCCCAATGAACCGGAACGCCGTTCCGCCCCCGGCTTTTAGGGAGGTGGCACGGCGTTTCGATGTGCTCATTCGAACAACCCGTTTCCCGTTCCGGTTACTTCCGCATGACAGTACTGGCCGCCATCGGCATTACCCTCGCCACGTTCGGATTCATGGAATTCTGGGCGTGGTTCATGCACAAATTCGTGCAGCACGGGCCGCTGTGGTTTTTGCACCGCTCGCACCATGTGCGGCACCCGCATCCTGTGGAGCGCAACGACCTGTTTTTTCTGATTTACGGCGGCATTTCGGCGGCGCTATTTATCGCCGGCAACAACGGGGAGCGCTGGTGGTTCTGGGTAGGCGTAGGCATTGCCTGCTACGGCACGGTCTATTTTTTCGTGCACGACGTGCTGATTCACGGCCGCCTGCGCTTCTGGAAAAAGTCACAAAACCCGTACCTGCGGGCCCTCAACATGGCCCATAAAACCCACCACAAAACCACCGGCCGCGATGGTTCGGCCGAGTTTGGCCTGCTGTGGGTGTCGCCAAAATACCTGGCGCTGGCGCGGCAGCAGGCTAAAATGAAGCTGGTAAAAACAGAAAACACCCAGAAATAACCGTTATAATTAGCGTGTTTAATTAGCTCGGCTCTATTTATCCTTACTTACGCTATAACTTTCAATTAATGCAATGGGCCATTTCTCCATCAGCGACTTAGAGCAGCTTTCGGGCATCAAGGCGCACACCATTCGGATGTGGGAACAGCGCTACGGCTTGCTGCGCCCCGTGCGCACGGCCACTAACATTCGGATGTATTGCGAGGACGATTTGCGCCGCTTGCTCAACGTGACCACGCTGTGTGGTCGGGGCCAGCGCATTTCGCAGGTGGCCCGCCTCAGCGACGATGAGATAAAGGCGGCCGTGCTGGCCTGCTGCGACGATTCCCACGATTACCACCGCCAGGTGAACGCCCTGCTGGCCGCCATGCTCAGCTTTGATGAACAGCACCTCAACCAGTTGTTCAGCGAAGCCGCCAGCCGGCTGGGCTTCGAGAAAATGATGCTGTACGTGGCATATCCGCTGTTGCAGCGCATTGGCCTGATGTGGCTGGCCGGCACCGTGAACCCCGCTCAGGAGCACCTGCTGGCCCACCTGCTGCGCCAAAAGATTTTGGCCGCTACGGATGCCCTGCCGGGCGTGCCCACTACGGCGCGCCGGTGGGTGCTGTTTTTGCCTTCTCAGGAGCTGCACGAGCTGGCCTTGCTCTTCATGAACTACGCGCTACGGGCCCGGGGCCAGCACACGCTGTACCTGGGGCAGAACCTGCCCACCGAAGAACTGGCTGCGGTGTGCGAAACTTACCAGCCCGATGTGGTGGTAACGGTGCTGACCTCGCAGCCCGAGCGCAGCCGGGTGGCCGAATTTGCGCGCGATATTTCGGCGCATTGCCCCGATAAATTGGTGGTATTGTATGGCCCGATGGCCCGGCAGGAGGGAATAGTGCTGCCCAAAAACTGCGTTTCACCGGAACTGATGACCGATTTCCTGGCGCTGGTGGCCATGCAGGAAACGGAGCCCGTAGCGGCTTAATAAGCAAACCGACAGGGCCCTCGGACTCGTAGCTGTTCAGCCGGCTTCACACAAGCGTAACGTACAACGGTCAGTGTTTTGTAGGCCATTTCCGGGGCCGGATGTACCTTGCCGCGCCAGCAGGAAGAATACCCGTGGAGAGGCGGTAGGCATGCCGAACAAAATACTTTCGGCGGAAGCTAGTCCAATTTGCGGCTGGTTCGTATATTTGTTTAACAATCGGCCACGAAAAGCTAAACAGCATGACTTCGCTAGAATTCACCTCGCAAGTACAGAAGATTTCGCTCACCCTCCGGCCCGCCGCCATGAATTTGACGCGAGACGCTGATGATGCTAAGGATTTAGTGCAGGAAACCCTTCTGAAGGCCCTGCTCAATAAGGATAAGTTTAAAGCCGGTACCAACCTGAAGGCGTGGTTGTATACCATCATGCGCAACACCTTCATCAACAACTACAACAAGATAACCAAGCGCAGCTCCAACATCGATTCGACGGAGTATTTCCAGTATTTCAACACCGACCAGAACTACATCACCCACAACGGCGCTACGTCGGACTTTGTGGTGCGCGACATCAACGAGGCCATCGCCAGCCTGGGCACCGATTACCGCACGCCGTTCATGATGTACTACATCGGCTACAAGTACATGGAAATTGCCGAGAAGCTGCAAATCCCCATTGGCACCGTTAAAAACCGCATTCACATTGCCCGCAAGGATTTGAAAGCCGCTCTGCAGGTGTATGCTCCGGTAGGAGCCTCGGCCGGCGCCGAGGTGGTTGAGGAGTAGTCATTGGTAAAATTTAAAGCGGAACGTCCGCCGTTTCCAATCTGGAAGCGGCGGACGTTTTTTGTAGCGCGGACTTTGTAGTCCGCGTCCCCGCGCTCGAACGCGGACTACAAAGTCCGCGCTACCTGCTTACGCTCCCTGAATGTAGCGGCGCTTGATGCGAATGTCCTCATTGGTAAAAGGCCCGGTTTTGAAGGCGTGGAACTCTACCTGGGGCTTTTGGCTGGCCGGCACCATGCGCCAGGATTCGCTGAAATCCTGGTTGATGCGGCGCAATTCCTCGAAGAACAGGTCGCTCAGAGCCACGTCGTTGCGGATGCGCAGGGGCTGCCGCTCGGCCAGTTCGAAGCAAACGCGGAGCTGTTTGTCGGCCTGCGGGCCTTCGCTGGTGAAGAGTGTGAAGGATGCTACCCGCTCGGCCAGCTCGGGCACGCCAAGGAGGGCTTCCTGCACATCAGGGGGCGAGATTTTGCAACCGAAATAGGCCACGGTCATGTCGGCGCGGCCGTAGTGGAGGAGAAGGGGGAGGTCGGAATAGGTGAGGGCCAGGTCCTCGGGGCGGAGGCCGCAGCTGCGCAACAGGCGTTTCAGCTCAGGAAAGCGAATGATTTGGGCGCGGTCGTGCAGGTTATAGCGAATTTTGGGGGCCAGGTAGCAGGGGCGGCAGAGGGTGACCAGCAGTTCGCCGCCGCTGGTGGTTTCGAGGTGGAAGTCGGCGGGGTTGAACTGGAACACCACCGGCACCGCGCCGGGAAACTTCAACAGCCTGGCCGCCAGCGCCGGATGCACCAACAGCCGCTTGCGCAGCGCGATGGTGAAGTCATTCTCCGCGGCGATGTTCAGCTCCAAATCGGATGCACCGAGTGAGCCATACACACGCCGCACGCCCTTGGCCAGCAGGTAGTCGCGCATTAGCTCGCTGATGCCTTCGCCGCCGTAAATCATGGCCACGTCGTAATCAGTCCAATTGATGCCGGCCGTATCGACCAGCAGCTTGAGAAACGGCGGGTAGCCGAGGATGAGGTAGCGGTGGCCGGGACCGAAAAACCGGAGCGTATTGGCAATTTTGGATACGTCGGGACCGGTCGATTTCAGCATGGAAACATCGGTAAGGCCCATTGTGATGTTGACCCCCGTGGCCCACGGCCCCATCGCAAAGGCATTGATGACGAAGTGCGGGCCCGGCCCCACCAGGTGCGCCAGCCCGAATTCCAGCATGCGCTTGTTGGCCACGCGTTCGGCCTTGCCGCGCACCCAGTTGGTGGGCACGCCGCTGCTGCCCGACGATTCGTCGACAATCACGCCGTGGGCCGGCACCCGCCCGCCCCGGCAGCGCGCCTCAATGGAAAAGGGCTTCACGTAGTTTTCCTTGTCCATTACCGGCAGCGGGGTGAGGTCGGGCACGAGGCCCCGAAACCGGATGCGGCCGAATGGATGCTCGGCGAGAAACTGCCGGTAAGCAGGCGTGTGGCGGCGGGCGGCTTCAAACACGGCGAGGGCTTTCAGCTTGCCGATGTTCCAGCGCAGGGTTTCCATGTGGGGCAGAAACAGCAGGAGCATCGAGCCGTTGCGTAGCTCTAGCAAGTGGCGCCAGCCGTCGAGCAGCTGCACCACGGCCACCAGGGCGTAGGTTCTGAGGGAAGTTTTCATGCGAGGAAAATGTCGTTAAGGTCCAAACGAAGACTGCGGGGAGGTTCGGTGCTGTAGCCCAGGCGCACCAGCAGCCAGGGCGGGGCGTCGGTGGGGCGGTGGCCGATTTTATCGAGGAATTGCCGGTGCGCGCTGGGGTTGGTCACCACCGAGCCGAACGGGTGCAGGTACACGCCGTGGCGGGTCATTTCGAGCCACAGGCGCTGCATGAGGGTGCCGGCCTGCACCCAATCGGCGCGGGTGGCGAAGGGGCCTTGCAGCCACGCCACCGAGGCCGTGCCGTGCATGGAATGGCGGTAGACGTTGCCCAGCACCGCGCGTTTCCACGGGCTGCGGAACCGCTCGCTGTGGAAGAAGAAATTGTGCATCAGCCGTCCCGAAAAGCCCATGCAGCGACTTCAGAGGCCATCTTTGCGGGTGTGGGCCTGCTCGTCGGTGGTCCGAATCCAGCCGGCCAGCTCCTGACGGGTAGCCGCGTCGTCGAGGTCGGTAAACAGGGTTTGGCGGTTGAGGTCGAGGATGAAATCGACCATGGCCGGGTCGGTGGCGAAGGTGAGCTGATGGCCTTGCGCGGTGGCCCGCGCCGCGAGCTGCTGCTGAATTGGAGCGGCCACGGGCCGGCCGTCGTAGTGCAGGCGCGAGGTGCGCCGCTGCTTCAGTAGCTCCCGGTCGGCCACCGGCGCGGGGCCGGAGCGCGGCACCAGGCGCAAATCGGCGAATGGCTGGGGCGTGGTGGCGCCGTAGTCGAGCCGGGCCTCGGCCGCGTGCCGGGCTTCAATGCAAAAGCCCAGTGGGCCGGCGGCAATGTTGAGGCTCGCGATGAACATGCCCAGCCCGATGATGGTGAAGCAGGAAGTCGGGTCGGTGTGGCGCAGCAGGCGGGTGGGGTCGTAGTAAAGCCGGGCGTTGGTTTCGGACAGCACCTGCAATTTCCAGGGCTGGATGTTGTGCGGCGACGGCGACCAGCGGGCGTAGTCCAGCAGCTCGGCCCAGCGGGCTCGGGCGCCAGCGGCAGTTACGCTGGTCGGCCGGGCCTGCGCCACCTGTCGGCGCGGGCCCAGCGCCGCGAAGCCCGCGCCCAAAGCGGCTTGCCACAGAAATTCTCGTCGTTTCATAAGCCGGTTGGCCGGGCTGAGGAAGATGTTTTGCCGGGGCCATATAATTGTTGGCCAAAGGTGTGGTGCTGGCAGAAGGAAAGTAAAGCGCATTTATAGAATTTGAAGACTTCCCAATGTTCTATTATGCGTACATAAAATATTGATTAACAATATATTAAAACTAAATAAAGGGATTTTTGGAATAATAGTTTTAGGCTTGATTTTGCGTTTCCACACAAGCCCGAAGGCAGCAGCCTGCCGAAACAAAGTATAGGGTAGGATTGTAGTTTGCGGCTTATTCTTCTGTTAAACTGACTATTGAGTTCTACTGCCAATTCCCCATCCGCAATTGTCATTGGTGCTGGCTTCGCGGGCCTGGCCGCCGCCACTACGCTGGCCCAGGCCGGGTGGCGGGTCACCGTTCTCGAAAAAAATGAAGACGCCGGTGGCCGGGCCCGCGTTTTTCGTGCCCAGGGCTTCACCTTCGACATGGGCCCAAGCTGGTACTGGATGCCCGACGTGTTCGAAAAATACTTCGCCCGCTTCGGCAAAAAGGTGTCGGACTATTACGAATTGGAACGGCTTGACCCTTCGTATCAGGTGATTTTCCGGGGGCCGGAAGCGGTAGATATCCCGGCGAAAATGAGCGAGTTGCGGGCGCTGTTTGAGCGCTACGAGCCCGGCAGCGCCGCGCGTCTCGATGAGTTTTTGAAACAGGCAGCCTATAAGTACGAAGTGGGAATTAACCGGCTGGTGTATGCGCCCAGCCGCTCCATCTTCGAATTTGCTGACCCGAAATTGCTGGTTGATATGGTGCGCATGGACGTGCTGCAAAGCATGCACAAGCACGTTCGCCGCTTCTTCAAGGACCCGCGCTTGCTGGAACTGGTCGAGTTTCCCATCCTGTTTCTTGGGGCCACTTCCGAGAACACGCCCGCGCTGTACTCGCTGATGAACTACGCCGATTTGGCGCTGGGCACCTGGTACCCCAAAGGCGGCATGCACAAGATTGTGGACGGCATGGTGCGCCTGGCCGAAGAGCTGGGCGTACGCATCAAATACAACCAGGAAGTAACGGAAATTGTGGTTGAAAACGGTCGTAGTACCGGCGTGCGCACCGCCAGCAGCTTTTTTGCCGCCGATGCCGTGGTGGCCGGGGCCGACTACCACCACATCGAGCAGCAGGTGTTGCAGCCCGAATACCGCCACTACGACGCCAAATATTGGGACTCGCGCACCATGGCGCCGTCTTCGCTGCTGTTTTACCTCGGCGTAAATAAAAAACTGGCCAACCTGCGCCATCACAACCTGTTTTTTGACGAGGACCTGACCCAGCACGCCCGCGAAATTTACGAGCAGCCGCAATGGCCTTCGAAGCCGCTTTATTACGCCTCGGTGCCCAGCAAAACCGACCCCACGGTAGCCCCCGAAGGCCAGGAAAACCTGTTCCTGCTCATCCCCGTGGCCCCCGACCTGACCGATGACGACGCCACCCGGGAGCGGTATTACGACTTGCTGATGGACCGCCTGGAGCGCCACTGCGGCCACAGTATCCGCGACGCGGTGGTCTTCAAGCGCAGCTACGCCCACCGCGACTTCATTGCCGACTACCACAGCTTTAAAGGCAACGCCTACGGCCTGGCCAATACGCTAAAACAAACCGCTATACTGAAGCCTGCGTTGAAGAGTAAAAAGGTCAGTAATTTGTATTTCACGGGTCAGCTCACCGTGCCCGGGCCGGGCGTACCACCGTCACTGATTTCGGGGCAAGTAGTGGCGGGCGAAGTCTTAAAGGAATTTAAAAATTGAAGATTAAAAATTAAAAAATCTGAATCCGGAATAATTAACGCAATGAGTAATTAGGGCAAAATCGGCCTCATTTTTTAATTCATAATTCATAATTACCTCTCGTGGACCACGTCAAACTATTTACCGATACCAGCCTGGCGTGTAGCAAGCTTATCACGGGGCGCTACAGCACCTCGTTCACGCTTGGTATTCGCACGCTCGACAAGGCGCTGCACTTGCCGGTGTATGCAGTGTATGGGTTCGTGCGCTGGGCCGATGAAATAGTAGATACCTTTCACGACCACGACAAGACTGCCCTGCTGGCCGACTTCCGCCGCCAGACCTACGAGGCGCTGGAAACCGGCCTGAGCTTCAACCCGGTACTGCATTCATTTCAGTACGTGGTGCGCCGCTACAGTATTGACCGTGAGTTTATTGAGGCTTTCCTGCGCAGCATGGCCCTGGATTTGGAAGACCAGAGCTACCAGCCCAATTTGTATCAGGAGTACATTTATGGTTCGGCCGAAGTGGTGGGTCTGATGTGCCTGCGCATCTTTTGCGACGGCGACGCGGCCATGTTTGAACGGCTGCGTGAGCCCGCCCGGCGGCTGGGCTCGGCGTTTCAAAAGGTGAATTTCCTGCGCGATATCCGGTCCGACTACGAGGAGCGGGGGCGGGTGTATTTTCCGGGCGTGGTGTACCAGCGGTTTAATGACGCGACCAAGCGCGAAATTGAAGCCGATATTAAAGCCGATTTTGAGGCCGCATACTCGGGCATTGTGCAGCTGCCACGTTCTGCGAAATTAGGCGTTTATCTGGCCTATGTTTATTATTTAAAACTGTTTTACAAAATAAAGAAATTGTCGGCGGCTCAAATTCTGGGCGAGCGTGTGCGGGTGCCGGACAATACTAAGTTGCTGCTGCTATTGGGCTCGTATTTCCGCTACCAGCTGTCGCGGATTTGACCGGAGGCAAGAGCTTCGGGGAGGTGCCGGGCGCCAGTGGCTTCTGCTGAGGCGTGAATTGTTTGGCGATGGACTTAGTTTTGCAGCCATGAATGTTTTTGTTCAGTTGGGCTTTTGCGGGGTGTTGGTTTCGGTGGGGTGTGGCTTTGCGCCAGCCCACGAGCCAGCGGTTCGCCGGGCTTCTGCCGCTTTAGTTACCCATTTTTCCATCCCATCCGTGTCGTCACCCTACCAACCCGCCACCTTGCGCCGCCACTACGAGCTGGCCGCCGCCGACAAAGCCGCCGGCGAGAAATTCTACCAGCTGCTGGCCGACTACAAGGACCGCGACGCGCTGGTGCTGGGCTACAAGGCGGCTGCCGAAGCCATCCGGGCCCGCGATGCCTCGATGTTCAACAAGCTAACCTACGTGCAGGATGCGGCCCGCACCTTCGAGCAAGCCGTGGGCCTCGACCCGCAAAACCCCGAAATCCGCTTCCTGCGCTTTTCAGTGGAGAGCAACCTGCCCGCCTTTCTGGGCCTAAGCAAGCACGTGGACGAGGACAAGGAAATGCTGCTGAATGCCGCGCTCAGCCACCCCAAATCGGGCCTCGACGCGGAGGCGTTTCGCACGGTGCGCAGCTTTCTCGTAGCCCGTGGCCACGTCAGCGATGCGGATGCGGAGCGCCTGAACAAAGTGAAGGAATAGCGCCGCAGGGCGTTTAAATCGGGCCCCGGGCCGTTTGCACCGCTCTGGCCGCGATTTGAAAAATCACGGTGTTCGGCCCAGCGACGCGCTTATCTTCGGCCATGCGTATCCTGTTATTACTACTGCTGAGCGTATTGTCTGCGCAGGCGCAAATCCTGGTTTCGGGCCGGCTGGTGGACGAAAACCAGCAGCCCGTGCCCTACGCCAGCGTGGCCCTGGCCGATGGCCGCACCGGGACGGCCAGCAACGAAGTGGGCGAGTTTAGCCTGAAGCTGCCCGCGCTGCCGCAGCAGCTCGCGGTGCTCAGTATTGGGTATGAGCGTACTACGGTGGCCGTGACCCAGGCCGGCCCGCTGCCCGCCGCTGTGGTGCTGCGGGCCAGTACCGTGCAGCTGCCCGAAGTGACGGTGCGGGCCAATGGGGAAGCCGAAGAGCTGGTGCGCCGCTGCTACGCCAAGCTGCTGCGCCACCAGGCCGATGTGCAGTACGGCCGCGCGTTTTACCGCCAAAAAACCACCCAGAACGGCCGCTGCCGCGAGTTTTTTGATGCTTTTTACGATGTGAAGCTCACGCCCCGCAACATGCCCAGCTGGGTGCTGGGCGAGGCGCGCTACGCCCTCACCAAGGGCGGGATGAATTTTACCAACTTCTCGGCCATCACACGGAGCCTGCCGGTTTTCATGGTGCCCACCGATGGTCCGCATAAAACCACGCTGCCGCTCGGCCCCGATTGCCTGGCACAATTCACCTTCGTGCTGCGCCAAAGCTTGCGCGAGCAGGGGCGCGAACTGGCCGTAGTGGACTTCGCGCCCCGGTCCGGCACCGCGCAGGGCACCCGCGGCAGCCTGTATATCGACCCGCGCACGGCCGCCCTATTCCGCATCGACCAGGAGCTGCCGGCCGAGCAGATGTTCAGCCTGCCCACTACGGCCAGCGTGCAACGCGAGCGGGCCACGGCCCGCATTGTGTCCGACTTTGTAGCCTACCACGACTCGCTTACCCGCTTGGCCAGCACCCGCACCACGGCCACCGTCAACCTGTTGGTGCAGGGCTTCAGCGATGAAACCACGGCCAGCTCCTACTTCTTCTTTTATGAATACGGGCCCGCAACGCCACGCGAGCCCTACCCCGATACCGACCGCTACGCCGTGGACCTGGCCCTCATTCGCAAGCGGCCCTACAACCCCGGGTATTGGCACGATAATGCCGTGATTAAGGCCAGCCCGATTGAGGAAGGCATCATCCGGGATTTTGAAGGGCAAAAAGTCTTTGGGAAACTGAATTAGGCACTATTTACGTATTTTCGATTTTGGCAGGAAACGTGCCAATAAATCGCAACCTTAACAGTGCTTTAGCGGTTTGAGTGGCATATGCCCCTTTTGCACCTCAGCGTTCGAATCGACCCTAACTCCGGCTTTTGCTTTGGCGTAATTTACGCCATCCAAATGGCGGAAGACCTGCTCGACGAGCAAGGCTACCTCTATTGCCTGGGCGACATCGTGCACAACGACGAGGAAGTTCAGCGCCTCGAAGCCCGCGGCCTGCGCATCATCTGCCACGAGCGGCTGGCCGAGTTGCGCGACGAAGCCGTGCTCATCCGGGCACACGGTGAGCCGCCGGCCACCTACCAAATGGCCCTGGAAAACAACCTGACGCTGATTGATGCCAGCTGCCCGGTGGTGCTCAAGCTGCAAAACCGCATCAAAACCAGCTACGACAAGCAGGAAAAAATCTTCATTTACGGCAAGCATGGGCACGCCGAAGTGCTGGGCTTGCTGGGCCAGACCAGCGGCAACGCCGTGGTGTTCGAAAGCCTCGACGAGCTGCTGAGCCACGAGCTGCCCGAAAACATCACGCTCTATAGCCAGACCACCAAGAGCACCAACAGTTTCTACAACATCAAGAACCAGCTGGAAACCCGTGGCTACCAGGTGAATGCCAACGACACCATCTGCCGGCAGGTGAGCAACCGCGATAAGGACCTGCGCCGCTTTGCCGCGCAGTACGACCAGATTGTGTTTGTATCGGGCACCAAAAGCTCGAACGGCAAGGTCCTGTACCAGGTGTGTCTGGAAACCAATTCGCAAACGCATTTCATTTCCAACGTGGGCGAAATCCAGCCCGTTTGGTTTCAGCCGGGGCAGTCGGTGGGCATTTGCGGCGCCACCAGTACCCCCATGTGGCTGATGGAGCAGGTACGGGACCGACTTTTAGCCTTATAATTCGGTGTGAATCCTACAATTTCCAGTCCCATCCGGAAAATTGCCCCTGAGCCGATTGGTGCCACCGGGGTAGCCATTGGGGGGCTGATTGTGCTGGCGTGGGCGGGGCTGCTGGGCTTCCTGCTGGCCTGGTACCAGCCCAATTGGCGCTCGCCGGCACCCTACTTGCTGGTACTGCTGCAAACCCATCTCTACACGGGCCTGTTCATCACGGCGCACGATGCCATGCACGGCGTGGTAAGCCCCAATAAGCGCCTGAATAATGGGCTGGGTACCCTGGCCGCCGGTCTGTTTGCCTATAATTGGTTTCCCGGCCAGCTGCCCAAGCACCACGCCCACCACCGCCACGTTGGCACCGCCGCCGACCCCGACTTTCACGATGGCCGCCATCCGGGTTTTCTGCCGTGGTTCCTGCGCTTCGCCTGGAACTACGTGGCCTGGTGGCAGGTGGTCCTGATGGCGCTGACTTACAATTTGCTGAAGCTGTTCTTTCCGCAGGCCAGTGTCATTGCCTTCTGGATGGTGCCGGCCGTGCTGGCCACGTTTCAGCTGTTCTTTTTTGGTACTTACCTGCCGCACCGGGGCGAGCACGCGGCCGATAACCCGCACAAGTCGCGCAGCCAGTTTCGGCATCACATGTGGGCGTTTGTGAGCTGCTATTTCTTCGGCTACCACTACGAGCACCACGACCAGCCTTACCTGCCGTGGTGGCGGCTGTGGCGCACGAAATAAAAGGGCCTCTTTCCAGCTGGAAAGAGGCCCTTTTATTTCGCCAAGTCAGTCCGGTTAATGGCCGTTCAAAACTACCTGGGTTTTCAGCTGCTCGTTGTTATTTATCAGCCGTCAACTTACTAGCAGCTAAGGCTTAACAACTTAGTGGCCCGCTGCGTCGGTGTGGGCGTTGCTGGTTTTCTTGCAGCAGTCCGGCAGGCGATTGTAGGCGCGGGTATCGGCGGTCAACTCATCGGCGTCGTAGCCGGATTTTTGCACGGCGGTGCGCAGGGCGGCGGGGGTGGTTTTGTCGGCCTTATAAGTCACGGTGAGGACTTTGGTGGGCACGTCGAGTACGGCGCTTTGCACGCCCTTTTCGTAGGCGAGGCTCTTTTCGATGCGCGCCTTGCACATATCGCACACGGCCGAGGTTTTGAATTGAGCCGTAGCCGTGCCGGTTGTGGCTGCCTGTGCAGTGGCCGGAGCCGTTTGGGCCTGAGTGGTGGTGGCGAAACCCAACAGGGCTAACAGGGGAAGGGCGAGGAGGAATTTCATAATTAGGGTTGGGGAAATTTCGAGGGTGGTGACAGCAATAACAAAATCACTGCCGGAAAAAGTTGAAAACTGCGGCCGTTATTCGATGCGGTAGCGCAGGCCCGCGTAGGTGAGGCGGCCATACACCGGCCCCCACACCATGGCCGCATCGAAGGCCGGTCCGAATGGATTTGCCGCCCCTTCAATGGGGTTGGGCTGGCGGTAATTGGTCAGGTTTTCGACGCCGACATACACCTCCAGGCGCTTGAAGGCGCGGGTAAGCTGCGCATTGAGCAGGCCGTAGCGCGGGGCCAGCTCGGGCGAATATTCCTGCCCCGAGCCGTGCGCGTGCGTGCTGGTAACGTGCGCCAGCGGCCGCTGCCCAAACCACTGCACCGTGAAATCGGCCCGCCACTTATCGAAAGCGCTGGCGTAGCCCAGATTCACGAAAGCCCGGTGGCTGGGAGTGAGGGGCTTGGGCAGTAGCACTCCATCGTAAGTAGTGCGCACGTCGAGGTACTTGTAGGCCCCTTTCACTTGCAGTCCTTTCAGCGGCTCAAGCTGCAGCTCGCCCTGCAGGCTGCGGGCAAAGGACCGCCCGCCGGGTTGCAGGTTCTGAATCTCAATAATGCCGGGCGAGGTGTACATGTCGGCCACCACTTGGTTCTGAAATTCGGTGTGGTAATAATCAACCACAAAAGTGGCCGGCCGGCCCAGCGCCGTGAAATACTGCGTGGTGCTGCCCCCCACGTTCCAGGCCCGCTCGGGCCGCAGGCCGGGCCCGATAACGAATTCGCGGGCGCTGGCCAGCATGGCGGCATTGTCGGCAATGGGGTTGGCCACCCGGAAGCCGGTGCCGGCGGCGGCGCGTAGCACCGTGTTCTTGGCCACGTCGTACTTGATATTGAGGCGCGGGGTCACCTGCCAGCCGTACAGGTTGTGGTGGTCGGCGCGCAGGCCGGCTACCACGGTCAGGTTGCGGCTATTTTGGTACGTGTACTCGGCGAAGGCCCCGGGCACCAGCTCGCGGCGGGCGCGGTGTTCGCGGGCATCCACATCGGCCGGGGTTTCGGTGGAGTAGGTGCGGCCATCGCTCAGCCGCTCGTCGTAGTCGTCATACAGGAAGCTCAGGCCGGTGCGGTACACGTGGGCCGTGTTGCCGATGGCACTCTGAAAGAGCAGCGTAGCCAGGCCGGTGCGCTGGGTGCCATCGTAGCTGCGGGCCGTGCGTTGGGTGGTATTGCCGCTCGCGTAGCCGTAGGAGTACCGCGAAGTGAAGTCGTGGTCGGTACCGCTTAGCAGCAGGCCCAGGCTCTGGAAAGGCCGGGAGGGCCAGGTATAGGAAGTTTTGGCGTAGCCCGTGTAGCGGGTGGTGGCCTGCGTAGTGCCATAGTTCTGCAGGAACGCTGCGGCCCCGGTGTCGCGAAAATCCAGTTGGCCGCCCTGCCGGGTTTCGCGCAAGGCGCCCAGGCCCACTTCGCTCACAATGCCGCGGCCGGAAATGTATTTCCATTTATTGAAAGCGTTGAACTGCGTGGCCAGCGGCAAATCCAGAAAGCCGTCCTTGTTGCGGTCCACGCGGGCGCCCAGGTGGTCGGAGTGCAGCAGCAGCACCGTGCTCCATTTGGGGCTGATGCGGGCCGAGGTGTTCAGGTTGACGTCGAATTTGCCGAGGTCGTTGCCGTAGATGTTGAACAGCAGCTGGTCGGTTTTCTCCGGCTCCTTCAGCTTCACGTTCACCTGCCCCGAAATGGCCTCGTAGCCGTTCACTACTGAGCCCGTGCCCTTGATGATTTCGATGTTGTCAATCCACGGCCCGGCCAGGTAGCCCAGGCGGTAGGGGGCAGCGAGGCCGCGCAGAGCCGGCTGGTTGTCCACCGTCAGCAGCGAATAGCTGCCATCCAGCCCCAGCAGCTGAATCTGTTTGGCGCCCGAAACGGCGTCCGACGTCGTTACCTCCACCGAAGCGTTGGTTTCGAAGCTCTCGGCCAGGTTGCAGCAGGCCGATTTGGTCAGGTCGCGGCTGGAAATCACCTGCACGTTGGCCGGCGTGAGGGAGGAATAGGCCGGGCCGCGGGCCGTCACGGTCACCTCGCCCAGTTCCTGGCCGGCACGCAGCGCAACCCGGAGGTAAGGCGCGCCGGTGGCAGGCACCGCCAGCGTATCGGCCCGGTAGCCCAGGGCCTGCACCACCAGCCGCGACGCTGCCCGCGCCGGCCGCGCCAAAGTGAAGCGCCCGGCCTCATCCGAAGTAGTGGTAACCGCCGGCGCGTTGGCCTCGGGCACGTCAAACAGCCAGCGCAGCACCGCGCCGGGTAGGGGAGTGGCCTTGCCGGCCTCGGTCACTTCGCCCCGCACCGGGGCAATGGCCCCCGATTGGGCCAAAATCAGACCCGGCCGCAGCCAGGCCAGCAATAACGCAAAAAAAGCAAGCAGCGGGAATCTCCCGCTTATAGGTTTCATATCGTCTGTAAGTTAGATGTTTCTGAAATATTGCCGTTTCAGGCAACTACTTCCAGCTCCACAGCCGCCAATGCCGCCCGGAGCGTTTCCAGAAAACCTAAACCACCCACGTGCAGACGAAGGCCAGCAGCTTCCGCCCGCCCCGCGGCGGGGGCGACGAGTCGGTCGCGAACCAGCGGGGCGCAACGACGACCAGGGTGCCATCCGTTGCCATCCCCGGCCAAACCATTTCCGCCGTCACAATCGCTGGCATCGGGGCCGGCACCAGGATTTTGGCGGCCAATTCGTGGGCCGGGGCCGACAGCTTGTGCAACTGGCTGCTGTGGTCGCAGCAGTTGTCTTTAGCGATGGGGGCCGTCGGCACCAGCTGCCCATCGCAGCCGCGCCGGGCCACCTGGCCGGCCATGAGCACGTCCACGATGCTGCGCCCGCTCATCCGGCAGGTATTCCGTTGCACCGTGAGGCCCACCGAGGCGGTGAGCACCAACACGGCCAGCAGCATGCTGACGAAGCGACGGAATAGGGAATGGTGCGGCATTGCAAAAGCAAAGGTACAGCCCGGTGGCGCGCCGGCCGTATGGAAAACAGCTCTGGCGGGTGCAACATCTGGTCCGGGGCCTTCCCTCCAAAGGGCCATTCTGCCCGTTTTCCCGAATCTGCCAATTTGGCAATCTTGTTTGTGGGTTTCGGGATTATCAACAAACCAATTTCCTGAATTGCTCCAAAAACCCTGTTTAGAAGCAGTAGTGGCTGTTTTGTATTTGTGGTAGGAAATGGTAAATCGTGGTTGATTTTCGAAGGGCTTCCCGTACATTTGCCATTGCCCGCCCATGTTCTTCCGGGGCGGCTTGTGCCCATGAACTTGTTGTCCGGCGAATATGAATGCAAGCTCGACCCGAAGGGGCGGCTTGTGTTGCCGGCCAAAGTGAAGGGTAACCTACCGGAGCAATCGGGCAACCAACTGGTGCTCGTGCGGGGCTTCGAGCCTTGCCTGGTGCTTTACCCCCGGTCCGCATGGGGCGTCATCCACGAAAAGGTGATGGCACTCGACGAGTTCAACGAGGAATACCGCCAGTTTCAGCGGAATTTCTTTCGGGGCATGACCGAAGTAGAACTCGATAGCATTAGCAGATTCATGCTGCCCCGCAGCATGTTACGTTATGCGGGCATCGAAAAGGAAGCCATTATCGTAGGGCTGGGCAACCGGTGCGAAATCTGGGCCCCGGCACGCTACGATGAGTACCTCATCAAGGACCAGCAAAGCTTTAGCAAACTGGCGCAGAAATTTTTATCCGTTGAAACCCCGCCGCTCGGCGGCCAGGCTGCATGAGCGAATACGACAACGACAGCGCCTACCACCGTCCGGTGATGCTGGCCCAGTGCCTGGCGGGGCTCGACTTGCAGCCCGGTGGCCGCTACGTGGACGTCACCTTTGGCGGCGGCGGCCATTCGGCCCGCATTCTGGAAAAACTCACCACCGGCCACCTCTTCAGCTTCGACCAGGATGCGGATGCGGAGGCCGAAGCCCAGAAGCTGGAACGCCCACAGTTTACATTTGTAAAGGCCAATTTTAGGGATTTAGCAACTGAATTACAGCAGCTTGGCGCATTGCCGGTGGACGGCCTGCTGGCCGACCTGGGCGTGAGCTCGCACCAGTTTGACACGCCGGAGCGGGGGTTTTCTACGCGTTTCGACGGGCCGCTGGACATGCGCATGGACCCGGATGGCCCGCTCACCGCCGCCGATATTCTCAACGATTATAAGGAAGCCGACCTGCACCGCATCTTCGGCATGTACGGGGAGGTGACCAATGCCCGCACCCTGGCGCAGACCGTGGGCGCCGCCCGCCGCGGCCGGCGGCTCGAAACCATCGCGGAGCTAAAGCAGGCCATTCAGCCCTGCACGCCGCGCGGCAAGGAGAACAAGTACCTGGCCCAGGTATTCCAGGCCCTGCGCATCGAAGTGAACCAAGAAATGCAGGCCCTCCAGGAGATGCTGCTGCAAACCGCCGATGTGCTGCGGCCGGGCGGGCGGCTGGTCGTGCTCAGCTACCACTCGCTGGAAGACCGGCTGGTGAAAAATTTTATCGGCAAGGGCAAGTTTTTTGGGTCGGTCGAAAAAGACTTCTTTGGCAATGAAAGCAAGCCCTTTGAGGCCGTGAACCGCAAGCCCGAGGAAGCCGACCCCGCCGAAGTTGCCCTGAACAGCCGCGCCCGTAGTGCTAAATTGCGGGTTGCAATTCGAAACGAGTGAATGTTCCGCCGCGTGGCATGGGGGCGTTTTTGCGCTGCCCCAATCAACTTTGCCATTCAACGTTATCAATTCCCGTTTACTGCAGTTCCCCGTTCGTGTAAAAGCTTTCCCGACCAAGACCAGTGGCCACCAATACGCTCAAACCCTCCGACAGCCCACGCCGGGCCAATGTGCCCCGCGAAGTGCCCGCGCCGGCCCCTGAGGTGCTGCCCGAGGAGGTGGTAACCGTTGCGCCCGCCCCCGAACCGGAGCCCGCGCCGGTGCCCGAAAAGCGCCGCCGCCAGCCCGTGGCAGAGGCCCGGCCTAAAAGCTCCTGGAGCCTGTTTTCGCTGCTGGACCGGGTGACGAGCGTGGACGGCTTGTTCCGGGAAGGCTTGCCGGTGCGCTTTCTGCCGCACATGCTGTTCATTATGCTGCTCACGCTGCTCTATATCGGCAACACGCACTACGGCAACCGCATGAACCGCAATATTCAGCGCCTCAAGCAGGAAACCGAAGACCTGCGCGCTGATTACACTACCCTGAAGTCGGACTACATGGAGGCCAGCAAGCAGAGCGAAGTGGCCCGCAAAGTGGCCGCCTTTGGGCTGGTCGAAAGCTCCTCGCCGCCCTTCCGCATCACCGTGCCGGCCGGCCACCTCGACGCGGCTGAGCTAGAACTGATGCCCGTGCTCACCGCTGATACACTGGCCGCCCGCGCCGCCCGCGATTCGGCCGCTACCCAACAAAACGATGCATTGGCCGGGCGCAAGCGCGCCATGATGAACAACGATGAAGCCGACAGCGGCCCGGAAATCATTGCCCCGCCGCAGGCTTTGGACGGCGACACGGCCGTTGGAAACGCGCCGGTAGCGCGGGCCGGCGCATCGCACCGCCCTGCGTTGCAACCGGCCAAGTCGAAAACGGCCACTGCTCCGGCTCGGATTCGCAAAAGCAAGGCTGCGAATAAGCCCGACAAAAAGAAAGCGGCACAAAAAGGCACAAGCCCGCACACCGCTAAAAAGCCAGCTAAGCAGGTTGTTAGAGCTCATTCACGATGAAAGGCAGCGTTAAGAAGTCGATAGTTACGCGGGTGCGGCTGGCCTTTCTGGGGGTTGCTGTGTTTTCGGGCGCCATTTTTTGGAAAGCCACCAAGATTCAGTTCCAGGAAGGCAACAAGTGGCGGGCGCTGGAGCAGGAACGGCGCATCAGCTATCAGTCGGTGCCCGCCACTCGTGGCAATATATACTCTGACAACGAGAGTATTATGGCGACTTCGCTGCCGTTTTACCGGGTGGCGTGGGACCCGGGCGTGGTGGAAGACGGGGCGTTTAAGACCGGCGTGGACTCGCTGGCGTGGCATCTGTCGCACTTTTTTGGCGACCGCAGCATGCAGGAATACAAGCGCCGGTTGAATAATGCCCACGAATCCAAGGTGCGCTACATCCGGCTCAACTCGCGCCAAATCAACTTCCAGGAGAAGAAGATGCTGGCTGCCTGGCCCATTTTCCGCAAGAACAAGCGGGGCGGGGTCATTTTTGAGAAGGTTGATAAGCGGTTTCGGCCGTTTGGGGGCCTGGCCCAGCGCACCATCGGCTTCGTGAACGAGGACCAGCACGGCGCCGGATTGGAGTACACGTTTCAGCAAAGCCTGGCGGGAAAGTCCGGCGAAGCCCTGTTTGAGCGGGTGCCGGGCGGGGTGAAACCCGTGTACGACGGCACCGAAATCAAGCCTCTGCCCGGCTACGATATTAAAACCACGCTCGACATCAACCTGCAGGATGTAGCCGAGAATGCGTTGTATAAGTCATTGGTAGACAATAACGCCCAGTACGGATGCGTGATTCTGATGGAAGTGGCCACGGGCGAAATCAAGGCGGTGGCCAACCTCGGCAAGGCCTCGGACGACACGTATAAGGAAGACTACAACTACGCTTTTGCCGACCAGGGCCGTACCGAGCCGGGCTCCACGTTCAAGCTGGCCTCGATGATGGCCTTGTTTGAGGCGCGCCCGAACATTAAGCTCGACGACATCGTGGACACTGGCAATGGCCGGATGCTGGTGGGTGGCGCCGTGAAATCGGACTCGCACGCCTACGGCCGCATCACGGTGCAGCAGGTTTTCGAGAAGTCGTCGAACATCGGCGTGGCCCGGCTGGTGAACGAAAACTTCTCGAAAAACCCCACCGAGTACACCGATTACCTCAAAAAATTCGGCCTGGACAAGCCTCTCGGTTTCCAAATGGCCGGCGAGGCGCTGCCGTACGTGAAAGACCCTACCGACCGCAGCTGGAGCCGTACCTCGCTCACCACCATGAGTATTGGCTACGAGCTGAAGCTGGCGCCCCTGCAAACGCTGGCTTTCTACAACGCCGTGGCCAACGGCGGCGTGAAAGTGCAGCCGATGCTGGTGAAGGAGATAAAGCAGGCCGACCAGGTCTTGCAGCACAACGAAACCAAGGTGCTAAACCCCAAAATCTGCTCCGACGCTACCCTGGCCAAGGTAAAATCGATGATGGAAGGCGTGGTGCTGGAAGGCACGGCCCGCAGCATCCGACCCAAAGACTACAGCATTGCCGGCAAAACCGGCACGGCGTGGAAGTTCAAAAACGGCCAGTACACCAAAACGTATTCCACGAGTTTCGTGGGCTATTTTCCCGCCGATAAACCGAAATACAGCTGCATTGTGGTGGTCGATTCGCCCCGCAACGGCCGCATCTACGGCGCCGACGTGGCCGCGCCGGTGTTCCGCGAAGTGGCCGACAAATGCATGGCGCGCGACTTGCTCAGCCAGCGCCCGCTGCTGGCCAAAGCCCGCCTGAACAAAAGCCATGTGCCGCTGGTGCGGGCCGGCATGCAGGACGAGCTGGCTCTTGTCTGCCAGAAGCTGGGCCTGGTTGGCCAGACCCAGGCGACGGGGGGCGAAGAATGGGTGCGGGCTGCTTCTGACACCGCTTTCCACGCCCGTACGGTGGCGCTGGTGGTGAACCCCGTGCGCGCCGGGCGCGTGCCGCAGGTGCGGGGCCTCACGTTGCGCGATGCCTTATTTCTGCTCGAAAACCGGGGCTTGCACGTGCGGGCGCTGGGCACGGGCCGCGTGCGGGAGCAGTCGTTGGAAGTGGGCTCACGCATCCAGCGCGGCGACCTGATTACGCTGACCCTGGTGGAATCCGGCCCTCGCCTGGCTGCGCCCACTGCGCTGCCCGAGCCCGAGCATACCGACCTGGCCGAAAACAAGCTGCTGGTACCGGTTGATATGGAGCCTGCCGCGAAAGACCGCAAGTCGTTTACCAGCAGCGAGAAGGCCCGGGTGCTGCCCAAAGCCCCCGAACGTTCGGCCGGCGTGAAGCCGAATGCCAAAGCCAGTAAGCCGGCCACGGAAGCAGGGGAATCAGCCAAAACTACTGTAGTGAGGGCTGCTAAAGCCCCCGCCAAAGCGAAAGAAGCGGCCCGCCGTGCCGCACCAACTAAGAACTCCAAAAAGCCTGCTTCTGCGAAGCCTGCAGTGCGCCGCGCCTAAAAAAAGTTAAAGGCATAAGTTAAAAGTTGAAAAAGCAAAATGCCCCAACTCATAACTCATGACTTTTAACTCATAACTCACCACATGATTTCCCTGCCGCTCTTTTCTCTGCTGACCGATGTGACCGTGCTGGCCCAGCCCGGCCCCACCGACGTGCCCATCACCGGCCTCACGCTCGACTCGCGCGAGGCGGGGCCGGGCGTGGCTTTCTGCGCCCTGCGGGGCACCGCTACCGATGGCCACAAGTTCATCGAAACCGCCGTGGAAAAGGGCGCAACTGCCGTTATCTGCGAAGAGTTGCCCTCCCCGCTGAACCCAGCCACGGCCTACGTGCTGGTGCCGGACAGCGCCGAGGCGCTCGGCCACATTGCGGCGGCTTTCCATGGGCATCCGTCGCGGCAGCTGCGGCTCATCGGCATCACCGGCACGAATGGCAAAACGACTTGCGCCACGCTCCTGCACAAGCTCCTGCGCGAGCTGGGCTACCACGCCGGCCTGCTCAGCACGGTGCAGAATCAGATTGACGAGGAAGTGATTCCCAGCACCCACACCACGCCCGACGCCATCCGCCTGAATGCGCTGCTGGCCCGCATGGTAGCCGCCGGCTGCACCCACGCCTGCATGGAAGTGAGCAGCCACGCCGTGGCCCAGCACCGCGTCACGGGCCTGCGCTTCGCCGGCGGCGTGTTCACCAACCTCACCCACGACCATCTTGACTACCACGGCACGTTCGACAACTATCTGAAGGCCAAGAAGGCTTTTTTCGATGCCCTGCCTAAAACGGCCTTTGCCCTCACCAACGCCGACGACAAACGCGGCCCGGTGATGCTGCAAAACACCGCCGCCCGCCGCGAAACGTATTCCCTGCGCGGCGCTGCCACTTTCCGGGCCAAGCTGGTAGCCAACGAGGTGCACGGCCTGCACCTCGAAATCGACGGCCGCGAAATCCTGTTCCGTCTCATCGGCGTGTTCAACGCCTACAACCTGCTGGCCGTGTATGGCGCGGCCGTGCTGCTGGGCGAAGACCCCACCGAGGCCCTCACCATCCTCTCGGGCCTGACCACTGCGCCCGGCCGCTTCGAGCCCGTGGTATCGGCCAGGCAGGGCGTGACTGGCATTATCGACTACGCCCACACGCCCGATGCGCTGGAAAACGTGCTCCAGACGCTGCACGAAATCCGCCAGCCCAGCCAGCAAATCATCACCGTGGTGGGCTGCGGCGGCAACCGCGACGCGGCCAAACGCCCCATTATGGCCAACCTGGCCGCCCGCCTGTCCAACAAAGTCATCCTCACTGCCGACAACCCCCGCTTTGAGGACCCGAACGACATTCTGGCCCAGATGCAGGCCGGCGTGACCGCGCCCGACTCGGCCAAAGTCCAGACTGTGCCCGACCGCCGCGAAGCCATCCGTACTGCCGTGGCGCTGGCCGGCCCCCACGACATTGTGCTGGTGGCCGGCAAAGGCCACGAAAATTATCAGGAGATTCGTGGGGTGAAAGCCCCGTTCGATGACAAGGCAGTGCTGAACGAAGTTTTTTTGCAATTGAATAAATAACGCGCCGTCCTCCGGTCTGACCGCCCTAGGCGGTCCGACCGGTTGCCGCAACAACGACACCCGAACAGCGACCGCGCCGTTCGCCCAACAACCGGTCGGACCGCCTAGGGCGGTCGGACCGGCCCCGAAATCCGCCAAGACTGCCCAACCCGAATGCTTTTTTACCTCTTCCGTTACCTGCACGACCATTTTCACCTGCCTGGCACCGGGGTGTTTCAATACACCACGTTCCGGGCCGGGCTGGCCGTGGTTATTTCCCTGTTCATCGCCCAAATCTTTGGCCATCGCCTCATTCGGGTGCTGCAGAAAAAGCAGGTCGGCGAAAGCATCCGCGACCTGGGCCTGCAAGGGCAAAACGAGAAGAAAGGCACGCCTACCATGGGCGGCCTCATCATCATTCTGGCCATTCTGGTGCCGGTGCTGCTGCTGGCCCGACTGCGCAACATCTACATCATCCTCATGCTGCTCAGCACGGTCTGGCTGGGCCTGATTGGTTTTCTGGACGACTACATCAAGGTTTTTCGCAAGAACAAGGAGGGCCTGAGCGGCCGGTTCAAGGTGCTGGGGCAGGTGGGGCTGGGCATCACGGTGGGGTGGGTGCTGTTCTACAGCAACGAAATCACGGTGCGCGAATACCTCCTGCCCAATGGCCAGTTCTCCGCCATTGAGGCCACCAAGGTTTTCAAAGACGTGCACCTGATGATTACCACCGTGCCGTTTATGAAGAACAACGAGCTGAACTACGGCGACTTATTCGCCACGGCTGGCACGTTTTTCAACGGTTTATACGGCCTGCTTTACATCCCCATTGTCATCTTCCTGATAACGGCCGTGAGCAACGGGGCCAACATCACCGACGGCCTCGACGGGTTGGCGGCCGGCACTTCGGCCATCATCGGCATCACGCTGGCCATCTTCGCCTTCGTAAGCGGAAACGCGCTACTGGCTGACTATCTGGATGTTATGTTTATTCCGGATTCGGGCGAGCTGGTCATTTTCTGTACGGCGTTTGTGGGCGCCTGCATCGGTTTTCTGTGGTACAACAGCTACCCGGCGCAGGTTTTCATGGGCGACACGGGCTCGCTGGCGTTGGGCGGCATCATCGCCGTGCTGGCGCTCATCGTGCGCAAAGAGCTGCTGATTCCGATTCTCTGCGGCATCTTCCTGGTTGAAAACCTGTCGGTTATCGTGCAGGTCAGCTATTTTAAGTACACCCGGAGGAAATATGGCGAGGGCCGCCGCCTGCTGCGCATGTCGCCGCTGCACCATCACTACCAGAAGCTGGGCTACCATGAGTCCAAAATCGTGTCGCGCTTCTGGATTGTCGGCATCATGCTGGCGGTCATCACTTTGGTTACCCTGAAACTGCGTTAAACATGAACATCGTAATTCTCGGAGCAGCCGAAAGTGGCGTGGGCGCGGCCCTGTTGGCCCAGGCGAAAGGCCACGCCGTGTTTGTGTCGGACCGCGGCCCGATTCAGGCCGATTACAAGCAGCAGCTCACCCAGGCCGGCATTGCATTCGAAGAAGACGGCCATACGCTGGACAAAATCCTGGCGGCCGACGAAGTGGTGAAAAGCCCCGGCATCCCCGAAAAAGCCCCGGTAATCCAGGCGTTGCGCGAAAAGAACATTCCGATTATCTCCGAGATTGAGTTTGCCGGCCGCTACACCAGGGCCAAGTGCATCTGCATCACGGGCACCAACGGCAAAACCACCACCACGCTGCTCATTCATCATTTGTTGAAGGAAGCGGGCCTGAAGGTGGGGCTGGCCGGCAACGTGGGCTTCAGCCTGGCCGAGCAGGTGATTGCCGACGAGCACGACTACTACGTGGTGGAGCTGAGCAGCTTCCAGCTGGACGACACGTACAATTTCCAGCCGTGGATTGCCATTCTGCTCAACATCACCCCCGACCACCTGGACCGCTACGGCTACTCGCTCGAACAGTACGCAAACGCCAAGCTGCGCATTGTGCGCAACCAGGACAGCGACGGCACTTTCATCTACAACGCCGACGACGAAAATATCCAGCGCTACTTCAAGTCGGCCCTGCGCCCGGTGCACCAGATGCCCTTTAGCCTGCACCACCGCCCCGATTTTCACCTTGCCGGCTACTACAAGGAAGCCGACGAAATCTGCATTGACCTGCTGCCCGGCTACTACAGCAACACCGAAACCATCAGCACGGCCGGTTCACCCCTCATCGGCCAGCACAACCGCCAGAATACCCTGGCCGCCGTGCTCGCCGCCCGCGTGGCCGGCCTCAGCCGTGAGCAAATTGAAGCGGCCCTCGCTACGTTCCAAAACGCCGACCATCGCCTGCAGCTGGTGGGCGAAATCGACGGCGTGAAATTCATCAACGACAGCAAGGCCACCAATGTGGAAGCCGCCTGGTACGCCCTGGACGGCATTCACCAGCCCATCGTCTGGATTGCCGGCGGCACCGACAAAGGCAACGACTACAGCAGCCTGCTCAACCTGGCCGAGCACCGCGTAAAGGCCCTTATCTGCCTCGGCGTGGACAATGCCAAGCTGCGCACGGCGTTCGATAGCCTGGTGCCCCACGTGGAAGAAACCCAAAGCATGGCCGAGGCCGTGGCCCACGCCGCCGCCCTGGCCGAACCCGGCGACGTGGTGCTGCTCTCGCCCTGCTGCGCCAGCTTCGACCTGTTTAAAAACTACGAAGACCGGGGCCAGCAGTTTGCCGCCGCCGTGCAGCAGTTGCGTGAGCAACACGCTTCTGAATCAGTATAATCCTCGAAATCAGTTCAAAATCAGCGATTATGAAAGACTGGCTCCAACGCAACCTCAAGGGCGACCCCATTCTGTGGGCCATCGTGCTGTTGTTTTCCTTCATCAGCATTGCCGTGGTGTATTCGGCCACCGGCACGCTGGCTTACAAGAAGATGAACGGCAACACCGAGGCCTTCCTCTTCAAGCACACCAGCCTGATTCTGGTGGGGCTGGCCTGCATGTGGCTGGCCCACCGCATCGATTACCGGCACTACTCGCGGCTGTCGCTCTACGCGCTGCTGCTGTCGGTGCCGCTGTTGCTGTTCACGTTTTTTATGGGGGGCACCACCATCAACGAGGCGTCGCGCTGGCTCACCATTCCGGTGATTAACCAGACCTTTCAGCCTTCGGATTTGGCCAAGCTGGCCCTGATTTCGCACTTGGCCAGCATGCTCAGTCGGCGGCAGCAGCATTTGCACGACTTCAAATCGACGCTGCTGCCCGTGATGCTGTGGGTGGGCGTTATCTGCGGCCTCATCATTCTGAGTAATGCCTCCACGGCGCTGCTGCTGTTTGCCACCTGCATGCTGCTGATGTTCATCGGGCGCGTGCCGCTCAAGCACATGGCCGTGATGGTGGCCATTGGCATTGTGCTGGGCGGGGCCGGCCTGTGGGCGGGCCAGCGCCTGGGCACGGTGATTTCCCGCGTGTCAAACTTCTCCGATAAGACCAAGAAAACCCCCTTTCAGCTGGAGCACAGCTACATCGCCATTGCCACCGGCGGCATTGCCGGCAAAGGCCCCGGCAAGAGCACGGAGCGCAACATTCTGCCGCACCCGTATTCCGACTTCATTTTCGCCATCATCATCGAGGAATACGGCCTGTTGGGCGGGGCCGTGGTGCTGTTCCTCTACCTGGCCTTTCTCTATCGAGGGCTAAAAACGGTGATGAATAGCTACGGCGCCTTCGGCGGGTTGCTTTCCGCGGGCCTCAGCTTCAGCCTCGTGCTGCAGGCCTTGGTGAATATGGGCGTGGCCGTGGGCCTGGGGCCCATCACGGGCCTGCCGCTGCCGCTGCTGAGCATGGGCGGCACGTCCCTTATTTTTACCGGCATCAGCATCGGCATCATCCTGGCCGTCAGCCGTGGTGAGCGTGAAATTCGCCCCATGACCGGCGAGCCCGACGACACGGCCCGCATCCCCAGCCAGCGCGCGGCGTATGCGTAATGCTTCAACGGTCGTTCTGTTAACATGACATCTCCACTTCGCGTCATCATCAGCGGCGGCGGCACCGGCGGGCACATTTTCCCGGCCGTGGCCATTGCCAACGAATTGCGCCGCCGCTTGCCCGATACTGAAATCCTGTTCGTAGGGGCTAACGGCCGCATGGAAATGACGCGCGTGCCCGACGCCGGCTACAAAATCGTGGGCCTCGACATCAGCGGCCTGCAGCGCCGGCTCACCCCCCAGAACCTGCTGTTTCCGGTGCGCGTGTTCCGGTCGGTGCGCAAGGCCGGAAAACTGATTGAGGAATTCCGGCCCGATGCCGTGGTAGGAGTGGGCGGCTACGCTTCGGCGCCGGTGCTGCTGGCCGCCACGTCGCGGGCCATTCCCACGCTCATTCAGGAGCAGAATTCGTACGCCGGCCTGGTCAATAAGCTGCTGGCGCGCCGCGTGGGCCGCATTTGCGTGGCGTATGAGGGAATGGAAAAGTTTTTTCCCGTCGATAAACTCGTGGTGACCGGCAACCCCGTCCGCACCGAAATTGCTGATGGCGCCCGGGCCGAAGCCCTGCGCTTCTTCGGCCTGGACCCTCACAAGAAAACCTTGCTCGTGGTGGGCGGCAGCCTGGGTGCCCGCACCCTCAACCAGGCCACGGCCGCCGCCCTGCCGCGCCTGCGCGAAGCCGGCGTGCAGCTGCTCTGGCAAACCGGCAAACTCTATTTTCCCGAAGCCCAACAGCAAGCCGAAGCCCACAAGGAAGACAACCTGCACGCCCTGGAATTCATCCAGCGCATGGATTTGGCCTATGCCGCCGCCGATGTGGTCATCAGTCGCGCGGGCGCCCTGTCCGTCTCCGAGCTGTGCCTCACCGGCAAGGCCAGCATCCTGGTGCCCTCGCCCAACGTGGCCGAGGACCACCAAACCAAAAATGCCCTGGCCCTGGCCAGCAAAGGCGCCGCCGTCCTCATTACCGATGCCCACGCCCCCGCGCGCCTCTACGACGAAGCGCTGCGCCTGCTCAATGACCCCGAACGCCAGCAGCAACTCAGCGCCCGCGTGCGCGAGCTGGCCCGGCCCAATGCCACCACCGCCATCGTCGACGAGCTGCTGAGATTAATTCCAACAAAAAATTAAAAAATATTGCAGTAAAAAACGTTGCTCAAACCGCTTTTTTATGAGCCGAATTTTTACTGCAATACTTCTTAATTCGTAATTATTAATTCAAAAATTTGGACCAGTTTCCTTACGTCTTCTTTCTCGGTATTGGTGGCATCGGCATGTCGGCCCTGGCGCGCTGGTTCCAGGCAAACGGCCACCACGTCAGTGGCTACGACAAAACCGAAACGCCCCTGACCAAAGCGTTGGCTGCCGAAGGCATTGCCATTCATTACGCCGACGCAGTTGAGAATATTCCGGCTGAAATCCGCGAAAACCACGAAAAAGCGCTGGTTGTGCTCACGCCCGCCATTCCCGCCGAAAGCCTGGAGTGGGCCTGGCTGCGGGCCCAGGGCTACGACATTCGCAAGCGTAGCCAGGTGCTGGGGGTGCTTACCCAGGGCCGCCACACCATCGCCGTGGCCGGTACCCATGGCAAAACCACCACCAGCAGCATGGTGGCCCATTTGCTGCACCACGCCGGCCTCGACGCGGGCGCCTTTTTAGGTGGAATTGCCGTGAATTTGGGCAGTAATTTATTGCTGCCGAAAACTACCACTGCGCCCATCGTAGTAGAAGCCGATGAGTACGACCGCAGCTTCCTGACCCTGTTTCCGGACGTCGCAATCGTTACCAGCACCGATGCCGACCACCTCGATATCTACGGCGACCAGGCTGCGCTGATTGATTCATTCCGCCAATTCGTGGCCCAGATTAAGCCCGGCGGCACCCTCCTGATTAACCACACCGCCGACCCGAGCGTGGCCGCTGCGGTACCGGCCGGCACCCGCGTCATTCGCTACGGCCTCACTGCCGAGCAGGGCCCGGAATTATTTGCCACAAATATTTCGGCGGAAGGTCATCAATTTCATTTCGACTTGTATGGCCCGCAAGGGACGATAAATAACCTGGAACTGGCCGTGCCGGGCTACCACAACGTGGAAAATATGCTCGCCGCCGCTGCCGTAGCCCAATTGCACGGAATAAGCGAAGCGAAACTACGCGCCGCCGTGGCCGCCTACCAAGGAGTGAAGCGTCGGTTTGAATTCGTGGTTACCACCAGCCAAAACGTTTATTTAGACGATTACGCCCATCATCCACGCGAAATTGAGGCCTTTCTACGTTCGGTGCGCACCTTGTATCCGGGCAAACGGCTGCGTGTTATTTTTCAGCCGCACCTTTTTACCCGCACACGGGACTTCGCGGCTGGCTTTTCGAAAAGCTTAAGTATTGCAGATGAGGTATTTTTGTTGGATATTTACCCCGCCCGCGAGAAGCCAATCCCGGGAATTACCTCCGAAATAATTTTGGCCGGTATCACCGCTTCTACCAAAGCAATTCGAACCAAGGAGCAAGTGCTGAACGCAGCTCAAACCGATAATGCGTTCGATATTTTGGCTACGGTAGGAGCAGGGGATATTGACACGTTGGTGCCGCAATTGAAATTAATTTTGACCGAGCGGTGGAAGTAGCAATTCCGACCATAATTGCCACCATTTCCAGTTCGCTTCGTTACGCCGTTATTTAGTCATTGCATGGACCGCACCGTTAGAAATTTACTTGTTGCAGCTGCTTGCCTCTTGGTGCTGGGCGCGCTGGGCGTGTTTGCCGCCGTGCGCCAGGCCGGCCGGCCAGTGGGCGAAGTCACGGTGAACATCGCCAACGAATTCGATAACTACTTCATCAGTGAGCGCGGCGTGACGGCCTTGCTCACCAAGGGCGGGGCCGAACCCGTGCTGGGCACCCGGCCCGAAGGCCCGCGCCTGCGCGAGCTGGAAGCCCGCCTGAAAGCCCATCCCTTTGTGCGCGACGCCCAGGTGTACCGCGACCTGGCCGGCAACCTCCACGCCGACGTGCGCCAGAACCGCCCCATCGCCCGCCTCACGCACCCCGATACCCGCCTCGATACGTACGTGGACGCCGAAGGCCGCGCCCTGCCACTATCGCCGCTGTTTACGGCCCGCGTAGCCACCGTGGCCCGGCCCGGCGGCTTAAGCCTGCCAACTGCATTTTTCCAGGATAGTACCGGGCGGCGCTACCTCGACTTTTTGCGTTACGTCGATGAGCATCCGTTCTGGAAAGCTCAGGTTTCGGAGGTGTTTATCGAGCCCGGCGGCAAGCTGTCGTTCACCCAACAGGTGGGCGACCAACGTATCGAATTCGGGCTGCCCGAAAATATTTCCGAGAAATTTGCCAAGCTTATGGTATTTTACCGGCAAATTCCGTCAGTTTTGGGGTGGGATACCTACCACCGCGTAAACGTAGAATACCAGAATCAAATCATTTGCGAATGACAATTCGCTGAATAATAGGCCGTAAGGTCAGAGAAACTCAACTCCCAACCCATCGCTTCTTCACTGCTCGCCAGCACCGCTCCTATGCAACAAGACAAAATCGTCGTCGGGCTCGACATTGGTACCACAAAAATCTGTGCCCTGGTAGGCCGCAAAAACGAGTTCGGCAAACTCGAAATTCTGGGCATGGGCAAAGCCGTGTCCGAAGGTGTTTCGCGCGGCATTGTGCTCAATATTGACAAGACCGTTGATGCCATCAAACGGGCCATTCGGCAGGCCGAAGAACAGTCCGGAATTAGCATTGGGGTGGTAAACGTGGGCATTGCCGGCCAGCACATCAAAAGCCTCCAGCACAACGGCAGCATCACGCGCAACTCGGCCGATACCATTGGTCCCGACGACGTGAACCGCCTCACGCAGGACATGTACCGCCTCGTGACCCAGCCCGGCTCGCAAATCATTCATGTGATGCCGCAGGACTACAAAGTGGACTACGAGGAAGGCATCGCCGACCCCGTAGGCTACGAAGGCGTGCGGCTGGAAGGCAATTTCCACATCATCACCGCCCAGAGCACGGCCATCAACAACATCAATAAGTGCGTAACCAAAGCCGGGCTGGAAATTGCCGACCTGATTCTGGAACCGCTGGCCAGTTCCATGTCCATCCTTTCCGAAGAGGAGAAGGAAGCCGGCGTGGCCCTGATTGACATTGGCGGTGGCACTACCGATTTGGCGGTATTCAAGGATGGCATCATCCGGCACGCGGCGGTGCTTCCGTTCGGTGGCAACATCATTACGCAGGATATCAAGGCTGGCTGCAACGTGGCCCCTGGCCAGGCGGAGCAATTGAAGGTTAAATTCGGCAAAGCCATTGCTGCTGAAGCTTCCGACTACGAAATTGTGAGCATTCCAGGCCTGCCCAACCGCGCCCCCAAGGAGGTTTCGCTGAAAAACCTGGCCTACATCATCGAGGCCCGGATGTCGGAAATCATGGAGTTGGTGTACGCCGAAATCTACCGCATGGGCCTGCACGACAAGCTGTCGGCCGGCATCGTGCTCACCGGTGGGGGCTCGCAGCTGCAGTACCTGGAGCAGCTCACGGAGTACATCACCGGCCTGGATACGCGCATTGGCTACCCCAACCAGCACCTTGGCAAGAGCCGCATCGAAGCCGTAAAGTCGCCGATGTACGCCACCACGGTGGGCTTGGTGCTGTCCGGCTACCACTCGCTGGATGAGCGCAACACCTCCCGCGTGCCCTACGAGCAAGAAGTACCGGCCGTTATTCCGGCTTACTATGCCCCGCAGGCCGCTCCCGTCGTTCCGGCTCCCGCCGAAACCCGCGCTGCAACGCCCGTCGCACCGGCCCCCGCATCCGCGCCGGCCAAACCCAAGGAACCCGGTGCTGCCAGCCGTTTCTTCAAGGACATCATCACCCGCACCAAAGGGTTGCTGATTGACGATTACGACGATAAATCCTACTAGGAAACAATTATGAGTTATGAATTATGAGTGATGAATTGATGACCAAAAGGTCTTGTTAGTTTGTAACTCATAATTCGTAACTCATAATTCATAATTAAAAAGTATGAATTACAAATTCGACATTCCTGCCCAAAACAAGTCCATCATCAAGGTGATTGGGGTTGGTGGCGGTGGCTCCAATGCCGTGAAGCACATGCACAAGCAGGGCATCAAGGACGTGGAGTTTATTATCTGCAACACCGACCACCAGGCGCTACAAAGCTCCACGGTGCCCAATAAGCTCCAGATTGGGGTGGACCTGACTGAGGGCCTTGGCGCGGGCGCTAAGCCCGAGCGCGGCCGTCAGGCAGCTATCGAGAGCAAAGAGCAAATCCGGGAGCTGCTGAACCACGGCACCAAAATGCTGTTCATCACGGCGGGCATGGGCGGTGGCACCGGCACCGGCGCGGCCCCGGTAATTGCGCAGGTTGCGCAGGAGCTGGGCATTCTCACGGTGGGTATTGTGACGGCTCCGTTCCTGTTTGAGGGCAAGAAAAAGCGCTTGCAGGCCGAGTTGGGTATCAAGGAGTTGAGCGAGCACTGCGACACCATTTTGGTGATTCTCAACGACAAGCTGCCCCAGATTTACGGCAACCTGACAATGAGCGCCGCCTTCGCCAAAGCTGATACGGTGCTGACCACGGCCGCCAAGTCCATTGCTGAAATTATCACGGTGACCAGCGATGTGAACGTAGACTTTGAAGACGTGAAAACCACGATGAAGGAGTCGGGCGCGGCCGTAATGGGCAGCAGTATCACCGAAGGCGAAAACCGCGCCCGCCGCGCCGCCGAGGAAGCCCTGAACTCGCCGCTACTCAACAATACCGACATCCATGGGGCGCAGAAAATCCTGCTTTCCATCATGTCGGGTGCTGAGCACGAGCTGGAAATGGACGAGCTGACGGAAATCACGGAGTACATCCAGGAAAAAGCGGGTCAGGATGCGGAAATGATTTTCGGCCACGGCGTTGATGATACGTTGGGCCAATGCATCCGCGTGACGGTGATTGCCACGGGTTTTGCCCGCGATGCGCACTCCATCACGACCCCGGCCATGGGCGGTGCCGAACCAGTTGCGACGGCCGCTCCGGCTGCCGAAGCTGACCGTTCGGTAACTACGCCCAATTCGCCCGCTTCGGGTAGCGCCCCGTTCGTGCCCAGCTTTGGTTCTGCCACTGCTGAGCCGGCGCGGGTGACATTTGACTTAAATGGCCCTTCGACGCACAATGCGCCGCCGCTGGCAGGTATTCCAGTGGGCGCACCGGGCGAGCCTGTGCTGGCTTCCAGCGCAGCTACCGCTACTCCCGAAGCCGCCCGGCCCCGCCCCGCTCTGGATGCCCAAGCCCTGGAGCGCCGCCGCCGCCTGCAGGAGCTAAGCAACGGCCTGCCGCCCGAAGCGGTGAGCCAATATGATACGCCCGCATATCTGCGTCGGCAAGTGAAGCTGGAAAATGTGGAGCCGAGCTCAGCGCAGAATATCTCGCGGTTTAACTTGTCAGACGATAATGAGTTACTAGGAGATAACCGCTTTTTGCATGACAATGTAGACTAGGTAATTTCATAATATCAGGCACAAAAAAGCGCCGCGGCTGATATTTTCAGCCGCGGCGCTTTTTTTATAATATTCAACATTGTGTGGCTTTGCGTTGTGTTTGGAATACGGAAACGTCAGCCTAACCCATATAAGGATAAGCCTTTATTCGGCAGTCAATCATAACGCTAAACTTATGCAAGCAACAGCTAATGCTCAGTCCTGGCTTTTAATTGAATGAAGTCGGTTACAAATTTTACGACATTTCCATTTTTGTCATAGCCAACGTAACGTGGATATAAACCGTCGCCGTAACCTGAGCCGAACATGATAATATTTCCATTTGCTTTTAACGGTTTATAATTTATCCAATCTTCACCTCTTGAACTTGTCGGAATATTTCGATTTTCTTTAAAAAGATTTTCTAAAACATCATTATAATAATTGCCTTGTTTATGAAGTTGGTAAAAGTCTTGGATTTCCTGTTCATATATTTTGAAGGTTTCAAAATCGGCAAAACAGCTAAGCCCATTTTCTACTGGATACATGCCATTTGTTTTTCTTTCAAAACTATCTGCAAGCAGCTCTTCAGGAATCAAAGACATTTCCCAATATTTTGGAATTTCAGCCTTAATCACCAATTCAGCATAAGCAACACGACCTGCAAAATCGTCTTCAAGTCCGATGTATAAATAAACAGGATATTGCCCATTATTGATTGCCCACGATTGTGGCCAAGCCAATTCTCTGTGCATCAGGTCTGTACAAACGACTTGCCCTGTTGGTAATTTGATTTGTCCTGCTAAAAACATGTCATAAGACTTATTATGTTTTAAGTCGTGAAAGTCCGAATAGTCAAACTCGGCTATTTCATCAAAAATGGACTGAGTTGCTTTTTTGTTTGCCGTGTCCTGCTTTGATTGAAGTTTAAATATTGCAGGTTTGTCAACCTGCTTATTCTGTTTGTCCTTACAATAAAAAAGTGTCCAAATGGAAGCCATAAGAATTGCGATTATTAGGGCTCTCATAATAGTTGTTCAAAACATTAAGCTTGCCGCCACTCATCGGTGCCACAAGTAGTGACAAGCTAACTGAAAGGTGTGAGATTACGCTACTGGTTTCAAAACTTTGCCGGCGCAGTACTTTGCGAAAACTGGTTGCCGGTTGGCCGTTCGCGATGTACTTTCGGCCGCAGCCACCGACCAGCAGGTTCTTCTACTAACCGATAAACTACATAGGATACCACCTGCACGGCGGCTAACTGCAACGGCCAGAAGCCTGGCAGCCGCTCGTAGACCCAAAAGGCCAGCGGGCCGGCGTGGAGCAGATAAAATGCATAGGAGCTGCGGCCGAGCTGCTGAAACAAACGCCCACTCAGCAACTGGCGAAACCAGGAATCCTCGCTGAGCAGGCCGGCGAAAAGCAGGCCGCCAGCGGCGGGCAGGGCCACCAGGTTCAGGACGAGAGTAAGGGGGTGGTCGGTGGCGTGGAATTGGGCCTGGGTGAGGCCCAGGGCAGCAGTGACGGCAAAGTAGAGCAAAATGCCGCCGGCAGTGCGCCATACTCCGGCCGGGGTACCAAGCCGTCCGGCCTGGTATCGGCCAGCCAGCCACACACCGATAAAAAACTCCAGGCTGTGGCCGAGAAAGGTGTAAGTGAGCATGAACGGGTAAGTCCCGAACAGCCCGTGCCAGTGCAGCGGGCCCAATAGGGCTACCAGGCCGGTGCCGAGCAGCAGCAGCAGCAGTGGCTGAGCCCACAGCCGCAAGCCGCGATGGCGCAGGCCCAGCAAGAGGGGCGCGGCCAGGTAGAAGCATTCGAGCAGGGTGAGGGACCACGCCGGGCCGATGCCCGAGAATTTGTACTCGTCGAAAAAACCGCGCAGCAGGGTGAGGTTCAGCAGCAGCAGGCCGGGAGTGGCCTGGGGGGAATGCCAATGCCAGATGAGTACGAACGTGGCCAGCGTGAGCAGTGCATACAACGGATATATGCGGGCCAAGCGGCTTTGGAGGTAGCGCCGCCAGCCGCCACGGGGCCGGAAAGCGGGCGTGCCGGTGTCGTAGCGCAGGGCAATGAGGAAGCCGCTGAGCAGCAGCAGCATCGGCAGGCCGTGCAGCTCATCGGCGAAATACTGGAGGGCGCGGGCGGGACCCGGAGGGGGCAGTGGGCCGAGTGGGTAGTGGTTGAAAAACACCAGCCAGGCCGCGATGGCGCGCAGGCCGGTGAGCGCGGGCAAGTAGCTGCTTACTGCCGCCGCACCGGGGGCAACCGTGGCGGCTACAAGGGCAGAAGGGTTGGCAGCGGGCATGGGCGAGGGAACTGGGGTTACAACTCCGTTGTGCAAAAAAAGAACGTGATGCGGAGTGCGGCCGAAGTATCAGTACCGCGTAAGTAGTCCTGACGATTGGATTACTACCCCGCGCGAGATGCTTCGGCTGCGCTCAGCATGACGTTCTGTTAATTACTCCTATCCTCAGAGTGGCTAGCCGATGGTGTGGTACACGGCCTGCACGTCCTCGTCGTCCTCGAATTTTTCGATGATGGTCATCACCTCTTCGAGCTCCTCGTCGTTGAGTGAAACGGTGGTGTTGGGCACGCGCTGGAGGTTGACGCTGACAACGTGGCGGCCCTGGGCTTCGAGGGCTTTCTGCATCTGGCCGAAGTCGGTGAAGGCGGTTTCGACCACGATGTACTTGTGCTCGGCGGCGTGCTCGTCCTCCTCGGTGGTTTCGTACACGTCCTCGGCGCCGAAGTCGATGAGCTCCAATTCCAACTCGTCGCGGTCGAGGCCTTCGGCGGCCAGCTTGAACACGCCTTTGCGGGTGAAGGTGTAGTCGCTGCTGCCGGCGGTGCCCAGAGTGCCCTCGTTGCGGTTGAAGATGAGGCGCACGTTGGACACGGTGCGGGTGGGGTTGTCGGTGGCGGTTTCGATGACGACGGCCACGCCGTGGGGCAGGTAGCCTTCGTACACAACTTCCTGGTAGTCTTTCTCTTCCTTGCTGCTGGCGCGTTTGATGGCGGCTTCTACCCGGTCTTTGGGCATGTTCACGCCTTTGGCGTTTTGCATGGCGGCGCGGAGGCGGGCATTGGAGTCGGGGTTGGGGCCGTTTTCCTTCACGGCCATCACGATTTCCTTGCCGATGCGGGTGAAGTCTTTCGACATTTTATCCCACCGCTTCATTTTGCGGCCTTTGCGAAATTCGAATGCGCGTCCCATAGAGGGTCAGTTTTCAGTTAACAGTGAGCAGTAAACCGCTTCGGCGGAGCTGCAACGGGGCAGAACCGGCGAAACGGGCCGCAAGTTAGCCAGAAGGGGCGGGGAGGCCAAAGGGCGGCGAATAAGCGGGCTACCGATGGCGCTTTTTGCCGGGCTTGGCGGGCAGTACCGTAGGCGCAAGGAGCGGCTGAGGCTCAGCCGCTACCAGGTCATACACGCCTTTGTTGCCCACGGGATAGCCCAGAATGGTGAGGGTGAGATGCCGCGTGGCGGGGTCGAATTGGAAGGTGCCGCGCTGCACATCCGGCCCTTTCAGGTCGGTGAAAGCGAAGCGGATGCTGTCGCCGGTGATGATGAAGGCCCCATTCTGCTTGAAGTACATCGGGCCCTGAGGCCCCACAATGCTAAGGCGCTTTTCGTAGGTGCCGGCCGGGCGCAGGGTGAGCGAGCCTCCCACGCCGCGCACCTGGGTGGGCGCATCGGGGCTGGTGGTGTCGTACACGGTGTAGCCCGTGTAGCTGTAGGTGGTGTAGAAGGAGGGCAGCGACGGGGCCACCTGGGCCCGGGCCGTGTGCAGCAGTACCGGGGCCAGCATCAGGCCGGCCAAAAGCCCAAAACGCAGGGAAGAAAATACGGTCACGGGCAGTCGAAATGAGGGTGCAAGTTAAACTGCCAAGAGTCGGGCCAGAGTTCGTGGACTGCCGCCCGTCGATTTTTAAGGCCTTTTGCTAGACTTGGCTCCAATTACGGGCGATGTGCAGCTAGCTTTCGGGCGTTCGTAGGGCTTTGGCTTCTGGCAGCTGAACGGCCGGCAGGTAGTCGAAAGCCTGATAAAAACGCTAAAATGGCACAATTTCTAAAATTCAAACGGGCAAACGGACCGGCGCAGCGGCTGCGGCTGGGCTTGGTGTGGGCCGTGTGCGGGCTGCTGCCGCGGGCTGAGGCCACGCCATTGGCATTGGGGCCGGGGCAGGCGCTTTCCGGCGCGGCGCGGTTCAAAAAGGCCCAGGGCCTGGAAGCAGCGGGCCGACACCAGGCGGCCGAAACGCCTCACAACCAAGCGGTGGCCGCTTATCGGCGGGCCAATGACCTCGACGGCCAGCAGCAGGCCCTGACCCGGCTGGCGGCGATGGATGAAAAAATAGCCGACCAGCTGCTCGCCAGCGTGCCGCCGCCTGCACCAACGGCCGCCGCGCCGGCGGCCCGCCCAGCGGCAGCCCGGCCGCTGGCCGCCCCCGCGCCTGGGCCGGTGGGCGTGGCCACGCCGCCGGCGGGGAAAATGGTGGCGGGCCAGCCCGTGGGCACCGGCAGCAAGGTCACGCTTTTCACTTTCAGCGGCACGGCCTACTCGCGGCAGTAGGCCCGGCAAAATCAGGCGGCCGCACTACTTTTGGCATCATGCCAACGTTCCTCCGCGACCTCATCCGCCCCGCTGCCGGGCTGCCCGAAGCCGACGTGTGCCTCGTGGGCCTGCCCCTTGATTTCGGGACCGTGCTGGAAGGTGGCCGGGCCGGGGCGGCCGGCGCCCCCCACGCCATCCGCCGCGAGCTGCGCCGCTACCACAAAACCTACAACCTGGAGCACGACATCAGCCTCGACCAGCTGCGCATTGCCGACGCCGGCAACCTCGACCTGCGCCACGCCGACCACGCCCGCAACCACGCCCATATCCGGGAGCAACTGGCGAAACTGCTGCGGCAGTACCCGCGCGTGGTGGTGCTGGGTGGCTCGCACGATGGCACCTATTCCACCGTGCGTGGGCTTTTCGACGCCGGCGACGGGCAGGCGGTGGGCGGCATCAACCTCGATGCCCACGCCGATGTGAAGGACAAGCCCGGCATTATCAGCAGCGGCACGCCCTTCGGCAAGCTGCTGCGAGAAGGCTTTCTGGCCGGGCCGCGCTTCACCGAAATCGGCCTGCATTCCAACCTCAACACCAAAGAGGATATTGATTTTCTGAACCGGCAGGAAGCCTACATCGTGCCGCTTGCTCACGTGCAGCAGGATGGCATGGCCCTGTACCTGGGCCGCGCCCTGAGTCGGGCCACCCAGGGCGGCCCAGCCTTCGTGAGCTTCGATATTGATGGCTGCGCCGAAGCATTTGCCCCCGCCGTCTCGGCCCCCAGCGCCGACGGGTTTACGCCCCGGCAGGCGGTGGAAGCGGCCTTTCTGGCGGGCCAAAACGAGGCGGTCCGGCTGTTCGAAGTCGTGGAGCTGAATCCCCATTACGACCGCGACAACCAGACCGCCCGCCTGGCTGCCACCATCGTCACCGCCTTTCTGACGGGAGTGGCGCAGCTGGCCAAATAACCCGTTTAGCTGCCCACGCCGCCGCGGTACAGCGGCGGGGTGGGCGACTGATAACCGGCGGATTTTTTGGCCGCCTTGTAGGCTTTCTTGTGGGCTTTTGACTTTTTGCCCTTGCGCCGGCCACCGGTGAGCAGCCAGGCCGCGCCCGCCGCCAGCAGGCTCCCGCCAATGATGGCGGCCTGCATGGGCAGCTTGTCTTTGGGGGCGGGCGGGAGGTGTTCCACGCCGCTGGCGTCGGTGCGGGCGGCCTCGTGCACGTAGCGGCCGTGGGCGGGCACGGGGTAATTATCGGCTAAGGCGTGCAGGCCGGCCGCCGCTTCCGGGCCGATGATAACCGGGCCGTGGCCGCAGCCAATGGCTTTCGGCTCCAGCGCGGCCAGGAGTTGCACTGAGGCGCGGGCCGCTTCCCAGTCGTAATTGAACGGGGTGCCGGCCCGGCTGATTTTGGGCCGGCCCAGCAGCACGGCCGGCACCGAGTCGTGGTGCGTGGTGGCGAAGGCATCGGCCCCAATCAGCACGCGGTCGGCTTCGCGGAAGAAGGCCAGCTGGCCGGGCGCGTGGCCCGGCACGTGCAGCCAGCGCCAGCTCATGAGGTAGGGCGTGGAGGGGTCATCGGCATCGAGGGCCTGCACCCGGTCTGCGAGATTGGGCAGCTGCGTGGGAAAAAAGCGGCTCATGAAGGCCAGCGAGCCGCCTACGGTGGGGTCGCGCGGCGGGTACAGGGCCTGGCCGGTGAGGTAGGGCATTTCGAGCGGATGCGCGATGATGGGCACGTTCCAGTGGTCGGCCAGCTCGCGGGCCGAGCCGAGGTGGTCGAGGTGGCCGTGGGTGAGGATGATGGCCTCGGGGTGCGAGCCGGGATAAAACAGCTTGTCGGCGGCGGCGAGGATGCTTTTCTTGCTGCCGGGCAGGCCGGCATCAATCAAAACCCACTCGCCGGGCGTGCCGGTTTCGACGAAATAGACATTGACAAAACGTTGAATGCGAAGCTGGGTGACGCCAGCGGCCAGGGTATCCATAAGGCGGGAGAATTGGTGAGGAAAGGGAAAGCAGTGGGAGGGAATACGGGAAAACGGGCCGAGGGTGCACAAAACGGAGCTTTAAAAAAAATGGCGGGGCCTGTAACGAATCCGCCGATGCCCGGTACTCCTTGGGTTCGCTGCCCGTTCAGGCAACCGCCTGGCCGGGGTTGGCATCTATTCTTGACTATTGCCCACCTTTAATTTTTAAGCGTCATGAAAACCCTTTTTTCTGCACTGGCTGTCGTATGCAGCACCTTCGGCGCCACGGCCCAAACGGCGCCCGAACCGTCGTTCAACATCTCCTGCGAGAACAACTCCTGGGGCCACAATAAGCTGCTGAAGAGCTTCTGCGAAACCCGCGACCTGACCCTGGCCGCTCCCGCCGGCCAGCCCCTGACCGTGAACGCCGACCCCAACGGCGGCATCACGGTGCACGGCTGGGATGGCCCCAATATCCGGGTTCGCGCCAAAATCCAGACCTGGTCGACCACCGAGGACAAGGCCGCGGCCCGCGCCAAGCGCATCACCATTGGCACCGCCAACAACACCCTGCGCGCCACCGACCCCGACCAGGACAAGGAATGGAGCGTGAGCTACGAAATTTTCGTGCCCCGCACCACGGCCCTGGCCCTCAATACCGTGAACGGCGGCATCAGCCTCGATAACCTGCGGTCAGCCATCACCTTCGAAACCACCAACGGCGGCGTGAACCTCGCCAACCTGGGCGGCCAGGTGAAGGGCGAAACCACCAACGGCGGCGTCAACATCACCCTCAGCGGCAGCAAGTGGGAAGGCAAGGGCCTCGACGTGGCCACCACCAACGGCGGCATTCACTGGAAACTGCCCGCCGCGTATTCGGCTCAGCTTTACACCAGCACCAACATGGGCGGCATCCACACGGCCCTGCCGGTCACCAAATCGGGCATGTTCCACAAGGAAGTGACGGCCAGCCTGGGCCAGGGCGGGGCCACGGTGAAGGCCGTCACCACCAACGGCGGCATCGATGTGGAGCAGGCGCAGGACTAGGGTTGATTGACCGGTAAAACCAGAACGTCATGCCGAGCGCAGCCGAGGCATGACGTTCTGGTTTTGTTCACAGGCTCAACAGCCACAGCTGAAATCCGGGTAATCGGCATATCCCGGCGCGGGCTTGTCATCGAGCCGAATGAGGTGGTCGAGCCGGATTTCTTCGCCCGATTTCAGGCGCATAAACTCCACTTTGTCGCGGATAAAAAGCGTGTCAATCACGCCCGATTCCATACACAGCTGGCGCAGGTCGTTGAAGTATTGCAGGGCCACGCGGCGGCGCTGGGTGGCGGCAGCTTCCAGCTCGTCATAGAAGCCGCAGTCAATGGGTTTATAGTCGGTGCTCATGGGGAATGATGGGAAAGCAAAACAACCAAGAATGGGGCTTGGGTGATAGAACAGCTTACGGGAAACAACGGGGTCGATGTTGTTCCGGCAGGTGCGTTTGCTACCTTCGGCACCCTTTACCATTCTTGCCACTAAATGCCCAGGATTCTCGATAATAGCCAGCGAATACGTTTTGCCATTCTTTTTCAGTGGATAGTGGTGGGCGTCAGCCTTGTTGCGCTGGCTTCGAGGGTAGTAGAGTACGGCATGCTCCAGAAAATGGCCGCCGGAGTTAAGGTGCCGCATGCGCAGGTGGAGGCCAGCGACTGGCGGCAGCAGGCTATTGGGAGCACCCAGCTGGTGCTGATACTGCTGGCCTTTATCGCCTTGGTTCTGTGGGCTCATCGCGCCTACGGAAACCTCCATCGTCTCCACAAAGCACCCGCGCCGCGCCATTCCGAAGGGGCCGGCGGCTGGGGCTGGTTCGTGCCGATTATAAATTTCTGGTACCCGTATCAGGTAATGAAGGACATCTGGAACCTCACGCAACGGTATGCCCAGCCCGATGGTGCCCCGCGCTTCCAGCGTGACCAGAGCCTAGTAGGCGGCTGGTGGGGACTGCGTCTTTTCACCATCTTCGCCAGCCGCGGGGCTTATGCCCCAACCAGCGGTGCCACCATGGCCCAGATATTCAGTTATGTAGAGTTTGTAATGGGCATGGACGTACTGTATATCTGGTATGCCGTGACTACCATTTACATGCTAAAGAAGCTCCGGGGATTTGAGCAACAGCTGGCGGCCCGGTTTGCCGACGATGAGCCCAGCCCTTTCGCTGAAGAACTGCCGGTGACTCCGGCCCCCTTGTAGTTCCACCGGCTGATTTGGTTGCCGGGCCACAGGATTTGGGTATTGAAAACAAAAGACAGAGAAGAAAAAGGAATACGTCATTCTCTTCTCTGCCCTTTGCATAACTTGCCGCCCCACCCAAACCACCCGCCCAATGCCCCCCACCTCTCCCCAAACCGCCGAGCTTAACCTCGAAGCCAACTCCCTCTCTACCGCCACCGGCGCAGCCCCGCAAAAGCCCGACGGCAAGCGCCCGATGTTCTACGAGTTCAAGCCCGAGGAAACCGTGCGGGCTGCCCACGGCACCACCCTGCGCTGCAAAACCTGGGAAGCCGAAGCCGCTCTGCGGATGCTGGAAAACAACCTTGACCCCGCCGTGAGTCTGGTGTATGATGAGCTGATTGTGTACGGTGGGGCTGGCCGCGCCGCCCGCAACTGGAAGGAATACCAGACCATCGTGCGGACCCTGAAGGAGTTGGGGGTCGACGAAACCATGCTCGTGCAGTCGGGCAAGGCCGTGGGGGTGGTTAAAACCTGGGCCCACGCCCCGCGCGTCCTCATCGCCAATTCCAACCTCGTGCCCGCCTGGAGCACCCAGGAATACTTCGACGAGCTCGACAAAATGGGCCTCATGATGTACGGCCAGATGACGGCCGGCTCCTGGATTTACATCGCCACCCAGGGCATTTTGCAGGGCACGTATGAGACGTTTGCCGCCATGGCCGACCAGCATTTCGGCGGCAGCCTGCGCGGCACCATCACCCTCACGGCCGGCCTTGGTGGCATGAGCGGGGCCCAGCCCCTGGCCGTGACCATGAACGATGGCGTCTGCCTCGTCATCGAGCCGATTGATGAGCGGGTGCAGCAGAAAGTGCGCGAAGGCTACCTCGATGAGCACGCCCGCGACCTCGCCCACGCCCTCAAAATCTGCGAGCAGGCCAAAGCCGACGGCAAGCCCTGGTCCGTGGGCCTCACCGGCAACGCCGCTACCGTGCTGCCGCAGCTGCTGGCCCTGGGTTTCCAGGCCGACATCGTGACCGACCAAACCTCGGCCCACGACCTGATGGACTACCTGCCGGAAGGCGACATCACCGCAGTGCTGGCCCTGCGCGAAGCCAACCCCGAAGAGTTCAAAAAGCAGGCCCTGGCGTCCATCGTGAAGCACGTCGAGGCCATTCTGGAGATGCAGAAGCGCGGCACCATCGCCGTGGACTACGGCAACAACCTGCGCGGCCAGGCCGAAAAAGGCGGCCTGAACGTGCGCGACTCAACCGGCCAGTTCCTGTACCCCGGCTTCGTGCCCGGCTACATCCGCCCGCTGTTTTGCGAGGGCAAGGGGCCGTTCCGCTGGGCGGCCCTCAGCGGCGACCCGGCCGATATTATGCGCATTGACCGCGCCCTGCTCGAAACCTTCCCCGACAACAAGCTCCTGGCCCGCTGGATTGAGAAGGCCCAGGCCAAAGTGCCCTTCATTGGCCTGCCCGCGCGGGTTTGCTGGCTGGGCTACGGCGAGCGCGAGAAGTTCGGCCTCGTCATCAACGACCTCGTGGCGCGGGGCGAAGTCTCGGCCCCCATCGTCATCGGCCGCGACCACCTCGACTGTGGCTCGGTGGCCTCGCCCAACCGCGAAACCGAAGGCATGAAGGACGGCTCCGACGCCGTGGCCGACTGGCCCCTGCTCAACGCCCTGGCCAACTGCGCCAGCGGCGCCGACTGGGTGAGCCTGCACAACGGCGGCGGCGTGGGCATCGGCAACTCCACCCACTCCGGCATGGTGATAGTAGCCACCGGCACACCCGAAAAAGCCGAACGCCTGCGCCGCGTCCTCACCACCGACCCCGGCATGGGCATCTTCCGCCACGCCGATGCCGGCTACGAACTGGCCCAGGACGTGGCCCGCGAGCGCGGGGCGAAGATTCCGGGGCTGAAGTAAACAACGAGTAGGGGCAAAGCCGGACTCCAAGGGCTTGCCCACACCAGCCGTTGCTTAATATCAGTTGAATTGCCAACTGGGGACGTATTCGAAAGGGTACGTCCCCGCGCTTTTTGCTTGCTGGCCACCCGCCTTGGCTGCGCCATCCATTACGGAGGTCGATGTGCTGGCCAACCCAGCAATCTTATGCCGCCCCGCCCGTTGTAGCGCGGCGGCATTCCGCTACGTTGCCCTCCTTTGTTAATTTGGCTCCCATGAAAAAGTATTTAATTGGCCTCCTGTTGCTTGCGCCGGCGCTGGTTCCTGCCCAAACGCCTATTCCGTTCACGGTGAAAGGCAAAATTGGGAACCTGAATGCCCCGGCCAAAATCTACCTTTTTCGCAATGGCCAGGTGGACTCCGCCACGTTGAAAAACGGTACTTTCGAGTTAAAAGGCACCACCGAAATACCCATACCGGCAAGCTTGGTGCTGCAGCGGGACGGCAAGCGGGGCACTGGCCTGTTCGGACCCGGCGACCGCAAGCAGTTGTACCTGGAGCCCGGCCCGGTGGTGGTCACAAGCCCCAACTCCCTGGAAGAGGCCACCGTCACCGGTGGACCCATCGCGGCGGATAATGCAAAGCTGGAAACTTCTTTGAAGCCCACCCTGGCCAAATTGAAAGCGCAGGGTGCCGAATACCAAAAGGCCTCGGAAGCGCAGCGAAACGCTCCTGAATTTAAAGCGCGCATGGGCGCCCAAGGGGCTAATATTCAGCAGGAATACGCCCAGCGGATGCGGGATTTCATTCGGGCTAATCCGAACTCCTGGGTGAGTTTGTACGAGCTAAGCCGGCTCGGCATGCTGGCCACGCCCGAATACGCGGTGGTAGGGCCCTTGTACGAAGCCTTAAGCCCGGCCCTGAAGAATACCCCGCCCGGCCGCTCCTACGGCGAGCTGGTGCAGGGGCTCAAGGCCGTCGCCGTTGGCGCCCAAGCCCCCGCTTTCACCCAAAAAACGCCCGACGGCAAGTCGGTGTCCCTGGCCGACTACCGTGGCAAGTACGTGCTGGTCGATTTCTGGGCCTCTTGGTGTGGCCCGTGCCGCCAGGAAACCCCGGCCTTAACCAAATTCTACAAGCAGTTCAAAGGACCGAAATTTGACGTGCTGGGCGTGTCGCTCGACGACGAAAAGGGCCACGAGAAGTGGCTGAAAGCCATTCAGGACGACAAAATGGCCTGGGTCCAGGTATCCGACCTGCGCGGCTGGAAAAACGAAGCGGCCCAGCGCTACGGCGTCCAGTCCATCCCCCAAAACTTCCTGATTGACCCCAGCGGCAAAATCATAGCCTCCGGCCTGCACGGGGCGGAGTTGGAAGCAGCCTTAGCGCGGTATCTCAAGTAGGCAGCAAAGCCGGCCCATGACGTGGGCCGTGAGCGCGAGGCGAAGATTACGGGGCTGAAAATAGGTAGAGTGAGCGGAGAAAAAAGAGCACGTCATGCTGAGCGCAGTCGAAGCAGCTCTGCCACTTCGATTAACGGCCCATCGGAAGCGGTAGAGATGCTTCGGCAAGCTCAGCACGACGCGCTGACGACTTCCTAAGCAGCTCCTCTTTTTATATTCTCAGCTACCTTATGCACCCGGCAGCTGCTCGCCAAAAAAAGCAACTGGCCGCCGCCGCTGTTTAGCAACCTGCGGCAGCGCATCATCGTCGCGCAAATCTCCTAAACCTTCTCAGTATGAACATTGGAATCATCGGGGCCGGCCACATCGGCAGCGCCCTTGCTGTGCGGCTCACCAGCCTCGGCCACTCGGTCCACATTGCCAACTCCCGCGGCCCCGAAACCCTGAAGGACGTGGCCCGGAAAACCGGCGCTACCCCCGTGACGGCCCAGGAAGCGGCCCGCCACGGCGACATCATCGTGGTCACCATCCCGCTGAAAAACATCCCCGACCTGCCCAAAGACCTGTTCCAGGGCGTGGCCGCCGACGTGCCCGTCATCGACACGAGCAACTACTACCCGCTGCTGCGCGATGGCCACCTGCCGGAGCTGGAAACCGGCAGCCTCACCGAAAGCGAATGGGTGCAGCAGCACCTGGGCCGCCCGGTGGTGAAGGTGTTCAACAACATCTACGCCGACCACCTCGAAAAAAAGGGCCAGCCCGCCGGCACGCCCGGCCGTATCTCCCTGCCCGTGGCCGGCGACGATGCCGCCGCCAAGCAGAAAGTAATGGCCCTGGTCGAGGAGCTGGGCTTCGACGCCGTGGACGACGGCAGCCTGCACGAGTCGTGGCGGCAGCAGCCCGGCACCCCGTCGTACGGCACCGACATGCCCGCCGATAAGCTGCGAGAGCACTTCGCCAGCCTCGGCACCCAGCGCACGGAGGCCCAGCACGCCGAATACCTGGCCAACCACGCCAAGCAGGAACAGGAAATGATGAAGCAGTTCCAGCAGTCGTCGGCGGCTGAGTAGCCTGCTGCCTTGCCTGTAACCGGCACAAAAAAAAACGTCATGCCGAGCGCAGCCGAGGCATGACGTTTTTTTGTGCCCAATGAGGTAGCCCCAGCCGCTGCCAGGCAGCTATAAGCAGCGGCGTTCTGCGACCCCGGCCCGCTTTCCGGCCATTCCCGGCAGCGGCTTCTTGAGAAACTACGTAGCTTGTGCCGCGCTTGCTTCTAAACAGATTTAACATATCCAAACTCCCAACACCATGTTTTTCCTCCCCGCTTTTGCAAAAGGAAGCCCGCTTTAGGTACCAACCTAAAGCCCCATGAAACGAGTTAAGCAACTCCAAAAAGCCTATGGCACGGTAGAGTACGGCACACTTGTCGATTTCCCGGCCAAAACCTCAAACGTGCAGGTGGCCCGCACGCTCCATTGCAAAAAGCAATGCACCTACTGCTTTCCGCATGGCTTGGAAACCCATAATTCGACCATTGCCAACCAGCAAAGAAGCTGGAAGCGCTATCGGCGTACGCAATGGAAGAGCTAAAAAAGCAGTTGGTCGCTCCGATGAAAGTTGGAGCGGCCAACTGCTTTTTTTAGTGCTCCCCACTGGCGCGCGTCTGCGACGCGTTGCCAACTGGATTCGAGCCTGCGGCTCGGGCATCGGAGCGGGTTTGCACACTCAGCCGCGAGTCGTTCGCCTGCGAGCCACCGGCTCGGCCCCTGCTGGCAGCGCGTCGCAGACGCGTGCCAGCAGGGTGCCAGCAATACCGGACCAAGCTGCCCGATGCCATTGTAGCCGCTACCGCGTTGGCCAACGGATTGGTGCTGGTGTCGCGCAACACCGCCGATTTTTAAAAATAGCCGGCTTAGTCGTGCTCAATCCGCATGACATCGTGTAGCCGGTAGCCACACAAAAAACCGCCCCGCCCGGCCGCTACGGCCAGACGGGGCGGTTTTGCTTTCCTTTCGAACCCTACGCTTTCGGCTCCGGCTTCACGCCGCCCGTTGCGTGCTCCTGGCGGATGCGCTTGAGCAGCGTGGCCATCGATAACGTTTTGGCCTTCTTGGGCAGGGTTTCCTTATACATCAGGTTGCCGGTGGCCAGCACGTCCACGATGTACTCCCAGAGGGCGTTGCTGGCTTTGATGTTCTCCTCGGTGAGTTCGAGGGCGGCGTTTTGGTTGGTGTTCTGGGCCGTGTTGAAGTCGCTGAGCCGCTGGCGCGCATCCGTGAAGGCCTTGGTGTCGGCGGCGGTGTGGCCCTGGGTGGTGAGCGCCGCCAGGTTTTGGGGCAGCTGCACCAGTTGCAGCAAGTGGTGCAGCGCCCCGTCGAGGCCTTCCAGGTCGCTAGTCGAAATCTCGGTGCGCACCGGGCCCAGGCCGAAATCCGCCACCGACGCCGAGAGGCCGCCCTTCTTCTCCGCCTTATTCAGCCGGATGCTCAGCCAGTTCAGCGGGTCGCGCAGGCTTTTGGCGAGGCGGTGCTGGGCTATAGCCTGCACCGCAGTAGCGCAAACTCCGTAGCTCGCGTCACCCCGCCGTCAGAATCGTTCTGCCACGCAACTACAGCGTTCGCGCTACGCCACCACCGCGGGTTGCAATTGCTGCACCAGGGCCTGGAGCGACTGGTTTTTGGGCAGGCGGCGGGCCAGCATTTGCAGGCTGGCGAGCTGCTGATTATCGAGCGGGGTGGACTGGCCACCGGCGTAGTAGCGGCTGGTGGCCTCAAAGCGGGCGCGGGCATCGGGGCGGCTGCCGTGGCCTTCGAGGCGGAACTGCGCCGGGGCCAGCAGGCCGAAGAACAGCTCCCGGGCCAGGTCGGGGTAGCGGTCGGGGGTGGGGGCCACGCCGAGGTCGTGCGAAAACATCTCCACCGTTTCGTAGCACATCACCTCGTCCCGAAACTGCTTGAACTGCTCAAATTCGGCCAGACCCTGCTGCATTTCGGCCGCGGTGGGCACGGGGCACTGCTCGCTCCAGCAGGCCGCAATCCAGCGGGCCTGCAGCTCAATGGTGGGGAAATAGGGCCCAACCTGCCCAAAAAGGCCCAAGAAAGCAAAATTGGGCAGGGCCGGGTGGAAGGTGAGGTGGTGCAGGGCCAGGTGGTGGCTGTCGGCGTGCACCGCCTCCCGAATGTCCTCGCTCACAAACGGCAGGCTCAGGTCGTAGCCCGTGGCCAGCACAATGCTGTCAACGGCCACCTCGTGGTCGTCGGTGAACACCGCCCCCTCGGGCGTGAACACGCGCACGCCCGGCACCGCCCGCACCCGGCCAATGGCCAGGTCATGCAGGTAGTCCTGGCACTGCGCAATGCCGGCTTCGAGCAGGTTGTCGGCCGGGCGCAGGCCGCCGTAGTCGGCCGGGTTGCCAAAGCTTTCCTCGATGAACTGCTTCAGGCCCGCCGCTGCTTCCGGGGGCGGCAGCGCCTGGCCGAGGTAGGCCGCGAAGCGCGTGAACAGGGCCTGCTCCACGGGCAGGTTTTTCAGCTGCTTCTGCACGATGTAGCGCGGCTTGCGGCAGGAAGAAGTCACCGTGGTGTCGGGGTTGCGGGCCAGGTCGCTGGCAATTTCCAGCCCGCTGATGCTGTTGCCCACCACCAGCACCCGCTGCCCCCGAAAGTCGTGGCGGCCCCGGTACTGAAACGAGTGCAGCACCCGCCCCCGGAACTCGGCCAGGCCCGGCGTGGCGGGGTAGCGCGGCGTGTTGTAGCGCCCCGAAGCCACAATAACGTGCGAAAACACCTCCGACTGCCGGGCCCCGTCCCCGTCCACAGTCTCCACCGTGTACCGCCCTTCCGGCCCGCGGCTGATGAGCTCCACGCGGGTGTTCAGGCGCAGGTACGGCTCCAGGCCAAAGTGCCGGGCATAGGCCGTGAGGTAGGCCAGCACCTCCTGGTTGGTGGGGTACATCGGGGTCCCGGCCGGGTAGTCGAAATCCGAAAACGACATGCTGACGTGGCACACATTCACGCGCATCTCGGGCCAGATGCCGCTGTGGGCCGCCCCCTGCTGCCACTGCCCGCCAATGCCCCCGCTCTGCTCGATGAGGACCGGCGTCAGCCCCTCTTCCAGTAACGATTTGGCCGCGGCCAGCCCGGCCGGCCCGCCCCCGATGATGGCAACCTTATAGTTTTCCATAACTGAAAAAGTGGGTTGATGAGCAAAAAAAGCCACCCAAGCCTCCTCCGGCCCAGCGCAGCGCCACAGGCAAAGCTCCGGAATGGCCCGGAAGCGGCTTGATAAATTAGAGCACTAAATATAAGAATAAACCTTAGCTAACCGAAGCCGCCCACGGCGTGCATTTACCAACCGGGCGCACCGCTGCAAGACAATGGCCGGCGGCGGCCGGCTCGTTCGGCCCGCTCCAACCGCGGCTTATAGCTTCCCGAGCTACCTTCCGCTGTAGAAACGCCCGTTGGGTCCCGGCCGTATTGCCGCTTCATGCTTCCCCGCTATTCTGATGAAGCCTTGCGCTACGCTTTTTCTCGCCGGCGCCTTGGGGCTGGGCCAGTGCCCCGCCGCCCCCGCGCAGCAGGCGCCTTCGCCCTACAGCACCCGGTTTGCGGTGGATGCGCCCATCACGGTGGGGCTGGCCGGCCTGAGCGCCACCGGCCTGCTGCTGGTGCAGCACAAGCACGCCGCCACCGAAGCCGAGCTGGCCGCGCTAAACCGCCTGGACATCCCCGGAATCGACCGCTTCTCGGCGGGTCGGTACAGCGAGCGCGCCCAAATCGAGAGCGACGGCATCTGCTACGGCACCCTGGCGCTGGTGCCCGCCCTGCTGGCTTTCCAGCCCAATGTGCACGGCCGCTACGGCCAGGTGGCGGGCCTGTACCTCGAAACCATGACCACCACGGCGGCCATTTTTACCCTCACCGTGGGCACCGTGTACCGCTACCGCCCCTACCTCTACGGCCCAGAGGGCGGCAAGCTGCGCAGCGGCCCCGTCGCCACCGACGCCTTTTTCGGCGGCCACACGGCTCACACGGCCACGGCCACGTTCTTCGCGGCCCAGGTTTTTCACGATTTCAACCCCGGCTCCCGCGCCCAGCCCTACGTGTGGGGCGCGGCGGCGGCCGTGCCCGCCGTGGTGGCCTACTTCCGCATCCGGGCCGGCAAGCATTTTCTGACGGATAATCTGGTGGGCTACGCCATCGGGGCCACGGTGGGCGTGGTGGTGCCGCGCCTGCACCGCAGCGCCGTGCCCTACGAGCCGGTGGCGATGCCGAAGCAGGATTTTACCGGCGCGCTGGTGGGCGTTGGAGTAGGGGCGGCGGCGGGCGTGGCGGCCCTGCATTTCTACAAAAGGCTGCACAGCACGGGCGTATCGATGGTGCCGGTGCAGGGCCTGAACGTGAACGGCTATGCCTACGGCGGCGTGCGGTTCGTGCGGGCGCTGTAGCGGCCTGAACCTGTCTGCTTAGGGCAGGGCCCGCAGTGCGGCCAGGGCTTCTTCAGTGTCTTTGCGCGACTTTTCGGCTTTGCGCTCGGTTTTATTGTCGCTGCGTTCTTCCTCCTGGGCGACGGTGGGGACGCCCTGGGCGAAGAACGTAAGCAGGGTTTGGCGCAGGGCGGGGGTGAGGTGCTCGAACTTGCGCTTGTGCAGCTCGCACAGCAGCTCGGCGTAGGTTTGGTCGGCCAGGGCGTAGGCGGCGGGGCGGGTGGGCCGGCCGGTGTCGAGGTTGGTATCGGGCAGGGGCAGGGTGGCGGTGGTATCGGCCGGCTGCTGCCTGGTGAGGGTGCAGAACCGGGCCAGCACGGCGAGGTAGCTGGTGTGGAACCGGGCCTCGCCCGCCGCATCGGGCAAGGTGAAAGCATAGGGTTTCAGCGGGCCGATTTTGGGCAGAATATTCAACGCAAAGGCCAGCACCCGGGCCCCGAAGCCGGGCCGCTCGTAGTCGTGGCCAAACTCCTTCCGGAACCTGCGCGGGCCGGCCTGGTAGACGTAGTCGCGCCGCCGGGCGCGGGGGCTGAGCTGGCGAATTTTTTTACGCTGGCTCTGCCAGGCCGCCCGTGCGGCCGCCGGCAGTAGCTGGTTCACGGCAAAGCGGAAAGTGGCCACGCTCACGTCCACGTTCAAAAAGACCTGCCCCAGCTCCAGCCCATACGTCTGCTGAAAGGCGCGCTCCAGCACCGCCTTGCTCACCCGGAACCCGACCGCCTTGTGGTAGTCCTGGGTGCGGTACAGCCCGGCCGCCACCTGCACCACATCGAAGGAAAATTCCAGCTCGGTGTGCCGCACGGTGGCCTGCTCGTAGGTGACCACGGGGCCGAATTCGGCCTTTAAATCGGGGTACACGGCGGGGATAATCTGGTTGGTGCCCTCGGGGTGGCCGATGTTGTCGGCGGCGTAGTGGGCCAGCGCGCCCAAGGCAAAGGCGTACTCGTTGCGGTCGCGGGCCTGCCGCAGCAGGTTGCGCACGAAGTCGCCGGAGCGCACATAGTGCGTCAGGTTGGTGAAGAGCGACGAGCCCAGCGGGTAGTACCCCATATCCTGCAAAATGGCTCCGCCATAGGCGTAGCTCTTGGCTTCTTCCAGCTGCTCGGCGGTGCCGCCGGGGTAGTGGTGGCGCAGCAGCGGGGCCAGGCAGCCGTTCCAGGTCGAGTCGACTACGGCCTGGTGGGTGAGCACGGAATAGGCGGCGGCCGGCGCGGCGGACGCACCCAGCAGCAGAAACAATAAGAGACGAAACAGCATGAAGGGGAGCAGCGGAACAAGCGTAATCCCGGCAACGTGGAAAGCGGGGCGGCCGTTGCCGCAGGGGCGGGGGCGCATCCGGTAGGGCTGGTCCCGCCCCTCGGTTGCGCCGCCACAGCCGAAGCGGGAAAGTAAGCCGCTGCCCGCCCCGGCTCAGGCGGGAGAATCGATGCCGGGGCCGCGCGCGGCCTGCCTACTTCTGCACGGAATCAGCTATACTTGTTGGCTGTAATTTCAGTGGCTTCGTGGCCGCCCCGTACCCATGTCCAGTCCGCTTGCATTTGAAAAATCGCGCCCGGTGGTGCTCTTGCCGCATCAGGCCGGGTGGGCCGGGGAGTTCGCGGAGATTGCGCGGCGCCTTCGCGCGGCCGTGGGAGCTGCCGGCGTGCGCATCGACCACATCGGGTCTACGGCCGTGCCCGGCCTGTGCGCCAAGGACGTAATCGACGTGCAGCTCATGGTGGCCGATTTAACCTCCGTCGGCGGCCTGACGCACCCGCTCTGGCAGGCCGGTTACCGGCGGGGCGTCCGCTTCGAGCACGATGTTTTTCACCCGCTGCCCGCCCACTCCCCGGAACTACGCAAGCTGTACATGCGCGAGCCGGCGGGGGAGCGGCGCGCGCACATTCACATTCGGGAAGCGGGCCGGCTCAACGCCCGGTATGCCCTATTGTTTCGCGATTACCTCCGCGCCAATGCGCCGGCCCGCACCGAATACGAACTGGTGAAACGCTGCGCCGCCCAGCTTTTCCCGGACAGCATCGCCGGCTATCTATTCCTAAAAGAGCCCGTCTTTCACCTGATTTACCACGCCGCTACCCTCTGGGCCGAAAAAGTCGGTTGGCAAGCCCTGATTTCGCCTGATTATCACGGAGCGGGCACAAATCCGTGAGCAAAAAAGCCGCAGGTTGAAAGGCCGAATTCAGTCTTCGGCTTCTGAATTGACGCTCTGTCCATCAGCTTTTCTAATGCCACAATCCACTACGCTTCCGCCATTGCCCGCCACCGGCCGCGCCGCTTCCGCCCGCGTGCAGGCCATTGATGTAGTGCGGGGCCTGGCCATGGTCATCATGGCCCTCGACCACATCCGGGAATTCTGGAGCCCCACCCCGGTGCGGCCCGAAGACGTGGCCCACGCCTCCGTGCTGCTGTTTTTCACGCGCTGGATAACGCATTTCTGCGCGCCCACCTTCGTGTTTCTGGCCGGCACCAGTGTGTTCCTCCACCAGCAAAAACAGCCCGACCGCGGGCGGGTGAGCCGGTTCCTGCTCACGCGGGGCCTGTGGCTGATGCTGCTGGAAGTGGTGGTCATCAACTTCCTGCTGCAATGGGGCGGCTACAACGTCATTCTGTTTCAGGTAATCTGGGTGCTGGGCTGGAGCATGGTGGTGCTGGCCGGCCTCATCTGGCTGCCGCGCTGGGCCACGGCCGCGTTTGCCTTCGGCGTGATTTTCGGCCAGCACCTGCTGCCTAATATCCAGCCCGTAACCGGGCGCACCCTGGGCCTGGCCATGATTTACGACAGCCCCTTCCTGTTCATGACCCAATGGCATCTGCCCCTGCTGGTAGCCTACGTCATTCTGCCCTGGGCCGCAGTGATGGCCGCCGGCTACGTCATCGGCCCGTGGTTTCTGGCCCCGCTGCCGCAGCGCAAGCGCTGGCTGAGCCGGGCGGGCGGGACCGCGCTGCTGTTCTTCGCGGCCCTGCGCGCCACCAACTGGTACGGCGACCCAGGGCCGTGGAGCGTGCAGCCGCGCGGGCCGTTCTACGGTTTCCTGTCGTTCATCAACATCACCAAATACCCGCCGTCGCTGCTGTTTCTCAGCCTCACGCTGGGCGTGGCGCTGCTGCTGCTCTCGGTGAGCGAGGAATTTCCGGCCCGCCTCAGCCGCTGGCTGGCCACCTACGGCCGGGTGCCGATGTTCTACTACCTCATGCATTTCTGCCTCATCAGCGGCGGCGCTTTGGTATGGACGGTGCTGGCGTTTGGCAAGCCCTACAACTTATCGTTTGCCCCGCCCGGCACCGCCCAGCCGGTGGACTACCATCCCAGTCTGCTGCGGGCCTACATCGTTTGGCTGGTAGTAGTGCTGGCGTTGTACTGGCCGTGCCGCTGGTACTGGGGCTACAAGCAGCGGCATTCGTACTGGTGGCTGGCGTACTTGTAAGCAGGACTGCGTCAGCTGGTTGTCAGGCGGTTGTTGCTTGCGTCTGGCTGAGATTAAACCCTGCTTCGCAAACGCCCGTTTCAGCTTCATTCCAATTTAATTTCAATGGAGCTTTTCTGCTCTTTGGCGCTGTCCGGCGCTTTATTTCCGGCGCCCGGCCCCGCCGTTTTTGCCCAGCAACAAGCCTCCTCGCCCTACCATGCCCGCTTTCTGGTCGATGCGCCCATCACCTTGGGCCTGGGCGCCGTGAGCGGCCTGGGCCTCCACCTGGTGCAGCAAAAACACGGCCTGAGCACCACCGAGCTGGCCGCCCTCAACAAGAACGACGTGCCTGGCTTCGACCGGTTTTCGGTCGGTTACTACAGCGAAACGGCCCAGACCACCAGCGACTTCCTCTGCTACGGCGCCCTGGTGGCCGCCCCGGCGCTGCTCGCCCTGAACCCGGCCGTGCGCGGCCGCTACGGCCAGGTAGCCGTCCTTTATCTGGAAACCTTGCTGGCCACCGATGCCATCTTTACGATGACCGTGGGCAATATTTCCCGCTACCGGCCCTACCTCTACGGTCCCAACGGCGGCGACGGCCGCAACGGCACGAATGCCACCAACTCGTTTTTTGCCGGCCACACGGCGCATACGGCCACGTTCTTTGCGGCCCAGGTATTTCACGATTTCAACCCCGGCTCGCGGGCCCAGCCCTACGTCTGGGGTGCGGCCGCCATCATTCCGGCCGCCGTGGCCTACTGCCGCATCAAAGGCGGTATGCATTTCCTGTCCGATAACATCGTGGGCTATGCCGTGGGCGCCACCATGGGCATTGTGGTGCCGCAGCTGCACAAGAAAGCCGGCCGGGCAGGCGTGTCCATGCTGCCCGTGCAGGGCCTGAACGTGAATGGCTACGCCTACAGCGGCCTGCTGCTGAGCAAGCGGCTGTAGGCGCAGAAAGAGGGTTTTTGAATGCTACTTCACGGTGCCGGTGTTCACGGTGCCGGTGGCTTTGTCCACTTCAAAACGGGCGCGGTTGGGCATGCGCCCGGCCCAGTCGGTGCGCGGTACCAGCACTTGCCAGGTGGCGCCGTTGTCGTTCACGCGGGCCGAATCGGGAATATAAAGGGCGGCGTTGGGCTGGGTTTGGATGTATTGGGCCACGGCGGTCCGGGCTTCGGCCTCGGTTTTGAGGCCCGGCTGGGCGCTGGCGGGTGGCGTTTGGGCCGCTTCGACGGGTGCGCCGGAGGTAGTGTCGGCTTTAGGCGTTGATTGGCAGGCGGCCAGCGCGCTTCCGGCGGCCAGCAGCAGAATGAGGGAGGATTTTGTCATGCCGCAAAGTTAATCCGCTGCCGGTTGTGCCGTACTTTGACGGAACGTTACGTTTTCCTAACCACCACCCCGCCACCCCTGTACACCGCCCGCATGAAAGAACTTTACCTCCGCTACTGGCTGCTGCTGTTGCTGCTGGCCCTGGCCCCGGCCGCCCACGCCCAGATTGAGCCCGCGGCTCAGTACACCACCCTCACCCCGGCCCAGCTCATGGCCTGGACGTCCACGTGGCCCACGGCCCTGCCGGCCAACATCAGCACCGTGCCGCTGGCCAGCCGCCAAAACACGCTGACCACGCAGCTCAACCCCGCCCAAAGCTTCAGCGCCAGGGTGAACTGGTGCCCCGATGGCATGAACAACTTCTCGGGCTACCTCAACGAGCAGCCCCAGTTCAACCTCTACAACTTCACCCACTGGCAGTATGTGGACGTCTTTACCTGGTTTGCCAGCCCGGTGGGCATTCCGTGCCGGCCGTGGGTGGAAACCGCGCACCGCAACGGCGTCAAAATCATCGGCACGGTGTTCACCGACCGGGCGGGCTTCCAGCTGCTCTTGCAGAAGGACGCGGCCGGCAACTACCTCGGGGCCCAGAAACTGGTGGACGTGGCCAATTACTACGGCTTCGACGGCTGGTTTTTCAACGAGGAATCGGCCCTGACCACGGCCGAGGCCACCGAAATGCGCAACCTGCTCAAGCGCCTGCAGGTCATCAAGCCGGCGGCCATGGAAATTCACTGGTACGACGCCATGGTGCCCAGCGGCGCTATTGCCTACCAAAACGCGCTGAATACCAACAACCAGCTGCTGTTTCAGGAAGGGACTACCCGCGTGAGCGACGCCATCTTCACCAACTATTTCTGGGCGGGGGCGGCCAATATCAACACGTCCGTCACGACGGCCACGGCGCTGGGCCGCGACCCGTTCGACGTGTACATGGGGGCCGATTTGTGGCCCGGCCGCTCCAACCAGTCCCTGTTCACCAACACCACCTGGATTGATAACTACTTCAACGCCGGGAGCCTGGCCCAGCCCAAGCTCTCCATCGCCATGTTTGCCCCGAACCTGACGTACAACGGCGGCTTCAGCAACTTCAACACCAACCCGGCCGATTACGCCAGCTTCTACCGGACCGAGCAGCGCCTGTTCTCGGGCGACGACCTGGACGTGACCACCCCCGACGCCACCGGCTGGAAAGGCTTCGGCAACTACCTGCCCGTGCGCAGCGCCATCAACACGCTGCCGTTCAACACGTACTTTTCGGTCGGGCAGGGGCAGATTTTTGCCAACAACGGCGTGCAGGTGGCCAAAAGCTGGACCGACATGGCCAAGCAAAGCCTCCTGCCCTCCTGGCAGTGGGCCAAGAGCGGCGCGGCCCGCGTCACGGCCGGCTTCGACTTCACCCGGGCCTACTACGCCGGCAACTCGGTGAAGCTGGCCGGCAGCCTCAGCGGCCTCAACGAGGCCACCGTGAAGCTCTACCAAACCAAGCTCGCCATCACGGCGCCCACCAGTTTTGACCTGACCTACAAAGTGGCCACCGCCGGCCCCAGCTCCACCAGGATGGCCCTGTATTTCTCCGATAACCTCGCCACGCCCGAGCTTCTCGACCTGCCCGCCGTGACCGATACGCTGTGGCACACCACCACCTTCCCGCTGGCCGCCTACGCCGGCCGCGAGCTGGCCGTTATCGGCGTGCAGGCCACCAGCGCCACCGCCGTGGCCGGCTACCGCGTCAACCTGGGCCGGTTTACCCTCTACAACGGGGCCGCCGTCACCACGCCGCCCACCGTGGGCTTCTCGGCCAATCACACCACCACGACCACGACCCAGCCCGTCACCTTTGCCAATTCCTCGACCAACGCCACCGCCTATGTCTGGACGTTTGCGGGCGGCACGCCGGCTACCAGCACGGCCATTCACCCGGTCGTGACCTATCCCGCGCCCGGCACCTACAGCGTGAAGCTGCGCGCCCAGAACGCCATCGGCCGCGACTCGCTCACCCGAGTGGGCTACGTCACTGTCGTGACCGCGCCGCCCCTCGGCAGCAACACGGCGCTGCTCTTTGATGGGCTGGGCAAATACGTCGATGCCGGCACCATCAACCTGGGCGGCACGGCCCTCAGCCTGGAATGCTGGGTGAAAGCCAACACCTTCAAGACCAGCTCGCCCTTCATTTCCAGCATCATCGGCATGGAAGATGCCGGCAACGTGGCCGAAATCCGCCTCGGCGATGCCGGCATCACCGGCGACCGCCTTCAATTTGCGATGAACACGGGCGCCCTCACGCGGAAAGTGACTTCGGTGTCGACCCTCACGGCCGGCGTCTGGTACCACGTGGCCGCCACCTACGACGGGCTGGCCATGAAGCTCTATCTCAACGGCGTGCTTGAGGCCTCGGCCAACACCTCGGCCACGGCCACGGCCAATGGGGCCTTTTCCTTCGGCCGCAACTACGCCAGCTCGCGCTGCCTCGACGGTTCCATCGACGAAATCCGGGCGTGGACCCGCGCCCTCACCGCCACCGAAATCGCGGCCAACTCCTGCGCCGTGAGCCCCACCGCCCCCGGCCTGGAAGGCTACTGGAAGCTGAACGAAGCCGTCGGCTCCGTGGCGCAGGACCTGAGCGGCCACGGCCACACCGGCACCCTCATTGCCATGGGCCCCAGCGACTGGTCGACCAACGTGCCCACGCAGTGCGGCACGGCCACGGCCACCACGCCCGGCCAGGCCACCACCGAAATGCAGGTGCTGGTGTTCGGCAATCCGGTGCCCGGCGGCCGGGCCGAAATCGAAATCCGGGGTGCCAAAAGCCTGCCCGTTACCCTGCAGGTAAGCAACGCCCTGGGCGCCGTGGTCTGGAAGCAGACGGTGCCGGGCAGCGCCAGTGCCGGCCGCATCAGCGTGCCGCTGCCGGGTGCGGCCGGCCTCTACGTGCTGCGCGCCAGCACGGCGGCCAGCTCCGCCACGGTGAAACTACTGAAGCTTTAAGTAATTGTTCAAAAGCAAACGGGTTGTTAGTTGCTCCTTGTTAGATGTCAGCCAAAATGTTGACTACGTGCTGACAACTAACAACGAGCAACTAACAACTAACAAATTAGCAATTACTTTTTCACGCTTGATGTAAGGAGGAACGGTCGGGCGCGTCAGCCCGGCCGTTCCTCTTTTACCTTTTAGTAGACCCATGAAAAACGTATTACGCGGCGCGGCTTTCGCCCTGCTCACTGCCCTTGTGGCCCCGGCCGTTCAAGCCCAAACGCCGGCTCCGATGCTGACCGCCACCGCATTGGCCGTAGGTGATGCCGCACCAATGTTCAAAGCCAAGGACGCGGCTGGCCACGAAATGGACCTGAAGCAAATGCTCCGGAAAGGCCCGGTGGTGCTGTATTTCTACCGGGGGCAGTGGTGCCCGTTCTGCAACAAGCAGCTGAGCCAGCTGCAGGATTCGCTGCAACAGCTCACCGCCAAAGGCGCGCAAGTGGTAGTCATTTCGCCCGAAACCCAGGAGAATATCGGCAAGACGGTGACCAAGACCAAGGCCAGCTTTCCCATCGTGCACGACCAGGATTTTGCCATCATGAAAGCCTACCACACGGCTTTCACCGTGCAGCCCGACGTGGTGAGCAAGTACAAAGGCTTCGGCGTGGACCTGCTGGCCGCCAACGGCGCCGACGCGGCCGTGCTGCCCGTGCCCGCCACCTACATCATCGGCAAAGACGGCAAAATCAAGTACGCCCATTTCAACCCCGACTACCGGCAGCGCGTGAGCGTGAAAGAAGTAGCGGCCGCGCTGTAGGCGAGGCGCGCTTTTTCCTGAGCGAATGAGGCGAAATGACAGCCTATTTTTTGGCGGTGAATTGCTTGGCTGTCTTTTTTAGCAGCATTCCAACCTGGCCTTTGTAATAGTAAATAAATGTTTCGCTGAAGTCGTCGAAGACGTACTTGTCGCCACTGTTCAGGTCTTGGACGTACAGGTCAACTGATGTAGAATTTATGGACATGCCAGTTCCCGAACCATGGCTGGTAGTGCCGCGAAACGACCCATCGGTTGCCGCGGTAAAAGAGCTTTGCATGAGCATGTACTTGTAGCCCTGCTGGTCGCGGTAGTAGGCAATCGAGTCTGAGGTGGTGATGCGGTGGGCGTAGGGATAGCGCGCTGCCGCCTCCACCAGCTGCTTGTTCGCTTCGGGAATGACGTCGTTGTGGTTCTTCTGCATGAAATACAGCCGCCGCTCAGCACCCCAGCCTTTGGGGCCCGAAGCAGGCAGCTTTACCGGCAAGAATTTGATAAACAGCAGCTTGGCCTGTGGCAGGTCATCCGGCAGCTTCTTTTTAAAGACTTGCCCGGTTACCGGGATGCCTTGCGAAGCAGAGAGGGTAGTGGGTTGTTGGGCAAAGCCCTGCACCGACAGGCAAACACCGGCACAAAGGCTACTGAGCGTAAACGGTTTCTTCATAAAGGATTGTGTGGGGGAATGAATTTGCCGAAAGGTAGGGCAAAATCCAGCGGACGGCCGGGCTTTTTTTGCCGTTAGTGAAGCAACTCTGTGCTCTTGAGAAGCCGGCCGCCGTGCCCCCGCAGGTCGGCCTGCGCCGCCGCCCACCCTTCGGCCGAAATGGCGCGGGTCGCGTCTTCGATAATGGTGGCGGCAAAGCCCTCGGCCAGGGCATCTTTGGCCGAGTAATACACGCAGTAGTCGGCGGCCAGGCCGGCAATGTAAACCTCGGTCACGCCCCGTCCGTGCAGATAGTCGGCCAGGCCGGTGCTTTTGCGGTGGCCGTTGTCGAAAAATGCGCTGTAGCTGTCGATTTCCGGGTTCATGCCTTTGCGGAAAATGGCTTCGATGCGCTCCGGGTGCAGGGCCGGGGCCAGCGCGGCGCCGTCGCTGGCCTGGGTGCAGTGGTCGGGCCAGAGCACCTGCGGCAGGCCGTGCAGGTCAATTTCCTCAAACTGGCTGCGGCCGGCGTGGCTGCTAGCGAAGCTCTGGTGGCCCGCCGGGTGCCAGTCCTGGGTGGCCACCACCAGCGCAAACTGCGGCTGCAACGCGTTGACCAGCGGGATGATGGCATCGCCGTCGGCCACGGCCAGGCGGCCGCCGGGCAGAAAATCGTTTTGAATATCGATGAGCAAAAGGGCTTTCATGGGCCGGCGGGAAAGGGGAGAAGGCGAGAGAATTGGCAAATAAACCAAGCATTGAGTGCGGATGCACGTTTAAGGGGATACGAAATTCACCTTACCCGCTTGCTTTCTCATGCCTGACCTCCACAATCAACTTGTCCTCGTCACCGGTGCCACGTCCGGCATTGGCGAAGTCACGGCCACCGAATTGGCCAAAATGGGTGCCCACGTCATCATTCTGGCCCGCAACGCCAAAAAAGCCGAGGTCACCCAGCAGAAAATCAAGGCCGCCGCCGGCCACGATAAAGTCGACATCCTGCTCGCCGACCTCGCCGACCTGGGCCAGGTGCGCCGGGCCGCGGCCGAGTTCAACGACCGCTACCCGCGCCTCGACGTGCTGGTGAACAACGCCGGAATGGTTTTTGGGGCCGAACGCCAACTTTCCGTCGATGGCAACGAGCTGGGCCTGGCCACCAACCACCTCGGCCCGTTCCTGCTCACCAATCTGCTATTCGATAAACTGAAGGCCAGCCCCGCCGCCCGCGTGGTCAACCTGGCCTCGATGGCCTACAATTTTGCCAAGCCCAGTCTGACCGATTTTCAGTCGGCCAAAGACTACAGCGCCATGCGCGTGTACGGTAACACCAAGCTCTATAACATCATGTTCACGCAAGAGCTGGCCCGCCGCCTGCGCACCCACGGCGTTGCCAACGTCACGACCAACGCCGTGCACCCCGGCGCCGTGGCCAGCAACTTCGGCAGCAATGCGGGTGGTTGGCTGGCCAAGCTCTTGCAGCTGGGCCGCCCGTTCATGATTTCGGTGGAAAAAGGTGCGGAAACCAGCATCTTCCTGGCCTCCGCGCCCGAGGTGGCGGCCACCAGCGGCGGCTATTATTCCAAGAAAAGAGCCGAGCCTGTGAAGCACGCCTTCAACACGCCCGACCACGCCCGCCAGCTCTGGAAGCTGAGCGAGCAGCTGACGGGCACGCAGTTTCTGGACTAGCGCAACGGGGCCCGGCTACCTCGGCGGCGGGGCGTCAACGGTGTTGAGCACGGCCGCCCAATCGGCTTCGGTTTTGGGCTTTTGCGAGTCGGCGGCCTTTTTCAGCTCCGCCGCCAGCGCGGGGGCCGCGCTTTGCAAGGGCTTGAGACCGAGCTTCACGGGCACCAGCGCGGCTTCGGGCGTGCGGAGGTAGTATTCCGTTTTGTCCTCTATTTCGTCGTGCCGGTCGCTGGTGTTGTACGCGCCCTGGAGCGTGGCTTTCTTCAGGGTTTTGAGCGGGCGTTTCAGCAGGGTGTAGCGGCTCTCGTGCAGCACCTCTACGTAGTCGGGGCGCTGCTGCGGCAGCGGGGCTTCCCGGAACCGGCGAAACAGGTGCGGCTGCGCCGGGCGGCCGGCCGTGGCGGGTTCCAGCAGCACGAAGCGCTCCACCAGCCGGTCGTCGAGCTGCAGCGAATCGGTGGAGGGGGCGGGCTTGTGCATCAGCAGGCGGTGGCCCAGCACGTCGTATTTCAGCAGCACGGGGGCCAGCGGCAGCTTGTTGCTCAGCGTGATTTGGGCGGGCAGCCACCGGTTATCGACGTAGGGCGAGCCCACCACGCCTTCGCTGGTGGCACGGGGCAGCATGGTGGGCGCGCCGGAGGTGAGCGTGTTCAGGTTGGCCTGGGCCGCGGCCCCCGTCTGGCCGATGTCGGTTTGCTGGGCCAAGGCCGGGGCTCCGGCGAGCAGCAGGCCCAGGCCGGCCAGGGAGAAAACGCGCGTATTCATCACTAAGGAAGTTGGAAGCAGAATAATCTGGACCAATTTATTCCTTTTTTCGGGATGATGCCCCCGTCAGACGCCGTGCCCGGCCGCCGGGTGCAGCGCCCGCCACTCATCCTCCAGAATGCCCATTTCGATGAGGCTCCAGTAGCCGTCGCCGTGCCGCACCACGTCGCGCATCAGCCCTTCCTGCCGGAAGCCGCACTTGAGGTAGCAGTTCACGGCCGCGTGGTTGAAATCATAGACGCCCAGGCTGATGCGGTGCAGCTTCAACTCCTCGAACCCGATGCGCAGCAAGGCCTTCACCATGCCCTGGCAGATGCCGCGGCGGCGCTCGGTGGTGTTGCCCACCAGCACGCGGGTGATGCGCCCGGCGCGGTCACGCGTGCTGATGCCGCCCAGGGAAATATGCCCCACCGTGACCCCGGTTTTTGAGTCCACTGCCTTGTAAATGAACACGCCCGGGTCGTGCATATCGTTCGAGCCTTCCACGTACCACGTCAGGCCGGCTTCGCTTAGCGGGAACGAAAACATCGAGCCGCTCCACTCTTTCATCAGCCGCTCATCGTCGACCCATTCCATGAGCTGGGTGAAATCGTCGGCGGTGAAGGGTTCCAGTTTAATCATATAATAAGCGCAACGGCGCAGCACCAAGCTCCGCAATAAGCCCGCAAGGTAAGGCCGCTGCCGGCGGTCTGGTCAACCATCCGGCCGACGGGCTTGTTAGCGGCTTGCTTTCTTAAATCAACCCGTTTTTTTCATGAACCTGTCCAACAACACTGTTCTGCTCACCGGCGGCGCTTCGGGCATTGGCCTCGCGCTGGCCGTCCGTTTCCTGCAGGCCGGCAGCGAAGTCATCATCGTGGGCCGCCGGGCCGATAAGCTGGCCGAAGCCCGGCAGCAGCACCCCGGCCTGCACACCCGCGTGGCCGACGTGGCCGATGCCGCCGGGCGCATCGAGCTGGTGCGATGGGCCACCGCCGAGTTTCCCCGCCTCAATGTGCTGGTGAACAACGCCGGCATCCAAAACCGCATCCAGCTGCCCCACGACGCCGAAACCGACTGGGAAATCCGCCGCCAGGAGCTGGTCATCAACGTGGAAGCGCCCATTCATCTGGCCACGCTGCTCGTGCCGCACCTGCGCCAGCAGGCCGACGCGGCCATTATCAACGTCACGTCGGGCCTGTCGTTTGCGCCGGCTGCGTTCGTGCCCATTTACAGCGCCACCAAAGCGGCGCTGCACTCGTTCACGCTCTCGTTGCGCCATCAGCTGGTGCCCACCGGCATCGCGGTGCTCGAAATCGTGCCCCCGGCCGTCGATACCGACCTGGGCGGGCCCGGCCTGCACACCTTCGGCGTGAACGTGAATGATTTTGCCGATTCCGTCATGGCCCGGTTGGCGGCCGGCGAGCAGGAAATGGGCTACGGCTCTTCGGAGAAATCCCGCCTGGCCTCCCGCGCCGAGCTGGACGAGCAATTCCGGGCGATGAATAAGTAGGTTTTGGTGGTTAGTTGCTCGTTTTCAGTTGTTAGGGCAACGTTGGGAAACCGCAAAAACAGCGAAGGCCCACTTGTTTCAAGCGGGCCTTCGCTGTTCAGCAACCAGCACTAACAACTGGCAGCTAAGAACAAACAACTAATTAGTCGTCGTGCTCAGGTTCACCACGATGTTGCCGCGCGTGGCGCGGGAGTAGGGGCACACCTGGTGGGCTTTGGCCACCAGTTCTTCGGCCTGCGCCTGGTCCATGTTGGGGATGTTCACCAGCAGGTCGACTTCGATGCCGTAGTTCTCGCCGTCTTTGCCAAAGCTCACGTCGGCCTCCACGGTGCTGCCGGTGATGGGCGTTTTGCTCAGGCGGGCCACGAGGTTCAGGGCGCTGTCGAAGCAGGCCGAATAACCGGCGGCAAACAGCTGCTCGGGGTTGGTGGCGTTGGGTTTGCCGGGGCCGCCCATTTCCTTGGGCGTGCTCAGGGGCAGGTCAATCACGTTGTCGGAAGAAATAGCGCGACCGTCGCGGCCCCCTGTGGTTCTGGCTTTGGCGGTATACAGACGTTCGATGCTCATCGGGTTGATAAAAAGGGGGTTGGTGTGGGAAAAATGCCGAAATGGCGGTTAGGCAAGGAGGGTAATCAGCTGGCGCAGCTGGGTGCGCAGCGCCTCAATTTCCGGCATGGTCAGCTGCATTTTCTCGGCCAGCTGCACCGGAATCTCGTGGGCCTGCTGCTGAAGCACCCGGCCCGCCGGGGCCAGGGCCACCACCACCGAGCGCTCGTCGCGGGCATCGCGGCGGCGGCTGAGCCACTGGCGCTGCTCCATGCGCTTGAGCAGCGGCGTGAGCGTGCCCGAATCAAGGAGCAGCTTCTCGCCCAGCTGCTTCACGGTCAGTTCCTCATGTTCCCAGAGCAGCAGCAGCACGAGGTACTGCGGGTAGGTCACGTCCAGGCTTTCGAGCAGCGGCTGGTAGGCTTTGGTGATGAGCCGCGAGAGGGCGTACACCGAAAAGCACAGCTGGTTGTCCAGCTTGAGCAAGGGGTTGAAGGCAGAATCCGGTAGTTCTTTCATGGCGTTCAAAAGGGTAAAGCAAATTTAGTAGTACAAAGTTTAATTGTGCACAACTAATTATTTAGCGAGTTGCAAAGAAGCTGACTTTTAGCGTGAAAAGTTTAACAGAACGTCATGCAGAGCGTAGTGAAGCATCTCGCGTGGGGTAGTAGCTCAATCGATGGGTTTAGTTGAGCACGCGAGATGCTTCGGCTCCGCTGGGCATGACGTTCTGATGTTTACCTCAGTTGCTCCTCACGCCTCCAGCCGCAGCGCCTGGTGGCTGCGCTCGCGCACGGCGGCGGTCAGGGCCGGGTCATCAGCCAGGTGCTTGCCAAACGAGGGCGCCAGCTGCCGGAACCGGGCCTGCCACGCGGGCGAGGCGGCGCGCTCCGGAAAGCATTTCTGCACCAAATCGAACATGATGGCCACGGCCGTGCTGGCCCCCGGCGAGGCCCCGAGCAGGGCCGCAATGGAACCATCGGCGGCCGTCACCATCTCGGTGCCGAACTCCAGCACGCCGCCCTCCTTCTTGTCCTTTTTGATGACCTGCACGCGCTGCCCGGCCACGGCCAGCTGCCAGTCGGCGGGGTTGGCTTCGGGGTAATATTCGCGCAGGGCGGCGGTGCGTTCCTGCGGCGTCTGGAGCACCTGGCCGATGAGGTATTTGGTGAGGCCGAGGTTGCGCGCCCCGGCGTAGAGCAGCGGCCGAATGTTGCCCAGCTCAATGGATTTGAACAAATCGGTATACGAGCCCTTCTTCAAAAACTTGGTGCTGAAGCCGGCATACGGCCCGAAAAGCAGCTCTTTTTGCCCGTTTATCTGGCGGGTGTCGAGGTGGGGCATCGACATGGGCGGCGAGCCCACGGCCGGCTTGCCATACACTTTGGCCTCGTGCCGGGCAATCACGGCGGGGTTCCGGCACTTCAGCCACTGCCCGCTCACGGGGAAGCCACCGAAGCCATTGGCTTCCGGAATCCCCGACTTTTCGAGCAGCGGCAGCGAGCCGCCGCCGGCCCCGATGAACACGAAACGGGCGCGGGCAATGAGGGTCTCGTCGGTGGCCAGGTTTCGGATTTTCAAGCGCCAGATGCCGTCGTCCTTGCGCCGGAAGCTCTCGACCTCGTGGCCCAAATGGAAATCGACGCCCGGCAGGGCTTTCAAATAATCGGACAGGCTGCGGGTGAGGGAGCCAAAATTTACATCCGTCCCGATGGGCATGTAAGTGGCCGCCACGGGCGTGGCCGGGTCGCGGCCATCCATCACCAGCGGTATCCAGGCGGCAATCTGGGTTGGGTCGGTGCTGAATTCCATGCCCTGAAACAGGGGCGAATGCAGCAGCGCGGCGTGGCGCTTGCGCAGGTATTCCACGTTCCCGGCGCCCCAGACGAAGCTCATGTGCGGGATGGTGTGGATGAAGGCCGCGGGGTCGGGCAGCTGGCCTTCCAGCACCAGCGTCGACCAGAATTGCTTGCTCAGCTCGAACTGCTCGGCGATTTTATCGGCCTTGCTGATGTCGATGGAGCCGTCGGGCCGCTCGGGCGTGTAGTTCAGCTCGCAAAAGGCGGAGTGGCCGGTGCCGGCGTTGTTCCAGGCGTCGGAGCTTTCGGCGGCCACGGCGTCGAGGCGCTCGTAGCCCGAAATCGTCAGGGTGGGGTCGAGGGCTTTGAGCAGCACGCCGAGCGTGGCGCTCATAATGCCTGCGCCGATGAGCAGCACGTCGGAAACGGGTTTGGTGGGGGAGGAGTCGGTTGGAGTCATGGTAAGTGGAGAAAGCCAGCAGGCAATACGCAGGACAAGCAGCCCGGGCCGTTTGTTGGTAAAGAAAACCGGCCGGCCCCTACCTTGCACCAGCCAATGATACTTCCCCTCCGTGCTAAAAAGGGAAGTGCCGGTTTTATTTCGCCGTTTTCATGCCCGATACCGACCTGCCGCTGCTGCCCCTGCCCACCCGCGCCGACCCCGCCGATGCTGCGGCCCCGCGGCTGCTCATCATCTACACGGGCGGCACGGTGGGCATGGCCCTGAGCGAAGCCGGCGAGCTGGTGCCCATGCAGTTCGGCCGGCTCGACCGCAAGATGCCCGAGCTGGCCCGCCTGCCGTTCCGCCTGGAGTTGGTGAGCCTGCCCGCGCCCATCGACAGCAGCAACGTGACCCCGGCCGACTGGCTGTTTCTGGCCCGGCTCATCGGCCGGCACTACGCCGATTTCGACGGTTTTGTGGTGCTGCACGGCACCGACACCATGGCCTATTCGGCGGCGGCGCTGAGCTACGTGCTCGAGCATTTGGGCAAGCCGGTGGTGTTCACGGGGGCGCAGGTGCCCGTGGGCGCCAGCCGCTCCGATGCCCAGCGCAACCTCGTCACGGCCCTTGAAATTGCGGCCGCCCGCCACCCCCGCGCCCGCACCGTGCGGGTGCCCGAAGTGTGCGTGTTTTTCAACGACATCCTGATTCGGGGCACCCGCGCCAAAAAGGTGGAAAGCCAGCAGTTCGCGGCCTTCAAAAGCGAAAATTACCCGCCGCTGGCCCGCGCCGGCATCAGCCTGGAATTCGCCGATAAAAGCATTCGCCTGCTGCCCGGTGCCCGCCTCAAAGTGCACGCCCACCTCGAAACCGGCGTGGCCGTGCTCCGCCTCTTTCCCGGCATCACGGAAGCGGTGGTGAGCGCCGTGCTGGGCATTGCGGGCCTGCGCGGCTGCGTGCTCGAAACCTACGGCTCGGGCAATGCGCCCACCGCGCCGTGGTTCCTCCAGTGCCTGGCCGACGCCCGCCAGCGCGGCGTGTGGCTCCTGAACGTGAGCCAGTGCGAAGAAGGCCGCGTGGTGCAGGGCAAGTACGAAACCAGCTCGCACTTTGCCGACCTGGGCATCCTGGGCGGCGACGATATCACGACCGAAGCCGCCGTCACCAAGCTCATGTTCGTGCTTGGCCTGGGCCTGCCCGAAGCCCGCACCCGTGAGCTGCTCGGCCAGGACCTGCGAGGTGAGATAACGCCTTGAAAATGAGTTGTGAGTTAAAAGTTGCAAGTTATGAATTGACAGAACGACCACTCATAACTCATAACTTTTAACTCATAACTCATTTCCGCCCCTATCTTTGCGCCACGAACCGCCAACCTTGAGGGGTGTCCGAGTGGTCGAAGGAGCACGCCTGGAAAGTGTGTATAGCCCAAAAGGTTATCGTGGGTTCGAATCCCATCCCCTCAACAAAATACCCCGTTTCCGCCCTGGAAACGGGGTATTTGCTTTTTTGGGGAACGGCTGGCTTCTGCATGCCGCCCGCATCTGCCGGGGTCCGTAACTGCTTTCTTCTGGACACCAACCAGCGACCCACTTTAAAACAAGTTTTTCCGGAGTCAGGGATAGCGCTGGTGCTTAGATTGGGGCCGGAATGCCCCTGCCGCACGGTGGAGCCGGCGGCAGGCATTGCACGGGAAGCGCCTACCGTCTACCTTGCCAACGCGCGCTCTGAATACAAGGCTAAACCCTTCGCGGACAGGCAAGCGCAAGCCGCTGCCAATCGATGATTTTTCGCCCGATTTCCCACCAATCATGACGAGACGAGAACTGACTTTAATGGGCGCGACCGCCCTGGCGATGTGCATTCCGCTGGCGCTGGTTGCCCGCGTGCACGGGCTGGCTGGCACCTTGCCGTCTTCGGCTTTTGAGTGGAATTCACTCACTGCTACCCCCACCAAAGTGGGCGAAAAGCGTCAGGTCTGCGATTCGCCCACGGAAACGCTGGACAACCTGGAAATCCACGTTACCACCCTGAATCCGGGCGAATTTGCGCATCCGCCCCATCAGCATCCGGATGAGGAGTTAACCATTGTTCGGGAAGGCACGGTGGAAGCGTTGGTGAACGGCGAAATGAAGCGCCTCGGCCCCGGCTCGGTCATCTTTCAGGCCCCCAACCGCTTGCACAGCCTCCGCAATGTGGGCACGACGCGGGTGGTGTACCACGTAGTGAAGTGGCGCACGGCCAAAACCGGGGCGGCCGGGGCCGTGCCGGCCAAGCCCTGAGCGCGCCCGCGCACCCGGTCGTTTTTGTTCTCAACTTACCACGCACACAACGTGAGAAAACTCCAATTGATAGCGGCTGGAGGCATGCTGACTGCCCTGGCGCTATTTAGTGCCGGCCCCGTGCGGGCGCAAGCCGCCGATGGCTGGCAAAACCTGTTCGACGGCAAGACCCTGACCGGGTGGAAGCGCCTGGCGGGCACGGCCGACTACCGGGTGGAAAACGGCGCCATCGTCGGGACGACGGTGATGAACTCGGGCAATTCGTTTCTGGTGACGGAGAAGGAGTACGGCAATTTTGTGCTGGAGCTGGATGCCATGGTGGAAAGCCCGGTGAGCAACTCGGGGGTGCAGACGCGGAGCCATTTCGACACCAACGGCCACAAGGGCAGGGTGTACGGCCGGCAGGTGGAGCTCGACCCGTCGGCGCGCAGCTGGTCGGGCGGGATTTACGACGAGGCGCGGCGGCAGTGGCTGTACCCGCTGGACCTGCACCCGGAGGCCAAATCGGCCTTTAAGGTTGGGCAATACAACCACATCAAGGTGGAATGCCTCGGCAACGAGATGAAAACGTGGCTCAACAACGTGCCCGTGGCCTACGTGGTGGACCCCGTGGACCCCAGCGGCTTCATCGGCCTGCAGGTGCACGGCATCACCACCAAAGAGCAGGAAGGCAAGAAGGTCTATTTCAAAAACATCCGCATCAAGACCACGAACCTCAAGCCCGGGGCTTTCCCGGCCGATATCTACGTGGTGAACTTCGTGCCCAACTACCTGAATGCCTACGAAAAGCAGCACGGCTGGCAGTTGCTGTTCGATGGCAAAACCCCGGCCGGCTGGCGCAGCGCAAAAAAACCGGCCTTTCCGGCCCAGGGCTGGCAGATTGCCGATGGGGCCCTGACGGTGTTGTCGTCGGAAGGCAAAGAGGCGGCCAACGGCGGCGACATCGTGACGAACGCGGAGTACGCCGCCTTCGACCTGTCGTTCGAGTTCAAGCTGACGCCGGGAGCCAACAGCGGCGTGAAATACTTTGTGACGCTGGACGAAAAAACGGAAGGCTCCGCCATTGGCCTCGAATACCAGGTGCTGGACGATGCCCTGCACCCCGACGCCAAACTCGGGCGCGACGGCGACCGCACGCTGGCTTCGCTCTACGACCTGATTCGGGGCGACAAGCCCGCCCGCTTCGTTCACCCCATCGGCGAGTGGAACGTGGGCCGCGTGGTGGTGCACCCCAACAACCGGGTGGAGCACTACCTGAACGGGGCTAAAGTGCTGGAGTACACCCGCGGCTCGAAAGAATACCTGGCCCTGGTGGCCGAGAGCAAGTACCACGTCTGGCCCAATTTCGGCATGGCTCCGCAGGGGCACCTTCTGCTGCAGGACCACGGCAACCAGGTGTCCTTTCGCAGCATCAAAATCAAAACCCTTCGCTAATCCCTCTCATCTAAATCCCACCCGCTATGTCTCCCGAATCTTCCAATCCGCGGCGTCTTTTCCTCAAGCAAACGGCACTGGCCAGCGCGGGCGTGCTGCTCTCGCAGGTGTCGTGGTCGGCCAGCAGCTACAAGCGCATTATCGGGGCCAATGACCGGGTGCGGGTGGGCGTGGTAGGGTTTTCCGACCGCCACCGGGGCTCGCATATTCCCTGCTTTATGAACCACTGCAAGGAGCTGAATTTTGAGGTGGTGGGCGTGTCCGACATCTGGAAGAAGCGGCGCGAGGAGGGCGCGGCCATCTGGAAGGAGAAGATGCAGCGCGACGTGACGGCCTACCGCAACAACGAGGAGATGTACGACAAGAAGGTGGTGGACGCCGTGTTTGTGAGCACCGCCGATTTCCAGCACGCGCTGCACGCCACCGAGGCCGTGAAAGCCGGCTGCGACGTGTACTGCGAAAAGCCCTTTGCCGAGACGATGGAGGACAACCGGACGGCTTTCAAAGCCATCAAAGCCTCGAAGCAGATTGTGCAGATTGGCTCGCAGCGCCGCAGCGGGGCCAACTACCACGCCGCCGAAGCCTACATCAAATCCGGCAAATTCGGCGACCTCAAAATGGTGGAGCTGACCTGGAACGTGAACCAGCCCGGCCGCTGGCGCCGCCCCGACCTGGTGCCCCAGCTGCACGAAGCCGACACGGACTGGAAGCGCTACCTGATGAACCGGCCCGCCGAAGCCTTCGACGCACGCAAATACCTGGAATTCCGCCTGTTCTGGCCGTATTCGTCCGGCCTGCCGGGCCAGTGGATGAGCCACCAGATTGACACCGTGCACTGGTTCACGGGCTTGCAGCACCCGCGCAGCGTGGTGGCCAACGGCGGCATTTACATGTGGAAAGACGGCCGCCGGAACTGGGACACGATGACGGCCGTGTTCGACTACGGCCCGGTGAACGACCTGAGCACCGGTTTCCAGGTCACGTTTGGCTCGCGGATGGATAACGGCGACGAGCACCCCGCCGAAATCTATTATTCCAACGGCGGGGAGTTGAACCTGAACACCAACCTGGTGTCGCCCCGCGGCGGCCTCACCCCGAAGTTTGCCGGCGACATGCAGATGAAGCCCTTCCAGCTGCCCGAGTCGACTTTATCGACCGTGGAGCCCGTGATTGCCTCGGCCAACACCGGCGGCGACAGCCTCACCTCCGCCCATATTCGCAACTGGATGGAATGCGTGCGCAGCCGCCAGCCGCCCCGCGCCCCGGTCGAGGCCGGCTACAGCCATTCCATTGCCACCATCATGACCAACGCGGCCGTGCACACGGGCCAGAAAGCCACGTTCGACGAGAAGACCCAGGAGGTGATGGTAGGCGGCAAAGTGTTCAAATATTAAGTTGTTAGTTGCTGGTTGTTAGTTGCTAGCCAGCGGATTCTGCCAGACCTGACAACCAGCAGCTGACAACTGACAACTCAATCGAGCCCCGGCCCTTCCTGCATCCGATGAAAACTGTCCTGCTGCGCCGTGCCGGCGCGTTGCTGCTCGCGCTGGCGGGCTTTGCCGAAGCCCGGGCCCAGAAACCCGAACCCGTGCGCGTGACCAAAGACGCCACCGCCCGGAAAGTGGATGTGTTCGTGGGCGGGCAGCTGTTCACCAGCTTCCTGTATCCGGACTCGCTGGAGAAGCCCGTGCTGTATCCGCTACGCACGGCCGCTGGCACGGTGGTTACGCGCGGCTTTCCGCTGACCCCCCAGCCCGGCGACCCCACCGACCATCCCCACCACATTGGGGTGTGGTTCAACTTCGAGAACGTGAATGGGCTCGATTTCTGGAATAACTCCTATGCCATTCCGAAGGAGAAAAAGGCCGCCTACGGCTGGATTAGAACGGACCGGATTCTGAGCACGACCAGCGGCGCCACCGGCGCGCTGGCCTACCACGCCAACTGGACCAACCAGCAGAACGAGGTGCTGCTGGAAGAAACCACGCGCTTCGAATTCAGCGGCACCGGCCGCGCCCGCATCATCGACCGGGTCACGACGCTCACCGCCGCCCGGGAAGTGACGTTCACCGATGCCAAGGACGGCCTGCTGGGCCTGCGCCTGGCCCACGCCCTGCAAATGCCCACCGACCAGGACCAGAAATTCACCGACAGCAAGGGCATCGTGACGGTGGTGAAGGCCGGCACCGACCACGTAGCCAACGGCAACTACCTCACCAGTGCCGGCCAGCGCGGCAACGACGCCTGGAGCACCCGCGGCGTGTGGTGCAAAGCCTACGGCAAAATGGGCCCCGACTCGGTCAGCGTGGCCATTATCGACCATCCCGGCAACCCTAATTACCCCACCTTCTGGCACGCGCGCGGCTACGGCCTGTTTGCTGCCAATCCCTTGGGCGAGAAGATATTCACCAGCGGGAAATCGGCGAAAAACTTCCAGCTCAAAAAGGGGGAATCGGTCACGTTCCGCTACCGCATCCTGATTGACGAAGGCCGCCAGACCTTGTCGGCGGAGCAGCTAAACGCCGCCGCGGCCAGCTTCGCCAAAAGCAGTGGCGCGGGCGGTAAGTGAGGGAGCAAGGCCGGTTTTTACTGGGGAAGGCGTGAGGATGCCCGGGATTCCCGGAAGTGAAGCAAATTATTTTATGAAGCCCACGTAGCAGCCGCAACTGGTGGGGCGATAATACGCGCGAAGCACTGCTTCAGGCGGTGGAAATTATTGGGCGTATTTTTCGTAAATACCTGATTTTATGATTGTTTATGGCTGTAAATCCCGGCGGGGAAAAGGCTGCCCCGGCGAGTGGCGCCGGGGGCAGCAAGCACTTCTGCCTGCCGTAGCCGCAGGGGGGATTTTTGAAGAAATCTGGTTATTGCTTCATTTTGGCTTCATGCCGTTGTGCTTTGGTTTGTGCCGTCAACCCACGACGCAAGCTGCGCGGCATCGCCACTCCCACCCTCGATGTTGCACTTCCCAGCTTGGATTGGCACCGGCTTTTTTGCTGGCAACCAAGGGCTTTTCGCTACATGAGCAAAGCCTATCGCGAAGCATGAACGAACCCCAATCAGGCAAATGCGGGTAGTCGGTGGATTCTGTGGCTTGGCCACTAGGTCCGTCGGGCGGCCGAATACCGCCCGATTCGCCGATTGGCGGGGTTCTCCAACGCATCGCGGGCTGAACCAGCACGTTACCCGGCCCATTTCGCCGCAACATTACCTCCTATGCCTCACCAAACGCCCGTCATATTATTACCCAAAGTCCTTATGAAAAGAATGTTCATGCTTATGAGCTGCTGCGTGCTGTACTACTGCACCGGCTGCTCGCAAGAAAAAGAGGAAAAGGAAGAGCAAATCAAGCTGGTGGCTACCAGCCCGTTGGCCAAAGACACCACGATTTCCAAAGAGTACGTGGCGCAGATTCACGCCATTCAGCGCATTGAAATACGGGCGTTGGAAAAAGGTTACCTCCAGAAAATCTTTGTGGACGAAGGGCAGTCCGTAAACCGCGGGCAGGCCATGTTTCAGATTACGCCCCTGATATACCAGGCCGACCTGCAAAAATCGCAGGCCGAAGCCAACTACGTGGGGATTGAGTACCGCAACACGAAGAGCCTGGCGGACAGCAATATCGTGTCGAAAAATGAGCTGGCGCTGGCCCAGGCCAAATTCGATAAAGCCCGGGCGGACGTGTCGTTGGCCCAGACCCATTTGCAGTTCACGGCCATTAAAGCGCCGTTTAATGGCATTATGGACCATTTCCAGGCCCGTTTGGGGAGCGTGGTAAATGAAGGGGACTTGCTGACGACGCTGTCGGACAACAGCAAAATGTGGGTCTATTTCAACGTGCCCGAAGCCGAGTACCTGGCTTATAAGGAGCACGCCAAAGCCAGCGACAGCGCCATGAAGGTGAAGCTGCTGATGGCCAACAACGAAGTGTTCAATCAGCCCGGCGTGGTGCAAACCATTGAGGCTGATTTCAATAACGAAACCGGTAACATTGCCTTCCGGGCCACTTTCCCCAACCCCGACGGGCTGTTGCGCAACGGCGAAACCGGCAGCGTCATCATGACGGTGCCGATGAAAAATGCCCTGCTGATTCCGCAGAAAGCTACGTTCGAAGTGCTGGAGAAGCGCTACGTGTACGTGGTGGACAAGAGCAACGTGGTGCACCAGCGGGAAGTGAGCATCGCCTCGGAAATGCCCGACCTCTACGTCATCAAATCCGGCATTACGGCCAACGACCGGATTCTGCTGGAGGGCCTGCGCAAGGTGAAGGATGGCGACAAAGTGAGCTATGACTACAAGGACCCGCAGGCAGTCATCTCGCACCTGAAAGTGTACAGCGAGTAGGAAGCTGGTGGTCAGTTGTTCGTTGCCAGTTGTTTGGCAGCGGATAAACAACTGAATTACAACCAGCAACGAATAACTGACAACTAACTCCAGCAGATATGTTTAGTAAATTCATTCGTAGGCCCGTATTCGCCATTGTTATCTCGGTGGTCATCGTCCTGATGGGCATATTGGCCGTCATGAAGCTGCCCACCTCGCAGTTCCCGGAGATTTCGCCGCCCATGGTAATGGTGAGCGCGGCCTACCCGGGCGCCAGCGCCAAGGTGCTCACCGAATCGGTGCTGATTCCGCTGGAACAGGCCGTGAACGGCGTGCCGGGCATGAAATACATGACCTCCGACGCCGTGAGCGCCGGCGAAGCCAACATCCAGATTGTCTTCAACCTGGGCACCGACCCCGACCAGGCCGTGGTGAACGTGAACACCCGCATTGCGCAGGTGCTCAACCGTTTGCCGGAGCTGGTGCAGCGCGAAGGCGTGGTGGTGAACCGCGTGGTGCCCAACATGCTGATGTACGTGAACTTGTACAGCAAGGACAAGAACACGGACATGAAGTACCTGTTCAACTACGCCGGGGTGAACATGATACCCGAGCTGCAGCGCCTGAGCGGCATTGGCCGGGCCAACATTCTGGGTAGCCGGCAGTACGCCATGCGCGTGTGGCTGAAACCCGACCGCATGCGGGCCTACAACATCTCGGTCGATGACGTGATGAAGGCGCTGGGCGAGCAGAGCGTCATCGGCTCGCCGGGCCGCATCGGCCGTTCCGACGGCGGCCAGACGCAGTCGCTGGAGTACGTGCTGAGCTATCAGGGCCGCTTCAACGACGTGGAGCAGTATAAAAACGTGATTCTCAAGGCCAACCCCAACGGGGAAAGCCTGCACCTGAAGGACGTGGCCAACGTGGAGCTGGGCTCGGAGTTCTACGACATCTACTCCAACCTAAATCAGTACCCGTCGGCGTCCATCGTGCTGAAGCAGACCTACGGCTCGAACGCCAGCGACGTGATTAAAGAGGTGAAAGCCAAGCTGGACGAGCTGAAGAAGACATTCCCGCCGGGCATGGACTACAAAATCACCTACGACGTATCGAACTTCCTCGACGCCTCGATTGAGAACGTGATTCACACCCTGCGCGACGCCTTTATTCTGGTGGCCTTGGTGGTGTTCCTATTCCTGGGCGACTGGCGCTCGACGCTGATTCCGGCCATTGCCGTGCCGGTGTCGCTCATTGGCTCGTTCATGGCCATGCAAGCTTTCGGGCTCACCATCAACATGATTACGCTGTTTGCCCTGGTGCTTTCGATTGGCATCGTGGTCGATAACGCCATTGTGGTGATTGAGGCCGTGCACGCCAAAATGGAGGAAAAGCATTTGTCGCCCTACGGCGCGGTGCGCGAAGTGGTGGGCGAAATCAGCGGCGCAATCATCGCCATCACCATCATGATGACGGCCGTGTTCATCCCGGTATCGTTCATGAGCGGCCCGGTGGGCATTTTCTACCGCCAGTTCTCCATCACCATGGCCACGGCCATCGTGATTTCGGGCCTCGTGGCCCTCACGCTGACGCCGGTGCTCTGCGCTATGATTCTGAAAAACCACAACGGCCAGCCCAAGAAGAAAACGCCCATCCAGCGCTTCTTCGACGCCTTCAACCGCGGGTTTGAGAAGCTGACCAACGCCTACACCGGCCTGCTGGAGAAGATTGTTGCCAATCGGATTATCACCTTCGCCATGCTGGTGGCCTTTAGCCTGGGCATCTGGGCCGTTGCGGCCAGGCTGCCGGCCGGCTTCATTCCCAGCGAAGACCAGGGCCTGATTTACGCCATTGTGCAGACGCCGCCCGGCACCACGCTGGAGCAAACCAATGCGGTTTCGCAGCGCCTCTACCAGCTGGCCAAGGACGTGCCCGGCATCGCCAACATTTCGACCCTGGCGGGCTACGAAGTACTCACCGAAGGCCGGGGCTCCAACGCTGGCACCTGTCTGATTGACCTGAAGCCGTGGTCGGAGCGCAAAGAATCCATTGCCGACATCGTGGGGGCGCTGGAGAAAAAGGCGAAGCTGATTCCGGGAGCCACCATCGAATTCTTCGAGCCGCCGGCAGTGCCGGGCTACGGCGCGGCGGGCGGCTTCCAGCTGCAATTGCTCGACAAAACCAATACCGGCGACTACAAAGCGCTGGAAAAAGTGAACGAGGAGTTCATGGCCAAGCTAAAAAAACGCAAGGAGCTGGCGGGCCTGTTCACCTTCTTCTCGGCCGATTATCCGCAGTATGAGCTGAAGATTGACAACGAGCTGGCCATGCAGAAAGGCGTGAGCATTGGCAACGCCATGAATACGCTGAGCATCATGGTGGGCTCAACCTACGAGCTGGGTTTCATCAAGTACCAGCGCTTTTTCAAGGTGTACGTGCAGGCTTCGCCCGAATACCGGAAGCTGCCGCAAGACATCCTGAACATGTGGGCCAAAAACGACAAGGGCGAAATGGTGCCGTTCTCGGCCTTCATGAAAATCGTGAAGTCGCAGGGGGCCAACGAAATCAACCGCTACAACATGTACACCACGGCCTCCATCCGGGGCGGCGCGGCGGCCGGCTACAGCAGCGGCGAAGCCCTGAAAGCCGTGCAGGAAGTGGCGAAGGAATTGCCCCACGGCTACGACATTGACTGGGGCGGCCTGTCGAAAGACGAAGTATCGCGCGGCAACGAATCCACCATTATTTTCCTGGTGGTCCTGGTGTTCGTGTACCTGGTGCTCGCCGCGCAGTACGAGAGCTTCCTGCTGCCCCTGGCGGTGATATTCTCGCTGGTGGCCGGGGTATTCGGGTCGTTCCTGTTCATCAAAATGATGGGCCTGGCCAACGACATCTACGCCCAGGTCGGCCTCGTGATGCTGGTGGGCCTGCTGGGCAAGAACGCCGTACTGATTGTCGAATTCGCGGCCCAGAAGCACGAAGAAGGCATGTCGGTGCGCGACGCGGCCATTGAAGGCGCCAAGGTGCGTTTCCGCCCGATTCTGATGACGTCGTTCGCCTTCATCGCCGGCCTCATTCCGCTGGTGGTGGCCACGGGCGCCGGGGCCATCGGCAACCGCACCATCGGTACTTCGGCGCTCGGCGGCATGCTGTTCGGCACCGTGTTCGGGGTCATCATCATCCCCGGTTTATATTATTTCTTCGGCACCCTGGCCGGCGACCACAAGCTCATTCGGGACGAAAACGAATACCCCATGCTGGAAGGCATTGAGCCTCGTGTATTAATTGAAGAATCAGAGCCTTATGCTTAAGAGACGCCTTTATCAATGCCTGAGCGCCGCCGTATTTTCGGTAGCGCTGGCGGCTTGTGCCACGCCCCAGCTGGTGCAGCGCGAAGTGAGCCGCAACGTGCCGGCCAGCTTCCCCAACAGCACCCAGGATGTCAACAACACCGCCCCGGTGCGGTGGAAGGAGTTTTTCACCGACCCCAACCTGGTTGCCCTGATTGACACCGCCCTGCACCACAACCAGGAGCTGAACATCACGCTACAGGAAATCCAGATTGCCCGCAACGAGGTGCAGGCCCGCACCGGCGAGTACCTGCCCTCGGTGAGCCTGGGCGGCCGGGCCGAGCTGGAAAAGCCGGGCCGCTACACGCTGCAGGGGGCCACGGAAGAGGCAGTCAACATTCAGCCGGACCGCCGCACGCCCAGCCCGCTGGCCAACTACCAGCTGGGCGCTTTTGCCAGCTGGGAGGTCGATGTGTGGCACAAGCTGCGCAACGCCCGCAAGTCGGCGGCCACCCGGTACCTGGCGTCCGTCGAAGGCAAAAACTTCATGGTGACGAACCTGATTGCCGAGATTGCCAATTCGTATTACGAGCTGCTGGCGCTCGATAATCAGCTGGTTATCCTAAAGCAGAACATTGACATTCAGGAAAATGCCCTGCGAATCGTGCGGCAGGAGAAAGAATCGGCCCGCGTGACGGAGCTGGCGGTGAAGCGCTTTGAGGCCCAGGTGCAAAACACCACCAGCCTGCAATACAAGACACAGCAGCGCATCACCGAAACCGAGAACCGGATTAACTTTCTGCTGGGCCGGTACCCGCAGCCAATTGTCCGCGACGACCAGACGTTCAATGCCCTGGTGCCGCAGCCCATCCAGGCCGGCGTGCCCTCGCAGCTGCTGAGCAACCGCCCCGATATCCGGCAGGCCGAACAGAACCTGATTGCGGCCAAGCTGGACGTGCAGGTGGCCCGTGCCAAATTTTACCCTTCGCTGGGCATCTCCGGCGGGGTAGGCTTTGAGGCGTTCAAGCCCGGCTTCCTGTTCACCACGCCCGAATCGATGCTCTATTCGCTGGCCGGCGATTTATCCGCTCCGCTGATTAACCGGAACGGAATAAAAGCCCTGTACGCCAGCGCCAACGCCCTGCAAATTCAGGCCGTTTACAACTACGAGCGGACCGTGCTGAATGCCTACATTGAGGTAGCCAACCAGCTGTCCAACATCAGCAACCTGGAGAAAAGCTACGATGCGAAAGCCAAGGAAGTGCAGGCCCTGAATCAATCCATCCGGATTTCCAACAGCCTCTTCAAAGCCGTGCGGGCCGACTACACGGAGGTGCTGTTCACGCAGCGCGACGCCCTGGAATCAAAGTTTGACCTGACCGAAACCAAGATGCAGCAGCTGAATGCCACGGTAAACATTTACCGGGCCCTGGGCGGCGGTTGGAATTAAGTTGTTAGTTGTCAGCTGCTCGTTGTTTGGTGTCAGCCAGGATGCCATCTGCGTACTAATAACCAATAACTAACATCAAGCAACTAACAACGAGTAACCCCATCGTGAAAAGTGTAGCCGCCGTCAGGGCGTCGTTGCATCCGCAGCGGCGCGCTGACGGCGTTGCCATTTCCTGCTTTTCCAACTCAGCGCAGCACCATTTCCTTCATCGAAATGATGTATTCGTGCGTGCTGGCGTCGTAGCGAATGGTGTATTTGGTGGGGTAATACTTGCCCGCCACCTCGTACACGGCGGGCTGTTTGACGGGCAAATCCACGTTCACGGCCGGCACCAGAATGGCCTTTGTGAACATCGGTTCCATGAAGGCGACGTGCCCGTCGTAAGTACCGTAGATGAACGTTTGGGTGAACGTGCCGCCCGGGACGTATTCACCGCTGGTGGGGTCTACCCAGTGGCGGCCCATCATGGGCACGGTGCGACCAGGGACTACGTTGGGCGGCGTAATATAGCCGGTGGGCAACTTGGTGGCCGGGGGGAAATTGTCGCCCTTGGGGTCGTCGAGGGTGATGGTGTGCTGCACCGACATGGGAATCATGTAGAAATGCGTGTCGAAGTGCGGCAGGGTGTAGGTGGGGGCGGGCTCGTGGCCGTTGGGATTCCAGTCGAACGAAATGTGGTCGAAGGGCATCTGGGCAGTGGCGCTGCCGCTGCCAGGCAGCGCCAAGTCGTACATGATGCCGGTGGCGGGCGTGGCGGGCAGGTTGGTGAGGGCCGTTTCGGTCAGGGCTACGCCGATTTCGGTGGGCTTGCCGCTGGCATCGGCCGAGACGAAGCTGCGTGCCGAGCCCGAGCCAATCTGGACGGTGGTGCCATACACGGTGGAAGGCTGGCTGGGCGTGTCGTCATCTTTGCTGCATGCCAGGAAAAGCGGCATTCCGAGTGCCAGCAGTGCAAGTGGACGGCACCAGCCGCCCAGAGTGAGGGGAAAGTAGTTGACCATAGCCAAAAGAATAGAAGTGTGAATGTTGTTGTTCTTTGTATTTTAAATATAGTAAAAAATTAATATCAATAAAAGTAGTGCAGCAAAATATTGAAATTATTGTACGATAAAGGAAGAAGCAATTCTTCGAATGAGGTGGTCCCGGTGGGCAGTGGGTTGTCCTTGCCCAACCCAAACCCTAAAAACCCGTTACCTTGCCCGGCGTTACTGCCTCCACCCATTTTCCCCTTTATGGCCCCGACTTCGACAGTGCCCGCCACCACCGCCGTGGAAAAAGACAACAAGCGCATCACCACCGGCTGGACGTTCTACGACTGGGCCAACTCGGTGTACCCGCTCGTAATTACCAGCTCGATTTTCCCGATTTACTGGTCCAGCGTTATCAAGCAGATAACGCACACCGACAGCGGCCAAAGCCCCGTCGATTTCCTGGGCATGAAGGTGCCCGGCAGCTCGCTGCTGAACTACGCCATCTCGGTCTCGTTCCTGCTCATTGCCATCGTGAGCCCGTTTTTGACGTCACTGGCCGACTTTTCGGGGCGCAAAAAGCTGTTTCTGCAAATCTTTTGCTACATCGGGGCGATTTCGTGCGCGGGGCTGTTTTTCTTTTCGCCGGCCACCCTCACGCTCTCCACGTTCATCTTCGTGGCAGCCACGGTGGGCTTTTCGGGCAGCATCGTGTTCTACAACTCCTACCTGCCCGAAATCAGCTCGGAAGAGAAGTTTGACTCCCTCTCGGCCAAAGGCTTCTCGATGGGCTACATTGGCTCGGTGATTCTGCTGGTTACCTGCCTGGTGATAAACCAGTTTCACGACAAGGTTGGCATCACGGCCGAGCGGGCGGCCCAGCTGTCGTTTCTGCTCACGGGCCTGTGGTGGGCCGGCTTCGCCCAGATTCCCTTTGCCACGCTGCCGCCCGACCGGGGCCGCCCGGCCGATGCTCCCGCCGCCGAAGGCGGCTGGCTGCTCAACGGCTTCCGCGAGCTGGGCAAGGTGTGGGACCAGCTCAAGCAGCTGCCCAACGTGAAGAAATTCCTGCTCGCCTACTTTACCTACAATATGGGCGTGCAAACGGTAATGTACGTGGCCACCCTCTTCGGCACCGACGAGCTGCACCTCGAATCGGGCGCGCTCATCCTCACCATTTTGCTGCTGCAGGTGGTGGCCATTGCAGGCGCTTATCTGTTTGCCAAACTCTCCGAGCGCATCGGCAACACGCGGGCCCTGAGCTGGTCGGTGTTCATCTGGATGCTGATTTGCATTGCGGGCTATTTCGTGCAGGCCGGCTGGAGCTTCTACGCGCTGGCTTCCGTCATCGGCCTCACCATGGGCGCCATCCAGAGCCTGAGCCGGAGCACCTATTCCAAGATTATTCCCGAGAATACGCCCAACTCGGCCGCTTTTTTCAGCTTCTTCGACGTGACCGAGAAACTGAGCATCGTCATCGGCACGGCCACGTTTGGCATCATCAACCAGGTCACGGGCTCGATGCGCAACAGCCTGCTGGCCTTGATTGTATTTTTCATTCTGGGGCTGTATTTCCTGCTCCAGCTGCGCGGCAAGAAGCTGCGCGAAGACGTGGCGGCGCCCTCGTTTCCCGGCCCGCCGCCGGCCTCGGCGATTGACAGCACCCCGTCTAGCTTAAAGTAAAGTCGGCCGCCATCCGTCTCAGCCTCGCGGGCGACCCCGGGCCGCCCGTTCATCTTTCTTCCCATCCCATTTTCAACCCAATGAGCGAAACCGCCGCCCTTACCCGCCTCACCCCGCAAGTCGCCCTGGCCCAGGAAGCCCAGCGCGAGCTGGCCCTGACCCGCCGCCTGCTGGAGCGCGTCCCCACCGATAAATTCGACTGGCAGCCCCACCCCAAAAGCACGAAGCTGGGCACCCTGGCCTCGCACATGGCCAACCTGGTGAGCTTCCTGCAAATCAGCCTGCAAGGGCCGGTGACGGACATGGCCGCCGGCCACTTCCCGCCCTCGCCCACTGATACCGATGAGGTGCTGCGCCGCTTCGACCTGAACGGCGAAAACCTGCGCCAGGCCCTGACGGATGTCGACGACGCTACTTTCTGGGAAATGTGGAGCATGAACCGGGGCGAGCAAACCATCATGGCCCTGCCCCGCATCATGGTGGCGCGCGTGCTGGTGCTCAACCACCTCATCCACCACCGGGGCCAGCTCTCGGTGTACCTGCGTCTGCTCGATATCCCCGTCCCTGCCATCTACGGCAACTCGGCCGACGAGGTAGCGCAGCGCTAAGCAGCCTGTCGTGGGGGGGGGGGGGGGGGGG
>NZ_JAGEMO020000120.1 GCF_017921975.2 Hymenobacter terricola
CCGGTAGTGCCCACCCGGCCGAAGCGGGCCAGCAGCCGGCCGTCGAGGTACACCTCCGAAGCCCCTTCTTGCACGATGCGCAGGGCCAACGGCTGGTCTTCCCGCACCGAATCGAGGGTGAAATGCAGCCGAAACCACCCCGTGCCGTGCCAGCCGGGCGGCGGACTGCCCATTGAAAACGAGGTGCGGGCCTGCGGCCAGGCCCGGTCGCTGAAGGCCGGGCCGGCCCAGGCCGGGGAATGGCCGGGGTGGTAGCGCCAGGGCGGGTCGCTCAGGCGCAGCGGGGGGGCGGCCCGCAGGCGGGCGGCGCTCAGGCGCAGCGGGGCGCTGTCGGGCGAAGCAGAGGCGACGGCTGCCTTCGGGTAAGGTTGGGCGGGGGCGCTTGGCCCGTGCAGCAGGCAGTACGCAATGAGCAGGCGGGTCAGGCAGCGTGTTTTCATGGGCAGCGGCCCGGCCAGGGCCGGGCGTGGGAGGAGGGCAGCAGCGGGGCTGGCAACCGTTAAGTCACCGCGGGCAGAAACTTATATTAAAAATACATAATTATTAATAATAAAATGCTACACGCGGGCCCACGGCTGCCTGCGACGGGGGCCACGCAACCTGCCCAAACGCATTTGCAACCTGCGCAAACGCCGCCGCTACGTGGGCAAAGGATTTCGGGCCCTTCGCAAATGCCCGTTGGCGCGGGGGCTTCGTGCTTTGCGGTGGTTCGAATCACCCCTCCAATCATCACGCTTTTTGCTTGTTGCCGCTGCCATGAAAGCCCGCCCGCCACCCCGCCCCGCCCCCGCCGTCCCCCATTTCTTCCGCCTTTATTCCCCCATTGAACAATGAAAACTTACTTCTGCATCCGCCTGGCCTGCGGGCTATTGCTGCTTCTCGGCTCGCTTGCGGGCCACGCCCAGGGGCCGTCGCCCGCCGCCCTGCCCGGCTACTGGAACCTGGAAATCAACCGCTCGACCCGCGACTACACCATCGTGCGCTTTTACGACGGCCAGGACCGGCTCGTATGCGAGGACCGCCTCCCCGGGCTGTGCCTCGACCTGAGCCGATGCCCCGCCCGGCGGCGCCAGCGCACGGCCGCCCGCTTGTCGCTGGCCCTGCAAGCGGTGCTGCGCGACCCGGCCCGTGCCAGCCAGACGGTGGCCGGGCTGGCCCAGCAGTTCGACCCGCGCGGGCGGGCACCGCAGCGCTACGCCGTGCGGTGAATAAACCCGGCTTATAACGCTCACTAAAACAATATTTTTCATGAAATTTCTTCAATCTTTTCGTCCCCGATTGCGCTTGCGGTGCTCGGGGTTGCTGCTGCTGGGGGGCCTGCTGGCCACCGCTTGCCATAACGACGAGACCACCTCCCCTTCTCCCAATGCCCCGGTGTATTCAGGCGACGTGGTGACCTCGTGGCTGACCCTGCAGCTGAAGCTGGCCCTCGCCGCGCCGGGCGGCCCCGTGGCCGCGCCGCGGCGCTACGCCTACACCAGCATCGCTCTGTACGAAGCCGTGGTGCCGGGCCTGGCGGGCTACCAGTCCATCGCGCCGCAGCTCAATGGCTTGGCGGCGCTGCCGGCCGTGGGGCCCCAATTGGCCTACTACTGGCCGGCGTGCGCCAACGCGGCCGCGGCGGCCATGAGCCGCGATTTTTACCCCACCGCCTCGGCCGCCAGCAAAGCCACCATCGATTCGCTGGAAGCAGTCACCACCGCCTCCTACAAAGACCAGCCGGCGGATGTGCTGGCCCGGTCGGCGGCGTTTGGCCAACAGGTGGCCGCGGCCGTTTCCGCGTGGGCGAGAACCGATGGCAGTGACGACGCCACGCCCTACACGCCCCCGGTGGGCGCGGGCCTGTGGGTGCCCACGGCGCCGGCGTTTGCCCCGGCGACCGCGCCCAACTGGGGCCGCTGCCGCCCGCTGGTGCTGAACAGCGACGCCGGAGCCGACCAGGGCCCGCCGACCCCGTATTCGACCAATCCGGCGTCGGCGTACTACGCGCAGGCCCAGGAAGTGTACAACATTGGGCAGGGCCTGACGGCCGAGCAGCGCACGATTGCCGTGTTCTGGGCCACCAACTCCTGGCACAACGTCCTGCGCCAGGTGCTGGCCACGCAAAAGCCCTCCCTGGACGCGGCCGCCGTGGCGTTTGCCCAGGTCAGCATCGCCATGTCGGATGCGCAAGTCAGCCTTTACAAGAGCAAGTACCTCTACAACGCCGTGCGGCCCATTACCTACATCCGCACAGTGATGGGCCAGCCCGGCTGGAACACGCTGATTCCCACCCCGGCCCATCCCGAATACCCGGCGGGCCACTCCGTGACGTCGGGCGCGGCGGCCGAGGCTCTCACCCTGGTGTTTGGGCCCAACTACCAATACACCGACAAGCCCTACAACATCGCGGGTGTCGTGCCACGCCCCTACAACTCGTTCGATGAGGCGGCCACCGAGGCCGGGACCTCGCGCGTGTACGGCGGCATGCACTACCGCAAAACGACCGAGGTAAGCCTGCTGCAAGGCAAGACAATTGCCCGGAACATCGCGGAGAAGCTCAAATTCAAAAAGTAGTTTGCTTGCCCGGGCCCGCCCTACTTCTTTTTCTGAGCGATGAAAACCCGCTTTAACGCCAACTAACTGCCTATTCCAATGGATTCACTGCTCCGGCAACGCGCCGAAAAACTCCTCTTCATTCCCCCTGATAGCCTCCCATCATGAAAACTTTCCCGCGTCTGACTGTCTCCGGCCATTGAGTTATTTTGCTGCTGGTACTCGGTTTTGCCAGGCGCAGCGCGCCAGTGCGCAACCGAATGGGTCGCCCGCCCCGGCCTCCCTGCGGGTAATTATCCGGACCTTGCCCAATTCGCCGCTGCTGCGGGTGTGTTACGAAAGCGACAAGTACGGCTCCGTGCGTTTCCAGATTCGCAACAAGCGCGGCAGCGTGCTCCACGATGACGTGCTGCGGGCTTCCCGGTACGCTGGCACCTTCGACCTGGCCGCCCTGCCGGCTGGCCGCTACACGGTCGAACTGCCGACCCCTGCCGACCACCACGAAGAGGCCATCCGGGTGGGTAAGCCCATTCCGGCGGCAGTGGCTTTGGTGGCGAAGGAACGGGAGCCCAGCCCGGCCATTCAATGAGCAGCGGGTGGGAGAAGAGCCGCGCCGAGGCTTCTTTGCGCAAATGAATCCCCGCTAATACCACCCCTCCTCATTTCCGCCTCAGGCTCCGCCACCACTGCTTACCACCCTGGTTTCTTCTGGCAGCCGGCAGCTCACTTGTCCTGGCGCAGGCGCAAGCCCCCACCGGGATGCCGGCCTCGACGACCTCGGGCGATGCTTTTCAAGCCAGGATGCTGCTGGCGCTGTCCAACGCCGGCATAACCCCCGGCTTACCTCGATGCCACGGGCGCAAGGCGGAGCCCATGGCGCTCAAAACGCTTCCTGTTCAGCAGCTCCGTGACCGGGCCGCCGGCCGATATGGTTACGCCCGATGGGCGGCATGCCATTACCCACGGGACCAGGAATGGTTGGTGGGAAGCCTTTGGTAAGCGACTTGCGGCCCTCGAACACCAGTTAACTTGCAGGACGAGGCCACGGGGAGTAGTTGTTCATAAAATCCGTCGGTCTTCTGAGCTGGTATGGATGCGCAAACAGCTGTGGCCGCAGCGATGGCCGAACGCGCTCAAGCGGGGGCGACGCCCCCCACCCCACTCCGGCGCACAGCGCCGCCCGGCGCGTCCGGGGGCAGGATAGGACCGGTTTCCTCCCTGCGGCCAATTCGGCGGCCTGCCGCCCTAACCGCGGGGCCATCCGAAAAGCAACTTTATGTAGAATAGAGGGTTGAGAATTTTTTTACGAAATCAGACTCTAATTATCAACAGCCCTAAAGGCGTTAGCCATCAGCTCCTGTTCTTCTCGGGTCAAATGGGAATGCATAGCAACCGCACGCCAATTGCGTACGGCCCCGCTCACCTTTGCTATTATGGCATTTGCCTGCCGTGGAAGAAGTCGAAAGAATAGAGCCACCTCCAAGGCTAGTTGAAGGGCAGGCGCATTATCCGTTTCTGAGATGTTAAGGGTAAGTCCTCGCCCATAGGGCATTGGGTTCAGGTCATAGGCCGGTGATAGGCGCCGGCCTTGCGCCGAGAGGATAAAGCCATGATTCCGCAAATGGTCGTCGGTGAAGGCCACGCAGATATTGAACACAATGCGCCGCCACAGCTCTGTCAGGTCTTCGTTAACCTGCCCCCTGGCGAATCAGGAAAGCCGCTAATTCCAGATAGCTCGCGCCGTCTTGATAGTCCGCCCCATCCTGATAGCCGAGCAAGGTCATGGCCGCGTAGCCGTTCAGTCGAAGCGTTGGGAGAGGTACGTGTGGTGCCGACTACCGAAAAGCTGGGCTTGGCCTACCGCCATCGAAACGCCGGCCTGTTGCGCTAATTCACTCACAACCGTTTCCCAGGCCCCCTCGTCATGCGTATCCTGGCCACTCGGAAACGCGGCCCAGCACGTCGTCCTCGGCCAGTCGCAGAATCGTTTTCTCCAGCCCGAGCACAAAGAGCACCTGCAGAGAAGCCCCCATGCTGACGCTGGCCTTCCCTCTTTCAATTGCCAGTAGTGTAGGCCGTCAGTTGAGTGCTGCCCGTTCGTTCCGCTACACGGGCAGCACTCAACTGACGGCGCAACCTTGCCAAACGCATCTGTCCATAAGGGGAACAGATGCGTTTGGCAATTGAGGAAGTAAAACAACCGATTCTTTGCCCATCGTAATGCAAAATATACTTTACAAGTATACCCGTTAGTGTCAGACCAAATCAACATTGCTGTTCACCACATCGCTGCTAACTCCGTGCTGACCCGCTCCTCCCCTATCCTACTTATACGGCATTTATGCAGCCGACTGCCCATTGCGCTATATTCATGAGGTGCATGGGCAACACAATATTCCTTATGCATACCGTATGCATAAGGAATATTGTGTTGCCCATGCACCTCATATTCCCGACATTTGTTTTCAAATCACACCTACCCCTTTATGCAGATACTCACGATTGCCAACCGGAAGGGTGGCGTAGGCAAAACCACCTCGGCCTGGGCCATAGCGCATGCACTGGCTAATCGGGGGCATCGAACACTTTTGGTCGACTGCGACCCTCAGCGCAATTTGTCGCTTATCCTTCCGCAACTGCCCGCCGACAAACACATCGGCCTTGTCGCCAGCAGCGATGCTACGCTGGCCGAAGTCATGGAGCCGGTAGGGCCTCAACTGTGGCTGGTGCAGGCCACCGAAGCCATCGTGGCAGCAGAGAAGGTCTTGGGCACCCAAATGGATTACATCATGGTCCTGAAGAACGCCCTGACCGGCCTTAAAGGGAAAATGGACTACGTGATTTTTGACACCAGTCCGTCGCCACACTCGCCACTTGCCGTAGCCGCTCTAACAGCCTCAACGGCCACGTTCATACCGGTGCATCCAGAGTATCTCAGTTACGAAGGGCTTACCTCGCTGCTGGATGTAGTTGCCCGGGTCAGGAAAAGCTTCAATCCGGGCCTGCAAGTAGGAGGGTTATTCCTGACGCGCTATTCGGCCACGTACCGTAAGCGCCTTCATCATGAGTTCGTAGATATGCTGCGGCAGCACGACGTGTTGGGCCCGCTGCTCATGCACACAACCATCCGCGAAAATGTCGCCTTGGCCGAAGCACAGGTCAACCGCCAGAGTTTGCAGGAATATGCTCCCAACAGCAATGCTTGTAAAGATTATGAGGACCTCACAACTGAATTATTAGAAAGGCTGGGTGCATTACCTGCGTGATACGCATTATGTGCATAATATGTATTGTATGCATAATGCAGGTAATGCATATTAGGAACACGAAACAATGTGGTGCTAAGAACCTTCTAATCAGTTTTATGAAAAAGCCAGTTTCAAAATTTGGTCTTGCGGCTCTGGTATCTCAGCCGACATCTGCGACACCGACTCGCTCGGTAGATGACCTGTTGTTTGCCCCGGCAGGCAATTCAATCGAGCCCGACCCGGTAGCAAAGGCACCCAACACGCCATTGCTCACCAAAACGCGCTTTACCAATACCCTGCCTACCACAATCTACGTGCAGTTGCATCGACTGTCTTTTTGGGACCGGCGCGATATGAGTGCGATTATCGAAGTGGCTTTGCAGGAATACTTTGCTCACCATCCCGATGCGGACAAGCCGCTCCCCGAACAGGAAAGAGTAAAGCGCAAGCTTCCAACCAGCTAACGCTAAACCACTGACCCTGTTTTTGTGGGAAATGACCATTCCCCCCACAAAAACAGGGTCAGTGGTTTAGCGTAAAAGATGGCGTTTGGAGGCATTCAGGAAACCTTTTCTCCTATGAAAGCCTCATGCCTCCCACAAATAGGGTCAGCACGCTGGTGTTTGAATTTGCTAACGTTACCATCCGATTTCACGTTTATTAAACTACTCAAGAACTAGGTGTATAGTGAGGTGGTTTAAGAATGGGGCGGTCGGGTGAAACAGGAGATACTGTGTTAAAAAGCAAGGAAGTGAGCAAGTTTTTTTACCTTTAGGCGCCTTTAAGGAGAGCCTTTGGGTTCATCCTGCGTAGCCTCGGCCCCTCAACTGGTCGGGGCTACTTCTTTTTCCAGGCAATGGGCCGGATGGT